>CAVPOS010000012.1:0-316761 GCA_963707105.1 uncultured Gemmatimonadaceae bacterium
GCGAGGAGCCGAGGGTGAGATACGACATCATTCGTGTGAAGAAGCTCATCCATGAGCCTAGGCGTCATCGCCGCGATCACCCATCACACGAACGGGTGATTAAGTAGGTACGAGGGCGGCGCGATCGGCTGTCGAGCAATTCCCCGGAACGTCGCGACGGTTCACGGGCAAGCGGCGCGGCGAAGAGCGCCTACGCCGCGACCGGCGGCAATTCGACGATTTCGAGCCAGTATCTTCCGAGCACGTTCATCGCCTCCACCAGTCCCGAGAACGTGACCGGTTTGGTGATGAAGGAGTTGACGCCGAGCCGGTAGCTCCGGATGACGTCCGCGTCGAGGTTCGACGTCGTGAGAATCACGACCGGGATGTCGTGCAGCGTGACGTCGCCCTTGAGCAGCCGCAGCGCCTCGCGGCCGTCCATCTTCGGCATGTTGAGGTCGAGCAGAATCAGTCCGGCCGCGGCGCGGATCCGGTCTCGCCCGAGAACGTGCCACGCTGGTACAGGTAGTCCAGCATCTCCTCGCCGTCTTCGACGAACCGCAGCTCGTTGGAGATGTGCGCGTCTTCGAGGGCCTGTTGGGTCAGCATCCGGTCGTCGTCATCGTCATCGCAGATGAGGATCGTGATCGGAATCTTGTGCTTGTCTTTCATCATCATGGCGTGTGCTCCATTTCCGCCTGGTGTGACGGGGAGGTTGACGGTGAACGTCGTTCCCTCGCCGACGATGCTCGTCGCGGCGATGCTGCCGCCGTGACGCTCGACGATCTTTCGGCAGATCGCGAGTCCCATGCCGGAGCCCTGAAACTGCGTCCGGGTATGGAGTCGCTCGAACATTCGAAAAATCTTTTCGTCGTGCTCCTGCTTGAAGCCGATTCCGTTGTCGGTCACGGTGATCGTGCAGACGCCGTCGCGCGAGATCGAGGCGCCGAGCTGAATCACCGGCGCCACGTCCGGACGGCGAAACTTGAGCGCGTTGCTCAAGAGATTCTGTACCAGCTGCCGCATCTGCGACGCGTCGGCGTCGATCGCCGGCAACGTGCCGACCTCGATCCGGCCGCCGGTGTCGGCGACGGCCGTCTCGAGGTCGGCGACGACTTCGCGCACGACCGCGGCCAGGCTCGTCGGCGCGAAGGCCGCGGCGTTCGTCTTGATCTGCGAATAGGCCAGCAGATCGGCGATGAGGGCGCGCATGCGCGTCGCGGCGTCGAGCATCCGGTCGAGGTATTGGCGCGCGTTGCCCTCGAGGAGCGGTCCAGCCGAAATGCCCAGCCGCTCGCCAAACGATACGATCTTGCGCAGCGGCTCCTGGAGGTCGTGCGATGCGACGAACGCGAACTCGTTCAGCGCCGTGTTCGATCGCTCGAGCTCGCGGCGCTGAACGGCGAGGAGTCGCTCGGCGAGCCGTCGCTCAGTCACGTCTTCGATCGCCAAAAGAATCAGCCCCGAGAGCGTGCGTGCCATGCGACACGAGCCGCGCATTCAGCTGCATGATCTTGCGGCCGATTCCGGAAAGACGTGGTCGACGTCGACGTCGTACAACTCGCGCTCGGCGGCGAGGCGGTCGTGCAACAGCGTCCGGAGGGGCGCAATGTCCCACTGACCGTCGCCCAGCGTAAAGAGTCCTTCACCGATCGTGTCTTCAGGTGCGACTCGAAACGTGTGAAAAAACGCGCGGTTGGCGTGCGTGACGCGGAAGTCGGAATCGAGCACGAGCAGCGGCTCGCGCACGGTGTCGATGATGTCCAATAACAAGCGCTCGTCCGGCGAGTTGCCGCCGGCCGCGGGTCCGGCGCCCGCTCGAGAGAACACCTCGTTGCGCGTCATATTGACGTACCGTAGGAGTCGTGGGGACCGCCCACAATCACACGAACGGACTAGAAGACCTACTACCACGCCCGAAGGACCGGGGATGGCCGCGGTTCTTGCCGGCGGTAGATTCAGATCTCGGTGGCCCATTCCGCGCTTTCCCGCGAATCGCGCACTCCATGGCGGCGCCCCTCTGCCCGGTGACATGATCACGGTTGCGATCGTGGACGACAATCGCCTCGTGCGCGAGGCGCTCACCGCGATGCTCGATCGGCTTCCCGATCTGCGCGTCGTCGGCACGAGCGTCGCCGATCCCGCGTTCATCGATGAGGCCAAGCCGGACGTCGTGCTCCTCGACGTCGGCCTGGGGGACGAGGACAGCCTCCGCGTCGCCGCCGCGATCACAAAACAGGCGCCGGGCACGAAGATCATCGTGATGGATCTCATTCCGATGAACGAAGACATCGTGGAGTTCGTGAACGCCGGCGTGTCCGGTTTCGTCCTCAAGGACGCCACGTTCGACGAGTTCGTCGCGACGATCCGGTCCGTGGCCGCCGGCGGCAAAGTGTTGCCGCCGCGCATGGCGGAATCGCTGTTCTCGCAAATCGCGAGTGCGGCCGCCGCCACGGGGCCGCGAGCACGTCCTCGAGGACGTGCGCATGACGAGGCGCGAGCGCGAGGTGATCGAGCTGATCGGCGAGGGGCTGAGCAACAAGGAAATCGCCCAGCGGCTCAACATCGCGTCCCACACGGTCAAGAGCCACGTGCGCAACGTCATGGAGAAGCTCGCGTTGCACACGCGGCTGCAGATAGCCGCGTACGCGCGCCGAGACGGCCCGCCGTAGCGCCGTCCAGGAAGGGGCCGCGGCCTTCGCCGCCCCGGCCACCCCCACAAATAGAGTACGGCCCTGACCATCCCTTCGTGCGATGGTTAGTGCGCGCCGATGACGCATACTCTGCCTACGTGATTCCGCGACTCGGTGAAGCGCACATCGGGGGCTCGACCCCCGACCCGCAGCGATCGGCGACCACGCCTGTTCTGGCCCGCGAACTGCTCGGGCGCGGGGCAGCGGAGAATGGGCAACTCCCCAAAGACCGGCGCCGACCTGCAGCGCGCCTTCGCGCGCGTATCGGAGAATCTCCGCCGCTCGCTCGGCGAGGACGGATACCGCGCCCTGATTGGACGCGCCATCTCGCGCACGCAGTCCGACCCGCCCGTGTGGACTGCCACTCGATACGCCGGGCTGGGAATTGATCTGGACGTCGTCGCGGCAGTCGAGCGCCACGGGGCCAGTGCAGTGGGCGCCGCGCTCGAATCGCTGGTCACGGCGCTGTTCGACATCCTGAGCGACCTCATTGGAGCGGATATGGCGCGAAATCTCCTGGATCACGATGACGCACGTCGGGCACGCGCCGCGGGAGCGCCATGAGCGTCCTCGAGCCATTGGTGATCCGCAACGTCCCCACCGGCGTGCCGGGACTCGACGCGGTCCTGGGCGGCGGTCTCTGCGAGTTTTCGTTCAACCTCGTCGCGGGCTCGCCGGGGTCGGGAAAGACAACGCTCGTGCAACAGATTCTGTTCGCCAACGCGACCCCTGCACGGCCGGCTCTCTATTTCACGGTCCTCGGCGAGCCGACGATCAAGATGCTCCGCTACCAGTCGCAGTTCGACTTCTTCGATTCGTCTCGCGTGCCCGCGGCGGTGCGGTTCATCAACCTGGCCGCCGAGGCAACGGGTGGGAACCTCGACGCCGTCTTCCAACGCGTAGCGACCGAAGTGGCCGCCGTACAGCCGTCGTTCATCGCCGTCGATTCGTTTCGGACGATCGTCGGCGAGCATCAGTCGCCGGCGTCGGGCGGCGTCATCGAGCTCGCGCGCTTCGTCAATCGCCTCGCGCAGCAGCTCACGACGTGGGAGGTCACATCGTTTCTGATCGGCGAATACGCGGACACCGAGCAGCGCCACCCGGTCTTCACGGTGGCCGACACGATTCTTTGGCTGTCCGAGGACGTCGATCGCAATTCGGCGACGCGCAAGCTGCGCGCGGTCAAGGTTCGCGGACGGAGCCCGATGCCGGGGCTGCACACCTTTCGGCTCACCGACGCCGGCATGCAGGTGTTTCCGCGCATTCCTGAGCAACAGCGTCAACGCGTCGTTCGGCGGAACGTGCGCCTGGCGACCGGAGTGCCGGGGCTCGACGGAATGATTGGCGGCGGCATTCCGGCCGGCGATGTCGTGCTGCTCACCGGTCCAGCCGGGAGCGGCAAGACCACGTTTGCGACGCACTTCATCGCGCAAGGACTCAACGACGGCGAGAATTGCGTGGTGGCGGTCTTCGAGGAATACCCCGAATCGTATCTCGCCCGCGCGAAAACTGTTTCGATCGATCTCGACAGCATGGTCGAGAGCGGACGGCTGGCCATCACCTATCTACGGCCGCTCGATCTGTCGGTCGACGAGATGTTGGCGGAAATCCAGGGCGCCGTCGAACGGATCGGCGCGACGCGCGTCGTCATCGACTCACTCTCGGGGTTCGAAGTCGCGCTCGCGCCCACGTACCGCACGGACTTTCGCGAATCGCTGTATCGCCTGGTCGGCGCGCTCACGGCAACCGGCGTGACGGTGCTGATGACCGACGAGGTGGTCGACGCAAACCCCGGAGGCCGGTTCACTCACGAGCGCGTCTCGTTCATCACCGACGACATCTTCGTGCAACGATATGTCGAGATCGAGGGCAAGCTCCGGAAGGTGCTGTCGGTGGTCAAGATGCGAGGCAGCGCGCACGCGACGGATTTCCGCTCTTACACGCTGACGTCCGATGGCGCCGTCATGGGAGAGTCGCTTTCGAACTATCACGGGATTACGACCGGCGTTCCGGATCTTGCCGACGCGGCGCTCGTAGCCGGCGCCGATGGATAGCGTGGTGCAGGGCGGACTCGCAGTCGAGCCAACGCCGGCCGCGCCGGAGTTGATCCGCCAGCGCGCGATCACAGAACAGTTCCTGCTCGCGGCGCTCCAGGCGCGCGACGCATCGGACGAGGCGGTCGCGGCGAGCCGTCGCGCCACGTTCCTCGCGACGGCCACCCGAGAGCTCGCCGTGCCGCTCGACGATGAGACCGTGCGTGAGAGAATTGCGCGGCGCGCGCTGCCGCGTGACGGCAGCTGGTGCATCGTGGACGTCGTGGAATTCGACGGCGCCGTTCATCGGTTGCCGGTCGCGCACCCCGATTTGGAGCGGCAAGGCGCGGCTCAGTTGTTCGCCGACCGATGGTTCCCGCCGCCGCCGCCGCTCGGTGCCGGCTCGAGCGATCGCCGCGCGCTGGGCCGGAGCGAGGAGGACGATGCGGTGGCGCGTCGCGCGCTCGGATTCGGCGGCTTTCTGGTCGTGCCGCTCGTCGTGCGCGCACGGGTGGTCGGCGCGATCACCTTTGTCACGCGCGAAGGCGACCCGCCGTTCTCGACGGAGGAGGTCGCGCTCGCCAGGGACCTCGCCGACATCTGCGCCCTCGCGCTGGAAAACGAGCGGCTCTATCGCCAGGCCCGGGAGCTGAGCCACGTGGCCGACCTCGCGAACCGTGCGAAATCGACCTTCCTCGGCAAGATGAGCCACGAGCTGATGACGCCCCTCAACGCCATCGGCGGCTACGTCTCTCTGATCGAGATGGGGCTCCGCGGCCCCGTGAGCCCTGCGCAAATGATCGACCTCGAGCGCATTCGGCGGAGCCAGGAAAACCTGCTCACGCTGATCTCGGAGCTGCTCATGTTCGTGCAAACCGAAAGCGGCCGATTGGAGTACCGATTCAGCGCGGTTTCCGTTCAGGGGATACTCCACGACGTAGCAGACACGCTCCGCGGCGCCGTCGACGAACGACGTTTCGCGCTTGTTCATTGGCCGTCGGATGGCGACGCGATGATGTGGATCGATCCGGACCGCGCACGGCAAGTTCTTGTGAACCTCGTCATGAACGCGGTGAAATACGCGACCGCTGCCGGCGGGCCCATCACGCTCAGCCTCGCCACGACGCCGCAGACCGTGTCCATTAGCGTGACCGACACTGGTCCCGGAATTCCAGCGGAGAAGTTGGTGGCGATCTTCGAGCCGTTTGTTCAGCTGGCGAGCGGTCTCACCGAGCGGCGCGGCGGTGTTGGCCTGGGGCTGACAATCAGCCGCGACCTGGCGCGCGCGATGAAGGGCGATCTGACGGTGGAGAGCATCGTCGGCGTCGGGTCGCGGTTCACGCTGCAGCTGCCGCGCGCCGGCGCCACGATTTCCGATGCCCGCGGCGGGCACCCGGTGTAACCCGGGGCAAAGCATTAGCGGCCACGTCCGCGATGGCGAACGTGGCCGCTCTTCATTAGAAAGGTGGTCGGGGCGACTGGATTTGAACCAGCGACCTCCTGCTCCCGAAGCAGGCGCTCTACCGGGCTAAGCTACGCCCCGCCGACTTTTCTTACCGCCGGCGATCCAACCGCCGTCTAGCGCGCCCAGAAGGACTCGAACCTCCAACCTTCTGATCCGTAGTCAGATGCTCTATCCAATTGAGCTATGGGCGCATGGGCGGTACAAGACTCGAACTTGTGACCTCCACGATGTCAACGTGGCGCTCTAACCAACTGAGCTAACCGCCCGAAATCCGCGGAGACCAGAGCCGAACTCAACCACCACAGACGACTCGAGCCCCCGCTGACGTGGAGAGCGGGAAACGGGACTCGAACCCGCGACCCCAACCTTGGCAAGGTTGTGCTCTACCAACTGAGCTATTCCCGCGAACCAATACGACTGATGCGTCCAACGATCACTTTCCGACAACGCGAAACCCTGACTGACCGTTCGTCCCAACTTTCATCCCAACAGCGAGGGCGTCCAACGCTTCGATTCGCCTCGCCATGGAGGCGAGGGGAATCGAACCCCTGACCTCTTGAATGCCATTCAAGCGCTCTCCCAACTGAGCTACGCCCCCGTGCCCTGCGGGCGGCTTGACCGCTCGCCGGCTAGACAGCAAGA
The DNA here is from genome assembly GCA_963707105.1 of uncultured Gemmatimonadaceae bacterium. GTDB lineage: Bacteria > Gemmatimonadota > Gemmatimonadetes > Gemmatimonadales > Gemmatimonadaceae > JAQBQB01. Next base: position 6,813 of record CAVPOS010000012.1, read on the forward strand.
CAGCGTTTTTTTGATCATCGTTCGTTGGCTGTCCAGCCGTCCAGCAGTCACGCTGTCCAAGCGGTTCCGCAGGAACCACCAAGTATAGCCGGGGGTATCCGCGAGTGTCAACGAATTGGGACTGGCGTAAAACTGAAAGGCCGGTATTTTGCAGCGCCTCTCGTAACTCGCTTCGAAAGGTGCGCGTAGTGTCGGTGCAGTGGGTCTGGTCGGTGGACGCCGCGCGCGCTGTGTACCGCAGCACAGCGGAACAGCAGAGCAGTGCGCATAGTAAACCGTAGCGATGCGGTATCGTGGGCTGGCCGCCGCTCCTTAGATACGACTTCCAATCGCGCCCGCGGGCGCGAGGGCAATCCGCAACCATGACCGAACTCAAGCGTCGACGCCGCCGCACGGCCCCCGCTGGGATCGCTCCGAACGAACCCGAACGCGACATCCTCGACCAGTATCTCTACGAGGTGTCGACGTATCCGCTGCTCAAGGGGACCGAGGAGATCGACCTCGCGAAGAAAATCCGCGCGGGCGACCAGGACGCGCTCCAGGAGCTGGTGAAGCGGAACCTCCGCTTCGTCATCTCCGTCGCCAAGAAGTACCAGAACCGGGGACTCCCCCTCATCGACCTGATCGGTGAAGGGAACGTCGGGCTGCTCACGGCCGCCCGAAAGTTCGATCCCGATCAGGGCGTCAAGTTCATCTCCTACGCCGTGTGGTGGATCCGTCAGGCGATCTTGTCGGCCCTGGCTCGCCAGGGGCGCACGGTCCGCGTGCCGCTCAACCGCACCGCCGACCTTTCGAGAATCATCAAGGCGTCGGAGATCCTCCGCCAGAAGCTGAACCGCGAGCCGAGCCCCGAGGAGCTGTCCCAGCTCACCGGGCTGTCGGTGGACGTCGTGCAGTCGCTGGCGGCGCTCAACACGAGCGACGTCCGGCTCGACGCGCCCATGGATCCGGAAGGCGACCGGTCGCTCATCGAGCGCTTCGTCGCCGACGAGATGCCGGACACCGAGGAGGAAGCCATGAACCGCTTCCTCACCGACGAGATCGAGCAGGCGCTCAGCACGCTCCCTCCCCGTGACGCGAAAGTCCTCCGGCTCTACTTCGGCCTCGAGGGCGGCCGCGAGCACACGCTCGAAGAAATCGGCTCGATGCTCGGCGTCACGCGCGAGCGTGTTCGCCAGCTGCGCGATCGCGCGCTCAAGCGACTGCGCGAAGGCGACGTCGGCCGCGCGCTCGGAAGCTTCGCGGCATAAGCGCTGCTACGATACGGAAGGGCAAAGGGCCGGCGCAACGCCGGCCCTTTGTGCATTCGTCGCGTCGGAACACTAGCCGCGCGACTCGGACGGGATCACATTTCTGCGCCGCGCTCGGCTTCCCACCGGCCAAATGATCCGTCTCGTCGACGTCTATAAATCGTTCGGCCCGAAGCACGTGCTGCAAGGCTTCACCCTCGACATCCAAGAGGGTGAGACGATGGTCATCATCGGCTACTCGGGCACCGGCAAGTCGGTCGCGATCAAACACATCGTCGGCCTCCTCGAGCCCGACTCCGGCCAGGTGTTCGTGGACGACTTCGAGGTTCCGCGCTTGAGCCGCCGAGATCTCTACGCGCTCCGCGCGCGGATCGGCTACGTCTTCCAGTTCGCCGCGCTCTTCGACTCGTTCACCGTCGGCGACAACGTGGCGATGGGGCTTGCGGAAACAGCAGGAGCTCTCGGAGAGCGAGATCCACCAGCGAGTCATGGAGGCGCTGGATCTCGTCGATCTCCCGGCCGTCGTCGACCGCTACCCGGCGGAGCTTTCGGGCGGCATGCGGAAGCGCGTCGGCATCGCCCGCGCCATCGCCCTTCGCCCGAAGTACATCCTCTACGACGAGCCGACCACGGGGCTCGACCCCGTCACGAGCGCCGTCATCGACCAGCTGATGATCCGCATGCGCGAGAAGCTCGGCGTCACGGGCATCGTCATCACGCACGACATGCGGAGCGCGTACACGGTCGGCAGCCGCATCGCGATGCTCTACGACGGCCAGGTACGGCAGGTGGGAACCGTCGACGAGATCCGGAACACGACCGATCCGATCGTCCGTCAGTTCATCGAGGGCAGGCCGAACCTGGACAGCGACGAAGGGCCGGAGCACCTGACCGCCGAGCGCTTCATCCAGGAAGCCGGACCGATGCGCCGGGCGATCGACGGTCGGGCGTCGAACGGCGCGCGTGATCCGGTGACTCGCGCGCCGTCCCTCCGCCGATTCACGCCGACCACGCGACGCCGTCCGCGGTGCCGCCGGCGATCGTCCTCTACGCGCAACGCGAACGAACGCGGGCGCTCATGAAGACGGCTTTTCCGCGCCGGCGCGCGCGGGTCCTCGTCACGCGGTCGGTGGTGGATTTCCAGGCGGCCTTCAAGTCGGAGCTCGTCGACGCCGCGGTCGTGGACATCGGAAGCGCGCACGAGGACACGTGGCGCGTCGCGTCGCTCGCCCGCGAATATCCGAGCATCCCGTTCTTCGGACTCGCCGCGCTGCGGACCGCCGACGGCCCCGCGCTCGCGCAGTGCGCCGCCTACGAATTCGCCGACGTCCTCGTCGACGGCGTCGACGAAGCGGCGGCGAGAGAAGTCGTGCAGCCGCTCGCCTTCTCGTCGCGCTTCGCCCGCGCGCTCGATCGGCCGCCCCGTCCGCTCGCGCTCGATTCGCCGCTCCAGTCATCGGCGTGGCGCTTCGTCGTCTCGCACGCGGGGCGTCCGGTGCGCACCTCGTCGCTCGCCGAGACGCTCCAAGTGACGCGAGAGCACCTTTCGAGATCGTTCGCGGCCGGCGGCGGGCCGAACCTCAAGCGCATCATCGACCTCGTGCGCATCATCGCCGCCGCGGAGCTGGCCAAGAACCCCGGCTATGACCTGCGCGACGTCGCCAACATACTCGGCTTCGCGTCGCCATCGCACTTGGCGAGCACCGCCTCGCGCGTCGTCGGAACGCGCGCGGCCTCGCTGACTCGGTTGCGCACCGTCGATCTCGTGGATCGGTTCGTAAAGGGCATGGGAGAAGCAGGGGTTGAACTACGGACGCCGTTCCCGACTCCTTCGCCTGATTAGCCGCTTCGAGCTGTCGTTCCAAGTACACGAGATACCCACCGAGCAGTCTGTTCACGCCCTGGATTCGCGCCGACAGATCGGCGTGCGTGTGAGCCGAAACAAGGTCCGCCTGTCGCGCGATCGCAAGTTGGGTCTCGAGGCGAAGTAGCTCGCGCTTCGCGGCGCGGTAGAGCTGGCGTTGTTCGGGCGCCGTGTAGCGGCCGTAGCCGTCGGCGATCGCGCCGGCAGCCGAGAGGGCGGAGATCATGATGTGGTCGGTGACCACCTTGGTCTCACGTTTCGCCGATTGTCGCGCCGACCGAACTGTCTCGGCGGCGAGCGCCACGGCTTCTTGCCAGACTTTGAGGTCGCGAACGGTGCCGGCCATGTGGAAGGTGGAGGGTGGACGGGTGGACGGGTGGACAGGTGGACCAGTCGCGCGTTCAGTCTGGGGGAGAAGTCGCGAACTTGCGTCATCGTTCGAGCGCGGGTCGCATCATCGGGTGCGCGACGGCCGCCCGCGTCTGGGAGACGGGCCAATACATGGGGGAACAGGGATTTAGCTCGACTTCCCCGCGACGACAGACAACTTGTGCTTGCTCGAAGTCGTAGCTTGTGATATTTTTCACAAGCCACCAGGCCCCACCCAACGCCCCTCGATTTCCATCACCGCGTATGGCAACCGACACGACGCTCCGACCTGGCGAAATCAAAGACATCCTGCTTCGGCAAATCGAAGCCGCTGACCTTCACGAACTCGATGTCGAAGAGGTCGGGACGCTCCTCGAGGTCAAGGACGGTATCGCCCGCATCTACGGCCTCCAGAAGGCGATGGCCGGCGAGATGCTCGACGTCACCGCCTCCGAGACCGGCAATCACGTCACTGCGCTCGCGCTGAACCTCGAGGAAGACAACATCGGCGCGGTGGTGCTCGGCGATTATCTGCAGCTCAAAGAGGGCGACGAGGTCCGCCGTACGTCACGCGTGCTCGAGGTCCCAGTCGGACCAGCCCTCGTGGGACGAGTCGTTGACGCGCTGGGACACCCGATCGACGGCATGGGCGACATCGTCACGACGATCAGCCGCAAGGTCGAATCGCCGGCGCCGGGAATCATCGTGCGCCAGCCGGTGAAGGAGCCACTGCAGACGGGAATCAAGGCGATCGACTCGATGATCCCGATCGGCCGCGGACAGCGCGAGCTGATCATCGGCGACCGCGCCATCGGCAAGACCGCCGTCGCGATCGACACGATCATCAATCAGAAGGGCCAGGGCGTCATCTGCGTGTACGTCGCGATCGGCCAGAAGGCGTCGACGGTCGCCTCCGTCGTCGAGCGGCTCAAACAAGCCGGCGCGATGGAGTACACGATCGTCGTCGTCGCGTCCGCGTCCGACCCGGCGCCGATGCAGTACATCGCGCCGTACTCCGGCTGCGCGATGGCCGAGTACTTCATGTATCACGAGGGCAAGCCGACGCTGTGCGTGTACGACGATCTGTCGAAACAAGCGGCCGCGTACCGGCAGCTCTCGCTCGTGCTGCGTCGTCCGCCGGGCCGCGAAGCGTTCCCTGGTGACGTCTTCTACCTCCACTCGCGCCTCCTCGAGCGAGCGGCGAAGATCAGCGAAGATCCGTCGGTCGTCGACGGCAAGTTCATCTTCAAGCCGGGCGGTTCGCTCACCGCGCTTCCACTGATCGAAACGCAGGCCGGCGACGTCTCGGCGTACATCCCGACGAACGTCATCTCGATCACCGACGGCCAGATCTTCCTCGAGTCCGACCTCTTCTTCGCGGGCGTTCGTCCCGCGATCAACGCCGGCATCTCGGTGTCGCGCGTCGGCGGTTCCGCTCAGGTGAAGGCGATGCGCTCGGTAGCGGGACGTCTTCGCCTCGACCTCGCGCAGTTCCGCGAGCTCGAGGCGTTCTCCGCGTTCGCGTCGGACCTCGACGCGGCGACGCGTCGCCAGCTCGACCGCGGCGCCCGAACGGTCGAAGTCCTCAAGCAGCCGCAGTACGCGCCGATGCCGGTCGAGCAGCAGGTCATGATCATCTTCGCCGTGACGAACGGCTTCATCGACGACGTGCCAGTGGCCGGCGTGCGCGAGTGGGAGAAGGGGTTCCACGCGTACATGGCGGCGAACTTCCCGCAGGTCGGCGACGGCATCCGCACCGGCAAGACGCTCACGAAGGAGATCGAGGCCGAGCTCCGTCGCGGCATCGAGGCGTACAAGAAGACCGCGGTGACGACGCAGCCCGCGGGCATCAAGAAATCGGATCTGTAGTGAACACATTCGCCACGACATACTCGGCCGAGAGAGTCCATGGCTAAGGGTCGCGAGCTCAAGGGTCGCATCAAGTCCGTCGAGAACACGCGCAAGATCACGCGCACGCTCGAGATGGTCGCGACGTCCAAGCTCAAGCGGACGCAGGACCGCGTCGGCGCCGCGCGCCCGTACGCGCAGGCGTTGCGCGACGTCATCGCGAGCCTCTACTCGCCCGACCTCGCCGAGCAGTTCCCGCTGCTGCGCCAGCCGGCGAAGGCCAAGCGCGCGGCCGTCATGCTCATGACGGCGAACCGCGGACTGGCCGGCGCGTTCAACGCGAACCTGATCAAGGAAGCGCGCGCGACGATCGCGCGGCTCGAGCGCGAGGGCGTCGAGGTCGACATCCACGCGGTCGGCCGCAAGGGCCTCGGCTATTTCCGCTACATCGGCCGCAAGGTCGCGAGCAGCCGCACCGACATCGGCGATCGCCCGACGGCCGCGAACGCCGCCGAGCTGGTGAACGATCTCACCGCGGCGTTCGCGCGCGGCGAGCATCGACGCCGTGTATGTGGTGTACCCGAATTTCAAGTCGGTGCTGTCGGCTCCGCCGGCGACCGTTCAGGTGCTCCCGGTGACTCCGCCGTCGAGCGACGCGAAGCGCCGCGACTACATCCTCGCCCCGGACGCGCAGGCGATTCTCGGCGAGCTGCTGCCGCTGTACGTGCGCAACTCGGTGTATCGCGCGCTGGTCGAAATGACCGCCGCGTTCTACGCCGCCCAGCGCACCGCGATGAAGAACGCGACGGACAACGCCGGTGACATGCTCAAGATCCTCGGCCGCACGTACAACCGCGCGCGGCAAGCGAACATCACGCAGGAAATCGCCGAGATCGTCGGCGGCTCGGCTGCCCTACAAGGGTGAGGCAGTTCCTGCCGCCTGTCGCTGCCGCCTGACGACTAGAATGCCAGACTCGCAGTACCAACGCTATTAGGAAAATCTCCATGGCAACCGCCACAGCGATTCACAACATCGGAAAAGTCGTCCAGGTCATCGGCCCCGTGCTCGACGTCGAGTTCGAGGCCGAGCATCTGCCCGAGCTCTACAACGCCCTCGACATCACGGCAAAGGCGGAGGACGGGTCCGACATCCGCGTCGTCGTCCGAGGTGCAGCAGCACATCGGGCGCAACCAGGTGCGCGCCGTCGCCATGTCGTCGACCGACGTCGGTCGTGCGCGGCATGGAGGTGGTCGACACGGGCGGGCCGATACCGTCCCGGTCGGCGCTGCCGCGCTCGGCCGCATCCTCAACGTGCTCGGCGAGCCGGTGGACAATGGCGCGCCGATCCCGAAGGACGCGCTGCGTTGGCCGATCCACCGCAAGCGCCCCGACTTCGTCAACCTCGAGCCGAAGACCGAGATCTTCGAGACGGGCATCAAGGTCATCGACCTGATCGCGCCGTTCGTGAAGGGCGGCAAGATCGGTCTCTTCGGCGGCGCGGGCGTCGGCAAGACGGTCGTGATCATGGAGCTGATCAACAACGTCGCGAAGGGACACGGCGGCAGATCGGTGTTCTGCGGCGTGGGCGAGCGCACGCGCGAAGGAAACGACCTCTACCTCGAGATGAAGGAGTCGGGCGTTCTTCCGACCGTGGCGCTCATCTACGGTCAGATGAACGAGCCGCCGGGCGCGCGTCTGCGCGTCGGCCTCTCCGGTCTCACGGTCGCCGAGTATTTCCGCGACCAGGAGAACGCGGACGTGCTCGTGTTCATCGACAACATCTTCCGGTTCACGCAGGCCGGCTCGGAGGTGTCGGCGCTGCTCGGCCGCATGCCGAGCGCGGTGGGTTACCAGCCGACGCTGGCCACGGAGATGGGCGACCTGCAGGAGCGCATCACGTCGACGCGCAACGGGTCGATCACGTCGGTGCAGGCGATCTACGTTCCGGCCGACGACATCACCGATCCGGCGCCGGCCACCGCGTTCGCGCACTTGGACGCCACGGTCGTGCTCTCGCGCGCGATCACGGAGCTCGGCATCTATCCCGCCGTCGATCCGCTCGCGTCGTCGTCGCGAATTCTCGATGTGCAGTTCATCGGCGCGCGGCACTACAAGGCCGCGACCGACGTGCAGCGCATCCTGCAGCGCTACAAGGAGCTGCAGGACATCATCGCGATCCTCGGCATGGACGAGCTCTCCGAAGAGGACAAGAAGATCGTCGGCCGCGCGCGGCGCATCCAGCGCTTCATGTCGCAGCCGTTCGCGGTGGCCGAGCAGTTCACCGGCATCAAGGGCAAGTACGTGAAGCTCGAGGAGACGATCTCGTCGTTCGAGCGGCTCGTCGCCGGCGAGTTCGACAGCCTGCCGGAGCAGGCGTTCTTCATGGCGGGCGGCATCGACGACGTCGTCGAGAACGCGAAGAAGCTCGCAGAGCTGAGGCGCGACGATGCTGAACGTCTCGGTGATCTCGCCGGAGGCGGTGCTGTACGAGGGGACGACGGATTCCGTCGTCGCCCCCGCGTTCGACGGTGAGGTCGGCATCCTCACGGGCCACGCGCCGATGATGACGCTCCTCGGCAAGGGCGTGCTGCGGTTGGGTGGCGACGGCGGCCGACGCTTCAACGTCGACGGCGGGTTTCTTCAGGTCGTCGACGACATCGTGCGCGTCGTGACGGAGAGAGCGTCGGCGGCCTAGCGCAACAGTCGATCCACGAGCGCGAACGACCGCTCGGCGGCACCGACGCCGCTCCGAACGAGGGCGCGTGCGAAGTCGCCGGCCTCGCGGCGGGCGCGCGGATCGGTGATCCAGAAACGCAACCGGCGCTCGGTCTCGGCGACGTCGGCGATCGACGCCCCGCCGTGGCGTTGCACGAGGAGCGCGGCGTCGCGGCTGTCTTGAAAGCGCGGGCCGAAGAGAACGGGCGCACCGAACGCCGCCGGCTCGAGAACGGAGTGAAGTCCGGCCGCGTGGAAGCCGCCGCCGACGAAGGCGACGTCGGCGAGCGCGTAGAGGTCGCCCAGCACGCCGACGCGATCGACGACCACGACGTCCGTATCGCTCGTCGCTTCGTCGAGACGGTCCGCGCGCAACGAACTTCGCTCGGCCCACGCCAGCAATTCGGCGACGCGCTTTTCCGTCGGTTCGTGCGCGGCGATGACGAGGCGTGCCTCCACGCTCGTGCGCCGCAACGCCTCGTAGGCCGCGAGGAGCACCGCTTCGTCCGATGGCCACGTCGATCCCGCGACGACGATCGTGCCCCCGCGCAGTCGCCGCAGAAGCTGCGACTCGCGATCGACGCGCCTGGGCACGCGCCCAAACCTGGTCGTAGCGCGTGTCGCCGGTGACGGTGATCGTTTGCGGACGAACGCCGAGTTGCACGAGGCGATCCGCATCGGCCTCGTCGATCGCCCCGACGACGTCCAGCGCGGCGTACGCGTCGCGCAGCAGCGCGCCCGCCCCTAGCGATCGGCGCGACGATCCGCGCGCCAGCGTCGCACTGACGAGGCCAAGGCGGACGTCGCGCTCGCGCGCCTCGCGGGTGATCATCGGCCAGACGTCGAGCTTGGAGAAGACGAGCGCCGTCGGCCGCAGCGCGTCGAGGGCGGCGCGAGCGTCGCCGGGCGTGTCGAACGGCAGGTAGTCTGCAAAGTCGACGTCCAGCGAGCGGGCGAATGCGGCTGCGCTCGGCGAGAAATGCGTGTAGGCGATCTGCACGTCGGGCCGGCGCGACCGCGCCAGCTCGAGGATCGGGCGGGCCTGCAGACCTTCGCCGACCGACGGCGCGTGCATCCAGAGAAGCGGACGGCTGGCGTCACGATGCGCCGCGGCCCAGCGGCGGTAGCGCGACCGGATGCCGCGGCGAGCGCGCAGCGAGCGCAGGATTTTCGAGTTGCTGTCGGGCGTGACGAGCGCCGCGCCGCGAGCGATCTGCGCCAGCGCGCGATATCCGAGCTGGACCGGAAAGCGCACGCGGTCGGGAGTAGGCGGCGGTGAGGCTACTTGCCTTTCGCGGCGAGCGCCGCGTCGAGCGCACCGGCCACGTCGGCGTCCGCGCTCGCCAGCTTCGTGGCGCCGACGATGAACGTCGGCGTCGAGGTCACGCCCGTCTGCCTCGCGCGATCGTAGTCGGCTTCGATGAGAGGCCGCGTGAGGTGCTGCGACACGCACGTCCGCCACGGGCCCATGTCGACGTGGTTGTGGTTCGCGAGCGTGTCGAAGAACGACGCCGGGCTCTGGAGCGTCTCCCAGATCTTCTGCGTCGTGAACAGCGAGTCGTGCATCGGCCAGAACTTGTCCTGCACCGAGGCGCACATCGCCGCTTCGGCCGCCGGCACGGCGAACTGGTGGATGCTGAGCGGCATGTTGAGGTACGCCATCCGCACGCGTCCCGACTTCACGTATTTCTGCACGATGTTCGAGAACGACGAGTCGTGCCACTGTTTGCAGAACGGGCACTGAAAGTCGCTGGCCATCACGAGCCAGACTTTCGCGTTCGAGTCGCCGAGGATGCGGCCGCGGTCGGCTCGCGCGCTGATCGAATCCGGCGCGCTGGTGGCGGCCGGCCAGCCGCGGACGCCGTGCTGGCGACGGCAGCAGCCGACTTGCCGGACGATCCGGCGGCGTCGCCGCGGGAACACGCCGCGACCAAAAGAACGGCCGCGGCCAGTTCGACGGTTAGCCGTCGCAAGCTTCCAACAGAACGGTATGACATTGTCGTCCTTGAATCTACGTGCAGGCGCGACACCCGCCAATCGGAGCCGTTGCGCGCCGCTCGTCCCATGGCCGCTTCCACCCGGGGAAGGAGCGGGATAGCCTTCGACCGTGCACATCCGCGCGCTCGCGCTCTTCGTTTTCGCCTCGCTGACAGCGGTGGCCCGAGGGAGCGCTCAGGCGCAGGGGCTCCAACTCCCCGCGCCGGTCGGCTACGTCAACGACTTCGCGCACGTCATTCCGCCTGACAAGGCGGCCGCCATTTCGGCGATCATCGACGACGTGAAGGCGAAGTCCGGCGGCGAGATCGTCGTGGTGACGCTCCCCGATCTCAAGGGACGCCCTGTCGAGGAAGTCGGACTTCAGATCGGCCGCCAGTGGGGCGTGGGGCAAGAAGGGGAATCCCGGCGACCCGGCGAGAAATACGGGCGTCATCCTCCTCGTCGTGCCGAAGGAAACGAGCGCCGACGGGAGCGGGCACATACGCACCGAGATCGGATTCGGCGCCGAAGGCTTCCTCACCGACGGCACGACGGGCGAATTCCGCGACCTCGCGATTCCTTATTTCAGGAATCGTGATTACGGCTCCGGCATCCTGTTGATGGTCGACAGCATCGCCGCCCACTTCGCGAACGAATACAAGTTTCAGGTCAACCCGAACGTTCAGCCGCAGATCGAAGTCGAGCGGCCGGCGCCCCGGGGACGTTCCGGGGGCGGCATTCCGCCTGTCGTCTGGTTCGTGCTCCTTTTCATCATCCTGTCGTTGCTCGGCGGAGGCCGGCGTCGCGGCTGTGGGGGAGGGGGATGCCTGCCCATCTTCCTGCCGATCGGCGGCGGCGGATGGGGGGGCGGGGGCGGCGGTGGTTGGAGCGGCGGCGGATTCGGCGGCGGCGGCGGCGGTGGCGGTGGATTTGGCGGGTTCGGAGGTGGAGGCGGTTTCGGCGGCGGTGGCTCCAGCGGATCTTGGTGACCCATGGCGCGAATGACACTCGACGAACTCGTGAAACAACTGCGCGCGGCGTACGGGACGGCGCTCCGCTCGATCGTGCTGTACGGCTCGTCCGCGGGCGGTGAAGCGGGCGCCAAGAAGCAGGATCACAACGTGCTCGTCATCGTCGACTCGCTCGACGCGTCGCGGCTGCGCGCGGCGTCGGCGGCGTCGCGCGCGTGGGTCGACGCCGGCAACCACGCGCCGCTCACGCTCACGCGCGAAGAATGGCTGGGATCGGCCGACATCTTCCCGATGGAGTACGCCGACATTCTCGACCGTCATCGCGTGCTGCACGGCGAGCCGCCGTTCGACGGGATCCGAGTTGACATGAAGGATCTGCGGCTCCAGCTCGAGCAGGAGGCGATGGGGAAGTTGATCCGGCTGCGACAGGGGCTGCTCGGCGCGGGGAACGATCCCGAACGCGAGCTCGAGCTGTTGGCGACGAGCCTGAGTCCGATCCTCATCGTCTTCCGCGCGTTTCTCCGACTGCACGGCGCGCATCCGCCCAAGGACAACATCGAGCTGGTAGAAACGGTCGCGCAGCGCGCGGGGTTCGACGCGGCGCCCTTCGCCCGAGTCGTGCGGCACATCCGCGGCGAACCTGCCCTCAAGCCCGCCGAGTCCGGTGAAGTGCTGGCCGGCTATCTGCGGGGGGTGGAGCGCTTGGTGGCGTATCTCGACCATTTTCAGCCAGTTGGGTGATGCTGTCACCCGGCTCGGCCGTGTTGCGTAGTGTGAGGGCAGGTCATGTCCACCCACAGTTCGTCTCTCGGAGCACGACAATGAAACGCTGGCTCGCCCTTTTGCTGCTGCCGCTGCTCGCATCGTGCGGGTACAACACCATTCAGCGGCTCGACGAGCAGGCCAACTCGGCGCAGGGACAGATCGAGGTGCAGTTGCAGCGCCGCGTCAATCTGATCCCGAATCTCGTCAACACCGTCAAGGGATACGCGACACACGAAGAGCAGACGCTCGACGAGATCACGCGCGCGCGCGCGGGACTCCAGAGCGCGCTGCAAACGCGCGACCCGACCGCCATGGCGAATGCAGACGCTCAGCTCACGTCGGCGCTCAGCCGGCTGAACGTGAATGTCGAGGCGTACCCGAACCTCAAGGCCGATCAGCTCTTCATACGTCTGCAGGACGAGCTGGCCGGCACCGAGAATCGGATCGCGACGGCGCGCACCGACTACAACCAGGCCGTGCAACAGTACAACGCGTACATCCGCCAATTCCCGGCGGTGTTGACGGCGAAGGTGACCGGCGCCAAGGAACGTAAATACTTCACGGCGGATGCGTCGGCGCAGCAAGGACCGCCGACGGTCGACTTCTCGAAGCCGGCCGCGACGCCGCCCGCGAAACCGTAGTGCATTCGATCGCGCCCGGCAGTCGTAGGTCGCATCAACAATGGCACACGACACGACCGGATGGCACTGGACACAAACGGATGACGCAGAATTTCGTCGTTCACGCGTCCGCGCGTTCCGCAGTGGTCGCGGTATGCCGTCGGACCGTTTGTGTCCGCTTCTAATCGCCGACTGTCAGCCCGAGCGGTGTTGGCGCTTCGGGTCGCGGGAACAGCGACGGGCCCTTGGCGACATGCCATCCGGCGACGTCCAGCGACGCCGACATCAGTCGAATCGCTGTTCCTCGACTCGGCCCGGGCCGCCGATCTGCGTCCAAAGTTCCTGCGCCTTGTTCGGCATGAACGGCGCGAGGTGAATCGCGTGGCGGGCGAGCTGTCGGACGATCGCGGCCAGCACGCGTTCGAGCTCGCCGCGCGACTCCGGTTTTTTCGCGAGCGCCCACGGCTGCTGCGACTGGACGAATTCGTTGCCGCGCGACACGCAGGACATCACGCGCTTGAGGCCTTCGTGCAGCAGGAAGCCGCGGCTGCCATCGAGCGCGCGCGTGATACTCGGCGAGATCGGCGGCGTCGGCGCGGTCGAGGTCCACGGCTGATCCGCTCGGGACGACGCCCTCGCAGTACTTCTCGACCATCGCGATCGCGCGGCTCGCCAGGTTGCCGAGTGAGTTCGCGAGGTCGGCGGTGTAGCGCTCGTCGTAACGCTCGAACGAGAAGCTCCCGTCGGTGTCGAAGGCGACCTCGCGCAGCAGGAAGTAGCGAAGCGCGTCGGCGCCGTATCGGTCGATGGCTTCGTCGACGTCGAGCCGAACTCCGGCTGATTTGCTGAACCGCTCGCCGCCGAGCAGCACGAAGCCGTGCGCCCAGACGCGATCGGGCAGCGGCAGCTCGGCGGCCTGCAGCATCGCCGGCCACACGACGGTGTGAAGCCGCGTGATGTCCTTGCCGATGACGTGCAGCTGCGCCGGCCATCGGTCGTGGTAGCGCTTCTCGGGGAAGCCGGTCGCCGTGAGGTAGTTCGGCAGCGCGTCGAACCAGACCCACGTGCCTTGTTCTTCGCCGTTCGAGAGCTGGAGCGGGAAGGGAATCGCCCACGAAAGCCGCGAGCGCGTGATCGAGATGTCCTCGAGTCCCTGATCGAGCAGCGAAAGGATCTCGTTGCGCCGCGTCTCGGGCTCGAGGAATTCAGGACGTTCGGCGAAGAGGCGCCGCAGGAACGGCTCGTAGCGCGTGAGCCGGAAGAACCAGTTGCGCTCCGTCGTCCACTGCAGCTCGCGCGTCGGGTGCAGCACGCAGTGGCCGCTCTCGATCTCGTCGTCGCGCTTGAACAGCTCGCAGCCGACGCAGTACCAGCCTTCGTACGACTTCTCGTAGAAATCGTCGGGCGAGGAGTCGTGGATGCGCTTGATCAGCGCGCGCACGCCGCGCTTGTGGTCGTCGCCCGTCGTCCGCATGAAGCGATCGTACGAGATCGAGAGCCGGCGCCACATCTCCTCGAAGTGGCCGGCGATTCCGTCGACGAATTGCTGCGGCGAGACGCCGCGCTCCGCGGCGGCCTGCGCGACCTTCTGCCCGTGCTCGTCGAGGCCGGTCAGGAAGTAGACGTCGTCGCCGCGCATGCGGCGATACCGCGCGATTGTGTCGGCGCCGATTTTCTCGTACGCGTGGCCGATGTGCGGATCGCCGTTCGCGTAGTCGATCGCGGTCGTGAGGTAGAACTTGCCCATCAAGCGCCGCCGGGCGGCGTGCCGTCGGGAGGCCCGTCCGGACGGTCCGCCGCCGCCACCACCCCCCGGACGGTTGCGACGCCCGCCGCGGCGCCCGCGCCGGCGCCGGGGACGCTTGATGTGATCGTCGGGCTGGCTGGTGGACTGGTTGACGGTGGACGGGTCGCTGGACGGGTGGACCGCCGAGGCGGCTGGACGGCTCCTGCGTTTCCGCTGTTCCTCGGCCTCCTCCGGTTCACCGGTCCACCCGTCCACCTGTCCACCCTCTTCCAGCGGCTCGAGAAGGACGACGCGCTCCGCGACGACCGCTTCCTCGAGCACGATGTCCTCCTCGTGCTCGTCGAGCGTCACGATCGTCGGACGCCGGCGCGAACGGAAGCGGCGCGCCGACCTCCTCGGCCTCGGCGCGGAGGTCGAGGAGCGGAATCGTGCGCTGCTCGCCGTCGTCGCTCCGCAGCGTGACGCGTTCACGAAAGATGTCGTTGGCGACGACCTTCTCCTCGCCGACCTTCGTCTTCACGATCTTGCCTTCCTTCGGGAATCGCTTGCGGCTCTGCACGTAGAACTCGTGCTCGTAGCGGAGGCAACACATCAGACGCCCGCACGCGCCGGAGATCTGCGACGGGTTGAGCGACAGGCGCTGATCCTTGGCGACGCCCAGGTTCACCGGCCGCAGCTCGGGCAGCCACGACGCCGAGCAATACTGGCGGCCGCAGCGGCCGACGCCGTCGAGCCGCTTCGCCTCGTCGCGCACGCCGATCTGCTTGAGCTCGATCCTCGTGCGGAACATCGACGCCAACTCGCGCACGAGCGCGCGGAAGTCGATTCGCTTCTCGGCGGTGAAATACAGCGTGAGCTTCTTGCGGTCCCACTGCCACTCGGCGTCGGACAGCTTCATCGCCAGCTTGTTCGCGTTCACACGCTCCATGGCGCGGCGGCGGGCGTCGTCGTCCTGCGTTCGCAGGTCGTCGGCGCGATGAACGTCGTCGCGGCTCGCCAGGCGGCGCGCCTTTTTCGTGGTGCCCGCGTTGCCGTAGCCGTGCGGCACGCCGGCGTTTCGCTTGTGCGCCAACTCGCCGACGGCGTGAACGCGGCCAAGGTCCTCACCCCTGTCGGCGTCGACGATCACCGCCGACTTGAGCGGCGGCGGTTCCTCGGATTCCCAGAGGAAAAAATCCTTTCGATTGCCCTTGAAGGCGACTTCGATCAGGTGGGACATGGCTTGACGGCTGGACGGCGTGACGGCTTGACGGCTTGACGGCTGAGCGGCTGGACGGGCGGATGGGCGGAACTGACGGCCGTCTGTAGCCGTCCAGCTGTCCAGCTGTCCAGCTGTCCAGCTGTCCAGCGCTCTCACTCGAGGTACTGTCCGATTCGCATGAACTTCTCTCTTCGCCGCCGAACCAGCTTGTCCGGCTTGTACCGACGCAGATCCTCGAGCTGGCGCACGAGGGTGTCGTGCAGGTTGGCGGCGGCGGCCTCGTGGTTCGCGTGCGCGCCGCCCGGCGGCTCAGGGATAATCTCGTCGATGACGCGCAGTTCCTGGAGGTCCTGCGCCGTGATCCTGAGCGCGGACGCCGGCTTTCTCGCGCAGTTCCTGGCTCTTGCCGTCCTTCCATAGAATGGACGCGCACCCCTCGACCGTGATGACCGAGTAGACGGCGTTCTCGAGCATGTTCGTGCGATCCGAGACGCCGAGCGCGAGCGCGCCGCCAGACCCGCCCTCGCCGATCACCGTGGCGATGATCGGCACCTCGAGCCGGCTCATCTCGAACAGATTCCGCGCGATCGCCTCCGACTGGCCGCGCTCCTCGGCGCCGAGTCCGGCCCACGCGCCCATCGTGTCGATGAACGTGATCACCGGGACCGAGAACTTCTCGGCGAGCTTCATGAGCCGCAGCGCCTTGCGATAGCCCTCGGGGTGCGGCATCCCGAAGTTGCGCTTGAGAATCTCTTTCGTGTCGCGGCCGCGCTGGTGGCCGACGACCATGATCGTCTCGCCGTCGAGCCGCGCCCAGCCGCCGACAATGGCCGCGTCTTCTCGAAATGCCCTGTCACCGTGCAACTCGATGAAGTCGGTGAACGCGTGCTGGATGTAGTCGAGCGTGAACGGACGCTTCGCGCTGCGCGCGACCTGCACGCGCTGCCACGGCGAGAGGTTCTTGTAGATCTCGTCGCGCAGGTCGGCGAGCTTGCGCTCGAGCGGCGCGATCTCGTCGTTGACGTCGAGTTGCTGGCCGCCGGCGAGCCGCTTCAGCTCGTCGATCTGCTTCTCCAGCTCGACGATCGGTTTTTCGAAGTCCAGTGTGGCAGAAGTTCCCACGTCAGTTCCTCTCGGCGTTCCCCCCGCCCCCCCCCCGCCCGAACGAACGACCCTCACCCGATCCTCGCCGAGCAACTGGCGCAGATCGCGCAACGCGGCTTGCGAGGCCGCCAGCTTCAACGAGCGCGACTTGAGCCTCGCCCGCGAACCGCTTCCGTCGATCCACTGCACCTCGAGCGGCGGCGAGGTGACGTTCGCCGTCGCGTGCGTCTCGACCACCACCCTCACGTCCCGCATCACGTCCGGCGTGAGCGAATCTCCGGATTGGAGATCGATCGCGACCGCCACTTCCCCGTTCAGCCGCTTCTCCACCAGCGGGGTGAGCGACTCGACGATGAACGTCGGGTTGTCCGCGTCCTGGTCGCGCCGCGAGTAGCTGCCCTTGAGCAACACCGGGATGTCGGTTTTCACCCGGTCGGCCAGCATGCTCCAGGCTTCCGGGAACACCAGAACTTCCGAAGATCCCGAAAAATCCTCGACTGTCAACCGTGCGAACTCGGACGCCCGATTTCCGGCTGATTTGCCTCTTGACAGCGGTCACAACAACACCCAGCGACAAGCGGCTGATCCGTCCACTTCCCGAGCTCCGACACAGTGTGCGTGGCGAACAGCTCGCACTCGACGCGGAACGGCTCCAACGGGTGTCCCGAGATGTAGAAGCCGAGGATCTCCTTCTCTTTCGTGAGACGCTCGGACTCGCCCAGCGGGGCGATGTTGGGGAGCACGTGCGGCTTGGCGACCGACGTCGATTCGTCGACGCCGCCGAGCAGCGAGAACTGGCCGACCGCCGCTTCCTGCTGCTTGAGCGACGCTTCGGCGAGCGCGCTGTCGAGCACCGCCCAATACTGGGCGCGGTGCCCGCCGAGGTTGTCGAGCGCGCCCGACGCGATCATCGCTTCGATCACGCGCTTGTTGCAAAGCCGGAGATCCACCCGCTCGCAGAAATCATGGAGCGAGGCAAAGGGTTTCTCGGCCCGCGCGGCGAGCATCGAGTCGATCGCCGAGCGGCCGACGTTTCGAATCGCGCCGAGGCCGAAGCGGATCCGCTTGTCGCCGACGACTGTGAACTTGTAGCCCGACTCGTTGACGTCGGGCGCCAGCACCTCGATCCCCAGCTCGCGCGCCTCGTTGATGAACTTCACGACGCTGTCCGTGTCGCCGATCGACGATGAAAGCAGCGCGGCCATGAACTCGGCCGGGTAATGGACTTTGAGCCAGGCCGTGTGATACGAGATGACCGAGTACGCGACCGAGTGCGACTTGTTGAAGCCGTAGCGGCCGAACGTCTCGATCTGTCCCGCCAGCTCCTCGATGATCCGGCGGTCGTATCCGCGCGCCACGGCTTTCTCGACGAACTTGCCCAGCTCCACGCGAATGAGCTCCGCGTCCTTCTTGCCGACCGCTTTGCGGAGGACGTCGGCTTCGGCGAGCGAGATCCCCGCCAGAAGCTGCGCGATGCGCATCACCTGTTCCTGGTAGGTGATGACGCCGTAGGTCGGCTCGAGAATCTGCTGAAGCTCGGGGAGCGCGTACGAGACGGGCTCCTCGCCGCGCTTGCGCCGCTGGTAGACGCGATGCATCCCGGCGTCGAGCGGGCCGGGGCGCATGAGCGCGTTCGACGCGACGAGGTCGTCGAACCGGTCGCAGCGCATCCCGCGGAGCAGGTCCGTCGCCAGCGGAGACTCGAACTGAAAAACGCCGACCGTGCGCCCCGCGCGAAGCATGCTGTAGACGAGCGGGTCGTCCATCGGGATGGTGTTCAGATCCGGCGCCTTGCCGTGGCGCTGCTCGATCGCGGCGAGCGCGTCGTGCAATACAGTGAGCGTCGTGAGGCCGAGGAAGTCCATCTTGAGCATGCCCGCATGCTCGAGACAGTTCATGTCGTACTGGCTCACGATCACTTGCTCTTCGTCGACCGAGCCGGAGCCCTTGGTGGACTGGGTGCAGATGGGCACGTAGTCGTCCACCGGTCCCGGCGCGATGACGACGCCGGCGGCGTGGACGCCCGTGTGCCGCGAGAGCCCTTCGAGCGCCGCGGCGTAGTCGAGCAGCTGGCGATAGCGCTCGTCGGTGCGATACAGGCGCCCGACGTCGTCGAGCTTTTCGATCGCCTCTTTGACGGTCAGCGAGAAGTTCGGCTGATTCGGAATCAGCTTGGCGAGCGAGTCGGTCTCGGCGGGAGTGAAGCCGAGCGTGCGGCCGACGTCCTTGATGGCGGCGCGCGACTTCATCGTTCCGAACGTCACGATCTGGCAGACGGACTCGCGTCCGTACTTCTGCCGCACGTACTCGATCACCTCGCCGCGCCGCTCGAAGCAGAAGTCCACGTCGACGTCGGGCATCGAGATGCGTTCCGGATTGAGGAAGCGCTCGAACAGGAGGTCGTAGAAGAGCGGATCGACGTCGGTGATGCGCAGCGAGTAGGCGACGAGCGAGCCCGCTGCAGATCCGCGGCCAGGTCCCACAGGTATGCCGCGGTCACGCGCCGCCTTGATGAAGTCGGCGACGATGAGGAAGTAGCCGGCGTAGCCGGTCTTCGTGATGACGCCCAGCTCGTAGTCGAACCGCTCGCGGACATTGGCGGGCAGCGGATCGCCGTAGCGCTCCTTGGCGCCCGCCAGCGCCAGCGTCGTGAGCAGGTCGTTCTCGGTCGCGACGCCGGCCGGCAGCGGGAAGGCGGGCAGGTGGTACTTCTTCCCGAACTCGACGTTGATCTGGTCGGCGATGCGCAGCGTGTTCTCGAGCACGTCCGGCCGATCCGGGAAGCTTTTCGCCATCTCCGGCGCGCTCTTGAAGTAGAGCCCTCGATCGTAGCGCATCCGGTCCGGATCGCTGCGGTCCTTGCCGAGCCCGATGCAGAGCAGCACGTCGTGCGCGTCGTGGTCGTCGCTCTTGAGGAAGTGCGCGTCGTTGGTGGCGATGACGGGGAGTCCGAGCTCCTTGGCGAGCGCGAACACGCGCGGGTTGAGGGTCGCCTGCCCCTCGCTGTCGTGCGCCTGGACCTCGAGGTAGTAGCGGTCCTTGAAGAGCTCCGCGTACCAGCTCGCCGCCTCGCGCGCCGCGGCCTGGTCGTCGGCCATGAGGTGCTGGGCGACCTCTCCGGCCAGGCACGCCGAGGAGACGATGATCCCCTCGTTGTACTTGGCGAGCAGCTCCCGGTCGACGCGGGGGCGCGAATAGAAGCCCTCGGTGTAGGCCAGGGAGGAGAGCTTGACGAGATTTCGGTACCCGATGGCGTCGCGGGCCAGCAGGACCAGATGGTAGTAGGGCTTGGCCGTGGGGGTCGATCGGCCGCGGGCGCGCCGGTCCCCGGGCGCCACGTACGCCTCCATTCCGATGATCGGCTTGATCCCCGCCGCTCGCGCGTGCTCCTGGAACTCCCAGGCCGCGTGGAGGTTACCGTGATCGGTGATCGCGACAGCGGGCTGCTCGAACTCCTGGGCCCGGCGGATCAGGTCATCGATCCGGTTGGCGCCGTCGAGGAGGGAGAACTCGGAGTGGCAGTGGAGATGGACGAAGGACATCACGCAAGATAGCTGGACGGCTGGACGGCCTGGACGGCTCTGACAGCCGTCTAGCTGTCGCGCTGTTCAGCCGTCTAGCCTTCTCCGATGCGCAGAATCCGCCGCGTTCTCGCGGTCCTCGTTCTCCTGCTGATCGCGTGGCTCGTGCTCTCGCCCACGGGGCGGTACCTCGTCCGGGCCGCGTGGGCCGAGGGATCCATTCTGGCGCGGCGCCGGTCGATCGAGGCGATCGTTTCCGATCCGGCGACGCCGCTGGAGGCGGCGGCGAAGTTGCGGCTCGTGCTCGCGGCGCGCGCGTTCGCGGCCGACTCGATCCAGCTGCGCACGCGCAAGAGCTTCACGACCTACACGCATCTGGATCGCGACACGCTCGTTCTGGTGCTCTCGGGCGCGTACCCGGACAGGCTCGCGCCGTATACATGGTGGTTCCCGATCGTCGGCCGGGTTCCGTACAAGGGATTCTTCGATTTCGGGGCGGCGCGCGCGGCCGAGCATGATCTGTCGGCGAAAGGCTTCGACGTCTATCTGCGACCGTCGCCGGCGTTCAGCACGCTCGGCTGGTTCAACGATCCGTTGCTGTCCACGTCGTTGCGCGCCGACACGATCGACCTGGCGAACACGATCATTCACGAGCTGACGCACAACACGTTCTACGCGCCGGGCCAGGCCGTGTTCAACGAGTCGTTCGCGAGCTTCGTCGGGGCCAGAGGGTCGGCGTGGTTCTTTCGATCGCGCGGCGATTCCGCGGCGGCGGACCAAGCCGACGCGCGATGGGCCGACGACAAACTGTTGGCGCAATTCTGGGCGGTGTTGTACGCGAGCGTCGACTCGGCCTTTCGCGCGCACCCGACGGATTCGCTCGCGCGCATCGCGGCGCGCGACACGCTCTACGCCAAGGCGCGCCATGATCTCGTCACGACGCTTGGGCCCCAGCTCCGCACGATTCCCGCGGCCGCGCTCTCTCGCGTGCGCCTCGACAACGCCGCCCTGCTGGCGCACCGGATCTACAACACGAATCTCGACCTGTTCGATCGGGTCTGGGTTCGCGAGAACGGCGACCTGCGCCGCGCGATCCCGCGCATCATCGATCTGGCGAAGAGTCAGCCGGGAGATCCGTTCGGAGCGATTCGGTCGTGGCTCGATTCGGCTCCGATCAGCGCGCCGACGAAATGATTCTTGCGTTGTTAAAAAACAATAAGTAGTTCTTGCGTAGTTGTCCGTTTGTTTCAGTTCCATCTGTTTGTGTCCGTGTACATATCGTTGATGCCTGAGTGGCGCGAGAGTCTTTCCCGCCACTCAGGCATCAACAATTGGTACACGGACACAAACGGCTAACAAACGGAAACAAACGGAGAACGACAAACACGGTGTTGTCGGAGCGCCACTCTGGCCACGAGTGGGACTCGAGAAGAATTGAACGCAGATGACGCAGATTTGAAAAACAATGCCGCAGATCTGCGGAATCGCTTTTCAAATCTGCGTCATCTGCGTCTAGCTTGCTCGCCCTTCCGGTGGCCCGCTCGGCGGCTCGAACCGACCGCGCAGGAGCGCGCGTAGATCGATCGGCGGCGAGTCGGCCGGAGCCTGGCGCTCAGGCGGCTGCCGGTGCCGCCGGATTTTGCGGCACGACGCGCCGCATCTTGTCGCGGACGCCGCGGTCGATGAAGCGCGACAGTTGGTCGATCGAGTAGTCGGAGCCGCGGCGCGTGGCGTAGACGTTCAGCGGGTACGTCACCGCCAAATGATTTCGCGCGCGAGTCATGGCGACGTACATGAGGCGCCGCTCCTCCTCCAACTGATCTTCGTCGTCGAGCGATCGCGAAGACGGGAACCAGCCGTCCACCGCCCAGATGACGAACACCGCGTCCCATTCCTTGCCCTTCGCGCTGTGCACGGTGCTGATCACGAGCGCGTCGTCCTCCTCCTCGCTGCCCGACCCGAGGTCCTGCGTGCTCTGCGGCGGCTCGAGCGCCAGCGCGGCGAGAAACGCGGCGCGGCTCGGGTAGCCGGCGGCGATCACGCGAAGCTGATCGAGGTCGGCCAGACGCGGCTCGGAGCGATCATAACGCTCCGCCAGAACCCCGTCATATAGTAGGCGGACTTCGTCGATGTCCTCGCCGACGCCGCCTTCGCCGCGTTTGGCGCCGCGCAGACGTCGCAACAGATCGGCGAGGTCGCGATGCGCGTCGTGGGCGCGCGCCGGCGGCTCGAATCGCGCGAACGCGTCCGGATCCCACGACCGGTCGGCGAGCGTCTGCATGATCGCGCGGGCCGTCGCGTCGCCGATGCCGGGCATCAGCATGAGAATCCGATACCAACTCACCTCGTCGCGCGGGTTGTCGAGCACGCGGAGGAACGCGAGAACGTCCTTGACGTGCGCCGCCTCGAGGAACTTGAGGCCGCCCCACTTCTCGAACGGGATGTTGCGGTTGGTGAGCTCGATCTCGAGGTCGGCCGACATGTAGGCGGCGCGCACGAGCACCGCCATCTCGCGAAGCGGCACGCCCTCCTCGTGCAGCTCGAGCACGCGATCGACGACGAAGCGCGTCTGCAGCTGCTCGTCGCGCGCGGTGACGAGCCAGGGCGGCTCGGAACCGGTGCGCTCGGTCCACAGCGCTTTGGTGAAGCGCTCGAGCGCGCGCGAGATGAGCGTGTTTGTCGTGTCGAGGATCGGCTGCGTCGAGCGGTAGTTCTGCTCGAGCGCGACGACCTGCGTTCCCTCGAACTGCTTCGGGAAGTCGAGAATGTTCCGGAAGCTGGCGCCGCGGAAGGAATAGATGCTCTGCGCGTCGTCGCCGACGACCGTGATGTTCTGATGCGACCGGCACATCCCGCGGAGGATGCGAGCCTGGAGAAGGTTCGTGTCCTGGTATTCGTCGACGAGGATGTGGTCGTACTGTCCCGCGATGCGGTCGGCGAGCGCCGGTGACTGCTCGAGCATCATCGCCCAGAAGAGGAGCAGGTCGTCGTAGTCGACAAGGTTCCGCTCCGACTTCCGGCTCACGTACTCGGCGTAGACGCGGATCATGCCCGGCATCTGCTCGAGGAACTGCGGGACCTCGCGCTCGATCAGCGTCTCGATCGGGATTTCGGCGTTGATGTGCCGAGAGTAGACGTAGTGCAGCGTTTCCTTTTTCGGGAATCGCTTTTCGGATTTGCCAAAGCCGAGGCTTCCGCGGGCGAGCTGCATGAGGTCTTCGGCGTCGCCCTGGTCCATGATGGAGAAATTGCGGGCGAGGCCGGCCTCGGGGCCGAATTGGCGGAGCAGGCGGTGGCCTGTCGCGTGGAACGTTCCGCCCTGGACCCGGGTTGATGCCGACCCGACGAGCCGCTCGGCGCGGGAGAGCATCTCGTGCGCGGCGCGGCGGGTGAAGGTGAGGAGGAGAATTCGCTCGGGGGGCACCCCCCGTTCTATAAGAAGCGCCATCCGGTAGACCAACGTCCGGGTCTTCCCGGTCCCGGCGCCGGCGATGACGAGGAGGGGCCCGGCGCCATGAGTGGCGGCAGCGGCTTGTTCGCGGTTCAGCTCCGCGGTGAAGTCCCGGGGGGTGGCGTCGACACTTCGCTCGCGGGGGGGATAGACCAGGGGCGCGGTGGAAGCGACGTCGCTCGGGGGGGCGGGGGGGGGCATGGCGGCAAGATATCGCTTCGGGATGGTTTCGGTAGCCGTGCAGTGCGGGAAGTCACGCGGAGTCAATCGATTGGTGACGGTGGCCGGTCGGCGTGACGGTTCCCGTTACCTGAAACGGGCGTCCGCGTCCTAATCCGATGCCAGGCCCATTCGGGCCGGGTGTCGCGTGGTTTTATGTCAGTTTTCTTTGCTTCGCGGGACCACGCTGACGGACCCAGAGCCGATGACGGCTTGAGAAAACAGAGTCGGTGAAACGCGTAAATCGCTCAGGATACTCGTTCTTGACCGTCTTGACGGTCGCCGATATCTTGCGTCGCTTGCCGAACTGACTCTTTTTGTGCCAGTAGGGCGTTTTGCGAATTTTCCAGGGGAAGAGCCACGCTTCCCCGACGCGTCGCAGACGATCGCGGTCGTTTCACCGGAGGACGTGGCGCGCTGTGATGATGTGCGAAGTCGAAGGGTAGCGAAGTCGCAGTTCATTGGTTTTCACAACGCATCACTTACCAAGGGGGTAAGATGCAATCCGTTGTTCGTTCTTCTTTAGTTCTGGGCGTCTTTGCGTTCGCGCGGCCTCACGGCCTGCGGCGACAAGAGTCAACGGACACGGACCATGGAGTGGACAGCGTAGTGCACTCGGTAACTGTGTCGCCGGCGTCGGTTCCGAACATGAAGATCGGCGACAAGGTCACTCTGGCGGCGTCGGTTGACGCCGGCGCGGGCGTGACCGATCGCACGGTGCAGTGGTCGTCGTCGAACGTCGCAGTCGTGACGGTCGACCAGCAGGGTGTCGTGACGGCCGTTGCCGGTGGTACGGCGTCGGTCATCGCCAAGGCGACCGCGAATCCGGCGGTGTCGGGCGCGGCCGCGATCACGGTCGGCGCGAACGTTAACGCGACGATCACGATCGCGAACGTCAACCAGACCACGTGCTCGTTCCTCGGCAACTGTAACTCGGTTCCGGCGAACATCGCCGCGATCATGGGCCAGATCGACGTGACGTTGAACGTCGATCCGGGCACGCAGACGCTCACGGGCGTCGACCTGATCATGAACTGCTCGGGCACGGGCAACTCGGGCGACCGATACGGTCGTCGCGAGCCAGAACCTCGGCGCGGACAAGGCGCCGCTCGCTGGTGAAGCGGCCTCGGCTCCGGTGCAGCTCAGCTTCAACACGGCGAGCTTCAACGCCACGACGCGGCGCGGTGTCGTTCAAGAACGGCAACTGCATCCTCAAGGGTCGCGCTCGTACGGCGGCCGGAACGCAGTCCGGTTCCAACACCGAGACGCTCGTCCTCGTGAACCCGGACGTCATCATCGGCACGATGGCTTCGACGAAGTCGGCGCTCAACCCGACCACTGGTCTGAACTGGAAGGGTGGCGACGTGACGATCTCCGAGACGCCGGTCTTCTTCACCCCGGGTCGTTCCGCGGTTTCGGCGACGATCTTCTACGAGGGTCGGAATGCGCCGGTGACCGCTGGTGGTCCGCAGTCGGTGACGTTCCTCGACGTCGAACAACCTGGCGTCGACCAACCCGCTCAGCATCGACGGCGTCACCGATGCCAACTCGGACGTTACGGTCCAGGTGGTCGCGGTCGACAACTCGGGCAACAACTTCCAGAATCCGAACGGCTTCGGCATCGTGACCGCCGCGTCGTACCTGGCCAATCCGGGCGCCGGCGGCGTTCCGCCGTTCGGTGGCACGAATCCGTTCCGCCTCGACACGCAGAAGCCGGTCTCCGGTGGCTTCACGCTGGCGAGCAACACGGATCAGAACACCGGTCCGAACGGCTTCCTGAACGCGACGTTCCGTTTCGCGGGTGACTCGGCCGCTGGTTATCGCGGTGCCGACCGCCTTGGCGTCTCGGGCTGCGCGGCCACGTCGTCGATCAGCAACTGCGACTTCTTCGGCGTCGACTCGGTGACGGTCATCTTCCAGACCGGCACGACAAACACCGGCACGTTCACGACCGTTGCGAACCCGGCGAACCTGGCCGAGACGGCGACGGGCACGGCCAACCTGCTCCGCCAGATCACGACGGACAAGCTGGGCAACGCGGATACCACGTGGGTCTGCCCGACCGGTAACTGCCCGCAGTGGTCGGCGGGTGCGGCTCCGGCGTCCGCGAAGTTCGGTGTCGACAAGACCGCGCCGACGGCGACGTTCGTCAGCGGCGAAGTCCAGGGCAACGCGTACAACAACCCGGCGACCCCGGGCAACTACGTGTTCAACATCACGGATCCGGGCACGGTTGGCGCCTCTGGCGTCGGCACGTACGCGGGTGCCGGTACGATCCTCGTCGCGCAGGTTCGTGAGTGGAACGGCTTCACCACGAGCAGCAGCGTGACGGCGTTCGAGAACGTGAACGAGACCAATACTCCGGCGGCCAACCGTCCGGGCCTTGGTGAAACCCTCGGGCTGTTCCCGGCGGCGAACACCGTTCCTTGCACGATCGGCCGCTTCAACGCCACGCAGGCCAAGTCTGGCGCCAACGCGCTCCCGGTTCTTGCGGCGAACGGCACGACGGTCGGCTTCTGCACGCCGATTCCGTTCACGGCCGGCGGCCCGCCGACGGCCCAGACGATTCCGTCGAGCAGCAACTTCTTCAACGGCTACTACACGACCCGCATCATTGCGCCTGACGAAGCGAACAACCTCAGCGCCGTGTTCACGGCGACGGTGTTGGGCGACAACACGGTGCCGATCGTCGTCAACGTCGACGTTCCGCCGACGATCGCGGGTAACAGCACGGTCGCCCTCCCGGCGAACGTGACGGACAACGTTGGTCAGGGCGTCGGTGACTTCGTCGCCTCGTGGCCCGCGGTTCAGTACAACCCGACGCTGATTGCCGGCTTTACCGGACCGACGGCGATCTATCAGTACGCGGTCACGACCGGCCCGGGTGTCGCGTTCGACAACGTTCTCACGAACTCGACGCCGATCAGCCCGTCGCTTCCGAACTTCATCAAGACGCTCCAGGTGCCTGCGGGAGCCCCGGTGAACGTGCCGGGATCGCCGAACCCGGCGACCAACGCGACGGACTTCTTCGTCAGCGCTCAGGATCCCTCGGCGAACATCGGCTTCAAGGACATTGTCCTCACGAGCCAGCCGACGAACTTTACGGGTTCACTCACGACCTGGACGAACTTCACGGGCAGTTTCGCGCTTCTCGCCCCGAGTCCGGCCACCGTCTCGAACTGCCCGGTCGCTGGCTGCACGGGCAACGCTGCTCCGACGGCTCCGCTCTCGACGACGATCACAGCGGTTGCGACCGGCACGACGGGGATCTTCACGAACCCGTTCGTGACCACGCAGCTCTGGTATCGCCCGACGGCCGGCTTGGGTATCTGGTTCCTGGCTTCGGCGACGGATGCCGTGGCCGCGGGCCCGAGCACCTCGGATAACGGCATCAACCGGACGTGGAACTTTGCCTTCACGTTCAACCCGCCGGTTTCGACGCCGGCGTCGCATCTGGGTGGCCCGCAGGTGTTGACCACCGCGGCCATGACGATTGATGTCGTGGTCATCGGTATCAATGCCAACGGCGACGCTATTCAGACGGCGGTTCAGACCATCACCGTCGCCAACCCGTAGTTCAAGGGTTGCAGCAGTAACGAAGGGGCTCCGTCGAAAGACGGGGCCCTTTCGGTTTTATGGCGCCGTTGATCGCGGACAAAAAGAACAGCGCCGAGGCATGATGCCTCGGCGCTGTCGTGTTTCGTGCAGTTCGCGCGGTCTAACGCTTCTTCAGCGGAATCTTGTTCGCCGTGGCGACGCTATCCCAGTACGGCCATCCGCGGCCGGCGAGCCGATTGTCGACGAAGACGAGCGGCGTGAGACGCTTGTACGGGATGATCGTGTCCGGCCCCGACGACGGCGCGCGACCGTTCACCGCCGGCGGCGCCTTGTCGTTCTCGGGGGTGAAGTACAACACCTCGATGTTCTTTCCGGCGATGAGGAAACGCTCGCGGGTGTAGACGTTCGGAAACGAATCGGTGGGCAAGCCTGGCTTGAGGTCATGCGCTATCACGGTGACGGCTGAATCGCGCGTGATCCCGGCGTTGAGGTCCTTGACTCGCTTGTCCTCGCACGCGCCGACGAGCGTGGCTGACGCGAGTCCGGCGAACAAGACGGCCCTGCGTCTGACGGAAGAGTGATTCATGGGTGGACGGGTGGACGGTTGGACATGGAGACTGCGAGACCGCGGTTTCGAAAAAAACTAGTGTGCTGCGCGGACTTCAGCAGTCGCCGCGGAATCGCCCAGGAGACGACCCACGTCGCGCGGCGTCAGGCTGAACGCCGAAGCGAGCGCGGCGATTACGGCGGATTCTACACGCGACATGTCCGCGGTGTTTCCGCCCACCTCGCGCGCGATCGACGTCATCGTCACGGCCTCGATCCCGCAGGGGACCATCACGTCGAAGTAGCTGAGATCCGTCGTCACGTTGAGCGCGAAGCCGTGCCAGGTGACCCAGTCGCGCGCGTGCACGCCGATCGACGCGATCTTGCGGGCCCGCCCCTCGGTCCAGACGCCCGTGAAGCCGGCGTTTCGCTCGGCCGGAATGCCGAATTCCGCCAGCGCCTCGATGAGCGCCGCCTCGAGCGTGCGCAGATACCAGTGCAGGTCGCGGCGGTGGCGCTTGAGATCGATGATCGGATAGCCGACGAGCTGCCCCGGCCCGTGGAACGTGACGTCGCCGCCGCGCTCGACCTCGAACAGCTCGATCCCCCGCGACGCGAGCAGCTCGGGCGACGCGAGCAGGTGCCGCTCCTTCGACGAGCGCCCGAGCGTCACCACCGGCGGATGCTCGACAAGCAGCAGCACGTCCTGCGAGATCTCGCCGCTGATGCGCGCGCGGGCGACGGCCCGCTGGTACTCGAGCGCCTCGCCGTACGGCATGAGGCCGAGTCGTTCGACCCAGAGCTCGCTTGCGATTGGTGATTCCATCGTAGTTGAGGGGCTGGACAGGTGGACGGCTTGACACGCGTCGGACGGCCTACTAGCTGGCCGCCCGGGCTGTCCACCCGTCCAGCCGTCCAGCCGTCCAGCTCTGCCTCATGCTTGGATCATCTTCCCCAGCGAATCCAGACACGCCTCGGCGACCGCCTCGGAGAGCGTCGGATGCGCGTGAATCGCGAGGTCCACTTCTTCGACGGTGAATTCGTTCGCCCGCGCGACGACAAGCTCGTGAATCAGCTCTGTCGCGTGCGCGCCGACGATGTGGGCGCCGAGGATCTCGCCGTACTTCGCGTCGCGAATGACCTTCACGAAGCCTTCCGTGTCGCCCGACGTGCGCGCGCGGCCGCTCGCCATGAAAGGGAACTTCCCGACTTTGTAATCGAGCTTCTTGTCCTTGCACTGCTGCTCGGTGAGTCCCACCGACGCGACTTCGGGGTGGCAGTAGGTCGCGTTCGGGATGTTGCCGTAGTCCATCCCGTGGGTGCTCTTGCCGGCGAGCAGCTCGGCCAGGACGACGCCTTCGCGCTCGCCCTTGTGCGCGAGCATCGGCGGGCCGGCGACGTCGCCGATGGCGTAGATGCCCTTGGCGGTCGTCTCCATCTTGTCGTTGATCTTGATGAAGCCGCGGTCGGTGAGCTGCACGCCGGCTTCCTTGAGGCCGAGTCCCTCGACGACCGGCGCGCGGCCGGCGGCGACGAGCACGACGTCGGCCGTGAGTTCTTTCTTCTCGCCGCCCGCCTCGACCGTCATCGAGACGGACGTCTTGCCGGGCTTCACGTTCGAGATCTTGGCGCCGGTGAGCACGGTGATGCCGCGCTTCTTGAAGGCGCGCTCGACTTCCTTGGAGGAATCGGCGTCCTCGAGCGGGAGGATGACCGGCATCACGTCCAACAGGGTTACCGCGGATCCGAAGGCGTTGAAAACGTCGGCGAACTCGCAGCCGACCGCGCCGGCCCCGACGATCACGATCGACTTGGGCGCCTTCTCGAGGATGAGCGCTTCGTCGGACGAGATGACGGTCGTCTTGTTCACCTCGAGCCCGACCTGGGGCAGACCGCGGACGCGGGAACCGGTCGCGAGGATGACGGCTTTTTTCGCGTCGTGCTTCTCGTCCTTGCCGTCGACCGTCTTGACCGCGACGACGTTCTTGCCGGCAAGCGTTCCAGTCCCTTTGATCCACGTGATCTTGTTCTTCTTGAACAGGAACTCGACGCCCTTGGAGTTCTGTAAGGCCACCGCGCGCGACCGCTTCATCGCGACGCCGAAGTCCAGCTTGATCTCCCCCGGAGTGACGCCGAACTCGGCGCCCTTTTTCACGTGGTTGGCGAGGGAGGCGGATTCGAGGAGGGCCTTGGCGGGGATGCACCCCCAGATGACGCAGGTGCCGCCGAGCTCTGATTTCTCGACGACGGCCGTGTTAAGTCCCAATTGAGCGCATCGGATGGCGCCGACGTAGCCCGCCGGGCCGCCGCCGATGAAGATGACGTCGAAGGAGGACATGGTTCTTTGGTGAACAGGTGGACCGGTGGACCGGTGGACCGGGAAGACGGCGAACAGCAAGCGACGGCTGACGGCTAGTTACCGGTCTACCGGTTTACCGGTTCACCGGTCCACCCGACTCCACCGTGACGCCGACCAAAGATACCGGGGTTCTAAAAGACGGCGCTACCAGCGCTGGCGTCGGCCGCGGGTACGATACGTGATGCTTGCCGGAATTCTCACCGATCCATAAGGTGTAGGACCATGGCGAACGCGGGACTGGGGGGGGGCATGGGCAATGGCTGGAGGCGCCTCGTCACCATCTGCGCCGCGGCGAGCGCCGCGGCGGTCACTCCGTTGCGTGCTCAGCTCACGCCGGTGTCGGACACCACGAGCCGCGACTCGATTCCCGCGACGCTCATCGGACACGTCGTGGACAGCGCGGGCGTAGGACTCCCCGGCGCCGAGATCACGCTCAACAAGTCGGACAAGGTGCACGCGATCACCGGCGACAGCGGCGAGTTCCGCATCGCCGGTCTCCCGTCGGGCGCGGTCGTGTTCAACGTGCGTCGCATCGGCTTCGAGTCGGCGAGCTTCACCGCCGTCCTGAAACCCGGCAAGACGCAGCGCGCCAAGTTCTCGCTCACGCCGACCGCCCAGGCGCTGCCCGTCATGGCGGTGTCGGATACCGCGACCAAGACGCACTGGCTCGACGACTTCGCCCGTCGAAAGTCGACCAACCGCGGCACGTTCATCGGCCGCGCGGAGATCGAGCACAAAGGCGCCCGAACGGGCACCGACGTCGTCAGGTCGGTGCCGGGCGTTCGCCTCGTTCCGCGCCGCGGTGGGATTGGCAACCAGGTCTTGATGACCCGCGGCGACGGCCCGCGTCCGTGCGTGCCGCAGATGTTCGTGCACAACATGCCCTACAGCGGCACGCTCGACGACTTCATCGCCGAGGACATCGAGGCGGTGGAAGTCTACGTAGGGACGTCCGAGGTGCCGGCGGAGCTGGACAAGGCCGGGAAGGGGATCTGCGGGGCGATCGTGGTGTGGACGAGGGATCCGCGGAAGCCGCCCGAATAAGCCAGAACGTCGAGGGCGAACGGCGCGACGGCGCGTGGTGGGCCGGCCACTCTGGGTTCGAATCGCCTGTTCGATGTATCGGCTTTCCGCTCGAAGTCGGAGGACTGACATCCGACCACGGACATCAGACCCTGCGTCTGAGCGGAGTGAGCCCCCGATCAACGTCGGAGTCCCTCCCCGTCACGCCGGGTCTGATGTCAGTTGTCTGACGTCCGTCACCTGATTTCGAGCGCACAGCCGTACCGTCCTCGCGAGACAGACCTCAGAGTGGCCGTGATCCCGCGCTCTTTGCAGTTCTCACAGCCGCGTCGATCAGAACACCAGCATCAACGGATTCTCGATCAGCCGTCTGAGCGTCTGCAGGAACGTCGCGCCGACGGCGCCGTCCACAGCGCGATGGTCGCAGCTCATCGTGAGTCGCAGGCGCTTCTGAACGCCGAACGCGCCATCGATCTTCCCCGGCACGACGACGTCGTGCGCGGTTCCGATCGCCAGGATCCCGACTTCCGGCGGATTGATGATCGCCGTGAACTGGTCGATGCCGAACATGCCGAGGTTCGAGATCGAGAACGTCGAACCCGTGTACTCCTCGGGCTTGAGCTTCCGTTCGCGCGCGCGCTTGGCGAGCTCGCGCGCTTCGGCGGAGATCTCGCTCATGCGCTTGCGGTCGGCGTCGAAGATCACCGGCACGATCAGCCCGTCGTTCGTCGCGACGGCCATGCCGAGGTGGACGCGGTGATGGTAGCGGATGCGGTCGCCGAGCCAGTGCGCGTTGACTTCGGGGTGCTGCGCGAGCGCGGTGGCGACGGCTTTCATGAGGACGTCGTTCACCGAGACCTTGAACTCGTCGCCCATCTCGAGCATCGCGGCGCGTAGCTCGGTCACGCGCGTGAGGTCGATGTCGGCCGTGAGGTAGAAGGTCGGGATCGGACCGATCGATTCCGCGAGACGCTTGGCGATCGTCTTTCGGATCTGGGTGAGGCCGATGTCCTCGAAGTCGGCTTGACCGGCTGGACGGCTGGACGGCTGGACGGCCGACCGCAGCCGGCGCGCTGGCGGCTGCTTCGATGTCGCGCTTGATGATCCGGCCGCCGGGTCCGGAGCCTTGCAGTCCCGATATATCGAGGCCCCGGTCCGAGGCGAGGCGCCGCGCGAGGGGGGAGGACCTGACTTGGCCGCCGTTGCCGGTTGCGGGGGCGGTATGGCCGCTGGACGGCTGGACGGCTGGACGGCTGGACGGCTGGCGGCGGAGGCGGAGGCGGAGGCGGGGCCACCGCAGTCCGGGCCGCGGCCGCGGGTTGTGTTTTTGCCGGCTGTCCTGCTGTCGAGCCGTCAGGCTGTCCAGCCGCTGGTGTCGGAGGCGTCCGTGCTGTCCAGCCGCGGTCTGGCGCCGCCGCCGCCCCCGCCTCCGCGATCACCGCATCGATGTTCTCGTCCGCCGCCGGCGATCACCGCCACGAGCTGGCCGACCGGTCTCGCTTCACCTTCGTTGACGAGGCGCTTGCGCAGCACGCCGTCGCCGCGCGCGACGAGCTCCATGACCGCCTTGTCCGTCTCCACCTCGGCGAGCACGTCGCCGTTCTTCACGGCGTCGCCTTCGTTCTTCAGCCATTTGACGAGGCGCCCCTCTTCCATCGTGGGGGAGAGCGCCTCCATGAAGACTTTGGTTGCCATTTCGCTTTGTGGCTGAGACCAGTGGACCAGGTGGACCGGTGAGACCGCTATTCCAGGTACATCACTTTGCGAACCGCCGCGACCGTCTTGGCCGCGTCGGGCTTGGCGGCGCGCTCGAGGTTCTTCGCGTAGGGCATCGGCACGTCGGCCTGGTGCACGCGCAGAACGGGCGCGTCGAGCGAGTCGAAGCAGTCGCGCTGGATGTAGTCCACGACCTGCGCGCCGATGCCGGCGATCTCCCAACCTTCCTCGAGCACGACGGCGCGATTGGTCTTCTCGACCGACGCCTTGATCGCCTCGACGTCCATCGGCCGAACGGTGCGCAGATCGACGACGTCCACGTTGATGCCGTCCTTCGCCAACTGGTCGGCGGCCTGCATCGCGACGAGCGCCATCTTGCCGGCGGCGATGATCGACGCGTGGTCGCCCTCGCGCTTGAGATCCGCCTTGCCGATCGGAATCAGGTACTCCTCGTCCGGCACCTCGCCCTTGATGTTGTAGAGCATCTCGCCTTCGAGAAAGCACACCGGGTTGTCGTCGCGAATCGCCGACTTGAGCAGCCCCTTGGCGTCGTACGGCGTGCTTGGCGAGATCACCTTGATGCCGGGGATGTGCGCGAGCCACGACTCGAACGCCTGCGAGTGCTGCGCCGAGAGCTGGAGCGCGGCGCCGTTCGGGCCGCGGAAGACGATCGGGATGTTGAACTGGCCGCCCGACATGTAGAGCATCTTCGCGGCGGAGTTGAGCACCTGGTCCAGCGCGAGCACGGCGAAGTTCCAGGTCATGAACTCGATGATCGGGACGCAGGCCGACCATCGCCGCGCCCACGCCGACGCCGGCGAATCCGAGCTCGGTGATCGGCGTGTCGACGACCCGCATCTCACCGAATTCCTGGAGCAAGCCCTTCGAGACCTTGTACGCGCCCTGGTAGACGGCGACTTCCTCGCCCATGAGGAAGACGCGGTCGTCGCGCTGCATCTCTTCCCGCAGCGCCGCGTTCAGCGCGTCTCTATACGTGATGACTGGCATGTTGTCGGAAGCTCAGGCGACGGCGTCGGCATCGGCGTCGCTCGTCGTGTCGACGTAGACGTCCTCGTACAGCGCCTCGAGCGGCGGCTCGGGGCTCTTGTCGGCGAAATCCCAGGCGTCCTGCACGACCGCCTTGATCTCGTCGTCCATCTTGTGGAGCTCTTCGTCGTTCAACTCGCCGTGCTCCATCATGTGCGTGCGCAGAAGCACGATCGGGTCGCGCTTCATGTGCTCCTCGAGCTCGGCCTTCGTGCGGTACGTGCCGCTCACGGCGTCGGACATCGAGTGGCCCATGAAGCGGTACGTGCGCACCTCGAGCAGCGTCGGCGTGGACTCGGTCCGCGCGCGATCGATCGCCTTCTGCACGGCGGCGCGCACCTCGAACACGTCCTGCCCGTCGCAGACGGCCCGCGACATGTTGTACGACGCGCCGCGCTCATAAATGTCGTGGATCGCCGACGCGCGCTCGAGCGCCGTGCCCATGCCGTAGCGGTTGTTCTCGATGATGTAGACGACGGGCAGCTTCCACAGCCCCGCCATGTTGAGCGCTTCGTGGAACGCGCCGGTGTTCACCACCGACTCGCCGATGAAGCAGCAGCACACCTGATCGCCGCCGCGATACTTGATCGCGAACGCGACGCCGGTCGCCAGCGGCACGTTCGCGCCGACGATGCCGTGCCCGCCGAGGAAGTTGAGGCTCTTGTCGAACATGTGCATCGAGCCGCCCTTCCCGCGCGCGCATCCGTCGATGCGGCCGAACAGCTCTGACATCACGGTGCGCGGAGCCATGCCGCGGGCCAGCGCCTGGCCGTGGTCGCGGTACGTCGTGATGATGTAGTCGTCGGCGCGGAGCGACGAGAGCACGCCGGTGCTCACCGCTTCCTGCCCGATGTACAGGTGGCAGAACCCGCCGATCTTGCCGACGCGCGTACGCCTCGGCGGTGCGCTCCTCGAAGCGGCGCTGGAGCAGCATCGAGTGCAGGAGCTCGTGGTTCAGCTCCGGGCTCGACGCCGGCGCGTTGCCATTTGTCGACGGCTCGTTGGCCGACTTCTTCTTGGGCATTTTCGATGACTCGATGTCGGTAACGGCCGTGCTGGTAACTTCGGGACTGCCCATTTTCACACTCCCGCCGCCTGGACCTGCTCCCAGGCGTGATAGCTGGACCGAACGAGCGGTCCGGACTCGACGTGCTTGAATCCCAGGGACATTCCGATCTCGCGCATCCGGCGGAACTCGTCCGGCGTCACGTAGCGGTCGATCGGGATGTGCGACTCTGATGGGCGGAGGTACTGGCCGAGCGTGAGAATGTCGACGTCGACAGCGCGCAGGTCGCGCATGACGAGCTCGACTTCCTCGAGCGTCTCACCCATGCCGAGGATGATGCCGGTCTTGGTGGGGATGTCGGGCGCGAGACGCTTGGACGTGCGGAAGATCTGCATCACGCGCTCGTAGCGCCCGCCCGGACGGCACTTCTTGTAGAGGCGCGGCACCGTCTCGGTGTTGTGGTTGTAGATGTCGGGGCCGGCCTCGAGCACGGTGCGGATCGAGTCCTCGTTGCCCTGGAAATCCGGCACGAGCACTTCGACCGAGCAGTCGGGCAGGCGCTGTTTGATCTGCCGGATCGTCTCGGCGAAGATGTACGCGCCGAAGTCGGGCAGGTCGTCTCGATCCACCGACGTGATGACGGCGTGTCGCAGCCGCATTTCGGCGATCGCGTCGGCGACTCGGGCCGGCTCGTCGATGTCGTATTTGGGCGGCCGGCCGTGGGCGACGGCGCAGTAGGCGCAATTCCTCGTGCAGACGTCGCCGAGGATCATGAACGTGGCCGTGCCGTGCTCCCAGCACTCGCCGACGTTCGGGCAATGAGCCTCCTCACACACCGTGTGGAGGTCGAGCTCGCGCATCAGGTGCTTGAGGCGGAGGTACTGCGGCCCGCCTGGGGCGCGAACCTTCAACCAGCCCGGCTTTCGGTCAGGGAGGGTCTCGGCGCGGTGTCGGCCAATGATCTGATACAGCGGTTCGGACAAGGGCGCGGAAGGTTGGAGCTGGGAGCCTTGGGTGTGGATCGCGGACGCGTGGAACTGGTTGGGCGGGAATAATCTAGAGGCAGAAGGAAAGTGGTCGGAAGAATTGAATAACCTGTCGAAACTATACTTGAAGGTTAGCGATATCCGTGGGTCGCTACCGGCACCGACCGGTGTCCAGACGACAACGCCCGAGCCGGCTAGTCGACGAACCGGGCCATCGAGAAACGGCCAATCGCTGGATGCACGGGCGGCGCGTGCTCCACGAAGGCGCGGACGGCCACGGCGGTGGCTGGCGCGAGAAGGATTCCGTTTCGGGAGTGACCGCAAGCGTAGATCAGCGAAGGTGACTCTGGGTCTTCGCCGAGGATGGGGAGCATGTCCTCCGTGGCCGGACGCAGGCCCGCCCATCGGCGGGTCACGCGCGCGTCGCCGAGGGACGGGCAAATGGCCGCCGCGGCCGATCGGAGCGCGTGCTCGCCCTCGTCGCTCGCGGTAGCGTCGAAGCCCGCGCGTTCGCTCGTTGCGCCGGCGACCACCTCGCGGCCGCGCGGAACGAGATAGACGTGATCGGCGGCGACGGGCCGGTGAATCAGGTCCGGCGCGTCGAACGCGATGATCTGGCCTTTGAGCGGGAACACGGGGACGCGGCGCGGCAGCCCGCCGATCCGCGGCGACCACGCCCCCGCCGCGAGAACCAGAGATCTCGCACGAAACGAACGCCCATCGCGGGTGACGACGCTGGCCGGCGAGTTGGCGACATCGATGCTCGCGACGCCCGCGCCGTTCGCGACCGTGACCAGCGGATGTCGCTCGACGGCGTGACGAAGCGCGGCCACCAGTCTCGTGCTGTCCACGGCGCCGTCGCGAGGGTGGAGCAGCGCGCCGTTCGGTGCGTCGAGCGCGGGTTCCGCCTGCCGAACCTCGGCGCCGGTCAGCCAGCGGGAGCCGTGTTCGGGCGTCGCCGGTCGTCGACGAGCAGATCTCGAGGAGTCCGTCGAGAATCTCGAGCGACGGGGTCGAACTCGCGCAGCGGCGCCAGGAAGGCCGGAAACAGGTCCAGGCTGTAGCGGAAAAATTCTCGAATCTCACCGTCGCGCTGGCCCACGGATGGTGCGAGAATACCCGCGGCCGCTCCGGATCCGGCACCGGGCTCGGACGCGCCGAACAGCGCGCACGAGGCACCGCCGCGCGCGAGCTCGAGCGCGGCCGACAACCCGATGATGCCGTCGCCTATGACGGCTGTGTCGAAATGAGATGACGAGGGCGCGGGCACTACGGATTGGCCCGCGAACCGAGCGGATGGATCGGCTGAAACAGCTGGAGGCTGTGGATCGTAGAATAGGGTGCAGGTAGGGCTGGCTTTTCGCTCATTCGGGAGATCCCGCGCATGCTCCGCACAATTTTTTCGATCGGCCTGTTCGCCGTGCTCGGTCTGATCGCCCTGAAGTTCATCTTTGGAATTTTCGGGATCGCGGTCGGTTTGTTCGTTTCCTTGCTCTTTCTAGCCCTCAAGATCGGGCTTGTCTTGCTCGTGGTCTACTTCATCATCCGGATCGTGAGTCCGGATACGGCGAGGAATCTCAGGGAGCGGTGGTCGGGTAGACCGTAACGAACCGAAAGTTCTCAGAACACAGACTGGTGGGCCGGCCACTCCAGGTTCGAATCGCCCGTTGGATGTATCGGCTGCGCGCTCGAAGTCGAGGAACTGACAACTGATACGGCCATCAGACCCTGCGTTTGGCGGCGTGCGCCCGAGTCTCAGCTGAGAGCTCCACCGCGTCACGCCTGAATCTGATGTCAGTTGTCCGATGTCCGTCCCTGACTTCGAGCGCGCAGCCGTACTCACCCTCGCGTGACAGTCCGCAGAGTGGCCGCGATCCCCTGCGCTCTTTGCAGTTGCGCCTCTACGCCTCGAGCCGATCGATCACGGCCCACACCAGCATCGGCACCATGATCTCGTGGTGCCCCGTGATCTCGTAGCCCTTTCCGCCGTCGAGCGTGGGTCGTTGCACGACGTTCACGCGCGGACGGTAGTGGCGCTGCATGTCGAAGTCGGCCGTGACGAAGTCGCGCGGGCGGCCTTCGTTCAGATTGCGCGCGATGGTGAGCGCCTTGAGAAAAACCTCGGGCATGATCACCGCGCTGCCGAGGTTGAGCACGACGCCGCCGTCGTGGATGTCGGTGAGCGACGCGGCCAGGCGGCGAAAATCGCGGTGGCTCGTGTCGCCGATCGCCGCGCCGTTCGCGGCCGGATGCTGGTGAATGATCTCGGCGCCCAACGCCGCGTGGACCGTCGCGGAAATTCCCAACTCCGTGGCGGCGCGAAGGAGCGACATCTCCGGGTGCGCGAGATCCGATCGCGCGACGAGAGCGCGGCCGAGCGATTCGCCCATGCCTTGCTGCGCGCGCATGCCCTCGACGAAAGCGGCGTTCATCTCGCGGCCGGTCTCGTCGGCCATGCCGAACGTGCCGTCGCGCAGTCCGGCGGCGACGTCCTCGGAGGTCGCGCCGAACCGCGCCACCTCGTAGTCGTGGATCGCCGCCGACCCGTTCATCGCGATGTGCGTGATGACGCCGCGTCGCATCAGCTCGATGAGCAGCGGCGAGATGCCGGTCTTCACGATGTGGCCGCCGAGCATCGCGACGACGCCGCGTTTTCGACGCGCGGCATCGGCGATCGCGTCGGCGACGGCGACGAAATCGCGCGCGACGAGGACATCGGGGAGCGATGCGACGAATGCGCGGAACGACCGATCGTCGCGCGGCGGATGCGCGAACTCCTCGGTCTTGACCTTGTTCGGGCGGCGCGCGACGGGGACGGTGCGGATCGCGGCGAGATCCGCTTCGCGCGTCAGTCGCGCGGGCGCGGAGTCGCCGTGTCGGTCGGCGGCTTGCTCGCGGCGCCGGAGGAGTCGCCGTCGGGAGGGGGGGCGGGCGGTACGATTTGAGGTAGAGGCTGAGAGAACCGAAGCGCACGCTCGACTTCATCTGCAGCATGATGCGGTTGTCGTCGTCGGAAAGCCAGACCTCGGCGTGTCCGCCCTCGGAGAACAGGCTCGATTGAAAGATCGGCTGCACGACGATCGCCGGGTATCGGCCGGCGGGAACGTCGATGGTGTCCTTGCGGAGCACCTTGAAACGGATCGGATTCTTCTCGGCCTTGAAGTAGTCGTTGAGCGTCGTGTCCATCCCGACGTGAAGCGGCACCGTGCGGAGATAGTAGAGGAACGAGCCATCGTCGAGCGGGTGCTCGACGCTCGGCGGCGGGCGCCTTGTTGTTCTCGACGTACTCGCGCTTGTCGGGGAAGATCTCGTAATGCCGCTTCGGCTCGTACGACCCCTCGTCGATGTCCTGCCAATAGCGAAGCGATGAAAGCGTGTGTGCATCGAGCCACGCTTCGTACTTGTCGTTCACGCGGTAGAACAGGAAGCCGCCCTTTATGCGGAAGACCGTGTGCCACGTGTCGACACCGCGCACGGTGTCCATCGGCAGCACCTCCATGTCGCCGCTGCCGACCGGGATGCCCTTGTACTTGACCTGATACTCGAGGCGCTCCCCGACGCCGAACGGCACGCGCGCCGGCTCGGCGGGACGGGCGGGGGGCGTCGTGGCCGCGGTCGTGTCCTGGGCGCTGGCCGGCAGCACGGCCAGCACGGCGCCGATGAACAGCGAGCGAAGCCCGGCGCCTGCGGTGGAACATCACGACGCCGGCCGCTCCGCGCGCAGCCCGCGCCCGGCGCGCAGGAGGGCGAGTCCGTCGGCCCACGGGCGGATTCGCGTCTCGCGCATTCGAACGTCGTACCGAGGCTCGAGCGAGACGGTCTCCACGCGCCGGGCACGCGGAGCGGCCCGGAGCAGGAGCGACAGGTTCGCCGCCCAGCCCTGGCCCTTCGCCAACGGCGCGTCGCCGACGTCCTTCAAGAGATCTCGAATGAGCGAGATTCGATAGAGCCGCAGGGCGCCGAACGGATCGCTCACACCGGCGACGCTGCCGGCCCGCCGGCCGGCCCACGACGCGATCCAGCGGAGCCGTCGCACCGCCTTGGGCGTCGACTCGGGCAGCGTCCGCTCGGCGACGACGAGGTCGGCGCCGCCCTCGAAGCGTTTGATCAGCTCGGGAAGATGCTCGGGCTGGTCGGTAAAATCGGCCTGCATCGTGATCAGGCCGTCGCGACGCGGATACCGGGTCCGCGCCGCGGCCGCGCGGCACAGCGCGTCGAGCGCCCGGTCGTAGCCGAGGTGCTCGGACGCGCCGAGGATCGTCAGCGGAAGCACCTCGGTGTAGCCCCGGAGGACTTCGCCCGTCGAGTCCGAGCTACCGTCGTCGTAGACGAGGATCTCGTAGTCGCGCGGATAGTCCTGGAACACCTTCCGGATGCGCCACAGCAGCACGCCGATCGTTTCGGCTTCGTTGTACGCGGGAATGCAGAGGTAGAGCACGGACAGGTGGACGGGTGGACGGGTGGACCGGTGGACCGGTGGACCGGTGGACCGGTGGACCGGTGGACCGGAACGGCTAAAGCCCAATCTACCCATAGCAATACCCAGGCGGGTCGCGGGCGTTTCAGCGGGTAACGGGCCCGTCCTGTCGCGCGTCCTTGGACAAGGGGTGGAACGGGACTGGCTTCATGGGACGGTTAGGCAGTCGGGCTGTCCGACCGGTCCACCGGTCCACCCGTCTACCGGTCCGCCCGGCTAAATCGTCCCAGCACGGTGTATCAAAACGTAGCAGGGAGCCCGATGATTCTCGCCGACACGCGGTACCGCCTCACTCGCGACGACGCACAGCTCGCCGCGCGGCTGCTGGCTAGCGAGTCCGGCCAG
This sequence comes from uncultured Gemmatimonadaceae bacterium, assembly GCA_963707105.1. Lineage (GTDB taxonomy): Bacteria > Gemmatimonadota > Gemmatimonadetes > Gemmatimonadales > Gemmatimonadaceae > JAQBQB01. The sequence goes on from CAVPOS010000012.1 coordinate 47,499, forward strand.
GACCTCGCGACGCTGGAGACGATGCTGGCCGACGAGGGAATCGACGCGATTCTCGACGACCCGCGGCTGTCCGCGGCGCTGAGGCGCGACCCCCGTGGAGCGCACGCGTCATTGACGCTTTTCGCGTACGTGATGATCCGCACGGCGCTGCGGCAGGCGGGCGAATCGGACCGCGGCATGGCCGACTACGTGACGTCGATCGTTCTCAACTTCGGCGTGCGAGGCCGGGCGCTCCGGATCTCGGACTCGGACGACGAGGTCTACGACGCGATCGTGGAGCTGTGCGAGGACCTGAACGATCCCGACGCACGCCGCAGCTTCCTCGTGCGCACGCACCTCGGCAACTACGCGCTCTGGCTCAGCGGAATCTTCCCCGACTTCATCGAGCAGCGTCACTCGACAACGCGGCGGTCCCGACCTCGACTACTACGAGGCGATGGGGCGTCGCGGCTTCCAGATGGCGGCCGACCATCGACTGGCCGAGGAGCACGGACTCACGACGCTCTTCGCCAACGCGGCCGCCCGCTTCGGGCTTCTGCGCACGGCGCTCAACACGGTGAGCGACACGCTGTTCTTTCCGGCCGTGAACTCGCCCGAGCGGTTGATGCGCCAGGTGAGAGATGAGTTTCGCTGGAAGCGACCGGCGTAGACGGGTGGACGGGTGGACGGGTGGACGGGTGGACTGCGAACGCACGACCTGACGGGCCCTCAGTCTCCCGACCGCACCGCTTCCGCGAACGCCGAGAACAATCGACGATCCCACGGCTCGGGCGTGCCCGTGAGCTCTTCCGGGTGCCATTGGACGGCGATCATCCACCAATCGTCGTGGGTCGGTTCGAGCGCTTCGATCATGCCGTCGGGGCTCGTCGCCGAAACGCGCAGGGTCGGCGCGACGGCGTCCACGGCCTGGTGGTGCGACGAGTTCACGGCGATCGACGTGTCGCCGACGATGTTCGCCAGCGAGCTGCCATGCTCGATCGCGATCGGGTGCACGCGCTCGGTGCGCCGGCTCGATTGATCGTGGTCGGCGGCGGACGGTTTGAGCGACGGAATGTCCTGGATCAACGTCCCGCCCAGCGCCACGTTCACGACCTGCGCGCCGCGACAGATGGCGAGCGTCGGCATGCGTCGTTCGCGGGCGGCCCGCGTGAGGGCGAGCTCGTACTCGTCCCGCCCCGGATGCGGCGTTCCCATGGCCGGGTGCGGATGTTGCCCAAAGTGCTCGGCGCCGACGTCTTCACCGCCGGTGAGCACGAGTCCCGCGACGCCGTCGAGTGCCGCCGTCGCGATCGCGGCGTCGACCGGCGGCAGGACGAGCGGGATCAGTCCCGCCGAGGCGAGCGCGCTGGTGTACGCCTCGTTGACGCGAACGCGCGAGCGCCCGCGTAGGGATTCCGTAGTAGCCGAGAGGATGACGAGGCGCGGTTTTTTCATGTCGTCGTACCTGTCCACGTGCCCGCTGTCCACCTGTCTACCTGTCCACCCGTCCACCCGCAACGTATCGTACACGGGAGTGCTCGGAGGAGCAAAGAACCGCATGGCGTTCGAGGGCTTTCGACGTTCGTTCGACGAGTTGCTGTCACGCGCCACGCGGCCGGAGGAGCGGCGGGCGATCGCGTCGCGCATGAAGGACACGCTCGTGCAAGCTCGGCTCGGTCTCGACGACCTGCGCGACGGGCTCGCGAAGGCCCGTCAACGGCTGGCGAACGAAGAGCGGGAGTTGGAGACGGTCCGGCGGCGAAAGCAGCTCGCGGAAGGCATCAAGGACCGCGAGACCACCGAACTGGCGGCGAAGTACGAGCAGATGCACGCCGAGCGGAGCGAGATGCTCCGAAGAAAGGTCGCCGCGCAAGAGGCCGAGGTGGCGCTGGCCGAGCGCGAGGTGGCGGAGATGTCGGCGGAGCTCAAGGCGGTGCTTGCCGGAGCGCCCATGCCGAACCACGTCGGCGGACCGGTCAGCGACGCTGAGCTGGGACTCGACGACGAAGCGGCCGCGTCCTCGATCCGTTCCGAGATCGACGCCCTCGGGCCGCCAACGAGACCGTGCCGATCGGGAAGCGGACGCGACGCGGCGCCTCGACGAGCTGAAACGCAAGATGGGGAAGTAGGCGATTCGGATCCTCGGTAGTCGTCGGTCGGGTCCGGCCCTGCGTCGCGTTTCTCGCCGCGTTTGTCCTCGCGGCTCGCGCGGGCGCGCAGGACACGCGTCTTCGTGCACTGTTTCGGGCAGCGCATCAACGGCATCGTCGTGCGAAGCTCGGCGCCGACGGCGTCGTTTCTTCGTCGCGCGCCGGTGCTGCGCGACGTCGTGTCGGCGATTCACGTCACGACGAATCCCGAGGTCATTCAGCGTTTTCTGCTGCTGTCGCGCGGCGACGCGTGCGACGAGCTGCGCCGAGCGGACTCCGAGCGCATTCTGCGCGCGCAGCCGTTCATCGCCGAGGCGTCGGTGCGCGCGATTCCCGACACGGCCGGCGGCGTCACGCTGCTCGTCGAGACGAGCGACGAAATCTCGTTGGTGCTCGACGCCGCGATCGGCGCCGGGCATCCGTTCGTTCGGTTCTTTCGCTTCGGGGACGCCAACCTCGACGGCGAGGGGCTGTACATCGCGGGGGATTGGCGAAACGGCGGCGCGTTTCGCGACGCGTTCGGCGGGCGCCTCGTCGACAACCAGATGTTCGGCCGGCCGTACACGTTCAGCGCGCAGGCCTACCGAAATCCGCTGGGAACGTCGTGGGCGGCCGAAGGCTTCCACCCGTTCTACACCGACATCCAGCGCCTCGCGTGGCTGGTGCAGGTCGGATCGCTCGACGACTTCGTGCAGTTCGAGAACGACATCAACTCGGCCCATGCGATTCGCCTCGTGCGGAGCTTCTTCGAGCTCGGCGGCGTGCTGCGCATCGGTCCTCCGGGGCGGCTGAGTCTCTTCGGGCTGGCGATCGCCGGCGACGACGAGCGTCCCGGCCAGAACCAGGTGCTGGTGACCAATCGTGGATTCGCGCTCGACACGAGCACGCAGCTTCTCAACCGATACGTCGACCATCGCATCGCCCGCGTGAACCTGCTCTGGGGCATCCGCGACATCGGGTTCACTCGGGTGAAGGGTCTCGACGCGCTGACCGCGACGGAGGATTTTCCGATCGGCTTCCAGGCCGGCACGACATTCGGGCGCAGCGTCGCCGCGCTCGGCGCGCGAGACGACGACATCTTCCTGTCGAGCGATCTCTACGTCGGCGCCATCGGCCACAACAACGCGCTCCGGCTTCAGGTCGAGGGCGAAGGGCGCCACGACAATTCGAGCAACGTCTGGGACGGGATGCTCGCCAACGGCATCGCGATCCAGTACTACAAGCCGGTGCCGAGCAACACGACGACGCTTTCACTCGCCTTCAGCGGCGGTTGGCAGCAGCGCATCCCCTACAACTTCACGCTGAGCGATCCCGTGGGCGGGGTTCGCGGATATTCGGGCTCGAATACGCCGGGAGCGCGCCGCTTCGTCGGCCGCCTCGACACACGCCAGTACCTGGGCCGTCCGAATGGATTCGCCGACGTTGGCGTCGGCGCGTTCGTCGACGCGGGCCGCTTGTGGGCGGGCGACATCCCCTATGGCGTCAACACCTCGACGCGCGCGTCGGTGGGCGTGAGCCTCCTCGGCTCGGTGCCGCCGAACTCGCCGCGGATCTGGCGGCTGGATCTCGCGTACGCGCTCAATCCCGAGTTTGGCGGACGGCGATTCGAACTTCGATTCGGCAGCTCGGATCTCACGACGTTTTTCTTGCCGGAGCCGTTCGACGTGCAGGCGACGCGCGAGCAGACGGTGCCGTCCAGCGTGTTTCGCTGGCCGTAGACGGAAGGCCGCGACCCTCGGCTAACGGCTGAGGTCAACAGGCTTCAAGCTGCGACGCTCTGCGTAAGCCGCTTGAGCAACGGCACGAACAGCAGCATCAACGCGGCGGCCGCGAATCCGGCGACGACGAAGATCATGTAGAAGCCCTGTTGCGTCGCGCTCACCGATTGCAGAAATCCGCCGATGCCGCCGGCGATGGCCTGCGGTTTCTCGCCTGGCGTCGGCGTGAACGCGGCGACGGCGCCGGCGATCTTGCCCGCGACGGCGTTGGCGAGAAACCAGACGCCCATGAGCAACGATGCGAAGCGTACCGGCGCGACCTTTGTCACGTACGAGAGGCCGACCGGCGACAGACAGAGCTCTCCCCACGTGTGGAACGTGTACGCGGCGACGAGCCAGAAGGGGCTGACGAGCACGCCCGTGTCCGCGCGGGCGCCGCCCATCACCATGAAAAGGAAACCTGTCGCGAGGAGCGCGAGGCCGAGCACCATCTTGAGCGCGGTCGACGGCTCGCGACGCCGCCTGCCGAGCACGGTCCACATCCACGCGAAGAGCGGCGCGAAGACGATGATGTCGAACGGATTGACCGACTGGAACCAGCTCGACGGAATGTTGAACGAGCCGGCCTTGAGGTTCGTGTTCTTGTCGGCGAACAGGTTCATCGAGCTGCCCGTCTGCTCGTACGCCGACCAGAAAAAGACGACGAAGAACACGACGATGAAGAGAGCGATGACGCGCTTGCGCTCCTCGCCGTGCGACCCGAGCAGACTGATCGTGAGCGCCGGCCCGATGACGACCCCCATCAGAAGACCGAGCGCGCTGCCGTTGCCGAGGAACCACGCGAGCGCGGCGCCGAGGACGACGCCGATCGCGGCGTGGAGGGTGGTGTTCGCCTTCGGCCCGACCTCGGCCGCGCGCTCCGGGGAGCGGGCTGCGTCCGCGTGGGCGACGTGCCGATGCCCGGCAGGTACTTGTCGCGGCCCCAAAGGTAGGTGACGAGTCCGAGCACCATGCCGACGCCGGCGCACGCGAAGCCCCAATGCCAGCCATAGCGGGGATTCTGAGCGAACCATCCGCAGAAGAGGGGACCGAGGAACGCGCCGGTGTTGATGCCGACGTAGTAGACCGTGAAGCCCGCGTCGCGGCGAGGATCGCCCTCACGATACATCTGCCCGACCATCGTCGACACGTTCGACTTGAAGAAGCCCGTACCGATGATGATGAGACCGAGTCCCGCGTAAAACGTCGTCATCCCCGGAAATGCCATCGTGAAATGGCCGAGCGAGATGACGATGCTGCCGATGACGAGCGAGCGTCGTGTCCCGATGAGCCGGTCGGCAAGGAAGCCGCCGATGACCGGCGTGAGGTACACGAGCATCATGTACGTGCCGTACAGATTCGCGGCGTGCGGCGTGTCCCACTTGAGCGCGTTGACCAGGTAGAGCACGAGGATCGCGCGCATGCCGTAGTACGAGAACCGCTCCCACATCTCGGTGACGAAGAGGAGACCGAGGCCGCGCGGCTGTCCGAAGAGCGCGCGATCGTCGAGGGCGGCTCGGTCTGGCGCCGAGTGCCGCGGGAACGTCTGGTTCGCGGACGTCGATGATATGTCATTGGGGAGGGAAGGTTGGCGGGTGGACGACGCGTGACGGCTGGACGGCAGGACGGCTTGACGGCACGGCAGACAGTGACGGCTGTCTAGCTGTCCAGCCGTCTAGCCCGTCCAGCCGTTTAGTTGTCGGGCGCCTTTCCAATCCATCGGACCGGCTCCTTCGTTCCTCCGGCCGCTTGCTGTACCCGCCAGTCTACCCCGGTGGGCGGCTGTTTGATGCACGCCGCCCAGTGTCCCGCCGCTTTTTCTTCGAGCGGCGGAACGATCTCGGCGCAGGCGGCGTCCTTCGCGGGATGCTGGCAGCGCGGATGAAACACGCAGCCCGTAGGCGGGTTCGAGGGCGACGGAACGTCGCCGGTCAGCACGACGCGCGACTTCTTGGCCGTGGGATCGGGAACCGGCACGGCCGAAAGGAGCGCCTGCGTGTACGGCATGACGGGGTCGCGGTAGAGATCGGCCGCGCTCGCCAACTCGACGATCTTGCCGAGATACATCACGGCCACGCGGTCGGCGATGTGCTCGACGACGGACAGGTCGTGCGCGATGAACAGGTACGCGAGGCCGCGGTCGCGCTGCAGGTCCTGCATCAGGTTGATGACCTGCGCCTGGACGGACACGTCGAGCGCCGACACAGGCTCGTCGCAGACGATGAAGCTCGGCTCGACGGCGAGCGCGCGCGCGATGCCGATGCGCTGTCGCTGGCCGCCGGAGAATTCGTGCGGATACCGCGAGACGTACTCGGATCGGAGGCCCACTTCGTCCAAGAGCTGACGCACGCGTGCGTCAGCCTGGGCGCCCTCGGCGATCTTGTGGATCGTGAGCCCCTCGCGCACGATCGCGCCAACGGTCATGCGCGGATTGAGCGAGGAGAACGGGTCCTGGAAGATGACCTGGATCTTGCGGCGCATCTTCCGCATCGCGCGCGCGTCGAGCGAGGTGAGGTCGACGCCGTCGAACTCCACGTGTCCGGCGGTTGGGTCGATGAGGCGCAGGATCATTCGGCCCGTTGTCGACTTCCCGCAACCCGATTCGCCGACGAGGCCGAGCGTCTCGCCCGGCATCACGTCGAACGACACGTCGCTGACGGCGCGCACGAAGCCGGCGGGGCGGCCGAATGCGCCTTTCTTGATCGGGAAATTCTTGACGAGGTTGCGGACGGATAACAGCGGCTGGACGGCTGGACGGCTGGACGGCTGGACAGCCACCGATGAGGCGTCAGTCACGAGCGTGTCGCGGCGGCGGGTTCGTGGCGCTGCGAGCGGCGCGCGGGCTCTTCGGCGAGGTGGCAGCGTGAGACGTGATGCTCGCCGATCTGATAGAGCGGCGGGTGTTCGGTCGAGCATCGGTCCCAGGCGTAGGCGCATCGATCGTGGAAGCGGCATCCGGTGGGCCACGCGGTCGGAGGCGGCACGGTTCCCGGAATCGTCGTGAGGCGCTCGCGATCCTGGCCGACGCGCGGCATCGCGGCGAGGAGTCCCTCGGTGTACGGATGGTGCGCGTGGGCGAACAGCTCGGTCACCGGCGATTCCTCGACGATCTCGCCCGCGTACATCACGATCACGCGCGACGCCGTCTCGGCGACGACGCCCAAGTCGTGCGTGATCAGCAGAATCGAAGTGCCGAACTGTCGTTGCAGGTCGGCGAGCAGCTCGAGGATCTGCGCCTGGATCGTGACGTCGAGCGCCGTCGTCGGCTCGTCGGCGATGACGAGCGCCGGATGCATCACGAGCGCCATCGCGATGACGACGCGCTGGCGCATGCCGCCGGAGAGCTGGTGCGGATAGTCGCGCGCGCGCTGCGCCGCGTCGGCGATGCCGACCGTCTCGAGCATCTTCACGGCGCGGTCCCACGCTTCCTGCTTGGTGCCGGCGTGGTGGATGCGCACGACCTCGGCGATCTGGTCGCCGACCGTGAAGACGGGATTGAGCGCCGTCATCGGTTCCTGAAACACCATCGAGATGCGGGCGCCGCGAACCGCGCGCATCGATTTTTCGTCGAGCGTGACGAGGTTCTTGCCGTCGAAGCGAATCTCGCTGCCCGGTTCGATGCGTCCGGGCGGCCGCACGAGGCGGAGAATCGAAAGCGCGGTCACCGACTTGCCGCATCCCGACTCGCCGACGAGACCGACCGTCTCGCCCGCTCCGACCTCGAACGTGATGCCGTCCACGGCCCGGGCCACGCTGCCCTCGCCGTAGAAATAGGTGCGCAGGTTCTCGATCCGGAGGAGCGAAGAAGATTCAGCCATTCTGCGCGAGCTGGTGCGTGGGGGGCGCCGGCCGCGAGGCCGACTCGAGCTCGATCGCCGCGTCGGGGATCGGACGATCGAGGTGAACCTGCCGAGGATCGAGCACGTCGCGCAAGGCATCGCCGAGCGCGTTGAACGCTACGACGGTGACGATGATCGCGATTCCCGGGAACAGCACGACCCACCACGCGGTCGTGAACGTTTCGATGCCGTCGAGGAAGATCGATCCCCAGCTCGCCGTCGGCGGCTGCGCGCCGATGCCGAGGTAGGAGAGACCGGCCTCGAGCGAGATGACGTTGCCGACGGCGAGCGTCGAGCTGACGATGATCGGCACCGCGACGTTGGGCAGCAGATGCCGCAGCACGATCCGCACGTCGGACGCGCCGAGCGCGCGCGCCGAGGCGACGTAGTCCGCGTTCTTCGCCAGCCGCGTCTCGGCTCGCACGAGCCGCGAGACGGTGAACCAACCGGTGACGCCGATGAGCACGATCAGCCCGGCGAGCGGTACCGGATGCCAGATCGTGAGCACGGCGATGAGGATGAGCACGCGCGGGATCGACATGAACGCGTCGAGCACGCGCATCATCACGTTGTCGAGCCGCCCGCCGACGTAGCCGGCGACGAGCCCGTACGCGGCGCCGATTGTCGTCGAGACGACGACGGCCAGCACGCCGATCGCCAGCGAGATCCGGCGCGCCGCACAACACGCGGGCGAGCACGTCGCGGGCGTACCCGTCCGTGCCGAACAGGTGCGAGAGCGACGGCGGCGCGTTCTTGAGCCGTACGATGTCGAGCTGTTCGACGCAGCTCTGCGCCGTGAGAAACGGCCCGACGACCGCCGCGAAGACGAGCGCGCCGATCACGAGCAGCGACCACCGCGCGCCGCGATTGGCGATGAGCCTCGCCCACGTCGGAGTCGGGATTACTCACGGACGCGCGGGTCGAGGGCGACGTGGAGCGCGTCGGCGACGATGTTGCCGACGACGACGAGCACCGCGCCCACGATCACCGTCGCCGTCACGAGGTCGTAGTCGCGGCTGCCGATGGCGCGCGTGGCGAGCAAGCCCATGCCGGGCCAAGAGAACACCTGCTCGACGAAGATCGTTCCGCCGAGCATGGCGGGGAGCATGATGCCGAGCAGCACGATCATCGGGGCGAGCGCCGTTCGCAGCGCGTGCTTCCAGATGACGGCGGATTCCGGAACGCCTTTCGCGCGCGCCGTGCGCACGTAGTCGGCGGGCAGGACCTCGAGCAGCGCGCCGCGTTGAAATCGGCTGATGGCCCCCGTCGTCAACAGAACGATCGAGGCGAGAGGCAGCACGAGGTGGTCGAGCCGATCGGCGAGGGCCCGGCCCGGGCTTCATGTAGTCGTGCATCGCGTCGACGATGCCCCCGGCGGGAAACACCTGCCACCAATAGGCGAAGACGAGGAGGATGATCAACGCGCCCCAGAAGTCGGGGATCGAGTAGAGCACGAGCAACACGTACGACGTGATCCGGTCGAACCACCCGCCGCGCCGCGCGGCCTGCGCCGTGCCGACGACGACGCCGATGATGAAACTGAGAAGCAGGCCCAGTCCGGCCAAGCGCGAGCGTACGCGGGAGCGCTTCGGCGAGCGCCGTCGCGACGGATTCGTTTTTCAGCGTGGAGTACCCGAGGTGCCCGTGCGCGACGCTCCACAGGTAGCGCCCGTATTGGACGATCAGCGGCTGGTCGTATCCGAAGCGCGCGCGCCACTCGGCGCGCAGCGCGGGCGTCATGCGCGCCGAGTCGTACGAGAACGGATCGCCCGGGGCCGAGCGGATGACGAAGAATGCGATCGTCGTGACGATGAAGACGACGACGACCGATTGTCCGAGGCGCGCGGCCAGGCGCCGGCGCACGATCAGCGGGCCGACGGAGTAGCGCTCAACGGGATTCGGTCGCGGTCGATCCGCTTGTCGGGCGCGATGGACCACTCGGCCAGATTGCGCCACCAGCCGTCGGCGCGGGTTCGGGTGACGTTGATGCGGCGGTTGACCGCGTCGACCTCGGTCAGGTCGTAGAGCCAGATCGCCGGCGCGTCGTCGACGATCTGCTGAAAGGCGCGCGAGGCGTACTGCTTGAACTTGGCGGGATCGAACGACGCCGACATGCTGTCCATGAGGGCATCGGTCTTCGGCGCTCGAGTAGCGCAGCAGGTTTTGTCCCTGCGGCGCCGATCCCGGCCGTACCCCAGTTCTGGCGCATTCCACTGGGGCTCGGATCGGTGGCGAACGTCTGAATGATGGCGTCGAAATCGCCGGCCTTGAGGCCGGGCTGGACGCGGTCCGTGTACGTCTTCGAATCCACCGCGTCGATGTCGAGCTTGACGCCGACGCGCCGGTACTGCTCCTGAAGCAATTGCGAATACTTCGCCGTATCGCGCTGGTCGCCGGCATCAACAGCGAGAACTTCAGCGGCGTTCCGTGCTTGGCTCGCATCCCGTTCGGGGATCCGCGCCGCCAGCCGGCGGAGTCGAGGAGCGCCGAGGCGGCCGCCGTGTCGTACGGGGGCAGCTTCACGGTGCTGTCCGCCGCGGAAAGGATCATCGGAAATGGCCCGTGCGCGGTCAGCCCCTGGTCGCCGAATACGTTGCGCAGCATGTCGACGCGATTGACGGCCATCGACAGCGCGCGACGCACGCGCACGTCGCTGAAGATGGGATGCGCCTGATTGTTCGACTTGGGCGCGTAGGGGTTCATCCCCAAGAACGCATATTGGAGGCTCGGAATGAGGAGCTTCCGCGCGACCTTGCTGCTGTCGAGCACCGAAGTCTCGCCGGGGAAGTTCTCCATGAAGTCCGCCTGCCCGGTGAGCACCTGCGTGCGGCGCGTCGACGGATCCGTTGTCGGCGTGAAGATCACGCGATCGAGGAGCGGGCGTCCGTGATAATTCGCCGTGTCGGCATCGAACTCGAGCTTCACGTCGGGTTGCCACTGGACGAACCGGAATTGGCCGCTCCCGATCGGAGTGCGCGCCAAGGCGGATGTGCGGAGGCTGTCGAACGGAACCGAGCCGTACACGTGCTCGGGGACGATGATAGAGCTGATACGCCACGTCGTAGAACTGCTCCGGCGTGCGCTTCTTGAACCAGACGACAGCGGTCAGCGAGTCCTTGACCGAGACCGAATCGACGTTCGAGAGCAGCGGCGCGACGGGCGAGGCCGCCTTCGGGTCCGTGAAGACCTTGACGCTGTAGCGGACGTCGGCCGCGGTCACCGGCTTGCCGTCGTGCCACCGCGCGCGCGGATCCAACGAATACGTGATCGACAGCGAGTCGGGCGCCCACGTCCAGCTCTTGGCGAGCCGCGGCGAAAAAGTCTTGTCGCCCGTCGTCGTCAGTTCCTGCGAGATGTCGGCGAGGTGGTCGAAGACCAGGTCGATGACCGTCGCGCCGACCCGCTCGGTGACGAACGGCGGAAAGACGGACGTCGGGTCGCCGGGCGACGCGAAGATGAAGGTGCCTCCGGTCGGTCCCCCCCCGATGCTCCGGACTTGGATCCACCCTCGTTCGACGTGCATGCGGCGAAGAGAGTCAGCACCAGAATCGCGAGAACGCGGCGGGGAGCGGGCGGGCGCATGAGCATTCGGGTGAGAGGGGCGGAGAAGAGGAAGGATACCCGAGACGCCTCAGTCGGTGGGCGGCGCGCGAAGACGATCACTCACTCATCGCCTCCACGTCCACGAATCGTCCGAATACTGGACGACGAGAGCCGAGGCACGGGCACGCAGCTCGTCGTCGATTTCCAGGCCGCTCGGCTCGAGGGTCTTCGAGCTCCTTGACGGCGGCCCCGAAGGCGGCGGCCGCCTCTTCGAGCGACGGAGCCCGCCCTATGGCGTCGATGAGGGTTGCCGGGGGCGGCAACGCGGTTTGCGCGGACAAGCTGAAATCGGCCAGCCGCGTCTGGTCGTCGTCGACAAGGATCGAGCCGTGCTGGAGGAGGGCGCCGTCTGATCGCCACTGCGCGCTGCCGGCGATCTTGCGTCCCTCGAAGGTCAGCTCGCCCTCGGCGGGGAGCTCGAAGCACGGCGTGGCGTCCGGCAGGCGAGCCCGCTCCCGCTTTGGCGCGATGCGCGCGTCGACGCCGAGGTGCTTCAGCGCGTGAACGAGCAGACGGTTGATGCGCGCGTAGGACTCACGTTCGGTGCCCGCGGCCGCGGCCGGTCCGGTGACGCTGTAGGTGATTTCCCGATGATGGAGAATCGCCCGGCCGCCGGTCGGCCGTCGGACCACCGCCAATGCGCGCCGCCGTATCCGTTCTCGGTCATAGTGACGCATCGCCGGCTGGTTGCGCCCGAGGGAGATCGTGGGGGCGGACCACGCGTAGACGCGCAGCGCCCACTCGCCGGTTTGACGCGCGCGCGTCATGAGCGCCTCGTCGAGCGCCATGTTTTCGGCTCCCGCCGCGGCGGGGGTGACCAGGACGCGCCAGCGCTGGTGAGGCATCGGGCGAACGAGAAAGAGGTCGGGGCGGAGGGTTTGACCCTAACATAAATTCAAGGCGCAGTTGGCGCCCCTCCCGAACTCCGCGCGGGCCTCTTGCCCCCCGCGACCTGAGGACTTGCATGACGACCCACGCTCGAGAAATCACCGCCGCACCCGTTGACGCGACGAGCTTCGTCCCGCGACACATCGGCCCGTCACCCGCCGAGATCCGCGCGATGCTCGATCTCCTCGGCTACGACTCGCTGGATTCTCTCATCGATGCGACGGTACCGTCGCGCATCCGCCTGAACCGCCCGCTCGCGATCCACGCGCCGATGCCGGAGCACGAGGCGCTCTCCTCGCTGCGCGAGACCGCGCGACGCAACCAGATCGCGCGATCGTACATCGGGCTCGGCTACTACGACTGCGTCACGCCGCCGGTCATCCAGCGGAACGTGCTGGAGAATCCCGGCTGGTACACGGCCTACACGCCCTATCAGGCGGAGATCGCGCAAGGACGTCTCGAGGCGCTGCTGACCTTCCAGACGATGGTGATCGATCTCACGGGCCTCCACATCGCGAACGCGTCGCTGCTCGACGAGGGCACCGCCGCCGCCGAGGCGATGGCGATGGCCTACGGCGTCCGCGGCAAGCCGGGGAAGGAGACCTTCTTCGTCTCGAACGAGTGTCATCCGCAAACGATCGAAGTGGTGAAGACGCGAGCGCACGCCCGCGGCGTCCACGTTGATCGTCGGCGACTGGCGCAAGGCGGCGATCGGCGAAGAAGTGTTCGGCGTGCTCTTACAGTATCCTGCGACGAACGGCGCCGTATACGACTATCGACAGTTTTGCGAGCGCGCCCACGCCGTCGAGGCGGTGGTCACTGTCGCGACCGATTTGATGAGCCTCGTGCTGCTCACGCCGCCGGGCGAGTGGGGCGCCGACATCTGCGTCGGCAACAGCCAGCGGTTCGGCGTGCCGTTCGGCTTCGGCGGCCCGCACGCGGCCTTTTTCTCGACGCGCGAGGAGTACAAGCGGCATCTGCCCGGGCGAATCATCGGCGTGTCGCGCGACGCGGACGGCAAGCCGGCGCTGCGCATGGCGCTCCAGACGCGCGAGCAGCACATCCGCCGCGACAAGGCGACGAGCAACATCTGCACGGCGCAGGTGCTGCTCGCGGTGATCGCCGGCATGTACGCGGTCTATCACGGCCCGGAGCGGCTCACGGCGATCGCGGCCCGCATTCATGAATTGGCCGCGACGCTCGCGGCAGGCATCGAGTCGCTCGGCTATTCGCTGGCGTGCGACGACTACTTCGACACGATCTGCGTCGAGATGGGCGCGCAGCCGGCGACCGACGTGATCGGCGCGGCGCGCGCGAAGGGAATCAACCTCCGGGCGCTCGGCGACTCGCGCGTGTGCATCGCGCTCGACGAGACGACGACGCCGGCGGACGTCGACGACCTGCTTCAGGTCTTCGCGACCGGCCACGGGGCGGCGCCGACGTTTCATGGATTGAGCCCCGAGGTCGATTCGAGATACGACGAGCGCTTCGCCCGCACGACGCCTTTCCTGACGCATCAGGTCTTCCACAACTACCACTCGGAGACCGAGATGCTGCGGTACCTCAAGCGTCTCGAGAACCGGGATCTATCGCTCACGACGTCGATGATTCCGCTCGGCTCGTGCACGATGAAGCTGAACGCGACGGCCGAGATGTATCCGGTGACCTGGCCCGAGTTCGGGAAGATCCACCCGTTCGCGCCGGCCGAGCAGACAAAGGGCTACCGCGAGATGTTCGATCGGCTCGAGCAGGCGCTCGCCGAGATCACCGGCTTCGCCGCTGTGTCGCTGCAGCCGAATGCGGGCTCACAGGGCGAGTACGCCGGGACTGCTCGTGATTCGCGCGTACCACGAAGCGCGCAACGACTCGAAGCGGAACGTGTGCTTGATCCCGCAGTCCGCGCACGGGACGAATCCGGCGAGCGCGGTGATGGCGGGAATGAAGGTCGTCGTCGTGAAGAACACCGACGCCGGCGACGTGGACATGGCCGATCTCGAGGAGAAGGCCAAGGCGAACGCCGACGTGCTCGCGGCGCTCATGATCACCTATCCGTCCACGTACGGCGTGTTCGATGAAACGATCGCCGACGTGTGCGCGATCATTCACAAGTACGGCGGCCAGGTGTACCTCGACGGCGCGAACATGAACGCGATGGTCGGCCTGGCGCGTCCGGGCGACGTCGGCGCGGACGTCTGCCATCTCAATCTTCACAAGACGTTCTGCATTCCGCACGGCGGCGGCGGTCCGGGCATGGGGCCGATCGGCGTCGCCAAGCATCTCGCCGAGTTCTTGCCGGGGAATCCCGTCGTGAAGGTGGGCGGGTCGCACAGCGCGGGCGCCGTCTCGTCGGCGCCGTGGGGAAGCGCCAGCATTCTACCCATTTCTATGATGTACATCGACATGATGGGCGGCACCGGACTCACCGAAGCGACAAAGATCGCGATTCTCAACGCGAACTACATCGCGAAGCGGCTCGAGTCGCACTATCCGGTGCTGTACAAGGGCAAGCAGGGGATGGTGGCGCACGAGTGCATCGTCGATCCGCGCGCCTTCAAGTCATCGGCGGGCGTCGAGGTCGAAGACATCGCGAAGCGCCTGATGGACTATGGTTTTCACGCGCCCACGGTGTCGTTCCCGGTCGCGGGAACGCTGATGATCGAGCCGACGGAGAGCGAGTCGAAGGCGGAGCTCGACAGGTTCTGCGAGGCTCTGATCGCGATCCGCGCGGAAATCGGGGAGATCGAGGCGGGCGTCGCGCACCGAGACGACAACGTCCTCAAGAACGCGCCGCACCCGCTGTCGCGCGTCATGAGCGATGCGTGGAGCCACGCGTACGGACGCGAGAAGGCCGCCCTGCCGGCACCGTGGACGCGCGAGTACAAGTTCTGGCCGTCCGTCGGGCGAGTCGACAGCGCCTATGGCGACCGGAATCTCGTTTGTTCCTGCGTCCCGACGGAGGAGTACGCGTCCGACTAGTCGTGCTCGTCGCGGCGAGTAGGTCCCTCTGTCGGGGCGCCTCATGAACTACTCACCGCAGAGGCGCAGGGACGCAGAGAACAGCCGCAGAGGACGAGTTCCGTCGCGCAACGAGCCTGATTTTTTTGTGAACGCCGCTCGGGAAGCCACTCGTGTCGTGGGGCCTACGTCGCCACGACGAGGCTCCCTGAGCCGCTCTCAAAAACATCCGGCTCGTTGCGCGATGGAGCGTGCCTCTGCGGTCGTCCTCTGCGCTGGACTCTGCGGTAAGGCAATTGCCGTCGCAGTTGCGGGCGGCGCGTGCTAGCCGCCGAGGTGGGCGGAGTAGGCGCTCGCGTCGAGCAGCTGTTTGCGCTCGTTCGGGTCCTTGAGCCTGACCTTGATCATCCAGCCGTCGCCATACGGCGAGCTGTTGACGAGCGCCGGCTCTTTGTCGAGGCGGTCGTTGACGGCGACGATGTCGCCGGACACGGGCGAATAGAGCTCGGACACGGCCTTCACGGCTTCGACGGTGCCGAACACGTCGTGCTTGGAGAACGACGCGCCGACCTTTGGCAGCTCGATGAAGACGACGTCGCCGAGCTCTCCCTGCGCGTAGTCGGTGATGCCGATTGCGACCACGTCGGCGTCGTCTGTGGGTTTCAGGTATTCGTGGTCTTCGGTGTACAGCAGGTCTTTCGGGATATCGGACACGACGTGCTCCGGTCGGCGGTGAGGGCGAACGCGCGCGGAGTCTATCGGCGGCGGGAAGGGGCGTCAACGTCGGCCGTCGGACAGCTGGACGGCTGGACGGCTGGACGGCTGGACGGCTGGACGGCTGGACGGCTCGACGGCTCGACGGCTCGACGGCTCGACGGCTCGACGGCTCGACGGCTCGACGGCTCGACGGCTCGACGGCTCGACGGCTCGACGGCTCGACGGCTCGACGGCTCGACGGCTCGGCAACTGTCTTGGCGCCGACAGGCCGTCTAGCTGTCAGGCCGTCTAGCTGTCAGGCCGTCCAGCTGTCAGGCCGTCCAGCTGTCAGGCCGTGAGGCTGCTCCTACGATCGCGCGACTGACCTTGCCCCGTTCGCGGCCCGCATCAGCGAGGACCACAGGTCCTGAACGCGTCGCTCGAGCTGTGTGAGCGTGCCGCCGTTCTCGATGATGAAGTCGGCGCGCGCGCGCTTGAGCTCAGCGGGCATCTGCGCGGCGATGATCTCCATCGCCTCGGTGGTCTGGAGGCCGCGGTCGTGGAGAAGGCGCTCGAGTCGGATCGGGCGCGGAGCGTCTACGAGAAGAATGCGGTCGAAGCGGTCGGCCATCCCTTTCTCGAAGAGGAGCGGGATGTCGCAAACGACGATTCGGTCGCCGCGCGCGCGCGCCTGTTCGACGAGGTGATCGCGCAGCCGCTCGACTTCGGGGTGCACGATCTCGTTAAGTTCTTCGAGTTGGGCTTGGTCGGCAAAGACGACCCGACGCAGGGCGGAGCGGTCGAGGTGACCGTCGGGGGAAAGCACGGCCTTCCCCCACCGCGCTACGATCTTTGTGTAGGCGGGGGTTCCGAGTTCGACGGCGCGCCGGGCAAGAACATCGGCGTCGATGACCGTTGCACCGCGCTCGGACAGCATGCGGGCGACCGTCGACTTACCGCTTCCGATGTTGCCGGTGAGGCCAACAAGTAGCATGTCAGGTCCTCCGGCGCCTTTTTGATGGTTACGCCCCGGGCCAAGGTATGTGCGGGCCGGGAACCCGTCAACGAAAAACCTGCTTTTTGGAGCCTATATGCAAGACGGGGCGCATCTCTCGCTTGACGACGAGCACAAGCCGGACTCGGCCGACTCCGACGACGCGGGCGCGGACGACGAGTTTGCGGGCCTCGTCCGGCGCCAGCTCGAGTTGATCGGAGAAGACCCTGACCGGCAAGGACTTAGGCGCACTCCGGAGCGCGTCGCCACGGCCCTTGCCTGGCTGACTCGTGGCTACGAAATGGACGTCCAGCAGGTCGTGAATGGCGCCCTTTTCGACGCCGAGGGCGCGTGCAACATGATCATGGTGCGCGACATCGAGCTGTATAGCCTCTGCGAGCACCACATGCTGCCGTTCTACGGCCGCGCGCACATCGCGTACATCCCCAATGGAAAGATCGTCGGCTTGAGCAAGGTGGCCCGCCTTGTCGAAGTCTTTGCCCGGCGTCTTCAGGTGCAGGAGCGTCTGACGGAGCAGATCGCCAGCGCGCTCGACGACGTGCTCCAGCCGATCGGCGTGGGCGTCGTGATCGAGGCCTATCACCTGTGCATGATGATGCGAGGCGTCGAGAAGCAGAATTCCAAGACGATCACCAGCGCGATTCGAGGCTCGTTCCGATCCGATCAGCGCACGCGCGAGGAGTTCCTGACGCTGGCGTACTCGAACCGCTCTACATAGCGACGGCAGGCTTCGCGCCGACCGCGGCGGCTCAGAGCAGCCGCCCCTGGTCCTCGTCGCGCCGCGGCACCGAGTGACAGGCGCGGCATCGGGCTTCGTACGATTCCGCGCTCCCGACCATGATCGTCGGCGAGTCGTACCGCGCCGGCTTGCCCTCGATGAGCCGCTGGTTCCGGCTCGCCGGGTTGCCGCACACCACGCAGATCGCGTGGAGCTTGTCCACCACTTCGGCGACCGTGAGCAACTGAGGCATCGCGCCGAAGGGCTCGCCGCGGAAATCGGTGTCGGTGCCGGCGACGATCACGCGCAGGCCACGATTGGCGAGGGACGTGACGAGATCGACGATCCCGGCATCGAGAAACTGCGCTTCGTCGATCGCCACAACCTGGGTGTCCGGCAGCAGTAGTCGAGCGATCTGCTCGGTGGTGTCCACCGGCTCCGCGTTGACCGTGCGCCCGTCGTGGCTCGACACCTGGTAGATGCCGGCGTAGCGCTCATCGAGATGCGACTTGAAGACCTGGATCCTCTTCTTCGCGATGATGGCGCGACGAACACGCCGTATCAGCTCCTCGCTCTTTCCGCTGAACATCACGCCGCAGATCACCTCGATCCACCCGGCGCGGCCGCTGGAAAAGGAGCCGTCGGAGATCACGCGCGGGGCGAGGGGCGCGGACCGCGCGGGCCCCGGGGAGTTCGGTCGTCGGAGTCGCGATCCCGGCGCGGCCGGTCGTCGCGGTCCCGAGGCCGGAAGCCGCCGGCGCGCGGGTCGCGCGGCCGCCGTTCATCGCGGCCCGCGCCCTCGCGACGGCCCGGGCCTTCGCGCCGGCCGGCGCCCTCACGCCGGCCCGCGCCCTCACGGCGCGGCGGGGGCCGGTCGCCCCGACGAGGAGGCCCCTCGTCGCGGCGAAGGAGCGCGCGACGACCGTTCACCACAGTGCCCGACGCCCGATCGATGATCTGATCGGCGAGCTCGCTCGCCACCTCGATCGTCGAGTGCGATTCGCGAATCTCGATTCGCCCGACGTCGCTCCCGGCCACGCCCGCTTTGCTCGTGATCATCCCGATCAGGTCCGCGGGTCGCAAGCCTTCTCGCGCACCGACGCTGGCGAACAGGCTGACCATTGGCCCGGAGTGCGCACGAGGCGCCTGAGCCGGGCGCTCACCCGGCGCCGCACGTTCCTGCGCGGCGACGCGGGCTCGGTCGGCCAGCCGCTCCTGCTCGAGAAGCTTGAGCGCCGCCGCGGCGACTTCGGCGCCGTCGTATTCGTCGAGCAGAGGCTCGAGGGACAAGAGCTCGCGCGACACGGCACCCGATTCGAGCAGCGCGCGAAGTTGCGCGAGCACGTTCGCGTCGCGCGCCCGCGACGCCGCGGCCGCTTCGGGCAGGCGATGCGGCTTTAGCGCGCCGTTCAGCGAGAGCGCGCGAAGGCTCTCCAGTTGGCGCGGCTGAATGAGGGCGATCCGTCGCGCCGCGCCGGCCACGGCCTCGCGAAGCTCTTCGTGGGTCGCCGGCAGGTCGTACAGGACGGCCAGCGCCGTTCCCGGAGCGGCGGCGACGGCGCAGCGAACCTCGCCGTCGTCGGCGTAGCCGAGGGAGTGAAGCTGACCGCTCACCGAGGACCGGCTCTCGGCCTCTCGGGCGAAGATCAGCGCGGACGCGGGATCGATCTCGTCGAGCAGGCGGCGGAGCGTGATCGCGCGGGTGGCGGGCGATCCCAGCACGTATTCCAGCGCGATCGGCTCGCGCCCTTCCGGAACGCGCGCGACTTCCCGTCGCGCGCGCCGCGCGTATCGTTCGACGAGTTCATCGACCGCGGGAGTGACGACGGATGCCACGATCGTACGGGCGGCGGTTTTCGGCACCTCGGCCATCAGCGTCTCGAGCGATGCCGATTCGTCGCGTGCGACAAGCTCATCGGCCCACGCGATGCAGATCGCACGGAGGTCGGCGAGCTTGAGCGCGCTGGCGCGGACGAGATCGACAAGCGTCGTCGGCGTTCCAGCGACGACGTGCGGCGGACGAATTCGCGCGAGGCGCGTGGCGCGCGGAGCCGATGTCGCGGCGAGGACGCGCATCGGCCGCTCGCCGATGAGGCGCGCGCTGGCGGCAATCACGGCCGCGGCGACGTCGGCGTCGGCGGTCGCGACGACGAGTTGAAGGTCCGCCACGTCGGGGTCGATGCGCTCGATGAGCGGCGCCAGAAACTCCGCGATCGACGCCCAGTCGTGCGGGAGAACGACAACGGCGTTTTGGCCGCGTGAGATCGTTGGTGGTGCGTTTTCGGGATCGACGGACGACATTGGGATCGACGGAAGGCGTCGGGACGTGATGAGAAAGGGGTGGGGTGGGGACGTAAGTATAGCTGCGTGAGGGGACCGGTGACCAACTACACTCCTTCGTCGAACATCCATCATCTGCACGAATCCGCCACCATCGCGGCGTCCGCGCGGGCCAAGCGCCTGCGCGCCGAAGGGCGGTCGATCATCGACCTCGGGGCCGGAGAGCCGGATTTCCCGACGCCCCGGTTCGTGATCGACGCGGCGCATCGAGCGCTCGACGCCGGCGCCACGCGGTACACGTCGGTCGCCGGCATCGAGCCGTTGCGCGCCATCATTGCCGAGGACGCCGCGCGGCGGCGCGGGGCGCCGGTGGACGCGAGCGCGGTCGTCGTGTCGGCGGGGACCAAACAGGCTTTGTTCAACGCGTGCTTCGCGCTCTTCGCCGCCGGCGACGAGGTGCTCGTCCCCACGCCGGGCTGGACCAGCTATTACGAAATGCTCACGATCGCCCGCGCGACCGCCGTCCCGGTGACCGGGCCGCGCGAGAACGCGTTCAAGATCTCGGCGCGCGAGCTGGCGCGCGCGCGCACCGCGAAGACGCGCGGTCTGATCCTCAACTCGCCGAGCAATCCCACGGGCGCCGTGTATTCTCGCGCCGAGCTCGAGGAGATCGTCGCGTTCGCCGACGAATCGGGCTGGTGGATCCTGAGCGACGAGATCTACCGGGGGATCTGCTACTCCGGCGAGGCGACGTCGCTGCTCTCTGTCGCGCCGTCGTCGGGGCGACTCGTCGTAGTGGATGGCTTGGCGAAGTCGATGGCGATGCCTGGGTGGCGCATCGGGTGGTCGATCGCCCCGGTGGCACTGGCGCGCTCGATGGCCGCACTCCAGTCGCACACGACCTCCAACGCGACGACGATCTCGCAGCACGCCGCGCTGTCGGCGCTGGCTGACACGAACGCGTACCAATCCGCCCTCGGCGAGATGATGCGCGAGCTACGCCGGCGTCGCGACGGGGCGCTGGTCGAGCTTCGCGGCGGGGGTTTGGAGGTGCTCGAACCCGAAGGCGCGTTCTACCTTTTCGTGCGCGCCGGCCGGGCGTCTCCCGACGATCCGGAGCCGGGCACCCGCGCCGCCGAACATCTGCTCGACGCGCACGACGTGGCCGTGGTGGCCGGCTCGGCGTTCCGCGCGCCGGAATGGATTCGCGTCTCGTTCGCGGCCCCGACCGCCGACGTGTTCGAGGGGGTTCGTCGAATCGCTGCCGCGGGCTTATCTTAGCCGCGAGGGGGGGACGGGCACGGCGGCGGGGTGCGGAGAGGGGTCGGGGGACGGCGGGGCGCGGCGCAGTGAACGGCTGCGCGGGACACAACCGCGATACGATGATCGGCGGGGCGTGAAATCGGAACTGCTCGTCGCCGCGCTGGGTGCGAGATTGACGGTCGATTCGATTTGGAGGAGAGGTCGTGAAGGTTGCCGTAGACATTCAGCCGGCCGACGCTGCGCCGGCAGCGGTCGAATACACGTGGGACCCAGACACCGACATTCTCTCGGCGCAACTCTCGCCGCGGACGTCGGGTGATGGGCTGTCGGGCTCGGTGGGTCTCGAGGGATCCGACGGCTCGTGGGTCATCCTGGATGTGGCGGCGGGGCGCATCGCGGGCGTCGAGGTGGCGGTGTGGCCCGACGTGCGCCAGATCCCTTCGTTGTCGCTGCCGACGCAGATCGAGGACGTCCAAGTCGTCGTGCCGGTGAGCAAGACCAAAGCGGACGTCGCGTCGCTGGAAGTCGACACGCATCTGTTCGCCGAAGCGGACGCGGGCCAGCGCAACTTTCATTTTCGCCTCGGTGCGCCGCGCGGCGCACGTACGGTGCGGGTCGCCAAAGACCTCTTGTTCGACGTGGACGACAAGAACCGCATCTCGGGGCTCTGGCTCCTCAACGTGCCACCCTGTCCACCCACGGCTTCGGTCGAATGATCACGACGATCGTGCTGATCCGCGTCGATCCGACGCTCATTCCCACGGCGGCGAACATGCTCGCCGGCGTGGAGGGCGTGACCGAGGTGTATTCGGTCTCGGGCGATTGGGATCTCGTCGCGATCGTGCGGGTGTCGCAGTACGATCAGATCGCTCACGTGGTAACTGAGGTTTTTCCGACCGTCCCAGGGATTCAGCGGACGCAGACGCTCACCGCGTTCCGCGCTTACTCGCGCAAGGATCTGCAGCAAGCCTGGGACATCGGCGTCGAATAGCACCGAGGCAGAGTAGCCACGATGTCAGATCGAGCTGGGGACTACATCGCCGGATTGTTCAGCGCCGAGGATGAGATCCTGTCGGCGTTGCGCGAGGAAGCCGACCGCACCGGACTTCCGCCGATCGCCATCTCGGCCGACGAAGGCCGGCTGTTGCAGGTGCTGCTCACGTCAATCGGCGCGCGACGCGTGCTCGAGGTCGGAACGCTGGGCGGGTACTCGGCGATCTGCATGGCCCGCGCGCTGCCGCCGGGAAGCCGGCTGCTTACGATCGAAATCGAATCCAAGCACGCCGATTTCGCGCGCCGCTACATCGAGCGGGCGGGGCTCACGGATCGGATCGAGGTGAAAGTCGGCCGCGCGCTCGACGTGCTGCCGTCGCTCGACGGCGAGCGGTTCGACGCGATCTTTCTCGACGCCGACAAGGAACCGCTGCCGACGTACCTCGATTGGGCGCTGCGGCTGGTGCGCCCCGGCGGGCTGATCATCGCCGACAACGCGCTGTGGGGCGGCCGAGTGTACGAGCAGGAAGAGACGGACGATCGCACGCGCGCGGTCAGGGAGTTCAATCGCCGTCTGGCGAGCGACTCGCGCGTCCTGGGGATCATCGTTCCGACCCACGACGGCGTCGCTGTCGCGGTCGTGCGGTGAGCGGCGCGAGCAGTCCCGCCGATCACTTCTCGTCAGTCTCAGCAGCGTACTCCGCGTTTCGCCCGCGGTATCCGGCGGCGCTGATCGACTACTTCGCGTCGCTCGCGCCGCGGCGGCGCATCGCGTGGGATTGCGGCGCCGGCTCCGGTCAGGCGACGAGCGACATCGCCCGGCGCTTCGAGTTCGTCGTCGGGACGGATCTGAGTGCGGACCAGTTGGCGCGGGCGTCGAAGGATCCGGGCGTCGGATGGGCGGCCTGCGCGGCCGAGGGTGCCGCCATCCGATCGAACTCGATCGACGCGATCGCCGTCGCGCAGGCGCTGCATTGGTTCGCGAACGACGGGTTCTACGCGGAGGTCAGGCGGGTGGCGAGCGGTCCCGACGCGCCGATCGTCGCGTGGACCTACGCCGCGCCGCGCATGGACGGAGATGTCGGCGAGGTGCTGCGCCGATTCATTTTCGAGGACATCCGCGAGTACTGGCCGCCTGAGCGGAAGTACGTGGACGAGAACTATCGAACGATTCCCTTTCCGTTCGGGCGAATCGACGCGCCGCCTTTCTCGTTGGAAAACGAATGGACGCTGGCGCAGATCGTTGGCTACATGACGAGCATGTCGGCGACCGCGCGATACATCAAAGCAAACGGGACTGACCCGGTGATCGCGGTCGAAGCGGAGTTGCGGCGCGCTCTGGGGCGACGACGCTCCCCGGCGAATCGTCTGGCCCATGATCGTGCTCGCGGGTCGGATCGGTTCATGACCGCGACGAGTGCGACTCCCGACCGAGCGGGCGTGCGCCCCGGCCACGCGATCGGCCGTTGGCTCGCATCCATCTTTCCGGACGGCGAGGCGATCGAAGGCGAGGCTCCACTGGAGTTCGTCGCGGAAACGGCCGATCCGCCGAGGCTCGCCCAGGCCACCGTGATCGAAGGTGGAGACCTGCGAGCGATCGCGGTGGGCGATCCCGAGGTCGCGATCGCCGCGTTCCTCGACGGACGTCAGGAGAGCACGGTCAAGATGTACCGCTCCGGCGGCGTGCCCATCGTCGCGGGGACGATCGGCGCCGTGATCCGCGAGCGACGAGACCGGCGCATGTTCACGTGGAGTCATCGCGTCGACCAGCGCATCTATGTTCCCGCGCGATACCTGAGCGCGTCGGACCGGCACGCGCTCGACGCGGGCGGCGCTCACGTCCGCGACACGACGGCGGGCGCGGCCGAGACGATCGAACATCCGCTCGCGCTGCGTGAGCTCGCCCGCAACCTCGTGCGGAACGACAGGGAGTCGCTGGAGCACGCGTTGGCGCAGCAGTGGTGCGCCGCGGAAACGCGGCCGCTGCTGATCGACGGCGGCATCAGCGCTGCGCAGCCGATCGCCCGTTCGGCGTGCGCCATCGGCGTGGTGAAGAGCCACCGGACGCTCTACGTGCAGGGCGATGCACTCCGAGTGACGCTGGGGCTCGACGCAGCGGAGCGAACGAGCGTCTTCTCGATCAACCCTGAAAAACGGGCGCCCGTAGCAAGCTGGTATCTGCGCCTCCGCGACCGAGTCGGGCGCGACCCGATGTGGGGGCTGGTCCGCGTGGAGGTTTCGGCGCCGTCGAGCCGAGATGACATCGGCGCGCGCGCCGACGAAGTTTCGCGATGGATCCTCGCCGAGGCGGCGCCGCTGGCGCTGCCGGACGGGCGATGGGACAAGATGGTCTACGGAGTTCGCGACTGTGAAGAGTTTCTCCGAGCGGTGATGTGACCCTCCCCCCGAACGAATCAATCGCTCCCGCGCTCGGCCGCGTGGTCGCCACCGAGCGCAAGCCGAACACGCCGCACGAATTTCATTTCTGGACGGCGCTCGACTCGCCCGTCGGCATCGGCACGATCGTTCGCGTGCAGGGCGACGCGCCGGTCAACGGCCAGATCCCGCAGATCTATGGCGTCGTGGTCGAGGGGTTCAGCTACACCGACCTCGCCACGCCGCTGCACGACGTCCTCGGCCACGACGGCGCGCCGACCTCGGCGTCGCTCGCGGCGACGCGCCGCGCGGAGATCCGGCTGTACACCGCGGCGGTGCTCCGGCAGATCCCCGAGGAACCGCTGCAACCGGTGGGGATGGGGCAGGTGTTTCTCGCCGCGGACGACGACGTGGAGGTCGCGCTGCGCATGGACGCTTACCTGCGCGACGGCGCGCGCACGGGCATCCCGATCGGCGTGTATCACGCGGGCGGCACCGACGCACCGATCTACCTCGACGCCGATTTCCTGATCGGACCGGAGGCGGCGCACCTCAACATCACCGGCGTGTCCGGGCTCGCGACGAAGACGAGCGCGATCGAGTGGATCATGGGCTCGATCTTCACGCATTTCCCCGAGCAGAAGGGGTCGATCGCGGCGGTGTGCTTCAACGTCAAAGGGCCGGACCTCTGTTTCCTGGACCAGCCCGGCACGATCGACGATCGCGACATGGCGCTCTACGACAAGTGCGGCGTCCCGGCCACGCCGTTCGAGAACGTCCAGTACTTCGCGCCGTTCAAGTCGGACGGGTTCTCGCTCAACACGCTGCGCTCCAACGACGAGCTGACGCACAATGTGACGCCGCTCACATGGGGCCTGCGCGAGGTGCTGCAATACGCCGAGGTGCTGCTCAACAAGGACGACGTAGACGCGAAGGCGGACGCGCTGATCGACTTCATTCGAGAGCGGATCGTGGACCGCGATTTCTCCGATCCCCTCCTCGGGAACAAACGCTACCTCGTCCGCTCGTTCGCCGATCTCGAGATGTGGTTCCGCGACGTGCTCTCGGCGATGGAGAACAAGGGGAACGAGGGGTGGCGGACGCACCACGTGGCGACGATCCGCAAGGTTCGGAACCGGCTTTCCAATATTTCGACCCGGTGCGCCGGGCTGGTGACGGACGCCGGAACGGTCAGCGACCTGCCGTTCGGGAGCTTTCAAGACCGCACGGTGTACGTGATCGACGTCGCCTCGCTCGAGGAGGACGCGCAGAACCTGATCTTTGCGCGCGTCGTGACTCGCCTTCGCGAACACCTCGAGAAGCGCGACCTCGGCGTGAATCACGTCATCGTGTTCGTCGACGAGCTGAACAGGTACGCGCCGAACGATGGACAAGACACCTATGTGCGAAAGATGCTGCTCGATCTCGCGGAACGCGGCCGGTACCTCGGTCTCGTGCTCTTCGGCGCGCAGCAATTCCGTTCGCAGGTCCATCGCCGGGTCGTCGGCAATTCCGGGACGGCGCTGTTCGGCCGCATGGACGCCGACGAGTTGGCGACGCCGGGGTACGCAGTGCTGAGCCAAGCCGTGAAGACCAAGCTCGCGACGCTGGAAAAGGGGCAGCTGATGGTGCGTCATCCGCATTTCACGCAGCCGATCTTCGTCCGATTTCCGCGGCCGGCCATCATGCGCGGCCGCGACGGGATCGAGAAGTATCCGCAGTCGGTGGACATCGATCTCGACGCGGCGGTGCTCCGCAGCCTGCGCTCGCTCGATCCGTCCGTCACGCTGAATTGGGTGCGCGACGCGGTCGGCATTCGCGACGACGAGGAAGTGATTCGGGCGCGAAACGCGACGCTGCGCGAGCGCCCCGCCGACGTGAAGAAGTTCTTCCTGTCGCAGCTCAAGCCCATCGTCGCGTCGCAGCCGGCCGGAGCGCCAGCCGGCGGCCGCGATTCGCTCGGCACCCGCCGACGACCCGTACGGATTCTGAGTCCTCGCATGTTCCCGCGGCGGTTCCGCATCGGCGCAAGCGTTGGACTCTTCGCGGTCGTCTCGGTCCACGGCGCATTCGCGCAGGAATTGCTGCTACAGATCCGGCCGCGAGCCGGCGACACACTTCGCATGCGCCTCGACCAGGAAACGGACTATACCGGCGCAGGGGTCACGCGAACCGGGGTGGGTCCGGCGAGTCTTGTGACGACGATGGCCATGTTCTCCCGGGTCATCGTCGAGGGGGAGGCGAACGACGAGACGCCCGTCCTCGCCGTCACCGACTCGGTAAGGCTCTGGAGCACCGACCAGCGCGGGATCGTCGCGGCTCGACAGATGGAGGCCCGGCTGCGCGGTCAACGGGTGCGCTTTCGCGTCACCCCAGAGGGTCTGCTGGCCATGGAGCCGGCGGGTGGCTCACCGCGCGAGGTCGCGCACCTCGTGTCGCTGATGCCCGCGACGTTTCCCAAGGGGCCGATCAAGGTCGGCGACACGTGGATGCGCGAGATGCCGTTGCCATCGGGCACACAGTTCGGCGCGCAGTTGTCGGGCGATGCTGCACGTAACGCTTCGCCTCGACTCGGTGACCCACGCGGGCGAGCTGGCATTCGTCTCGATGCGCGGTGAGATGCAACCGGCGAGCGGCCCGGGGGCCGCGTCGCAGGCCGTGCTCGAGCAAGGGACGGTGAGCGGGACGATGGTGCTCGACCGACGGCGCGGATGGCTCAGCGAGTCGTGGTTCAACATCGTCGTGCTGACGTCGGTGACGAATCCTCCCGCCGCGGCCGCGCTGCGACTGCAGATGCGAATCATCCAACACATGCGCACGGCGGACCGTCGAGAGCGTTAGATTCGTTCAACGCCTCCCGCCGCATGCGCCTGGTTCACCTCTCCGACCTGCACCTAGGCTACCGGCAGTATCAACGGCTGACACCAACCGGGGTCAACCAGCGCGAAGCCGACGTCGCCGCGACGTTCCGTCTGGTGGTGGATCGGATCATCGATCTGCGGCCCGAGCTCGTCGTCGTGGCGGGCGACGTTTTTCACAACGTCCGCCCGTCGAACCAGGCGATCGTCCACGCCTTCCTCCAGTTCAACCGGTTGGTCAGCGCGCTTCCGGAGTCGGCGATCGTTCTCGTCGCGGGCAACCACGATACGCCGCGCACGAGTGAGACGGGCGGCATTCTGCAGCTCTTCGCGCAACTCAACGGCCTCGACGTCGTGGACCGGGAACCGCGGCGGCTCTCGTTCCCGCTCCTCGACCTTTCCGTCCTGGCGGTGCCGGACGTGCCGGGATTGGTGAAGCCGTCGTTCACGGTCGACTCGAACGCGCGGTTCAACGTCCTGGCGATGCACTGCGGGGTCGAGGGCGTAAACGACGACATGGCGTGGGACAGACCGCCACGTCGAGGTCTCGCGACACGAGTTGGATGCTCCGGGCGTGGGACTACATCGCCCTCGGTGATTGCCACGTCTACCGTGAGGTTTTGCCCGAACGCGTTCTACAGCGGGTCGATCGACTACACGAGCGTCGACACGTGGGGTGAGCTACGCGAGGAGTACGACAGCGACGTGAAGGGCAAAGGGTTCATCGAGCGCGATCTCGTCACCGGGAAGCAAACAGTTTCACCTGCTTCCGCCGTCGCGGCCATCTGATCAACCTGCCGCAGATCAACGCGCGCAATCTCGTCGCCGTCGGACATCGACCAACGCATTCGCGCGATCGTCGACGCGTGCGTCGACGGAATCGACGACAAGATCGTGCGCCTCACGGTGTGGGACATTCCGCGGCACGTCGCGCGCGAGCTGGATCACAAGTCGATCCGCGACTACAAGCGCCGAGCGCTGAGCTTCCAGCTCGACCTCCGCCGACCCGAACTGCACCGCGTCACGACTTCCGGCGCGCCGGCGCGGCGGCCGTCGCTCAACGAGATCGTGCGCGAAAAGCTGGCGACCCGGACCATCGACGCCGACATCGACCGCGACGCGCTGATCGAGCGCGCCATCGCGTACCTGGACGAAGCGCAGGTCGCGGCCGTGGTCTCCACGCCGCCGGCGCCGATCGAGGCGTGAGATGAGACTGAACAGTCTGCGCCTCACGAATTTCCGCCAGCACGTCGACACGCACATCGACTTCTCGACGGGCATCACCGGAATCATCGGACCGAACGGGTCCGGCAAATCCACGCTTCTCGAGGCGATCGCGTGGGCGCTCTACGGCGCTCCCGCCGCGCGCGGCAAGCGAGAGTCGATTCGTTCGTACCGCGCCGGCCCGCGCGCTGTCGTCAACGTAGAGCTCGAGTTCGAGCTCGGCGCGCATCGCTATCGCGTCTCGCGCGGGCTGACCAACGCCGAGCTGTACCTCGACGGCGCGTCATCGCCGATCGCGACCTCGATCTCCGCCGTCACCGACGTGCTCGCGCGCCGGCTCGGGATGAACCGCGACGAGTTCTTCCATACCTATTTCACCGGGCAGAAAGAACTCAGCGTGATGGCCGCGATGGGCCCGACCGAACGCGGCCAATTCCTCTCGCGCGTGCTCGGCTACGAGCGGCTGCGAGCGGCGCAGGACCTGGCGCGCGAACGCCGGAAGACGCTCGTCGCCGAGGCGACGGGGCTGCGCTCCGGAATGCCGGACCCCGACGTCGTTCAAGGCGCGCTCACCGACGCGAAGACGCGCATCGCCGAGAGCACGCGCAAGGCGAACGATTCCGGCATTCGACGAACGGCGGCGCGCCGCGCCGTCGAAGAGATCACGCCGCGCTGGGAATCGCTGCAGCGCGATCGCGAGCGCTCGCAGGCGCTCGCCGCCGAATCGCGCGTCGCCGACGGCGAGCTGGCGTCCGTCGAGCGCGAGATCGCGCGGATCGACCGCGAGCTGGGCGATGCGGCGACCGCGCGCGCCGAGCTGGATGGAGTCGCGAGGGAGCTGGCGCCGCTTTCGTCGCTCGAGGCCGAGGTCAAGGAGCTCGACCGGAGCGCCGCCGAGGCCGGCCGCAAGCGAACACTGACCGAGACCGTCGCCACGCTCGCCAAGGAGATCGCGCAACTGCGCGAGCGGGCATCGAAGATCGAAGTCACGCCGTCGCTCGAGACCGAGATCGCGGCGTCGCTCAAGCAGGCCCGCGAGTCGCTCGATGAGACGCAGCGAGCCCTCGAGGCCGCGCAGACCGACTGGGTACGCGACAAGCAGGAAGCGGAGACGAAGCGCCATGCGCTCATCGATCAGCTGAAGGACGTCCGCGCCCAGCGCGATCAGATCGTCGAACTGGGCGAGGGCGGCACCTGCCCGATCTGCGCTCGCCCGCTCGGCACGCACTTTCGCGACGTGCTCGACGTGCTCGACAAACAGATCGAGACGATCACGGTGGACGGCAAGTATTTTCGCGCTCGCATCGACCAGCTCGCGGCCGTCCCGCCGGAGATCACGACGCTCGGCGAGCGCCGGCGCGAGCTGACGGATGCGGCGACAAAGCTCGAGCGGCGAGTCGTCGAGGTTCAGGCGGGACTGCGGGCGCTGTCCACGATTCAGGCGGATCTCGTCGCGAAGGACGAACGACACGTGATGGTCGCGCGTGAGCTGGCCGGTTTGGCGGTCAACTACGACGCCGCGCGTCACGTCGTGGTTCGCGGGCTGGTCGACCGATTGACGCCGCTGGCCGTGCGGGCGACGAAGCTCGCCGCGCAGCTCGAGCGCGAGCCGGTGCTCGTCGAAGAGCGCACCACCGTGCGGGCAAAGCTCGACGAGATTCAGCGGCGCCGCGCCGACGTCGCGCGCCAGACGCAAACGTTGGGATTCTCGGAGGACGCGTTCAACGCGCTCCGCGGGAAGTTCGACTCCGGCGGAGGCCGAGCTTCGGACAGCGGAACTGGCGGCAATGGGCGCGGAGACCGAGCTCGCCGCGGCCAAGAACGCCCTGACGGCCGCCGAACAGGCGCGCGCCGAGCTGGCGCGGGCCGAGGAGCGGCTGGCCGTGCTCGGCCGCGACCGCCGGCTGCACGACGAGCTGGATCGCGCCTTTTCCGACCTCCGGACGGAGCTCAACGTGGCCATGCGGCCGGAGATCTCCGATCTCGCCAGCAGGTACATCCGGGAGCTGACCGACGGCCGGTACACCGAATTCGAGCTGGACGACGACTACCAGATCGTCCTGCTCGAGGACGCGATCCCCAAGCCCGTCATTTCCGGGGGCGAAGAGGACCTCGCCAACCTGGTGCTCCGCCTCGCAATTTCAGAGATGATCGCTGAACGCGCGGGTCAGTCCTTTTCGCTCCTCGTGCTCGACGAGGTGTTCGGCTCGCTCGACGAGTCGCGGCGCCAGAACGTCGTGGGTCTCCTGCAACGGCTGCACGACCGTTTCGAGCAGATCATCCTCATCACGCACATCGAGTCGGTGCGCGAGGCGCCGCTCGATCGCGTGATCACCGTGAGCTATGACGACGAAGCGGGAACGTCTCGCATCGACACCGAGTCGCCGCGCGACGGCGACCCGGTGCTCGCGCTTCACGCCGGAGCGGCGGACTGATGGCGACATCGCGCGCTTTTCGTCCGCAGGCGTTCGACGGTCCGAGCCGGGCGACCGCCGCCGACATCGCCGAGCTGAACCAGGTATTCAGCGAGTCGTTCACGGAGCGCTATCGCCGCGACGGCATGGTCGGCGTGCGCGTGCCGTTTCTCAATCCGTCGATCTGGCGCTACGCGCTGGAGGACGCGGCGGAGGGCGCGATGATCTGGCGCGATGATCGCGATCACATCGCCGCGTTCAACATGGTGCACCGTTCGGGCGCCGAAGGATGGATGGGTCCGCTCGCGGTGCGGACGGAGTATCAGGGCAACGGGATGGGGAAGGAGATCGTGCAGCGCGGCGTCGAGTGGCTCAAGGCGCAAGGATCGTCGGTCATCGGGCTCGAGACGATGCCTCGCACGATGGACAACATCGGGTTCTACTCGCGGCTCGGATTTCTGCCCGGCCGCCTGACGATCACGATGACGCTCGAGGCGCAGGCCGCGGTCGACGGCGCGGTTGCTGTTCGGCCGGCTGTCGCCCCGGGCGCGCGACGACGCGCTCGGCGAATGCCGGGCCCTGGTGCAACGCTTGCTCCCGGGCTACGACTATTCGCGCGAGATCACGCTCACCAGCGACCTGTCGGTCGGCGATACGGTGTTGCTCTACGACGACGACCGTCTGGTGGGTTTCGCGCTCGCGCACACGGCCCCGCTCGTCGAGGGGCGCGTGCGCGAGGAGTTGCGGGTGTTGAAGCTGGTGCTCGAGGACGAATCGCGATTCGAGGATTTGTTGCGCGCGGTGAGCGATCTGGCTCGCCGGAGCGGAACGCGGCGCGTCTCGCTGCGCGTGCAGGGTGAATTCGGGCCGGCCTATCGCCGCGTGATCGCGCTCGGCGCGCACGTGCGGTGGACGGACCTGCGGATGTCACTGAGTGCGTACGAAGAACGACGCCCGGAGCGGGGGCTCGTCTTGTCCAACTGGGAGATCTGACCCGCCGCTCGGCGTCTTCGTCTCCGACCCACCCGGACGACACATGACATCATTTCGTTTTCGATCCCGCTCGATCGCGCTGGCGCTGACGGCGTTGGCGCTCGCGTCCGCGTGCTCGCGGCACCCGGAAGACCGAGGACGAACAACCCCTGGTCAAGCCCGATCCGATCCACGTTCACGTTCGCAACGAGAACTTCCTCGACGTCAACGTGTTCATGGTCGTCAACGGCGTCAGCCGGCGGCTCGGCACGGTGACGGGGAACGGGTCCGGCGATTTCACGGTCGACTGGGGAATCACGATCGGCCAGTCGATCGCGCTGCAGGCCGTGCCGATCGGCGGGCGCGGATCGGCGAACAGCGGCCAGCTCAGCATCGGCCTCGGACAAATGATCGACTTCACGGTCGCGCCGGTGTTGCGGCAGAGCACCGTGAGCGTGCACGAGCCGCCGTGAGACGATTGACGGCTCTGCTCGTCCTATTTGGGCGGAGGCGCCTTGCTGGCGGGCGGCGTTCCGCGGACGACGATTCGCGCGATGATCACGAAAACGCCGACTGATAGCAGGAGATGTACCCAGCCGGGTGGTTCGAACGCGAAAAACGCGATGCCCCACACGACGAGCAGCGCAATGCCGCCGAGAATTCCGAGATCCATCACGTGACCTCAGGGTTTGACCGAATCTGTGCTCGCCCGTAAATTGCTTCTCGCAACGCACGAAGGAAACATTCGGGACGGAGAACTCCGTTTTTGAGCCAACAAGTCCTTCGAGTGGGTTCGAAAATCTACTACCGACGTCATGCCCCCAGTGCGGGGGAAGGCGGAAGGTTGGCGGTGAGGACCTCATAATTCGACTGGGCTTCACAAAACCCTCTCCGGACCCGAATTCTTTCGAGCCCCGCGGTGACCCCGCGGGGCTCGTTCTTTTGGGCCGGGGGCGAGAAATTCCCGTATGCCCAACGTCACGGTGGTTCGCCGCCTCCAGTTCAACGCCGCGCACCGCGTCCACAACCCGTCGCTCTCCGACGCCGAGAACAAGGCGCTGTTCGGCAAGTGCAACAACCCGAACTGGCACGGCCACAACTACACGCTCGACGTCTCGGTCACCGGGCCGGTCGACGAGCGCACCGGCTACGTCATCGACCTCGCCGTCGTCAAACGGATCGTGACGCGCGAAGTGATCGACAAGGTCGACCACAGGAATCTGAACCTCGAGGTCGATTTTCTCCGCGACGTCATCCCGACGACGGAGAACTTCGTCGCCGCCATGTGGCGCGTGCTCGAGCCCGCGCTCGCGCCGGCGCGCCTCACGCGGCTCGTCCTCTGGGAGACGCCGAACAACTACGTCGAGTACGACGGCCGATGACGACAGCGCGGGACGGCCGTCGTTTCCGGCGCGTCGAAGCGGCATCGGGCTCGCGACGTCGCGCGCGCTGGCGGCGGCCGGCTACCGGGTCGCGATGCTGGCGCGCGGCGCGGACGCGCTCGCCTCCGCCGCGCGCTCGATCGGCGAGCGCGCCGTGACGATCGTCTGCGACGTCACCGACAGCCTCGCCCTCGACGCCGCCCTGGCGCGCGTGAATGAAGAGTTCGGCGACGCACCCGCCGTGCTGGTCAACAACGCCGGCTTCTTCTCGCTCGCCCCGTTCGAGGCCACGACGGTCGACGACTTTCGCTCGGCGATCGACGTCAACCTCGTCGCTCCGTTTCGCCTGGCGCACGCGTTCCTCCCCGCGATGCGCGCGCGCCGCTCGGGGCACATCGTGTCCATCGGCTCGATCGCCGACCGCGTCGCGTTCCCCGAGAACGCCGCCTACGCCGCGAGCAAGTTCGGCGTCCGCGCGCTGCACGAGGTGCTGCGCGCCGAATTGAAGGGGAGCGGCGTGCGCGCGACGCTCGTCTCGCCGGCGGCCGTCGACACGCCGCTCTGGGATCCGGTCAACCCGGACGAACGCCCCGGGTTCACCGCGCGGCGCGAGATGCTCCGCGCCGAGGCGGTGGCGGCGGCGGTGATGTTCGCCGTGACGCAGCCGGCGGACGTGAACGTCGACGAGCTGCGGCTGTCCGGGGCGTGATCCGTGTTTCTGCCGCTGATCGACCGGCTGCGCTGCCTGAACGCGCACGAGGACACGTGGCTCGTGGCATCGATCGATCGCGCGGTGGAACGTGACGTGCTCGAGGGGACGCTGGGTTGTCCGGTATGTTCGGCGGAATATCGAATTCGAGAGGGCGTCGCGTCGTTCGGCGACGCTCCGGCCGCCGAGGACGAAACGCCCCAGCTCGGCGGAGGCGCTTCGCCTCGCCGCGGCGCTCGATTTGACCGACGCGCGAATGACGGCGATTCTGCATGGCTCGTGGGGCGCGCACGCGTCGATTCTGCGCGGCCTTTCCCCGGCTCACATGCTTCTCGTCAATCCTCCAACGGGCGTGACCAGCGGTGACGGCATCTCCATCGTGCGCGCTCCGGTCGCGCCCGTCGCGGCCGCGTTGGGCGGACGCCGCCGCGCTTGGACCACGCGGACGGCGCGATGGCGGAATCGATTCGCGCGGCCCTGCGCGGCGGCGGGCGTCTGCTCGCGCGCTCGGAGGCCGAGGTCCCTGCCGGTTTCAGCGAGCTCGCGCGCGACGCCGACGTCTGGGTCGCGCAACTGGATGCGGGACGCCGCGGCCGGCGCCCCGGTCGCCATCTCGCGCCGCGCTCCGCGCTGACGCCGAGTAAAATTCTCTAAATCCAGCGCACGAATGCTACGCGTCTTCATTGCGGGTGGAACGGGCGTGATCGGACGCCGCGTCGTGCCGGCGCTGGTGAAGGCCGGCTACGCGGTGACCGCCGCCTCGCGCGGCGATACGGGTGCGGCGCGGCTGCGCGCGATGGGCGCCGAGCCGGTGAAAATGGACCTGATGGACGCGGCGAGCGTTCGGCGCGCCATGTCGAAGCCCGACATGGTCATCAACCTGTCGACGCACATCCCCGGCGGCCCGGCGGCGACGATGCTCCCGTGGGCGTGGCGCGAGAACGATCGCGTGCGGCGCACGGGCTCGGCGAATCTCGCCACGGCGGCGCGTCTCGCCGGAGCGGATTGCGTCATTCAGGAATCGTTCGCGCCCGTCTACGCCGATCACGGCGACGAGTGGATCGACGAGCGCTGGACCGTGAGCCCCGCGCGCTACAACAAGACCGTGCTCGACGCCGAAGCGTCGGCGGCCCAGTTCACGAAGTTCGGCGGGCGCGGCATCGTGCTGCGGTTCGCGTACTTCTACGGCCCCGATTCGGCCGCGACGCGCGAGATGATGCAGACCGTGAAGCGAGGCATCAGCCCGCTCGTCGGTCCCGCCGACGCGTACTACTCGTCGGTGTCGCACGACGACGCGGCGGCCGCCGTCGTCGAGGCCCTCCATCTTCCCGCGGGGACCTACAACGTCTCGCGACGACGAGCCGATCACGCGCGGCGAGTGGCTCGAGTCGCTCGCCAAAGCGCTCGACGCCAAACCACCGCACATGCTCCCGCACTGGCTCACGGTGCTCGGCGGCGGCACGACACAGCTGATGTCCCGCTCGCAGAGGATTTCGAATCGAAAGCTGCGTGAGTTGAGCGACTGGCGACCTGCCGTCGGTTGCGTGCGAGATGCTTGGCCGGCCGTGCTCGATCGATCGTCGGAGCTCGCGGGGGCCCGCTAGGGCTTCGTGACACGGTGGGGATCTCGGGGGCTCGCAAGTGTTGCGTGGCCGGCGGGCAATTACGTCTCGTAACTGAAGATTTCGCGGAATGGGCGGATTTTCGCGGACACGGCAACTGCATTGAAAAGGGGTCGTAGTGTGAGACCGGCGCGCCCGCCACCCACGTCGCTCTGCTTCGAATTGGAAACATCCGCTAGAAAATGGAATGGTGGCGGCTGCGACGGCCGAGTGCATCGTTGGATGCACTTGATCGAAGAGGAATTGACCGGTCAGTCATCGGCGCGTTTTTCGCCGTGCACAGAGCGCTGGGGTTCGGCTTTCTGAGCACGTTCACGCGGCGGCGCTCGAACGCGAGCTGGTTCGGCGGGGACCGGTCGATCGTCCAGTACGCCGGCGCCGACATCGCGCATCAGCGACTCGACATGGTCGTCGACGACAAGCTGGTGCTCGAGATCAAGTCGACGGAGCACCTGCATCGCGACGCGAAACGGCAGCTCTACAACTACCTTCGCGCGACCAAGTTCGAAGTCGGTCTGCTCCTGCACTTCGGCCGCTCGGCGAACTTCTATCGAGTGATCTGCGCCAGCCGGGGGAACGCACGAGGCCGGGCGTGCCAACTCTGATGTGCAGGGGGAACCGGCACGGCCATCGTGAGGCCCCCCGAGGCAGTTCCCAAAAGTTGTTTCGCAGTTTGCCGGCTCCGCGAAATCCGCCCATCTCCGCGAAATCCGTGGCAGTATCAATTCGTAGATGCCGACCGGGCGGACCCAGCGGAACTAACTG
Source organism: uncultured Gemmatimonadaceae bacterium (assembly GCA_963707105.1). Taxonomy (GTDB): domain Bacteria; phylum Gemmatimonadota; class Gemmatimonadetes; order Gemmatimonadales; family Gemmatimonadaceae; genus JAQBQB01. Next base: position 83,957 of record CAVPOS010000012.1, read on the forward strand.
CGAGCGCCGGCTCGTGTTCGCTCGATTCCCCTCGTACAACGCGTCGATGACCGACTTGTACGTCTTGTCGATCACGCGCCGCTTGACCTTCAACGTGGGCGTGAGCTCGCCGCTCTCGATGGAGAAGTCGTGCTCGAGGAGGCCGATCCGCTTCGGCATCTCGAACTGCGCGAGTCCCTTCACTTCGCCCCTCACCTCGCGCTCCATCTTCTCGCGAATCGCCGCCGAGTCGAGGAGCTTGCCGGGCGCGTCCCACGGAACGCCCTCGGTCTTTGCCCACTTCTCGAGGTTTTCCCAGTTCGGGACGATGAGCACGACCGGATACTTGCGCTTGTCGCCGATCATCACCGCCTGCATGACGAACTTGTTGGTCCGAAGCGCGTTCTCGATCGGCTGCGGCGCGATCTTCTTGCCGCCCGCCGTGACGATGATGTCCTTCTTGCGGTCGGTGATCGCGACGAAGCCGTCGCGCAGCTCGCCGATGTCGCCGGTGTGGAACCAGCCGGCCGTGTCGATCGCCTCGGCGGTCGCCGCGGGCTTGTTGAAGTAGCCCTTCATGATCTGCGGGCCGCGCACGAGGAGCTCGCCGTCCGCCGCGATCGTCGCTTCGGTGCCCGGGAGCAGTTTGCCGACCGTGCCGATGCGATAGTTCGCCGGCGTGTTCACCGTGAGCACGGGCGACGTCTCGCGTCAGGCCGTAGCCCTCGAGAATGACGAGGCCCGCGGCGTAGAAGAACTTGATGATCTCGGGCGAGAGCGGCGCACCGCCGGAGACGAAATACTTGAGCCGCCCGCCGGTGCGCGCCTGCAGCTTCGAGAACACCAGGCGATGGGCGAGCGCGTACTGCAGCGCGAGCAGTCCGCCCGGCGTGCCTCCGGCGAGCTTCACGTCGGCCCAGCGCTCGCCGACGCCGCGCGCCCAGTAGAAGATCCGCTGCTTGAGCGGACCGCCCGAGAGCGCGTTCTCCAGCACGCGCGCGTACATCTTCTCGTACAGACGCGGCACGGAGAGCACGAGCGTCGGCCGCACCTCGACCAGATTCTTCGGAACCGTGTCCATCGATTCGGCGTACGCGATGCTCGCGCCGAAGTTGAGCATCACGTAGTAGCCGCCCGTGCGCTCGAAGCTGTGCGACAGCGGCAGAAAGCTGAGGCAGGTGTCGTCGCCTGAATTCGGAATCGCCGCGCAGGCCGCGATCGTGTTCGAGTACAGGTTGTCGTGCGTCAGCATCACGCCCTTCGGGTCGCCGGTCGTGCCCGACGTGTAGATGATCGTGGCGAGGTCATCCGGACGCACCGCGTTCGCGCGCGCGAGATACGACGAGCGCGTCGCGTCGGTCTCGGCGGCCGCGCCTTGCGATTCCAGGGCGCCGAGGGTCATGTCGCCGCCGGCGGATTCGTCGAACGTGATGACGTGGCGCAAGCGCGGGGCACTCGCCGCGGATCGACGCGACCTTGGCCGTCTGGGCGGCGTCCGACGTGAAGATCGCCACGGCGCCCGAATCGCGGAGGACGTACGCCGTCTGTTCGGCGGGGAGGTTCGGGTAGACCGGCACGTCGGCGACGCCCATCGTGAGACAGGCGAGGTCGGCGACGACCCACTCGGGGCGGTTCGTCGAAAGAATCGCGACGCGATCGCCGGGGCGCACGCCGAGCGCATCGAGCCCGAGCGAGGCGCGGCGGACGCGGTCCTTGAGCATGTCGTGCGAGATCGGCTGGTAGCGTCCGTCGCGCTTCACCTGCAGCGCGTCCGGCTTCCGGCGCTCGCACGCCTTGAAGAAGAGCTGGTTGACAGTGCCCGGCGCCGAATTGCGCGGACCGCCCGTGGAAATCATCGAGAGCCTCGGCTGGAGCGCGAACTACGCAGTATACGACGCAGTACGATGGCGCGAAACCGAATACGACGAAGCGTGCTATGGCGACCCGAGCACGCCGACGACGTGAAACACGAACGTCACCGGCGATCCAGCGAGGGGCGTGCCCTTGTACGTCGCCGTCGCCTGCACGATCACGCTGTCCACTTTCTGTCCCGTCGCGATCGCGACGTCGGCGAGGAAGCTGGCGCGCACGTTGAGCAGGTCGTTGGTGGCGCTGCCGTCCAAGCCCGTCGTCGTGTCGGTTGTCGTGAGCGGCCCGCCCGCGCCTCTCGTGATGTAGACCGCCGGCCGCGCGTTGTTCGACGCCAGCGTCCTCGTGATCGCGTAGTGAACGACGACGCCCTGAACGCCGGTGTCGCCGAGTCCCCTTATGAGAACAGGAATCGGCGAGAAGCCGGGGGCGGCCGTAGTGTCCTGGGTCAACGGTGTCTTGATCGTATCCAGCGCGCCGGTCCCTTGGTCGATCACGGTCGGCTGCACGGTCACCGCCACCGGGACGGTCGGGGTCTGCAATCCACGGATCTGTCCGAGGATGGTGACCGTGCCCAGGTGATCGCCGACGAGCACGCCGGTCGTCGGATCGAAGTGCGCCGCGGGGGCGCTGTCGAGGATGAAGAACTGCGGCCCGTCGCCGCCGATGAGCTGGCCCTTCACGTTGAACTGGTTGATGACCGGCGGAGCGGGTGTCCCGGCGCTGTCGCGCATTGTATCGCCGCGCACGACGAACTTGGCCGGCAGCTGGATGGTCGAAATCGACGCCGGACCTATCGGGGCGGACAGGTCGAGGCACGCGACGCCGAGCGCCACGAACACGAGCGTGAGAATTGTCGCGTGCCGACGTGTCACTTGTTTACTCGAGCCGTCCAACGAGAAGCGCGGCGAGCGCGCGATACGCCTGCGCCGCCGGATCCTCGGGCGACCGGAGCACGACCGGCTGCCCGGCGGCGAAGGCTTCGACCGACGCCGCGGTTCGCGGCACGGTCAACTCCAATACCAACCCGGCGGGTAGCTGTTCCCGCACGTACTTCGCCACGCGCTCCGACGCCGGATTCCCGACCTCGACCATCGTGAGCAGGATGCCGTCGAGCACCAGCGACGGATTCGTCCCCAACGACGCGCGAATCCCGCGGAGAATCTGCGTCGTCGTCTGGAGCGCGAGCGGCTCGCACTGCAACGGGACGAGCACGTGCTGGCTGCACGCCAGCACTCGGTTGACGACCGGCCCCAGCCCCGGCGGCGTATCGACGATCACCGTGTACCCGCGCTCGCGCGCGCGCTCGAACAGCTCGACCGTGCGCGGCGACTCGGCGACCTGATGCTGGTAGGCGTCGTGCGACGAGGTGTCGGTGACGCTGCCCGCCGAAACCACGCGCAGCCAAGGCAGCGTTGTCGTTCGAACGACCTGATGCAGCTGGTGCGTCCCGGCCAGAAAATCCGAGAGTCCCAACCGCGTCGCCGCCGCGCTGAGCCCGAGTCCGTAGCGGACGGAGCCCTGCGGATCGGAGTCCACGAGCAGCGTCTTCACGCCGCGACGGGCCAAGGCGGTCGCGAGGTTCACCGCTGTGGTGGTCTTGCCGACTCCCCCTTTTTGGCTGACGACTGCGAGGACTTGACCCACGTTACGTCTCGGCGTCCTCGGCGGCGGAATCTTCGGCGGCCGCGCCGCCGCCGCGCAGCGATTCGAGGGTCTCGCGCGCGTGGTGGATCCATCGCTCCGCCTCGGCGCCGTTCGGCGGCGAGGCCAGGAACGCGTCCAGATGCTCCTCGGCGCCGGTCTGGTCGCCGCGCTTGAGGAGCAGGAACGCGAGTCCGTAGTGCGCGCCCGACAACTGGGGCGCGACGTCGAGCGCGCTCTTGTAGCAGCGGATCGCCTCTTCCGGCCGGTTCGTCTTCGTGAACGCGATGGCCATGTTCTGGAGAATCTTCGTGTCGTTGGGCCGGTCGCGTAGCGCGAGACGGTAGGACGTCAGCGCGGCGTCGTAGTCGCCTTGCCGCTCGAGCGCCATCGCCTCGCTCAAATAGTCGAGGCGCTGCGGTTTGACCTCAGTCTCGGATCTCCCGCCAAGAATGCGGCTCCACCAGGACATACGGCTCGGGTATTGGAGACGAAACGGCGGGGAGGGGACGGCCGCGCGACGTCGCGCCGACAGCCCTCCCGAACGAAATCAGAAGGTTGTCTAGGCTCGCGGCAAAGCTACGCGTTCGAGAGTGCCGGAGCAACGGTTGTCGCGTGAGCGATCGTTCGCGCTCCGATTCTTACGCGCATTTCCGCGTCCCGATAGCTTACCTGCATGTCGCCACGTCGCACCACCGTCGAGCATTCCAAAGGGGTCTTCGAGGTCGAATGGCCGCTTTTCGGCGAGCTCTCTCGAGGGCTCGCCCTCAAAGTGGCCCGCGCCTACGATCCCGAGGTCGTGATCGGGATCGCGACGGCGGGTGTCGTCCCCGCCGCGGTGATCGCTGCGATCCTCGGACGCGAGTTCCACTCGATGGTCGTGAGCCGACGCTTCGGGGCGGAGTCCGTGCGCGAGACGCCGGCGGTCCTCAGCGCCGCGCCGCAGTCGGTCCGCAACCGGCGCGTGCTGATCGTCGACGAGACGTGCGACACGGGGGACACGATCCGTCTTGCGGTCGCCGCCATGGTCAACGCGGGAGCGGCGGAAGTGCGCACCGCGGTGGCGTTTCAGACGGGTCCGTACACGCCGGATTTTCACGCTCTGGCGACCGAGAGCACGATCGTGCTCCCGTGGGACCGCGAGGTGCTGATCGACGGCGACCTGCTCCCGAATCCGCTCTACGCCGCCGCGTTGAAAAGCGACGTCTGAACCCGGTCAGGTCCCGGCGGCGACCGCCTGGTCGTAGGCGACGCCTTCGCCCATGGCGTCGTACACGCGCTGCATGATCTCCGTAGCGCCCACCAGGAAGCGACAACGCTCCGCGCCCATGGAGCGGCACTCGACCTCCATCACAGCAACCGGCTCCCCCGCCACGCGGCCGAAGAACTCGGCGAAGGCCCCGGCGGTGTAGTAGCAGCCCGGAAACTCGAGTGGGTGATAGGGGTCACCCTCGGCCCAATCGTTGGAATCCAGCGTCATCACCGACGCCATCTCGCCGATGCTGACGGAACCCCAACCGATGTCGCGAAAGAATTCCGACGCGCGCGTCCCGAAATCCTCCGCCGCGAGCGACTCGGGCGCGGGGAGCCGGCGCGACGACAGCCAGCGGCCGAACGCGGCGTACAGCGCGGGCCCGCCGGCGAATCCGGCCTCCTGAAGTAGCGCCGCCGCGCTCGGCCCGACCTCGCGAAACAGCGCGGCGCGCAGAGCGGACAGCGAGTCGCGCGTGATCGCGACAAGCGCGTTCTCGTTCAGACTTATCGACTGTGCCATCGGGCTCTCCGGATCGTGCCGCTCGTTGTCACCCGCTCGCTCCCACCCGCCGTTTCAACTCGTCCTCATCGACGGTCTCGACGCCAAGTTGACGCGCTTTCTCCAGCTTGCTCCCCGCGTCCGCCCCCACGACAACGAAGGCGGTCTTCTTGGAGACGCTTCCCGACACGCGGCCGCCGTTTCCTTCGATGAGCGCGGCCGCCTGTTCCCGGGAAAGCGACGGGAGCGTCCCTGTAATGACGATCGTGAGGCCTTTCAGGGTTCCGCCCGTCCGGGTGACGGGCTCGTCGAACCTAAGCCCCCGCTCGCGAAGGCGCTCGATAAGCCGGCGCGCCCGCTCGTCGGCGAACCAGCCGACGATCGACTCGGCGATCCTGTCGCCGATCCCGTGCACGCTCGAGGATGTCGTCCACGGTCGCCGCGAGGATGGCGTCCATCGTGCCGAAGTGCCGGGCGATCTCGCGCGCCGCCGTCTCGCCGACGTGCTCGATTCCGAGGCCGAAGAGGAGCCGCGAGAGCGGCTGCTCCTTCGTGGCCGCGATGGCCTGCACGAGATTCCCGGCGCTCTTTCTCCGCGAGCCGTTCGATGCCCTCGAGCTGCTCTGCCGTCAGGTCGTACACGTCGGCCGCGTCGGAGACGAGGCCGGCGTCGATCAGCTGCTTGATCCGCGCGTACGACAGGCCGCGGATGTCCATCGCGCCGCGCGAGGCGAAGTGGACCAGTCCCTCGAGCTGCCGGCCGGGACACGCGAAGTTCGGGCAGTACAGCATCCCGAGCTCGGTGCCGGGGACGAGCTCCGTGTCGCAGGCCGGGCAGTGCGTCGGCGGGGAATACGGTTGGGGCGGATTCGCCGGGTCGCGCTTGTCCGGCACCGGACCGATGATCTGCGGAATGACTTCGCCCGCGCGCTTGACCTGCACGACGTCGCCGGCGCGAAGGTCCTTTCGCGCCACGAGATCGAAATTGTGCAGCGTCGCGAGCTTGACCTGCGCGCCGCCGATCTCCACCGGCTCGAGGACGGCGTACGGGTTGATGCTGCCCGTGCGTCCGACGTTGACGTTGATCGAGCGCAGCGTGGTCTCGGCGATGTCGGGCGCGAACTTGCGCGCGATCGCGTAGCGCGGCTCGCGTCCGCCGACGACGCCGAGGTCAGGCCAGAGCCTCAACTCGTTCACTTTGACCACGCCCCCATCGATGGCGAAGTCGATCGCCGCGCGCACGGAGTGCTCGACGTTGTGCGCCCACTCGTGGACGTCCTTCAGCGTCGCGCAGCGCTCGTGGTGGGGCGCGACCGGGACGCCCCAAGCGGTGAGACGCGCGAGGAGCTCATGCTGCGTCGCGGTGGGAAGCTTCGCTCCGTCCGGTAGCGCGATGGCGTAACCGAAGAAATGGAGCGGGCGGGCCGCGGTGGCCTTGGGGTCGAGCTGGCGGAGCGCGCCGGCGGCCGAGTTGCGAGGATTCGCGAACACGGCTTGTCCGGCGGCGATGCGCTGTTCGTTCATGCGCTCGAAACCGCTGAACGTCATGTAGACTTCGCCGCGAATTTCCATCACGGGCGGAACGTCGCTGCCGCGGAGCTTGAGGGGCACGTCGCGAATCGTGCGCAGGTTCGCCGTCACCGCCTCGCCGATGATGCCGTTGCCGCGCGTCGTGCCCTCGACGAACACGCCGTCCTTGTACGTGAGGCTGACGGCGGCCCCGTCGATCTTGAGCTCGCAGTGTGTAGCCGGAATTGCGAACTTCTTCGCCCGCCATGCGCACGATGCGCTCTTCCCACGCCGCGAGCTCCTCCTCGTTGAAGGCGTTCGCCAGCGACAGCATCGGCACGAGGTGGGTGTGTTTCGCGAGCTGGCTGAGCGGCTCGGCGCCGACTCGCTGCGTGGGCGAGTCGGGGGTGCGGAGGGTGGGGTGCGCCTCCTCGAGTTCTTTGAGTTGACGATATAGACGATCGTACTGAGCGTCGGAGATCGTCGGCTGGTCGAGCACGTGGTACTCGTACGACGCGCGCTCGAGCTGCCGGCGAAGATCCTCGGCGCGCGCCGCCAGCTCGCTCAGGTCGTCGTCATCCCTTGGATTCTTCATCGATGACTTGCATCGCGACGCCGACGAGCCGGTCCAGCTCCTCGCCCGACGCCTTCGGCAGGAGGCTCTCCGCCCACGCCTGGTCGTAGCTCGAAGCGTAGCGGTCGAGCAGCTTGCGGAAGAAGGAGACGAGCGCGATCCGCTGCAGGTCGCCGCGTTTCTGGGCCGCGAGCGTGTCCTTCTGGTCGCGCATCACCGCTTCGAGGCGATGGGCGTTGAGCAGCGCCTTCGCGGCGAGCGAGGCGACGACTTGGCAGAATCGAATGTCCGATTCGGAGAACGGCTGCGAATCGCGGTCGGTGCGCAGGAAGATCGCGCCGATCGTCGACGACTGCCATCGAATCGGCAGCACGACGATCGAGCGGACGTTGCGCGAATCGAGCTTGTCCTTGATCGACTTGAGGTCGGGGTCGGCGGCGGCGTCGGGGATGAAGACGGTGTCGCCCGAGTCGAACGCGCGCTTCAGCTCGGGATAGCGATTGAGGTCGACGACGAGGTTGCGGATCGCCGGATCCTCGTAGCTGGCGACGAGTCGTACCTCGTCTTTCTCGCCGGACAGGAAGATCGACGCGCGATCGAGGCCGAACGCGTCGCCGAGCTTGCGGGCGATCGCCTGGAGAATGTCGACGAAGTGAAGTGAGGACGAGATTTCCTGCAGGATGTCGACGATGGCGACCAGATGGTCGCGCTCGCGCTGAAGCTCGGCTACGCGAGCATGCAGACGGACGAGCTCGTCATCTCTCCCATCGGATCCCGGCGTCGCCGACTGGCGCGACCCGGGTCGCTGGGCGTGAGGAGAGTACGTCGGATCCTGTGGATGGCTGGTCTCGTCCATCTTCCGGCGTTGTGTGCGCGTTGAATGCGTCACTATCGAACCGCACGACACGGTTGCGGCCGGTTTCCTTGGCGACGTACAGCGCCTCGTCGGCCGTGCGCACCAACACCTCGGGGGCGCCGATGTGCGGGTGCGGCCATGCGGAAACGCCGAAGCTCGCCGTGCGGCGAATCGAGGTCCCGCCACCGTTGAACGTGAATGTATGCGACTCGACCTGTTTGCGCACCCGCTCGGCAAAACGACCGGCGGCATCGATGCCCGCCCCCGGTAGCAGGAACATGAACTCTTCGCCGCCGAATCGGCCGATGCGGTCGATCGACCGCGCTTCGTGGCGCAGGATCTGGGCGAACTGCCTCAGCACCTCGTCGCCCGCGGGGTGTCCGTAGGTGTCGTTCACGGCCTTGAAGCGATCGAGGTCGCAGATGACGCAGGCGACCGGCTCCTTGAACCGGCGCGCGTGGGCGAACATCTCCTCGAGACGGTGCTCGAGATGCCGGCGGTTGTCGAGCCCAGTCAGCGCGTCGGTCTGGCTCATGTGGAGCAGCTGCTCGTTGACGTCGAGCAACTCGCGCTCGCGGTCCTCGAGCTCCACTTGCAGCCGCTTGATGCGGAGCATCGAATTGACGCGCGCTTTGAGCTCGGCGAAGTCGATCGGCTTGGTGATGTAGTCGTCCGCGCCGGAGTCGAGTCCTTCGACCTTGGACTCGGTCGTGGCGAGCGCCGTCTCCATGATGATGGGGATGAACGGCAGAGACGGGTTTCCCTTGACGCGGCGCGCCACCTCCATCCCGTCCATGCGCGGCATCATGATGTCGAGCAGGATGAGATCGGGTGGTGATACGTCGATCATCGCCAACGCGTCTTCCCCGTCGCTCGCGGTCTGCGTGCGATAGCCCCAGGATTCGAGGCGCACGCGCAGAATTTCGAGGCTGTCCGGGTTGTCGTCGACGATCAGAATACGGGAGTGATCGCTCTCACGCCGGGCGTCCATCCGTTTTTCCCAGGAAGCGCTGCACCTCGGCCACCACGGCGCGAGGCTCGCATGGTTTGGCCAGGTATCCGTCACATCCCACCTCCATCGCTTTTTCGCGGTCGGAGGCGAGCGCGTGAGCGGTGAGAGCGATGATCGGGATGTTGCGGGTGTCGGGGTCGTGTTTGAGAACCTGCGTCGCTTCCCATCCGTCGATCACGGGGATCGAGATGTCCATCAAGATGAGATCGGGGCGTTCGGTACGCGCCTTCGCGATCCCCTCTTCCCCGTTCAGCGCCTCGGTGACCGAGAAGCCGAAGTGGCGGAGGATCGTGGAATAAACGATGCGGTTGTCTTCGTTGTCTTCGACGAGAAGAACGGTCTTGCCGTTAGCGGTCATGCTTTCCCTTGGGCCGTCGGCGCGCGTCTCGGCCTCGTTTCAGGCGCGAAAAAAGATCGTCTCGAACTGCTCAAGCCGCAATTTCCTTACCACGTCGGATCATCAAGAGGTGCCAATATGTCCTTCGCCGGCCCGATCCTCCGCCGGGCGCGCTCTCGCGCCAACGGTGCACTGCTGACGGAACCTACTGATAGAGGCCCACTTGCGCCGTCATCACGCCGGCCGGCGATCGACGCCGACCGCCCCAATCGCGCGCTGATTTTCGCCGCCGGCATCGCCATCGGCGCACTGCTCGGCGCGGCCGCCGCCCTGCTCACCGCGCCACAAAGCGGCGAGGACACGCGACGGGCGCTCACCCGCCAGTCCAAACGGCTGGCTCGTCGGAGCCGCGAAATGCTGGGCGACGTGGGTGACGAGTTCCGCCGTCAGCGTAGCGCCGTGAGGCGGCGCATCGCGTCGGTCTTGTAGTTCGGATCGTTGTAGTCCGTGACCGGCGCGCGAGCGATCCACTCGTACTGTTCGATCGCCTTCGCGCGCTGATCGCGGTCCGCGTAGACCGCCGCCAGATCGAGGCGGTGCACGATACGCGTCGAATCCGCCGCCACGGCGCCCTCCAGATACTTCTGCGCGTCGTTCCAGTTCGCGGCGTCGAAGATCGACGCGCCGAGAAAGTGGCGCGCGATCGTCCGTGAGAAGCCGTTCACGCGCATGATCTCGGCGTTCCACACGCCCATGACGTGGAGCGCGCCGGAGTGCTTCGGATCGATCGCCAGCGCGGCGAGCGCTTCGCTCCGGATCTCGCTCGCCAGCTTGATCCTGTCGCGCACCCCCATCGTCAGCGCGTTTCGCCCGAGCGCTTGGGCGACTTGAAAGTGTCCGTCGGCGTCGCGCGGATTTGCCGTCACGGCGCGACGCGCGTACTGTTCGGCGCTTCGGTACAGCGCGGTGCGGCGTTCGGCGTTCGGCTCGAACTCGCCGAGCTCCACGCACTCGTACGCGGCGTTTCTCAGTGCGTCGTACTCGTTCGGGTCGGCGGCGATCGCCGCTTCGTAGTGTTGGAGCGCCGCGGCCGGGTTGCGGGCGTCGCGCTCCTTGTTGCCCAAGGCGATGTGCTCCGCGGCGGATTGTGGCCGCGCGACGCCGGCGGTGCCGAGCAGCAGCGCCGTCACCGCACTCACCGCCGTCGTCATGATGCGAGATCTCGAACGATCCATGAAACAAGGCCTCTCGGTGGACCACGAACGCCCGCGCTCCATTCAATGCTCGCGCAGGGACTGATCGAGCGGAAGCGCGACGGCGGCCGCATCGAGGCCGCCGAATGGCGGTCGCTGGCCTCGGCCTACGCCCGCGGCGACGTGCCCGACTACCAGATCGCCGCGCTGCTCATGGCTTGTTTTCTCAACGGTCTGGATCGCGCCGAGACGTCCGCGCTCACCGAAGCCATGATCGCCAGCGGGGAGCGCCTCGACCTCGCCCACCTCGGCCGCCCGCGAGCCGACAAGCATTCGACGGGCGGCGTCGGCGACAAGGTGTCGATCGTTCTCGCGCCGCTCGTCGCGTCGATGGGGGTCGTCGTCCCGATGATGTCGGGCCGATCGCTGGGCCATACGGGCGGTACCCTCGACAAGCTCGAATCGATCCCCGGGTTCCGCACCGATCTCTCGCTCGAGGAAACGCGCCGGCAGCTCGACGACATCGGGTGCGCGATGATCGGACAGACCGCCGAGATCGCCCCGGCCGACCGCAAGATGTACGCGCTCCGCGACGCGACGGCGACCGTCGAGTCGATTCCGCTCATGGCGTCGAGCATCATGAGCAAGAAGCTCGCGGAGGATCTCACCGGCCTCGTTCTGGATCTCAAGCGCGGGAGCGGCGCCTTTCTTCCCGCGCTCGACGACGTCCTCGAGCTGGCCGACGTGATGATCAAGCTCGCCGTGGATCACCAGTGCAACTGCGTCGCGCTGGTCACCGCGATGGACCGGCCGCTCGGCCGCGCGTGCGGCAACGCGCTCGAGGTCGAAGAGGCGATCGCGGCGCTCAAGGGAGAAGGGCCGCCCGATCTCATGTCGCTGACCTACGCCCTTGGCGCCGAGATGCTCGTACTTGCCGGCGCCGCGCCGGACCTCGATTCCGCGCGCCGCGAGCTGGAGAAGTCGATCGGCACCGGACGCGCCGCGCAGACATTTCAGAGAATCATCGAGGCGCAGGGCGGCAATCCTTCGGTGGTCGACGACCCGGCCGTCCTGCCGCAGGCCGTCGAGTGCGAGATCTATCCCGCGCCTCGACGGGGCCTCGTCGCGCGCGTCGAGCCGCAAGGCCATCGGGCGGGGGATCACGCGGCTCGGCGGCGGGCGGACGCGGCTTGGAGACGTCGTCGACCCAACGGTCGGGTTCGTCATCACCGCCCGGCCCGGCGATTGGGTGGAGGCCGGCGATCCGCTCGCGACGATCTTCGCCCGGAATCGCGAAGGAATCGAAGCCGGGCGCGAAACGCTGTCGAGCGCGATCACGATCGCCGACGAGGCGGAGCCGCCGCTGCCGCTGATCTCGCATCGCGTGACGGCCGCGGGCGTCGAGCTCTATCGGTCCGAGTGAGGTGCTCGCCCTCGCCAAGTCGCGCGCGCCGAGTTGCGCGTCGACGGCGCGCCGGAGATGTTTAGAATCCTTCAACCGTATGATTTCATGCCGACGAAATACGCGAGGCTCGCCGGACTGGGCGCTTTTGGCGCGTGCGCGGGGTTCGTCGCGCTCTACGCTCTCGTCGTGTACATCAGCCGTCACACGGCGACCGGTGGAATGACGGAGACCCTGTCCGTGGTCACGTGGATCTCGGTCGGGTTGGTGGTGCTCGCCTTGATCGCGGTCCACGTGGCGATCGGCAAAGAACTTCTTTCTCTCGGTCGTGGCGAGCCGCGCGGCGTCTGAGCCGCGCGTGGACGAAGAGAAGCGCGCTGAATCGCCGGCCGCGCTTCCGTCGTCGGCGCCGCCTCATCCCCGGCCAACCGGTGGCCTCTTCGACGCGAATCCCTTCGCCTCGCCGAGCTCGCTTCCGTTCGGAGCGCCGCGCTTCGACCTGATTCGCGACGACGACTACGCGCCGGCGATCGAGGAAGGGATGACCCGGCAGCTTCGCGAGGTTGCCGAGATCGTCGGGCAGAGTGAGCCGCCGACGTTCGACAACACGTTCGCCGCGCTCGAGCGATCCGGACAGTTGTTGACGCGCGTGCTGCGCGTGTTCGCGGCCGTGACGTCCGCGAACACCAACGATCGCCTGCAGGCTGTTCAGGCCGACAAGGCGCCGAGGCTCGCCGAGCACTCCGACTCGATCTACCTCGACGACGGGTTGTTCGCGCGCGTGCGCAACGTCTACGACCGGCGCGACGCGCTCGCGCTGACCCCCGAACAGCGTCGCCTCGTCGAGCGGTATCACCTCGACTTCGTTCGTGCCGGCGCCCGTCTCGCCTCGCCGGCCAAGGCGCGGCTTCGCGAACTGAACCGCGAAGAGGCCACGCTCACCACCGAATTCCAGAGCCGGCTGCTCGAGGCGAACAAGGCCGCGTCGATCACGGTGGAAGACGTCGGGCAGCTCGACGGTCTGAGTCCGGAGGACGTCGCGTCGGCGGCGCAGCTCGCCGCGGGCCGGGGCGCGCCGGAGCCGTTGGGCGCTCGCGATCCAGAACACGACGCAGCAGCCGGCGCTCGCGTTCTTGCGCGACCGCGCCCTCCGCTGCCGGCTGTTCGAAGCGTCGGTCCACCGCGCGGACCGCGACGGTCCCGTCGACACGCGCGAAATCATCGTTCGGCTGGCGGAGCTTCGCGCCGAGCGCGCGGCACTGCTGGGGTACGCGAACGCCGCCGCCTACGTGCTCGACGATCAGATGGCGAAGACACCGGAGGCCGCGATGCGCCTCCTTCATCAGGTCGGCGAGCACGCGGCGGTAAAGGCCCGCCACGACGCCGCCCGGCTGCAGTCGATGATCGACGCGTCGGGTGAGCGCTTCGTTCTCGCGCCGTGGGACTGGCAGCTCTACGCGGAACGCCTGCGAAAAGCCGAGTACGAGCTGGACGAATCCCAGATCAAACCCTATTTCGAGCTCGACCGCGTGCTGCGCGACGGCGTGTTCTTCGCCGCGAACCAGTTGTACGGCATCGAGCTCGTCGAACGCGAGGGAATCCCTGTCTATCACCCGGAAGTCCGGGTGTTCGACGTGCTCGACGCGGACGGGTCGCCGCTGGCGCTCTTCTACGCGGACTTCTTCAAGCGCGACAACAAGGTCGGCGGCGCGTGGATGGACATGTTCGCCGACCAGTCCCGCCTGCTGAATTCGCCGCGCGATCGTCTACAACGTCACCAACTTCACCAAGCCCGCGCCGGGTCAGCCGCCGTTGCTCACGTTCGACGAGGTCGCGACGCTGTTCCACGAGTTCGGGCACGCGCTCCACGGGATGCTGTCCGACGTCGAGTATCCGATGCTGTCCGGCGCCAACGTCCCGCGCGATTTCGTGGAGTTCCCGTCGCAGTTCAACGAGCATTGGGCGCTCGATGAGACGGTCTTCGCCCGGTACGCTCGGCACCATCTCACCGACGAGCCGATGCCGGCGGCGCTCGTCGAGCGAATCAAGCGATCGCGGACGTTCAATCAGGGATTCGCGCTCACCGAGTACGTCTCGGCCGCGCTGCTCGACATGGCCTGGCACCTTCAGCGGCCCGGAACCCCGGTCCGGGACATCGACGCGTTCGAGCGCGACGTACTGCGCGAGCACGGTCTGGCGGTGCCCGAGATTCCCCCGCGCTACCATTCGACCTACTTCGCGCACGCGTGGAACGGCGGCTACGGCGCCGGCTACTACGCGTATCTCTGGGCCGAGGTGCTGGATCACGACGCGTACGCCTGGTTCGGGACACACGGCGGCTTGTCGCGCGAGGCCGGACAGCGATTCCGCGAGATGGTGCTGTCGCGCGGCGGAACGGCGGATCCGGCGGAGCTCTACCGGGCGTTCGTCGGCCGAGATCCGCGCGTCGAGCCGCTGTTGGCGTTCCGCGGATTCACCTCGACGGAGACGTGACCGTCATGAGTAAACTGACATGAAGGGCTGGGTCGGCGCCGGAGTCGGCCTCGCCGTGCTCGTCCTCGGCGTGACCGGGTTCGAGATGCTCCGCAATCCGGAGCACGACGCGATCGACGCCGCACGCGCGAAGATCCGCCCCCGGAAAATTCATTCGACTGACCGACGGCGTGACGCACTACGACGTGTCGGGTCCCGACTCCGGCCGCGCGATCGTGCTCGTGCACGGCTTCTCCGTGCCTTACTACATCTGGGATTCCACCGCCAAGGCGCTCGCCGCTTCGGGTCACCGCGTGATCCGTTACGACGAGTACGGCCGCGGCTGGTCGGACCGGCCCTCGATCATTTACAACGCCGAGCTCTACGAACGCCAGCTGCGCGACCTGCTCGATTCGCTCCACGTGCAACGCGTGGACGTCGCCGGCGTTTCGATGGGCGGTTGGGTCACCGCGACCTTCGTGAGCCGCCACCCCGAACGCGTCCGCACGCTCACGCTCGTCGATCCCGTCACCGGAACGGCGACCAAACCGGGCGGTCTCTTCGCGCTTCCACTCGTCGGCGACTATCTCTGGCAGACGCTCGCCGTTCCGCGCATGGCCGAAGGCCAGACCGGCGACTTGCTGCGCCCCGAGCGATTCCCCCGTTGGGCGGCGCGCTATCGCACGCAGATGAGGTTTCGCGGTTTCGGGCACGCGCTCCTGTCCACGAGGCGAAGCATCGCGGGCACGAGCATGGACTCGGTCTATCGCGCGGTCGGCGCGACGGGAGTTCCGACGCTTCTTCTCTGGGGAATCGCCGACCGCACGGTGCCGTTCGAGACGAACGGGTCGGTGCGCCGCGCGATCCCTACGGCCGAGTTCCACTCGATCGAAGGCGCCGCGCATCTGCCGATCATCGAGCAGGCGCAGCATACCGATTCTCTGATACTCGCCTTCCTGGCGAAACACCCGTGAGCGACGCGTCGCCGGACTACGGGATCGCGCCCACGGGATACCGGCTTCCGCCGGCGACCCACGTCGGGCTCGTTCGCATTCAGGTGGCGGAGCTCGACCGATCGATCGCTTACTATGAAAAGGTGATCGGCTTTCGCGTGCTCGAGCGCGCGGGCGGCGTGGCGCGTCTCGGACCGAACGGCGCCGACGTCACCCTGCTGGAGATTCACGAGAAGCCGGGCGTTCATTCGGTCGAGCGGCGTGGACGCATCGGGCTCTACCACTTCGCCATTCTGCTGCCGAACCGGGCGGCGCTCGGGCGCTTTCTCAAGCATCTCGCCGACATCGGCGAGCGCGCGGGAATGTCCGACCACTTCGTGAGCGAAGCGATCTACCTGAGTGATCCGGACGGCATCGGCATCGAGGTCTACGCCGACCGGCCGCGGAGCGCATGGCGCCACGAGGCGCGCCAATTGGCGATGACGACGATTCCGCTCGACGTCGAGGACCTGGTCGCCGCGGGCGGAGACGAGCCGTGGACAGGCGCGCCCGCGGGCACGGTCATCGGCCACATTCATCTATACGTGCGCGACATCGACAAGGCCGCGGCGTTCTACCACGACGCGCTCGGGTTCGACAAGATCGTCTGGAGCTATCCCGGCGCGCTGTTCATGTCCGCCGGCGGATACCACCACCACCTCGGCACGAACACGTGGGCCGCGTCGGCTCCCATCGCGGCCGACGACGACGCCAAGCTGATCGAGTGGGAGGTCGTCGTTCCGACGACGCGCGACGTGGCCGACGCGGCGGCGAGCCTCGAGTCCTCCGGGTTCCGTGTCGAGCGCCACGGCGAGACCGCCGCCGCGCGCGACCCGTGGGGCACGCAGCTTCGCCTCGTCAGCGAAGCGCGCTGACACGGGCGGCGAAGTCGTCGCTACGGCAGCGGCAGCCCGCTTGGCACGGACGACGGCACGAGCGCGCCGAGGTTGCGCGCGGCCGGGTCGGTGAGCGACTTGAGAAACGCGACGATCTGCCGCTGCTCGTCGGGCGTGAGCCCGAGCGAGTGCTGAAGGCGGAAGTCGAGCGTCTTCCGGACCGCGGCGAAGGTGCCGGGGTCGCCGTGATAACTGGCCCGCAACGTCGCATCGAGCTGCGTCGCGTCGAAGGCCACGATGGCGGAGTCGACGTTGTTGTAGTGGCGCACGACCGCCTCCAGCGTCGCGTACACGCCGTCGTGCATGTACGGCGCGCTCAGCTCGACGTTGCGGAGCGGCGAGATCCGGAAGGTGAACCGGCCGGTTTGAGGCGGTCCACCGCGCGGCGACGTCGCCGCGGCCGGCGTCGAGCGGCGCCGACGGAGCGATGCCCGGCCCGAGCTGCGGCACGCCGGTATTCGCGAACGACTGCCCGCCGAGCAGCGGGCCGTTGTGGCACGACGCGCATCCCGCTCTGCCGAAGAAGAGGAGCGCGCCCCGTTTGGCGTCGGCGGAGAGCGCGTTGTCGTCGCGCGCGAGGTATCGGTCGAACGGTGAGCCGGTCTTCGAGAACGAAGCGATCTCGAAGGCCGCGATCGCGTTCGCCGCGTGCTCGAATCCGAGTTGGTTCGTCGCGATCCCCGGATACGCCGCGTTGAACTTCTGGACGTAGGCGGAGACGGAGAGCACGCGCGTCATCGTCGCTTTCCAGATCGCCGCGAACGCGCTGTCGTTCGGGATCGCCAACTCGTTCTCGGCGCCGAACACGTCGCGATCGCCGACGTTGCCGCGCATCTCGGTCCGGTTGGTGACCGGGAATCATCGCCTGCGCCGCGACCATGTTCGCCACGCCACTCGGCAGCGCGACGCCCGCCGGCGTCGTGAACCTGCCGCCGCTTCCGTTCGCGTCGGTGACGCGACCGTCCCAGAACAGATAGAATGCGCCGAGCCCCACGCTGAACAGCGCCGGCGCGTTGCGCGGCGTCACCGAGCGGCCCGGTCCCAGCGCGCGCGACGTTCCGGCGCCGATCGCTCCCGTGCCGATCGACAGCGAGCGTCCGTCGTCCGTGCCGTTGCGTGGATCGTGGCAGCTCGCGCACGCGACGTCGCGGTTTCCGCTGAGGATCTTGTCGAAGAAGAGCGAGCGCCCGAGATCCACGAGCGCCGGATCCGGCGCGGACGACGGGGAGCACCGGGACGACGCCCCACGGACTGATCGCCTGTCGTACCTGCTGGTCGAGCGACGGATTCGTCGCGATCGACGTGACCGAACCGTCGCCGCAGCCGATCGCGGCGGCCGCCGCCAACACGAGCGCGGCGCGCGCGCTGATCTCGAGAGTGCGCATCGTCATCGACCTCACCGAATCGGGAGCGAGACGGAGAACTGGTGCGTCATCACCGACACGTTCGTGAGCGACAGCGGCCCGTTCGGAGCCGCGAGGATGTTCGGTCCGGCCGCGTCCGCGACGGCGAACACCCTGTCGTCCGCGATGATGCCCGGCCGTCCGGTGCCCGTCACGCTGCGTCCCGCGTAGCGCAGCTCGAGATCGGTGAAGTGCAGGCTCAGCCCCCACGTACGCGTCCACTCGTTCCAGTGCTCGTTCTGTCGCAGCGTCGTCTCGGCGACGTGGTCGGTCTGGTCGAGCGTGTAGTCGATCGACCGCACGCCGACGCCGAGCTGGACGCGCAGGATCTGGTGAGCGCCCGTCTCGAAATCATGGCCGACGCCGGCGCGAAGAATCCCATTCGAGAAGTGGAATCTGTTTTCCGTCGTCTTGCCGCCGTCGGGGATCGTCGAACCCGAGGCCGTCGGCGTGGCGCCGTGCGCTTCACCCCACGTGTGTGAGACGATCGGCTCATAAATGGCGTCGAGCCCGAACGTGAGCGGCCCCTGCACCTTCGCCACGCCGACGCCGAGGTCGTACGCCGCCGAGTGTCCCGGGTCCCACGGGATCACCGCGACCTGCGCGATCTGGTAGTCGGGGAGCTTGGGATGCGACGCCAGGTTCACCGTCGCGATCGCGCCGACGCGGAGGCCGGAGTCGGAAACCGGCTGCGAGTAGCCGAGGTGAAGTCCCCAGGTGTTCGTCTGGTCGAGGTTGTTGTCGATGCGCGCCGCGTTGGTGAACGTCCGCTGGTTCGGATCCCAGACCTGATCGATCCACGTGACGTCGTGCGTCATCGCGTACGAGTTGCGCAGCAGCACCAGCTCGGCCGTTCGGTCGCCGCGGTCGCCGCCGGCGCTCCAGTCCTTCGTGACGCCGATGCGCGCGTCGAACGAGTTGCCGTGCTGCACGACGCCGGCGCTCCCCGCGTACATCGACTCCGTGCCGTCGACGTCGTGAAGCCCCGACCAGAGCACGCTGCCGGCGACGGAGATTCGCGAACGCTCGAACACGTGGCCCAGGCTTCCGAACGCGAACTGATTCTGCCGCGATGGATTGGGCCGCTGAACCGTCGTCGTCGTGACGACCGGCGTGACGCCCGGCGCCGTTTGCGCCGAAAGAGCCACGGTGCCAGGCGGGAAAAACGCCTGCGACGCGCCGGAGGCGCTGTCGATCTCCTGCATCGCGAGCACGAAGCCGCCGAAGGTCGAACCCCACCGCGCGATGCCGCCGATGGGAAGCGTCCTCCCGCCGCCGGCGTGATCCGACAACGAGTAGAACGTCGGCGAGCTGAAGAACGCGCCGCGCCCGCTCGCGACGCGCGATCCCTTCGCCGGATTCGTGAACGGATCGAGGAGCGAATCGGCGAGCGCGATCGAGACGTCGCCGAGCGCTGACGCGGCCGACGGGAAGATTCGCCACTGATCGCCGTCGGCGATCGGGAGCGTCTTGATCTGGATGACCTGACCCGCCGCCCGTGTGGCGGCGAAGATCAGGAGCGCAGACGCGAGACTGGAGGCGGGGCGGAGCCGGGCGAGAGGACGAGCGGCCATTCTCGGTGCCCTCGTGTGAGGTGTCCGAGGGCCTAACCGCGGGTCGACCCGTGACGTCACCGTTACGGCAAACGCGCGGCCGGATTCACCCGGCGATTCCGTTTGATCGATACCGCCGCGAATTGTTGCGCGCGGCCAACCGATCACTCACGGAGTCGTCATGAAGCATGTTGTTCAGTCGTGTAGCGGTGCTCCTCACTGGTCTCATTTCGTTCGGCTGCAGCGATTCGCACACCGGGCCGCGCGATCCGCAGGCGCCGAACTACTCGCTGGAACGAGCGCACGGGAGAAGCGCATTCGGGATCAACGGAACGATCGTCACTCCGGCCGGCGACGTCGTGCGACTGACGGGCGGAGGGTCGTTCGACCCGTCGTCGGGAAACAACACGATTCCGTCCGAGACCGCGAGCGGTCACGGGAACGGAGGATTCAGCTGTTTGGTGGACTTCACGTCGGGCCCGCTCAACGGATGCGCCGCCGGGCAGGGAACGCACTGGGACACGGTTCAGCTGCTCGCGTCTTCAGGGTTCAAGTGCGGCGGCGTCGCCAACGAGCAAGGAAAGACCGCGACGACGGGCGAAGGTGTTTTCGTCGCGCGCGCCGAGTTTTATCGCGCGGGTGATGGTCACGAGGCGTCGTTCCAGGCGAACATGTTCGTCGCCGACCACGATCTCGCCGATGACGTGCCGGGCGTGCAGAACATCTGGATCCAGGGCGTGGGCTGCGGTACGGGCGTCATCAACTTCAACAACTAGAGATTCAAAGGGACCGCCGCGCCGGGCATCTACGAATTGATACTGCAACGATTTCGCGGAGCCGGCGGATTTCGCGGAGCACGACAAGAGGCGAAAGCACTTTGATGAACGACCTCGGGTTGCCACACAGTGGGCCCCCGAGGTCGTTCCACAATCTTTGCCGTTTCGCAGTCAGTTGTACTCCGCGGAATTCCGCCGTTTCCGCGAAAATCGTTGCAGTACCGGTCGTAGATGTTCGCCTGGCGCCTACGTTCCCTCGAAGACGAAATCGCGGCTCGAGATCAACAGCCGGAGTGGTGCTGCCGTGCTTGCCGACGAGAACTTGTACCGTGTAGTGACCCGGCTCGATGCGCGACAGGTCAAGGCGAATGCTGCGTGCCTGAATCGGCACGACACCGGGAACCGTCCACGAGCTGTGCCCCGGCGTCGGCTCGCCCCAACGCACCGCAACCTGCCCGTTGAGGTCGTGCGCGAGGCGGAGAAACATGCCGATGCGCCGCACTTTGCTGATCGGCTCGTGTCGTGAGATGATCACGGCCACGTCCACGGAGTCGCCGGCCGCGTAGCCGTACGTCTCCCAGTACACGCCCACCTTGGCGCCGTGCACGCGCGTGGAGCCCAGCATCTCCTGGAGCGCGCGGTCCGGGCCCGGAGGCGCGTCGTCGTCGGCCGAGATCAGGACGGGATCGGAGATCGCCGCCTCGCCGGGGCGAAGCGTCGCGAGCGGCGCGGGAGGAACGATGCCGAACCGTGTTCGGGCCGACAGCTCTCCGTGCGCCGCGGGGAGCTCGGTTCCGAAGATGGCCGGTTTCGGCGAAATGTTCGCCGTGACCACGATGGCATTGGCGTTCTTGAAATGTCTGGTGCTTCAGGCGCTCGATGTCGCTCGGGCTCGTCGTGCGGATGAGCACGGCGGCACGCCGTGTCGACGTGCAGCTCCTTCCCGGCCGATCGCAGCCCCGACGCCGTCGCCAGCAGAATGTCGGAGTCGCGGCGCAGCATCACCGTCTGGTCGGAAAGCTGAACGATGCCGCCCGCGCCTCTCGCGTAGTGCTCGGTGGGCCACCACTGCTTCGCCGGCTCCTCGTCACCGGTCAGAGCCGGCATATTGATCTGCCACGCGTCGGCCCGCGCATGGAAGGGGTCGTCGAACGCCTTCCACGCCGGCACGAGGTGCAGGCGATCCATCGGATACTCCGCGGTCGCCGTACGCGTGCTGTCGTAGAACCCCATCCAGCCGGCGTGGCTCGCTTCCTCCTGCGCGCCGCCGTACGCCGAGTACGCCGGCCAGCCGTAGCGCATGAGCATCTCGGAGAGCGCTTCGCCGCCGAAGCGGTCGCGCCAGTCGAAACGCTCGTCCCATGGCAGGGCCGAGTGCAGCTGGATGAGCAGCTTGCGCGTGAAGTCCTCGCTCCGGCGGTCGGGCGTCGAGTCGGAGAAGAGCGGCGTGGTGAGCCACCAGAACCGCTTGTTGGCCTTCGTGCGATCGTCGCAGCTCAGGTGGTCGTACGCGGACTGGCCATCGTCGTCGAGCAGGAGTTGCACGCTCGTTCCACTTGCAGCGGCGTTCCGGCGTCATGGCCGCGGACGCGGCGTCGATAGGCCGAGTCGGCGCGGGCGTATTCGCCGGCAGCGTTGTACGCGAATCCCGTGAGCTGGTCGCACCACACGCGATCCGCGGTGCAGCTCTGGGCGACCTCGAGCGCCTCCTTCAACTGCCCCTGATCGATGAGAAAGCGCACGCGCTCGCCCGTGATCCACGCGTCGCCGGGCTTGAGCTTGGCGAGCGTGCCGAGCGAGTCGAGAAGAGAGGCGCGCGACGAGTGTACGCGGTCGCGCCACTCGGGCGTGAGCGAGGCGTCGCGCAAGACGCGCTCGTCCCCGGGGTTCTGCTCGTCGGCGGGGAACCAGTCGGGGCACATCGACCGCCTGCTGCCGCGGTGGATCAGCGTCGGCGGACGATAATAGCCTCGGCCTCCCCCGGCGCTGTAGCTGCCGTCCCAGTGGCAGTGATCGTCGCGCAAGCGGGAGTCGGTGCTGCTCGACCCGCGCCAATCGACGCTGCCTAGCCAGGCCGTTCGCCAGGACGTGAGAAAGTTGAGCACGGCGTAGCCGGCGGCGTCGGTGATCGCATTCGAAGCGACCGGAACGCCCTCGAGTCGCGGCTGCAGCGAGGGGTCGGCCTTGAGTTGCAGAGCGAGCGCAATAGGAAACAGCATAGTCGGCGACGGTTTTGGACCGGTGCAGACTCGCCCGCGGACACTCTCTGTACACAGTGGACGAAGGGCTACAGCATGCGACCGCGCCCATAGGATGCCGCAGCCAACAACAAGTGGCGTACCGCTCCGAACCCATGTATGTCTTGATGGATTCCCATCGCACACTTTCTCGGGAGCACGCCATGGTACTTCGCCGAGCGCTCGCAGTAGGTCTCTCCAGTCTTGCCCTCGCGGCCGCAGCGGTCGCGTGGGTTCGTCCCGCGCCATTGGGCATGATCCGCGGCCCCGTCGCCGCCAAGTCACTCGGCGCGATGACGTTCGGCCCCGGCAACGTGCTCTTCGTCGCCGACAACGATGCGGAGTCGGTGTACGCGCTCGAGATCGACGATGCCGCCAAGACCGGCGGAGCCATCGACGTCGCCGGCATCGATTCGAAGATCGCTCAGGCGCTCGGCACCACGGCCGATCAGATCGCCATCCGCGACATGGCCGTGCATCCGTCGTCGCATAACGTGTACGTCACGGTGTCGCGTGGCAAAGGCGCCGACGCCACGCCCGTCCTGGTGCGCGTGACGGCCGCCGCGAACAATCCCGTGAGCGTCGTCTCGCTTGACAACGCAAAGCATTCGGTCGCGAAGATCGACAACGCGCCGGCGTCGAACGGCACTCCGCGCGACCCGCATCGCAGCACGATCACCTACCTCGGGTTCGCGGACGGAAACCTGTGGGTGGCCGGGTTGTCGAACGAGCAGTTCTCGTCGGCGTTCCGGCGCATCGCATTCCCGTTCGACAGCAAAGAAGCGACGACGACGCTGCAGATCTATCACGTCTCGCACAAGCGAAGCGAGACGCAGGCGCCGGTGATGGCCTTCGCCCCGGTGAAGATCAACGGCAAGCTGGAGATGGTGGCCGCGTACACCTGCACACCGGTCGTCGCCTTCGATGCGAGCTCGCTCGCCAACGGCGCGCACGTGACGGGACGGACCGTCGCCGATCTCGGCGCGGGCAACCAGCCGGCGGACATGGTGGCCGTGACGTACAACGGAAAGAGCTTCGTCCTCGTCGCCAACCGTACGCATCCGATGATGAAGTTGAGCACGGATGACATCGCCGGCGCGCCGGCACTGACGACGCCGGACAACGACGGCATCCCGCGCCAGAACGTCTCCGCGCCGGGCGCCATCGTGCAGCTCGCGGATTACGACGCGAACAATGTCATCGTGATACAGAAGGGCGCGTCCGGCGGCTTCGACCTCAAGACGATCGCGAAGTCGTCGTTCTGATCGGTTAGGCCGTACCAGTGCTGCGTTTGACCGCGCGGGCCGCGCAACGCGTTGCGGCCCGCGCGGTCGTCGTTTGGGCCGTCGCGTGCGGCGGGGTGGCACACGACGGGCCGGCGAGCCGTCCGGCCGTGTCATTTCAGCAGGTCGAGTCGCGACCGGACTTCGGCGCCGTGATCGTCGCGCCGCTCAATGCATCGTCGCTCATGGCCCTCGAGCGTGCGCGGCTCACGAACGACGAATGGCAGAAGGTCCTGAGCGTCTACGCGGGCGATTCGCTCGGTCTTCCGATGCTCGGGACGTACTCGACCTCGGGCGACACGCTGCGATTTGCGCCGCGCTTTCCGCCGGTCCGCGGGACGCGATATACGGCGCGATTCCACGCAGACGCGTTCAACGCGAGGTCGGGCGCGACGTTGCCCTTCGGCGAAGCCGACGCCGCGTGGACGAGACCTTTGCCCGCCGGAACACGAACGACGGTCGTCGAAGAAGTGTATCCGACCGCCGACACGGTTCCGATGAACCTCTTGCGCATGTATGTGCAGTTCTCGGGTCCGATGACGGTTGGCGACCGCGCCGACGTGCACGTGCATCTCCTCGACGAGCACGGCGCTCCGGTCGACAAGGCGTTTCTCGTCGCGACCGGTGAACAGGAGCTGTGGGACCCCGATCACACGCGTCTCACGCTGTTCCTGGACCCGGGGCGCATCAAACGCGATCTCACGCCGCACGACGAGCTCGGACTTCCTCTACGGTCGGGCCACGCTTACACGCTCGTGATCGACAGCCTGTTGCACGATGCGCATGGGCTGCCGCTCGCGCGTCAATTCACGAAGCGCTTTCGCGTCGGACCCGTCGATCGGACGATGCCGCGTACGTCGTCGTGGCATCTCGTTTCTCCGGCCGTCGGTACGACCGAGCCGCTCGCCATCGAATTCCCGGAGCCGCTGGACCACGCGCTGCTCGCGCGCATGCTGACCGTGCGACTGCAGGGCGACGAGAAACCGCTCGACGGACGCGTGTCGCTCGAGAACCATGACCGACGTTGGCGATTCACGCCCGAGCGGCCGTGGAGATCATCGTCCTACTCCGTCGAAATCGACACCGAGCTCGAGGATCTCGCCGGCAACAACTTGAGGCGCCTGTTCGACGTCATGCCTGGCGACAGCGCATCTCGAGGGGTGAGCGGGCCGGAAACGCGAATCGCCTTCCGGCCCCGCGGCTGAGCGCCCCGAAAATCAGATGTCGAGGTTCTTCACGAACTGCGCGTTGTTCTCGATGAAAATGCGCCGCGGCTCGACCTCGTCGCCCATCAGCGTCTCGAACAGCTGCGACGCGATCGTCGCCTCTTCGACTCCCACCTTGAGCAGCGTGCGGCGCTCCGGATCCATCGTCGTGTTCCACAGCTGGTCCGGGTTCATCTCGCCGAGGCCCTTGTAGCGCTGGATGTTCACGCTCGCCTTGCCGTCGCCGTTGCCGAGGCGGGTCGAGATCTCCACCCGCTCCTCCTCGTCGTACGCGTAGTACTCTTCTTTGCCCTTCGCGACGCGGTAGAGCGGCGGCTGGGCGATGTAGATGTAACCCGCCTCGATCAGCTCTGGCATCTGGCGGAAGAAGAACGTCAACAAGCAGCGTGCGGATGTGCGCGCCGTCGACGTCGGCGTCCGTCATGATGATGATCTTGTGGTAGCGCGTCTTGTCGATCTCGAACTCTTCCTTGATCCCGCTGCCGATCGCCGTGATGATCGTGCGGATTTCCTCGTTCGACAGCACCTTGTCGATGCGCGCCTTCTCGACGTTGATGATCTTGCCGCGCAGCGGCAGGATCGCCTGGAACTCGCGCTTGCGGCCCTGCTTCGCCGAGCCGCCGGCCGAGTCGCCCTCGACGAGGTAGAGCTCGCAGAGCGCAGGGTCGGTGAGCGAGCAGTCGGCGAGCTTGCCCGGCAGGTTGCCGACGTCGAGCGCCGACTTGCGGCGCGTGAGGTCGCGAGCCTTGCGCGCCGCTTCGCGCGCGCGTCGCCGCCGACACCGCCTTCTCGACGACGATGTTCGCCGATGCGCGGGTGCTCGTCGAGGTACGCCGCGAGCCATTCGTTGACGAGCGTCTTGACGGCCGACTCGACCTCGGAGTTGCCGAGCTTCGTCTTGGTCTGCCCCTCGAACTGCGGCTCGCGGACTTTGACCGAGAGCACGGCCGTCAGCCCTTCGCGCACGTCGTCGCCCGACAGCGTGAAGTCGGCCTTCTTCAGGAAGCCGCCCTTCGACGCGTAATTGTTGATCACGCGCGTGAGCGCCGCCTTGAAGCCGGTGAGGTGCGTGCCGCCTTCGTGCGTGTTGATGTTGTTGACGAAGGAGAAGACGTTCTCGTTGTACTGGTCGTTGTACTGCATCGCGAGCTCGATGCCGACGTCGTCGCGCGTCGTCTCGACGTACATCACCTCGGTGGTGCAGCGCCTTGCGCGTTCGCGTTGAGGTGCTGCACGAACTCCTTGAGCCCGCCCTTGGCGTGGAACGTGTCCGCCTTCTCCTGGCCGGGCCGCTCGTCCGTGAGCGTGATCATCACGCCCTTGTTGAGGAACGAGAGCTCGCGCAGCCGCATCGCCAGCGTGTCGTAGCGGTAGACGAGATCGGTGAAGATCTGCGCGTCCGGCTTGAAGTAGACCTTGGTTCCGGTCTCGTTCTTCGGCACCTCGCGCAAGGTCTTGAGCTTGGTCGTCGTCTTGCCGCGCGCGAAGTCCATGTAGTACTCCTTGCCGTCGCGCTTGACCCAGACCTTGAGCGTTTCCGAAAGAGCGTTCACGACCGACACGCCGACGCCGTGCAGGCCGCCCGACACTTTGTACGTGTTCTTGTCGAACTTGCCGCCGGCGTGCAGCACCGTCATCGCCAGCTCGACGCCCGGCATCTTCTCCGTCGGATGGATGTCGACCGGAATGCCTCGGCCGTTGTCGTCGACCGTGATCGAATTGTCAGGGTGAATCGTGACGCGGATGTCGTCCGCGTAGCCGACGAGCGCTTCGTCGATCGAGTTGTCGACGACCTCGTAGACGAGATGGTGCAGCCCGCGTTCCGACGTCGAACCGATGTACATGCCGGGGCGCTTCCGCACCGCATCGAGACCTTTGAGTACCTGAATCTGGCCCGCGTCGTACTTCGCGCCGGCCGAATCGATCTCGCCTCTTGTGCCCATGATTCCCCTGGAAATAACGCCCCGTACAAATACCGAAAGTACGCCCGACTCCAACCCGTAAAAAATAGCTCCAAACGCACCCGCGCGCAACGGCCCTCTAGTCGGCCAACCTTTTGATTCGCAACGCGTTATCGAGCCTTCCCAACCGGGCCCAACATCCAGCGAATCCGGCGCACCGGGGTGCGGTCGCCTTTCGCGTTCAGCGACCGCAACAGCTCGGGCTCGAGCAACGAAAGCTCGTTCATCCACGCGTTCGTCGTCACGCTCACGAATAGCGTTCCGTTCGCCGTGATCGACTCCGGCGTCGTCACCTTGGCGATCTGCGCGCCGACGAGCGACGCCCACTCGGGGATGATCGCCGCCTGCTTCACCCGATCGGCGAGTCCGCGATCGCCGAGCACGCTGGCGATGATCGATCCAACCGTCTCCGGTCGTTTCTTCTTGCCGTCGCCACGGTCGCCGCGGTTCCTCACGAGCTCAACTCCATCTCATGCCGCATTGGCGGACGTCACCACGCCCGCGCCGATTCGAAAGCGCTCGAGTCCTGTGAGCTCCGCCGGAATGTCGCTGTCGCGCGGCACCGCGAGCACTGTTTGCCCAACGCCGCCGCCCATGCCCTCCCGTTCCAACAGCGTCAGGATCCGCGCCGACCGCCGCGCGTCGAGCTCGGCGAACGGGTCGTCGAGCAGAAACATCGGCGCCAGCCCGCGACGCTCCGTCACCGTGGCCGCCTCGAGCATCCGCAGCGCGATCGCCGCCGTGCGCTGCTGCCCGGCGGACCCGAACACGCGCAAGTCGCGCCCGTCGAGCGTGACGACGAGGTCGTCGCGATGCGGGCCGACGTGCGTGAGGCCGCGCCGCAGGTCGGAGGCTCGTTTGTCCTCGAGCGCGCGCGCGAGCGCGGAACGCGGATCGTCCGCCGCGGCGAGCGTGCTCGCGTAACGCATCCGAACGCGGGCGCCCTCGCCGATTTCACGACAGAGCCCCTCGAGCCTCTCTTCCATCGACACCACCCACGCGCGCCGCTCTCGCCAGAGGGCCGCGCCGTATTGCGCGAGCGCCGGCTCCCATACCGCGACGGCGTCGGTTCCACCGCCGCTCACCGCGGCCGAGCGCAGCGCGGCGTTTCGGCGCAAGAGGGCCGCGCGATACTGCTGAAGCGCGACGAGATACGAGTGATCCGTGACCGCAAGCACCACATCGAGAAAGCGCCGTCTCTCGGCGGGCGAGCCCGTGACGAGCGAAACGTCGTCCGGCGCGAACATCACCGACGGCAGGGCGCCGAGTGCGTCGCTCAAGCGCTCAGGGATGGCGCCGTCGAGGCGCGCGCGCTTTCGATGTCCAACGCGCTCGAACCCGACGGAGATTTCATGACACGCGCCGCCGGTGTCGACCTGCGCCGCGACGTGGAACGCCTCGGCGCCGAAGCGCACGACGTCCGCGTCGCGCGCGCCGCGCGACGAGCGCAGGAGCTGTAGGTAGTGAATGGCCTCGAGGAGATTCGTCTTGCCCTGGCCGTTCTCGCCGACGACGACCCAACCCGCCGCCGGTGGAGCGAGATCCACGTGCTCGAGATTCCGAAAGTCGCGAACGACGAGACGCGCCAGTCGAGCTGCCGCGGCGCTCACGCGCCGGTGAACGTCGCGGACCGCTTCTCGAGGAACGCGCGCGTCCCCTCGCTCTTGTCGTCCGTGGCGCCCAGCTCGCCGAACGACGACGCTTCGAGCGCGAGACCGGCGTCGAGCGAAGAGTCCGCGCCTTCGTTGACCGCGTCGATGCAGGCGGCGAGCGCGAGCGGCGCGTTGGCCAGCATCGCGCGCATCATCGCGTTCGCCGCCGCAAGCAATTCGTCCGCGGCGACGACGCGGTTCACGAGACCGATCCGAAACGCTTCTTGAGCGTCGATCATCTCGCCGGTGAGCAACAATTGCAGCGCGCGTCCTTTTCCAACGAGGCGCGGAAGCCGCTGCGTGCCGCCGTAGCCCGGAATGAGGCCGAGCTTCACCTCGGGCTGGCCGAACTTCGCGTTCTCGGACGCGATGCGGACGTGACACGCCATCGCCAGCTCGCACCCGCCGCCGAGCGCGAAACCGTTCACCGCGGCGATGGTGGGCTTGGGCGACGTCTCGAAACGGCGGAACACCGACTGTCCCGCGCTTGGCGAGCGCTTCGGCCGAATCGCCGGCGACCTGCTCCAGCTCGGAGATGTCCGCTCCGGCGACGAACGCGCGCCCCGCGCCGGTGAGAATGACTCCGCCTACGTCCCGATCCGCGCGCAGCGAGTCGATCATCTCGCCCAGCTCCGCGATGACCTGGTTGTTCAGCGCGTTGAGCTTGTCCGGCCTGTTGACGGTGATCGTCGCGATCCGGTCGGCGACGTTGAGCGTGATCGTCTCGTAAGACATGCGCGGAATCTAAGGGAAACCCGTTACGCCGGCCGCGGGACGAACCTACGTTTTTGGACCATGCAACCGATCCAGGCTGTGACGTGGTCGGACGACGGCGACGGCGTTCGCATCCTCGACCAGCGTCTGCTGCCCGAGCGCGAGGAGTATCGCGAGCTCCGCACCGTCGACGAGGTTTGCGACGCGATCAAGACGCTCGCGGTGCGCGGCGCCCCGGCGATCGGCATCGCGGCGGCGATGGGGTTGGCCCTTTCGGTTCCAAGCGGGGCACCGCGGTCGATTTCGTTCGACGGTCTCGGCGGCGCCTACGCCCGCCTTGCGTCGACGCGCCCCACCGCGGTGAACCTGGCCCGGGCGCTGGATCGAATGCGATGAAGGTCGGCCTGCGAGCACCGGGGCGACGCGCGGCGAGATGCTGCGCGCGCTTCGCGACGAAGCGACGAGGATTCTCGAAGAAGACCGGGCGATGTGCCGGCGGATCGGCGAATTCGGCGCGACTCTCATCGCCGACGGCGCGCGCGTGCTCACGCATTGCAACACGGGCGCGCTCGCCACCGGCGGGATCGGTACGGCGCTCGCCGCGGTGTATGTCGCGGTCGAGTCCGGAAAGCGCGTCGAAGTCTACGCCGACGAGACCCGCCCGTTGCTTCAGGGGAGCCGCCTCACGGCGTGGGAGCTCCAGCGTGCTGGAATTCCCGTCACCGTGCTCGCCGACGGCGCCGCGGCGTCGTTGCTGCGCGACGGCGAGGTGGACCTCTGCATCGTCGGCGCGGACCGCATCGCGACGAACGGCGACGTCGCCAACAAGGTGGGGACGTATCCGCTGGCGATCGCCGCGTGCCGTCACTCGGTGCCGTTCTACGTCGCGGCGCCGACGAGCACCTTCGACCCGGCTACGTCGCGCGGTGACGAGATCCTCATCGAGCAACGCTCCGCCGACGAGTTGCGGCGCGTGCTCGGAGCGCAAACGGCGCCGGCGGACGTTCCCGTCTACAACCCCGCGTTCGACGTCACGCCGGCGGAGCTCATCTCGGCGATCGTGAGCGACCGCGGCATCCACCGGCCGCCGTACGATTTCTCGGAGCCCGCGTGAAGCACGTGCTCGCCGTCGACGCTGGCACTACGGGCGTCACGTGCCTGGTGATCGGCGCGGACGGCAAGGTCGCCGGACGCGGCTATCGCGAGGTCCCGCAGTATTTCCCGGCGGCGGGTCACGTCGAGCACGACGCGAACGAGATCCTCGAGTGCGTGAAGTCCGCGGCGCGTGACGCCGTCGACGCCGCCTCGGTTCGGCCTGACGCGGTGGGCATCACGAATCAGCGCGAGACCGTCGTCATCTGGGAGCGCGACTCGGGTCGGCCGGTGCATCGGGCGATCGTGTGGCAGGACCGGCGAACCGCGGCGCGCTGCCGAGAGCTCGCGCCGCGCGCGGAGTGGATCGCGAAGCACACCGGCCTCGTGCCCGACCCGTACTTCTCGGCGACGAAAATCGAGTGGCTGCTCGATCACGAGCGACTGCTCGACCGCTATCGCCTCGGCGATCTCGCGGTCGGCACGATCGACACGTGGCTCGTGTCGCGACTCACCGGCGGCGCCGTGCATGCCACGGATCCGACAAACGCGTCGCGGACGATGCTCTACGACATCGACGCGCGGTCGTGGAGCGACGAGCTGTGCGCGATCTTCGGGGTGCCCAAGGAGATCCTGCCCGAGGTGCGTCCGTCGTCGGGCGACTTCGGCGTCGCGATGCGCGACGTGCTCGGCGTCGACGCTCCAATCCTCGGCGTGGCCGGAGATCAGCAGGCGGCGCTCTTCGGGCAAGGGTGCACCGAACGCGGCAGCGGCAAGAACACGTACGGCACCGGCGCGTTCCTTCTGCTCAACGCGGGCACCGAGCGTCCGGAAGGCGGCCGCGGAGGGTTGTTGACCACGATCGCCTGCGACGCCGCGCGGCGGTCCCGTGTACGCCCTCGAGGCGGCGATCTTCATCGCGGGCGCCGCCATACAATGGTTGCGGGATGGACTTGGAATCATCCGTGACGCGCGCGAGACCGAGGCGCTGGCGAGGTCCGTCGACTCGACCGAAGGCGTTTACTTCGTGCCCGCGCTGACGGGGCTGGGCGCGCCCCACTGGGAGTCGGAGGCGCGCGGCACGATCGTGGGCCTCACGCGAGGCACGACGCGCGCGCACCTCGCCCGCGCCGCGCTCGAGGCGATGGCTTACGGCACGGCGGAAGTGCTGGGCGAGATGCACCACGCGAGCGGGGCTGATTTCTCGCGTCTGCGTGTCGATGGCGGGGCGACGATGAACGACTGGCTGATGCAGTTTCAGGCGGACGTCCTCGGCGTTCCCGTCGAGCGTCCGGACATGGTCGAGACGACGGCGCTCGGGGCAGCCGGCCTGGCAGGAATCGCGGCCGGCGTTTGGAAGGGCGTGGACGAGTTTCTCGCCACGCGGCGCTTCACGACGTTCACGCCGCGAATGTCGCGCGAAGAAGTGAGCGAACGGATGCGCGGGTGGGAGCGAGCCGTCCGCACCGCGATCGCCTGGGCCCACGACGACGCCGGAACCGTACAACCGGGAGAGGGAAACTGAGCCATGCACGGTCTGCTTCTGGTGTTCACGCTGCACCTCGGTTCGAATCAGGCAAGCGGCGATCGGTGGTTCGGCTCGGACAAGGCCAAGCATTTCTTCATGGCGGCCTTTGTCGAAAGCGGGACCTTCAGCGGCCTTCGTCTCACCGGAATGCATCGGACGCCGGCACTGAACAGCGCGATCGGCGTCGCGGCGGGGGTGAGCATCGGGAAGGAGGTGTACGACCGCTATTCGGGGGGCGATCCGAGCTTCAAGGACCTGACGTGGGACGGCATCGGCATGGCCGCGGCCGGTGTCTTGTTGCACCAAACCAAGCCGTGACCCGACGGCTATATTGAAGGCCTCGGCAGGGATGGAATCACGATGAAGCCACGAACGAAATTTCTGATCGGCGGCGCGATCGTTCTCGCCACCGCCGGCTATCTGATGGCCAGCTCGATCCGTTCGACCGGCGTCTACTATCTGACGCCCACCGAGCTGTCCGCCAAACTCAAGGCCGATCCAACCTTCACTGAAGTTGGCGTGAAGGTCGGCGCGCGCGTCGTCCCTGGCTCGGTGCAGCGGGCGGCGGGTGGAAAGGAGTACGCGTTCCGCGTGACGGACGGCAGCCAGACGATTCCGGTCGTCTACCGCGGTATCGCGCCGGACACGTTCACCGACAGCGTGGACGTCGTCGTGGGCGGCCGCATGGGAACCGACGGCACCTTCCACGCGACGGAGCTTCTCGCGAAGTGCGCGTCTCGCTACGAGAACGCGCCGGAGAAGTACCGAGGGACTCCAGGCTACAAGGCGGCCCAGACGAAGACGGCCGGCCGCGCGTGATCCTGATCGGCGAACTCTCGCTGTGGGTCGCGCTGCTCATGGCGGCGTGGTCGACGACAGTGTCGTTCGCCGGCGGCGCGACGCGGCGCGCGGATCTCGCCGACAGCGGCGTTCGCGGCCTCTACGCGACGTTCGCCATGATCCTGCTGGCGTCGATCGGGCTGTGGACCGCGCTCCTCACAAAGGACTTCTCGCTCGAGTACGTCGCGGGGCACATCAGCTCGACGATGCCGAGCGTGTACATCTTCACGTCGTTCTGGAGCGGGCAGGCGGGGTCAATGCTCTTCTGGGCCCTGATTCTGTCGATGTACGGCACCATCGCGATCGCGACCAGCCGGCGCGGCAACGAGGAGCTGATTCCGTGGGCGAGCGGCACGATCTCGGCCGTGCTCCTCTTCTTCATCGCGACTACGTGCTTCAAGGCGAACCCGTTCACGCGGCTCGACTTCGTTCCGCTCGACGGGCGCGGGATGAATCCGCAGCTGCAGAACCCGGGCATGGCGATCCATCCGCCGAATCTCTACCTCGGCTACGTCGCGACGGCGATTCCGTTCGCGTTCGCGATCGCGGCGTTGTTCACGCGGAAGCTCGACGCGCAGTGGCTCGGCATCGTGCGACGGTGGACGCTGTTGTCGTGGTTCTTCCTCACGATTGGCATCGTGCTCGGGATGTGGTGGGCGTACGTCGAGTTGGGATGGGGCGGGTACTGGGCGTGGGATCCGGTGGAGAACTCGTCGTTTCTTCCGTGGCTCACGAACACCGCGTTCCTGCACTCGATCATGATCCAGGAAAAGCGCGGCATGCTGCGAAAGTGGAACGTCGTGCTGGTCGTGATGAGCTTCCTGCTCGCGATCTTCGGCACGACCCTCACGCGCAGCGGCGTGATCGAGAGCGTGCATTCGTTCGCCCAATCGCCGGTGGGGCCTTGGTTCCTGACCTTCTTCGGCGTCGCGACGGGGGTCACGATCTACCTGGTCGCGACGCGTCTTCGCGATCTCGAGCCGAAGGCCGAGCTGGAGAGCATGGTCAGCCGCGAGGCGGCGTTCCTGTACAACAACCTGCTGCTGATCGGCATCGCGTTCGCGATATTCTGGGGAACCGTGTTCCCGGTCCTGTCGCGAGTGGGCGACGCAGAACAAGATCACGGTCGGCCCGCCGTTCTTTAACGCGGTGAACGTCCCGCTCGGGCTGCTGTTGCTCGCGCTCACGGGCATCGGCCCGCTCATCGCGTGGCGCAAGGCGTCGCTGTCGAATCTCAAGCGGCAATTCGCCGACGCCGGCGTCCGTCGGCATCGTCACCGGCGCGCTGCTGTTCGCGCTCGGAATGCGGTCGCGGTACGTGCTCGTCGCGTACGCGCTGTGCGGCTTCGTCATCGGGCACGATCGTCCAGGAGTTCTACAAAGGAATGCGCGCGCGCCAGACGATTCACGGCGAGTCCGTCGTCACGGCGTTCACGCACCTCGTCGCGCGCAACCGGCGCCGATACGGCGGCTACATCGTGCACGCGGGCATCGTGATGTTGTTCGCGGCGTTCGCCGGGATGGCATTCAAGCTCGAGAACGACGTGACGCTCAAGACCGGCGAAGCGTTCGAGACGAGCGACCCCTACGGCCACAAATGGCGCTTCGTGAGCCAGGGCGTGTCCACGTCCGAGCCGCGCGACGCCCAGGTGATCGGCGTCGGCCTCGACGCGTTCCGCGACGGGAAGCGCGTCGGGATCATCCGAAGCGAGAAGCGCGCGTATCACGACGCGCAGGGCAATCCGCTCTTTCAGCCGATCACCGCGGTCGGCATTCGCACGACGCCCGGCAGGACATATACGTCGTGCTCGCCGGCGTGCGGAGCTCGGACACCGCGGAGCTGCGCATCTCGTTCAATCCGCTCGTGGTGTGGGTGTGGGCCGGCGGCTTCGTGATGATGATCGGCGGCTTGATCGTGATGTGGCCGCAGGCCGAGCGCCGGCGCGCGCAGGCGGGGTACGTCGCGGTGATGCGGCCGGCGACAGCAGGCGGCGAACCGGTCGGCGCATGAGCGACGAGCAGGCGAAGGTTCTCTCGCGCCGCGGGTTTTTCGCCGGCGCGGGCGCCGGAATCGGATCGATGGTCGTCGCGGTTCGCGCCGTGGCGCAACAGCCGAACCCGCGCGCGAGGATGACGCACGATTCGTCCATCGTGCGCGACACGTCGAATCTCTTCGCGATGGACCAGGGCGCGGCGCGCTCCGGTGCGCTTGCCGCCGAAGCCGAACGCCGTCAAGCAGCTCACGAACACGCAGCGCGACGCGCTCGAGCATCAGCTCCATTGCCAGTGCGGATGCACGCTCGACGTCTTCACCTGCCGCACGACGGACTTCTCCTGCCAGGTCTCGCCGGCGATGCACCGCGACGTGATGGCGCTCGTCGACGGCGGCTACAGCGCGCAGGAGATCATCGACGCGTTCGTCTCGACGTACGGCGAGCGCGTGCTGATGGCGCCGCCGCGATCCGGATTCAACATCCTCGCCTGGGTCTCGCCGGGAATCGCCGTGCTCGTCGCCGCCGCGTTCATTCTCGCGTTTCTCCGGCGCTCGCAGTCGTCGCGGACGGCGCCGCTCGGGCCGGCCGCGAAGGGCGTGGACGCCACCGACGACGAGCTCGCGCGACTCGAGGCGGCGATTCGGCGGGACGGCGAATAGTGGCGGCGCTCGTCATCGGAACGCTGCTCGCCCTCGGCGCGCTCGCGTTCGTGCTGTATCCGGTGTTCTTCGGGTCGGACGCCGCGACGGCGGCGCCATCGGCGTCGGCGCGAGCACGCGCCGTCGATGAGGCCGACGAGTCGTCGGCGGTGGCCGCACTGCGCGAGCTCGAGTTCGATCGCGCGACGGGCAAGCTCTCGGACGCCGACTACGCGGATCTCAAGGCGCGCTACACGAAGTCCGCCATCGCCGCCATGCGCCGCGGAACGAACGCCGACCAGCCCACTACGCGTCCAACCGACGCCGAAGTCGAGGCGGCTGTTCGCGCGCACCGCCAGCGTCTGGCCGGATGCCCGGCGTGCGGGCCGCGCCCGGAATCCGACGCGGTCTACTGCTCGAACTGCGGCAGGTACCTAAACGACAGGTGCGCCACGTGTGGCGCACCTGTCGTCGCGCCCGAGGCGCGATACTGCAACAACTGTGGAAACCGCCTAGCAGCCTGAGTTACGGCTTCTTGGTGGTCGAATCCTTCTTGCGCCGGAGCCGACTTCTTCTTCGGCGCCGCGGCGGCGGTGCCGGCCGCCTTCGTCGTGTCCTTCGCGGCCGCCTTGTGCGTGGAGGCGCGCTTCTTCTTCGGCTTGGTCGTGTCGGCCGGCGTCGCGCCGGCTTGACCGCGGCCGGCGTGCCGGCGGGCTTCACCGTCGCCGCAGCGGCCGGCTTCTTCTTCGTGCTGTCCTGCTTCTGATTGCCCTGCTGGGCGTGGAGCTGCGTGCCGGCAACAAGGAGAGCCGCTACGGCCGCGAATGCGATACGCTTCATTTCGAACTTCCTCCGAGGGGTGGGTTTTTGACCCATGGGCTGCCCACTCCAACCGGGGCGGGGGAGCGAGCCTGTGTGACGTACCAGCGGATTCCCGAAAGACCTTTCGGGGCATCCGGCATAAACGACCCGGGCATCTCGCGGGTCGTCACAATGCACTCACGAGCCGCGATCTACCGCTCGAGGCGCTCGAGCCGTCGCAACGCGACGGTGACCGGAATCACAGTGGCGGCGGCGCACACCGCTCCGGCAAGCCCGAACCCCGCCACCATCTCGACGAGATCGCCCCCCGTGCCGAAGGCTTTCGATCCGAGGTACGTGTAGACCGGCTTTGCCTCGAGGACCACGACAACGCCGATCAACGCGATGGCGCTCATCATGAACACCAGTCCGCCGAACGACGTCGGGATCTGCGCGGCGTTCTCCGTCTCGAACCGCGGGAACAGCGTCCCCATGCCGATCGCCAGTCCGGCGATCGCCAGCGTCATGAAGCCGATCGTGAGCGTCGATACGACGAACATGAACGCCGAAACCTGCATCAAATAATCGGTGACGCCGACGATCAGGAGCGCGAGCACGAGGAGGGGCAGCGTGCCGACCCAGAACTTCGACCAGAGCAGGTCGCGCATCCGCAGGGGGCTCGACCGCAGCAGCCACCACGTTCTTCCCTCCAGGCTCACGCCCGGGAAGATGAAACGCGCGGCGACCGAGGCGAGCACGAATCCCGCCAACACCAGATTCAGAAAGGGCACCACGTTCGCCAGGAAGAACGACACGCCCTGCCCGCCGATCGGCAGGAACTTGATGTTGAAGACGTAGACGACCACGAGCACGGCGAGCAGGATCAGCTGCGACCACTGCGTCGTGTCGCGGAAGAACAGCTTCACTTCCTTGAGCACCAGCTCCCGTCGAACGATGCCGAACGGCGCCAGGAGCGCGTGGCCCAAGCGGCTCACCGGCCCGCTCGGCGCCCAGCGCTGCGCGCTCTCCTGCGCCTTGCTGAATCCCATGGCGTAGAGCCAGCGGTGGAGCAACGCGCCGAGCACCACAGCGGCGGCGGCCGTCGACCAGAGGAGGTAGTAGGGCAGGAGCTGCGGACGTCCGTTGAGCCACGACATCACGGCGCGCTGCACCCACTCGCTCGGCAGAAACGGCGACGTCGGCCCGCGCAGAAGCGTCACGAACTCCACAAGCGACTTGAATCCTTCCGGCCGAGCGAGACGTTCGGGGCGCAGAAGACGGAACAGCACGACGAGCCCGCCCGCCGCGAGCACCGCGATGACGCTCAGGATGTCCCGCGCCCGGCGCGCCGGGAACACGGTGACCAGCAGCAGCGTGACCGCGCTTCCGATCACCGTCGGCACGACGAGGAACGGAACGAACGTCGCGAGCACGATGAGCGGAAAGAGCGGGCCGCCCGAGTAGACGACCCCATACGCGGCGAACATCGGAATCGCGAGCAGCAGTACCATCCAGCTCGAGTTCACCAACGTCTCGAGCACCTTCGCGACGTAGAACTTGAGCCAATCGACCGGCGCGGACGCCAGAAGATCCAGATCTCGCGCGAGAAAGAAGCTCGACAGCGATGTGATGACGTTCGACAACAACAGAATCGAGAAGAATCCGGCCAGGATGAGGCCGAGCACCTTGCCGGCGATGAGCGTCCCGATTTCCGGCGTCTTCTGCAGATAGCTCAGCAGCCGGTAGAGCATCAGGTAGATGAACGCCCAGAACACGAACCCGAAGACGAGCAGGAACACCGTGCGGGCGCGTCGCCCGGACTCGCGGTGCGCGCGGGCGGTGAGCCACTTGGGGCTCAGCAGGTGTGCCGTTGATGGATCTGGCAGCGGCAGAGCCGCCGCCTTGGGATCGGGCAGGGGGGCGCGGCTGGACCGCCGCGCTTCTCAGGCATCGAGGACATCGACAAGCGCGCGGGCGGCGTTCTCGCCGGTGAGCCGCAGGAAGATCTGCTCGAGTCCGTCCATCCCCGACTCGGCGTGCGCGCGGAGGTCGTCCATCGTCCCGCAGGCGCGAATCACGCCGCCCTGGATGATGCCGATGCGGTCGCACATCGCTTCGGCGACTTCGAGCGTGTGCGTCGACATCATGATCGTGTGGCCGCGCCGCGTGTATTCCTTGAAGAGATCCTTGAGGATGCGCGCCGCCTTGGGGTCGAGGCCGACCATCGGCTCGTCGACGACGATGACTTCCGGACGGTGCACGAACGCGCTCGCGATGATGAGCTTCTGCCGCATGCCGTGGCTGTAGCTCTCGACCATCTCGTCGCGCCACGCCTCGAGGTCGAACAGCGCGAGCAGCTCGCGACCGCGGTGCTCGATCTCCGGGCCGTGCTGGTCGTACAGCCCCGCGACGAATCGCAGAAACTCGCCGCCGGTCAGCTTCTCATAAATGAAGGGGCGGTCCGGAATGAAGCCGAGCTTCGACTTCGCGGCGACGGGACTCGCGACGACGTCGATGCCGCCGACTTCCACCTTGCCGCTCGTCGGGCGAAGAATGCCGGCGATCATGCGCAGCGTGGTCGTCTTGCCGGCGCCGTTCGGCCCCAGGAATCCGAAGAGCTCCCCCTTCGGTACCTCGAGGTTGATGCCGTCGACGGCGGTGAAGGCCCCGTATCGCTTCGTGAGATTCGTCAGCTTGATCATCGGTGGGTCGTCTCACTCGGGCTTGCGTTGGAGTTTCCTTCACCGACACGACGTTGACGTCGAGGCCGGCCCAGCGGCGAATCAAATCAGTGCGCAGCGCCAACCCCTGCATCAGTCGGATGTGGGCGGCGTCGGCGGGCGCCTGGCCGAGCATCGGGTCGACCGGAACCCAGTCCTTCAACAGCACCTCGGCCCACGCGTGGTAGTAGAACTTCCCGTCGACGTACAGCAGTCCGCTCACGGGTCGCGCCACGAGTCCGCGCGCGCGTGCTAGAGCGACGAAAACCTGGGCGAGTTCGTTACAATCCCCGGCCCGCGTGAGCAGGACATGCTGGGGCGTCGACATCTCGAACGACACGTGGGGGCGGATCGAATCGCGCGCCCAGGCGATGAGACGCTTCGTCACGACCTGGGGCTCGAGACTCCCGCGCGTGATCGCCGCCGCCCGCGGGGCGAGTCCGATCTTCGACGGAGGACCCAGCGTCGCGTCGAGACGAGCATGTTGTCGTCGGCCGTCGACGCGAACACGGTATCGTGAGACGCGCGCTGACCGGCGCCCGGTGAGGCGCAGCCCGAGCTTCGGATCGACGTTGTCGAGGCGGACGACGAGAGAATCGATCCGACGGCCGGCCTTCGGCGTCTTGCCCGCGGCAAGCACGGTCGTGCCGATGACGTGGCTCGCGTCGGACGCATGCGCCGTCGGGTCGTTCTGCCAGTTTCTGAACGCAAGCTCGTAGGGCTGTCGCCGAAGCTCGAGACCGAGCTGCGACGTCGCGACGATGCGTCCCTGATCGTCGATCCAGCCGGAGAATCCGATGTCGACGCCCGAGTCGGGCGTCACCTGCCACGCGCGCACGGTGTCCGGGCGCGCGCTCGCGCCAGAGCGCCGGGCGTCACCGTCGTGTCGAGCACCGCGCTGTCGCTCAGCACGAAGAGCGACTCGGCGCGAATCGAGTATCCGATGCTGCGCGGCGATTTCGTCGTGGGATCGAACACCGGCAACACGTAGCGCTTGCCGACCGACGGCTTCTCCGCCAGGCCGACGACGAGCGGCACGAGCGTCGGCAGCAGGAGCGGTTCGGCGAGTGAGACGCGCGTCGTATCGGATTTCGGCGACGTCGACGAGTGAACCAGAGCACGGAGTCGCCGTCGACTCGCCCCGTCATGTCGGTGCGGGCGCTGTCGGTCTCGTAGGAGAGTTCGAAGCGCGACAGACGGAGCGCGCGCGACAATGTGACGTTCGTGCGCGACGTCGCGCGTCGCATCGTCGTGCCTGAGGGCAGCTCGACGACGAAGTAGTCGTTCTCGGAGACGGACGTGTTCGCCGTGTCGAGCGTGGACGAGGCGAAACCGACCTGTCGGCCGCCCTGCATCGCCGCGTAGTACAGCGTTGCCGGCGATGACGCGGGTCGCCGCTTCGGCGAGTCGCTCGAGGCGCGGCCGGAAATACTCGTGTTGCACGAGAACCCCGACGCCGCCGCCCCATGCGCCGATGATCGCGATGCCGGCCACCGTCCTGCGCTTCACGGAGATTTCCCCTCGGGCGCGCGCGTGTGGCCGCTCAGCTCAGACGCGAGCGTCGTTTCGCCGTTGATCCACTCGATGTACTTGTCGAGTCCGGCTTCGACGGGAAGCGCGAGAAGCTCGGGAACCTTGTACGGGTGGAGCTCGGAGAACGCCTGGCGCACGGACTCGAACCGCGCGGAGCGCGTCTTGAGCATGACGACGACCTCGCGCTCGTCGGCGATCTTGCCCTGCCAGCGGTAGAGCGAGCGCGCGCCGGGGTACATGGTGCCGCAGGCGATGAGGCGGCGCTCGAGGAGGGTACGGACGAAACGAACGGCCTCCTCGTCGGAGGCCATCGTGGTCAGAACTGACGATCGCGTCGGTGTGCACGGCATGAGACGGCAAAAACGGCCAAAACGTAACGGGGCGCGAGGGTTGCGAGGCCCCTCGCCGACGCGAAATGGCCGCCGGTCGGTCCCCGCCGAACGCCCTCGCTACGGGGCCCGTGGCCGCACTCGTACGACCACCCCGCCGGCGGTTACCGACAGACGGCCCGTTGCGGGATCGTACGACACGCTGTCCGGCCGGCCCTCGACCTCGACGACTGAGCGCCCGACCTCGAACGAGCGCCCCCCGTTCGACGGGGGCGAGCGATCCCGCCGGAGGCTCCGGACGTCGCTCGACGGTGCCCCCGCGATGACCGGCACGCAGTGTTGAGCGGTGACGATCGTCGTTTCGACGGTGTCCCGCCCGCGCTCCATCCGGAATCGGACGTGCTCCCCGGCCTGAGCGTCGCGCAACCGGTGCCACGCCGTCGCCGTCGTAATCGCCTCGCCGTCGACCGCCAGGAGGACGTCGTTCTCGTGCAGGCGCCCGTCGGCGGGACCGCCGGACTCGAGTCGCGGATCCGGGGCGGCGTCATGTACTCGAGGTAAGACCCGTACACGGCGCAGTTGCCGCATTCGGTTGATTTCCTGCCGAAGTAGGCGCGGTGCCTTCCGCGAGAGGTTGGCCGCCGTCGGGGCCGAGGGGCCTGGACGGCTCGCCGCCGGTGGATACCCGAGACTTGTTTCGCGGCAGTCCGAACGGCAGCTTACCCAGGCTATGGCAGAAGATTCACTGATCGTTCGCGGCGCGCGGGAGCACAACCTCCGCAACATCGACGTGACGATCCCCCGCGACCGCCTGACGGTCGTGACCGGCCTGTCGGGCTCGGGCAAGTCGTCGCTCGCCTTCGACACCATCTACGCCGAAGGACAGCGTCGATACGTCGAGTCCCTGTCCGCGTACGCGCGGCAGTTCCTCGGCCTCATGGAAAAGCCCGACGTCGACTCCATCGAGGGCCTGTCGCCGGCGATCTCGATCGAGCAGAAGACGGCCGGGCACAATCCGAGGTCCACAGTCGGCACGGTCACGGAGATCTACGACTATCTGCGTCTGCTCTGGGCTCGCGCGGGCACGCCGCATTGCCCGAACTGCGGGCGGCCCGTGCAGCGCCAGAGCGCCGCGCAGATCGCCGACATCGTTCTGACGCTGGCCGCCCGACGCGCGCCTCGAGATTCGCGCGCCGCTCGTGCAGCAGCGAAAGGGCGAGTTCCGCGAGCTGTTCGAGACGCGTTCGGCGTCAGGGATTCATCCGCGCGTACGTCGACGGCGAGCTGATCGAAGTCGCGTCGCCGCCGAAGCTGAATCGGCGGCAGAACCATTCGATCTCGGTCGTCGTCGATCGCCTCGCCGTCAGGCCGGAGGATCGAAGCCGGCTCGCCGACTCGCTCGAGACGGCGCTCAAGCTCGCGGAAGGCGTCGTTGAAGTCGCCAACGTCGACGCGAAGACGGTCGAGATGTTCTCGGAGCGCTACGGCTGTCCGACGTGCGGCATCTCGCTGCCCGAGCTCGAGCCGCGCCACTTCTCGTTCAACTCGCCCTTCGGCGCCTGCACGGCGTGCGGCGGGTTGGGCACGCGCCGCCGCGTGAGCGAAGCGCTCATCCTCGGCGGCCCGCG
This sequence comes from uncultured Gemmatimonadaceae bacterium, assembly GCA_963707105.1. GTDB lineage: Bacteria > Gemmatimonadota > Gemmatimonadetes > Gemmatimonadales > Gemmatimonadaceae > JAQBQB01. Next base: position 126,353 of record CAVPOS010000012.1, read on the forward strand.
CATCTCGATTCTCGAAGGCGTGATCCTGCCGTGGGGCGAGCCGAGCGGATATTTGCGCAAGATCGTGCTGCCGGCGCTCGCGCGTCAGCTCAAGTTCGATCTCAACTCGCCGTGGGGCGATCTGCCGAAGTCGGTGCGCGACGCGATCCTCTACGGCGACAAGCGCGACGCGAAGACGGGGCCGCCAAAGCCGCGCCCCGCGTCGGCGATCGAGTGGGAAGGCGTGCTGCGGAACATCGAGCGCCGATACGACGAATCTGAGTCCGACTCGATCCGCATGGAGCTGCAGGAGTACATGATCGAGGTGCCGTGTCCCGAGTGCAAAGGACGGCGGCTCAAGCCGGAGGCGCTCTCGGTCACGATCGACTCGAGGAGCATCGGCGAGGTGGTCGAGCTGCCGATCACCGACGCGCTCACCTTCTTCGAGAAGGTGCCGGTCCGCCGCGACGGCGCGCCCGGACTCGACCCCGAGATCGCCGGGCCGATCCTCAAGGAAGTGCGCGAGCGTCTGCGCTTCCTCGTCGACGTCGGGCTCGACTATCTCACGCTCGGGCGCGCGGCCGAGTCGCTCTCGGGCGGAGAGGCGCAACGAATCCGGCTCGCGACCCAGATCGGTTCGCGGCTCGTCGGCGTGCTGTACATCCTCGACGAGCCGTCGATCGGTTTGCACCAGCGCGACAACGCCCGTCTCCTCGCCACGCTCGAGCAACTGCGCGACCTCGGCAACACGGTGATCGTCGTCGAGCACGACGAAGAGACGATGCGGGCCGCGGATCACGTCATCGACCTCGGGCCCGGCGCGGGAAAACACGGCGGCGAGGTCATCGCGGTTGGGACGGTCGACGAGATCGCGCGCAACCCGTCGTCGATCACCGGGCGCTATCTCTCCGGCGAGCTCTCGATCCCCACGCCGGCCACACGACGGACGTTCGACGCGCGGAAGGTCATTCGCATCGAGGGCGCGCGCGAGCACAACCTGCGCAACCTCGACGTCGAGATTCCCCTCGGACTCTTCGTCGCCGTCACCGGCGTATCCGGTTCCGGCAAGTCGACGCTCATCGAAGACATTCTGCACCGCGCGCTCGCTCGGCATTTCTACCGCGCGCGGGTGATTCCTGGAGAGCACCGGCGCATCACCGGGTTCGAGCACATCGACAAGGTGATCGACATCGACCAGAGCCCGATCGGCCGCACGCCGCGCTCGAATCCCGGCGACGTACACGGGCGTCTTCACGCCGGTGCGCGAGCTGTTCGCCGAGCTGCCCGAGGCGAAGATCCGCGGCTACGGGCCGGGGCGATTCTCGTTCAACGTGAAGGGCGGCCGGTGCGAGGCGTGTCAGGGCGACGGGCTCGTGAAGATCGAGATGCACTTCCTGCCCGACGTCTACGTCCCGTGCGACGTCTGCAAGGGACGGCGCTACAATCGAGAGACGCTCGAAGTGCGCTTCCGCGGCCAGACGATCTCCGACGTCCTCGAGATGACCGTCGACGACGGGCTCGATTTCTTCCAGAACCAGCCGCGCATCGCTCAGAAACTGCAGACGCTCGTCGACGTCGGCCTCGGCTACATCCATCTGGGCCAGAGCGCGACGACGCTGTCGGGCGGCGAGGCGCAGCGCGTCAAGCTCGCGACCGAGTTGTCCAAGCGCGACACGGGGCGCACGTTCTACATCCTCGACGAGCCGACGACCGGACTCCACTTTGAGGACGTACGCGTACTGCTCGACGTGCTCCATCGACTCGTCGATCGGGGGAACACGGTGCTCGTCATCGAGCACAACCTCGACGTGATCAAGACCGCGGATTGGATCGTCGATCTGGGGCCGGACGGGGGGAATCGCGGCGGAGCGATCGTCGCCGCGGGAACGCCCGAGGACCTCGCGGCGATTGATGCGTCATACACGGGCCGCTATCTGCGGCCGCTCGTCCAGGCGAGGCAGCGCAAGAAAGTCGGCTGACGACGCCGGTTCTTTCACGGGGAGGCGGAGAGTGGCGGTGCGCACGCGGAGGCTCGCCCTTTTTCTGGCTGCGGTCGTCGGTCGCGTGCAACTCACCGGCGACGACCGGTGCGGCATCCGAGCGGGACCGATCCTACGAGGCCGGACCCGTCCGCGGTCGGCCGCCTGACCGTCCGCGTCGACACTGGCGCCGCGATCGTCGGGCGGCATCTGCACGTCCAAGTCAGTCGCGACAGACGTGAGCGGAGTGACCGATCGACGCGAGCACCACCGAGCTCACCTCGTCGAATCCTTCGGTCGCGCAGTTCCTCGGCGCCGTCGCGCTCCCGATCGGCGTTCCGCCGCCCACGTTCTATACCTTGTCCGCCACTTTCGATCTGACGTCCGCCGGCTCGACGGCCATTCGCGCGCGGCTCGGCATCCTGACGGACAGCGTCGTCATCTCGGTGATCCCGCCGATGAGGACGGCGCCGCGCGATCGCGCGACTGATGCTCGCTACTTCGGACACCCCGGAAGGCGAAACGCGCCGATGCGCGTCGAGTAGCTCGTCGCGCCCTGCTTCAGGTAGTCGCCGACGTACCAGATCGTGCAGTCATCGGACGGATCGACGGCGGTTTGCGCGTAGTCTTCCCAGCGCAGCGTGTTGGTCTGCGCCGCTTCTCCCGTCGCCAGCACGGCCTCGCGCAGAGTGAGGCGCCCGAGCGGATCGCCGGCGAGACGCGCCGCGAAACGCTGGCCCGCGAAGCCTCCGGGTCCTCCGTACGAGTAGCCGATTCCGATGTTGCCGCGCGCGTCGATGGCCGGACTCGCCATCCAGCGGAACGCGCTGTCCGGCGCGTACGTCCCCTGCTGGTAGAGCGCGGGCTCGCGATGTCCGTCGATCCGGAACTCGTACCAGCGCACGCCGCCGCCGCCGGCCTTCGTGTTCACGGAGTGGACGGCGACGAGCGATTCATGGCCGCCGACGCGCCGATACACGAGACGCGCCATCAGCTTGTCGCCCTGCGCGTCGAGCCGGCGTTCGGCGCCGAGCTGCGGCACGCAGTTCGTGAGCTGTCCGTCGCACAGGTAGTGGTACGGCGCCACCGCAATTCGCTTCGGACCTTCGACGCGCGTCTTCGACGGATCCGACCAGTCGACGTGAAATGACCACGCGAGAATGACGCTGTCCTCCATGATCTTCTGCAGTTGCATCCCGCCGGCGGCCATCATGACGTTCGGCGCGCCCCGCGGAGGCTCGGCTTTTCCGTCGACGTCGGCGTTGTTGAGGAAGTTCACGCTGTCGATCACGACGCACTGCTCGGCTGCGTCGCCGCCGACGAGCATCTTGGCGCGCTCGACGACGCACGCGTGCTTCTGAATGACCTCGTCGCCGGTGCTGGTCGGCACGTAGTAGCCGTCGGGCCAGACCGCTGGGACGCGGGTAGTCGGGGAAGAGCGGCCGAATGAACTCGTAGCGGAAGTACGGTCCGAACGGGTCGGCGCCGGTGCTGATCGCGTAGCACATCGCGTAGACGCCTTGCGTCGGCTGCGCCGGACGCCGGCGCGCCGTGTCGCGCGGCGCGTTCTGTGAATCGGGACGCGGCGGCGGAGGCGGCGGCGGAGGAGGTGGCTCGTACAGTCGCACGGCCGGCCCGGCTGCCCGGCGATTCCGGCAAGACTCTTCCGCGCCGGCTCGCCGGCGTGCGGCATGCGGCCGGTCGTCGGTCTGGTCGGGGATGCGCGAGAAGATCGGCATGACGATCAGCCACCGATTGGCGAGTTGGTCGTAGCGCACGACGGCGTCGCCGTTGTTGCGCTGGTCGCACGGACCACCGAAGCCTCGAAAGACGTTGCGCGTCTCGACCGGGCCATACAGCACGCGCCCCGTGGTGTCGAAGCGCGAGCCCTTCTTCGTGTAGATCGCCATGCGCGTGTTCACGAGCTGCACGATGTGATCGGGCCCGACGGCGAGCGAATTGTCGGATGGATTCCGCCCCGTGTACGTGCCCTGCGGGCCGCTGAACCCGACGCCGAGTCCGTCGAAGCTCGCGACGGTGATCGGCGGCGGGCGATTTCCGGGCGTCGTCTGCTCGACGTCGAGTCCGCGCGAGAGCGCGGTCGCGACGAGCGCCGCGCCGATGGCGACCGAGATGAGGCGGAGTCGTCGAAGCATGGGGACGTTGTGCCGTTGTCGGTGCCGGAAACTATACGGATACCGCCGCCGCTCCGCGGCCCCCCTTTACGAGATGGGCCTCAGCGCGGTTTAGTCAGGCATCACTCGCAGGCAGGGAGCTCGAAGTGAACCGCCTCGTTCGACGCCGTGCCGGCAAGTCCGTCTCGCTCGGACTTCTCGTTGTCGTCCGTCGTGTGTCCGTCCGTCGGACGCGCGCAGTCTCGCCAGGAACCGGGGCGATCGATCGGCACGATCACGACGCAGGGAAACCTGATCGTCATGACGTTGAACGAAGGCGTGCTCGGGAAGGCGAACCTGTTCGACCTCGCCCATCGCACTCTCCGCTTTACTCCGGACGGAGTCGGCTATCGCGTCGAGAACGTGGCGGAACAGTGGGACGCGCGAGTTCGGGTCTCCGATGACGAACAGCCGCGCCACGCTCGCCGGCTTCGCGTTTCCCGTTCTCCGGCAAGAGTTGGAACTCGCTTTCCGTCGGCGTGACCGGCTCGATGACGTTCGACCAGTCGCCGTCCCCCCACAGACGGCCGCGGCGGTCGGGGCGGGGGCGGCGGACTCTCCGTCGACCGTTTCGCCGAGCTGCAGGAGGCCGCATCGAAGTTCGTCAATACCACTCCGGCGATCAGCGTCTTCTTCAAGCCGCGGATGTCGGGCACGCGCTACCTCAAGGAGCTCGCCGACCGCGCCGTCGTCACGTGGACGCTCACCGAACCGGTGGGCGGCATCCAGGACATGACGTGGACCCCGACGGTGAACCGCTTCCAGGCGGTTCTTCACAAGAACGGGACTATCGAGCTGTCATACGACGACGTGCACGCGGAAGACGGGATCGTCGGCGTCTATCCGGTCGCGGACAAGGGCGTCGAACAGGCGAGCGCTTCCGTCGCCGCCGTCGATTTCTCGTCGGTGAAAAAGTCCGACGGTCCGTTCGCCGTGGTGTACGAGGCATTCCACTACATGAAGCCGCCGCGCGCCGTCGATCTCACCTGCACGGTGATCAACGCGCTCGGCGACAAGTTCGACATGCTCGCGTACTACTCCGACTTTCGCATCGACAACCCGGAGGCCGGCACGTCGAGCTCAGGCCCGCTCGGCGGCGGCCCGGCCGGCGGCGCGGTGACCGGAATCGGCGCCAACCAGCGGAACCTCGCGAACTACTGCACGAAGGGACGCTTCCAGTGGCAGTACATCCAACCGGTGTACGTCGGCGCGAACCAGATGGCCGAGTATCCGCCGGCGGGCATCGTCGACAGCAGCACCCGCAACATCACGGCGTACACGCACCAACTCGCCGAGCGAACGTCGAACGGCAAGATCCCGCCGTACGACTATGCGATGTCGCAGATCGGACACGAGATGGGCCACCGGTGGAGCGCGTTCGTCTCGGCCACGGTGAACGGCGAGACGATCCAGCTCGGCCCCACGCACTGGGCGAGAGGGTTGCAGGCGCCGGCGCCGTTTCCGTACCAGCGGCCGGTGGAAGCGTCGGCGATGGGCGGCGGCGTCTGGCAGGACAACCTCGACGGCACGTACACGCAGCTCGACGACGACTACTACGTGCCGGCGACCGGCTATTCGTACCTCGACCTCTATCTGATGGGTCTCATCGCGCCGAGTGAAGTGCCGGACTTCTTCATTCTGCGAAACCTCGTCCCTCAGGGGCGCGACGCGAACGGCCGTCCGATCTTCAAGGCGGATCGCACCAAGGTGACGATCCAGGACGTCATCGCCGTCCAAGGGCCTCGGCTGCCCGACGTGGACCATTCACAAAAGGACTTCAATACTGGAATGGTCGTCGTCGTCGAACACGGCAAGACGCCGAGCAAGGAGTTGCTCGAGCGGACGGAAGGGATTCGCCTGCGGTGGATGGACTACTGGACGACGACCACAGGTCACCGCTCGACGATGACGACGAACCCCTGACGCCGCGTCAAGCCGCCGGCACCGGCCACGGCGGAACGAAATCGAATGCTCGAACCGCGGCGATTCGCGCGCAGTCTGCGACGTTCTTCGTCACGAGCACCATGCCCGACTCCCGGCACGACATCGCCAGCAGAACGTCATTCACGAAGCTGCGCGACACCGAGCTCCATCCGTTCGGCGAGATCAACTCGCCGAGTACGCGGCCGGCCTCCTTCCACGCATCGTAGGTCGGCGTCACCAGTCGCCCGCGCCGCTCGAACGGAGCAAGGATCGCATCCTCCAGCTTCGCGGCGGCCGCGCCGCGGACGCCGGCTCGGAGCTCCTGGACGACGACGGCGCTCAAGTGCTCGAATGGAGCGTACGCGGCGTGAAACGCGCTGAGGGCGGTTCTTCCTTCCTCCGTCCTCAGCGCGTCGATGTACAGGTTGGTGTCGACCGTGTATCGCCGCGCCCCGAGCCCGCGCGATCATTTGCCCGAGGCGTTGTCCGGGAACGCGTCGCGGATCGGCAAGCCGAACGCCTGGTTGATGCCGTCCATCAGCTCGCTACGAAAAATGACCAAGTCGAGGGCTTCCTCGATCGTCGCGGTCGCGGTGGCCGTGCCGAGGATCGCCTGCGCGCGCGCGATCTTGCCCGGCGAGAGGCGATAGCTCATCGGCGTCTTGGTCTCGCTCACGCGACGCGGCGCCTTTCTCGCGCCCGAGTATTTCTTCGCCACGGCCATCTCCTGCGCTGTATGTACAGCGTCAATGTAACGTCTATACGCCAGATCGACGCAAGGCCGCGTCTTTCGTCCACTCCGGGGTCGCGGGCTCCGCTTAAGTTCAGAGCCAAGCGTATGGTCTCTCTCCTCGACATCATCGGCCCCGTCATGGTCGGCCCGTCGTCGTCGCACACGGCGGGCGCGTGCCGGCTCGGGCTGCTCGCGCGCGGTCTCGTCGGCGGAACGCCGGACCGCGCGACGATCGAGCTTCACGGCTCGTTCGCGCGCACGGGGGAAGGCCACGGCACCGACAAGGCGATCGCCGCGGGCCTGATGGGTTTTCGCCCCGACGACGAGCGAATTCGCACCGCGCTCGAGATCGCCGAGCGCGAGGGATTGAGCTACACGTTCGACAAGACGACGCTCGACGAAGACGCGCATCCCAACTCGGTGCGCATCACGCTCGAGCGCGGCGATCGCAAGGCCGTCATGATCGGCTCGTCGCTCGGCGCGGGGCGCGTGCTCGTCAGCGAGATCGACGGCTTTCCCGTGGAGGTCTCGGGACACTATCACACGATCGTGCTCGTCGCCGAAGACGTTCCCGGATCGATCGCCAAGATCGCGACCCTGCTCGCCGACGATGGGCTCAACATCGCGACGCTCAAACTCACGCGGCAGCGGAAGGGCGGCGACGCCTTCATGGTGATCGAGCTGGACGAATATCCCGCCGAGACGGTCCGCGATCACATCCGCGCGCTGCCGTGGGTGCGCTGGGCGTTCCGGCTCGACAAGGTCTCGGCGTAGCCGCCAACGGCAACTGCTTCACCGCGGAGGCGCGGAGGACGCGGTGAAGCAGTTTCGGACACCACGGCGCGTAGATTTCGAGCATGTACAAATCGCTCGCCGCCGCGGTCCACGACGCGGAAGCACGCGGGATCTCGCTCTCCCGCCTCGCGCTGGACACCGAGTCGGCTGACCAGGGGCGCCCCGTCGGGGAGATTCGCGACGTACTCGGGCGCGCGTTGGACGTGATGGAAGGCGCCATCGAGCGCGGCCTCGCGGGTGATCTGTTCTCCCCGTCGGGCCTCGTCGGCGGCGACGCCGCCAAGCTCGCGAAGGGCCCGCCGGGACCGCTCTCCGGCACGCCGTTTCGCGACGTGCTCGCCCGCGCCCTGGCCGTGCAGGAAGTCAACGCCGCGATGGGCGTGATCGTCGCCGCGCCGACGGCCGGCGGCGCGGGCGTTCTCCCCGCGGTGCTCACCGGATTGGCCGGCGCGCGGCGCATCCCTCGCGAACGAGTCGTCGACGCGCTCGCGACGGCGGGGCTCATCGGCGCGGTGGTCGCCGAGCGCGCGTCGCTCTCCGGCGCCGAAGGCGGTTGCCAGGCGGAAACGGGCGCCGCGGCGGGAATGGCCGCCGGCGCCGCGACGGAAATGCTCGGCGGGTCGCCGTCGCAGGTCGCGCATGCGGTGGCGCTGGCGCAGCAGGGAACCCTGGGACTCGTGTGCGATCCGCTTGGCGGTCTCGTCGAGTTGCCGTGCGTCTTCCGCAACGCCACGGGAGCGGCGATCGCGCTCGCCGCGGTCGAGATGGCGCTCGCCGGCATCACCTTCGCCATTCCCGCCGACGAGGTGATCGACACGATGGGGGACATCGGCCGCGAGATGGACGTGCGATATCGTGAGACAGCCGGCGGCGGTCTCGCCGCGACGCCGACCGGGCGGCGATTGGCCCGCGAGCGCCTCGTGCAAATCAAGCGCGGGTGAGGGCTTGCCCGCCCTCGCCGCCCGTCGATTCGCCCCATAGCTTTCGGTCCACCGGCTGCCAGTCCCGGGTGAAACGCGCGTGGAATCCCGTTCGTAGGTCCTTTCAGCATTCATCGACAACAGGACTCACGATGGTAACGAAAGACGAGATCGAAGGCTTCCTCGACCGCCTCGGGGCAGACGGCGCGAGTCACTCCGAGGTCGAGCCGGGCTTGTGGATCGTGCGGCCGAGCGGCGAGCTCGATTTCAACGTCGTCGTGCACTTCTCGCCGCCCGTGGTTCTGCTGCGCGTGAAGGTCATGACGCTGCCCACGAAGCCCGAGTCGCTCGCCACGCTCAGCCGCCGGTTGCTCGAGCTCAACGCGACGGATCTGCTCCACGGATCATACGGCATCGAGAAGGACTCGATCGTCATGACCGAAGCGCTTGAATTGGCGCACCTCGATTACGAGGAGTTCCTCGCCGCGTACGAGGGCATCACCGTATCGCTCGCGTCGCACCTGCGCGAGATCGGCACGTATCGCGAGGTACGCTGACCATGGGCCTTTTCGATCGTCTTTCGACCCTGCTGCGGTCGAACATCAACGACTTGATCTCTCGGGCCGAAGATCCCGAGAAGATGCTGAATCAGATCATCACGGACATGCGGTCGCAGCTCGCCAAGGCGAAGCAGCAGGTCGCCACGGCGATCGCCGACGAGAAGCGACTGCGCGACCAGGCCGACGCCGAGTTCAAGCAGGGCGGCGACTGGGAAGCGAAGGCGATGCTCGCGATCAAGGAAAGCCGCGACGATCTCGCCAAGCAGGCGCTCATGCGCCAGACCGAGCACAACTCGCACGGCCAGCAGTTGGCGCAGACGTGGGAGCAGCACCGGCTCGAGACCGAAAAGCTCAAGAACGCGCTGCGCGATCTGAACGACAAGATCGAGGAAGCGAAGCGCAAGAAGAATCTGCTCATCGCGCGGCAGCGGCGCGCGCAGGCGCAGAAGCGCATCCACGATACGATGTCGTCGCTCTCCGAGAAATCGGCGTTCGAGGCGTTCGCCCGCATGGAGGAGCGCATCGACAACAACGAGCGCCAGCTCAAGGCGTCCGTCGAGATCGAGGAAGAGTTCACCGGCGACCGCCTGGCGCAGGACTTCAAGCAGCTCGAGCGCTCGACGACGTCGAATAGCGTCGACGGGCAGCTGCTCGCGCTCAAGCAGAAGATGGGCATGCTCCCCGCGGGTTCGCCCGAAGCCAAGAAGCTCGGCGCCGGCAACAACGACGAAGAGACGGTCCACGCCGAGATCGAAGACATAACGAGCGAGAAGCAGCGGCCTTGACCGCCGATTCGCCGCGGACGACCGGCTCGATCACGATCGGCCCGGCGAAGTTCAGGTTCGCGCCGGTTCTCGCGGCGACGGTCATCACGTTTCTCCTGCTGTGGCTGTTCAAGACGGTCGCGCATGTATTCGTGCTGCTCATGCTCGCCGTCCTCGTCTCGCTGTACCTCGGCGCGGTGGCGGACTGGCTCGACCACCGGACGACGCTCTCGAAGAGCATGGCGCTCGCCATCGCCATCATCGGTTCCCTCGGCGGCCTCGTGCTGCTGGCCTGGATCCTCGTTCCGCCGATCGTCGAGCAGACCCGCCAGCTCTTCCTCGCGCTTCCCGACTTCATGAACGCGTGGGAGGTCGGCATCGATCGCGTGGCGTCGAAGCTTCCCGGCGTGAGCGACATCGTCGGCAAGCGCCGAACGAGCACAAGGCGCTCGTCGCCGCGTACGACCAGCTCAGCGGATTGTTCTCCGGCATTCCGACCAAGCTGTTCGAGGTCGCTGGAAGCGGCGATCAACATCTTCGCCGTGCTCGTGATGAGCATCTATCTCTCGATTCACCCGGCGCTCTATCGCGAGTGGCTGATCGCGCTCTTTCCGCCGATCCACCGCGACCTCGTGCGCGACGTGCTCGCCGAGCTGGCCGATTCGCTGCGCGCCTACATCGTCGGGCAGCTGCTGACGATGACCTTCCTCGGCTTGATCACCGGCCTCGGACTCTGGCTGCTCGGCGTGCCGTTCGCGTTCCTGTTCGGAATCTTCACCGGCCTCGTCGCGATCGTGCCGTTCTTCGGCACGCTGTTGTCCACGACGCTCCCGGCGCTGTTCGTTCTGAACGGCAAGGGATATTTCGGGTTCAGCCCCGTCGGTCACGCGCTGCTCGTCGTCGGACTCGGCGTCGTCGTCCACCTGATCGAGGGGAACCTCGTTTCGCCGCTCGTGATGTCGAAGAAGGTGGACCTGCCGCCGGTCATGACGATCATGGCGGTGCTCATCATGGGAACGCTGCTCGGCGGTCTCGGTCTCGTCGTCGCGCTGCCGACGCTCGCCGCGCTGATGGTGATCGTGCGGCGAATCGTCATCAGCCGGATCTACGAAGGTCAGGGCTTCCGCCGCACCACGCGCGAGCGGCCGATGCTGCTCCGCGTGCCCGGGCCGGGCGGCGGCGTCCTGGCGCCCACCGGCCCCGCGCCGGACATCGTCACGTTCGCGGAGAGCGAGGGTCGGCGGCAGAGCGCGTAGACCGGTGGACCGGTGGACCGGTGGACCGCTAACCCGCGGAACTGCGAGGCCATGATGGCGCTCGCAAAAGCGCGGTGACGGTCGGCGAGACTTCGCGCGCTATCGATCGGCGTGCGAATGGCGCTCGAAGTCTCGCGGGTCTCCAAGCGATTCGTCGCGGGGTGTGGGTCGTGCTTGGCGAGCGCGCACGCTCTCGCCGACGTGGATCTCACGATCGCCGAGGGAGAATCGGTGGCGCTCGTCGGACCGAGCGGATCGGGGAAGACGACGTTGCTCCTGTGCGCGGCCGGGCTGATGGCGCCCGACGCCGGCATCGTCTCGTGGTTTGGGGACTCCGATCGCGCCGCGTCGCTCCGACGCGCGCGGCTGCACTACTGCCGCTCGTCGCTCGACGAGCCGGCGCCGCGCGGACGAGTCGTTCATCCACCTGGTCGACGTCGGCGATGTCGAGGCGGCCCGTCTCGGCGCATGGATCGCGGAACGTCGTGAGGCCGGCGACGCCGTCCTGATGGCGCTGCGCGACTCGACGCTGGCATCTCGTCTGGCGGAGCGCGCCGTGGTGCTTCGCGCGGGTCGAGTCGTGGCGCACGCGGCGGCGCGTCGTGTCGCCGAAGCGTCTTTTCGTTGACCGCCCCCGCCGACACGCCTAGCATTCACGCAACTGCTCGTCTCGCGAGTCGATGCGTCCGTCTCATACTCAATCCGCCGACAGTCACAGTTCGCCGGCGCGGGCGCCCCAGACCGGTGGGGGGACCGCGACGCGCGAGTTCCGGCTGTTCAACACTCTGACCCGCCAGACCGAGGCGTTTGCCCCGGCCGATGGCGAGACGGTGCGTATCTATAGTTGTGGGCCGACGGTCTACAACCCGGCGCACCTCGGAAACTTCCGGACGTTCCTGTTCGTGGACCTGCTGCGGCGCACGCTCGGCTGCGCGGCTGGAAGGTTCGCCAGGTGATGAACCTGACGGACGTCGACGACAAGATCATCCGGCGCGCGCACGAGCAGCGAAAGACGATTCGCGAAGTCACCGAGCCGGTGACGGCGATCTTCCACAAGGATCGTGAGTATCTGCGCATCCAGGCCGCCGAGGTCTATCCGAAGGCGACCGACTACATCCCGCAGATGATTCGGCTCGTCGAGCAGCTCATCGCGCGCGGAGTCGCGTACCAGGCGGACGACCGTTCGGTCTATTTCGCGATCGATCGGTTCCCCGCGTACGGCCGCCTGTCGCGCCTCGACAAGCGCGAGCTCAAGACCGGCGCGCGTGTCGCGCAGGACGACTACTCGAAGGAGAACGCGCAGGACTTCGCGCTCTGGAAAGCGGCGACGCCCAACGACGAGGTGACCGGCGCGGCGTGGGACTCACCGTGGGGCCGCGGCCGTCCCGGCTGGCACCTCGAGTGCTCGGCGATGGCGATCGACCTGTTGGGCGAGACCCTCGACATCCATTGCGGCGGCATCGATCTCGTGTTCCCGCACCACGAAGACGAGATCGCGCAGTCCGAGGCGGCGACGGGGCAGACGTTCTCCCGCTTCTGGTGCCACGGGGCCTTCCTGCTCACCGACGGCGCGAAGATGGCCAAGCGGCTCGGCAACGTGACGACGGTGCAGGGGATGCGCGAAGCCGACGTCTCGCCGGCGGCGCTGCGCCATTTCGTGTTCAACACGCACTATCGGAAGGAGCTCAACCTCTCCGACGACGCGCTCGAGGCGTCGATCAACGCGGTGCGGCGGGTCGGGGACTTCGCGGATCGGCTCGCGGCGGCGACCGGCGGTACGCCGGAGCTCGCGGCCGCGGCGGACACGGCCGTTGCCGAAGTGGAGGCCGCGCTCTTCGAGGACCTGAACGCGCCGAACGCGCTGGCCGGGCTGTTCACGTTCATCCATCGGGCGAACGCCCAGCTCGATCGTCGCGGATCGGACGTCGAGGCTCTTGGCCGGGCTCGGCAGGCGTTCGAGCGCATCAACGGCGTCTTGGACATCCTGCCGGACCGGGAAATTCACGACGCCGCGCTTGTTTCGTGGGTCGAGGAGCGGCTTTCGGCGCGCCAATCGGCGCGGGAGCGGCGGGACTTTGCCGAGGCGGATCGGATCCGCGCCGAGTTGGTGGGCAAGGGGATCGCGATCGAGGACGCCGGGGGTCGGACGACCTGGAAGCGGGTCCGGTAGAGGCAGGTTTTAGGCCCGACGCGTAAGCGTCGACCGGAGCGCGGCTTGACACTCTTTTCCGAACCGCGTATCCTACGAGTCTGGCAAAAAAATGGCCGTCTGCTGACGTAGCTCAATTGGCAGAGCACCTGATTTGTAATCAGGCGGTTGCGAGTTCGATTCTCGCCGTCAGCTCTGCCGATCGGGCTGGAAGGCGATTTTTTCGTTTGACCGGCAGGTACAGCAGCAGATGGTCGAAGGAGTGCGGAACACTCCGGTGGGGTGGCCGAGTGGCTAATGGCAGCAGACTGTAAATCTGCCGGGTTTACGCCCTACGAAGGTTCGAATCCTTCCCCCACCATTTGGTGGCACACAACGGTTCGGGCGGAGTAGAGCGCGACGCGGCGAGCGATGGACGGCGGATCATTCGGCGGGAGTAGCTCAGTTGGTAGAGCGCAAGCCTTCCAAGCTTGATGTCGCGGGTTCGAGCCCCGTCTCCCGCTCTGGTGAACGTTTGGAACGCAGGTGAGACACGAGCGGCGACGTAGGACCGATGTTCGGACGAGGAACAGCGGGAGACGAACGACGTAAGACGTTGCTGACGTAGCTCAGTTGGTAGAGCACACCCTTGGTAAGGGTGAGGTCACCGGTTCAATCCCGGTCGTCAGCTCTCGGAGTTCGGTACGGAAGCACGAGCAATACTTCGCGACGTACGCGCACCACGTTTTTTTCAGGTCCCAGCAGATGCCTCGAGAGAAGATCATCCTCGCCTGCGGCGAGTGTAAGAACCGGAACTACTTCACGATGAAGAACAAGCGGCTCCATCCGGAGCGCGTGGAGTGGAAGAAGTACTGCCCGCGGTGCAACAAGCACCAGGTCCACAAGGAAACCAAGTAATGGCGGACGCTGTCGTGCGCGCGGGCGGGTCGGGCGTGGGGCACGCCCACCGCTCCCGGGCCGAACTGGATTTCGCGTCTCGTCACGTTTTATCACGGCGTGGTCGCGGAGATGAAGAAGGTCACGTGGCCGGACCGCCAACAGGTCCAGCAGGCGACCATCTCGATCATCCTCTTCGTGCTGGCCCTCGGGGCGGTCATTTCGATTCTCGATCTGATTCTTCAGGGTTTGCTGATCAAAGGAATTCCATCGCTGTTCGCCGGACGTTGATCACCATGGCGGAACATCGCTGGTACGCGATCCAGACCACCGCGGGTCACGAGAACAAGGTTCGTTCTCTGATCCAGCGGAAGATCGACGGGGACGCGCGGACGCCGGAAGCCCGGTCGATTCGCCAGGCGCTCGTCCCGACGCAGGAAGTGGTCGAGATCAAGAACGGCAAGAAGGTGAACGTCGAACGCAAGCTCTATCCCGGGTACGTGCTGGTCGAGATGGAGATGAACCAGGAAACGGCGCACGTGGTGAACGGCATTCAGGGCGTGATCAAGTTCGTCGGTCACGACCAGCGTTTCCCGCAGCCGCTGCGGCCGGATGAAGTGAACCGCCTCCTCGGCATCGCCGTCGAGCAGGAGGAGGAGGAGCCGAAGGAGGAGATCCCGTTCCTCGTCGGCCAGGCGGTGGCCATCACGGAAGGACCGTTCACGGACTTCAATGGAACGGTCGAAGAGGTGATGGTCGACAAGGGGAAGGTGCGGGTGTCGGTCTCGCTGTTCGGCAGGCCGACGTCGGTGGAGCTGGACTATTTGCAGTTGAGGGCGTACTAGGTCACAGTCGGCTGAAGTGCAGTCGGCGACCACTCCGACGTATCAGTTCCAGTGGGAGATTGTTCGCAGTCGTCCATAAGGAGTTCTATGGCCAAGAAAGTCACGGGGTTCGTGAAGCTGCAGATCCCCGCGGGCAAGGCCAATCCCGCCCCTCCGGTGGGAACGGCGCTCGGTCCGCAGGGCATCAACATCATGGCCTTTTGTAAGGAGTTCAATTCTCGAACTCAGGGCCAGGATACGATTCTCCCGGTCGAGATCACGATCTTTTCGGACAAGTCCTTCACCTTCATCACGAAGACGCCGCCCGCGGCCGTCTTGCTGAAGAAGGAGGCGGGCATCGACAAGGGATCGGGTCAGCCGAACCGGAACAAGGTCGGCCGCGTCACGCGCGCCCAGGTGCGCAAGATCGCCGAGATCAAGATGCCCGACCTCAACTGCGACACGATCGAGTCGGCGATGCACATGGTCGCCGGCGCGGCACGGTCGATGGGCCTGGAGGTCATCGACTGATGCACGATCACGGAAAGAAGTACACGGCCGCCGCCAAGAATCGCGACATCGCCTCGACGTACCAGCCGCGCCAGGCGCTGGAGATCGTCAAGAAATCGGCATTCGCGAAGTTTGACGAGACCGTCGAGATCGCCGTTCGCCTGGGTGTCGATCCGCGCCACGCCGATCAGGTCGTGCGCGGCACCGTCGTCCTCCCGGCCGGAACCGGCAAGTCGGTTCGCGTGCTCGTCATCGCCGTCGGCGACAAGGCCAAGGAGGCCGAGACCGCGGGCGCCGATTACGTGGGCGCGGAGTTCATCCAGAAGATCAAGGACGGTTGGCTCGACTTCGACGTGCTGATCGCCACGCCCGACCAGATGGGCCAGCTCGGCCAGCTCGGGCGCGTGCTCGGTCCGCGCGGGCTCATGCCGAACCCGAAGGCGGGCACCGTCACGTTCAACATCTCGAACGCGGTGAAAGAGACGAAGGCGGGCAAGATCGAGTTCCGCGTCGACAAGGCGGGGAACGTCCACGCGCCGATCGGCAAGGTGTCGTTCGGGATCGACGCGCTGGAGACGAACTACACGGCGTTCATGGACCAGATCGTCCGCTCCAAGCCGCCGGCGTCGAAGGGCGTCTACGTCAAGAACGTCTCGGTGTCCAGCACGATGGGCCCCGGCGTCACGATCGACAACACGCTCTACCGGATGGCAGGGAGCGCCTAATGAACCGCACCGAGAAAGAGCAGCTCGTCTCAGACCTCAAGACGAAATTGGAGGGCGCCACGGCGCTCTATTACACCGACTTCACCGGACTCAACGTGAAGCGGATGACCGACCTCCGCCGCAAGCTGCGCAAGGCGAACGTCGAGTACGTGGTCATCAAGAACACGCTCGCCCTCCGCGCCGTAAACGAGAGTGGCCTGATCGGCGAGCGCTTGCGCGGCCCGACGGGACTCGTCGTCGCCAAGGATCCGATCGCCGCGGCCAAGGTCATCACCGACTTCGCCAAGGAGAACGACCAGAAGCCGGCGGTGAAGGGAGGAGTGTTCGAGGGGACGAAGATCGACAAGGCGCAGGTGACCAAGCTGGCCTCGATGCCGTCGCGCGAGCAGATGCTCGCCCAGCTCGGCGCCGGCTTGCAGTCGCCGTTGGCCGGGTTCGTCGGCGCGCTCAGCGGCATCCTGTACATGTTCGCGGGCGCGCTCGAAGGGTCTGCGCGCGCAGCGCGAGAGCGCCGGAGCGGGATAAGTCGGTCAGTCGACCGACCGCGGGTTCGCAGTGACTGACCGAGAGAACGATTGACCGACTTGCATTATCACATAGGGAGAACGACGAGATGCCTACGACAATGACGAACGACGAGATCCTCGAAGCGATCGGCAACAAGTCCGTCTTCGAGCTCGCCGAGCTGATCGATGCCTTCAAGTAGCAAGTTCAACGTGACGATCGCCGCGGCGCCGGTGGGCGCTGCGGCCGCGGGCGGCGGCGGCGCGGCGGCGGCTCCGGCCGTGGAAGAGAAGACCGAGTTCGACGTCCTGCTGAAGGACGCCGGCGGCAAGAAGATCCAGGTCATCAAGGTGGTCCGCGAGATCACCGGCCTGGGCCTGAAGGAAGCCAAGGATCTCGTCGACGGCGCGCCGCAGACGGTCAAGGCCGGCGTTTCGAAGGACGAGTCCGCGGCGATCAAGGCCAAGCTGGAAGAGCAGGGCGCGACGGTGGAAGTGAAGTGATGCGCGGGTTTCCGCCATCTCTTCCTTCAGCCAAGCGCCATTAGTGAATACGAATACATCGCGCACCAACAACTCTGTGCAGTCCCTGGTCCTCCGAACGGACGCGCTGTCGCGCGCCCGCGCGGGGGATCTGTCCGTCGCCAGGTCTCCGGTGAATCATGTCTGACATCAAGCAAATTTCTTTCGCCAAGCTCGACCAGGGGATGGAAATGCCCCACCTCCTGGACATCCAGACGCGCGCCTTCGAGGCGCTGCTCCAGCTGGATGCCGCCTCGCACGACCGCGAGGACATCGGTCTCGAGCGGGTCTTCAAGGACCTGTTCCCCATCTCCGACGTCCACGAAAACTTCTCCCTCGAGTTCGTCCGCTACTCCCTCGGCGAACCCAAGTACTCCGTCGAGGAGTGCATCGAGCGCGACATGACCTACTCGGCGCCGCTCAAAGCGACGCTGCAGCTGGTCATCAACGAGGTCGTCAACGAGCAGAAGCGCCCGCGCAACATCATCGAGAAAGAGGTCTATCTCGGCGAGCTGCCGCTGCTCACTCCGCTCGGCACGTTCGTCATCAACGGGGCGGAGCGCGTCATCGTCAGCCAGCTGCACCGGTCGCCGGGCGTCGTGTTCGAGGAGGCGACGCACCCGAACGGCCAGCGCCTCATCTCGGCGCGCATCATCCCGTTCCGCGGCTCGTGGGTCGAGTTCACGGTCGACATCCACGACGTCGTCTACGTCCACATCGACAAGAAGAAGAAGTTCCCGGCCACCGCGCTTTTGCGCGCATTTGGCTACGGGACCAACTCGGACATTTTGCGGCTGTTCTTCGCCGTTCGAGACCTGGACCTTACCAAAAAGCGCGAGAGCCGCACCGACCAGCGCGAGCTGCTCGGCGCGATCATCGCCGAAGACATCGCTCTCCCGGGTGAAGCCACCGCCGAGGACGCGCCAAAGGCGCGCACCAAGAAGGCGAAGGCCGAGCGCGAGCGCGCCGAAAACGTGCTGCTCGTCAAGGAAGGCGACGAGCTCACCGAGGAGGTGTTCAACCGCCTCCGCCGGCAGAGCATCGACACGATCAAGGTCTTCTCGTCGCACATGCGCGTCGATCTGCGCGACGAGCAGGACGCCATCGAGCGCGGCGAACGCGACGTCCGCCGCCGCCTGGCGCTCGACGTCGTCGACGCCGACGGCGAGGTGATCGCCGAGGCCGGCCAGCTCCTCAACGACACGGTGATCAAGAAGATCCGCAAGGCCGAGATCAACAAGGTCAGCGTGTTCGTCACGTCGGGCCGGGCCGAGTCCACGCTCATCAAGAACACGTTGGCCAAGGATCCGACGCACAGCGAGAAGGAAGCGCTGTCGCAGATCTACGCGCTGCTCCGTCCGGGCGACGCGCCCGACGCGCAGACGGCCAAGCAGGCGCTCGAGCGGCTGTTCTTCTCGCCCAAGCGCTACGACCTCGGCCGCGTGGGCCGCTACAAGATCAACCAGCGGCTCGGCATGAGCATGCCGGCCGACTACACCGTGCTCTCGAAGGAAGATTTCGTCGAGATCATCCGGTACCTCGTCGAGCTGCACGAAGGCCGCGGCCACGTCGACGACATCGACCATCTGGGCAACCGCCGCATCCGTTCGGTCGGCGAATTGATCGCGAATCAGTTCTCGGTCGGCTTGAGCCGCATGGCGCGCCTGGTGAAGGAGCGCATGTCGATCAACACCGATCCGGAAAAGATCTGCGCTCGACGACCTCGTGAACGCGCGAACGGTCTCGGCGGTGATCCAGGCGTTCTTCGGATCGCGCCAGTTGTCGCAGTTCATGGATCAGACCAACCCGCTTGGCCGAGCTGACGCACAAGCGTCGTCTCTCGGCGCTCGGTCCGGGCGGTCTGACGCGCGAGCGCGCCGGCTTCGAAGTGCGCGACGTGCACTATTCGCAGTACGGCCGCATGTGCCCCATCGAGACGCCCGAAGGTCCGAACATCGGACTCATCACGTCGCTCGCCTGCTACGCGCAGGTGAACGACCTCGGGTTCGTCGAGACGCCGTATCGCGTCGTAAAAAATGGCCGAGTTCTCAACGAGATCGCGTGGCTCGATGCAAATCGAGAAGAAGGCGCGTTGATCGCGCAGGCCAGCGCGCGCGTCGACGAGCACGGAAACTTCCTCGAAGACCTCGTGCTCTGCCGCCAGCAGGGCGACGCGCCGCTCACGCCGAAGGACCGCATCGAGTACATGGACGTGGCGCCGGAGCAGCTCGTCTCGATCGCCGCGGCGCTCATTCCGTTCCTCGAGCACGACGACGCGAACCGCGCGTTGATGGGCTCGAACATGCAACGCCAGGCCGTTCCGCTGCTGAACCCGCGGACGCCGCTGGTCGGAACCGGACTCGAAGACAAGGTCGCCAAGGACTCGGGCGCGGTCGTCATCGCGCGCCGGGCCGGCGTCGTCGCGCGCGTCACGGCCGATGAGATCATCATCGACGCGGCCGCGGTGGAACGCAAAAAGGGCACCGAGGAAGGCGATCGCCCGCTGGCGCGTCTCACGCAGCACGACCGCTATCGGTTGAAGAAGTACTGGAGAACGAACCAGGACACGGCGGTCAACCAGCGTCCGCTCGTCCGCCAGGGCCAGAAGGTGAAGCCCGGCGACGTGTTGGCCGACGGCGCCGCGACCGAGGCGGGGCAGCTCGCCCTCGGCGCGAACGTGACCGTCGCGTTCATGCCGTGGTACGGTCACAACTTCGAGGACGCGATCGTTCTCTCTGAGCGCCTGGTGAAGGACGACGTCTATTCGTCGATCCACATCCAGGAGCTCGAGCTGCACGTCCGCGACACGAAGCGCGGTCAGGAAGAGATCACGCGCGAAATTCCGAACGTCTCGGAAGAAGCGCTGCTCGACCTCGACGAGCGCGGCATCGTTCGCATCGGCGCGCACGTGAAGCCCGGCGACATTCTCGTCGGCAAGATCACGCCGAAGGGAGAGACCGAGCTTTCGCCGGAAGAGAAGCTCCTCACGGCGATCTTCGGCGAGAAGGCGAAGGACGTGAAGGACTCGTCGCTCAAGGTTCCGCCGGGCATGGAAGGCGTCGTAATCGACGTCAAGATCTTCTCGCGCATCGAAGACCAGGTCGTCGAGAAGGACCGCGGCGAGCGAATCGGCGAAGTCCGCCGGCTCGAGGGCGAGGAGAAGGTTCGCGTCAACGAAGTGCGTGACTCGGAGCTCGTCGAGGTTCTCGACGGGCAGGTGATCGCGCTCGCCCTCAAGGCGGGCACGGTCGAAGAGGCGATCGCGGCCGGGACGAAGGTGACCTCGGCGAGCCTCCGCGAGATGCGCCTGTCGACGATCGACCTCAAGACGCTGCGCGTCGAGAACAAGCGCGTGAACGAGCGGCTGCGTCAGATCATCGACGCGTCGAACGAAGAGAAGGCCAAGATCGAGGAGAAGGCGGAAGAGCGCATCGACCGCATTCTGCAGCCCGACGAGTTGCCGCCGGGCGTCATCCAGCTCGTGAAGGTCTACCTCGCCGAGAAGAGGAAAGTCTCGGTCGGCGACAAGATGGCCGGACGACACGGCAACAAGGGCATCGTCGCCCGCGTCGTGCCCGAGGAGGACATGCCGTTCCTCCCCGACGGCCGGCCCGTCGACATCGTGCTCAATCCGCTCGGCGTGCCGAGCCGAATGAACGTCGGTCAGATTCTCGAGACGCACCTCGGGTGGGTCGCGCGCATTCTTGGCTTCTACGCCAAGACGCCGGTCTTCCAGGGGACGAACGAGCGCGAGATCGGCCTGCTGTTGAAGATGGCCGGCGTGATCTGGGGCGCGCGCGCGCTCGGACTGCGCACGACGGCGCCGACGATCACGGACGCCGACGTCCGCGCGTTGCTGGCGGACATCAAGCCCGACGTTTCCGCGGACGACGAAGTGTTCATTCGCCTGCAGGAAGCGACGCTCAACGAGCTGTCGGCGCGCGGCATGTCGCAGGAGACGCGCGAGATGCACCACGCGATGCGCGACTTCCTCGCCGGCGCGGCGAAGGAGTTGGCCGAGCGAGAGGAGACGGCGATCGCGAACCAGATCGCGTTCCACACGGCGTGGGTCGACGACGAGACGCACTCGGCGTCGAAGCGCGCCGAGTACAAGGCGGCGCTCAAGCAGCTCGAGAAGCGCAAGGCGCTCGATTCGGCCGAATTGCTGAACGACCACGAGCTGCCGGCGCTCGCCGGAATGCTCGGCAAGAAGTCGGAATCGGACGTCGACGCCGCGGCGGTCGAGCTGATGCGGCTCGCCGGCCTGAACGCGTACGGCAAGGTGCGGCTCCGCGACGGACGCTCGGGCGAGCTGTTCGTGTCGCCGGTGACGGTCGGTGAAATTTATATGCTCAAATTGTCTCACCTCGTCGACGACAAGATCCACGCGCGGAGCATCGGACCGTACTCGCTCGTCACGCAGCAGCCGCTGGCGGGCAAGGCGCAGTTCGGCGGCCAGCGCTTCGGAGAGATGGAAGTGTGGGCGCTCGAGGCGTACGGCGCCGCGCACGTGTTGCAGGAGATTCTGACGGTGAAGTCGGACGACGTGAACGGCCGCAGCCGGGTCTACGAAGCGATCGTGAAGGGACAGAACCTTCCCGAGCCCGGCATCCCCGAGTCGTTCAACGTGTTGGTGAAGGAACTACAGGCTCTCGGCATCAAGGTCACGATGGGACAGAGCGTCGACGGGTATTGGGGAACCGGCGTCGACACTGGCACGTCGTCCAACGGCACAGGGAGCGGGGGGAGGAGTAAACGATGATTGATTTCAGAAGCGTGCGCGAACAGCGCGCCAGCTCGTTCGACTTCATTCAGGTTCGCATCGCGAGCCCCGAAGAGATCCGCGGACCCAAGGATCCCAAGGAGCGCGAGCGACTCGAGCTTCAGGGACTCCGCAGCTGGTGGTCGTGGGGCGAGGTCACCAAGCCCGAGACCATCAACTACCGCTCGTTCAAGCCGGAGAAAGACGGCTTGTTCTGCGAGCGCATTTTCGGTCCGGTCAAGGACTGGGAATGCCACTGCGGCAAATACAAGAGAATTCGCTATCGCGGCGTGATCTGCGACCGCTGCGGCGTCGAAGTGACCCTGAGCAAGGTGCGCCGCGAGCGCATGGGCCACATCGAGCTCGCCGTTCCCGTCGCGCACATCTGGTTCTTCAAGACCCTGCCGAGCCCCATGGGCAACCTGCTCGACATCACGCTGCGTGATCTCGAGAAGGTCATCTATTACTCCAACTACGTCGTCATCGAGCCTGGGGAACAGGAAGTCTCGGTGAACGACCTCCTGGACGAAGACCAGTATCTCACGCTGCGCACCAAGGCGAAGGAAGAGAACGACGGCGCGTTCCTCGCCGACATCGGCGCGCCGGCCGTGCGCGAGCTGCTCCGCCGGCTCGACGTCGACAGTCTCGCCGAGACGCTTCGCGCGTCGGTCGTCACCGAGACGTCGCAGCACCGCAAGAAGATGCTGCTCAAGCGGCTCAAGATCGTCGACGCGTTCCGCAACTCGGGCGAGTCCGGCGACGTTCGCAACCGCCCGGAGTGGATGATTCTCGACGTCGTGCCGGTGATCCCGCCCGACCTCCGTCCCCTCGTTCCATTGGACGGCGGGCGCTTCGCCACGTCCGACCTCAACGACCTCTATCGCCGCGTCATCAACCGCAACAACCGCCTGCAGAAGCTCATCATGCATCGCGCGCCGGAGGTCATCCTCCGGAACGAGAAGCGCATGCTGCAGGAAGCGGTCGACGCGCTGTTCGACAACGGCCGGCGCTCGAAGGCGATTCGCGGCCGAGGCAAGCGTCCGCTCAAGTCGCTCTCCGACATGCTCAAGGGCAAGCAGGGCCGGTTCCGTCAAAACCTGTTGGGTAAGCGCGTGGACTACTCGGGCCGAAGCGTGATTGTTGTCGGTCCCGAGCTCCAGCTGCATCAGTGCGGACTTCCCAAGCTGATGGCGCTCGAGCTGTTCAAGCCGTTCATCATCCACAAGCTCGTCGAGAAGGGCATCGCCGAGACGGTCAAGCGCGCCAAGAAGATCGTGGAGCGCGAGTCGCCGGAGGTCTACGAGATTCTCGAAGAGATCATCCGCGACCATCCCGGTGCTCCTGAACCGCGCGCCGACGCTTCACAGGCTCGGCATTCAGGCGTTCGAGCCCGTGCTCGTCGAGGGCAAGGCCATTCGTATTCACCCGCTCGTGTGCGCCGCCTTCAACGCGGACTTCGACGGTGACCAGATGGCCGTGCACGTGCCGCTTTCGTTCGAAGCGCAGCTCGAAGCGCGCCTGCTCATGCTCTCGAGCAACAACATCCTCAAGCCGTCGGACGGCCGTCCCGTCGCCGAGCCGAGCCAGGACATCGTGCTCGGGCTGCTACTTCGCGACCAAAGCGCCGGCCAACTTCAACACGGTCGACGTGAAGTCGTTGCGCCGGTTCATCGACGTGGCCGAGATCGAGATGGAGCTCACGCTCGGGCGGCTCACGCGCCACAGCGCGCTGCTCTACTGGGTGAAAGACGACGCCGGCGAGCGGTGGGAGAAGACCACGGCCGGTCGCGTGTTGTTCAACGCGATCATTCCGACGGAGCTGCCGTACAAGAACCACGACATGAAGAAGAAGGCGCTGTCGGAGCTCGTGTTCGAGTCGTATCGGAGCGCGGGCCTCGCCGGCACCGTGCAGTTCCTCGACCGCCTCAAGGAATTCGGCTTCGCCAACGCCACGCGCGGCGGCGTGTCGATCGGCATCGAGGATCTCGAGATTCCGGCCGCGAAGGCGCAACTCCTCACCGAAGCCGAGGAGCGCGTCGAGCGGTTCCAGCGCGCCTACCAGACGGGCAACATCACGAACGGTGAGCGCTACAACAAAGTCATCGACACCTGGACGCACGCCAACTCCGACATCGCCGACGAGATGGTCAAGTCGATGCGCGAGTCGAAGGACGGATTCAACCCGGTGTTCATGATGTTCGACTCGGGTTCACGCGGCAGCCGCGATCAGATCCGGCAGCTCGCGGGAATGCGCGGACTCATGGCCAAGCCGCAGAAGAAGCTCACGGGCGGCATCGGCGAAATCATCGAGAGCCCGATCAAATCGAACTTCAGAGAAGGGCTGTCGCCGCTCGAGTACTTCACGTCGACGCACGGCGCCCGCAAGGGTCTCGCCGACACGGCGCTCAAGACGGCCGACGCCGGCTACCTCACGCGCCGTCTCGTCGACGTCGCGCAGGACGTGACGATCAGCGAGGAGGACTGCGGTACGATCCAGGGACTCGAGATCGCCGCGCTGAAGGAAGGCGAGGACGTCATCGAGCCGCTCTCGGAGCGCATCGTCGGCAACTTCGCCGCCGAGGACGTCGAGGATCCGCACGAGCTCGACGAGTCGGGACGCCGCACGCTGCTCGTCGAAGCCGGCGAGCTGATCGACGAGGAGAAGGCGCGTGACATCGAGGAGTCGGGCATCGAAACGGTCAAGATCCGCTCCGTCCTCACCTGTGAGGCGAAGCGGGGTCTCTGCCGCATGTGCTACGGCCGCAACCTGGCGACGATGAACGTCGTCGACCTGGGAGAAGCCGTCGGGATCATCGCGGCACAATCGATTGGCGAACCGGGCACGCAGCTCACGTTGCGCACGTTCCACATCGGCGGAACGGCAGCTCGTATCGCCGAGCAGACGGCGCGCAAGTCGAAGGTCGCCGGTACGGTCGAGTACTCGGACCGGTTGGTCGTCGTCACCAATCCCGAGAAGCAGCAGATCGTCACCTCGTACGAAGGCGAGATCCTCATCAAGTCGAGCGGCGAGCGCAACGCGAACGTCGCGGCGCGCCTGCAAGTGCCGCTCGGCGCGATCCTGATGGTCGCCGACGGCGCGGACGTGAAGCGGGACCAGGTGATCTTCACCTGGGATCCGTACACGAACCCGATTCTCGCCGACGTCGACGGAACCGTCCGGTTCGTCGACATCGTCGAGGACGAGTCGGTGTCCGAGGAGCTCGACGAGCTCACCGGTCTCCGCCAGCGCGTCATCATCGAAGACCGGGAAAAGAAGCTCCACCCGCACATCGAGATCATTCAGGAGAAGGGCGGCAAGGAGAAGCGCGTGCGCGACTTCATCATCCCGGCGGGCGCGCAGCTCACCGTGCAAGATGGACAGCGCATCTTCCCCGGAACGATCATCGCCAAAGTCGGCCGCGAAGCGTACAAAACGCGCGACATCACGGGCGGTCTGCCGCGAGTCGCCGAGTTGTTCGAAGCACGCCGTCCGAAGGATCCGGCCACGATTTCAGAGATCGACGGCGTCGTGCGGTTCGGTGAGATCAAGCGCGGCAAGCGCGAGGTGTACGTCGCGCCGATCAACTCCGGACGGTTCGCTCGACGAGTCGCGCGAGGCGCAGATCTACGAAGTGCCCGCCGGCAAGCACCTTCGCGTGCACGAGGGCGACCGCGTGCGCGCCGGCGACCGCATCTCCGAGGGTCCGGTCAATCCGCACGACATCCTGCGGATCAAGGGCCCGCGCGCGGTGCAGGAGTATCTGCTCAACGAAGTGCAGGAGGTCTACCGCCTGCAGGGCGTGAAGATCAACGACAAGCACATCGGCGTGATCGTGAAGCAGATGCTGCAGAAGGTGCGCGTGATGGATCCGGGCGAGACCGAGTTCCTCGAAGGGGAGCACGTGGATCGTCAGATCTTCCGCGACGAGAACGATCGGGCCAAGAAGAAGAAGGAAACGCCGGCGACGGCGGAGCCGCTTCTGCTCGGCATCACGAAGGCGAGTCTCACGACGCAGTCCTTCATCTCGGCTGCGAGCTTCCAGGAGACCACGCGCGTGCTCACCGACGCGTCGATCCGCGGGGCGAAGGACGATCTGCTCGGGTTGAAGGAGAACATCATCATCGGTCACCTCATCCCGGCCGGTACGGGTATGTACCGGTACCAGGACGTGGAGATCGCGCTCTCGGTGCCGGAAGGCTTCGAGCCGCTCCCGCCGATGCAGGCCGAGCTGCCGAACGTCTTCTCGATGGCGGACGACGAGGACTCGCCGTTCCCACCGCTCCCGCGCCCGGCGATCAAGGGCGCCGAGTAGGGAGACGGCGCGAGTGAACGAGTGAAGAGGGCGAGCTTTCGGGCTCGCCCTTTTCTCTTGCGTCCCGGCCCGCTCGCGCGTTTCTTCGGACGCATGCGTACCAGCGCCGACGGCGGCCATTGAGGATCGTCCACCTGCTGGCGCCGGCCCGGATCGGCGGCCTCGAGCGCGTCGTGCAAGGCCTCGCTATCGGTCAGTCGAAGCGCAACGACGACGTGACCATCTTCGCCGTCGGTGAGGAGGCGATGGCGGCGGACCATCCGTTTCGCGCGCCGCTCGATCTCGCGCGCGTGAAGATCCGCGAAATCGTCGCGCCGCCGCGCCACTACCTCGCCGAACGCCGCGCGATTTTCAATCTGGTTCGCGAGCTGTCGCCGGACGTCGTCCACAGCCACGGCAGTCGTACCGACGTCGTGGACGCAGATGTGATCCGCCGCTTCGGCGTTCCAACCGTATCGACGCTGCACGGCTGGACGCGAGGGTCGCTCAAGAATCGGCTCTATGAGTACGTCCACCGGCGAAGCCTTCGGCGCTTTGACGCGGTGATCGCCGTCTCCGAACCGATCGCGAACGAGCTGACGTCGGACGGCGTTCCCGCCGATCGCGTCTACCTGGTGCGGAACGGTTTCGCCCCGGTCGCCGAACCGTTGCCGCGGGGCGAGGCGCGCCGATTGCTCGATCTGCCGGCCGACGCCAGGGTCGTCGGATGGGTCGGCCGTTTTTCGCGCGAGAAGGGAATCGACGTGCTCGTCGACGCTCTGGCGCGCCTTCGCGACGAAGGCATCGTCGCCTGCGTCGTCGGCGACGGGGGCGAGCGCGAACGCGAACGGGCGCATGCCGAGCGCGTCGGAGCGCGCATTCTATGGAAGGGGATGGTGCCCATGGCGAGCCGACTCTCCCCGGCCTTCGACGTGTACGTGCAGAGCTCCCGCACCGAGGGCACGCCGATCGCGCTGTTGGAGGCGATCGCCGCGAAAACGCCTGTCGTCGCGACGCGCGTCGGTGGAGTCCCTGATGTGGTGTCCGATAGCGAGGCGCTTCTCGTTCCGTCCGAAGACCCGCTCGCTCTTGCCGACGCGATCCGCGCGGTCTTCGCGAACCCGGAGGCCGCCGCCGAACGCGCGCGGCGCGCGACGCTCCGGTTGTCGAGCGCGTTCAACGCCGACTCCTGGCTCGATCGCCACGAGGAGATCTACGTGCGCGCGGCCGCTCGGCGCCGTACCGCGGCAGTGACGTGACGGCGATACGCCCGCCGGCGAGGATGGATCGCCGCGGCGTTCGTGAGCGTTTGCTGAACGACCCTGCCGTGACGGCGGCCGTGCGCGTGCACTCCGCCGCCGCGGGGCTCTCCGAAGCGGCGACGTGGTCGATCGTCGGCGGGCTACGTCGACGAGATCGTTCCCTTCTTCGGCGGCGCGGCGTTTCATCGCGCCGGGCATCGCGCGGCCGGCTGGCTGCTCGACCTCTTCTACAAGGTCACGCTCGATCACGAGACCGGCGAAACGCTTCCGCGCCGACGCCGTGGTGGTCTACGTCATCAACCACCGCTCGAACGCCGACTACGTGCTCGTGAGCTACGCGCTGGCCGGCAAGGTCGCGCTCTCGTACGCCGTAGGCGAATGGGCGCGCGCGTTTCCGCTGGAGCACATCTTCAAGGCGTTCGGCTCGTACTTCGTGCGGCGGCGTTATCGCGAGCCGCTCTACCACGCGGTGCTCGAACGGTACGTGCAGCTCGCCGCTCGCGAAGGCGTCACGCAGGGCATCTTCCTCGAGGGCGGTCTCACCCGCGACGGAACGCTCAAGCCGCCCAAGATCGGACTCCTCGACTACGTCCTGGGGATAGCGCGTGATCCCGCGTTCGCGTCGCGCATCCATGTCGTGCCGGTCGCGGTCAACTACGACCGCGTGCTCGAGGACCGTTCGCTGCTGCGCGAGCTGGCATCGGCGGAAGGACGCCGGCGGCCGGGGCGCCTCGCGCAGCTCGGCGAGGTATCGCGATACGTCGCTTGGAATCTGACGCGGCTCGCCCTTCGCCGGTGGCAGCGCTACGGCCGGGCGGCGGTGACGGTCGGGACGTGCGATTCCGCTCGAGCCGTGGTTCGCGCGCAATCCCGATCTGTTCGAGCTGCCCAAGGCGGAGCGGCGCGCGCGGGTCCAGAGCTTGTGCGACTCCGTCATGTCGCGCATCGGCGAATTGATACCGGTGACGCCCGTACCGCTCGCCTGCGCGGCGATCCAGAGCTTCGACCGCGACTTCGTGGCCAGAGGCGCTCTGCTCGACCGGATGGCCGACCTCCGCGACGTGTTGCTCGAGTTGAACGGGCGGGTGATTCGCCACGACCGGAGCATCGAGGAGACGTTCGACCGCGCGTGGCGCATGCTGCGGATGCGTCGCGTGCTGGCCGAGGCGGGCGACGGCTTCGCGGTGATGCCGCACGGCCGCGAGCTGATCAGCTACTACGCGAACAGCATCGCGCACTTGCTGGGCCCGTTCACGGCGGCGATACGAGAGCGGGACGCGCTGCCAAGTGCGGCCCTGGCGTGGCGGGTCGCCGGGACCGGCCCCGGTCTCGGCGCCGCGGTCGACTGATCCGGCCGTATCCGCAGTCCGGATAACACATTACGACTGGACAGCGGCATGGGCCCAGTCTACGTTTATCAGTCTCCCCCGGTCCACGTCCGGCCCGGAGGGAAGCGCAGCCACGGGGTTATCCCGTTTCGAATTAAGGATTTCATGCCAACGATCAACCAACTCGTCCGCCGCAGCCGCAGCGACGTCGCCAAGAAAGAGAAGTCGCCGGCGCTCAAATCCAATCCGTTTCGTCGTGGCGTGTGCACGCGCGTGTACACGACCACTCCCAAGAAGCCGAACTCCGCGCTCCGCAAGGTCGCCAAGGTTCGCCTGACGAACGGCTTCGAAGTCATCGCCTACATCCCCGGTGAAGGCCACAACCTGCAGGAGCACTCGATCGTGCTCGTGCGCGGCGGCCGCGTGAAGGATCTGCCGGGCGTGCGCTATCACATCGTGCGTGGCTCGCTCGACGCCTCGGGCGTGAACGGCCGCAACCAGAGCCGCTCGAAGTACGGCACCAAGAAGCCGAAGGCTGGAGGTAAGAAGTGAGCCGCCGCAAAGGATCCGTGAAGCGTCCCGATCCTCGCCGACGCGCGCTACGACAGCCAGACGGTTTCGAAGTTCATCAACGCGATGATGCTGCAGGGCAAGAAGTCCACGGCTGAGCGCATTTTTTACGGCGCGATGGATCTGGTCGGAGTCGCGGACGAGCCAGCCCGGCGTCAACATCTTCAAGCAGGCGCTGTCGAACATCAAGCCGGTCGTCGAAGTGAAGAGCCGCCGCGTCGGCGGCGCGACGTACCAGGTGCCGGTCGAGGTTCGGCCGGAGCGGCGCACCGCGCTCGCCATGCGCTGGCTGATCTCATACTCGCGCGAGCGCAACGAGAAGTCGATGTCGGAGAAGCTCGCCGCCGAGATCATCGCCGCGTCCAAGGGCGAAGGCAACGCGATCAAGAAGAAGGAAGACACGCACCGCATGGCCGACGCGAACAAGGCGTTCGCGCACTATCGCTGGTAGTCGTCGCAGGCCAGTAGTGTCAGGCGGTCGATGCCGCCAGGCCGGGGGGCTGGGTTGTCGCGCAAGCTCAGTCGCGTAGTCGTTGTCCTTCTGATCGTCGGACAGCTCGTCGCGGTTCCGATACTGCGATTCGAGTACGTTCGCGTTCGATGGTCGTTCGTCGCCATACTCGTCCTCGACGCGTACCTGGCGACGCGGGTCTTCCGGGCGGCGGGTCCGCGCGAGCGCATTCGGCTGGCGGCTTTCCTCGGCGTGCCCCTTTGCGTCATGGCGGCACTGGCGGGCCCGTCCGTGTACTACATGGGGGCGGCTGTCGGCCCGCTCCTCTTGGGATGGGTCGCGCCGCTCGCCATCCTCGCCTGGGAGGGGGAGGCCGACGTCGACGCGTTTCCGATCCCGTCGCTGGATGGCCGGCTGCTCGTCGCGATGTGGCTGGTAGCCGCGATCGGACTCTGGATCGTCTTTCTGCCGCCCGGTCATCGCCCGATCATCCACGACGAACCGCTGTACCTGCTGCAATCGCAGCACATCTGGCGCCGGCCGTTCATGCGGCCTCTCGATCAGGCGCTGACGCCGTTTTTTGTGATCGAGCAGAGCTATTCCGCGTCCGGCTACATGAACGGCCAGTACCCGCCGGGATGGCCGTTGGTGTTGTCGATGGCCTCGACCCTACCTGCGGCCTGGGTCGTCGTATTCGGCGTGTACGCGTTGCTCGTCCTGGCGACCTATGCGTTCGGCCGCGTCGTCGCGGGATCGCGAGTCGGATTGTTCGCCGCGGCCCTCGTCACGTTCAGCGGCTTGACGCTCAACTGGGCGACATCGTTCATGCCGCACGTGCTCGAGGCCGCGCTCGCGCTCATTGCCGGTACGCTCATGGTCGGCAGCGCTCGCGCGACGCGCCGGTGGCGACTCGCGGCGTGGGCGCTCGCCGGTTTGGTCCTGGGATTCGCGATCGCGGTACGGCCGCTGACCGGGGTCGCGCTGGCCGCGGCGCTGTGGCTCTGGGTACTGCTGCGCGAGCGTCCGGCGCCGCGTGCGGCGGTCGCCGCGACGCTCGCGGCGTGCGCGGGCGGCGTGATCCCGATCGCTTTCCTGATGCACTACAATCTCCAAACGACCGGCGCCGTCCTGCGCTTCGGGTATGATCTGGCGGAACACGGGCTGCACGCCCTCGGCTTCGGCCGCCGCGGATTCGTGGAATACACGACGACCGGCGTTCCGGTCGAACGCGCATTCACGTTCAGCCCACTTCTCGCGCTCCGCTACGCCGGAGACAACCTGCGCGTCGGGCTGTTCGACTTCTTCACCACCGGGATCCTCATCGTCCCGATCGCCTATGTCGCGCTGCGCAGCGGCGTCCAATGGCGGTGGCGGCGCATCGCCGCGTTCCTCGTGCTGCCGCTCGCATACTTCTTCTACTTCTTTCACAACGAGCGCTCCGACCGGTTCTACTTCGAGATTTTTCCGTTCGCCATGGTCGGCGCCGCGTTCCTTGTGCACGCGGTGGCGCAGCGGCGCCGGAGCGTGGGGATTGCTCTGGGCGGCTTATTTGCCGCGACGATGCTCGTCGATACCGCGATCACGGCGATCAGACGCCCCGGCCTCCAGACGCGTTCGGTCGCTGTGTCCGCCGCCGTCGAGCGGCTGCGGGCACAGCACTCGAAACTGCTGGTATTCGTTCGCGCGGATCTCCCTCAGCAGGCAGCCGACCCGGGATCGGAACCAATCCTGTGGTGGGGCGAGCCGGTGCTGCAGTACCTGTATTGGTACAACGTGTACGGATTTCCGTCGGACGTCGTCGTCGCGCGCGACCTGGGCGCGCGCGATTCGGAGCTCGCCCGTCGTTTTCCGGAGTGGTACGCCGTACTGCTGACCGTTCGCCCGGCACCTCCGGGCGGCGAGCCGTGGCTCATCGAGGCGAACCCGCTCGAGTCGAGGGAAGCCGTGCGCACGCAGTGAGTGCCCCCCGGTCGACAACGCGACAGCCCTCCGCCGATGCACTGGCGGAGGGCTTCCCGTTTCGAGCTGCTCCGTTCTACGCGGGCTTCTTGACCGCGGCCTTGGTAGAATCCCCCATCTTCTGCAGGTCGTGGTGAACGGCCGCCTTCGACGACTTCACGCCGGCCTTGGTGCTGCGCGCGGCTGACTTCCCGACGCGGCTCACCTTCTGCGCGGCCGCGCCCACGGAGCCGCCGACCTTGTGAACACCGGTCGCGTTGCCGGCGACGGTCTTCGTCTTGTTGCCCACGGTCCGCAGGGTCTGGTGGGTCGCGCTTCCGACCTTCTTGGCGTCGCGCTTCACGGCGTTGCCGGTCTTCTTGAGCGTGTGGTGAACGGCCGCGCCCGTCTTGTGCAGCGTGCCGTCCTGCGCGTGCGCCGAGGCGGGGTGAGCCGCGACGGCGATGCCGAATACGGCACCCGTGATGAGTAGTTTATAAATTCGCATGGAGATCGCTCCACGTTGTTCGGTCGTTGCAGTGACGCGTCGCGGCCGACCGGGCGCCGGCGACGCGGGCTCGTGCGGAGCCGCCAACCTCGGCAGCCACTAATGCAAGAGGCGGGCGCACTCGGCGAGCGCGGCAAGTAAAGACCGGGCGTCGGATCGGCAAAACGGGCCTCCACGGTGCAGGCAGCGGATCCTTCCTGCGCTCCGCGACGACGGCTACGTTCTCAGCGTTGCGGTCCAGAGTCGCCGCCTCCCTCCATCGAGTGCCGCCTCCCTCCATCGAGTATTGTCTGCCCCAACGCCGGTCCTTCGACGGGACGCGATGACATCGACGCTCCTGGTGGCGAGGATTCCCCGAACGGCCGACAGGATGCCCCCCCGCCGCGGGGGATCGTAGGATGGCGAGCGTGGAACCGGTCGAGACACTCGACGTGCTCGTCATTGGCGCCGGTTTTTTCGGCTGCAGCATCGCGATGCATCTCCGCCGGTTCCTGGACCGCGTTGCTGTGCTGGAGGAGGGCGGCGACATCATGCAGCGCGCGTCGTATCACAATCAGGCTCGGGTGCACCAGGGGTATCACTATCCGCGCAGCCTCCTGACCGGCCTCCGATCGTGCGTCAACTTCGATCGTTTCGCGGCGGAGTACCGAGACTGCATCGATTCGTCCTTCGCCGCTCTGTACGCCATTGGCCGGGCCTTCTCCCAGGTCACGGCGTCGCAATTCGTGACGTTTTGCAAGCGAATCGGCGCGCCAATTCAAGACGCTCCCGAGGATCTACGCCGCTTGTTCGAGCCGCGTCACGTCGAGGATGTCTTCCTCGTACGGGAGTGGGCGTTCAACGCGGAACAATTGAAGGACGTGGTGTCCGCCAAGATGCGCGCGGCCGGCGTCGAGCTGCATGTGCGATCGCGGGTAACCGCGCTGACGCCGCAGCCTGACGGGTCGGTGCTTGCCAGCGTCGAGTCCGGTGGCGAGTCTCGCGAGATCTTGGCCAGGACGATTTTCAATTGCACCTACTCGGGGATCAACCGCGTCCTGGCAGGCTCCAACTTGCCGCTCATTCCACTCAAACACGAGTGGACCGAGATGGCGCTGGTTGAGCCGCCGGCCGTCCTTCGACAGGTTGCAGTGACGGTAATGTGCGGACCATTTTTTTCGTTCATGCCGTTTCCCGCGCGGCAGCTCCACACCCTATCCCACGTGCGCTACACCCCACATTGGTCCTGGGAGGAGCCGGGCTCGGTGGGTCATCCGGATGCGCGATCCCCCGGCCAGAGTCGTTACCTCGCCATGATCAAGGATGCGCAGCGCTACCTTCCGGCGCTGGCGGATTGCCGATATCAGGACTCGCTCTGGGAGGCAAAGACGGTCCTCCCGACCAGTGAGGCAAGCGACAGCAGACCGATCCTCTTCCAGCGGAGTCGCGCCATGCCGAATCTGATCAGCGTGATGGGCGGGAAGCTCGACAACGTGTTCGACGTGTTGGTCGAGTTGGACGGGATGCGCCAGCGCGGCGAGTTCCGATCGTGAGACGGACCGGCGATATGGATCGGCCGGACGGATTCACCGATGCCCATGGCCGGGTAGTCGGCCGTTCTGATGACTTTGTCTCCGTGGTCGCGCCCATCAGCAACGATGCGGACATCATTGACGCCTTCGTCGCGGAGACCGTCGGAGTTCTCGAGGCGAACTACGCCAACTACGAATTGTTGCTTGTCGACGATGGCAGCCGGGACTCGAGCAGCGAACGCCTCAGTTCCGTTCTCGTGAGGTTTCGTTGCATTCGCGTCGTGCGACTCTCGCGAAGGTACGGAACGGAGATCGCGATCGCGGCCGGTCTCGATACCGCGATCGGTGACTACGTCGTGGTGATGTTGCCGGCATCGGACCCGCCGGCTCTGATACCGGCGATGATTTCAAGGGTGCGGGCGGGCGCGGAGCTGGTGTACGGCGTCCACATAGAGCGTGGGGCCGAGCCGGCGTGGGCGAGGCTCGGCGCGTCGGCATTCTATACGATCGGGGCCAAGCTCTTCGACCTCCGGCTGGCGCGAAACTCGAGCTACTTTCGCGTGATGACGCGGCAGGCGGTCAACGCCATTGCCCGGATGAAGGACAAGTACCGCTACCTCCGCCTGCTGAGCCTCGAGGTTGCGGCCGCGGTCGAACCGTTTCCGTACGTCCCGATCGCCTTGCGACCCACGAGATCGCATCGTGGCCTCATCGAGTCGTTCGCCGAAGCGATCGGAATCGTCGTCGCCCATTCGACTCGCCCGCTCCGCATCGTGAGTGGACTGGGCTTGTTGGCCAGCGCCGTAAATCTCTTGTACATGGTTTACGTCGTGCTCATCTACTTGCTCAAAGCGAAGGTGGCTGAGGGGTGGACCACGAGCTCGATGCAGGCGAGCGCAATGTTCTTCTTGGTATTCCTCATCCTGGCCGTCATGGGCGAGTACCTCGTTCGCATCCTGGAGGAGTCGCGCGATCGGCCGCTGTACAACGTGGCCGGGGAGCGCAACAGCAACCTTGTCGTCGCGGACGGCGCGCGTCGAAACGTGGTCCAAGAGTCGGAGGCTCGCTCTCCCGCCGCTCTCTTTTCGCGCGAGACGGTCGGGCCGCAGTAAGCCACGAGCGACTCTTGACCATGCCAAAGTCCGGTCCCGTGCCACCTGCGGCGGGTCAGCCGATCGAGCGCGCCCTCATCGTGCTTGTGTGCGCGCTGGGCTCGGCGCTCGTTCTGCGGTTGTTCGTTCCTGCCCGGGATCCGTGGCTCGACGAAGCCATGCTCGGACTGAACATCAAGGCGATCGGGCTGGGCGATCTATTTCGACCGCTGCCGTTTTACGAGCAGGCGGCCCCGCCGGGATACCTCGCACTGTGCTATCTGGCTCGATCGATCGCGCCGGATGCGTTCTTCATTTCCGCGGTGCGGGCCGTGAGCACGGTCTTGATGATCGCCACTTTCTATCTGCTCTTGCGGCTCACGACGGCCTACGGCGGACTCAAGTCCGCCGTTTTTTTGGCGGCCGTTCTACTGGCGAGCGATTCCGTCCTGACGTACGGGGTCGAGCTCAAACAGTATGCCGCCGACGTGCTCGCGACGACCGCCATCCTCTTCGCCGGGTACGGCCTGTCTCGTTCGATCGACGCTCGCTCGGTGTTGCGATTCTTCGCCGTCACGCTCGTGGCGAGCTTCTTCTCGTTTACCGCGGCGATCCCTGCGGCTGCCGTACTCGGATCGACGCTGGTGCTTCACTGGTGGCGCGGGCGCCGCGCGAGGCAAGCCGTCGGCGGGTCGGCGGCTGGTCGGCCGGCGTGGGTCGGTTGGTGGTCGGTGTGCGCGGTCCTCACGGTCGTCTCCGTCGTCGCCATGAAGAAACTGGTGACAGACCCGCTGACCGCCATGCAGTTCAGCGCCTACTCGGACGTCTATAAGACATTCCTCAATCCTCGAGCTTCGATCGGATCCAATGCCCAGATTCTGGAATGGTTGTTCGCCCGGATATATGAATTCATGTATCTCAATACGTTCGCCGAGCGCCACGCGGCGGCGACGCGCCACGCCGGCATGCTTGTGGCGGCGATGGCCATCGTCGCGGTGAACATCCTGGCGGCGCGAAAGAGCCCGTATCTGGTCCTGACGAGCCTGATGCTGTTCGGCGCGATTCTGACGCTGAATCTGGCGAGGCTGTTTCCGATCGGGTACACGCGTCACCTGCTGTTTGCCGCGCCGATTCTGATCGTGCCGGTCGCCCTCGGCACGAGCGAACTCTTCGAAACCGTGGGGCGGCGGGCGGGTACGCTCGCGCGACGAGTGACCACGTTTGGAGTCTATGGTGCCCTGCTTGGTCTCGCGGCGCTCGCGACGTATCGAACGGTGCGCGCCGACAAGTCGGTCGAGTCCCGGTTCCTCGGCGAGGTACTTCGCACGGACGCCGCCAGTCCCGTGTGGGTCTATTTTGGCGCGCAGCCGACCGTGCGCCTGATCGCGCCACCCGGGCTTCGCTTCATCGGAATGCTCGACTACCGCAGCGGCAATGCAAGCTGGATGCAGCGTGCAGGTGTCTTGTCGCGAAGCGACCCGCACGGGGACCCGTACCTCGAGGGGTTCCGGCAGGTCCTGCGCGGCCAGAACTCCGTTTGGTTGCTGTTCACCTACACCGACCTGGCGGCGCGGCCGGAACGGTCTCTCGATCCATACCTGGCGATCGCGGACTCGATCGTGGGTGGGTGCACGCTGCGAAGCGCGGCGGTCATCGGTCGCCTCTTTCGGTGCTCGAAGCCCTCGGGCGGGTGACCGGTCGCCGAACGACGAAGCCCCCCGCCGGTGTCCTGGCGGGGGGCTTCGCGTTTCCATCCGCTATTCAGCGTTCTGTGTCAGGGCCGTCACTGATACTTGGCTGACGTGGACTTCTTCGACTGCCCCGATTTCTTGTGGTGCTTCATGCTGGCGTTGCTCGAGCTCACGTGATGCTTCGACGAGCGCCGAAACGATGATCCGCTGCGCTCCGCCGACTGGTTGGACTTGCCCATCAGCTGCTTGCTGACCGTGCCGCCCGACGTTCGGGTCTTTCCATCCTTCGTGATGGCGAGGTGCTTCTCGGAGCCGCCGTGCTTGGCGACGTGTTTGTGATGATGGCTCGTCGGCTTCATCGTGTGATGCGCCGGCGCGTTCACTTCCAGGGCGCGGGCCGGGGTGGCGTTGGCCATCAAACCCGCGAGTGCGCCCGCTATGAGTAGGCTGTGAATACGCATTGCTGCTCCCTACGTCTCTTCCGGTACTTCGCGTCGCGGCTTTGTCCGCGCCGCGAGCCTTGCACATGCTCAAAGTGCAAGACGCGCGCACGCCAGCGGACGCGCACCGACCAGGCTGTCGCAAACGAATGTCCGCACGTCGATTGCGCGCGCCGATCGACGATCGCGAGGCCGCCTGAGCGCACAAAGAAACGCGTCGCTTCCGGTCCCGGGATCGCCACTGATTCGCGGCGGTCTCGGCGACCCCCAGCAGCTACTGCAAATGTTCCAGCGCGATGCGCCGTCCGGCGTACATTCCGAGGCCGGTGCCGACCATGCTCAGCATGAAGGCGGCGAAGAAACCGGCAAAGGCGCCGAGCCACCACCCGACCGATCCGCCCACCGTCGCGCCGATGAAGACCATCAGCTTTGTCATGTCTTCTAGATGGTCGGATGAGCCCGCGCGTCACGCCCGAGGCCGGGAAAGTCGAAAACGGGCGCGCCGCGATTCGTATCAGTCGCGCCGCCGCGCCCCCCGGCGAGCGCCGAGAAACTCGGTCTCGAGCGGCCGCTCGATCACGGCTCGGCCGGCGCGCGCGACGCGGTAGGCCTTCGCGTTCGGCCGGGAGCTCACGACGCGGTGGAGCTTTCTGCCGATGAAATGGAGCGCGGCGCCGTCGTCGGCCGCGTAGCCGGCGGGAAGCCGGCCCGTGCGCACGAGCGCGTGGTACGCCGGGCGGCGCTCCGCCTCGCCGTCGTAGTGGGGGCAGTGGCTGCCGCGGATCCAGCCGAGCGCGTGGACGGGCGCGAGCCGCGGACCGAACGAGTCGCTGACGCCCGGACTCGAACCAGCAGAGCGAACCCGCGCTGACCCCGGCGAAGACCTTGCCTCGGCGCCATTCGCGGGCGAGGAGCCGATCGAGCCCCCACTCGCGCCAGAGCACGAGCAAGTTGCGCGTGCTGCCGCCGCCGACATAGAAGACGTCCTGGCGCGGAACGATGCGCGCGATGTCCGGCGGCGGCGTGTCGAACATCGGCAGATGCGTCGGCTCGCAGCGTTGCTGGCTGAACGCGCGGTAGAATTTCTCGACGTACGCCGCCGCGTCGCCGCTCGCGGAGCCGAGGAAACAGATGCGCGGCTTCGAGCGCCGGGACTGCGCGAGGACGTAGTCGTCGAGGAGCGGGTTGTCGGGTTCCATGGAGAACCCGCCGCCGCCCATGGCGATGATCTGGCCGGAAGGAGAGGGCACGGTTGGAAGGGTAGGCTGGACCTGTCCACCCTTACCACCGGTCACCCGGTGTCCACCAGTTGACACCCGCCGAAACCCCAATAACTTCAAAGGGCTCCGGGTCTTGGCGCCTCGGCTCCAACCCGCGAGTGATCCATCGGCGAACTGCGTGCCGACTCTTATGGGCCTGCATGACGCAGGGGTCTGCTCCGGCTGACGCGCTCGAGTGAGCGCTGCGGCTCCCGAAAAGCAACGCAGGACAATCTGACGTTCATCCCGAGTCGTGGGCCGCGTGATTTTTCGCGGCGACGCGACGGCAAGTCGGGACGGGCGCGCCTTGGGTCCCCACTCGCGCAGCAGCGGCGAGCGCACCCGGCGACTGCGGATGGATACCGCCCTCTCGAGGGGTCCGGTCCACCCGCGTTTTTGCTGGTGGTCATCGCACGACGACTCACAACGACTTCGATTCGCTGAACTGACTTCATATGGCCCGCGAAACACCGCTCGAGCACTATCGCAATATCGGCATCATGGCCCACATCGATGCCGGTAAGACGACTACGACCGAGCGCATCCTCTACTATACCGGCAAGGCGCACAAGATCGGCGAGGTGCACGAAGGCACCGCGACGATGGATTGGATGGAGCAGGAGCAGGAGCGCGGCATCACGATCACGTCCGCCGCGACCACCGCGTTCTGGACGCGCCACGGTACCGAGTACCGCATCAACATCATCGACACGCCGGGACACGTCGACTTCACCGTCGAAGTCGAGCGCTCGCTCCGCGTGCTCGACGGCGCCGTCACGCTCCTCGATTCCGTCGCCGGCGTCGAGCCGCAGACCGAGACCGTCTGGCGACAGGCCGACCGCTACGGCGTGCCGCGCCTGATCTTCGCCAACAAGATGGATCGCGTCGGCGCCGACTTCGATCGCTGCCTGACGATGATTCGCGACCGCCTCTCGAAGCACGCGTTTCCGCTCCAGCTCCCCGTCGGATCGGGCGAGCTGTTCACCGGGCACATCGACGTCATCGAGCGCAAGCAGTACATCTTCGACGACGAATCGCTGGGCAAGAAGTTCGACGTCGTCGACGTGCCGGCCGAGTACCGCGATGCGGTCGAGCTGGCGCGCCACGAGCTGATCGATCACGCCGTCGCCAACGACGACAGCGTGATGGAGAAGTACCTGAACGGCGAAGAGCTGTCCTGCGAGGAGATCCGCAGCGCGGTCCGCAAGGCGACGGTCGCCGGCAAGATGGTTCCCGTGCTCTGCGGCGCCTCGTTCAAGAACAAGGGCGTCCAGGCGCTGCTCGACGCGGTGATCGACTACCTCCCGGCGCCGGTCGACGTCAAGGCGATCGAGGGGCACCTCCCGCATCACGACGAGCACCATGCCGAGCGCCCGGTCTCGGACGACGCGCCGTTCGCGGCGCTCGCGTTCAAGATCGCGACCGATCCGTTCGTCGGGAAGCTGACGTTCTTCCGCGTGTACTCGGGCGTGCTCAAGTCGGGCTCGTACGTCTACAACTCGACCAAGGACAAGCGCGAGCGCGTGAGCCGCGTGCTGCAGATGCACGCCAACAAGCGCGAGGAGATCGAGGAGGTGCGCGCCGGCGACATCGCCGCCGCGATCGGCCTCCGCGACACGCGCACCGGCGACACGATGTGCGACGATGATCATCCGATCATCCTCGAGGCGATGAAGTTTCCGAATCCCGGTCATCGACGTCGCCATCGAGCCGAAGACGAAGGCGGATCAGGACAAGCTCGGCATCGCGCTGGCGAAGTTGTCGGAGGAAGACCCGACGTTCCGCGTCCACACGGACGAGGAGACGAGCCAGACGATCATCTCGGGAATGGGCGAGCTGCACCTCGAGATCATCGTCGACCGCATGCTGCGCGAGTTCAAGGTCGACGCGAACATCGGCCAGCCGCAGGTCGCGTTCCGGGAGACGATCCGCAAGCGCGTCGAGAAGGTCGAGGGCAAGTTCATCCGGCAGTCGGGCGGCAAGGGACAGTACGGCCACGTGGTGATCAACATGGAGCCGTCCGAGACGGGCGCCGGCTTCGTGTTCGAGGACAAGATCGTCGGCGGCGTGATCCCGCGGGAATACATCGCGCCGGTCGAGCAGGGCATCAAGGAAGCGCTGGAGAACGGCGTGTTGGCGGGCTACCCGATGGTCGACGTGAAGGTCGAGCTCGTGTACGGCTCGTACCACGACGTAGACTCCAGCGAAATGGCGTTCAAGATCGCGGGCTCGATGGCGTTCAAGGAAGCGGCGAAGAAGGCGCACCCGGTGATTCTCGAGCCGATGATGAACGTCGAGGTCGTGACGCCGGATGCCTTCATGGGCGACGTGCTGGGCGATCTTTCGGCGCGCCGCGGCAAGATCGGCGGGATGACCCAGCGGGGCGAAGCGCAGGTGATCGCCTCGACCGTGCCGCTCGCCGAGATGTTCGGGTACTCCACGAGGCTGCGCTCGATGACGCAAGGCCGGGCGGTGTACTCGATGGAATTCGCGCACTACGCGGAAGTGCCGAAGAGCAAGGCCGAGGAGATCATCGCGAAGGTGAAGGGCTAGCGGAAAGGAACGCGGGACGAAGGAAGCGGGGACGACTGATCCCGTGCTCGCATTCGGACTTCGGATTCAAACCAACCAGGACTCGTACAATGGCAAAGGCAAAGTTCGAGCGGAACAAGCCGCACGTGAACGTCGGCACGATCGGCCACGTTGACCACGGCAAGACGACCTTGACAGCGGCGCTCACGAAAGTGTCGGCCGACAAGGGCTACGGCACGAAGTACATCTCGTACGACCAGGTCGCGAAAGCGTCGGAGTCGCAGGGGCGACGCGACGCGACGAAGATTCTGACCATCGCGACGTCGCACGTCGAATACGAGACGCCGAAGCGCCACTACGCGCACGTCGACTGCCCGGGCCACGCCGACTATGTGAAGAACATGATCACGGGTGCGGCGCAGATGGACGGCGCCATCCTCGTGGTGAGCGCGGTCGACGGCCCGATGCCGCAGACGCGCGAGCACATCCTGCTCGCCCGCCAGGTCAACGTGCCGCAGATCGTCGTCTTCCTCAACAAGTGCGACCTCGTCGACGACGCCGAGCTGCTCGACCTCGTCGAGCTCGAGGTGCGCGAGCTGCTGAGCAAGTACGACTACGCCGGCGACGAAGCCCCGGTCATCCGCGGCTCGGCCAGCGGCGCGATCAGCGGCGACGCGAATTGGGTCGGCAAGATCGAGGAGCTCTACAACGCCCTCGACACGTACATCCCGCAGCCGGTGCGCGAAGTCGACAAGCCGTTCCTGCTCCCGGTCGAGGACGTGTTCTCGATCACGGGCCGCGGCACGGTGGCGACGGGCCGTATCGACCGCGGCAGGGTCAAGGTCGGCGAGGAAATCGCGCTCGTCGGCTTCGGCTCGACGAAGAAGTCGGTCGTCACCGGCGTCGAGATGTTCCGCAAGCTGCTCGACGACGGCCAGGCCGGCGACAACGTCGGTCTGCTCCTGCGCGGCGTCGACAAGAACGAGATCGAGCGCGGCATGGTGCTCGCCAAGCCCGGCTCGATCACGCCGCACACGAAGTTCGAGGCCGAGGTCTACGTGCTGACCAAGGACGAGGGCGGCCGCCACACGCCGTTCTTCAAGGGCTACCGCCCGCAGTTCTACTTCCGCACGACGGACGTGACGGGGTCGGTCGAGTTGCCGGCCGGCACGGAGATGGTCATGCCGGGCGACAACATCCAGATGCTGATCGAGCTGATCACGCCGATCGCCATGGAAGAGCAGGTGCGGTTCGCGATCCGCGAAGGCGGCAGGACCGTCGGCGCGGGCGTGGTTACGAAGATCTTGGCCTGACGTGCGCTCGACGGCAAGACAGCTCGACGGCTGACGGCATGCCGTCCAGCTGTCAGCCGTCGAGCTGTCGTAGCGGCTTAAGGTTTACGCTCTAATTCGAGAACACACATGGCTGGCAGAATTCGCATCCGTCTCAAGGCGTTCGACCACGCCGTGATCGATCAGGCGTCGGCGGACATCGTGCGGACGGCGGAGAAGACGGGCGCGCAGGTGTCGGGCCCGATCCCGCTCCCGACCAAGACGCAGCGGTGGACGGTCCTCCGTTCGCCGCACGTCGACAAGAAGTCCCGCGAGCAGTTCGAGCTCAAGACGCACAAGCGCGTGATCGACATCCTCGATTCGCGCGCCCAGACGGTGGACGCGTTGACGAAGCTGGATCTGCCGGCCGGGGTGGATGTCGAGATCAAGGTGGAGTAGGAGCGCAACTAATCGACGGACTGGTTGACTGACGACACTCAAGGTCACTGGTCGCGCGGTCTCCGGGAACTACCGGTGACCAGAGACCAGACGACCGCAGCAGCCAGCCCCACAGTCCAACTGCCATTAGGCCACCCGGCCGGCAGTGACTAACGAGGAATCAGACTTTTATGATCGGTATCGTCGGCAAAAAGCTGGGCATGACCCAGATCTTCAACGAGGCGGGGCAGCAGATCCCGGTGACGGTGATCGAAGCGCCGCCGAATCCGGTCGTCGCGGTCACCGACCCGGCGAAATCCGGCTACACGTCGGTGCAGCTCGGCCTCGGCACGTCGCGTCTTCGTCGCGCGTCGAAGCGGGGCGAGGGCGCGCCGAAGGGACATCGCGCGACGCTCGCGGCCGTCGGCCACGCCAAGAAGGCGGGGCTCGAGGCGCCGCCCCGCGTGCTGCGGTCGGTCCGGCTCGACGAGCCGGGCAACGCGAAGGCGGAGATCCCGTCGTACAACGTCGGCGACGTCGTGAAGGTCGACGTGTTCGCCGTCGGCGACACGGTGAAGGTCACCGGCACGTCCGTGGGACACGGCTTTCAGGGCGTCGTCAAGCGCCACGGAATCGGCGGCGGCCCGAACACGCACGGCAACACGAAGCATCGCCGCCCGGGCTCGATCGGACCCGGCACGGATCCGTCGCGCGTCATCAAGGGCAAGAAGATGCCGGGGCACTACGGCGACGCCCGGCGTACGGCGATTCACCTTCGCGTCGAGAAGATCGACGCCGAGCGCAACCTGATCTACGTCCGCGGGTCCGTCGCCGGAAAGCCGGGCGGTATCGTGGTCGTGCGCAAGCAGAGCTAAGTCTCTAGAGAACTCTCATGGCTGACACCACGACCGAAACCTCATTCCGGGCCAACGCGTACAGCGCGCGCGGGACGGCGCGCGATTCGATCGCGCTCCCCGGCGAGCTGTTCGACGGCACCGTGAACATGCCGGTGATGCACCAGGCGGTGAAGGCGTTCCTCGCCAACCAGCGCCAGGGCAACGCGGCGACGAAGATCCGCAAGTACGTCATCGGCGGAAACCAGAAGCCCTGGAAGCAGAAGGGCACCGGCCGCGCGCGCCAGGGTTCGACGCGCGCTCCGCACTGGGTGGGCGGCGGCACGGTCTTCGGGCCGATCCCGCGCAGCTACGCGCAGTACGTGCCGCGCCAGGTGCGCGCGCTCGCCCGCAAGAGCGCCCTCAACGCGCGCGCGCGAGAGAACGCGATCTTCGTCATCGACCGCTTCGAGTACGACTCGCCGAAGACGTCGCGCCTCCAGGCGCTCGTCGACAAGCTCGGCGTCGGCGAGCAGAAGGTGCTCATCCTCACCGACGGATCGAAGCCGAACGTGTTCCTCAGCGGACGCAATCTGCCGATGGTGCACGTCATGCCGTACGCCGACGTCTCGACGTACCACGTGCTCTGGTCCGACGTCGTGTTGATCGAGTCGGACGCGATCGGCTACCCGCTCACGCCGTTGGCCGAGCGGGACGAGGCGGACGCCAAGCATGCCGCGCCGTCGCGCGCGACGAAGTCGAAGTCTCCGGCGAAGAAGGCGGCGAAGGCCGCCGCGGCCGGGGCGACCGAAGGCGAAAGCCGCCGCGAAAGCCGCCGCGAAAGTCGCCGGCCAAGGCGGCCGCGAAAAAGTCGGCGGGCGCGCGCTCGAAGCCGCGCACCTCAAAGAAGAAGGGGAAGTAATCGATGCCTACCGTCCATCGCACCATCGTGCGGCCGCTGATCACCGAGAAGACGTCGGCCGCCTATCAGAATCGCGGCGAGTACGCGTTCGAGGTGCACCGCGAGGCGACCAAGAC
This sequence comes from uncultured Gemmatimonadaceae bacterium, assembly GCA_963707105.1. Taxonomy (GTDB): domain Bacteria; phylum Gemmatimonadota; class Gemmatimonadetes; order Gemmatimonadales; family Gemmatimonadaceae; genus JAQBQB01. The sequence goes on from CAVPOS010000012.1 coordinate 170,760, forward strand.
GCAGATCCGCGCGGCCATCGAGCAGCTGTTCGGCGTGAAGGTCACGAACGTCTGGACCATGAACGTGCGCGGCAAGGACAAGCGCGCCGGCGCGACCCGCACCGTGGGCCGCCGCCCCAACTGGAAGAAGGCGATCGTGACGCTCCGCGAGGGCGATTCGATCGAGCACGTCTTCGAAGCCTGAGCAGCGAGCACACGGACAAATGCCAATTCGCCAATTCAAGCCGGTCACAAAAGGCACGCGATTCCGCTCGGTGTCGGATTTCACCGAGCTGAGCGCCGTCGAGCCGGAGAAGTCGCTCCTCGAGCCGCTGAAGAAGAGCGGCGGGCGCGACAACCACGGCCACATCTCGATGCGCCGCCGCGGCGGCGGGCACAAGCGCCAGTACCGCATCATCGATTTCAAGCGGAACAAGCACGGCGTCCCGGGGACGATCTCGACGATCGAGTACGACCCGAACCGCTCGGCGCGCATCGCCCTCGTGACGTACAGCGACGGCGAGAAGCGCTACATCCTGCACCCGAAAGGGCTCGCCGTCGGCGACACGATCACGTCCGGCCCCGGCTCGGACATCCGCACGGGCAACACGTTGCCGCTGTCGGAGATGCCGCTCGGCACCTCGGTGCACAACATCGAATTGAAGATCGGGAAGGGCGGCCAGCTCTGCCGGTCGGCGGGAATGTCGGCGCAGGTGGTCGCGAAGGAAGGCGAGTACGTCACGGTGCGCATGCCGTCGTCGGAGATGCGTCTCGTGCACGGCCGCTGCCTGGCGACGATCGGCGTCGTCGGCAACGAGGAGCACGAGCTCGTCTCGTGGGGCAAAGCCGGCAAGACGCGATGGCTGGGTCGCCGCCCGAAGGTCCGCGGCGAAGTCATGAACCCGGTCGACCATCCGCACGGCGGCCGCACGCGCGGCGGGCGCAACGTGGTGAGCCCGTGGGGCAAGAAGGAAGGCGTCAAGACGCGCAACAAGAAGAAGCCGTCGCAGCGCCTCATCGTCCGCGGCCGCAAGCGCGGCAAAGCGACTCAATAAGGTATCGATCCTATGGGACGTAGCGTAAAGAAAGGTCCGTTCGTTCAAGAGGCGCTGGCCAAGAAGGTCGAGGCCATGGCCGCCAAGAACGAGAAGCGCGTGATCAAGACCTGGTCGCGGGCGAGCACCGTGCTGCCGGAGTTCGTCGGCCACACGTTCGCCGTGCACAACGGGAACAAGTTCATCCCGGTGTACGTGACCGAGAACATGGTCGGCCACAAGCTCGGCGAGTTCGCGCCGACGCGCCTGTTCCGCGGACACACGGGACAGAAGGCCGTCGACAAGAAGGCGCCGACGCCGGCCGCGGGCACCGCCGCCGCTCCGGCCGCCACCGCTCCGGCGCGCGTCGGGTCCCGGCCAGCGCGGAGGGAGATAAGCCATGGCCGCCGAAGCCCGCGCGACGCAGCGCTCCGCGCGCCAGTCGCCCTACAAGATGCGCCTCGTCATCGACGAGATCCGCGGCAAGAGCGTCAACGACGCGCTCGCCTATTTGCAGTTCTCGAAGAAGCACGCCGCGAAGCAGATCGAGAAGACGCTGCGCTCGGCCGTCGCGAACGCCGAGCACGCGGCGCGTGAAGGCAACACGTCGATCGACGTGGACGATCTCTACATCAAGCGCGCGGTCGTGAACGAAGGCCAGAAGCTCAAGCGGTTCACGCCGGCCGCGATGGGACGCGCTACTCCAATCCAAAAACGCACGAGCCACGTGGAAATCGTGATCGCCGAGCGGGGGAGTCGGTAATGGGACAGAAGACGCATCCGATCGGATTCCGACTCGGCATCTCGAAGGATTGGAAGTCGCGCTACTACGCCGGGCGCGAGCTGCCCGCGCTGCTGCGCGAGGACGAGCTGCTGCGCAAGTATCTCAAGGCGCGTCTCGGCCACGCGGCGATCGCGGACATCGTGATCGACCGCAAGCCGGGCAAGGTCGTCGTCACGCTGCACACCGGGCGCCCGGGCGTCGTCATCGGAAAGAAGGGCGCCGAGGTGGACAAGCTGCGCGACGAGCTCGCGCACCTGACGGGCAAGGAAGTCGGGATCAACGTCGAAGAGATCAAGCGTCCGGAGCTCGACGCGCAGCTGGTGGCGGACAACATCGCGAGCCAGCTGGCGCAGCGCATCTCGTTCCGCCGCGCGATGAAGCGCGCGGTGCAGAGCGCGATGCGCATGGGCGCGCAGGGCATCAAGGTGAAGGCGGGCGGCCGGCTCGGCGGCGCGGAGATCGCGCGCGTCGAGGGGTATCACGAAGGCCGCGTGCCGCTGCACACGCTGCGAGCGGACATCGATTACGCGACGTCGACCGCGAAGACGACTTTCGGCGCCATCGGCGTGAAGGTCTGGATCTTCAAGGGTGAGAAGGTCGAGGATCGCCGCGGGACTACCTACTCCTCCGGCATGTAAGACGGCTGAGGAGAATTCCGAGCGGAGGTGCGAAGCGCCGAAGTGAGGAACGATCATAAGGAGACGAGCGATCAATGCTGGCACCGAAGCGAGTGAAATTCCGCAAGCGATTCAAGGGCCGCACGCGCGGCCTGGCGACGCGCGGCGGTGAAGTGTCGTTCGGCACGTACGGGTTGCAGACGATGGAGCCGGGTTGGATCACGGCCCGCCAGATCGAGGCGGCGCGCGTGGCGCTCACGCGTCACATCAAGCGCGGCGGCAAGGTGTGGATCCGTCTCTTCCCCGACAAGCCGATCACCAAGAAGCCGGCCGAAACGCGCATGGGCAAAGGCAAGGGATCGCCGGAGATGTGGGTGGCGGTCGTCCGCCCGGGCCGCGTGCTGTTCGAGCTCGAGGGCGTGTCGCGCGAGATCGCCGAGAAGGCGATGGCGCTGGCGGCGGCCAAGATGCCGGTGCGGACGAAGTTCGTCACGCGCGAAGGCGCGGAGGGAGGAGCCTGAGCGATGCGAGCTGAAGAGATTCGTGAAATGGGACCGGAAGACATGGTGACTCGCGTGCGCGAGCTCGAGGAGGAGCAGTTCCGCCTCAAGTTCCGCAGCGCGACGGAACCGCTCGAGGATCCGCTGCGTCTGCGCGTGATCCGGCGCGACATCGCGCGCCTCAAGACCGTGCTGCGCGAGACGGTCGGAAGGGGAGCCGTGGCGAGCGCGGCTACGAGCGCGAAACCGATCGCCAAGGCGAGCGCGAAGCCGGCGGCCAAGGCCAAGGCGAGCGCCAAGACGGGCGGAAAGCGGAGAACCAATGCCTGACATGACGACCAACAACGGCACGACACCGGCGGCTGGAACCACCAGCGAGCGCGGAACGCGAAAGGTCCGCACGGGGATCGTGGTGAGCGACAAGATGCAGAAGACCGTGGTCGTGGCGATTCAGCGCCGCGTGCCGCATCCCGTGTACGGCAAGATGGTCACGCGCACGACGCGCGTGAAAGCGCACGACGAACAGAACGCGGCCAAGACCGGCGACACCGTCCGGATCACGGAGACGCGCCCGCTGTCGAAGGACAAACGATGGCGCGTCGTCGAGATCGTCGAGCGGGCGCGCTGAGCCGGGAGACGAATCGATGATTCAACAGGAATCCATGGTCAAGGTGGCGGACAACTCGGGTGCGAAGCGCGCCCTGGTGATCCGCGTCCTTGGCGGAACGCGCCGGCGCTACGCCGGCCTGGGCGACGTCGTGATCGTCGCCGTGAAAGACGCGCTGCCCAACGGCACCGTGAAGAAGTCCGACGTCGCGCGCGCCGTGGTGGTGCGCACGGCGAAGGAGACGCGGCGAAAGGACGGGAGCTACATCCGGTTCGACGAGAACGCCGTGGTCATCATCAACGAGCAAGGGGAGCCGCGGGCGACCCGCATCTTCGGTCCGGTCGCGCGCGAGCTGCGCGAGAAGCGGTACATGAAGATCGTGTCGCTGGCGCCCGAGGTGATCTGACATGCGACGTCTCAAGCATCGCAAGACCGACCGGCCGCGCGCCGTCAACCGCAAGCGCCACGAGGACAACGCCGCCCGCGTGAAGCTGCACGTGACGAAGGGCGACACCGTCCGCGTGATGCGCGGCGACGACAAGGGGAAGGAAGGCAAGATCATCCGCGTGAACCACCGGACCGGCCGGGTGACGATCGAAGGCATCAACATCGTGAAGCGCCATCGCCGCGCGCGCACGGCCGAAGAGCAGAGCGGGATCGTCGACTTTCCGGCGCCGATTCACGCGTCGAACGTCATGCTCCTCGATCCCAAGAAGGGCGAGCCGACGCGCACGCGCCGGCAGATCGACGACGACGGAACGAAGGAGCGGATCGCCGTGAAGAGCGGCGAAGCGATTCCGCGAGTGCTGAAGTAGCACGCCACAGGACTGAGACCCATGGCCAACAAAGAGCAGAAACCCGGTAAGGGCAAAGGAAAGAAGGGCGGCGGCGAAGCGCGCACGCGTGGACCCCACGCCGGCGCGAAGCTGCCCGTTCCCGCGCCGCGGCTCCGCGATTTCTATCACGCGACCGTTCGCCCGAAGCTGACGCAGCAGTTCTCCTACGCGAATCCGCACCAGGTGCCGCGACTCGAGAAGATCGTGCTCAACTGCGGCGTCGGCGAGGCGATCAAGCAGCCAAAGGCGCTCGACTCGGTGGTCGACGAGCTGGCGATCATCACCGGCCAGCAGCCGGTGCGGAAGAAGGCGAAGAAGTCGATCTCCAACTTCGGGCTTCGCCAGGGGCAGGAGATCGGCGCGGCGGTGACGCTGCGCGGCGCGCGGATGTGGGAGTTCCTCGACCGCTTCATCAGCGTCGCGATCCCGCGCATCCGCGACTTCCGGGGCCTGGGGACGCGGTCGTTCGACGGCCGTGGGAATTATTCGCTCGGGCTCAAGGAGCAAATGATCTTCCCCGAGATCAACTACGATTCGATCGAATCGATCCACGGCATGGACATCACGTTCGTGACGAGCACGAACCGCGACGACCACGCGATGGCGTTGTTGCGCGAGCTCGGCATGCCGTTCCGGACGGACGAGAAGAAGACGCGCGGCGCGGCATAGCGCCAAAGGCCTGACGCCGAACCTCACCTAGTTCAGAGAGATCCAGATGGCTCGTAAGGCGATGATCGAGAAGAGCAAGCGGAAGCCGAAGTTCAAGGTCCGCGTCCACAACCGGTGCGGCCGCTGCGGCCGTTCGCGCGCGTTCCTGCGCCGCTTCGGCTTGTGCCGGATCTGTTTCCGCGAGCTGTCGCTGCAGGGGATGATTCCGGGCGTACGGAAAGCATCCTGGTAGAGAGAGTGGTCACAGGTCACGGGGTCTCTGGTCACTGGGAAACGCCCAGAGACCTGAGACCGGAGACCAGAGACCTCGAGGATCCGGTTCCACACTTCACCCTATTCCTCCACGTCCGATTCGGATACGAGAGGAGACCGATTCAGCTATGAGCATGACCGACCCGATCGCCGACATGCTGACGCGCATCCGCAATGCCTGCGGATCGAAGCACCGCCGCGTCGACATTCCGGTATCACGGATGAAGACCGAAATCGCCAGAATCCTGAAAGAGAACAACTACATTCAGGATTATTCCACGCTCGAGACGGACGAAGGCCGTCAGGTGCTGCGCGTGCGCCTCAAGTACGCCGGCGGCCAGTCGGTGATCCGTCAGTTGCAGCGCGTCTCGACCCCCGGGCTGCGCCGCTACGTCGGCGCGGGGGAAATCCCCCGCGTCCGCAACGGGCTCGGCCTGGCGATCCTCAGCACGAACAAGGGCTTGATGTCCGACCGTGAGGCGCGGCACGCGCGCACCGGCGGCGAGCTCGTCGCCATGGTGTGGTAGGAGACTTCTCATGTCGCGAATCGGAAAAATGCCCGTCTCGATCCCCACCGGCGTCACGGTGGCCGTCGACGCCAATACCGTGAAAGTCAAAGGCCCGAGGGGCGAGCTCACGCACCGGCTTCCGGCGGGCATCTCCGTCGAGCAGGCGGATGCCGCGCTCAACGTCAAACGCGCGTCGGACGAGACGAATCACAAGGCGTTGCACGGACTCACGCGGTCGCTCATCAACAACATGATGGACGGCGTGACGAAGGGATATCGCAAGCAGCTCGAGATCTCGGGCGTGGGCTACAAGGCGGAGCAGCGGCCGTACGGCCTGCAGCTCGCGCTCGGCTTCTCGCACCAGATCCAGTACAAGGCGCCCGCCGGCATCAAGCTGACGGCGCCGCAGCCGACGCAGATCGTCATCGACGGCGCCGACAAGGCGCTCGTCGGACAGGTCGCCGCCGAGCTGCGCGGGCTGCGTCCGCCCGAGCCGTACAAGGGCAAGGGAATTCGTTACTCCGACGAGATCGTTCGTCGCAAGGCCGGCAAGACGGGAGCCAAGTAAACATGCCAACGTTCGGAAAATCGCGTGAGCAGAAGCGGCATCGCCGCCACCTCCGCGTTCGGAAGAAGGTCACCGGTACGCCGCAGCGTCCGCGCCTTGTCGTGTTCCGCTCGCTCAAGCACATCACGGCGCAGCTGGTCGACGACGTGTCGCGCCGCACGCTGATGACCGTGTCGAGCACGGACCTGGAGACCGGCAAGAAGACCGAGAAGTCGCTCGAGGTCGGCAAGCGGGTCGCGGCCAAAGCGAAGGACGCCGGGATCAAGAAGGTCGTGTTCGATCGCGCGGGTTACAAGTTCCACGGCCGAGTGAAAGCCGTGGCCGACGGCGCCCGCGAGGGCGGCTTGGAGTTCTAATAATGGAAGAGACTCAGAATACATCCGGCACGTCGGGCGGCGGCGGCGCGTCCCGCGCAAGGCCGTAGCGGCGGCGGCGGCCCAAGCGGCGGCGGCAGCGCACGGAGCGGCGGCGGTGGTGGTCGCGGCGGCGGTGGTCGCGGCGGCGGTGGTGGCCGCGGCGGACGCGGCGGCGGTGGCCGTGGTCCCGGCGGTCCGGGCGGCGGCCGTGGCCGCGGCGGCCCCGGCGGCGGCGGTGGCCCGGGCGGTGGCGGCGGCGGGGGCGGGGGCGGTGAGCGCGGCGGAGAACGCGGTGGTCGAGGCGGGCGCGAAGGCGGCCGTCACGGCGACGGCGGCGGGCGCGGCGAGGGCAGCGATCTCGTCGAGAACGTGATCGCGATCAACCGCGTCGCCAAGGTCGTGAAGGGCGGCCGGCGCTTCTCGTTCAACGCGCTCGTGGCCGTCGGCGACGGGCAGGGGAGGGTCGGTTTCGCGTCCGGCAAGGCGAACGAGGTGTCGGAGGCCGTCCGCAAGGCGGTCGACGCGGCGCGTCGCAAGATGGTGAACATCCCGCTCACCGGCAGCACGATTCCCCACGAGATCGTTGGATCGCACGGGGCCGGCCGGGTACTAATGAAGCCGGCGGCGCCGGGCGCCGGCGTGATCGCGGGCGGAGCCGTGCGCGCGATCATGGAATGCGCCGGCATCTCGGACATTCTCACCAAGAGCCTCGGCTCGACCAATCCGCACAACATGGTTCGCGCGGCGATGCAGGGGCTGCAGATGCTGACGACCGTCGAACAGATCGCGCGCGAGCGCGGTGTCGAGACGTCGTCCCTGTCGTACCGTTCGCGCGCCAAGTCGCGTGACGCGGCGGCGGGTACGCGTCGCCCCGCGGCGACGGAGACGACGGCCTAATGGCGCGGACTTTCGTGTGGCACCCGCGACGCGGGCCGGCGAAGACGGAAAAGCAAAACCTTCCGGAATCGGGTAACGTTCGTATCAAGCAGATCCGCAGCGGCATCGGACACTCGTGGCGCATGCGCGCGACGCTCGAGGCCATCGGGCTCAAGCATCACCAGGCCGTCGTCGAAAAGCCGATCACGCCTGGACTGCGCGGGCAGCTCAAGCAGGTGCGTCACCTCGTCGAGGTCAGCGTGATCGACGGACAGACCAAGTCCAAGCCGAAGCCGAAAGCGAAGGCGAAGGCGGAGGGGGAGGCCAAGTAAATGCCGAAAAAAGCGAAGGCCGCGGCCAAGACCGTCGAGAAGATCGGCCTCTACAACCTCGTGGCGGCGCCGGGTTCCACGCGCAACCGCAAGCGCCTGGGCCGCGGTCCGGGCTCTGGCACCGGCAAGACGTCGGGCAAAGGCACCAAGGGCATCAAGGCGCGCGCGGGCCATCACGGTCCGGGCGGCGGCAAGCCGCATTTCGAAGGCGGCCAGATGCCGATCACGCGTCGGCTGCCGAAGCGCGGCTTCACGAATCCGTTCCGCGTGGAGTCGCAGATCGTGCGGCTCAACGATCTCGAGTCGTTGACCGGCGAGATCACGCGCGACTCGCTCGCCGAAGCCGGGCTGATCAGCGCGAACAAGGGGCCGGTGAAAGTGCTTGCCAACGGCGAGATCACGAAGGCGATCGCGGTGCGCGGGCTCAAGGTGAGCGCCGGCGCGCGCGAGAAGATCGCCGCGGCGGGCGGCCGCGTCGAGGAGTAATCGAGGGAACCCCACTATGGCTCAGTCGAATGCGGCGACGTCCGCGGTCCAGAATCTGTTCCGCACGCCGGAGCTGAAAGACAAAATCCTGTTCACGCTGCTCTGCCTGCTGGTGTATCGCATCGGCGCGCACGTGACGGCGCCGGGCATCAACCCGCAGGCGATCTCGGACTTCATCGATTCGCAGAAGAACGGGGGCGGGCTGCTCGGGTTGTACAACCTGTTCACCGGCGGCCAGCTCGCCCGGGCGACGGTGTTCGCGCTCGGGATCATGCCGTACATCTCGGCCAGCATCTTCCAGCAGATCGCGCAGGCCGTGGTGCCGCAGGTCGACAAGATGTCGAAGGACGAGGAAGGGCGGAAACGGCTGAACCAGTGGTCGCGCTACGCGACCGTGGCGCTCGCCGCCGTGCAGGCGTGGGGTTTCGCGATCTTCGCCGAAGGGATTCAGGGCGCGGTGGCCAACCCCGGATTCAGGTTCCGCGTCCTGATGACGTTCTTCCTCACCGTCGGCGCGATCTTCGTCATGTGGCTCGGCGAGCAGATCACCGAGCGCGGCATCGGCAACGGCGCGAGCTTGATGATCTTCTTCTCGATCGTCGAGCGCATCTGGCCGAGCATTTTCTCGGCGTTCGGCTACGTGAGCACGGGCGTCATCGGCGCCTTCTCGCTCGTCGTGCTGATCATCATCATGGCCGGCGTCGTGGCGGCGGTCGTCGCGGTGACGATGGCGGCGCGCAAGGTGCTGATCCAGATACCGCAGCGCACGATGCAGAAGGGGCGCATGCGCGAGGCGAGCCGCAGCTACATCCCGCTGCGCGTCAACGCGTCGGGCGTCATGCCGATCGTCTTCGCCCAGTCGGTGATCGTCGTGCCGGGCGCCGTGGCGCAGTTCATGGGCAGCCCCAAGCTGCGCGACTTCGCCGACCTGCTCGCCCCCGGGACGACGATGTACTACATCCTGTCCGCCATCCTCATCCTGTTCTTCACGTACTTCTACACGTCGATCATCTTCAACCCGATCGACGTGGCCGAGAACCTGAAGAAGCAGGGCGGTTTCGTGCCGGGCGTGAAGCCCGGCGCCAAGACGGCCGAATACATCGACGACGTCGTGTCGAAGATCACGCTTCCCGGCGCGCTCTTCCTGACGGCCGTCGCGCTGCTGCCGATCTGGATCTCGACGGCGATGAACGTGCCGTTCAACTTCGGAGGAACCTCCCTCCTGATCGTCGTCGGCGTCGCGCTGGACACGATCACGCAGATGAACCAGCACCTGCTGCTGCGGAAGTACGACGGGTTCATGAAGAAGGGGCGGATCAAGTTCCGTGGACGACAGGGAGCGCCTGGCGGGTACTAGCGCCCGTCACGATGACGTTCGGGGCCCGGCTGTGATGGCCGGGCCTCTCTTTTTTGTCGGCGTGCCGGAACTGCTTCACCGCAGAGTCGCAGAGGACGCGGAGGAAACCTCAGAGGTTGTTGACGATGCGTTTGATTCCGTCGCGCATGTGAGGGACGTGGAAATTGAGAAGCAGGCCCAATCGGTGGCCGCTCAATCTCAGGTAGGTGAGGAGTTGAGCCTCGTGAACCGGAGATCAGCTGAAGCGACCGTCTTGAGCTCCACAATCACCGATTCCTCGACGATGCAGGTCGATTCGATAGCCGCACCGGCAGCCTGATGTTCTTGTACACGATGGGTAGCGGGACCTGGGTTCGGACCGTGCAACCCTCGTTCTCGGAGCTCGTAGGCGAGGCAGGTCTGCGTAAGCGCTCTCCAAGAGCCCCGGGCCCAAGCGCCGAGTGGACCTGAATGGCCGCATCGACAATTGCCCCGCTCATCTCATTCAACGTCTTTCAAGCGGTTTCCTCTGCGTCCTCTGCGTCTCTGCGGTGAAGCAGTTCAGGCAGCCGACCGATAGAGTGGGCTCCCCGGAGACAGAACCCCGCATCGAATGATTCCCGGCCGGACCAATTTCTCCATACATTTCTGCACGATGATCATCGTCCTCTTCGGAAAACCCGGCGCTGGAAAGGGAACGCAGGCTCCGCTGCTCGCGAAGAAGCTCGGTGTGCCGACGCTGGCGACGGGCGACGTGCTGCGCGGCGCGGTGCGTGCCAACACGAAGCTCGGGCTGGAGGCCAAGGCGTTCATGGACCGCGGCGATCTCGTGCCCGACTCGGTCATCCTCGGCATCGTCGGCGAGGAGCTCAAACATCCCGAGTACGAGCGCGGCGTGGTCCTCGACGGCGTCGTGCGGACGGTGCCGCAGGCCGAGGGGCTGAGCGCGATGCTGAAGACGCTCGGGCGGGGCGTCGACGCGGTGCTCGTGTTCGACATCGACAACGACGAGATCGTGAGCCGCCTGAGCACGCGCACCGTCTGCGAGAAATGCCAGACGCCGTACACGGGACGGGCGCCGGGGTCCCCGTGCGACAAAGGCGACGGCGGAAAGCTCGTGCGGCGAAAAGACGACGAGCCCGAGGCGATCCGCACGCGGCTCCGCGTCTACGAAGAGCAGACCGCGCCGGTGCTCGACTGGTACAAGAAGAACGACGGCAAGGTCGTCGTTGTCGGCGCGGTCGGCGAAGTCGGCGCGATCACCGCGCGGGCGCTCGAGGCACTGAAGGCGTGATCCAGCTCAAGTCGGCGCGCGAGCTGGAGCTGATGGCGCAGGGCGGGAAGATCCTCGCGGCGACCATCGAGACGCTGCGCGCCGCCGTTCGTCCCGGCATCTCCACGGGCGAGCTCGACACGATCGCCGAGGAGTTCATCCGAGGCCACGAGGGCGCGGTGCCGGCGTTCAAGGGGCTGTACGGATTTCCCGGCAGCATCTGCGCGTCGCTGAACAACGAGATCGTCCACGGCATTCCGTCGCCCAAGCGCGTGCTCAAGGACGGCGACATCGTCTCGCTCGACGTCGGCGTCGGCTACAAGGGCTACTTCACCGACAGCGCGACGACCGTTCCCGTCGGCACGATCTCTCCCGAGGCCCAGCGTCTGCTCGACGTCACGCAGCGCGCGCTGGCCGCGGGGATCGACGCCGCGGTGCTCGGCAATCACATCGGCGACATCGGCGCCGCGGTGCAGGGCGTGGTCGAGGAATCCGGATTCACCGTGGTGCGCGACCTCGTGGGCCACGGGATCGGCGTCGAGTTCCACGAAGAGCCGCAGGTGCCGAACTACGGCAAACCAAAGCGGCGCGAGCGACTCTCGGCGGGGCTCACCGTGGCGATCGAGCCGATGGTGAACGTCGGCGGACCGGCGACAAAGACGCTCGCCGACCGCTGGACGATCGTGACGCTCGACGGATCGCTGTCGGCGCACTTCGAGCACACGGTCGCCATCACGGAAAACGGGCCGAGGATACTCACCCGATAGCTGCCTCGGCCCGCGGCTGACGGCCGATCGGGACGCGGACGACTACCGGGAATCAGCGGGCCGTTCGAATCGGGCCGCCATCGCGTCCAACAACCTCATCGTCTTCTCGGAGAACGGCGGCGGATTGCCGCGCTTCCGTTCGGCGGACGCATATGTCCGCGCGAACGCGATCGGATCGTACAGGCCCGGGAAGAGCGAGTCCACGCCGAAGGTCTCGACGATCTCACGCGCCATGTAGGCTCCGTTTGGATGGCCGTTCGACCAGAAAAGTTTTTGCGCCGGCGCAACGAGCGAGCGCACATTCTCCGGATGGTCGGCGGCGATCGCGAGCAGCGAGTCGAGCGAACGAAGGCGAGCCGGCGTCCGCGGATACGCCTCATTGTACCCTTTGGAATACCACTCCATACCGGCTTGGGTCGGGAGCGGATACGTCTTGTCGACCTGGTCGGCGATCCCTTCGTTGCGCAAGTGCATGACCACGAAGAAGAGCCCGATGTCGGTCGGCGGCGGCCGCAAGGACATGAGTTCAGCGCGCGACCGCGTGCGATCCAGCGTGCCGGTGAAGCAGTGGTGGAACTCGTGCGCGAGCAGGTCCACGAGGCCCTGTTTCTCGACGTAGAGCGGATCGAGCAGCACGCCGGGCTCCTCGGCAAACCCGTCGTCGGCGAAAATCGCGAAGGCGATGAAGGGAGTGCCGATGCGCTCGACGGTGCCCGCCGGCAGAAATCGCGCGGTGCGCGCGCTCGCCCGAGCAATGGAGTCGGCGATGGAATGCTCGAGGACTCTGACGCGTCGCGAGGACGCGCTGTCGGTCGGCGGCGGCCGCGATCAAATGACTGACGGCCCGAGACGCCTCGCCGTCCGTCTTGAGCACGCTGTCTCGTTCCGCGCGACGCGACGGCTTGAGCGCCAGATCGATTCGACCGCGGATTCCGCGGTTGTCGATTTGGACCATGCGGTAGCCGGGCGTGGCGAGCATCGCCGCCCACTCTCCTTCGGTCGGCTCGGTGTCCTTGGCCAGGATGTCGGCGATCCGATAAAACGCGTCGATGCCGCTGTAGTCGATGCCTGTCTTGGGGTAGGGCGGCAGCGGGCGTCGATTGTCCGCGGGCCGGTCCCGGGGACGCGGCGATGAACAGACCAACGAGCACAACGGCGTGAGCGGTGCGCATGTAGGCGAATCCGGGCGAGGGTGGGGGTTCCCGCGTCGAGCCCCAGAGCCACGACGCTACCGCCCTTGGGCCGCTCTGTCGAGGGATTTCCGCACCAGCGCTCGGCCCTTCCGGGCCGTACTCCCAGAGGCCAATCTATCTCTTGGCCCGAGGGCGTTTTGGCCCCCGGTCCGGCCGCCTCCACCCGGCGTCCGCCACACACCCACATGCTCTCGAGGTCTTAGAGACGATGCGGATTCTCCGCTCCTGGCGCCTCGCGCTCGCGCCGATCGCCTTCGCCGCCGTCACGGCCGGCGCGCAGGGTCACGTCACGTCGCCGAAGGAGTTCTTCGGCCACAACATCGGTGACGACTACTGGCTGCCCAACTACGACCAGTTCCTGGCGTACTGGAAGAAGATCGACCAGGAGTCCGACCGCATGCAGTCGGTCGAGATCGGGAAGTCGTCGGAGGGCCGCCCGCAGATGGCGGCGATCATCACGGCGCCGGAGAACTTCAAGCTCCTCAAGAAGTACCAGGACATCTCGATGCGGCTCGCGAAGGGCGAAGGACTCACCGACGCGCAGGCGCACGAGCTGGCGAAGGAAGGCAAAGGCCGTCGTCTGGTTCGACGGCGGCCTCCACGCCACCGAAGTCCTCGGCGCGAACCAGCTGATCGAGACGACCTATCAGCTCATCAGCCGGAACGACGACGAGACGAAGCGCATCCTGCACGACGACATCATCCTCGCCGTGCACGCCAATCCCGACGGCATGCAGCTCGTCGCCGACTGGTACATGAAGGACAAGGATACGCTCGCGCGGACGATGAACATTCCGCGTCTCTACAACAAGTACGCCGGCCACGACGACAACCGCGACTCGTTCATGTCGAACCTGGCCGAGACGAAGAACGTGAACCACTTCATGTTCTGGGACTGGCACCCGGTGATCATGTACAACCATCACCAGACCGGTCCCGCGGGCACGGTGATGTTCTCGCCGCCGTTCCGCGATCCGTTCAACTACAACTTCGACCCCATGATCGTGATGGGGCTCGACATGGTCGGCGCGGCGATCCACCAGCGGCTGCTCGAGCACAACATGCCGGGCTTCACGATGCGCTCCGGGCTCGAGCTACTCGACGTGGTGGAACGGCGGTTTCCGCACGATCGGCTACTTCCAGGGCATCATCGGCATTCTCACGGAGACGATCGGCAATCCGACGCCCGAGCGAATCCCGTTCATCCCCGACCAGCAGCTCCCGCGCGGCGATCTGCCGGCGCCGGTGACGCCGGGCAGTCTTCCACTTCCGCACGGCGATCGACTACTCGGTGGAAGCGAACTACGCGATCTTCGACCTCGCGTCGCGCTATCGCGAGACGTTCCTGTACGACAAGTACCTGATGGCCAAGCACTCGATCGAAGAGGGCAACCGCGACAACTGGACGATCTCGGGCAAGCGCATCGCCGAGGCTGAAGCGGCGCTCACCGGTCGAGCAGCGCGGTGCAGGCAGGCGCCCCGCGCCGGGGGACGGGCGAGGAGGTCGTGGTGGTCGCGGCGCCGCCGCCGCGCCCGTTCCAGCCGGGGACCAACCCGGTGGAGCGATCGGGAATCCCGGCGCGCCGTTCGGCCGTGGCAACGGCAACGTCGAAGCGCAGATGCACGCGTACAACGACGTGCTCCACGCGAAAGACAAGCGCGATCCGCGCGGCTACATCATTCCGTCGGATCAGCCGGACTTCCTCACGGCGATCAAGTTCGTGAACACGCTCCGCCACGTCGGCGTTTACGTCGACCAGGCGACGGGGCCGTTCACCGTCGCGGGAAAGAACTATCCGGCCGGCTCGTTCGTGATCAAGACGGCGCAGGCCGCGCGCGGGCAGGTCCTCGACATGATGGAGCCGCAGGACCACCCGAACGACTTCGCCTATCCCGGCGGCCCGCCGCGTCGCCCGTACGACAACGCCGGTTGGACGCTCGCCTACGAGATGGGCGTGAAGTTCGACCGCGTTCTCGACGGCTTCGACGTGGCGAACGTGAAGCAGATTCGCGGAACGGAGCTGGCGAAGCCGATGGCCGCCACGCTCGCGAACGCGTCCGGCGCCGCGGGCTTCCTCATGTCGCACGAGGAGAACGACGCGGTGACGGTGCTCAACCGCGTGTTCAAGGCCAACGGTGAGGCGTACTGGCTGCGGGCGCCGCTCCAGAGCGGAAACAAGACGTGGCCGGCCGGCACCTTCTTCATTCCCGCCGCGAGCGCCTCGGTTCTTCAAAAGTCGGCCGCGGACCTCGGCGTGAGCCTTCACCGGCGTCGCGTCGCGGCCGAACGACGCGATCAAGCTCAACGAGAAGCGCATCGCGCTCTACGACCAGTACGGCGGATCGATGCCGTCGGGCTGGACGCGCTACGAGTTCGAGCAATTCGAGATTCCTTATCAGACCGTGTATCCGCAGGACCTCGACGCCGGGAACCTCAAGAGCAAGTTCGACGTCTTGATTCTCCCGTCGGGCGCGCAGATTCGCGGCGCCGGCGGCGCCGCCTTCGGTGGACGCGGCGGCGGCGGCGGCGGCGGCGGGGGCCGCGGCGGCAACATCCCGGCCGAATATCAGAAGATGACGGGGCAGATGACGCCCGAGACGACGCTGCCGGCGCTCAAGCAGTTCCTGAACGACGGCGGCGTCATCGTCGCCGTCGGGACGGCGACGTCGCTCGGCTACGCGCTCGACCTGCCGATCGAGAATCACCTCGTCGTGCGCGGCCCGGGCCAGCCGGATCGCACGCTCACCGGCGAGGAGTACTACGTGCCGGGCTCGATCCTCAACGTCGCGGTCGACAACACCGACCCCGTCGCGGCGGGCTTCGACAAGCATCTCGACGTCTTCTTCGACAACAGCCCGGTGTTCCGTCTCTCGCCCGACGCGGCGCTCAAGGGTACGAAGGCGGTCGCGTGGTTCGACAGCGCGTCGCCGCTGCGCAGCGGTTGGGCGTGGGGACAGAACTATCTCGAGGGCGGCGCGGCGATCGTCGAGTCGAACGTGGGGAAGGGCAAGGTCTATCTGTTCGGGCCCGAGATCACGTTCCGCGGGCAGCCGCACGGGACATTCAAGTTCCTGTTCAACGGCATCTACGCGCCGACGAACATGACGCAGGCGATCGTTCCGTAGATGACACCCGGGAGATGACACGGCCGCGCGCGACGGTTGCCGGGCGACTTCGCGCGTGGTTCGGACGACGGCTCATCGACCGATTGCGATGGGCCGACGGCCCGGTGCACGTCGCGTATCACCCGGACGCCGCGTACGAGTTGCACCAGTTGCCGGAGTTCCGCGACCTGTATCAGTCGTGGATCGCCGGCAACCGGCGCGGAAATGGCGGTGATCTCACGCGGTTGTACGCGTTCATCCTCAACATCAAGCAGTGCCTGGCCGACGGCGTGGCGGGCGACTTCGCCGAGCTCGGAGTGTGGCGCGGCAACTCGGCCGCGGTGCTCGCGCACTTCGCCGCGCGAGACGGTCGGCACGTCTATCTGTTCGACACCTTCACCGGTTTCGACGCGCGGGATCTCCGTGACGTCGACGGCCATCGCTCGGCGCAATTCTCCGAGACGTCGCTCGACGCGGTGCGGAAAACCGTCGGGCACGGCGCGCACGTCACGTACGTGCAAGGATTCTTTCCGGAGTCGGTGACGCCGGCCGCGGAGCGCGCGACGTACGCCGTCGTGAACATCGATTGCGATCTGTACGCGCCGACAAAGGCGGCGCTGGAGTTTTTCTATCCCCGCCTGGCGCGCGGCGGCATCCTGTTCCTGCACGACTACGCCTCCGGGATCTGGCCCGGCGTGACGCAAGCGATCGACGAAATGCGCGCGAAAACGGGCGAGGCGCTCGTGCTCCTGCCCGACAAGTCCGGCACGGCGATCATTCGCAAGACCCGCTCTGGCTCGTGATGAGCCGGATGCTGATCGCGCGGTCGCGGGCGGGCCTCTCTAATCGTGATGGCTTGGAACTGCTTCACCGCAGAGACGCAGAGGCGCAGAGGACGGGCGCAGAGGCAAACGCTGTCGCGCAACGAGCCGGATTTTTTGGGGGACTGCCGCTCGGGAAGCCACCCGCTGTGCTGCGGGCTGTGTAGCCACGTCGAGGCATCCCGAGCGGCTGTCACAAAAAATCCCGGCTCGTTGCGCGACGAAGCTGGCCTCCATTTGTCGTCCCCTGCGTTCCTCTGCGCCTCCGCGTCCTCTGCGGTGAGGCAGTTCGGTAGGCCGACCGCCTCGTCGGAGACCGCTACGGCTTGCGGCCTCCGGTACGAAGCTGTTTGAGAACCGCGCCCAGCTGGTCGATCTCGCGTCCGTAGGCCGCCCAATCGCCGGCGCGCTGTGCGGCGATCGCGCGGTCGTAGTGGTCCTGGGCCTGATGCAACACGTCGGCCGGAACGGCCGGCGTGCCGGCCGTCGATGCGGCTCCCGCCGGTGCGACGCCCGCCGTCGAGTCGGCGGCGGCGAGGGTCCCGCGCGCCGGTAGCGCGCCGCCGAACAGGAGTCCCAATCCCTCCTCGAGCGTCTCGGCCATGGCCACGCGGTTCTCGTGGGCGACGACCACGCGCTTGAGCTCGGGGATCGATCCTCCCTCGGCGCGGAGATACAGCGGCTGCACGTAGATGAGCGAGCCCCTGATCGGAATCACCAGCAGCTCGCCGCGGATGACCTGCGAGCCTTTCTGATCCCACAGCGTCAGCTGCTGCGAGATGCTCGTCTCCTGGTTGATCCGATTGACGATCTGTTTCGGGCCATACACGAGACTCTGCTTCGGAAACTGGTATACGACGAGCTTTCCGTAGTTCGCGCCGTCCATGCGCGCCGCCATCCACGCCGCGAGATTGTCCTTTCCTTGCGGCGTGAACGGGGTCATGTAGATGAATTCCGGATTCGACTCGCCCGGCAGGCGCAGAATGATGTGCCGCATGAACGGGCTCGCGTTCGCCGCGGCCTGGTCGATGCCCGGGTACTGCCATTGATCCTCGCGATGGTAGAACGCGTCCGGATCCACCATGTGATACCGCGCGTAGAGCGTCGTCTGCACGCGAAAGAGCTGGCCCGGATACCGGACGTGCGCGCGCAAGTCCGCCGGCATCGCCGACAGCGGCTTGAAGATCGATCCGAAGATCGCCGCGTAGGTTCGAATGACGGGGTCGCCCGGGTCCGCGAGATACGCGTCGACGGTCCCGTCGTACGCGTCGATCACGACCTTGACGCTGTTGCGCAGGTAGTTCGTGCCGTCGCTCGTCGGCTGCGAGTACGGCCACTCCTCGCTCGACGTGTAGGCGTCGAGGATCCATTTCAGCGTCCCGGAATCGCTCACCACGAGATACGGTTCGGCGTCGAAGTCGAGGAACGGCAGGGCGGTCTTCGCGCGTTCGACGATATTGCGCCGATACAGGATGCGCGCGTCCGACGAGAGGTACGACGACAGCAGGAGGTCCATCGACCCGAACTGCCACGCGAAGAGCGCCCGGCGGAGGAACGAGCCGACGCGTACTCCGCCGCTCCCGGTGTAGTTCGTGTAGACGTTCTTGTCGCCGGCCGGGTAGTCGAACTCCTTCTGCCCCGTGCCGACGAAGACGTAGCCGTTCGTCAGCTCGCCGTAGTAGATCTGCGGGCGCGTGACCTTGACCGAGATCGTCGACACGGGCGGCAGATCCTTGATGAACAGCACCGGCAACCCCTCGCCCGTCACCTGATTCACCGGCGCCATGGCGATGCCCATGCCGTGCGTGAACGTCAGGCGATCGTTGATGAAGTTGCGCGTCGGCAGCGACGCCGTGTTGAGCTCGCGCGCCGAGATGTGGACCTGGCGATATCGGCCGTCGATCATGTATCGGTCGTCGCTCACCGAGGCGAAGTCGTAGTACGTTCGAATCTCCTGGAGCTGGCCGAACGTCTGTTTCAGGAGATCCCGCTCCCAGAGCCGCACGTTGTCGATCGTCGGCGCGTTGGCGCGCACGTCGGCCATCGTGAGCTGGACGTCGCTCTCCCCGAGGTCGCGCGTCGTCGACGCTGTCGAGGCGCCAGGCGCGCCGCGTCGCCGCGATGTGCCGCTCGAGGTACGGGCGCTCGCGCGCCAGCTCGTTCGGCGCGACGGCGAACTTCTGCTCGGCCGCGGGCAGGAGCCCGCGCGACACGACGCCTATCGCGGCGTAGCCGCCGATCGCCAGCGCGGCGAACCAGAGGAGCTTGTCCTGAATCACGCCGTAGACCACGAGACCGGCCGCGAGCACCGCCGCGATGGCCGAGATACGAATGCCCGGCAGCAGCACGTGAACGTCCGCGTAGCTCGCGCCGGCCAGCGGGCCGGTGGTCGAATGCAGCAGCGCCGATGAATCGACGATCCAGAGCTGCGCGGCGAAGATGAGGAACAGCAGCGCGACAAGCGCCCCGACGTGGCGCGATGGACCCGACTCGATCAACGCCCGGCGCGGGCCAAACGAGACGACACCGCCGGCGAGATAGAGCAGTGCGACGCCGACGAGCGACAGCGTCGTGAGCACGGCGAACATGCTCAACGCCCGCCGAGATCGCGGGCAGCCGAAACAGATAGAAGCCGATGTCCCGCCCGAAGAGCGGATCGGTGGCGCCGACGGCCGAGCCGTGCAACGCGGTGAGGACCGTCATCCACTGCGCCGACGCGACGACTCCGGCGACGAACGCCACGAACAGCGCGCCGAGGTGGAGGACCCTCGGGACGAACCTCGTCAGGTCGATCGCCTCGCCGTTGCGATTCAGGAACGGCGTCGGCACGCCGACGATGCCGCGACGCGCCACGGAAAGATTGGCAAAAATGAACCCATACGCGACGAGCGCACCCACGACGAAGAGCACCGTATGCGCGACGAGCGACGTCACGAAGACCGACTCGAAGTGAATTTCTCGAAACCAGAGCCAGTCGGTCGCGCTGCTGGCGAGCCACGGCGCGACGAGCACGTCGAAGATGAGCGCGGCGGCCAGACCAAGAGCGACCCAGCGCAGTCTGCTCCGCGCTCGAGAGGAGGTGCGGAACCGAAGGGCGTTCGGGGGGAGCGGAGAGGTCATGCGGGTCTCGGCGGGCCACGGAGGGGGGGGGCGACTGCGACAACTCCAATCTGGCCGCCTCCGGAGTGCCGGCGCAAATTCGATATATTCGCGCGGGTCGTTGACCTCGCGTCCGGCTCGCCGAATATTCGGCGGATCGCTCGAGGGCGAAATCGCACGGCCGGCGCGACGCGGCGCCTCTTGTACCCACGCAAAACGGAGGCTACGCGTCATGAGAACTGTCTTCCTCGTCGGCCTCGCGGCATGCGTTCGGCTCGCGGCATTGCCCGATCCGGCGACTGCGCTCCAGTCGCGGCAGAGCCCCCACGCCGCACGAGAGCCGTATTCCCGTCGGCAACGCGTCGCTCTACGTCCGAGACGTCGGAAACGGCTCGCCCGTCGATCGTGCTCCACGGCGGACCGGACTTCGACATCAGCTATCTGTTGCCCGACCTCGATCGGCTGGCCGACTCGTACCACCTCATCTACTACGACCAGCGCGGGCGCGGGAAGTCGGCGGATCGCGTTCGACCCGAGGAGGTCTCGCTCGCGTCGGACGTCGAGGACATCGATCGGGTGAGGGATCGCTTTCACCTGGAACAAACGGCGGTGCTCGGGCACTCGTGGGGGGCGGTCCTCGCCCTCGAGTACGCGCTGCGCCATCCGACGCGTGTGTCGCGGCTGGTCCTCATGAATCCGGCGCCCGCCTCGACGAGCGACTACGCGGTGCTGCGAAAGGCCTACACCGAGAAACTTGGCAAGGACTTCGATCGGCAGCGGGAGATCCTGGCCAGCGCCGCCTACAAGGAAGGGGACCCCGAGACCGTCGCGGCGCGATACCGCCTCCATTTCGAGGCTGCTCTCGCGCGCCGCGAGGATTACGAAACGCTCATGGCGAGGATGAAGGCGACGTTCGTCCGGCCAGGGGAAGGCGGGTATTCTCGAAGCGCGCGCCGTGGAGGACCGATTGTAAGGCGGACTCCTGGTCGTTGGTCGGATACGACCTGCTGCCCAAATTGCGCGCCCTCGCGATTCCGACGCTGGTCATCGCCGGAGACAAGGATTTCATCCCCGCCGAGATCGCTCAGCACATCGCGTCGGCGATTCCCGGCGCGCAACTCGTGACGCTCGACAACTGCGGACATTTCAGCTATCTGGAGTGTCCGGCGGACGTTCGCAAAGCGTTCGATGCATTTGTTTCATCGCGCCGGGTCAGCTTCGCCATCCCGATGACTGCCGGTCCTGGCGACGACGAGATCGCGTGAAAATCGACATTCTGGAACACGGAGCAGAGCGCCTCGCCGAGTACGCGGCGGTCTCCATCGCGTTTCGCGTGTCGGAGGTGCTCGACGTCGACGCGATCGCGACTAATCCCGGCGCGTCGCCCCTTCCGAGCCGCCCGGTCGCGGCTCCTTACATAAAGGACTACGACACGGTGCCCGGAGACGCCCCGCTCGACTGGCCGGCGCGATTCGACGTCTCGCGCTGGACGTTCCTGGCGGCGCTTGTCAACGGGAACCGCGTTGGGTGCGCCGCGCTGATCGCGCGCGAGCCGGCCGTCGACCTCCTGGAGGGGCGGGACGATCTCGCCCGCTTGTGGGACCTCCGCGTCGCCCCGGAATTCCGCCATCGCGGCGTGGCGAGCACACTTCTCGCCGCCGCCGAGGAGTGGGCCGACGCACGCGACATTCGGACGCTCATGGTGGAGACGCAGAACGTCAACGTTCCCGCCTGCCGATTCTATGCGCGGCAGGGGTTCGTGCTCGGCGCCGTCAATCGCCGCGCCTATCCGGATCTACCCCACGAGGTTCAACTGTTGTGGTACAAGCCGGTCCCGATTGGGCTCCGATTTCGGTGAGCGCGAGTCGCTGAGACCACTGCCCTTGCCACTAGCCGCCTCGAAACACCGCCGCGGGATTCGCGCGAAGCGCGCGCCGCGACGGCACGAGACACGACATGACCGCAGTGCCGAGGACGACCGCGACGACGACCGCATAGGTCGAGATGTCGGTGGCCGCGACCTGGAACAAGAGTTTCGTGATCAGGTGTGACGCGGCGTAGGCGATCCCGAACCCGACCACCAGCCCCGCGACGACGATCGCGAGCCCGTCGCGCATTACGAGCAGCGATGACTCGCGCGCTGTCGGCGCCGAGGGCAATACGAATCGCGATCTCCGGCAGCCGCTGCGTGACGCCGTAGCGCGATCACGCCGGCGAGGCCCGTCGCCGTCAGCACGAGCGCCAGAATGGCGAACGACGATAGCAGCGTCGTCGTGAGTCGCGGCTCCGCCAGCTGCGCGCCCCGGACCTGCTCCAACGTCTGCACGGCGGACACCGGCTGCTGATTGTCGATTTCGCGCGACGGCCGCTCGCAGCGCGCGCACGACAGGCGGCAGCGCGCCGGCCGTGCGAAGGAAGACGCGAAGGTCGTTGTTCCCGGAGACGACGACCGGGAAGTAGATCTCGTCAGTCACGTCGCCATCGAGTCGCCCCTGGCGCACGTCACCGACGACGCCGACGACCGTCACCCACGTGTGGCCGGAGTCGGGGGTGATGCGCGTGCCGACGGGATCCTTGCTTCCCCAGTAGGTGGCCGCCAGTCGCCCGCTGACGATCCCGACGACGTTGGCGGTGTCGCGATCCGTCGCCGCGAAATCGCGGCCGCGAACGACCGGGATGCCTGTCGTTCGAAAATAGTCCGGGCTCACCGCGGTGAAGTTCGAGTGCGGACCTCGTCCCCCGCGAGCGTTCGGGATGCCCTCGATCTGGAACGTCTGATCGTTCGGCTGACCGCCGTTCAACGGCAGCGTGCTGCCGATCGCGGCTGATGTCACCCGGGGAGCGCGCCGAGGCGCTGCAGCAACGCCTCCGTGAACGCGCTGACCGCCTGCCCGGTCTTGTACTTGGTGAAGTTGAGCGTGAGCTGCGCCGTGAGCACGTTGCGCACGTCGACGCCGGCGTCGACGCGCTCGAGCGCGACGAGGCTGCGCGCGATGAGCCCCGCACCGACGAGCATCACGAACGCGAGCGCCACCTGCGCCGACGACGAGCACGTCGCGCAGCGCAGATCGCCGCGCGTACCCATCGCCCGCTGTTCCCCTGGCGAAGCGCGTCGGCGACGTTCCGGCGCCCGAGCGAGATGCACGAACGGCGCCGCCGCCACGAGCGAGCGCGATCACGAGGCACAGAGCCAACCGCGAACGCGAGCACCGTCGCGCTCATGTGAATTTCGTCCGCGCGCGGCGTGAAGCGCGTCGCGAGCGTGCGCAGCAAGGCCGATCCCGCTCGCCGCGATGCCGCACGCCGAAGCGCGCCGCCGCGAGCGCGAGCAGCAGGCTCTCGAGCGCGAGCTGCCGGTACAGCCGCGCGCTCCCCGCGCCGAGCGCGACGCGCAGCGCGAACTCGCGCGACCGCCGCAACTGGCGCGACAGGGAGAGCGTGGCGACGTTCGCGACCGCGACGAGCAGCAGGAAGACCGCCGTCGCGAGGAGCATGTAGCAGAATCGGCTTGCGCGCGCGCCGTCATCTCGTCGCGCGCGTCTGACGGCCTCGAACCGCATCCGCTGCGTCTGCCGGATATGCGGCGGGATAGCGCCGCGTGATAGCGCGCGTTCCAGCGCGGCAAGCTCCGTCCGCGCCCGGTCGAGCGAGACGCCGGGCTTGAGCACGCGCGAACGCCGCGACCATCCGCATGTCGCGCGTCATTCATCATGGCCGGCGCAGAGCGGAACGGGCAGGCGCCGGCGGGCATCCAGATGTCGTTGTCGTTCGGATAGCCGGGCAGCGGCGGAAGCACGCCGACGACCGTGATGGAGCTTGTCGTTCATGGTGAACGTCGCGCCGACGATGGACGAGTCGCCGTGGAACTGGTTCATCCAGAACGCGTGGCTCAGCATGACGACGGGCGGCGCGCCGACGGCTTCCTCGCCCGGAAGGAACGTGCGGCCGAGCAGCGGCTTCACGCCGAGCATGTCGAAGAACCGGTCGGAGACGACGCCGGTCGTCACGCGCAGCGGGTCGCCATGACCGTACAGCTGGAAGGTCATGCTGTGGTATTCGGCGACGCCGCTCATCGTCTGCGAGGTCGCGGCGCAGGTCGGCGACCTCGAGCGACCGAGAATCCCTCGTCGGCGTGCGGAGCGACGGCTGCCGTGAGGTGCACGAGGCGGTCGCCGCTGCCGATCGGAAGGCGGTGCAGCAGCACGCCGTTCACCATGCTGAAGATCGCGGTGCCGCGCCGATCCCGACGGCGAGCGTCACGACCGCGGCGAGGGTGAAGCCCGGCGCCTTGCGCAGCGTGCGCACCGCGTAGCGCGCGTCCTGGACGATCGTCTCGATCAGCACGCCCGGGCGCACGTCGCGCACTTCCTCCTTCACCTGTTCCACGCCGCCCGTCTCGAGGAGCGCCGCGCGTCGCGCAGCCGCGGGCGTCATCCCCTGCTTGATCTTCTCCGCCGTGAGGAGCTCGACGTAGGCATCGAAGTTCGTCGTCCAGCTCACGATCTTCCCGCGCGTGGTCGAACATGGGTCCCTCATGCGCTGAACGTCATGCCTTGCGAAGCGCGAACGCCATCGCGACGGCGATGCGCGTCCACTCGGTCGGTCTCTCTCTTGAGTTGCCGGCGCCCGGCGCTGGTGAGCGCGTAGTACTTGGCGCGGCGGTTCGTTTCCGGACTCGCCCCACGTAGGACTCGAGCCATCCCGCCTGCTCCATGCGGTGGAGGGCGGGGAAGAGGGAGCCGGGCTTGACGTGAAAAGTGCCCTTGGTGATCTGCTCGATGCGGTGGGAGATGCCCAGCCCGTGGAGCTTACCGAGGGTGAGCGTCTTCAGGATGAGGAGGTCGAGGGTGCCCTGCAGGAGATTGGTCTGGGACATGGTTCTCCTATAGACAGTCGATAAGAGCGGATGGTTTGCGCGTCGGCGGTCGATTGCGGATGCGACATATCGAGTGTCTATACGAGGGCGCCGCTGCCTGGTTTCAGCCAGGGCCGGGCCTTGGAACCAGCGGATTCGCGAACCGGCTGTGCGGGCGACAGCGTCACACATGCCCTTCCCCATTGCAATCCGGCCCCGTCCGCCACCGCCGTGGTCGCGGCGGCTCACCGCTTCAGTGCTCGGGTGACGCCGGGGGAGGCGAGACCTATCGCGTTCTACGCCGATCCCGCCCATCGTATCCAGGTGCGGCGAGCCCGTTGGGGCGCGCCCCTTGCATGGCGACCCCTCGTATGCAAAGATGAATCGTCGAACCTGGGGATTCTAGCCTGACCCGCTATCGGCTATCCGCCGCCCAGACACTGTCGCTGGCGAGCACCGCGATCGTGGCGGCGGTTCTCGGCATCGCCGTGGTCGTCGTGTGGGCGACGCTGACCCGGGCCGCCATCAACGACGCACAGGTCGGACTGGACCGGAGCGTCAGACAGCTCGTGATGGTGACCGGAAGTGGCATTCGGACCACCCAGGTTCGCTTCGCGCGGGTCGCGGAGGACGCGGCGATTCGCAACGCTCTCGTGTCGCCCGCGCCGCAGAGTCTCGGCGCGGCCCGAGCCGCGTTGCGCCGCCTCGACGTTCGGCCGGATTCGGGCCTGCCGATCGAGCTCTGGAGCGAGACCGGGCGTCGCCTGGGATCGGTCGGTACCGACAGCGGCGAGACGATCGGGTTGAACATCCCCGCCGAAGAGTCGGAGCCGGAGTCGATCCACGGCCGCGGCCTCGACTCGCTTCGAATCGTCGATTCGGTGCAGATCGGCGAGCTGCAGCGGGTCGGCGGCCGCACGCTGTTCTGGGTCGTGATGCCGGTTCGCGACGGGAACAAGCTGCTCGGGTTCGTCGCGACGCGCCGGCACATCGCGTCCAATCCCCAGACCGAGGCGACCATTCGGGAGCTGAGCGGCAACTCGGCGGCCGGCTACTATAGGAACGCCGACGGGAGCGTATGGACGACGTTCGGCGGTTTCCCCGAGTCGCCCGCCGACTCGACCATCTCCAGCAAGGGCGGAAGGGGCGAACGGATCCGCCCGCGGTGGGGGCGGGGGGCGCGTGCTGTTCGCCGAAGCGCGGGTCGCGGGCACGCCGCTCGTAATGGGGATGGAGGCGCCGCGCGCCGCGATCCTTGGCGTCGCAAACGCGACCGCGCGACAGCTGGCGTTGCTCGGCGTGATGCTCACTCTGGTGGGCGCGCTCGTCACGTGGTTCGTCGGACGCCGCGTGCTGCGACCTCTCACCGAGCTGACAGGCGCGGCGGACGCTGTCGCGAGCGGCGACTATTCGACGCGCGTCCCAACGGCGGGTACCGACGAAGTCGTCCGTCTGGCGTCGAGCTTCAACCGCATGGCGCAACAGATCGGCGACGACAGGAAGCTGCTCGAGACGGCGAATCGCGCGAAATCCGATTTCCTCGCTTCGATGAGTCACGAGCTGCGAACGCCGCTCAACGCGATCGGCGGCTACGCCGAGTTGATGGAGATGGGCGTGCGCGGGCCGATCACCGACGAGCAGCGCCGCGACCTCTCACGGATCCGCGCGAGCCAGTCGCATCTGCTCGGCTTGATCGGCAGCTTGCTCGACCTGAGCCGGATCGAGAGTGGACAGGTCACGTACGCGCAGGAAGACGTGGCACTCAATCCGTTGCTCGGAGGCCTCGAGGCGCTCGTCCTCCCGCAGACGACGGCTAAACAGCAGACCCTCGTCTATCGCTGCGAGGCGGAGTTGGGGGCGTTCGCCGACCGCGAGAAGGTGCGTCAGGTCCTGCTCAACCTTCTCTCGAACGCCGTGCGCTACTCGCCGAGCGGCGCGACGATCACGATGAGCGCGCGGCGGCTCGACGACGCGACCGTCGCGATCGAGGTCAGCGACACGGGTCCGGGGATTCCGCTCGACCGACAGCGCGAGATCTTCGAGCCGTTCGTGCAGCTCGACCGCTCGCTGACGCGGACCAACGAGGGCGTCGGCCTCGGGCTGTCGATCAGCCGGGATCTCGCCCACGGCATGGGCGGCGAGCTCACGGTGACGAGCGCTCCGGGCGAGGGGTCTTGCTTCCGAGCTCACGCTGCCGGCGGGTGTCGTGAACGAGACGACGCCGAGGGTGCAAACCGGAGCGTACGGTGTACCAGCGGTGGCCGGCGACGGAACCGGTCGCTAAGCCCCACCCTCCAACAGGAAAAGAGACGTTGTCACCCAAGAGAACCTTGGCCGCGTGCGCGCTGTTCGCGGCCGTCGTCAGTTGCGGCGATTCGTCGGGACCCGCTGGCTCTGACTTAGGCGGCGGCACCAACCCCGCGACGGAGACCTACGCCGCGTCGCTCGGCGTCAACATTTCGGCGATGACGAAGAAGTCGGATGCGCTCTACTACCAGGATCTCGTTACCGGCTCCGGCGCGGTGGCGACGTCGGGGCACACCGACTCGGTGACGTATACCGGCTGGCTATCGAACGGCACGCAGTTCGATAGCAACGTCGGCAAGGCGTCGTTTGGGTTTATCCTCGGCGTCGGACAGGTCATCCCCGGGTGGGATCAGGGACATCGTCGGCATGCGCGTCGGGGGCACGCGACTGCTCGTGATCGGGTCGGCGCTGGCCTACGGCACCCAGGGCAGGCCGCCGGCGATCCCAAGCAACTCGACGCTCGTCTTCAAGGTGCAACTGCTCAAGGTGCAGTAGCGCGCGAATCGCGCGCTACTGCACCTTGCCCCGCGTCAGACGGCGGCGACGGCTTCGCTGCCCGCGCCGTGAGACGCGTACGCCAGCCACTCGCGATAGCTCGCGTCGCGGCCGTAGACGACGTCGAAGAACGCCTGCTGCACGCGCTTCGTCACAAGGCCGGGGCGTCCGTCGCCGATCATGCGTCCGTCGACTTCCGTGACGGGCATGATCTCGACCGCGGTGCCGGAGAAAAACAGCTCGTCGGCGAGCACGATGTCGGTCGTGCTGATCGGCCGCACGGTCGACCGGAGATGCCGAGGTCGCGCGCGATCGCGAGCACGCTGTCGCGCGTGATGCCCATGACGATCGAGGCGTCGACGTCGTTCGTGATCAGCGTGCCGTCGCGCACGACGAACAGGTTCGCGCCCGATCCCTCGGCGACGTCGCCCTTGGAGTTGAGCAGAATCGCGTCGTCGTAGCCGCGGCGGATGGCCTCCTGCACGGCGCGGACGGAGTTCGTGTAGTGGCCGCACGCCTTGACGAACGGCGGCAGCGTCGACGAATCGATGCGCGCCACGGTCGACACGGTCGTGCGCACGCCGCGGTTCGGATTCGCCCTGGAAGTACGGCTTGCCCGGGCACGGCGATGATCGCGACGGTCACCGGGCAGTCCTTCGGCCAGACGGCGAAGCTGTACGAGTCGAAGAACGCGAGCGGGCGCAGGTACGCGTTCGTGAGCCCGTTCGCGCGCACGACCTCGAGCGACGCGGCGCAGAGCTGGTTGAAGTCGAACGGAATCCCGATCTCGTAGAACGACGCCGACAGGAAGAGGCGTCGAATGTGCGCGTCGAGACGGAAGATGGCCGGGCCGTCGGGCGTCTCGTAGCAGCGCATCCCCTCGAACACGCCCGTGCCGTATTGCAGCCCGTGGGCGCTGACGTTGATCGTGGCGTCGGCCCAGCGAACGAGCTCGCCGTTGAGCCAGATGAAGTCGGATTTCGCGAAGGGGGCCATTGTGGTCGTGAGTCGGGGTGATCAGAAGATTATGGGCCGCGTGACGAGCGGCGGCAAGTCGTGGCCGTTCACACGTCGCAGATCTCGTACGCCTGCTTGAGCGACGCGACGCGGGTCGCGCTTGGGGACGAACTCCTGTCGCCACGATATCCGGTGAAGCCCGTGTCGGCGATCGCCTGCATCACGCGACGGTAGTTCAGCTCCTGCGTGTCGTCGATCTCGGCGCGGCCGGGCACGCCGCCGGTGTGGTAGTGCGCGATGTGCTGCGCGTTGGCGCGAATCGTCCGGATGACGTCGCCTTCCATGATCTGCATGTGGTAGATGTCGTACAGCAGCTTGAGGCGCGGCGACCCGACGCCCTGCACGACCTGCACGGCCCACGCGGTGTGGTCGGCCTGGTAGTCCTTGTGATCCACCTTGCTGTTCAGCATCTCGAGGCAGAGCGTGACGCCGTGCTGCTCGGCGAGCGGCGTGACGCGCTTGAGGCCGGCGATGCAGTTGGCGATGCCTTCGCCGTCGGAGAGGCCGGCGCGGTTGCCGCTGAAGCACGACGATGTTCGGAACGCCCGCCGCCGCGGCGAGCGGCATCATGCGCTCGGCGTCGGCGACGAGCTTGTCGTGGTTGTCGGGGCGATTGAATCCGACGGGAATCGTGCCGAAGCCGTTGGCCATCGCGCAGTCGAGGCCGTGCTTCTTCGGCCGGCCAATCCGGTTCGTCAGCAGCTCGACCGACTTGTAGCCGATCGACTTCGCGGCCTCGCAGAGGTCGTCGAGCGGGATGCTTCGCGTAGCACCAGCGCGAGACGGACTGCTTGAGTCGCGACGCGCGACGCGTCGGTCGCCGATTCGGCGAAGCGCGCCGCGCGGTCGCGAGCGCGACGCCGGCGGCCATCGCGCCGAGCGCGCCGAGCGCTTCGCGCCGCGAGAGGTCGCGCGTCACAGCGCGCTTCTGCTTCATCGCGGTCACCGCGTGCGACGACCGCGCGCGCCGTGAGCGCCATGTACGTGATGCTCGGGTTCTGGCAGCCGTTGCTCGCCATGCACGCGCCGTCGGTGATGAAGAGGTTCTTCACGTCCCACGCCTGGTTCCACTCGATTGAGCACGCCGTCCTTCGGCGTCTTGCTCATGCGCGCGCCGCCCATCTCGTGGATGCAGTGGCCCGGCGGATTGTTCGAGCCGTGCGTGCGGATGTCCGTGCATCCCGCGGCGTCGAGCATCTCGGCCATCGCGGTCTTCATGTCCTTGTCCATCGCGCGCTCGTTCTCGCGCCAGCGCACGTCGATGTGCGCGGCGGGAATGCCCCACTTGTCCTTCACGTTCGCGTCGAGCGTGACGCGGTTGTCCGCGTGCGGCAGCGTCTCGCCCCAGCCGGACGCCGAGAACGACCACGGTCCGAGCTCGTCGATGAGCGATTGCTTGAACGCGGCGCCGTAGCCGGGCATGCTCGACGCCGCGTCCCCAGCCGCCGCGCCCCGAGCCGCCCTGCATGCCGTAGCCGCGCAGGAAGTCCGGGTGCGCCGTCTTCACGTTCCGGAAGCGCGCGATGTAGATGCCGTTCGGCCGGCGGCCGATCGTGCGCTTGTCGGTGAAGCCCGGGCACGGTCCCGCCGCGCCCGAGCCGTAGTGATGGTCCATCACGTAGCGGCCGAGCAGTGCCGCTCGAGTTGGCGAGACCGTCGGGGAAGCGCGCGCTCTTCGAGTTGAGCAGGAGGCGCACCGACTCGATCGCCGACGCGCAGAGGAAGACGACGCGCGCCGTGTACTCGCGTCTCCTGCATCGTCTGCGCGTCGATCACGCGCACGCCGCTCGCGCGGCCCTTCTTCGGATCGTAGAGCACCTCGGCGACGACGCTGTTCGGGCGCAGCGTGAGGTTGCCCGTCTTCTGCGCCGCGGGAAGCGTCGAGCCGATGCTGTTGAAGTACGAGTGCGTGATGCAGCCGCGCTCGCACGGACCGCAGTAGTGGCACGCGAGCGCGGCCGTTGTGATCCTTCGTGAGAATCGCCGCGCGGCCGATCGTCATGACGCGCTCGCCGCCGAACGCCTTGAGGATCTTCGGCCGCGCGTCCTGCTCGACGCACGTCATCTGCATCGGCGGGAGGAACTCGCCGTCGGGGAGCTGCGACAGCCCTTCGTGCGCGCCGGTGATGCCGATGAAGTGCTCGACGTGCGAGTACCAGGGCGCGATGTCGGCGTAGCGGATCGGCCAGTCGTTGCCGTGGCCGTCCTTCGCGTTCGCCGTGAAATCGAGGTCGCTCCAGCGATAGACCTGGCGGCCCCACGTGATCGAGCGTCCGCCGACCTGCCGGCCGCGGAACCAGCGGAACGGCGCGTCGCCGGGATTGGTGTACGGATTCTCGTTGTCGTTCACGAAGAACTTGTGGCCCATCTCGTCGCACGCGTAGCACTCGCGCTGCACGGGATGGTCGCGCCTCGAGCATCTTGCGGTCGCCTAGCCGCGGAAGTGCATCTCCTACGGCTGCACGTGCTCGACGAAGTCGTGCTTCGGATCGACGGGGCCGCCGGCCTCGAGCACGAGCGTCTTGAGCCCGTGCTCGGTGAGCTCTTTCGCCGCCCAGCCGCCGGTGATGCCGGAGCCGACGACGATCGCGTCGAAGTGCGTCGTCTCACGCATGGTCGTGCATCTCGCGGGGCGAGGAGCTCGCCGCCTTTGTCGCGAGCGGTGCCGAGCCTTCGAAGCGGCCGGGCATGACCTCGACGTGGAGCACGTCCTTGGAGCACGCGCTCGCTCGTGAAGTACCCGTGAATCACGAGGCCCTTGAGCCGCCAGTAGGTGCGCATCGGTTCTCCGCGGCGGCTCGGCGCGCGCTCGATGGCGTCGACGATTTCCGCGCGCCCGTCGGCCGACAGGCGGGCGAATGGCACAGGGCGCGTCGCGCGCATGGTCGCCGTGTCCGTCGCCGCGACCGGCGCCGTCCACGAATCGAGCGTGTCGAGCCCGGCGAGAAACGCGGTGCGCTCGGCGTCGGTGTAGTTCTCGCTCACGATGACGTCGACGAACGCGGGGACGTTCACGTCGGTCGCGCTCGGCGAATCGGTGCGCGGAAGAATCACGTCGGCGATCGCGCCGACGAGCGCGAGCTGCGCGTCGGTCAGCCCCGCGCGGGGCGAATGCCGCTTGCGACGCGCGCCCACGCCGCCATCGCGTCGCGTGGGATGATCGCGAGCGCGGTTGCGGCGCCGAAGGCACGAAGCAGATCGCGGCGTTGCATGGCGGCGTGAGTCCTCCTCCGACTAGATGGACGGGTGCTTCGTGTGCCAGTCCGTGTGAATCTGATACTGGTGCGCGACCGAGAGAATCTTGTCGTCGTTGTACAAATTCCCCGCGAGCACGGCGCAAATCGGCTGCGGGTTGTAGGTGACCGCGGGCGTCGTCGAGTCGACGGGAGCGCCACCGCGTCCGCCACGACCCGCGGGCTGCGGCTCGAACTTGTACGGCACGACCGCGCACGGATGTCCGGTCTGCGCGTGTAGGCCGACGTCGTATCCGTTCGCGCCCGGCACGTACATGTCGAAGTCCTCGAGCAGCGCGGCCATCTGTGTGATGAGGATCTGACGCCGACGCTGCTGCTGAACGAAGTCGAACGCGCGCGGGAATCGGCCGCCGGTCCAGCGCGTGAGCGCCGCCATGCCGGTCGGATTTCCCGCGTCGCCGCGACCGCCGCCGCCACCACCTCCGCGACGACCCGCGCCCGCGCTATCGGCCGCACCGCCGCGCCCAGCGAGCGTCACCGAATCCCCCGGCGCGCCGCGTCCTCGGCCGCCGCCGCCGCCGCCGCCACCGAACCCACCGCGACCCTGCGGCTCGGGAATCGTCGCGAGGTCGATGCCGAGCTCCTTCGCTTTCCACTGCACATACGAATCGAACGCCGCCGACGACTCGACGCCGAGTCCGCCGCCTCCGCCGCCGGCCGCGCGGCGATCTCCTTCGGCGACGCGCCGAGCTCGCGCAGCTTGTCGACGAATTCCTTCGGCGCGTTGGCGTCGATGCCGATGCGCATCGACGCGAGCTTGACGTTGCGATCGAAATGGAAGGGCGTGGTGACCGTGCCCGGGTCCTTCGGATCGACGCCGTGGATCGTGTTGAAGACCATCGCGCAATCTTCGATCGTGCGGCAGAGCGGCCCGACGCGGTCCTGCGACCACGCCAACACCATTCCGCCGTGCCGCGTCACTCGGCCGAACGTCGGACGCAGCGAGCTGAGTCCGCACTCACGCGACGGTGACACGATCGAACCCGACGTCTCCGTGCCGATGCCGAACGCGACGCAACCCGCCGCCGTCGCCGACGCGGGGCCGGCCGACGATCCGCTCGATCCGCGGCGAATGTCCCACGGGATTGTTCGTGCGTCCGCGATACCACTGGTCGCCCTGCGCGAAGAGTCCGGTCGCGAGCTTGGCGATGAGCACCGCGCCCGCGTTGCGGAGCCGCACGGTGACCTCGGCGTCTTCGTCGATGACGCGATTCTCGAAATCCTTCGAGCCCCACGTCGTGCGCACGCCCTTCACCGAGAAGAGGTCCTTCACGCCGTAGGGGATGCCGTGCAGCGGGCCGTGGTACTTGCCCGCCTTGAGGTCGGCGTCGGCCTTTGCCGCTTCGGCCATCGCCTGGTCTTCCATGATCGTCACGGCGCAGAGCAGCGTCGGATCGAGCCGCTTGATGCGGTCGAGATAGATCCGCGTGAGCTGCGTCGACGTGATGTGACGGCCCTTGATGAGCGCGGAGAGGCGGTGAGCGGGGAGGAACGCGATCTCGTTGGGATCGGTCGGCACTTTGCCCGTCCACGGCTGGACGACGAACGTCGCGCGCTGGAAGGCCGCGGCGCCGCGTTCGTTGATCAGCTTTTCCATCAGCGCGCCGGTGCCCTCGTGATACGGCTGGAAGGTCCACGAGACCGGTTCGCCGTTGCCTAGTGGCGGAAGCGGGGCGGCTTGCGGCGGCGCGGCACCCGGCGCGGCGGTCGGCGCTTGTCCGAGTGCGCTGGCGCCGAAACCGAACGTGCTGGCGGCGGCCGTCACGAGCGACCAGAAGACGAAGTCGCGTCGGTCGATGCCGTGGGTTTCTTCCAATTCCTCGCCGAGGAATTCCAACTCGTGTTGGGTCTGGTCGAGGAGCTCGAGGTCTTCGCGAATGCTCATTGTCGCTCGTCTGGTCGCGGGAGATCGTCAATAATGTTCGCCGAGCCCGGGCGGCGACAGGGCTCCGGTTCGTCCCCGTGGCGCGCAGTTCGCGGTCGTCTGGCCCCCAGTTGGCGCGGTCATCCACACCACCCCTTAGGTTCCGAGTCATGCGCCTGTCGGCCGTGTCCCTCTGCGCGTTGGCCCTGCTTCCGGCCAGCCTCGTTGCCCAGGGCGGAGGTGGGCACGTTGCGCGGCGTAGTTCGCGATTCCGCCGACCGCCCGCTCGTCAACGTCGAGGTCGTCGCGACGCCCGGCCCGCACCGAGCGCGCACCGATTCGCTGGGCCGATTCACGATGGCCGGCATCGGCGGCGGGAAGTACATCCTCCACGCCAGGAAGCTCGGTTACTCGGCGGGGGAATCGACGGCGGACATTCACGGCGACGGCTTCGCCGACGTGAAGATCACGCTCGACCACCGGATGGCCGACCTCGATACGGTCGTCGTCCGCGAAGACGGCAGTTGCCCGGAGCGCTCGCTCGACGGCTTCATGTGCCGGCGGAAGCGCGGCGACAAAGGCGTCTTCATGGACTACCTGGACATCGACGACAAGGACCCGCTCACGACGGCGGATCTGTTCCGCGACATCCCGGGATTCCGAATCGACGTGCGTCCGACGCGCACCGGCAACCGCAGGATTCCCGTCGCGAACGGCCTTCACTGCATGGTGTCGCTCGTCAACGGGCGTCCGGCGACGGCGGCCAACTTCGTCCCCGATCTTCCGTGGGACCTGATGGCGCTCGAGGTCTACCCGGCGCCGGGTGACGTTCCCAAGGAATATCAGCGATACATGTGGGATTCGGGGCCGGCCAGCGCTGCGGTGTCGCCGTGTACTGGGACATGTTTGCGAACTGGTCGAGCAAGTGACGCGTCAACGGTGGAGTGCTGCGTGGCGTGGAAAGGTCTCGTCGCGGCAGGCGGGCATGCAGCGGGGACACAGACACAAACGGAGGGACGGACACAAACTTGAATTGCAAATGCTTTTGGAACGGCACACCGTCGAGGTTTCGGAGCACATCGGGCGAGACGTGGCCGCCCTGAGGTGAGTTCCAAAAAGCATTCGATCCGTTTGTGTCCGTCCGATCCCGTTTATGTCTGTTTCGCCTCGCTATGGCCCGCTGTGACGCGAGCAGTGCTTCGCGGCGCACGGACCAATGCGGCGAGATCGGGCGCCACAGTTGAGCCGGTGGACACAGCGGGCCAGCGCGACGGTAGATAGATCGGGACTCAGGGCGTCCCTCCCTCCCTCCGCCGACCGACCACATGATTCGAGCGCGTACCGTAGGTCTGCCCTGGATCGCCGCGGCAGCGTTGTCGTGTTCGGCGATCGCCGGCGCACAGACCGGTGAAGACTCGACCGCGTCGCTGCTGCGCGAGCTGATTCGCGCGAACTCGTCGAACCCGCCGGGGCGAACGCAGGGTGTCGACGACATCCTCGCGGCGCGATTTCGGGCGCTCGGCTTCGACGTGAAGATCGTGCCGACGCCGGATTCGGCGAAGACGCACATCATCGCGCGGCTGCGCGGCGACGGGTCGAAGCGGCCGGTGTTGGTCTCGGCGCACGCCGACGTCGTCGGCGTGGAGCGCGAGAAGTGGTCGCTCGAGCCGTTCGACGGGATCGAGAAGGACGGCTACGTCTACGGCCGCGGCGCGATCGACTTCAAGGGCGGCATGGCGGTGTTCGCGCGCGCGGTGATGATGCTCGCCGAGCGAAAGGTGCCGCTCGCGCGCGACGTGATCTTCCTGGCCGAGGCGGACGAAGAGAGCGGCGGTCCGTACAGCACGGAATGGCTGGCGAAGAGCAACTGGTCCGACATCGACGCCGAGTTCGCGCTGAACGAAGGCGGCTGGATCATGAAGGGCGACGACGGGCACGTGCGCTACGTGAGCATCTCGACGGCGGACAAGCTGTCGATCCCGCTCACGATCACGGCGCACGGAACGTCGACGCACAGCTCGATGCCGCGTCCCGACAACGCGATCTTCGCGCTCTCGCGCGGGATGGCGAAGATCTCGGCGTACGAGACGCCGCTCACGATCTCGCCGTCGACGAAGCGGTTCTTCCTCGCGCTGTCCAAGACGAGCGCGCCGCCGATGTCCGGCTACTATCGAGACGTCGTCGGCGACGATCCGGTGAAGGCGCGCCGCGCGGACTCGATCGTGAGCCGCGATCCGCTGCTGCACTCGCTGATCCGCAACACGATCGCGCCGGTGATCGTCAACGGCGGGTTCCGCAACAACGTCATCCCCGGCTCGGCGCAGGCGATGATCAACCTGCGGCTGATTCCGGGAAGCGATCCGGCGGCGCTCGTCGCGACGCTGAAGAAGGTCGCCGGCGATCCGGGGCTCGATTTCTCGATCGGGAGTCGCGTCTACGCGTCGGCGCCCGAATCGCCTGACACAACCGCCCTGTATCGCGCGTTAGAGAAGGAAGCGCACGCGACGTTCCCGGGTGCGGAGGTCACGCCGTATCTGTTCCAGGCGGGGACCGACGCGGGAGCGTGGCGGTCGCGCGGCGTTCCCGTGTACGGCATCTATCCTTATCCGATCGACGCCGACGAGCTGACGCGCATGCACGGAAACGACGAGAAGGTCAGCATCGCGTCGCTCAAGCAGGGGACGGAAATGATCTACCGCACACTTGTCGACGTCGCGGCGAAAAAGTAGGCGACACCACTCAACTCACGACTCGAGCGAGAAGACGCTGAATGCAATTCATGATGAAGCAGAAGCTGCTCTCATGGGGCGACGACTATTACATCAAGGACAAGGACGGCAACGACCTCTACTTCGTGGACGGCAAGGCGTTCACGATCGGCGACCAGCTGTCGTTCCAGGACCTCGCCGGCAACGAGCTGGCGTTCATCAAGCAGCGCGTGCTGTCGTGGGGAAAGACGTACGAGATCTTCCGCGACGGCCACGTCGTCGCGACGGTCCGCAAGGAGCCGCTCGCGTTCTTCAAGCACCGGTTCACCGTCGAAGTCCCCGGCATCGACGACAACTTCGACGCCGAGGGGAACCTGACCGACCACGAGTATCAGATCATGCGCGGCGAGCGAGTCGTGGCAACGCGTGTCGAAGCAGTGGTTCTCGTGGGCGGACACGTACGGCATCGACATCCGCGGCACGCGAGGACCAGGTGCTGCTACTCGCCGTGGCCGTCGTGATCGACGAGGCGTGTCACCCGGACGATGGCAAGCGGCACTAGGCGCGCGCTTCAATAGGCCACGCGTTCCGCTTGGCGTAGGAGCTTCGTCGTGGCCGGGCGAGATCTACGATTTGATACTGCAACGATTTCGCGGAATCCGCGGATTTCGCGGAGCACGGCAAACAACGACAAGAACTTTTGGTAAACGACCTCGGGACGCCACAGCGTGGCACCCCGAGGTCGTTCCAAAAAAGTTCCTTCGCCGTTTCCCCTGCGTCTCTGCGTCCTCTGCGTCTCTGCGTCGAGGTAGTTGCGGTTCTCGTCGCCGTTCTGTCGTCGTTCTCGTCGTCGTTCTCCGTTGCAGTTGTCGTCAGCCGATCGCGGCCTCAACGGCAGCGGTCGCCTGATCCACCAGAGCGCGAGTCTTCGTGAGCAATTGATTCGCCTCGGCGGCCAAACCTGACGCCGCGTGATTTGTCGTCGAGTGCCGCGACGTTGATGCGGACGTTGTACACCGCGCCGCGACAGGCAGCGTCGGCGAGGAGTGCGGCGACGCCGGCGTCGGAGACCGCGTTCGAGTTTCCCTTCGTCGCGCACGTCGCCGCCAGCTCGGCGACCTTCGCGCAGGCGCGCGCGGTCTCGAGCGGGACTTCGGCCGCGCCGATGAGCGCGTCGTCGATCGCGCGTTTTCGTTTCGCGAGAGCGTCGGCCGGCTCGGACGGCAGCTTGTACGCCGCCGACACGGCGCCGTACGCGTTGGCGTCCTTCACGACGAGCGCCGACAGCGTGTTGACGAGCCCCGCCGCCTCGAGTCCGAGCGCGCGCATCTCGGCGTCGACCGCGACGTACTTCTTTCGTCCGGCGGTGAGCCCGGCGACCATCTGCGCGAGCGCGGCGGCGAGCGCGCCGGCGTGCGCGACGACGCTGCCGCCGCCCGGAGTCGGCGCCGACGACGCGACCGACGCGATGAATCCGGACACCGACTCGCCGCCTTGTACGGCCGCGCGCACCTTGTGCTCGAGCACGATCTCCGGCTTGAAGTCGCGGAGCTGGATGTGCCGCGCCGCGGTCTCGAACAGCGCGCGTTCCGGGACGACTCCGACGATCTCGCTCCACGTCGGCGACACGCCCTGCGCTTCCGCTTCCATCTTCACCGCGTCGTAGGCGCGATAGAGCGGCGTCTTCTCGGTGTCGACGAGGTTCATCGAGACCTGCGCCTGTCCGTCGACCTCGAGGCCGAGTCCCTTCACGTAGCGCAGTCCGCCGGACGATCCGCGCACCGCCTTCGCGACGTTCTTCGCGACCTGGAGGTTCGACGCCGGTCCGAGGTAGACGTTGTACGCGACGAGAAACGGCCGCGCGCCGATCGCCACCGCGCCGGCGGTCGGGTGGATCTTCGACGGGCCGAAGTCGGGAGCGCGATTCGCGGCGCCCGCGGCCATTTCAGTTCGAATGCCTTCGAACTCGCCGCGCCGGATGTCGGCGAGATTCTCGCGGTCGGGGCGAGTGGCGGCGCGCTCGTACAAAAAGACCGGGATCTCCAGCTCCTTGCCGACGCGCTCGCCGAGCTGCTTGGCGAGGACGATGCAGTCCTCCATCGTCGAGCCCTCGAGCGGAACGAACGGGACGACGTCGGTCGCGCCCATGCGCGGATGCTCGCCGCTGTGCGAGTTGAGATCGATCCGGTCGCGCGCGGCGCGAATTCCGGCGAACGCCGCGTCGACGGCGTGCTCGACGGCGACGACGAACGTGACGACGGTGCGGTTGTGCGACGGGTCGGACGAGACGTCGAGCAGCGCGACGCTCTCGACGGCGGCGATCGCGTCACGGATGGCGGTGACGACCTCGGGCCGGCGGCCTTCGGAAAAATTCGGGACGCACTCGACGAGCTTCATCTGCTTGCGGCGGTTGGTGGGCGGGAGGAGATGGGCGCGGCAAACGGGCGCCGAGGACGGCGCCCGAAACGTGCCTCAATATAGGAAGGCCGTGTCCCGGCGTCGCATCGCATCTCCGCCGTCACATCCGCACGCGCTCGAGCAACCACGCGTGCATCGCCGGATTTCCGGTGACGATCGACGTGTGGCTCACCGTCGCCGGAGCGCCGGAGGCGTCGGTGACGACGCCGCCCGCTTCCCGCACCAACAAAATGCCCGCGGCGACGTCCCAGGGCGCCAACGACAGCTCCCAGAATCCGTCGAACCGGCCGCACGCGACGTCGGCGAGGTCGAGCGCCGCCGAGCCCGCGCGCCGAATGCCCGCGACGTCGCGCATCACGACCGGAAGCGACTGCACGTACGCGTCGACGAGATGAGGAGTCTTGAACGGAAACCCGGTGCCGATGATCGCCAGCGCGGGGTCGTCGATCGTCGAGACGCTGATCGGCTGGCCGCTCCGACGCGCGCCGCCGCCGGCCGTCGCCGAGAAGAGCTCACCGGTCGCCGCATTGAGGACGACGCCGGCCACGGGCTCGCCGTCGACGAGCGCGGCGATCGACACCGCGTACCACGGATAGCCGTGCAAAAAATTCGTCGTGCCGTCGAGCGGGTCGGCGACGAACACGAGCCCCGACCGGTTCTCGGTGGACGGCGTCAGCTCTTCGCCGAGCACGCGCGCATCCGGATGGCGCGACGCGACGATCTCGTTGATCGCTCGTTCGGCGTTGCGATCGACGTCGCTGACGAAGTCGGTCGCGCCCTTCCGTTCCCACGTGAGCGAGCCGCGCGTTTCGGCGCCGCGTTGGATGATTTCCGCGGCGCGCGCCGAGGCCGCGACGCAAGTCGCGAGCAGCGCCCGGGCGTTGTTATGTTGAACGGATGTCACGGATTTTCAGTGGGATTCAACCGTCCGGGGAGCTGCACATCGGAAACTACCTCGGCGCGGTCAAGAATTGGGCTCGATTGCAGTACGAGCACGAGTCGATCTTCTGCATCGTCGACTACCACGCCATCACGCAGCCCTACGAGCCGGAGCAGCTGCGCGAGCGCCGCCAGGCGATGGCGGTTTCGCTGCTCGCCGCCGGCCTCGATCCGGACCAGTGCTCCATCTTCGTGCAGTCGCAGGTTCCGGAGCACACCGAGCTGGCGTGGATGTTCAACACGATCACGCCGCTCGGAGAGCTCGAGCGACAGACGCAGTTCAAGGAAAAGTCGCAGCGGCAGGAGAGCGTCCCGGCCGGGATCCTCAACTATCCCGTGCTCCAGGCGGCCGACATTCTCCTCTATCGCGCCGACATGGTGCCGGTCGGTGAGGACCAGGTCCAGCACCTCGAGCTGTCGCGCGTCATCTCGCGCCGGTGGAACGCGTCGTTCGGGAGGCTGACCGGCCGGCGCACGGCGGACGGCGGCGAAGAGCGCGAGGAGTTCTTTCCCGAGCCCAAGCCGCTGCTCACGCCGACGCGGCGGATCATGGGACTCGACGGCCAGTCGAAGATGTCGAAGTCGATGGGCAACACGGTCGCGCTGCTCGAGTCGCCGGATTCGATCTGGGCGAAGTTGCGGCCGGCGGTCACCGACCCGAAGCGCATCAAGCGCACGGACCCGGGGACGCCCGAGGTGTGCAACATCTACCATCTGCACAAGGCGTTCAGCCCCGTCGCGACCGTCGAGCACGTGGCGACGCAATGCACGACGGCGGGTTGGGGCTGCATCGACTGCAAGAAAGTGCTGGCCGAGTCGATGGAGACGGAGCTGGTGCCGATTCGCGCGCGCGCCGCGGAGCTGGAGGCGAAACCCAAGCGCGTGGACGACGCGCTCTCGGCGGGCGCCGCCAAGTGCCGCCGGCTGGCGCGAGAGACGATGGACGTGGTCCGCGATCGGATGGGCTTTTGAGCGTCGAGCACTTCGCTGGACACTCGTGGGCGCGATCGCGATGGTGCCGCGAAACGTCGTCATCAGAGCCGTCACGTTGGCCGGACTTCTCGTGCCGTGGATCTGGCTCGTCGCGATCGACCGGCTGCTCAACCGCCAGCGCTGAGCGACGGGAACCCGGTGTTCGCAGGTCACGCCGCGATCGCGACGTTCGTGAAGGGAAAGAGGCCGCGCTTGCCGCTCGCGTTGCTCGTTCCCGTCGCGTTCGGACCGGACTGGGTCGATCTCCTGAGCCACGTCGTCCACCACCCGAATCCCGAGGTGTCGCACTCCCTCGTGTCGGTTGGCATCGTCTCGCTTGTCGTCGTGCTCTGCACGATGCCGTTTTTCGGCGCCGTCGACGCCGTTGTGGTGGGCGCGACGTACGTCTCGCACTGGCTGGCCGATTGCGTGACCGGTCTCAAGCCGACATGGCCCGGCGGTCCGTCCGTGGGATTGCACCTCTACACGCACTCGTACCGCGACGTCGTCTTCGAGTCGGCGGTCGTCGTGGCGTGTTGGCTCGTGTACCGGTCGTCGTTGCGCGTCGAAGTGAGGAATTCGATCGCGGCGTACGCCATGCCGCTGGGCTTGATCGCGATGCAGATCGTGTTCGCGTTTCTGCAAGCGCCGACGCTCACCTGAGCGAACCGCTGGCGCGCGCCGCCGCGCCTGGACAGTTTTCAATCTCGATGATGCCCGAGCTCGCCGCGCTCGTCGTGCAGAATGCTCCCGCTCCGACGCCGTTCGCCGCGTTGGCGTCGGCGCTCCGCCTCACGGTCCTCGTCAAGCTGCTGCTCGCCACGCTCCTCGGCGGCGCCGTCGGCATCGAGCGCGAGCTGTCGAACAAACCGGCTGGGCTGCGCACGAACATTCTGATCTGCGTCGGCGCGGCGCTGTTCACGCAGCTCTCGATCGACATCGCGCAGATCGGCTTCACGCCGGACGGCCGCCCGTACGGCGACACGACCCGCATCGCGGCGCAGATCGTCTCCGGTATCGGCTTCCTCGGCGCCGGCGCGATCCTGCACGCCGAGGGCGCGATCGTCGGGCTTGACGTCCGCGGCGACCATCTGGGTGGTCGCCGCGATCGGCGCGGCGGTGGGTGCCGGAGCCTATGTCGACGCGCTGGGAGGAACGGCGCTCATCGTGCTGGTGCTCGTCGGTCTGCGGCCGCTCGAGCAGCGGCTGATGCGGATGCGCCGGCGCGTCCGCGCAACGCTGCGCGTGCTGCCGGGCGTAACATTCGGTGAAATGGAGAAACTCATTCGAGTGGAAGGCATTCACGTCTTCTCGCACCGAACGTTCGAGCACGAGCAGGATCGGACGTTCGAGCTGATGCTGGTCGGCGCGACAAAGCAGCTCGACGCGATGGTCGACGTGCTGCGGCGCGACAAGAACGTGGTCAGCGTCGTCACCGAGTGACGACGCGGCTGCTCGTCGTCGATCTCGCGGCGACGTCGAAGAACTGGGCGCTCACGCCGGAGGGCGCGCGCCGAATCGCCGCCGAGAGCGCCGCCCGGATGGACCATTCACATGGTCGAAGCGGCGACGAGCTCCGACGGCGACGGGCCGCCGCGTCCGAGCGACGAGGTGCTCGAGGCCGTTCGCGGCGCCGAGGTCTACTTCGGGTTCGGGATTCCCCGCGCGCTCCTCGTCGCCGCGCCGAATCTCCGCTGGGTGCACTCCGCGGCGGCCGGCGTCGGCACCGCGCTCTATCCCGAGATGCTCGCCAGCGATGTGGCATTCACGAACTCCGCAGGCGTCCACGCCATACCGATGGCGGAGTACGTGGTGGCCGGCGTGCTCCATTTTCTGCGGGGACTCGACTACGCGGTGGACCAGCAGCACCGCACGGAGTGGAACAAGACGCCGTTCGTGCGCCTCGACTCGGTGCTGCGCGAGATGGACACCGTGCGGGCGCTGATCGTCGGAACGGGCGGGATCGGACAGGCCGTCGGAGAGCGACTGACCGCGCTTGGCGCCCGTTGCACCGGGATCAGGCGGCGGCCGGAGCTCGGTCCGCCGCCAGGGTTCGAGCGGGTTGTGTCGCTGGAGGCGCTCGACGACGGAGCTGCCGCGCCACGACGTGGTCGTTCTGGCCGCTCCGCTGACGTCGAACACCGCAGGCTTACTGGATGGTAAGCGTTTGGATCTACTGCCGCGCTCGGCGATCGTGGTGAACGTGGCGCGCGGCGCGTTGCTGGACGACGAGGCACTCGTCGTACGCCTGCGGGACGGAAGGCTGCGCGGCGCGGTGCTGGACGTGTTTCGAAGAGGAGCCACTGGCGACGTTCAGTCCGCTGTGGCAGCTCCGGCAAGTTCTGCTCACGCCGCACGTCTCGCCCGTTTCGCCGGGACGATTCTGGCCCCGGCAATTGGATCTCTTCCTCGACAACTGGCGGCGCTACGTGAGCGGAATGCCTCTCAAGAACCTCGTCGACAAGCAGGCCGGCTATGATGATGGAGAAAATCATCAAGGCGGCCGTCGACCGCGGCGCCTCCGACCTGCACATCAAGGCCGGCGACGTGTTCCGCGCGCGGGTTCATGGCGAGCTCGTCCCGCTCACCAAGCAGGCGTTGACGCCGGACCAGACTCGCTCGATCGCGCTGCACCTCATGCAGAACGAGGACGACAAGGCGCGCATCGACAAGATCCTCGACTACGATTGCTCGTGGTCAGCGTCGGGGATCGGGCGATTCCGCGTGAACATCATGCGGCAGCGCGGATCGTTCTCGATCATCATGCGCGTGATTCCGTGGGAGGTGCCGACGTTCGAGCAGCTCGGCCTCCCGCCGGTCCTGGCCGACATCGCCGGGCGCCGAACGCGGCATGGTGCTCGTGACCGGCGTGACGGGCTCCGGCAAGTCGAGCACGATGGCGGCGCTCATCAACTACATCAACTCGCGCGAGAGCCGCCACATCCTCACGCTCGAGAACCCGATCGAGTTCCTGCACCGCGACAACAAGTCCTCGATCACGCAGCGCGAGATCGGGTCGGACACGACCGACTTCAAGATGGGACTGCGCGCCGCGCTCCGTCAGGATCCCGACGTCATCATGATCGGCGAGATGCGCGACGCCGAGACGGTGGACACGGCGATCAAAGCGGCGGAGACCGGCCACCTGCTGATGTCGACGCTGCACACGCCGGACGCGCAGAGCACGATCCTGCGCATCATGGCCATGTTCCCGCCGGAGGAGCAGGAAATCATCCGCATCCGGCTGGCCGAATCTCTGCATGCGGTGATTTCGCAGCGGCTGCTGCCCAAGAAGGCCGGCAAGGGACGCGCCGTGGCGGCCGAGATCATGATCAACACGCCGTCGATCCGCGATCTGATGATGGATGGCCAGCGCATCGGCGAGATCCGCGACTTCATCGCCGCGGGCCGCGAGCAGTACGGCATGCAGACCTTCGATCAGTGTCTGGCCGATCTCGTCAGGAACGACGTGGTGACGTTCGAGGTCGCGAAGGCCGCGGCCTCGAACCCGTCGGACTTCGAGCTTCAAATGAAGATGTTCTCGGGCGACTCGTCGGGGGGATCAGGGGCGCGAGCCAACCGGGCAGCAGGCAACGGAACCCGAGGAAGAGGAAGAGACGCCGCCGCAGCCGGTCGAGGCGGCGCTCGACGGACTGCAGACGGGGGGTTTAGACTTCCTGGCACAA
This sequence comes from uncultured Gemmatimonadaceae bacterium, assembly GCA_963707105.1. Classification (GTDB taxonomy): domain Bacteria; phylum Gemmatimonadota; class Gemmatimonadetes; order Gemmatimonadales; family Gemmatimonadaceae; genus JAQBQB01. Next base: position 215,274 of record CAVPOS010000012.1, read on the forward strand.
TGAACAAGCTGCTCGAGGGGATCCACGCCCCCGTCATCGCGACGTTCTCTCCGAAGACCGGAGAGCTCGACTTCACCGGGTTCCGCGCCAACATCCGCGCGCATCTCGCCGCCGGAATTCACGGAATCGTCGTCAACGGGTCGACGGGGGAAGCCGCCCTCCTGAGCGGGGCGGAGCGAAACGCGCTCATCGACGTGGCGCGCGGCGCCATTCCTCGCGACAGGCCGCTGATCGTCGGCACCGGCGCCGAGTCGACGCGAACGTGCATCCGGATCACCAAGGACGCCGCGGGCCGCGGAGCGGATGCGGTGCTCGTCGTCGCGCCGCACTACTACGGCCCGGCGATGACCGAGCGCGCGCTGTCGCAGCACTATCACCGCATCGCCGACGAGTCGCCGGCGCCGGTTCTGCTGTACAACATTCCCAAGTACATGCACTTCGCGCTGCCGGCGTCGCTTGTCGCCGAATTGGCGCGGCACCCGAACATCATCGGCATCAAGGACAGCTCGGGGGACCGCCAGTTGTTCGCGTCGTACATGCCCGCGCAGTCGGACACGTTCGCGGTGCTCACGGGCAACGCGCCGATGTTCCTCGACGCGCTCGAGATGGGCTCGCGCGGCGGCATCCTCGCGGCCGCGTTGTTCGCGCCCGCGTTGGCGCTCGACGTCTACGACTCGTTCCGTCGCGGAGAGCGCGAGTCGGCCCGCTCGGCGCAGGCTCGCATGACGCCTCTCGGCGCGAAGATCATCGGCGAATTCGGCATCGCCGGCGTGAAGGCGGCGATGGACGCCGTCGGCGCGGGGCTCGTCGGCGGACCCGTTCGGCCGCCGCTGCTCCCGCTCGAGCCGGCGCAACTCAACACCGTGGCGGAGCTACTGCGAAGTGCGGAGCTCGTCACGGCGTAAGTGAACATCGCGGGCGGGGTACCACACCTCGCCCGGCTCGCCGCCAGTCCGCGTCCGACTGGCGGCGCCGCCATCGACGAGGCGCGCGTCTACTGCGCGATCGAGCTGCGCCGTCTCGGATTCGTCGTGCGCGAGGAGCCGTTCGAGTACTCCGCGTTCGCGGGTCGATTCGGCGCGCCGTCATTCGGTCTGTTGCTGCCCGCCGCGGCCACACTGGCCGTCGTCGTCGCGAATCGCGGTTCGGCGGACGTGCCGTGGTTGGCGATCGTCGTCATCGGGCTCGCGATCGCGGTCGCGATCGGGTTGGCGCGGGGCGTGCTCGAACGCTCCGGTCATGCGACGAGCCGGCGTGAACATCGAAGCGACTCGCGGCCCGTCGCCGACGAAACTCTGGCTCGTCGCGCATCTCGACTCGAAATCCCAGCCCGTCCCGATGCTCGTGCGGGTCGCCGGCGTCGTCGTGCTGGCGGTCGGCCTCGCCGGCGTCGCGCTGTCGCTGCTCGCACGCCCGAGTGCCGCGGTCGCGGCGCTCGTCGTGGCGTGGGCCGGCGGACTGCCGCTGATGTTGTCCGTCGTCGGCCGGCGGAGCGCGGGAGCGCTCGACAACGCGAGCGGCGTGGCGGCTGTATTGGACGCCGCGGCCGCGCTCTCTCCGGCGCTTCCGATCGGCGTGCTGATCACCGACGCCGAGGAGCTTTCGCTCGCCGGCGCGCGGGCGTGGGCGCGGTCGCGGACGCGCCGGCGTCGCGCTCAACTGCGACAGCGTCGACGACGACGGCCCGCTCACGGCGATGTTCACGCGACGTCGCCCATCGCGGCTTCTGTCGGCGCTCGCCGAAGCGTCCGCCGCCTCGAAAGAAAACCTGCGAATCCGGCGCCTGCTGCCGGGAATCCTCACCGACAGCGTCGCGCTCGCCGACGCCGGCTGGGAGACGCTGACACTGAGCCGCGGCACGCTGCGTACGCTTCTGAGGATCCACACGTCGCGCGACAATCTTCAGCTCGATGCGCGGCGTGGGGATCGCGGGTGCAGCGCGCGTGCTCGCCCGGACCGCGTCGAGGTTGGTGTGAATGGAACAGCTGCTGCTCGTCGCCGCGATCGTGCTCGGTCTCCTGATGATCCCGTTCGGGTTCCCGGGAACGCTCGTCCTGTTCGCGGCGGCGCTCTGCTATCACCTGCTCGTGCCGGCCGGCGGCATCGGGCTCGTCACGGTAGTCGGCGTCGGCGCGTTGATGGTGATCGCCGAAGGACTCGAGTGGGTGCTCACCGGGCGATTCACTCGGCGCTACGGCGGATCGCGGCGCGCGTCGTGGGGCGCGATCCTCGGCGGAATGATCGGCGCGTTCGTGGGCGTTCCGGTGCCGATCGTCGGCTCGATCGTCGGCGCGTTCGCCGGCGCGTTTCATCGGCGCGTTCGTCGCTGAGTGGAGCGCGGGAAGCGGCCACGGTGCGGCCGCGCGCGTGGCGTGGGGCGCGTTTCTCGGACGCGTCACCGCCGCCGCGACAAAGATCGCCATCGGATTGGTGATGGCGGTCTGGATGGTCGCGGCGGCGATTCTTCGGTGACGGCTACGCCGGCTTCCTCGGTGTAGAGCCAGGCGCCGACCAGCGTCGAGATGATCGCGTTGACCAATTCCACGACCGGCCGTTGCGACGAACACGTTCGTGCCGAAGATGTGCAGCGCCCAGAAGAATCCGGCGACCGAGGTGCCGATGGCCCACGACGCGATCGCCGCGTACACGGCGGTCTTCGGTCCGGGGCCGAATCGCGGACGGATGGCGGCGTAGATCCAGACCGTCGCGATGATCCAGACGATGTCGAAAATCGACGAACCCGGCGATCTGCCCGCCCGGTTGGTTTCGCGGCCAGCGCCGGGTTCAACTTCGCCATGTCCGCCTGGTGCATGTCGCCGAGAATGAGCGAGTTCCCGACGAAATCGATCACGTTCGCGACGATGCCGCCGACGATGCCGCCTACGAGGACCTTCGAGGTGTTGATGGCCATGACTGCCTCCGGCTGAGAGAGAGGGGTACGACCGGGAGGAGACGGCTGCGCGCCGCCGGCGGCAGGTGGGGGCGGGCTCAACGATAGGCGGCGCGTGGCGCAAAGGTAAGACCGGTCAGGCCACGGATCTCAGGCCACTGATCTGGAACCGCCGGACCAGTGACAGAGAACGACCCAACGTGTTGTCGGGCCGTTCATTGACTCCGATCCTGGCCCCGATAGATTCACACAACGCCCCGGGGTTCGCCGGGGCGTATTTTTTTGCCCGCGCGTCAGCCCGCCCGCTCCATCTCCCTCCCACCGCTCCGAAAATGTTCAGCCCGTCCCACCGCACGGTCGTCGTAGTCGGCGCACAGTGGGGCGACGAAGGGAAGGGAAAGCTGGTCGACGTCCTGGCCGAGCGCGCCGATTGGGTGGTGCGCTACCAGGGCGGAGCGAACGCCGGCCACACGGTCGATCTGGGCGACCTGTCGTTCGTGCTCCACCAGATCCCGAGCGGGATCCTCCACAAAGGCGTGCGCTGCGCGATCGGAAACGGCGTCGTGCTCGACCCGGAGAAGTTGTTCACCGAGGTCGACCAACTCGTCGCGGACGGAATCGACGTCGAAGGTCGCCTCTACGTGAGCGACCGCGCGCATCTCGTCCAGCCCTATCACAAGCTCGTGGACGCCGAGAGCGGCCACTCCAAGGCGATCGGCACGACGGGTCGCGGGATCGGGCCGGCATATGAGGACAAGGTCGCCCGGCGCGGCATCCGCGTCCTCGACCTCCGGCATCCGGCGCGGATGCGCGAGCTGGTCGAAGCGGGAGTCGCGCACGCGAACGCGCAGCTGTCGGCCTTCGGCAGCTCGAAGCGCGCCGACGTCGAGTCGACGATCGACGTGCTGGCCGGCGTGAGCGAACGACTCCTCTCGCTCGCCGAGGACGTGGGGCTCGTCGTGCATCGCGCGATCAAGAACGGCGCCGCGGTCCTGCTCGAAGGGGCGCAGGGGTCGCTCCTCGACGTCGACCACGGCACGTATCCGTTCGTGACGTCGAGCAGCACGACGTCGGGCGGCGCGGCGACGGGAGCCGGGATCTCGCCCCGCGCGATCGACGCCGTCCTGGGCGTCGTGAAGGCGTACACGACGCGCGTCGGCGCCGGGCCGCTGCCGACGGAGATGGACGTCGCCATGTCGGAGCGCATCCGGACACTCGGCGGCGAGTTCGGCGCGACCACCGGCCGTCCGCGCCGATGCGGATGGTTCGACGCCGTCGTCGTGCGATACGCGACGCGCATCAACGGACTCACCGACGTCGCCGTGACGAAGCTCGACATTCTGGACACGCTCGACCGAATCGCCGTGTGCACCGGCTACGAGTACGACGGCGACTTGCACACCGAATTTCCCGGCGACGTGGCCGCGCTCGACAAGATCACGCCGCGGTACGAGTGGCTCGAGGGATGGCTCAGCCCGACGAGCGCGTGCCGCCGCCTCACGGATCTCCCGGCGCAGGCGCGAACGTATCTCGACCGGCTGCAGGAGTTGATCGAGACGCGCGTCACGTACGTGAGCGTCGGCACGCGCCGCGACCAGATCATCGGTTTCTGAAATGGCGGACGCCGTCGACCTCGTGATCGTCGGCGGCGGGCCCTGCGGGCTCGCCGCGGCCATCTCGGCGAAGCGCGCGGGATTGCGCTGCGTGGTCATCGAGGCGTCGGCCGTGGTGAGCACGATCGCGCACTACCCGACGTACGTCCGATTCTTCTCGACGGCCGAGAAGCTGGCGCTCGGCGATCTGCCGTTCGTGATCGCGACGGAGAAGCCGACCCGCCGCGACGGGTTGGCGTATTACCGCGCGGCGGTGCGGTACTTCGATCTGCCGGTGCGGCAATACGAGCGCGTCGTCGCGATCGAGCGCGACGGCGGCGGCGACGGGTTCGTTGTTCGATCCGAGTCGCGCGCGCACGGACCTCGCGTCACGCTCGCCCGCGCCGTCGTCGTCGCGACGGGCTACTTCGGGTCGCCCAACTACCTGCGCGTGCCGGGCGAGGACCTGCCGCACGTCACCCACGTGTTTCGCGAAGGGCACGAGGCGTTCGACCAGACGGTGGTCGTCGTCGGCGGCGGCAACTCGGCGGCGGAGGCGGCGCTCGACCTCTGGCGCTCCGGCGCGCGCGTCACGCTCGTGCACTTCGGGCCGACGTTCGACAAGAAGATCAAGCCGTGGGTCCTGCCCGACTTCGTGAACCGGGAGAAGGAGGGGAGCATCGCCGCGCGATGGGATTCGCGCGTCGTGCGCATCGAGCCGGACAGCGTGACGATCACGTCGCCGCGCGGGGAGGAGCGTCTGCCGGCCGATCTGGTCTACGTGATGACGGGGTTCGCCCCCAACACGGACCTGCTGCGCGACATCGGCGTCCCGATCGACGCGCAGACGGGGATTCCGTCGCACGATCCCGAAACGCTGCAGACGACGATCCCCAACCTGTTCATCGCGGGCGTCGTGATCGCGGGGTACGACGCGAACAAGGTGTTCATCGAGAACGGCCGCTACCACGGCGACAAGATCGTCGCGTACCTGACGGGTGCTCGCGCGCCGAGCGAACCGAAGCTGAGCGCGGAGCTGGACACGTAGATCGTTCCTCGCATCTGCGGCAATCGCTTTCAAATCTGCGTCATCTGCGTTGAGTTTTTCTACCGCGATAGAACGTCATTCGACGAGCGCAAAGCCCGCCGCCTCGAAGTGCTTGTCGAACGCGAACGCGTGGGTGATCCGTTCGCGCTTCATGATCTCGAAGCTCACGGCGTCGGCGAGCGAGAAGCGCTGATCGGGAAAGCGCGCGAGCCAGCGCGCGGTCGCGTGCTGGACGAGGTCGGCGTCCACGCCGAGCCACTCGTGCGTAGCGTCGGCGGTCAGCCGCGTGATCGCCTCGCGCGCGTCGGCCGGACCACGCAGGTAGAGAAGGTGTGCGTGGAACTCGGCCAGGACGAGCGTCGTGCCGACGTAGCGGACGCCCGACGACGCGTTCGCGCGTGCGGCGCGCGTCGCGCGGGCGTGCCACTGGTCTCGTGCGTAGGCGAGCGCGAGGAGCGCGCTCGTGTCAACGAGGACGCGCACGCTTGTCCGCCTTTCGTTTGCGCGGCGCGGGCTTGGCGTCCTGCGTTTCGCCTTCTCCTTCGTGCACGACGCGCGCGTCGTAGCCGCCGCCGTAGAGATAGTCGTCGGCGCGCTCGGAGTAATCCGGCGGCACATCCGCGTCGCTCGCGTTGGCGATGAGATACTCCAAGGCCGACGCCTGCTTGCCGCCGAACGTTTGCGCGGCGAGTGCCCAGAGCCCTCGGCGGAACAATTCGGTCCGGGAGAGGCCGGTCTCTTTCGCCAGATTCTCGAGCAGGGCGCGGTCGCGCTGGCCGAGATAGACGACGGCCTGTTCGCGGACTCGCTTGGGGTTTGCAGACATGGGGTACTCGCTCTATGTACATGTACATAAGTACATGTACGATGTACTTGTGTCAAGGCGAAGCGGTCAGAGCGCTCGCGCGGCCCCGACGGGCACGCCATCGCCGCCGAGTCAGCGCCCTCCGTCGGGCCTCGCTAATTTCGGGTCTCCGGTCTTCGCGTCCGATCCCTTCGCCGCCAAATGCCGAACCAGCCCGACGTTCTCGAGAAACTCGTTTCGCTCTGCAAGCGCCGCGGATTCATCTTCCAGTCGTCGGAGATCTACGGCGGCGCGGGATCGGTGTGGGACTACGGCCCGCTCGGCGTCGAGCTCAAGAAGAACGTCAAGGATCGCTGGTGGAGCGCGATGGTTCGCGCGCGCGACGACATCGAGGGGCTCGACGCCGCGATCCTGATGCATCCGCGCGTGTGGGAAGCGAGCGGGCACGTCGCCGGCTTCACCGATCCGCTCGTCGACTGCCGCAACTGCAAGAAGCGGTTTCGCGCCGACGACCCGAAGATCAAGGGCACGCCCGGCACGCCCGACGGCCAGTGCCCGTCGTGCGGCATGAAGGGCACGCTGTCCGAGCCGCGGATGTTCAACCTGATGTTCAAGACGTTCATCGGCCCGGTCGAGGACAGCGCGTCGGTCGCCTATCTGCGGCCCGAGACCGCGCAGGGCATCTATGTCAATTTTCTGAACGTCCAGCAGTCGACGCGGCAGAAGGTGCCGTTCGGCATCGCGCAGATCGGCAAGGCGTTTCGCAACGAGATCACGCCGGGAAACTTCATCTTTCGCACGCGCGAGTTCGAGCAGATGGAGATGCAGTTCTTCGTCGAGCCGGGCACCGACATGCACTGGTTCGAGTACTGGAAGGAGCAGCGCATGGAGTGGCACAAGTCGCTCGGACTCGACCCGAAGCGGCTGCTCTACCATCAACACACGAAGGAGGAGCTCGCGCATTACGCGCGCGCCGCGTTCGACATCCAGTTCGACTTTGGTGGAACCCTCGATTTTCAAGAAATCGAGGGCGTGCACAACCGCGGCGACTTCGACCTCTCGCGCCACCAGGAATACTCGGGCAAGAAGCTCGAGTACTTCGACCAGCCGAACAACCGGCGATACGTGCCGTTCGTCGTCGAGACGTCCGTCGGCGCGGACCGCACGACGCTCGCCATTCTCGTGAATGGCTATCGCGAGGAGAAGGTCGAGGGGGAAGAAGAAGGCCGCACCGTCCTCGGCATCCATCCGTCGCTCGCGCCGATCAAGGCGGGAGTCTTTCCGCTCGTGAAGAAGGACGGCATGCCGGAGTTCGCCGAGAAGCTCACGGCCGACCTGCGCAAGCGTTTCCCCGTCTTCTACGACGAGTCGGGCGCGATCGGGCGGCGCTATCGCCGGCAGGATGAAGTCGGAACGCCCTTCTGCGTCACCATCGACGGACAGACCGCCGAAGACGGCACCGTCACCGTGCGTGATCGCGACACGCTCCTCCAGGACCGCATCGCCGCCGAGCGCGTCGGCGCCATCATCGAGGAGCGTCTCTCGGCGTGACCATGTCGCTCGATCGGCTTCGCCGGGACGGCGAAGTCTTCATGGAGGAGATCTCGCGCGAGTACTACCTGGCCTACTCGGGGCAGAAACAGTCGCCCGAGCTCCAGCCGGTGTACGCGAAGCACGCGCCCATCCTTGGCGACGAGTCGCTCGAGCTCGCGCGCGAAGCATTCCTCGCCGCGCCGGAGGACACGCGAGGAGCGGCGCTCGGCGCGCGCCCTGCTCGACTGGCAAGTCGAGTCGCAGAGCTCGCGCCAGCTCGCCGCGCAGGACGAGCGCGAGATCGAGTGGGAGGGCACCGCGGTCGTGAACGTCAGCGACACGCGGCAACTGCAATTCCAGGCCGTGGCCATCGAGTTGGCGAACGAGCGCGACGCGCGCGCGCGACATGCGATCGAGGCGGCGCGCGACAAGCTGGTCACGGCCGAGCTGGCGCCGCTGCGGCGCGAGCGCTTTCAGCGCGAGCGCGACATCGTCGAAGGGCTGGGGCTCGGCGACTACGTCGAGACGTTCGAGCTGCTCAGCGGCGTTTCCCTCGTCGACCTCGCGGCGGCGTGCCAGGGTTTCTTGCGCGACACCGACGACATGTGGCGCGAGGTGCTGCCCGAGTTTTCGCGTCGCGTCCTCGGCATGACGCCGTCGGAGCTGACCCGCGCCGACGCGGCGCGCGCTCTTCCGCGCGCGGTCGTTCGACGCGTCGTTCCCGGCGTCGCGCATGGAGGAGTCGATTCGGCGGCAGGTGCGCGAGATGGGCATCGATCCGCTCGCCGCCGGCCGCATCGTGCTCGACACGGGCGAGCGGGAGGGGAAGCGTTCGCGCGCCTTCTGCTCGAGCGTCCGCGTGCCGGACGAGGTGTATCTCGTCATGCGGCCGCACGGCGGCCAGACCGACTGGATGACCTTCCTCCACGAGCTCGGGCACGCGCTGCACTTCGCCTACATGCAGCCGGACCTCGCGTTCGAGTATCGCTGGCTCGGCGACAACTCGATCACCGAAGGCTACGCGATGCTGTTCGACCACCGCATGCAGGACAGCGGCTGGTTGGCGCGCTACACGGAGCTGAGCGCGACGAATCTCCCGGCGTTCATCCGCTCGATCGGCTTCGAGGAGCTGCACTTCCTCCGCCGCTACTCGCGCGAAGCTGATCTACGAGCTGGAGCTCTACGGCGGCGCGACGGAGCTGGGAGACGCTCCCCGACGTGTACGTCGAGCGGCTGACGTCGGCGACGACCTTTCGCTACGGCCGCGCCGACGCGTTCGTGGACGTCGACCCGCGCTTCTACGCCGCGCGCTACCTGCGCGCGTGGCAGCTGCAGGCGCTCATCAACGAAACGCTCGTCGAGCGCTACGACGTCGACTGGTGGCGCAACCCGCGCGCCGGCCCGTGGATCTGCTCCGCGCTCTTCGGCGAAGGCCAGCGCGAGTTGGCGCACGAGCAGGCCGAGCGCGTCGTCAGGCAAGGGGCTGTCCTTCGGGCCGCTGCTCCGTTCCGTGGAGCGAATGCTGAGCTGACCGTGACAGTCGATCGCGCCCGGGGGCTCGGACGCGAGGTTCGCGGCGAGGTCGAGATAGATTCTTCGCATGGCCAAGCCCATCGCCGTCGTCACGGGGGCGTCTCGCGGCATCGGCCGCGCGATCGCCAAGCGCCTGGCCGCCGAGTACGACATCGTCGCCGCGGCGCGCTCCGCGGACCAACTCGAGGCGTTGTCGCGCGAGATCGTCGCCGCCGGCGGATCGTGCCGGTCGGTCCCGATCGACATCACCGATCCGGCGGCGGTCGAGGCGTCGCTGGGCGGGATCGACGCCCAGGTTCTGGTGAACAACGCCGGCATGGGCGTGCTCAAGCCGCTGCTCGAGCTGACGCGCGAGCAGTGGATGGAGATGGTCGACCTCAACTTCAACGCGCTGTTCGACGTGACGCGCGCCGTCGTGCCCGCGATGGTCGCGCGGCGGTCGGGCCACGTGGTGGTGATCGGGTCGATCGCCGGGCGGAGCCCGTCCGTGGGCGGCACGTGCTACGCCGCGACGAAAGCGGCGGCCAACAGCTTCGCCGAATCGCTGATGCTCGAGCTGCGCGAGCTTCGGCGTGAAGGTTTCGGTCGTGAACCCGGGGTCCGTCTCGACGAGCTTCTCGGAGCGCGACAACTCGAGCTGGGCGCTCGCCGCGAGCGACGTCGCCGACGCGGTCGCGTCGATCCTGGCCACGCCGCCGTCGGTGCTGGTCCATCGAGTGGAGATTCGGACGCTGACGGTGCCGAAGAAATAGGTGGACCGGTGACCCGCTACCTGTCCACCTGTCCACCCGTCCACCCGCACTCTAGTTTCCGTGAACGTGACGACGACGATGTCCACGACGCCCTACCGTGGCTCCCGACGGGGATGTCGGGCTCCGCGAGCTCATGGCCGCTCGCGAGATCGTCCACGCGTTCATCACGGCCGAGCGGCCCGAAGAGGTTTTCCAGTTCGCGCTCGACCGCGTCTGTCCGCTCATCGGCGCGTCGTTCGGCTGCGTCTACGTCGTGGACGATGGCAGCGATCTCATGCGGCTCGCGGCCGTCCACAATTGGCCCGGGCGCTACGCGAAGTTCCTCAGCCAGATGCGCGTGCGACTCGGCCACGGACCGAGCGGCGTCGCCGCCGCCGAGCGTCGCACGATCGAAGTGTTGGACGTCTTCCAGGACCCGTCGCTCGACGGCTGGCGAGAGGTGGCGAGGGAGCTGGGCTTCCGTTCGTTCGTCGCGCTGCCGCTGCAGACGCCGCAGGCCGTGCTGGGGACGGTGACGTTCTACTTCACGTCTCCCAACGCCGTCGGGCGCGACACGCGCCACCTGGTCCGAATGGTGGCGGATCAAATGGCGGCGACGGCCGAGAAGGCGCGTCTCATTCAGGATCTCAAACGCGCGAACGCCGCGCTCACGGCGACCAACAACCAGCTCGAGCAGCAGTACGCCGACGCGCTCGAGGCGCGGCGCGTCAAAGATCAGTTCCTCCAGAACATCTCGCACGAGCTGCGCACGCCGCTCACGGCCGTCATGGGCTACACCGCGCTCCTCGAGGAAGGCGTCGCGGGCCCGGTCACCGAAGAGCAGAAGCACACGCTGGAGCAGGTGAACGCCGCGAGCGAGCACCTGCTCACGCTCATCGGCGACCTGCTCGAGCTGACGGCTCTCAAGCGCGGCGCGCTCGATCTCGAGCTCGCCGAGCTGGACCCGCGCACGCCGATGCGCGACGCGCTCAAGGCGGCGAAAGGAAAGCGCGACGGCGTCGACGCTCAACGTCTCGGAGCCCGACATCGTGCCGCCGATGATCGGCGACGGCCGGATGCTGTCCAAGGTGATCCGCGTCCTGCTCACGAACGCGTTCAAGTTCACCCGCGCCGGGCAAGTGCGCGTCTCGCTCGAGATCGCGAACGAGCGCGTCGTCTACTACGTGAGCGACACGGGCATCGGCATTCCCGCCGACGCCATCCATTCGATCTTCGACGAATTCCAGCAGGTGGACGGCGGCCTCACCCGCGAGTACGGCGGGTCGGGGCTCGGCCTCGCGCTGGGCAGGCGGCTTGCCAGGCTCCTGCACGGCGACATCACGGTGACGTCGACCGTTGGACAGGGCTCTACTTTCCGACTCGACGTCCCGCTTCGCGCGCCGCGTCCGACGCCGGCCCACTGACCTCGCAATCCATGCCCACTCTCCAGGAAACGACCACCACCGTGAGTCCCGACGAGGTGCTCGCTCGCGCCAAGCTGTTCTTCGCGAACCGCCCGTCGCTCTACACCGCGTACATCGACGAAGAAGGTCCCGGCTTCTGCACCTTCCGCGGCCAGGGAGGCGAGGAGATCGCGATCGGCGTCGCGCCGAATCCCGACGGCGGAACGCGAGTGACCGGATCCAGCTACCTGTTCGACATGCAGGTGTCGCGGTTCTTCTCGACGCTCAACTCCGCTCCCGAGGCGTCGTCGTGAGCGCGCACCTTTCGTCACGACGCTGCGCGCTCGGCGCTCGACGATCCGCCTGCGCGCCCGAGGGCGGATCGGAGATCACCATTCGCGTCGAGATGCCGGAGGTGTGGGACGTCGTGCGCGTCGTCGCCGCGCCCACGCAACCCGTCATCGACGTGAAGACGGCGGCGCTCAATGCCCTCTTTCCCGAGGCGGCGCCGGAAGAGATGGTCGTCAAGCTGCGCGGTTGGGAGATTCTCGACGAAATGGCGTCGCTCGCCGACTCCGGCGTCGTCGACGGATCGATCCTCGTGATGATGTTTCGGCGGAGGCGGCCGGTTCGCTAGGCGCCCGCCGTGACGATCGCGCTCATCTCGAGCTCCGACTGCGGTCGCCACGACACCGGCTGGGGTCACCCGGAGCATCCCGGCCGGCTTCGCGCGATTCCGCGGGCGCTGCGCGACGATCCCGAGCTCTTCGGACGCATCACGCACGTCGAAGCGCGCCACGCGTCGGTCGACGAGTTGGCGATCGCGCACGATCGCGCGTACGTGGAAGCGGTGCGCGCGCTGACCGAAGCGGGCGGCGGCCGGCTCGATCCGGACACCGTCGTGAGCGAAGGATCCTGGGATGCCGCGACGGCCGCCGCGGGTGCGGTGCTCGACGCCGTCGACCTCGCGTTCGGCGACGGTCCACGCGCGAAGCTTTTGCGCCGTTCGCCCGCCCGGTCACCACGCGGTGCGCGCGCGCGCGATGGGCTTCTGCCTTTTCGGGAACGTGGCCATCGGCGCGCACTACGCACGTCAACGCCACGGCGCCGAGCGAGTGCTGATCGTCGACTGGGACGTGCACCACGGCAATGGGACGCAAGCGCTCGTCGAGGAGGAGCGCGACATTCGCTTCGTCTCCATGCACCAGTGGCCGTGGTATCCGGGAACCGGCGCGGCCGATGACCGAGGTCCGCACAACAGCATCTGGAATCTCCCCATGCCGCCGGGACTCGCGCCGCAGGTCTACGTCGACGCGTTCGCAGGGCGCGATCGATGACGCCACCGCCGACTTCGTTCCGGACGTCGTCTTCATCTCGGCCGGCTTCGATTCGCTCGCCGGCGACCCGCTGGGAGGCTTCACGCTCGAGCTCGAGCACGTGCGAGAGCTCACCCGGTTCGTGGTCGAGCGTGCCGAACGGTGGTGCGGCGGGCGAGTCGTCAGCGCGCTCGAGGGGGGCTATGCTCCGGAACGACTGGCGGCGGCGTGCGTCATGCACATGCGGGCTCTAGAATAGACCTGGTCAATGTCACCCACCCAGACGCCGCTCCTGATGCACGGAATCGTCCTCTCCGACGGGCACGCCCTGCCGGAGGTGCCCGGCGCGGCCGGGGGGACGCGGCTCATCTCGTATCGGGACGTCGGCGCGGTCGTCTCTGACCAGAAGAGTTTTGCGCTGGACGACGTCGACAGCACCCGAATCGAGGAGCACCGGGCCATCGTCGACGCCGTCTTCCATATCGCACCGGTGCTCCCCGCGCCGGTCGGCGTGGTCTTTCGGTCGGCGGACGCACTCACCCGGTGGATGGAGCTTCACTACGTGGCGTTGACGGGAGCGCTGGAGTTTGTCGAGGATCGCGCGGCTGCGCGCGTGCACATCTCGCACACGGCGAACAATTCCAACCGTGCGGCCGATGCCGACCTCGCGAACGCGGCGAACGAGGCCGTCCGCGCGCTGCGGCGCGCCGCCGTCATGGCCGTGCCGCTCGCGTACGACGCGTCGAGCGGGCGCATCTCGAGCGCCGCGTTCCTTGTCGAGCGCGACCACTGGAAGGATTTCTTGCGCGCCGTGGCCGAGCAGCACGAGGCTCACCACGGGCTCAAGTTCGAGGTGACCGGCCCGTGGGCGCCGTACGACTTCGTGCAAATGCAGTTCGGGAGCTGAAGCCGTGTTCTGCCCTCAGTGCGGAACCTGGAATCGAGCATCGTCTGCGGCGTGCGACCGATGCGGCGAAGCGCTGCCCGAGCTCAAGCGCGGCGCGTTCGAGCGCCCCGACGACGAGCTGACGCGACTCCGCCGCGCGACAGGCAACCGATATCGCGTCCTTCGCCGCCACGGCGGCGGCGGAATGGCCGAGGTCTACATCGCGGAGCAGGCGCAGCTCGAGCGCCAGGTCGTCATCAAGGTCCTGCATCCGCATCTCGCGCGCGACGCGGAGGTCGCCGAGCGATTTCGCCGCGAAGCGGAAGCCGCGGCGAAGCTCGTCCACCCGCACATCTGTCCGATCCTCGACTACGGCGCGACGGACGACGTGGTGTACACGGTCATGCCGTTCCTCGAGGGTGGCGCGCTGGCCGACCTCATCCAGGTCGAGCGACAGGTCGAACCGACGAAAGCGGCGGCGGTCGCCGCGCAGGTCGCGTGCGCGCTCGACTACGCGCACCGCCGCGGCGTGATCCACCGCGACGTCAAGCCCGACAACGTGCTGTTCGACGAAGACGGCAACGCGATCATCACCGACTTCGGCATCGCGACGGCGCGATTCCACGGGCGCCTCACGGCGACCGGGCGCGCGATGGGCACGCCGCACTACATGTCGCCGGAACAGGCGATGGGCAAGCTGGTGGACGGCCGCAGCGACATCTACGCGATCGGCATCCTGCTCTACGAGGCGCTCGTCGGCCAGCCTCCGTTCGACGCCGCCGACGCCTTCTCGGTGAGCTACAAGCAGGTGCACGACAACGCCGTCCCGCCGTCCACGGCGAATCCTCGCGTGCCGGGGCCGCTCTCCGACATCGTGATCAAGTGTCTCGCCAAGGCGCCCTCGGCGCGCTACGCGCGCGGCAACGAGCTCGCCGACGCGCTCATCGGGTTCCTCCGCTCGACGGCCGACGGCTCGACGCCGCATCGCATGGCGTCGATCGCGCGCCGCGCGGGATTGCTGTCGGGCAGATGAAGCTCGAGCACGACCTCGCGACCGTCCACACAACCCATCCGTTCGTCATCGCGCGTGGAGGCGCCAGCGAGCATCGCCTCCTTCGCGTGCGTCTCATCGCCGACGACGGATGCGAAGGGTGGGGCGAGGCGGCGCCGAACCGCTTCTACGGCGAGACGACGGACACGGCGCTCGCCGCGCTCGAGCGCCTCGCGCCGATCGTCACCGCGAGCGATCCCTGGCACATCGAGGACATCGAAGCCGAGCTGCACCGCGCGCTGCGATTCAACGGGTCGGTCAAGTCGGCGATCAGCGCCGCGCTGCACGACCTCGCCGGCAAGAGACTCGGCGTTCCAGTTTATAGAATTTGGGGGTTGGATCCCGCACGCGCGCCGCTCTCGAGCTTCACGATCGCGATCGCGGCGAACGACGACGAGCTGCGCAAGCGCGTCGCCGACGCCGCGGCGTATCCCGTTCTCAAGGTCAAGCTGGGAACGGACCGCGACGAGCGAATCATTCATACCGTGCGCGACGCCGCGCCGGACAAGGTGCTGCGCGTCGACGCGAACGCCGCGTGGACGCCGAAGCACGCGCTGCGGATGGTCGACGTGCTGGCCGAATGCGGCGTCGAGTACGTCGAGCAGCCCGTCGCCGCGAACGACCTCGACGGCCTGCGCTTCGTGCGCGAGCGATCCCGGCTGCCGGTGATCGCCGACGAATCGTGCGTCGGCCCGGCGGACGTCGCGCGGCTCGCCGGCGTCGTGGACGGGATCAACATCAAGCTCTCGAAGTGCGGCGGGCTGCGCGAGGCGCTCAAGATGATCGCGACGGCCCGGGCACACGGCATGCTCGTGATGGCCGGCTGCATGATCGAGACGAGCCTCGGCATCACCGCGGCCGCGCATTTCGCGCCGCTCCTGGACTACGCCGACTTCGACGGCGCCGCGCTGCTGTCCGACGATCCGTATCGCGGCGCGACGATCGAGCGCGGGCGAATCGACATCCCGGACGCTCCGGGCCTCGGAGTCACGCGGCGGTGACCACCGGCGACGCGTTCGCCGATCTGGCGGCCGCGGTCCGCGCCGACGACGTCGAGCGCGCCAAGTCGATCCTCGCCGCCGATCCGTCGCTCTCGTCGCGGCTGAACGATCCCGCGCCGGGCGAAAGCTTCGGCGGAACGATCCTCCGTCATCCGGTCGAGGCGAAGCAGCGGGAGATGATCGACCTGCTCGTCCGTGCGGGCGCCGACCCGAACGCGCGCAGCCACTGGTGGGCGGGAAGCTTCGGACCGATCGACACGGCCGACGCGTCGCTCGTGCCGTTCCTTCGCGAACGCGGCGCGGTGTTGACGCTGCACGCCGCGGCGCGGCTCGGCATGATCGACGAGATCGAGCGCATTCTTCGCGAGGATCCGCAGGCTGTCCACGCGCGCGGCGGCGACGGCCAGCTCCCGCTTCACTTCGCCGCCAACGTCGAAGTGGCGAGCATGCTGCTCGACGCGGGCGCGGAAATCGATGCCGTCGATGTGGACCATGAATCGACGGCGGCGCAGTGGGCGATTCGCGAGCGACAGGACGTCGCGCGATTCCTCGTTTCGCGCGGCGCGAAGACCGACATCCTCATGGCCGCCGCGCTCGGCGACGTCGATGTGGTGCGAGCCTGCCTCGACAACACTCCCGCGAGCGTACGCACGAGCGTCTCCGAGCGCTACTTCCCCAAACAGAATCCGCGCGCCGGCGGCACGATCTACATCTGGACCCTCGGCGCCAACAAGACGGCGCACCAGATCGCGCGCGAGTTCGGGCACGAAGACGTCTTCGCGCTGCTGATTTCGCGCACACGCGCCCCTTTCGCGCTCGCCGTGCTCCTCGAGCTGGGGCAGGAGCGTGACGCGAAGGCGTTGCTGGCGAAGAACCCGGGAATCAGTCGACACGCTCGGTGAAGACGAGCTGGCACGTCTGCCGATGGCCGCCCAGGCGTCGAACGCGAACGCGGTCCGGTTGTTCCTCGACGCCGGTTGGCCGATGGACGCGACAATGCCCACGCGCGTGACCGCGCTCCATTGGGCCGCCTTCCACGGCGACGTCGAGATGACGAAGCTCCTCGTCACGCGCGGCGCCCCGACCGAGGCGCGGGACGGCGAACACGGCGGCACGCCACTCGGCTGGGCGTTCTACGGATCGCTCCATGGCTGGGGACGGCCCACGGCAGACTACGCCGGAGTCGTGGACGTGCTGCTCGACGGCGGCGCGCTGATCCCCGCGAAGCTCGACGAAATAAAGGCGAGCGAGCCGATTCTCGAACTCCTTCGGCGCCGCGGCGTGCCTGTCTGATCGGGGCTACGTAACCCGGCTCGAGTCCCGAGCTAAGACCGATGACTACGGCCGGATCCGATCCCGATCCCAATACGTGCCGAGCCGCGCGAGAACGCCGGCGTAGACGTCGATCCCGTCGAACACGTTCTGCAGCCGCACGTTCTCGTTCGCCGCGTGCTGGTTGTTGTCGTGGTTCACGATCGGCAGCACGATGAGCGGCGCGTGCAGCACCTTCTCGAACGTGTACATCGGCAGGCTTCCGCCGAGCGTCGGGAGCGCGACGACCGGACCGCCGACAGCCTCCGACGTCGCGCGCAGCACGGCCTGCGACAGCGGCGAATCCATCGCGACTCGCGTCGGTGCGTAGCCGGCCTCCCAGGTGATCTTCGCGATGCGCGGGTGGCGCATGCGCTCCTCGGGCGTCGGCGTGTGCTGGACGATCGTGTAGCCGCGCTCGCGAATGTGCGTCTCGACGAGACGCCGCACGTGGTCCGGCGTCTGTCGCGGCACGAGCCGAAAATCGATCGACGCCGTCGCCTCGGTCGGGATCGCGTTCGCCGCCGTCGCGCCCACGGCGCCGCCGCTGAATGCCCGCGCAGGTTGAGCGCCGGCAGCATGATTCGCTCGACAAGCGCGGCGTTCGTCGCTTCCGTCGCGCCGAGCAACGTCTCGGCGCGCATCGCCGAGTCGACGGACGGAATGCTGGCCAGCGCGCGACGCTCGGCCGGCGTGATCGGCGCGACGTCGTCGTAGAAGTGCGCAGATGAGAATGCGGCCGTCGTCGTTCCGCATGCTGGCGATGAGGTTCGCCAGCATCGTCACCGGATTCGGCGCCCAGTTGCCGTAGTGGCCGCTGTGCAGCGCGTGCGACGGGCCGTAGAGCGTGATCTCGGCTCCGGTCACGCCGCGCACGCCGAACACGACCTGCTGGCGCCGCGATTGGTGCACCGGTCCATCGCCGAAGAGCCAGGCGTCGGCCCGAAGCAGGGCGGCGTTCTTCTCGAGGATGGACTCGAGGTGTCCGGAGCCGGCTTCCTCCTCGCCCTCGAAGAACAGCTTGAGGTTCACCGAGGGCCGAACGCCCGCGGACTTGAGCGCGTCGATGGCCGTGAGCATCGCGACGATCGGCGCCTTGTCGTCGCTCGACGAGCGGCCGTAGAGGCGCCATTCGCCCTGCATCGCGCCCGCCGCCGCCGGCGTCGCCACCGGTTTGCCGCCGGCTTCGAGCGGCTTGTCGAGCAGGACGGGGCTCCACGGCGGCGACGTCCACTGCGCCGGGTCCACCGGCTGGCCGTCGTAGTGCGCGTAGAAGACGACGGTCCGCGTCGCCCCGGGCGTCGACAGCTCCCCGTAGACCGCCGGCGACCCGCCCGTCGGCGAGTCGAGAATCTTCGCCGCGATCCCTCGCGACTCCATCATCGTCCGGAGTCGCTCGGCGTTTCGCCGGATGTTGGCCGTGTCCGACGCGACGTTCGGAATGGCGACGAAATCGCGCAACTCACGCACAATCGACGTGTCGTGGGCGGTCCGATATGCGCGGACCCGGGTACGAAGCGCGTCCACCGCGGGTGACCTGCCCGCGCGACGGCCCGGTCATTGCGACCGTGACCAAGGTCACAAACGCCAAGCGACCACAGCATGGACGCCATGCTCCATCGGCGGCAAACCACGGACGTCTGTCGGTCATGTCTCGGCCCCGTCGGGTCGCGCCGGGCTCGACGGTCAGGAGTTCGGCACGACGACTAGCGCGGAACGCTCCCGCGTGCAATGCTTTACACGCCTGCGGCAGAGTCGGCTTTTCATTCCCGAGGAAAGGCATGTCTGAGCCCCAAATTGTGGAGTCGTTGCCGGTATTGGGTGCCGGCATCGACGGGGGAAAGTACGTCTACTGCATCGTCCGCAGTGAGCGCCAGCGGGACTTTGGGGCAATCGGCATCGGCGGCGGACAGCGGGTCTTCACGGTCGCCTTTCAGGACCTCGCCGCGGTGGTGAGCGACACGCCGATTGTGATCTACGACCCAACTCGCGACAACGTCCTCGCCCACGAATTCGTGAACGAGACCGTCATGAAGGAGTTCACGGTGATCCCGATGTCCTTCGGCACCGTGTTCCGCTCCGAGGAGGACGTCACCGAGCTGCTCCGTTCGACCTACCAGGCGTTCAGCGACGTCCTCGACAAGATGCAGGACAAGATCGAGTTCGGGCTCAAGGTTCTGTGGGACCGCGAGAAGGTCATCGCGAACCTCGAGAAGCAGAACGACGAGATCAGCCGACTGAAGGACGAGATCAGCCGCCACACGACGACGTCCACCTATTTCGCGCGCATGCAGTTGGGCCGGCTCGTCGATTCGGCGCTCGAAGAGATGAGCTCGCAGTACGTCGCCGACGTGCACGACGCGCTCAAGGCGGTGGCCGTCGCGAGCCGGTCGAACAAACCGATCGGCGACCGCATGATCCTCAACGCCGCGTTTCTCGTCGAACGCGCGCAGGAACAAGCGTTCGACGAGCGGGTGAAGGAGACGAGCAGAAAGTACGAAGACGTGCTTTCGTTCAAGTACTCCGGTCCCTGGCCGCCCTACAACTTCGTCAACATCAAGCTGAAGTTGGAAAAGGCGGACTAGCGGCCGTTCGCGCGGGCGGGGAAGATTGTGGTTGTCATGACGATGGAATCAGTTTCCGTCGCCCAAGCGCGGCCGTCGAGCGATCGCAGCCAGCTGGCGCTGCTGTCCGCACTGGCCGAGGCCCCGGACATGGACGCGGCCGCGGGATTCCTGCTGAGCCACGTCATCGCGGCGACCGGGGCGCGTCGAGCGTGCCTGCTCGGATTCGACTCGTCGGAGCAGCAGCTCGTGCTCGTGTCGCAGTCGGGTCTCGACGACGGGCCGCTCGAGCTGACGATCGCCGAGCGCGCGCATCCGTGGATGGTCGCCACGCTGGCGCAGACGACCGTCGTCGCCGACTCGCCGCCGCGATCGCCGGCCAGGATTCAGTTCGACGAATGGACGGCGTTTCCGATGCCGCGCCCGCACTACCGCGGCGCGCCCGCGCTCTGGCCGGAATCGTACGCCGCGGAAGTTCTCGCTCCCCTCGGCGGCGGCGTGCGGATGGTGAAGCGCGAGAGCCGCGGATTCGCCAGCGCGCCGGGCGGCGTCATCATCGTCGACGCCGCGCTCCCACCGCAGGTGCTGGACGACGTCGGCGCGATCGTGATGTACGCCGGTCCGGTGATCGCGCGCGTCGCGGCGCACCTCGACGTCGAGCGCGGCTACGAGCGAGTGAGCCAGGAGCGCGGCCGCTATCAGCAAATGGTCGACTCGCTCCCCGACCCGGTGGTGATCACCGACGCGTGGAACGACATCGTCGTGCAGAACAAGCGCGCCGAGCATCTGCTGTTCGTCAGCGACTCGGATTCGCCGGGCCGGCGCCGCGCGGTCGAGGTCAACAACCTGCTGTTCAGCTCTTTCCTTTCTCGCGCGACGATGAGCGGCTCGCACGAGGAGGGCCAGCGGGAGCTCAACCTCGTCGACCCGGACGAGGGGAACGACCTGTTGTTCGAGGTCCTCACGCATCCGATCGCCGAGCGGGTCGGTCCGGCGGACGCGGTGCTCTCCGTGCTGCGCGACGTGACCGACCTGCGCCGCGCGTCCAACGAATTGGAGCGGCAGGTCCAGCGCGTCCGGCAAGCCGAGGTCGAGGCGACCGACGAGCGCGACCGCCTCAACCTGATCCTCGAGAACGTCGCCGATCCGATCCTCGTCACCGACCGCGCCGCGAATATCATTCTTATGAACGACGAGGCGGAACAGCTTTTTCACGGCCCGCAGGGCGGGTCGCGAAGCTACCGTGTTTCACAAGCGGTGCGGCAGAACGACACGATGTTCACGTCGTTCATCTCGGAGTTCGCGCTCACCGACGAGCGGCTCAAGCGCGAGCGCATGGTGCTCGTTCACCCGATGAACGGCGCGCCGCTCGCCGTGGAAGTCGTCTCGGGAAAGATCCGCAACGACCGCGGCGAGCCGATCGCGATCGTGTCGGTGCTGCACGACCTCACGCAGCAGGTCGAGAACGAGCGCCTCTACGACGCGCTCAAGCAGCTCAACGGCGAGCTGGAAGATCGCATCGTCGCCGCGACGTCCGACCTCGCGCAGCAGAACGAACGGCTGCTCTGGCAGTCGGAGGAGCTGGCGAAGGCGAACAAGCTCAAGACCGACTTCCTCGCCAGCGTGTCGCACGAGCTGCGCACGCCGCTCAACGCCGTCATCGGCTATTCGGCGTTGCTGCTCGACGGCATCGCCGGCGAGTTGACGGAAGCGCAGCGCGACTACATCACGCGCAGCCGCGCCGCGGCGCACCATCTCCTGTCGCTGATCACCGACATTCTCGACCTGTCGCGCATCGAAGCCGGTAAGATGCCCCTCCACGTCGAGCGCGTGCTGCTCGAGGATCTGATCAACGAAGTGGCCGAGCAGGTCGAGCCGATGATGACGTCGAAGCGGCTCGCCTTCCGCAAGGTGATCGCCGCGCAGTGTCCGCCGCTCCTGACCGACAAGACGAAGCTCAAGCAGATCCTGCTCAACCTTCTGTCGAACGCGGTCAAGTTCACGAATCGCGGCTCGATCCGGCTGCAGGTCGATCGCGAGGCGGATTCCGTCGTGCTGCGCGTCGCCGACACGGGCGTCGGCATCCGCCCCGACGAGATCGACGCGATCTGGGAGGACTTCCGCCAGCTCGACCAGTCGCGCACGCGCTCGTACGGCGGCACCGGGCTCGGACTCAGCATCGCGCGCCGCCTCACGCAGCAACTCGGCGGGCACGTGAGAGTCGAGAGCACGCTCGGCGTCGGAACGACGTTCATCGTCCGATTGCCGTTGGCGATTCCGGCGGTCGAGGGGCTGTGGGCGAACTGAGGTGGACAGGTGGACGGCTCGCCGGTGGTCAGCGGATGCGATGGCGTGCGGTAACTTTCCGAGGATGCTCGTCTCGGTCGCCCTCCCGGTTCCTCTCTTCCACACGTTCACGTACGAGGTCCCGCCCGAGCTAGCCGACCGGGCGCGCCCCGGCATGCGCGTCGTCGTTCCGTTTCGAAATCGCCGCGCGATGGGCGTCGTCGTCGAGACGGACGTCGAGCCGGGCAAGGTCGCGGCAAAACCCGTCGAGTCGATTCCCGACGAACGGCCGGTGATGAGCGCGGAATTGCTCGCGCTCTGCGCGTGGATCGCCGCGTACTACGTCGCGCCGCTGGGCGTGGTGATCCGCAGCGCGCTGCCGGCGGCCCTTGCATCGCACGAGGTCCCGGAGCCGTCGCGGCGCACGCGGCGCGTTGTCGCGATCCGCGACGATCTGCCGTCGCTCCTCGAGCGCGACAAGACCTTCTCTCGCGCGCCGCAGCAGCGGGCGTTGTTCGAGTTGATCGAATCGATCGGCGGGCCCGTGCCGGTCGAGCACCTCACCGAGCGGCACAAGTTCTCGCCCGCCGTCCTGCGAACGTTGGTGAAGCGCGAGCTGGTGACGCTGGCCGCCGAGACGGTGTCGCGCGATCCGTTCGCCCGTCGCGCCGCGCCGGCGGCGAGGGGGCACGAGCCGTCGCCGGCGCAGCGCGACGCGCTCGCGACGCTCGACGGCGGGAAGGGGGGAGACGTGTTCCTCCTTCACGGCATCACCGGCAGCGGCAAGACGCTCGTCTACCTCGAGCTGCTCAAGCGTCTCGTTCTCAAAGAAGGAAAGACGGCGATCGTGCTCGTGCCCGAGATCGCGCTCACGCCGCAGACCGTCGACCGCTTTCGCGCCGAGTTCGGCGACGCGGTGGCGGTGCTGCACAGCGCGCTCGGCGACGGCGAGCGGTACGACGAATGGCTCGCGCTGCGCGACGGCCGCAAGCGAATCGCCGTGGGAGCGCGCTCGGCGATCTTCGCGCCGCTCGCCAACCTCGGCGCGATCGTCGTCGACGAAGAGCACGAGTCGAGCTACAAGCAGGGCGAGACGCCGCGCTATCACGCGCGCGAGGTCGCGATCGTGCGCGCGCGCCGCGAAGGCGCGATGGTCGTGCTGGGGAGCGCGACGCCGAGCCTCGAGAGCTGGGCGAACGCGGCGCGCGGCGCGTACACGCTGATCACGCTGCCCGAGCGCGTCGGCGGCGGACGGCTGCCGGACGTCCGCGTCGTGGATCGCCGCGAAGCGTCGCGCGCGGCCGCCGTGCGTCCCGCCGCCGAGCGGGACGCGGCCGATTGGCTGCGTCTCGTGTTGAGCGAAGACCTCGAGCACGCGCTGTCGAACCGGCTCGCGAAGAAAGAGCAGAGCATCCTGCTGCTGAATCGCCGAGGCTACGCCGCGTTCGTGCAGTGCGAGACGTGCGGGTTCGTCGCGACGTGTCCCAACTGCTCGATCAGCCTCACCTATCATCGCACGCCGGAAGGACTCGTCTGTCACTACTGTCGCCACACCGAGGAACTGCCGCGCGCTTGTCCCCGGTGCTCGGGCGCGGTGATGCGGCAGCGCGGCCTCGGCACGCAGCAGGTCGAGCGCCTGCTCGCCGACCGGTTTCCGTCGGCGCAACATCGCGCGCATGGACGTCGACACGACGAGCGGCAAGTGGGCGCACGCCGAGATTCTCGACCGCGTCGGCAGCGGCGAGGTGGACGTGCTGCTCGGCACGCAGATGATCGCGCAAGGGATTGGACTTTCCGAACGTGACGCTCGTTGGCGTCGTCGACGCGGACGTCGGCATCAACCTGCCGGACTTTCGCGCGTCCGAGCGCTGCTTTCAGCTCTTGAGCCAGGTCGCGGGACGAGCGGGCCGCGGACCGCTCGGCGGCGAAGTGCTCATTCAGACGCGCGTGCCGAACCACCACGCCGTCGTCTGCGCGGTGAAGCACGACTACGCGGGCTTTGTCAGGGAAGAGCTGACGGCGCGCGAATCGCCCGCGTATCCGCCGACGATTCGGCTGGCGAACGTGGTCTTCAGCGGCACGACGGAGAGCCGACACGGCGCGTCTCGCGGCGTCGGCCGTGGCGTGGCTCGAGGCGTTGGTGAGCAAGCGGTCGATCCAGCGGGCTGACCATCATCGGACCGGCGCCGTGTCCCATCGAGCGGATCAAGAATCGGTGGCGCTGGCACGCGCTGCTCAAATCGGAGCGCGCGGCCGATCTCACCAAGGTCGGGCGCTATTTCATGGAGCGGTTCAAGGTGCCGAAGCGCGCGGACTTGCGTGTCACGCTCGACCGAGATCCCGTCGCGCTCCTATGACATTTGTGATCTCATACGTCCGGCCGAACGCGAAACTTTCCGGCCGAGTCTGTGGTACTGAAGTCGAAGTCGATAGCATTCTCGGAACCCACCATTCTCAGGAATCAGCTATGCGACGTACCGCGGTCAGCCTTGTTGGTTTCGCTCATGCGTGCCGGCGGTCGCATTCGCGCAGCGATCCGACGATACGTTGAGCCTCGCGGGAAAAAACATCATTTCGTTGGGCGTTCGGCCTCACCGGCGCGCGCGACGTCTCGGCCTCCGGAGTACGCAATCGAGCACGCATACGACCGGGGAGCTCGGATACATCGGCTACGGCCACTACGTGCACCCGCAGGCCGCGATCGAGATCAGCGTCGGCGTGCTGAACACGGACACGTTCGAGCAAGTTCGGACGAAGCTACGCCAACACGATCACGCCGGTTCTGTTCGGCGTTCGCTATTCGCCGCAACCGCTCGCTCTGACGCGAACGCTGCGGCCGTTTCTGTCGCTCGCCGCGGGACCGTACGTGCACTCCGTCGCGGACGCGTCGGCATTCGGCTCGGCGTCCACGACGACCGAGACTGCCGCCGGCGCGCGATTCGGCGCCGGCGCGGACTGGTACGTCGCGCGCCACTTCATGCTGCGCGCCGAGGGCGACTATCACGCCGTCGGGTCGTTCGACGCACCCCGACGCGCTCACCGATAACGCGAGCGGCTTCGGGTTCGGGTTCGGGATGGGATTCGTCTGGGGAGGGCGGTGAGCTTGGAACAGCGCTAGACGGCTCGACGGCTCGACAGCGGACCCGTCCAGCTGTCTAGCCGTCCAGCTGTCTAGCCGTCCAGCTGCTAGCTCTCATCCACCCTGCAATCCGACCCCCCGACCCGCGACATTCCAGTGCGTGTCGAACTTCCCGCCTCCCGATTTCACCCAGCCGCCGTTCACGACCTTCCCCGACGCCAGGTTCGCCCCGGCTCCCGGCTGACGGCGTCCTGCCCGACGGCTTCTTCTCGACCACGAATCTCCCGACCTTCGTCCGCGTGAAGGGGCAGTGGCTCGCGCCGCGCGAGCCGCGCATGGACGGCGGGCTCGTGCTCGACCGCGACGGCAACGTCTGGGTCCGCGAAGGGCGCCGCCTCGCGAAGGGCGACATGGTCGCCGTCGGCGACAAGGAAGACGGCGCGCAGGGCATCTTCGTGCAGACGCACATGGTGCCGCACGGCGCCGACCCCGACGCGTTCACCTTCATGTCGAGCGAGGTGTCGCGCGAGAAGCCGATCGACTACGCGCACATGGCGCGCGTCCTGATCGACGAGAAGGACCGCGGCGGCTATCCGATCTGGATCACGGGACCGGCGCTCGTGCATTCGCGCGCGCGGTCGGACATGAGCTGGTTCATCGCCAACGGATTCGTCGGCGCGCTGCTCGCCGGCAACGCCGTCGCCGTGCACGACATCGAGGCGTCGATCTACGGCACGACGCTCGGCATGAGCGCCACGGGCGAGATCACGCAGGGCGGCCACGGGCTCCACATGCGCGCCATCAATCGGGTGCGGGCCGCCGGATCGATAGCGGCGGCCGTGGAGCAGGGGATCATCACCGACGGGATCATGTACTCGTGCGTCAAGCACAACGTCCCGTTCGTGCTCACCGGCTCCATCCGCGACGACGGTCCGCTCCCCGGCGTGATCACCGACATGCTCGTCGCGCAGGACGCGATGCGCCGCCACACGATCAAGGCCACGATGGCGATCATGATCGCCACGGCGTTGCACGCGATCGCGACGGGCAATATGCTGCCTGCATTCGTGCAACAGCCCGACGGCTCGATGCGCGAGCTGCCGACCATCTGCGTCGACTCGTCCGAGTTCGTCGTGAGCAAGCTCAAGGACCGCGGAACGCACCAGGCGTTCGGCGTCGTCACCAACGCACAGGACTTCATGCACATCCTTCGGCTCTACGTCGAAAAGGAAATCCAGACGCGTGCGACGCCGGCGCGGGACGTGGCGCAGGCGGCGTCTCGATGATCGCGGTACACCCCACGCAACCATTGGACACGCGCGAGCGATTCCTCCTCGCGATCACCGCGCAGATCGCCGCGACCGCATCGCCGAGGTGCACCTGTTCGCGCCGATCCGCCAGGGCGGCGTCGAGAGCGGCGTCGCCGTCGTCGCGGCGATTCCGTTCGAGGGACCCGACCTCGCCGACCGCGAGCCGCGCTTCGTCGTCTACACCGCGCGCTACCGCCTCGTGCTCAAGGGTCCCGACCGCGGCAAGTGGGAGACGAACATCGTCGCCGAGGCCGACGCGCCGCTCGTGACGGTAGACGCCGTCGTGCGCGGCGTGCAGCGGCGCGCGGGCGACCTGGACGATCCGACGCGCATTGGACGGCGACGAACTTCGCGCGACGCTCGGCGGACTCCGGTAGCCGCGTACCAGCCTCCCCGGCCACGAAACACGACTACTTCGCGAACGTCGCCGCGGACCAAACGCGAACTGCCCTTTGAGCACGCCGTTGGTCAACTGGCCCACGAACACCGCGACCGTATCGGCCGCCGACTGATTCGCCAGAAACGCGAGCGCCACGTCGTTCCCCTTCATCCTGCCGATGACGCCGTCGATGTGCGGGTTCGGTCCAGTCGCGACATACCTGCCGCTGAGCGCCGCCGGGCGCGTCGCTGTTGATCGCCGGAGACTCGATATAGAGGTTGAATGATGACACCGGCGTCGTCGAGTCCACCGGCGCCTGGACGCGGAATCGTCCTTCGATCGGCTCCGTCTGGTCGGCGATGACCGTCAGCGTGCCATTCGTCAGCGTCACGAGCGACCCGAACAGCCCCAGCCCGCCGCTGATCCGGCTGATGATCCCCGCGCCCGTGAACGGATCGTTGTTCGTCCGATAGTAGTCGAAAAAGTTCGAGTCCACCGCCGCGACGAGAAGGTCCTGGTGGAACCCGGGGATGAGCACGTGCTGCAGATCTCCGGCGAAGAGGTTTCGCAGGTCGCCGGTGAGCCGCACGTGCAAGCTGTCCGTGAACAGAAAGAACGGACTGTACGGACTCTCCACCCGCATCGCGTACGCTCGCGCCTTTGGCGCCTTGTCCCACGCGATCGAGAGCGTGTCGTGGTCGCGATTGAACGTCCGCGTCAGTCCGCCGGTCGTCGTCACCTCGGGCAGCGGGATGCGCGTGAACGCGGTGACGTCCTCTCCTTCCTGCGTGTGCACGTGGAGCTTGTACCGCGCGCCGAGTCTGAGCGTCGGACCGAGGATCGGAACGTGGTAGACGCCCGGGCCGTTGACCGTCGCTCCCGGTACGTGAGTCTCCGAGCCCTTCACCACGACGCCGCTCGAATCGGTGATCTCGACGAGCGCGTTGATCGATCGGCACTCCGCCGGCGGTCTCGATCGGATCGTTCGGGTCGAACGTGTGGGTCCCGGTCCCGGGCGCGCCGGTGAGCGTTCGCTCGAGAAAGATGATCTGGTCCGGCGCGCTGGGGTTGAGCACCGCGTGCACGACAACGCTCGGCGTCGACTGCGGCACCGCCACCTTCTCCAATTCGCATCCGGAGACGGCGACCAGCGCGCTCAGCGCGACCGGCGCGATTCTAGAAGTGAATCGAGACACCGGCGGACGGCAGCAGCGGGAACTGCGAGATCGCCTCTTTCGTCGGCGGGCTCGCGGAATAGTCGAACACGTACATGAACACGTTCTTCGCGTAGTACGCGTTCACGACGCTCAGATACGGCGCGATCGACGTGCCGCGCACCGAATACGTCCGCGTCACGCTGAGGTCGAGCCGCTGCGTCGCCGGGAGCCGCGCGCCGTCGCGCGTGCCGCCGATGAATTCGTTCTGCGGACTGCCGCCCCGCGTGCCGAACGCGTTGAGCCCCGGATCGTAGATGCGCCGCACGATCTCGCCGACGATGTCGGTGTACGGCGTTCCCGTCGCGTAGCCGAACCGCAACCCGATCAAATACTTCTTCGCGCGCCAATTTGCGACGAAGTTGACGTCGTGCCGGCGGTCGTGCCCCGGGAAATAGTGGAGCGAGTCGAGCTGGCGGGTCGCGACGGCGTACGTGTACGCGATCCATCCGCTGAACGGCCCGCGCTCGAACTGACGCAAAAGCACATCCGCTCCGTACGACTCGCCGCCCACCGAGAAGAAGTTGGTCCGCGGGTCGTCCGGATCGGGCGACGGATTGGCGTCGAGCAGGCTCGAATAGCGCTTGTAGAATCCCTCCACCCGCACGTATCGCGACGTCCCGAACCACTTCTCGGCGCCGGCCACGTAGTGCCACGCGCTCGACACAGGCGTCACCGAATCGCTCGCCACCCAGAAATCGAACAGGCGAACGGGAATGTCCTCGCGCGCCAGCGAGTGGATCCCCTGCGTGAACTTGCCGACCGCCGCGGTCACCGCGAACTCCGGCGTGACGAAATACTTGGCCGACACGCGCGGCGAGACGCCGAGCCAACTGAAGCCGGCGCCTTCGTACGCCTCGCCGCGCAGCCCGGTCTCCAACAGCCACGACGACGACGGACGCCACAGGTCGTCGACGAACAACGCGCCCGTGGTCGGGCGCTGGTGCAACGCGTAGAGGAACGTCTCCGTCTGCGGCGACGACGCCCCATAGTCGATCGTGAACGTCGCCGCGTCGTAGCCGAGCGTGCGTTCGTGCGACGCGGTGCGCGCCGTGATCGATCCGCCGACCCGCGTGTCGATCACCGTGTTCGCCAGCGTGAGCGAGCCGGCGCCGAGGTCGAGCCGCGTCGAGAATCGCGAGCGCGACAGATGCTGCTCGGCCGTCGCGCTGTCGCCGAACAGCCACCGCGCGCTCGGCTTTCGGAACGAACTCGTGAGCGTCGCTCCGGCGACGGTGTTCCCCCAATCGAACAGGAACGTGCCGCCCGCCGCGTTCGTGCCGGTCGTGTCGTCGAACGCCGCGATGTTGGCATTCAGCACGTCGCGCCCGTCGTACGCCGTGACAGTCGAGCCTCGTCGTCGGCGAGAACGCATACGAGAAGTGCGCCTGCTCGTCGCGAAAATGATACGGCAGTTGGTTGCTGCTGATCAGGCTCACGAACTCGTCGGCGTACGTGCGCCGCCCCGCGACCATCCACGACGCCTTCCCGTGGTCGAACGAGCCGCCCAACTCGCCCGTCGACGACAGCAGCGAGAGCTCCGACCGTGCCGTGTAAGCCGGCGCGCGCTTCGTCGGCCGAGTGGACGTCGAGCACGCTCGACAGCCGGCTGCCGTAGCGCGCGGGGAAGCCGCCCGTCATCAGCGTGATGTCGCCGACGGTCGGATCGATGAACGTGCTGAACAAGCCGCCGACATGAAACGGGTTGTAGATCGGATAGCCGTCGAGCAGAATGAGATTCTGATCCGCCTCGCCGCCGCGCACGTTGAACCCCGTCGAGAAATCGTTTCGCGCCTCGACGCCCGGCAGCAGTTGCACGATGCGCAGCACGTCCGGTTCGCCGAGCTTCGGCACTCCCTCGGCGGCGCGCGCCGTGATCTGCACGGTGCCGACAGCCGGCCTCGAGTCGAACAACTCGCGATCGATCGGCCGCGCCTCGGTTCGCACGGCGTTCAGCACCTGCGCTTCCGCTTGCAGCCGTAGCTCGACGCGCGTCGTGTCGCCGGCGCGCACGACGACCACCCGGTCGAGCGCGGCGTAGCCGAGCAAGTGCGCGCGAATCGTCCGTTCGCCGGCCGCGACGGCGCTGATGACGAATCGGCCGTCGGCGTCGGCGAGCGCGCCCTGCGTCGTTCCGACGATCGAGATCGCGGCGCCCGCGCGCGGCTCGGCTCGCTCGGCGTCGAGAACTCGACCCGCGATCACTCCGGTCGTGTCTCGCCTGCGCCGGCTGCTGCGCGTGAAGCGAGTTGTCGAAAGCCGCCGAGCCCGAGGCAAGCGAACGCCAGCGCCGCGCCCGTCACGTACTTCGACAGGATCACCCGGTGCACGTCCCGCGGATCGTCGATCGTCTCTTGATCGAGATTCAGCGCCGCCGGACCGATAAGGAACGGATGCAGCTGGTTTCCGCCCGCCGCGCCGTGCGCGCCGATCTGGTCGTCGAACGACACGATCTCGTAGCCATCGTACGCGCCGAAGATCGTGAGATCCCCGGTGTTCGGCTGCCAGACGAGTCGTTCGAGCGCACGAATCACGAGAGATGAAGTCCCGTAGGGCTCGAGTGGGTTCGCGCCTTGGATCACGCGAATCGTCCCGTCGACGAGAATCGCGCGCCCTGTGCTACTCTCCACGTGCACCGCGGTTCCGCTGCGCGCCGCGAGCAGCCCGACGCCCGGGTGATCGAGCAGCGCGTCGTAGAGCGCGGCCTTCCGGTTGTCGTCCGCGATCTGGTCCAGGTCGAGCGGGCGCGGGTCGTCGGCGAAATACAGAGAGCGCCAGATCGGAGCTGTACGTCACGACCACGTCGTGCCCCGCCTCGACGCGATACTTCTCGGGAAGGATCAGCTCGCGAAGACCGTACTTGCTCCGCACCCAATCGCGCGTGCGCAGGATCACGCCGCGCAGCGTGCGATGCCGCTCCGGCGTCGCCTCGGCCACGGCATCGACGACGCGCGCGCTCATGTCGGCGTACTCGCCGTCCTGCGCGAAGCTCGTGCTCGCCTTCAGCGGCCGCTCACCCGTCCGCGCGGCGTCGCGCTGCAACACGTGTTCGATCGTCGTGCCGAGCGTCTCGCCGAAGCGCACGCGATAGCTGACCGACGGCGTCATGCCGTGGTCGGACAGGATCACGAGGTCGTACTCGCGCCCGCCCGCGTTGCGCATCATGCGGCGAATCTCGCGAATTCGCGCGTCCGTCCGCCGCAGATCGCGGAGCGCCTGGAAGCTCGCCGGACCGAAGTGATGTCCGAGCTCGTCGTACTGCATGAACGTGCTGTAGATGATCGGCACGCCGAGGTACACGTCGAGCAGGATCGCCATCGTCTGCAGCTCGCGCACGATCACGCCGGTCAGCACGCGAATGAACGGAAAGAGCCCCTCGCTGTGCGTCCGCCTTCCCGTCAACTCCGCGATGCTGCGCTCGTAGTCTTCGCGCAGCCACTCGAGCGCCGCCTGCACGCCCATGCGGAGCACGCGAATCGGGTGCATCAGCATGAGCATCGCCATCCGCCACCCGCCGAGCCGCGCGAAGACCGACGCCTGCTCGCGCGTCGCCACGGTGAACGCCACCGTCTGCGCGTCGCCGTCGAGCAGGTTCACGTAGCTCGACCCGCCGGCCAGCGCGCCCGGCGCGGTGATGCGGTCGCGGATGTACTGCACGCCCGCCGGCGTGTTGCACGTGATGACGCGCTGCTCGGTCTTGTCGTAGAACCGGAACGCCGGAATGCCGTCGTTCTCGCCGTGAAAGAATCCGGCCTGGCAGTACGGCGTCGCCGACGGCAGCCCGCAGAACCAACTGCGCAACGTGTAGCCTTCTTCGCGCACCATTTGCTCGATCGTCGGGCAGTAGCCCAGCTCGATCGCGCGACGCAGCTCGGCGTACGCGAGCGCGTCGATCTGCAGCATGACCAGCCCGCGTCGTCCGTCGCGCGGTCGCCGCTCCCGCCGGAAGACGCGATATTTGAGCGCGAAGTACCACTTCAATAGGCGAGACGGGCGCCGCCGTTCGATAGGACGCGCGTCGTCCGACTCGGGGGGAGGATTGGCGGGCACCGTCGGTGTGGCGATCGCGTTCGGCGCTGGGCTCGCGAGCTTTCTCTCGCCGTGTGTGCTGCCGCTCATCCCGAGCTACATCACCTTCATCACGGGGCTGTCGCTCGACGACGTCAGCCGCGCGCGCCGCACGACCTTCGTCCACGCGTTGCTCTTCGTCGCCGGTTTCTCGCTCATCTTCCTCGCCCTCGGCGCGTCGGCCACGCTCATCGGTCGGCTGCTCGTCACGTATCGCGTCTGGATCAGTCGGGTCGGCGGTGTGCTGGTTCTCGCCTTTGGCCTGTACCTGCTCGGCGTCTTCAACCTAGGCATCTTCGCTCGGGAGCGCCGGATCCACCTCACCGACAAGCCGCTCGGCTACCTCGGAACGTTGTTGGTCGGGATCGCGTTCGGTGCCGGCTGGACCCCTTGCATCGGCCCGATCCTCGGCAGCATCCTCACCTACGCGGCGACGCAAGCGGAGGTATCGCGCGGCGTCGCGCTGCTCGGCGCGTATTCGCTCGGTCTGGCCATTCCGTTCGTGCTGGCCGCCGTCGCCGTCGAGCGCTTCCTCGCCGCGTTCGCCGTGATCCGCCGGCACATGTTCTGGGTGAGCCGCGTCGCGGGCGCCGTCCTCGTGCTCGTCGCGGTCCTCATGATCGGCGACTACATGTCGGTGCTCACCGGCGTCCTTCAGGGCTGGACGCCCAACGCGCTCAAGCAGCTACTGTAGCTCCGCGATCCAGCCGCGGCTCCGGTCGATGAGGTCGCGCACCGAGACGGGCTTCACCAGCACGTCGGCGCACCCCGCATCGAGACAGCGCTGCCGCGTCTCGCGGTCGTCGTGACCCGTCAGCACGACGATTCTCGTCGCCCCCGACGCCAGCAGCGGCCCGACGAGCACCAGACCGTCGCCGTCGGGCAGCGTGAGGTCCAGCAGCGCCACCGACGGCGGATCGCTCCGCGTCACCGCCAACGCCGCGCCGATCGAATCCGCGACCGAGACGCGCCACGGCACGGTCTCCAGCATATCTGGAGCGCCGTCGTGACATGCTCGTTGTCCTCGACGATCAAAATGTGCGGCGGCACCGGCTTCTCTGGCAAATGCGCGGCGTTGTTCCTACTCCGCGCGGTCCGCGTTATCGCCCGGGTAGCTGTACGAATTGATACTGCACCGATCTCGCGGAGAAAGCTGATTTCGCGGAGAAACCATTTAAAGCTTTGTTTTTTATTTCTTTTTTTGCGGTTTCCGCGCTACTCCGCCCCTTCCGCGAAATTGTAGTTCCCGAGTCGTAATGGCCGACTGGGCGGTACCAAGGCGCTACGCCACCCGGAGCTCAGTCTGCTCGGGCGGGCGCGACGGGAACGGTGAAGAAGAATCGGCTCCCCGCGCCGAGCCGGCTTTCGACCCAGATGCGCCCGCCGTGCATCTCGACGAGCTTGCGCGCGATCGTGAGCCCGAGCCCCGTTCCGTGGTGCGGCCGCGACGGTGTCGCGTCGACTTGGGCGAACTCGCGGAAGATGAGGTCGTGGTGTTCGGGGGCGATGCCGACGCCGGTGTCGCCCACCTCGACAATGATCGATTGCACCGGCTCCGCGGTCGCCACACACGCCTTGAGCCACACGCGGCCGCCAGCCGGCGTGAACTCGATCGCGTTGCCCAGCAGGTTGCCGACGACGTGCGCGATCTTCTCGCGGTCGGCGGTCACCGTGGGGACCCCCGCGTCGGCCTCGACGAAGAGCGTCAGCCGCTTCTTCTTGAGCAGCGACTCGTTCAGCGCGCTCGCCTGCTCGAGCACCTCGCGGACCGCGAAGCGCGTCGCGACGATCGTGAGCTGGTCCGCCGCGCCGCGCGCGTAGGTGAGGATCTCCCCCACCTGGTCGAGGAGCTGCCGTCCACCATGGATGATGCCGTTCACGCTCTCGAGCTGCCGCGGCGACAGGTCGCCCAGAATCCCGTCGCGAAGGATCTCGGCGTGCGTGATCACCGCCGTGAGCGGCGTCCGCAAGTCGTGCGAGATGTTGGCGAGGAACTGCGTCTTGAGCTTGTCGCGCGTTCGAAGCTCGGCGATCTGGAGCATCGCCTCCTCGAAGTGCGATTGAAGCGCGGCGAGTCGCGCCTCGGCGCTCGTCGATGCGGTCATTGGCGATCGGATGTCTGCTGCGGTTTCAACCCGGCTCATGCGTTGATTGTACCTCGCGGAATCGCGGCTGCCAACTCTGTAACCCGCCCCCCGTCCTCGGGTCCCCGCCCACCGCCGTCGCCCCCGGTCCCCCCACTCCCGGCGGGCTCCTCTTCGATCGACTCCTCGAGTTGCTGGCGGCTCAACAGCGACCAGTAGCGCCCGCCGGCGGCAAGGAGGTCGGCGTGTTTGCCTTGCTCGACCACCTGGCCTTCATCCAGCACGATGATCCACGTCGCGTCACGGATCGCGCTCACCCGGTGGGACGCGATGAGCGCCGTGCGGCCGCTGAGCGCCTCGCGAAGGGACCGCAGGATCTCGGCTTCCGTATGCGTGTCCACCGCCGACAGCGCATCGTCGAGCAGCACGATCGCCGGCTTGCGGGCCAAGGCGCGCGCCAGCGCGGCGCGCTGCTTCTGACCCCCCGACAGGTTGATCCCGCGCTCGCCGAGCACCGTGTCGTAGCCGCCCGGGAAGTTCTCGATCGTGTCGGCGAGTTGCGCCACGTCGGCCGCCCAGCGCCCATCAGCCTCCGTCGTGTCGGCGTAGGTCAGGTTGCTCCCGACGGTATCGGAGAAGAGAAAGCTTTCCTGTGGGACGTAGCCTATTTCGCGACGCAGGGATGCGATGTCGAGCTCTCGAATCGGCACGCCGTCGATCCGAATCTCACCCTCCTGCGGATCGAAGAGACGCGGCACGAGGTCCATCAACGCGCTCTTGCCGCTCGCCGTCGCGCCGACGACGCCGATCGTCGCACCCGCCGGTACGGTGAAGTTCACGTTGCGAAGTACCCAGCGAGGGTCTCCGTTCGTTGGCGTCGGGTAGTGAAACCCGACGTTGAGGAACTCGATGCTCCGGCCGCCTCGTGTCGGCGGCAGCGTGCGCGGACGCTCGGGCTCCGCGAGCGCGGGTTTGGCATCCAGCACGTCGAGCAATCGCGTCATCGACGCGGCGCCGCGCTGGAAGAGGTTGATGACCCACCCCAGCGCGATGAGCGGCCAGGTGAGCATGCCGAGGTAGAGACCGAACGCCACGAAGCTTCCGACGGTGATCGTCCCGCGCAGCACGAGCACGCCCCCGAAGCCGACGACGCTCACCATGCCGAGTCCCGCGAGGATCGCGAAGCCGGGCTGCATGACGCCGTACAGGCGCGCGAGCGCCATGTTCTTCACGAGGTATCCCTCGTTCAGCTCCGCGAACCGCGCGACCTCGGCCCGCTCCTGCCGGAACGCGCGCACGATGCGCACCCCGGCAAGATTCTCCTGCGCGAGCGTGGTCAGATCGGAAAAATGTGCCTGCACCGCTTCGAAGCGCGCGTGGATTCGTCGTCCG
Source organism: uncultured Gemmatimonadaceae bacterium (assembly GCA_963707105.1). Classification (GTDB taxonomy): domain Bacteria; phylum Gemmatimonadota; class Gemmatimonadetes; order Gemmatimonadales; family Gemmatimonadaceae; genus JAQBQB01. The sequence goes on from CAVPOS010000012.1 coordinate 250,750, forward strand.
ATGAGAATGCCCAGCAGCGGGAGGAGCGCCATCGGGAGCGCGGCGGCTGCCGTCAATCCTGGCGAGATGTACACCATGAACGCCAGTGCGAACGCGCCGCCGGCGATCGTGTTGGTGAGGTACATCACCGCCGGGCCGGCGGCCATCCGAACGGCGCTCAAATCGTTTGTCAACCGCGCCATGAGGTCGCCCGTTCGCACGCGGGAGTAGTATGTGGCGTCGAGCCGTTCTAAATTTCTGAACAGATCGTTGCGTAGGTCGTATTCGATCCAACGGCTCATGCCGTTGAGCAGCTCCCGCATCCAGAAGCGTCCAACACCTCCCACGAGCGACACGCCGATCATGGCTGCGCCGAGGAGCCAGATGGAACGCAAGGGGGCACCGGCCCGGATACCGTCGAGCGCTCGGCGCAGGAACCACGGCCCCGTGCTCGCGAAGGCCGCCGATGTGACGACGAGCACAACGCCCGTGACCACGGTAGCGCGGTACGGTCCATAGTAAGGAAGAAGTCGCCGAAGCGAGCGCAGCGACGGCACTGACTTTGCCACTTTTCAGCCTATCCCAGGAGGATTTCCCATGACCCCACCCATCATGGCTAAAGATACGCGCCGCCTTGGCGTCTCGATCGTGCTCGCCGCCGCGCTCTTCGCGGCGTGCAGCAAAGACGCGAAGAAGGGCCCCGACAGCACCGCACTCGGCGCCGACAGCTCGTTGAACCGCGACCTCGCGATGGCCAACCGCGACAGCGCGGCGAAGCCCGAGCTCAAGGATGTTCCCGCGCCTGCCGCCGCGCCCGAAACGCGCAAGCGTCCGGAGCCGCGCGCGCACGACGCGAGGCCGTCCACGCCGAAGCCGGGCGCCGCGGGCAGCCGCCACGACGCCGAGCGGCAACACGGTGACGAGAAACCCGGCGGGCAGTGAAGGCGCGAACGCCGGCGGTGCGGTCGGCACGATCGCCGCCGGCACGACGCTCAACCTGCACTCGAGCGACAAGATCTGCACGAACACAAACGCGGTCGGCGATCACGTGACCGCTACGCTCGACGGCGCGGTGTCCGGCACGAACGGCGCGACGATCCCCTCGGGCGCGACGGTGAACATGACCGTCACGCAGCTCAAGCGCAGCGAGAACTCGAACGACCCGATCGTGATCCAGTTCGCCGTGAACTCGGTGACGTTCGGCGGCAAGACCTACCCGCTCGACGCATCGGTGACAGTCCGCGTCGATCGACCGCGTCCGCGACGAGTCGAGGGCCAAGGACGTGCAGAAGGTCGGTGTCGGCGCTGTCGCCGGCGCGATCGCCGGAAAGCTCATCGGCAAGAGCACCAAGGGCGCCGTGATCGGTGGAGCCGCGGGCGCCGCCGCCGGAGCCGGCATCGCCGCCGCGACCGCCAACTACCAGGGCTGCGTCCCGTCCGGCGGCTCGATCGTCGTCAAGCTCAACTCGTCCGCGACGGTCAAGGCCTAGCCTTTCGACATTTAGAGATGTTCAAACGGGGCGCTCCTTCTGCGGGGCGCCCCGTTTTCATGTCTCTCGAGTGCCTACAACTACAACTACTCGACGCAGAGACGCAGAGGACGCAGAGGCGCAGAGGGCTCATACCGCAACGAGCCGGGATTCTTTGGGAACGGCCGCTCGGGAGGCTTCACGTAGCGTCCCGAGCGGCAGTCCCACAAAAAATCCGGCTCGTTGCGCAGCGTGACCCCTGCGATCCTCTGCGTCTCTGCGTCCTCTGCGTTGATGCAGTGTTGTTGCCGTTGTAGTTGATCTTGTAGTTGATGTTGCAGTTGTAGTTGTGGTAGTTCTAACTCGCCCTGCCTAGAAACCCGCTCGCACTCCCACCCGGAACGTGAAGAAGCGCGGCGCGTTGCCGTCGCCGACGTTGTTCCCCTGCGAGTGCAGCACGAGGTCGAAGTTCTCGGCGATGAACCCGTCGATCGTGCGCGTGAAGCCGTACCCGGCGCCGCCACCAAGACCGAAAGTGAAGTCGTTCGACGAGCTGGTCGGCGGCAGGGCGTCACCGGTGGACTCTTCTCGAAAGTTTCCGAACTGGGTGATCCCCGCCTCGATGCTGTACACCGGATGGAAACCGAGGCCGCTCCCGCTGTGCAGGAACGCGAGCCACTGCGTGACGTCGGCCTTGGCCGTGCATTGGACGGGACACGAGAACGTGCTGCCGAGGGCGCCGGGGTAGTAGTTCAGGGTCGGCGTCGAGAAGCCGACCGCGAAACCGACCGAGACCTCGCGGGCGATCGTCTTCGCGATCGTCGCGCGGAGCTGCGACGTGTAGCCGATCGCCCACTCCGATCCGCTCGCGTCGAACACCGTCATGCCGCCTTGATAGCCGTAGTCCAGTCCGACCCAGTAGTCCGGGTCCGAACCGAGGCCGCCTCCGCGACCGCCGCGCGGGAACTGCGCGGCGCTGCGTCGTCGCCCCGAGCGTGACGCAGGCGAACAGTGTCGTGACCGCAATGCCGTAGCGCATGACGCTCCTCTCATTGTTGCGGGTCGCGCACGACTCCGCATAAGTTGACCGCGACATGACGTTCATCGACCCTCGGCTCACCGAGCGCAGGAACGCCCGCACGGCCGCGATCGATCTCGCAACGCCGCTCGAAATCGTCGACCTTATAAACGCCGAAGATCGGACCGTTCCCGCAGATCGTCGGCACGCAGCGCGAAGCCATCGCCCGCGCCATCGAGACCGCCGAAGCGACGTTTCGCCGCGGCGGCCGCCTCTTCTACGTCGGCGCCGGCACGTCCGGACGACTCGGTGTGCTCGACGCCTCCGAGTGTCCGCCGACCTACGGCACCGACCCCGAGATGGTGCAGGGGATCATCGCCGGCGGGCCGCCCGCGCTCACCCGCTCGCAGGAAGGCGCCGAGGACCGGATCGAGAGCGCCGTCGAAGATCTTAACGCGCGCGGCGTCCGCGCCGGCGATTTCGTCATCGGAATCGCCGCCTCCGGGACCACGCCGTACGTGCGACGTGCGCTCGAGCATGCCCGCGTCGTGAGCGCGGCGACGGCCCTCGTCGCCTGCTCCCCTCCTCCCCAAGAGACACTCGACGCCGTCGACATCCTGATCCTCGCCCTCACCGGCCCCGAAGTCGTCACCGGCTCCACCCGCATGAAGGCCGGCACCGCGACCAAGCTCGTGCTCAACACGATCACGACCGGCGCCATGATCCGCCTGGGGAAGACCTACGGCAACCTCATGGTCGATCTCCGCGCGACAAACAACAAGCTGAAGGACCGCAGCGAGAGAATCCTCATGGAAGTCTGCGACATAAGCCGCGAAGACGCGCGCAAGCTCCTCGACGACGCGGGCGGCGTCGTGAAGACGGCGATCGTCATGCACTTCCTGAACGCTTCCCGCGTCGACGCCGACTGGGCGCTCCAACGCGCGGGCGGCGTGATCCGCCGCGTCGTCGAGCGTCCGCCGCCGCCGGTTCCCGACATCCCGCTGTGAGCGTCTACGTCGGGTTGATGTCGGGCACCTCGCTCGACGGCATCTCGGCCGCCGTCGTCCGCTTTCTTCCCGACGACGCGAACGACGACCGCATCGAGCCGCAACTGCTCGCGTTTCGTTCGTCGCCGTACACCGCGGCGCAGCGCGCGCGACTCGAAGTCGCTCTCGAACGCGGCTCGGCGCGCGACTACTGCAACCTCGCGTTCGACCTCGGCGACTGGTTGGCCGAGGCGGCGATCGGCGCGCTCGCCGACGCCGGCATCCCGCGCGGCGACGTGCGCGCGATCGGATCGCACGGACAGACGCTCTGGCACGACCCGCCGCACTCGACCTGGCAACTCGGCGAATCCGCCGTGATCGCCGAGCGCACGGGCATCGCCGTCGTCAGCGACTTCCGCGTCCGCGACGTCGCCGCGGGAGGGCAGGGCGCTCCGCTCGTCCCCATCGCCGACGCGATTCTCTTCGCGGGCGACGAATGGCGCGCGCTCCAGAACATCGGCGGCATCGGCAACGTGACCGTCGTCCCTCCCGGCGGCGACGTCCGCGGCGTGCGCGCGTTCGACACCGGCCCCGGTGTCACCGTCATCGACGCCGTTACGAGATTGCTCAATCCGTCGATGACCTTCGACACCGACGGCGCGCTCGCCGCCGCCGGCGCTCCGGTCGACTCCGTCGTCGATCGTCTGCTCGCGCATCCCTATTTCTCGACCGAGCCGCCCAAGTCGACGGGCCGCGAGCTGTTCGACCGCGCCTACGCCGAGTCGCTCATCGCGGATTGTCGCAAGGCCAAGCCGGGCGCGACCGCCGAGGACATCGTCGCCACGGCGACCGCCCTCACCGCCCGCAGCATCGCGGATTCCTATCGTCGCTTTCTGCCCGAGCCGATCACCGAGGTCCTCGTCTCCGGCGGCGGCGCCAAGAACCCGACGCTCCTCCGCATGATCGCGCACGCTCTCGCGCCGCTCTCAGTGCGCCCCTTCGCCGACCGCTACTTCGACGGCGAAGCCAAAGAGGCCGTCGCCTTCGCGCTCCTGGCACATCTCCACCTGGAGCGCCGCGCAGGCGAACGTGCCGCGGCGACCGGCGCGCGCGGGCCGCGCATACTCGGCAAGTTCACGCCGGCGTGAACTGTCATTTGGGTCCGGTCGCGCTATTACGGAGTCGCCCGCCCGCTCGTGACGGCCGTCAGCCAGTGGTAGATAAACCACAGCGCCCCGACGATCAGCAGCCCGAGCAACCCGATCGAAATCGTCCGCCCAGTACTGCGCCGCGCGTCTGACACAACCGGCGGCGGCAGCCTCGGGCGTCTGTGGCCTCGCCGGCGTGTACTTCTTCAGCATCTCGGCCGGAGACAATTGCGGCGGGCGAGGCTGCACGCGCTCGTCCCCGGCTTCGTCGGTCACGCTGCCCGGGATCCCGCCCATCGCTTCCATCTCTTCCGTCGGAAAAACGCGCGGATCGATGTCGAACGCGTCGATCGGATCCGTCGGAGTGAGGTTCGTCGGCAGCGGAAACACCTGGTGTCCGACTTCGTCCGTGTCGGCGGGCGGAAAGAGCCCCGAACCCTCGAAGCGCGCGATGATCACCGTGATGTTGTCCGGGCCCGCCCTTCGCGTTCGCCATGTCGATCAGCTTCTGGCATGCGACCTCGATGTCGTCCTGCTCCGTCACCACCTCGGCGATGGCGTCCTTGCCGACCTGGCTCGAGAGTCCGTCGCTGCATATCACGAGCGTGTCGCCGCGCCGCACCGCCTGATGCGTGAGATCGACGCGAATGTTCTGCTCGGGTCCGAGCGCCTGGAGGATGATGTTGCGCCGCTCGCTGTGCTCGGCTTCCTCTTCGGTGAGCTCGCCCGCCTCGACGAGCTTCTGCATCAGCGACTGATCCTTCGTGATCTGTCGCGCGATTCCTCGTCGCACGACGTACGCGCGCGAGTCGCCCACCTGCGCGAGGTACAGCGTGTCGCCCAGCAGACCGGCGATCGTCGCCGTCGTCCCCATCCCGCGGTACTCCGGGTGCTGCGCCGCGTACGAGTAGATCTGCGTGTTGGCGTTCTTCGTCGCCGTCTTGATCGCCAGCACGAACGCTTCCGCGTCCGACGCCGGCGAGGTGACCCAGTTCGCGCGGATCTCGGCCAGGATCGCTTCGACCGCCATCGCGCTGGCGATCTCGCCCGCCGCCGCTCCGCCCATGCCGTCGGCGACCATGAAGAGCGAGCCCTTCGGACCGGCGCCCTGCGTTCGCGTCGCCGCCGGCAACGACGAATCGTTCGTCGTCAGGTCGACGATGAGATACGCGTCCTCGTTGTGCTCACGAGTCCGCCCCACATCTGTTTTGCCGAACACATGCACGACGATTCCAGCACCAATCGCGTCGGAGTTCGGCGTCACAGGGAAGGGGACCGGGGTAGGGACGGGTGGAGATATCGAAAGGGGCGGGGCCGGGAGGATGGACGATGGCGGGCAACGAGGCAGACGGGCGAGACTGAGCCCGCGCCCTCATCGCCGCCGTCGCCGACTGACCGGCGAGGTGAGCGGGCGGGTATACATGGCCGGCGAATATAGACCGACCGGCAGGGGGTGGTCAATCAATTGCACCGCCGCACGTTGCACGACGTCCTGAAGCTGGTGCGAAGCGTCCTACCGTCCGCCCGTCCGGTCGGAATACCTTTCCCTCCGCATGCGACCTGTACGCCTCATCTCGTTCGCGTCGATTCTGAGCCTCGCCGCGGCGTGCAGTTCGCCTCCGCGGACTCAGCCGCCGGCCCCGGCGCCGGCCAAACCAGCCGCGCCGACGACGGCCAATCCGCCCGCGTCGGTCGCGCCAGCCGCGGCCGTGCCCCCGCGGGACGTTTCGCCGCACCCCGCGCCCCTCCCACCGATCCCGCTGGTGGAAGGTCCGATCGCCGTGAAGGTGGAGTTCCCGTCCGCCAACGAAGCCATCAGCGTCCGCGACTCCAATTTCATTTTCGGCTCGGTCGGCAACGGGCACGCCGACCTGACAATAAATGGGACGCCCGTCCCGGTCGCCCCGAACGGGGCGTTCCTGGCGTACCTCCCGGTGCCCCCGCCGACCGCGCCGCGCTACGAGCTGTTCGCGCGCACGCGACCGATAGCGTGCGCACGCGTCATTCGCGTCCGCGTTCCGCCGCCGCGTCCCGACCTGTCGTCCGGCCGCCTCGCGATCGACTCGTCGAGCGTGTCGCCGCGCGGCGGGTATCGCGCGCTGCGCGACGAGGAGCTGGTTCGCGTGAGCGTGCGCGCCTCGCTCGACGCCGACGCCGCCGTCGTCACCAACGGAATGAATCAGCCGCTCGTCTACCTCGGCGGAAACCTCTACGCCACCGACGTGCGCGCCGTCGACCTGCGGAACGGCGGACAGCTCGTCGTCTCGCGCGGCAACGAGACGATCCGCATGGATCTGCGCGAAGATCTACGAGCCGAAGCCTCCGCACTTCGTCATGCTCGGCGACACGATCGCTCAGCGCGACACGGACGCCGCCGTCATCGGCCGATCGACGCCGGGCGGCACGTACAAATGGATGTTCGTGCCCGGCACGATCGTGCTCGAGACGGGCCGCATCGGCGACAACGTGCGCGTGCGACTCGACTCGCAGCTCGAGGTCTGGGTAGACTCGACGAGCGTGAAGCAGCTCGCGCCCGGCTATCCGGCTCCGCATCGCACGATCGGCCCGATGTCCGTCACGGGCGCCGCCGAGTGGGTGGATCTCGTGCTGCCGATCTCGTCGCCGCCGCCGTTCCTCGTCGAACAGGACACGCGCCACGTCGCGCTCACGCTCTACGGGACGCAGGCCTCGCCGGAGACGATAAAGTATCTCCAGAACGAGCCGTTCATCCGCGTCATCAACTGGGTTCCGGTCGGGTCGGATCGCATTCGTCTCGACATCGAGCTCTCGCGTCCGCCGTATCGGCTATCTGGTGCTGTTCGACGCGCGCGGATTCGTCTTGCGCCTCCGACGTCCGCCCCGCATTTCGGCCGCGCGTCCGTTGGAGGGTCTCACGATCACCGTCGACCCCGGGCATCCGCCCGGCGGCGCGATCGGGCCCACCGGGTTGACCGAAGCGGCCGGCGTGCTGCCCGTGGCGTTCAAGCTGCGCGACATCCTCGAGTCGCGCGGCGCGCACGTCGTGATGACGCGGACGACGATGGATCCCGTGGATCTGCACCTTCGCTCGGTGATCGCGCGCCGCGCGAACTCGGCGGCGCTCGTCTCGATTCATCTCAACGCGTTCGGCGACGGCGTCGATCCCTTTCCGAACGTCGGCACGAGCACGCTCTTCTTCCATCCCCAGACCGAACCCCTCGCCCGCCTCGTGCAGTCCGGCATGGAAGGCGAGATGGGCCTCCGCGACCTCGGCGTCCACTATCAGAACATCGCCATCGGCCGCACGACTTGGATGCCGGCGCTCATCTGCGAGGGAGCGTTCTTGATGATTCCTGAACAGGAGAACGCGCTCAAGACGCCGGAATTCCAGGAGCGCTACGCTCGCGGCGTGGCGGACGGGATCGAGGCGTACTTCAGGTCGATCGCGCAGTGAGGGGACGCGACGGTGGACGGCTGGACAGGTGGACAGCAAGCCGGCCGTCAAGCCGTCAAGCCGTCAAGCCGTCAAGCTGCGCGCGTCCGCCCTTGCCCTCGCCTCGCCCTCATTGCCAGCGCCGCGCGCGCCCAAGCTCCCTACCTCACCTGGCGCACCCTCACCACGCGCCACTTCCGCGTCAACTTCAACCCGCCGCTCGAGCCGCTGGCCCGCCGCCTCGCCGCCGACGCGGAGCGCGCGTACGACCAGCTCTCGCGCGAGATGCACCCGCCGCGCGGCATGATCGACGTCACGCTCACCGACGACGTCGACTTCTCGAACGGATCCGCGACGCCGTTCCCGACGAACCGCATCATCGTCTACGCCAATCCGCCCGTGGACGAAAGCGCGCTTCGCTACACGAACGATTGGACGCAGATGGTGATCACGCACGAGCTCACGCACATCTTCCAGCTCGATCGCGTGCGCGGCATCTGGGCGCTGAGCCAGCACATCTTCGGCCGCGCGGCGCCGGCGCTTTCCGAATCTCTACGCGCCCTCGTGGCTCCTCGAGGGGATGGCGGTCTACGAGGAGTCGAACCTGGCCGGCGCGGGGCGCGTCCAAGGGTCCGAGCATCGCATGATCGCGCGCTCGTCGACCATCGACGGCGCCTTTCCGGGCATCGGCGCGTGGAGCCTGGGGCAGGGACGCTACCCATTCGGCGAAGCGGCGTACGCGTACGGCTCGCTCTTCATGGACTATCTCGCGAAGACGCGCGGCGACACGAGCATCAGAAAGTTCGTCGAGGCCGAGTCCAAATATCTCATTCCATATCTGCTCAACCCTCCGGCGCGCAGCGGATTCGGCGTCTCGTTCACAAAAGCGTGGGGCGAGTTCCGCGACTCGATCGCGCGCACGATCCGCGAGCCCGGCGCCCGTCCGCTCGCAGGCGTGGCGGCAGCTCACGCGCGACGGTCCCTACGCGTTCGATCCCCGCTGGCTCGGCGACACGGCCATTCTCTATAGCGGCGGGCCAGGTCGCCAGACCTTCGGCGCCTATCGCGTCGACACGTCGGGGGCGCGCCACCGAATCGGCCGGCGCAACAGCAGCTCTCCGAATCTTCCGCTCGCCAACGGCGGTCTGCTCTACTCGCAGCTCGAGTTCGTGAATCCGTATCAGGAGCGGTCCGACCTCTTCGTGCAGCGCGGCAGCAAAGAGCAACGGCTCACGTTCGGCAAGCGGCTGACGCACCCCGACGTTCGCGCCGACGGCGCCATCGTCGCCGAACAGATACTCCCCGGCGCCACGCATCTCGTCCGCGTCTCGCCAGACGGCAAGACGATCACGCCGCTCACCGGCGGCAGCTTCGACGAATGGTGGACCGAGCCCGAATGGTCGCACTCCGGCGACCGCATCGTCGCGTCGCACTGGCTCCGCGGCAACGTCTCGCAGATCGTCGTCATCGACACGCTCGGCCGCATCGTGCACATCGTCTCCAGCGGACGCTCGATCGAGTCGAACGCCGAGCTGGCTGCCGGGCGACGCCGGCATCATGTACAACTCCGATCGCGACGGCGCGACGCAGATCTACGTCGAGCGCTTCGCCGACGCGCGCACGTTCGACGAGGCGTCCACGCGCCGCTTGAGCGACGTCACCACAGGCGTCTTCGACGCCGGTGCCGTCGCCGGGGAACCGGAACGTCGCGACGCCATCGACTTCCGGATCGACGGCTACCACCTCGGCGTCGGCAGCTACGAACCGTCCTCGGGAACTCCCGTCCCCGACTATCGCGACACAATCCCGCACGCCGGCGTCGCGCCGCTCATCACCGACGACACGGGGCGCGTCGGCCCGTATCACGCGTGGCGCACGTTCTACCCGCGCTACTGGCTGCCGGTCGTCAATCCCGGGATCGACGGCGGCTACCGGTTCGGGCTCACCACGACCGGCAACGACGTCATCGGCCGTCACTCGATGCAGGCGACGCTCCAATTCCCGACAAACAACACGGGCATCGTTGGAGACTTCGCATACCAGTACGCCGGGCTCGGTCTCCCGATCCTCTCGGTCGACGCCTTCCAGGACTGGCAGTCGCTCGGCGGCGTCTTCTCGCGCGATCCGGGCCGCCCGATCATCGGCGAAGTGTTCCGCCGCACGCGCGAAGCCGAATTCCTCGCGACATGGCTGCGCCAGCGCGTTCGATCGGCTGCTGTCGGTCTCCGGCGGGTTCGGCGTCGAGGCTCGTTCGCATTCCACAAACGCCCCCGTCCCGCTGGCCGAGCTCGACACAGCGGGTGAGTTGGGAAGCCCGAGCTTCCCCACGCTCACCGCCGCGCTCGGCTACGCGAACTACCAGCGTCCGGCCTTCAGCATCTCGCCCGAGGACGGCATTCAGTTCAACACGACCGTGCGCGACCGTCTGCGCAGCGGACCGGCGGGGCAGGGCGGTGGCAGTCTCAGCACGGTCGGAATTCTCTCGCTCTACAAGTCGCTCGACCTCCCGGGCTTCTCGCACCACGTCATCGCCTTGCGCGGCGCCGCCGGTTGGGCCGACGTGAACGCCGACCGGCTACTACGACGTCGGCGGCATCAGCGGCGGGACCATCCAGATCGTGCCCGGCTACACGCGTCGGCGAGGGTCGCTCGACTTTTCCCGTGCGCGGCTTCCCGTCGGGCACGCTCTTCGGCACGCGCGCCTTCACGGGCTCGGCCGAGTATCGCGCGCCGCTGCGGATGGTGGGCGACGCCCCGGGAATTCTGCCGTTCTTTCTCGACCGCACGTCGCTCACGCTCTTCACCGACGTCGGCTCCGCGTGGTGCCCGAACGTTGCCCCCGGGCGCGAGGTCTGCAATACGTTCGACCCGCTCCTCACCCGGCGCATCGAGATCGCCTCGGCCGGTGCGGAGCTCAACGTCAACCTCGGCGTGCTCTCGTGGGATTCGGCGTATCGATTCCGTTTAGGTGTCGTCGCGCCGACCTACAACCGTGCATTGTTCGGACAGAGCGCGGTGCAGGTGTACGTCGTGACGGGGGTGTATTTCTGAACGGCGGCTGGACGGCTGGACGGCTGGACGGCTGGACGGGAACCGATGGCGCGACATGCGCGCGGCGTCCACTCCAGGCGCGCCGTTCGTTGGCTGTCCAGCCGTCCAGCCGTCCAGCTGTCCAGCCTCTTCTCTATCGCCGCCTGCGCCTCCCACGCCAAGCCGTCCGCCGACGCCGCCTGCGACGCGAGCATCACGCTCCCTGCCGGCTTCTGCGCGCTCGTCTTCGCCGACACCGTGGGCCCCGCGCGGCACATCGTCGTGCGCTCGAACGGCGACGTCTTCGTCGGCATCGTCGACCAGCGGCGCGTGCCCGGCGGCGTGCTCGCGTTGCGCGACACGAACAAGGACGGCCACGCCGACCTGAGCGCGCGCTTCGGCGAGACGGGAGTCCACGGCGTCGCGCTGCAGAGCGACTCGACGCTCATCGCGTCGACCGGCGACCAGGTCCTCCGCTTCCACCTGACCGCGAAGCTCGGCACGCGCGGGCGCGTGGACACGATGATCGCCGGCCTCGCCGAGCGGCCGATCCCGTCGCACAGCCTGGCGATCGACTTCAAGGGCAATCTGCTCGTCAACATCGGCGCCGCCTCGAACGGCTGCGCGTCGAGCAAGGATCCGGCGGCGGCGGCGGGCGCGAATCCGTGTCCCGAGCTCGAGACGAGCGGCGGCATCTGGAAATTCAAGCTCGACCCGCCGCACCAGACGCTCGCCAACGGCACCCGCATCGCGACGGGCCTCCACAACGCCGTCGCCCTCGCCGTCAATCCCGCCGACTCGGCGGTCATCGCCGTGTCGCACGGCCGAGATGGGTTGCACGAAGGATGGCCGGCGTTCTTCTCCGAGGCGGAGGCGGCGGAAGCGGCCGGCGAAGAGATGGTCCGCGTCGCCTCGTCGCGCGCCGACTTCGGCTGGCCGTACTGCTACTACGATTATCTAAAGGACGAACGCAAGCTCGCGCCCGAGTACGGCGGCGACGGCCGCAGCACGGAACGCTGCGACCACATGATCCAGCCGCTGGTGACGTTCCCCGCGCACTGGTCGCCGATGTCGATCCTGTTCTATACGGGCGCCGATGTTCCCCGCGGACTATAAAGGCGGCGCCTTCATTGCCTTCCATGGCTCGTCCTTCCGCCGTCCGATGCCCGAGGACGGATACCAGGTGATCTTCCTGCACTTCAAGAACGGCCAGGCCACGACCTACGCCCCGTTCGCCACCGGTTTCGCCGGCGGCACGCTCTCGCCGACCGGCGCCGCCCATCGCGCTGTCGGCCTCGCCCAAGGTCCGGACGGCGCTCTGTATCTCACGGACGACAAGGGCGGGCGCATCTGGAAAATCGTTTATCGGAAGTGATTCCGGTGTGGCGTGGAAGGCTCCGTGTGCTGGATCTGGACCCATCACGATCGGGACACGGAACAAACGGATTGCACGGACACAGACGGTGACTGGAAAGCTTGGAACTGCACACGGATTGATCGCGGATGTGACGCGAACCATGCCGCGGATGGCAGTCCCAGAGGTTTTAATCCGTTTGTTTCAGTTTCTGCCCGTTTGTTTCCGTGATCCAATTGTTGATGTCAGACCATCCGCGTGAAGAAAAATTCGCTGACGGAGGCCATCCGCGCGGCAAGACATTTGCGGCATCGTTATCGGCACTGCTCGATGCCGGCCACGACCGCGCGGCACACACTTTGTTTCAGTCGCCGCTGTGCAAGTAGTTCTCCCCCGCGCGTCTCCCAGTGAGATGTGGCCAAACCGGCCATATGTGAAGTTGCAATAGTATCTACTGGAGAGAGGCCCAGATGCGCGCGCAATTGCGAACGGCAATCGCGGGGTGGTTGACCGCGTTCGGTATTTCGGGAGCGCAGAGCGTTCCCGTCACGAAGGTCATGCTCTTCTCGTCGGGCGTCGGGTATTTCGAGCACGCCGGCAGCGTCCGCGGCAACGCGTCCACCGAGCTGCGGTTCAAGACGAGCCAGATCAACGACATCCTCAAGTCGCTCGTCTTGCAGGATCAGGACGGCGGCCACGTCGGCGCGATCACGTACCCGTCGCTCGATCCCATCGACAAGACCCTCAAGAGCTTCCAGGTCGACATCACCCGCAACCCGAGCCTGGCGGACCTCCTCAACCAGCTCCGCGGCGCGCGCGTCACGATCGCGGTTCAGGCCGAACACCTGACCGGCACGATCCTCGGCGTCGAGCGCCGGCAGAAAGCGCCGGAGCGCGGCGAGGAGCCCGTGGAAGTCCCCGTCCTCAACCTCCTGACCGGCGCCTCGATTCGGTCCATCGAGCTGCCGTCGATCGCCAGCCTCACGCTCGACGATCCCCAACTCCAGGACGAGCTCACAAAGGCGCTCACGGCGCTCGTCCAGGCGCGCGACCAGGACAAGAAGCCGGTGACGATCAACTTCGCCGGCACAGGCGACCGCCACGTGCGCATCGGCTACGTGGTCGAGACGCCCGTGTGGAAGACGAGCTACCGCCTGCTGCTCGGCGACAAGAGCTCGGCGTTTCTCCAGGGCTGGGCGATGGTCGACAATCAGACGGAGAGCGACTGGAACAACGTCTCGCTCTCGCTGGTGAGCGGACGGCCCGTGTCGTTCACGATGGATCTCTATCGGCCGCTCTACGCGACGCGTCCGGTCGTGCGCCCCGAGTTGTGGGCGGGCCTCACGCCGCAGCGCTACGACGCCGCGATGTCGATGGCGGACTCGATCGCCTTCGCGCCCGCGGCTTCACCCGCGCCGGCGAACGCCGCCAAGAGCGCGCAGGCTCGGCCATCTACAAGGCGCCGGCCAAGGCGGCCGCCGGATCGGCTACGACGCCAACGGTCGCCCATTGGCCGCGCAACTGAGCGAGGTCGTCGTCACGGGCAAGGACGAGGAGAGAGATCTCGACGCGATGGCATCGGTCCAAGCGCTCGGCACGTCGGGCGCCATGGGCGAGCTCTTTCAGTACGCCGTCGGCAACGTCACGCTCGCGCGCCACAAGTCCGCCATGCTGCCCATCGTGAACGACAGCGTCCAGGTCGAGCGGCTTTCGATCTACAACGAAGGTGTGCTCGGCAGCCACCCGCTGAACGGCGTCCGCATGAAGAACACGAGCGGCAAGCATCTGCTCCAGGGGCCGCTCACCGTGATGGACGGCGGCTACGCCGGCGACGCGCGCATCGACGACGTTCCGCCGGGCCAGGACCGCCTGCTCAGCTACGGCGTCGACCTCGAGACGCTCGCGTCGACAAAGTGGTTGTCGAGCGACGCCAAGGTGACGACCGCGCGGATCATCAAGGGTATGCTCTGGGTCGACACGCACGTCGAATCGACAAAGTCGTACGCGCTCGAGAACAAGAGCGACAAGGACAAGGCGATCATCATCGAGCATCCCGTGCGCTCCGGCTGGACGCTCGTCGACACGCCCAAGCCGCTCGAGACCACGCCCGCGGTCTACCGCTTCAAGGGCGAAGCGCCCGCGCACAAACTGGCGACGCTCGCGGTGAAGGAGGAGTCGGTCCGCAGCGAGTCGCTGGCGATGCTGCCGATGGACGTCAGCGTGTTGCTCATCTACCAGCGCAACGGCTCGATCCCGGCCAAGGTCCGCGACGCCATCGCCAAGGCCATCACGCTCAAGAACGCCGTGACCGACCTCGACCGCCAAATCGCGGCGCGCACGCAGGACATAAATGGGATTACGGCAGAGCAGGGTCGGATCAGGGAGAACATGAGGACCTGTCGAACACGACGCCGTACTACCAGCGGCTGCTCACGAAGCTCAACGAGCAGGAATCGCAGCTCGAGTCGTTGCACACCGATCGCGATGCGCTCACGACAAAGCGCGACGCCGCGCGAAAGGATCTCGAGGACTACCTGGCGAACCTGACCATCCTGTAGCGGTCGACAACGAAAGCCTCGACGCAGCCTGACGGATCGAACAGCTGATTGACGCGGAGCCGTTTCATCCGCGCCCATTGTCGTTCATCCGCGTGATCCGCGTGAGGCTTTTGTTTCTCCAAGAAAAGCCAACGGTTGTTTCGAAGTCGACGGTTAGTTCACGGCACGATCCGCGGCTTCGGCTTTGTCAAGAAATTGCGCGCGCGCGCGGGATCGCTATCGTTCGCTTCCACCGTGATCGATCCCACCGCGTTCATCCATCCCGCCGCCATCGTCACCGGCAACGTGACTCTCGGAAAGCGCGTCTCGGTTTGGCCCACCGCCGTGATTCGCGGCGACTCCGACACGATCGTGATCGGCGACGACAGCAACGTGCAGGACGGAACCATCATTCATGTCGACGACGGCGTCCCGACGCGCATCGGCAAGCGCGTCGCGATCGGTCATCGCGCGATCGTTCACGGCGCGACGATCGAAGACGATTGCTTGATCGCGATGGGCGCGATTCTGTTGAACGGTGTGCACGTCGGCACCGGCTCGATCGTCGGCGCCGGCGCTGTCTGTATCGAAGGCATGCGCATCCCGCCCAACTCGCTCGTACTCGGCGTGCCCGGCAAGGTCGTCCGTCAAACGACCGCCGCCGACCGCGATCGTATACAAAAGACGGTGCAGTCCTACGTCGAGCTCCAGAAGCGGTACAGGCCGGTCTGATGCATGACGTGTTTGGAGGCAAATCGTCACAGCAGTGTCGCGACAGCATGACGGCGCGCGCGGGGCGCGCTGGCTCGGACGGCTCGACGGCTGGACGGCTGGACAGCCAAGCGACAACTCGTTGATCCTGGCTCGGTTGAGCGCTCGGGGTTGCTGTCTAGCCGTCAAGCCGTCAAGCCGTCCAGCGGTCTCCGCGCGCGGCTCACCCCGCTTATCAACCTCGAATTACGCCACCGCGCGCCTTTGTGATGTTCATTTCGTAACTCCTGCTTCCACCAGTCTTTACATTACTACTGGCGTGGAAACACGAACACAGATAGAATGCCGCCCCGCAGCAGTTCCCGCCTGCGGTAAAGCCTAGACAACTCCGTCTGTTACAATCGATTCCCCGATCGATTGTCTTTCGCCTCCGTCCCATCGTCGTCAGCCCCGTCCCTCGGAGTCCCGTCACCATGCCGATCTCCCGTCAACCCGCCCTCGGGTCCCGTTTCGCTCTCCTCCAACGCGCGCACCGTTCTCGAAAAGCGCTACCTGGTGAAGAACGAAAAGGGCAAGCCCGTGGAGCAGCCAGAAGATCTCTTCTGGCGCGTGGCGACGGTCGTGGCCGAGGCGGATCGGCGGTATGGGTCGACCGAGCCGCAGGTCGCAGAAGGTCGCGGAAGAGTTCTACTCGTTGATGACCCAGCGTCGCTTCGAGCCCAACTCGCCGACGCTCATGAACGCCGGCCGTCCGCTCGGGCAGCTGAGCGCGTGCTTCGTGCTTCCCGTCGAAGACGCGCTCGCCAACGGCAAGAACGGCATCTACGACACGCTGAGCGCCATGGCGCTCATCCATCAGTCGGGCGGCGGCACCGGCTTCTCGTTCTCGCGCCTGCGCGCCAAGGGATCGATGGTCCGCTCGACGACAGGCGTGGCGTCGGGACCCGTCTCCTTCATGAAGCTCTATGACGCGTCGACCGACGCGGTGAAGCAGGGCGGCACGCGGCGCGGCGCGAACATGGGCATCCTCCGCGTCGACCACCCGGACATCCTCGAGTTCATCACCTGCAAGGAAGACCTCACGCAGGTGACGAACTTCAACATCAGCGTCGCCGTGACGACGAAGTTCATGGAAGCCGTCAAGGCGGGCACGAGCTACGACGTCATGGACCCAAGCAGTGGTCAAGCCCGTCGGACAATTAGACGCGCGCACCGTCTGGGATCGCATGATCCTCGGCGCGTGGCGCACCGGCGAGCCCGGCGTCTTCTTCGTCGACGAAGCCAATCGATATAACCCGGTGCCGAGTCTTGGGCGTTACGAGGCGACGAACCCCTGCGGCGAGCAGCCGCTCCTCGCCTACGACGTCTGCAACCTCGGCTCGATCAACGTCGGGTATTACGTGCAGCGACGGAAAGATGGACTGGGATTCGTTCAAGGCCGACATCCATCTCTCCACGCACTTCCTCGACAACATCATCGACGTCAACAAGTATCCGCTCGAGGCGATCGACGCGCTCTCCAAGCGCATCCGCCGCATCGGGCTCGGCGTGATGGGCTTCGCCGACGCGTGCGTGCGGCTCGGCATCGCCTACGACACGGCCGAGGGCGTCGAGTTCGGCCGCAAGGTCATGGAGTTCGTCGACGTCGAAGGCAAGAAGGAATCGGAGCGTCTCGCCGGCGACCGCGGACCGTTCGCCGAGTGGGCGAAGAGCATCTGGGGGCCGGACGAAACGTGCGCGCGAGATGAGAACGGAAAGCGCATCCGTCCGATGCAGCTGCTGCGCAACTGCAACGTCACCACTGTCGCGCCGACGGGCACGATCTCGATCATCGCGGGCTGCTCTTCGGGACTCGAGCCGCTTTTTGCCGTTGCGTTCATGCGCAACCAGGCCGGCGTGATGATGCCCGACGTGAACGAAGATTTCGTCGCCATCGCCAAGTCCGAGGGCTGGTACACGGACGAGCTGATGGAGCGCATCGCCAAGACCGGCTCGGTCGAACATCGCCGAAGTGCCCAAGAAGTGGCAGCGCGTCTTCGTCACCGCGAACGCGATCGCCCCCGAGTGGCACATCAAGATGCAGGCTGCCTTCCAGGAGCACTGCGACTCGGCCATTTCCAAGACAACGAATTTCGCGCACACCGCGACGGTCGAAGACGTTCGCAAGATCTACGAGCTCGCGTATGATATGAAATGCAAGGGTGTCACGGTCTACCGCGACGGGAGCCGAGACAACCAGGTGTTGAGCACGGGCGCGACCGCCGGGGCCAAGGAAGCGCGCGAAAACGCGGCGCCGCGCCGGGAAGAGGACCGCTCGCTCGTGGCGGATCTCAAGAGCACGATCGCCGAGCGCGACGCCGACATCGATCGACTCAAGCGGCAGCTATATGAAGTGGAAGCCGAGAACCTCCAGCGCCGCGCCAAGCGGAGCCGTCCGGACAAGCTCCGCGGCACTACCATAAGGAAAGAGACCCCGCTCGGCGTGATGTTCGTGAACATCACCGAGGACGAGAAGGGTCAGCCGTTCGAGGTGTTCATCAACCTCGGCAAGGCCGGCGGCTCGGCGATGGCTGATACCGAAGCAATGGGCCGATTGATCTCGTTGGCTTTGAGATCCGGCATACCGATTACCGAGGTCCACCGCCAGCTGCGCGGCATTTCGAGCGATCGCGCGGTGGGCCTCGGTCCAAACAAGGTGCTCTCCGTTCCCGACGCGATCGGCATCGCGATCGAGGAGTGGCACCGTGACCGAGTGACGGGTGTTCAGCAGGAGCTCATGCCGCCGACGCCGGCGGCAGGGACGCCGACTCAGGCGCCGGGCGCGAGCGAGATGACGACGAGCATGACGCACCAGGTTCCGGCGGCGATGCGTCCGCAGGGGAATGCGGCGGCGGAAGCGGAGCTGGCGTTCGGGTTACATCGGTCGAGCGAGGCGTTCATCGGGACGTGCCCGGACTGCGGGAGTCAGATGGAGTACGCGGAGGGGTGTGTGAAGTGTCATGTGTGCGGGTTTAGCGGGTCGCAGATGGAATACGCTGAAGGGTGCGTGAAGTGTCACGTGTGCGGGTTTAGCGAGTGCGGGTGATCTAGCGGCTCACCTGACTCTGGATCAGGAGAGTCCTGGTTCGATCCCAGGAGGGGCAACTCCAAGCGAGTCAACCGGTTTGGTTGGCTCGCTTTCTCATTTGCAGGAACCACTCCCCCAGTTTCCCCCCCAGGTTCGGCCGGTCGGATCTGGTCGCGTAGGTGATCACCTTCGATGCTCACCGTACAGCCGCGATCAGCGTCGCGAGCGCGAGGAGAATCGCTGGCGTGCAGATGATGAGCACCGCGAGCAACCACGTCCGTCCGGTGGTCCCGGGCGGAGGTGCAGGGATCGCGAACTGACCCGCTGACTGGGCCCGAGCCGCCGTCTTCTTCTTGTTCTTTGCCATGGGTCCAAAGTGCCGCGACTGGCGGACGGCCGCGACGGCGAAATCCGTTATTTTCCGAATCCATCTCTTCGGAAAAGCGAATGGCCCTCAAGAGGAAGGCGCGTCGGACAAAACCGGTTGGTAGGCGCTCCGGAGGAAAGTGGGGCGACGAAGTGCGTGAGCGTCTTCGCGCTGTAATCCGTGAAAACGGTCCGAGCAACGCTGCGTTTGCGCACCGCTGCGGCGTCGAGCCTCCGCGAGTTAGCGAGTGGGTAGGCGGCGACCAGCTTCCTAGCTTCGCGAACCTGCGCCAGATCTGCGCGGAAACCGGCGTGTCCGCCGACTGGCTGCTCCTGGGCGACGGCGGCACTAGTCCTCTCCCTCGTCAGCAATCGAGATCGATGGCCGCGCTTGAGGAAGACCTCGCAGCGGCCGTTCGGGTGCACGTGCATCGTCGAGAGGCGGCGGGCGCGTTCGACACGAACCCCGGTTCCGGCGTCCGCATGTCACTCCACGGGTGGATCGTCGACGGCGCCGGTCTGCTGGCAGACATCTGCGAGAACGAGGAGCAGAAGGTGCGGGATTGGATCGAGTGGGAAGCCAAGACGGAACCGCTACAAGGGATCTCAGAAGACATCATGCGCGCGCTCCGTGTTCTCGTTCCCTTGTTGCCAGCGGATGACACCGCCGCAGGAGTCGCGGTCTACCACCTCGGGGGAGCTGCGGTCGACGCTCGTGCTTTCGCCGGCGATGTCGAGCGGCCAGAAGCCCCGAACAGTTTTCGCCGAACGAGCGCGCGCGTTAGTGCGTACAGCCTCGACAAACCCGGAGAGGCACTCAGGCGTCGAGAGCGTGAGCTAGAAGACCTCCCGCCGGCGGAAGATCATCCGTTGCGATCCCGGATTGCCACGAACAAGGTCCGGCTAGCCCCGAATCGCTGACCGGTGGCCGAACATAACCGCCTCGCCGAAGCCCGAGTGCCTGCGGATCAGGAGAGTTCCCTGGTTCGATGCCAAGAGGCAACGCCTCGCTCAGGGCGAGTCCAGCAGCCATCGGTGGCCTCCCCAGTTGCCGCGCGTTGAAGTTGCTGACGCGTGCCTATCGGAGCCGAACGCGGATATCCGCCTCCGTGTCTTCGCGTTTCGCTTCGTTCTCGTATGTCTCCGCCATGCGCAACAACAGTTCAGTCGCAACGAACGGGTGGGAGTACTGCAGCGCGGCGGCCCATCCACGATACTTGGCCACAAGCTCTCGCTCTTGGTCGCCGCGCTCACCGCGAGCGACGACGCCTCGCGAGTTGTAAAGACCGTTGCGCGCTCCGCTCATCATTTTCTTTGAACGCACATCTTCCATGACCTGACGTACGGGCTCGCAAGGCCAGGCTCGATCCGCCCCATCCGGCGCGGTAGCTAGGAGACGACCGATGCTGGCGTCCGCAGCATCAAGACGCCCGAGTTCCCGAGCCGAATCTCGAACGGTCTTAATCCATTCCGCGAGATTCTCCGCTTTGAGTTCACCCAGACCGTCGTGACCGGGAATCCGGCCTAGCGTGTGAAGGAGCGTGTAACCCCGTCTCGCGAAATCGTCTACGCGATGGAGAGGTGCTCTCAATTCCGATGGATCTTCACCGTCGTCGCCGCGTTTGTAGACCCACACTAGCACTTGCACAAATAAGCCTGGGTTGCCCTCAATGTACTTCTCCAGATTGGGTATCCCATATGACTCATTGCCCCCCAATGAGACGAGAGCGTCAATGTACGAGAACTCTAGACTAGCCTTCTGATCCAACGTAAGTGCTGAGCTACTATCCAGAATATGAAAAGCCTTTTCGACATCGTAGTGCCTCAGTCGGTAGTGACTCGACGGTTCTCCGCTCTCCTGTAGAATCGCTGACAGCAGTCGAAATAGGAGGTCTGGCCCCAGCGTCTCAAGCTTCAGGTCAGCGCATGCAAACGCGGCGCGAGGACGGTGAGCCGCGAGCAAGCGCTCTACGGCTTCCGGATTCTCATCATCCACATCACGGATAAAGTCTGGAATTACGTCGTTCCAATAGGAGACGCGATCGCTCGCCTCGAGTTCGTCAACCAATAGCCACGTGCTGCGACGGAAAGGAGCCAGCAACAGGAGGCGCACAAAGTCGGCTGCTGTGATCTGTGGCTTACATTTCTTCAATAGGGATGAGCTGTCCGGCACGCCTTGGAGGACCCCTCTAATGAGAGTCATCCTTGCCTCGCAACGCTCGGACACGGGCGGCAACGCGTTCAGCAGCAAGCCGGGGAGGTCCGCCGCTGGCGATACGGTTCTGGCCATCAACCACCCGATTTCCCCCGCGGCTTTCCCCATCTTCGCCAGAGCAAAGACTCCTTCGGGCCCGCGGGCCGCGAGTATTTCGCGCAGAGCGGCGGTCCGAAGTTTGGTGACGTGTTCTTCGTGTTTTCTAAAATCGAAGTCTTCTTCCTGGAGTTCGACGGCGGACTCTTCAATCCAAGACTCCCGAAAGAGCCAACCATGTTTGTTTAAAATGTCTAGCGGCTCGAGACGTTGATAAGCTTCGCTCGCCGCCGCAGAAAGCTGTCCGCCAGCCTGCGAGCGCCTGGCGCCTCGACGCGACAAGACCGTCACTCGGATCTTTTCACGCACCATCGCCCGGTCTGCGTCTGAAGCTGTGGAGGCCCATTTCTTCAACAGGTTCCAGAAGTCCGTTTGGTAAGAATCGCCCAACCCATGAATGCGCTGAATAAGGTCACATATCATTTCTTGCGAATAGCCACTCTTCCACGCAAGCACGATGTCGGCCATTTCGCACATGAACTCAGCGACCGGCGCTTTGGTCTTGAACGGTTCACCGAATCCGTAGCCGTCGCTACGCCAAACTGGCTTGTGGCTGTAGTCACCAAGCTGATGATCAATCTCCAATTGTTGCAGACATATCCTCCAGGCGATTTTGGGAAATCGCTCAACGAGGAGTCTCAAGACACGCAGGCGGGCGTCGTGGTCGGCCGCCGTCTGCGGCATCCAAACGCGAAATACTGACTCAAGCGAACCAATCGGTTTATTGGCCCAATTGTCGTTGATTTCGATCTCGGACAGTTGGGCTAGGATAAGTGCGGCTCTCGGCAGTAGGTCAGGATTCCACGCAAGGCCCTCCAGAGCCCATAGCAACCCAGTTCGAGGAGCCCAACTACCGAACACGCCCGTCGGCGTGGGTCGCAAGAGTCCGTAACACTTGGGTTGATCCTCTCTAAGATCCGCCTCTAAGATTGAGAGGAATTCATCGGGCGCGGCCTCAGCATACGTCGGCAGATCACGATCGTGGCCTCAAGCGTTCGCGTCTCAAGCGGCGATAGTAGGCCTCTAACGAGCTGGCGAACAGCGAGCTCACAATCGAAGCCGAGACGAGCGTAGAACAGTCGGTTACCGTGAACGGCCAAGAGCACCATCGTCTCGGCGATTCTTGACGGAGTAAGCTCGAAAACTCTCGGGATTTGCCATGGATTGCCGCAGCCCAGCGATCCTCGTCGGGGAGGTCCAGCCTAGGATCGTCCTCACTCAAGACTATTTTTGCTACTTCGAAGTAGCGTTCAAGCTCGCGCGTCGTTATCGAACCAGCGATGGCGTAAAGGAGATCGATTTTGGAGATTACTCCTCGGTACGAGCCGACTGACCAAAGTGGCGGATCGTTCAAGCCGGTCAGGCGCTGACATTGTTTCTCGAGGTCGTCGTACGGCTTCTCGGCGAGCAAGGCTAGCACGATTTGGTCGGCCGCGTTCGTCGAGTTCCAGGCGCCGATGACCAAGAACGGAGTGAGCATCCCTGCCGTTTCAGCATCTGCGGCCCACAACGGCGTACGGATGGCAGGCACCGCAGAAAGGCGCCGGCAAAGAACCGTCAACGAACGGCCGGATTCGTTGTCGTATTTCGCGATGTCATCTCGTCCGTAGCCCATCTCCTCGAGAGCCGAACGAAACGCGTCATAGGTCACGGGCTGCAAGACCACGTGAGGGTCCACGTTCGCGGCATTGCGGGGGCAAACCACTATAGTCGGCACCGAATGAACGAGTGGGGCAAGTTCTCGCTCGACCTCCCGGCTGGTCGCAACAGCAATGAAAGCCGTGTTCCCCTGTGACAACCTTGTCAGAACGCCGGGTTCGTCGAAGACCAAGACGCGGTCGCGGTACTTCTCCAACTCTGGGCCTCCTAATGGCCCGCAAAGTTGCGTCAGAAAGGCAAGCGCCTCATCGACAGAGTCTGCGGCGATACAGATTGGCTCGGCACTCTGGTTTGAGAGTCTCGAGATCATCGTCCGCCTGGCCTCTCAATTGCCGGTCCGAAGAGGGACCCAGAGAGCGGTGGTTTCGCGATATCGGCCCAATCGGACCAGCACTTGTCGAGCGATCGCACGCCGCTCGACGGCCGCAGCGTCTCGTTGGCGAGCCACGTCTGTGCCGCTATGGACTGTTCCAACCATTGCTCCAAGTCGCTCGAGTCGTAGGCTCGAACGTCTTTCCAGCGTCCCTTGCCTCGGCGTTCTTTATCCAGGTCGACTTACCCGGCCAATGCCTAGGCGTGACGAAAACGAACGTGGTTTGCGAGCGATCCGCCTTATCGACTTCGCGCGTTCGGTTCGTGAAGTCCGACTCGGCCTTTGACAGGACGTCTTGGTTAGTCCCGAACTCCCAGCCGGAACGGCCCGCGGGAATCCAGGGTGTGCCATCGGAGGCGTCGACGTATCCGTCCCACCCAGCCCGCTCCGCATCGTCATTTCCGGGGAAATCGACCGCCTTTAGTCCGGTGCCGGTCGAGTTGACAAGCGTGCGAAGTAAGACCGCGAGTCGACTCCGCGCGGCGATATTTCTGTCCACCCAGGACTCAACGTCGCTTGCTCTGATGCCGAGGAACGGTGGGACATACGCTCGTGCGTTCTCGGGAGCACCATTCGCTTTGGATTGTGCCGCGTCATACGCCGCTTGCATGTCTAGCAGCTGCTGCACGTCGATGCCGAAGGCGACTTCGATTCGCGCCGCCATCTCGGGAGTTGCCGCGACGTGTCCGTTCAGGAAGTTCGATAGCGCAGGTCTACCCACGCCGATCAGCTTCGCGGCGGCCTGTACGGACAGCCTCTTGGGAACCAGAATTGACCTCCGAACGAAAACGCCCGGGTGCTCAATCGGTGGCTCGAAGCTCTGCGAAGGGCGACTGTTTTTCATGATGTGTATCCTGTTGCGCTACAGAATACATCAACACGACCCCATGCGTCAATCGCTCAGCGTTTCGGCCCTTGTAGGTCCCGAAGGATGGGCCACCAGAGAAATTAAGATGGGACGCCAGGGAGTTGGCGAACGATTGTCGGTAAGAAAAAAAGGAACGTGACGTGGATGAATCAAAGCCAGTTCCAATCCCGGACCTTCTTGAACGTGTTGCCGCGCTGGCCGACGGCGCTCTCGCAACTATCAACGGATGGGGCGTGAGAGTGCAGGAAACATCACGTCTCGAGCAGGCATCGTCCGTCCTACGGGCCACCGCCGCGGCCGGCCGCGTCGAGCCCAATTCGGCAGCAGTGACCCCGGTTTTACGCGCGCTCTGGGTGGCCGCCGATTTCGCCGACATTGCGGCATACCTTCCGGAGTCCCGCGTCAAGTCGATTCGAGTCGAACTGCAGGCCGCGCTGAGTGGGGAACTCTGGCCCGACAAGGGCTCGCGGCAGCCGCTTCAACTTCAGACTCAACACTGGATCGGCGCAATGCTCCTTCACTCAGGTCTGGAAACCGACCACGCGGTTTATTCCGCCAAGCGAGAGGTCAAGATCCCAGAGTTTTTCGTGCGGGATGGACTGCAACGAATCGGCGTCGAGGTAAAGCGCCCCGAAAGCCGACGCCGCGTGCAGACTGTTGTTGCCGAGGCGATGGAAAAGTTCGCCTCGCACCGTTGCTTCGGCGCGATCGTCCTCGAGATCACTGACTGCATCCAGGGTTCCTCCGCCGGAGAGCTCGAGGCTGAGGCAGTTGCCGTCATGCGTGAAGCGCATGGCGCAGTCTGGAACGATCAGCGTGGCGAGTACCGGCCCGGCTTTGAGAAGCTCATCTACCTCGGGGGCGTCGTCCGCGGAGCGTGGGAGGTGCCGGCGGAGGACTCAACGCGACTGAGAATGATGGGGCACGCGCTCCACCAGGGTTACACAAACCATCCGCGCACATTGCAAGGCATCGTGTCGGATCGTCTGCAGGGGCAGTTTGACACTGCCTTTAGCGGCGTAATCGCCCGCCTTTCCGCTGCAGCTGAATCGCCGGCCAGCTAGCGGATTGCCGTTGAACTAGCTGCTCCATTTCGGGGCCGGAACTGAATTGTCGGAAGAATTCGCCCGAGCCTCGCGTCTGGTCCCGGGGTCGCGCCCGCGATTCCATCGCACCCTGAGCCTCGCCGCGCTCGAGTGCCTATCGTATGTGTAGAGCAGGTACTCCGTCCCGACGCTGCCAACGGCGCTCTCTCCTTTCATAGAAGCTTAATCAACACCCACAAATGCTCAACGACGACCAGGTAGTCCAGCTCCTCCGTGGCGAGTTGGAGCTGCCGTTTTTTGGCATCGTTCTTAAGAAAAAAGGCGGAGCCGACGTGCACGAGTATCGTGGACCGGGAGAAATCCGACACCGGGACGGCCGTCTTGAGGTTCGAGTGTTTGACGAAAACGCCGAGATCAGGTCTCCGACCTTGTGGGTCACCGGCGAGCTAGTTCCCGAGGGGGACTATTTCACACTCACAGCTCGCGACATGGTCGGAGAGGTGTGGGCGGCAGATTATCTCATTCCAGAAACCAGCGCCGGGGTGGGTGGCACGCTTGTGCGCGCCAGACTTCGCGAGGTTCGCTCCGATTCGCTGGCAGTCAAGGCGCGTAAGATAAACCGAATCGAGTTGACGATCGCTGAGCCCTTGCCCTTACCTGCCACCACGGCCACGCGGGTGCAGGAACAGGCAGGACAGCAGTCGTCTCATCGAGTTGTACTCGACACCGCCGAATTTGAAGCGGCGGGAATGCAGTTTCGATGCCGTGTGTTGGCCGACCGCACCATCATATCGGCTTCGGGTTTCGATGCCGCGGCTGTTACCGATCTTGATGTTCGAATTGTCGAAGCCCTCCAGCTCGTGCTGGGTCGGGAGGTTTGGCCGACGCTGGTACGCAGCTTCCATGGCGACACCGAGTCTGAACGCCTGCTTTCTCCACGCCGCATGCAAAACGAGCAACTTAAGGTCGCGGCGGTCTACCCACCGATCGACTCTCGTTCGAACGGCGGCGATTTCTGGACGCTCTTCGGGAAATACATTTCTCACATACTGACGGAACCGAGCGATGGATTTCACCCGATATCGGCTGCATGGCATTCAGTGATTCAGAGTGCGAACTCGGACATCGAAGGACAGGCGCTCGCGGCCGCTATTGCCGTCGAGGCCCTGGTGAAGCTGATCGATAAAACCGGCAACGAGGAAAAGGCCGAATTGTCAGGCCAGGATGCTCAGCTTGCGGAGTGGATCGAAAAGACTTTCCCGTTCCTGATGGCGAGCGGCTGTCCCCCTAAGATTCAAGGCCGAATTCGGGGGTTTTTTAATCCACTGTGGCAAATGTCAGTCGCTAATCGGTTGAAGAAACTCGGCGGCCTTGGCGTAATCGACAGCACAACGATTCCGAGTTGGGGGGCGCTTCGGAATACGCGCGCGCACGGATCAACCGGCGGTCTCAAGTCAGACAAGGAGCTAATCGACGCTATTGCTGCCGTCATCGGCCTTGGCTACCAGCTCGTTTTCCACGCCATCGGTTACAGCGGAGTTTTTGTCAACTATGCGAAAGGCGGCTGGCCCGATGAGAAGTACCCCGACGTGTTTGGAAAGACCTAGTCACGGTCAAGTCGGAGCCTGACCAGGATCGCATGGCCCGATAGCAGGCTATTGACATAGCCAGTTAGGCCTAGTTAACTAGGGGTCATGCCACGAGGCAAGAACGACATCCTCCAGGGCACCCTCGCCCTCATCGTCCTCCGCACGCTCGACTCGCAGGGACCGATGCACGGGTACGCGATCACGGCCCACATCCAGCGCGTCTCGGCGGATCTCCTGCGAGTGGAAGAGGGCTCGCTCTACCCGGCCCTCCATCGCATGGCGCAGGACGGATGGCTTCGCGCCGAGTGGGGCGTCACGGACACAAAGCGCGACGCCAAGTTCTACAGCATCACCGCCGCGGGGCGAAAACAGCTCCAACTCGAGCAGGAGAGCTGGAGCCGACTGCGGCAGGGCGTCACGCGCGTTCTCCGATATTCCTGATTCGCTGGAGCCTTCTTCATGTCCTGGTTCGCTCGCCTCCGGAACCATCTGCGTTCAGACGCCGTCGCGCGCGAGATCGACCGCGAGATGGCGTTTCACATCGATCAACGCGCCGACGATCTCGTCGCACACGGCATGACCCGAGAAGACGCCGAGCGCGAAGCGCGACGACGGTTCGGCAATCGCACATATCAGAAGGAAAGCACCCGCGAGCGCGACCTCTTCGCCTGGCTCGACTCGGTGATCGGCGACGTGCGCTACGCGCTGCGGTCGCTCGGCTCGACCCCGGCGTTCACCCTCGTCGCCATCCTCTCGCTGGCGCTCGGGATCGGTGCGAACACCGCGATCTTCAGCATCCTCGACGCGGTGATGCTCAAGTCGCTCCCGGTGAGTCACCCCGACGAGCTCGTCTCCCTGACGCGCGCGGAGCGCGGCGACTCGTTCACCAATCCGCTCTGGGAAGCCGTCCGCAACAATCAGGACGTGTTCAGCGGCGCGTTCGCGTTCGGCGACGACGAGTTCAACCTCACCAACGCCGGCGAAGCGCGCCGCATCAGCGGGACATACGTGAGCGGCGACTTCTTCTCGACGCTCGGCGTCACGGCGCTCGTCGGCCGGCCGATCGTGAACGGTGACGACACGCGAGGCTGTCCCGGCGTCGCCGTGCTGAGCTACGGCTATTGGAACGACACGTACAACGCCGATCCGAACGTCATCGGCCATACGATTCCGCTGAACACGCACCCGTTCACCATCATCGGCGTGACGAAGCCCGGGTTTTTCGGCGTGAGCGTTGGACAACGTCCGCAGATCTACGTGCCGCTCTGTACCGAAGCGCTCCTCGATGGCGCCAACAGCTCGCTCGACGACCGCAGCACCTGGTTCCTTCAGCTGGTCGGCCGGCCGAAAGCGGACGTGACGCTCGCGCAGGTGAACGCGCGTCTCGCCGCGCTCTCGCCGGCGATCGACAGCGAGACGGCGCCGGTCGGTGGGCCGGCCAAGATGGTCAACTCCTACCTGACCGTGAAGATCTCGGCGGAGCCGGCGGCGAGGGGCTTCTCCGAGCTGCGCACTACCTATAAGAAGGGACTGTACATCCTCATGATGATCGTCGCGCTCGTGCTGTTCGTCGCCTGCGCGAACGTCATCAACCTGCTGCTCGCCCGCGCGGCGGTCCGTCAACGCGAGATGGCCGTGCGGCTCGCGCTCGGCGCTGGTCGTTTGCGTCTCGCCCGACAGATGCTCACCGAGAGCTTGCTGCTCTCGAGCGCCGGCACGCTGCTCGGCGGTCTGCTGGCCGTGTGGGGCAGTCGGGCACTCGTCGCGCTGCTCTCGCGAAGCAACCACGTCATCGCGCTCGACCTCGGCGTGGATGGGCGAGTGCTCGCCTTCACCGTGGCGGTGTGCGTCGCGACCGGACTGCTGTTCGGTCTCGTTCCGGCATGGCGCGCCGGACGCGTCGATCCACAGCTGGCGATGAAGGCGCAGGGACGCGGCGTCGCCGACGGAGCGGCTCGTCGCGACCAAGTCGCTCGTCGTCGGACAGGTCGCGCTGTCGCTCGTGCTCATCGCGTGCGCCGGGCTGCTTGTCGCGAGCTGGCGCAACCTCGCGACGATCGACCCGGGCTTTCGCCGAGATCACGTGCTGATCGTGAACGCCGACATCGCGAACACGCAGACGCCGGCCGATCTCCGGTCCGCGCTCTTCGCGCAGTCGCTCGAACGTTTGCGCGCCGTTCCCGCGGTGCTTGCGGCCGGCGGCGCTCTGATCACGCCGGTCAGTGGATCCGGTTGGAACGACCGCGTGAAGGCCGACGGTTACGTGCCGGCCTCCGACAAGGAAGCGATGTCGTGGGCGAACGCGGTCACCGACGGCTACTTCGCCGCGCTCGGCGTACGACGGATCGCCGGGCGCGACTTCGATGCGACCGACACTCGAAACTCGCCGCGCGTCGCCATCGTGGACGAGTCGATGGCGAAGAAGTACTTCCGTACGCTCAACGCCGTCGGCAAGCGCTTTCAGGTCGGCAAAGGAGACGGTGGACCGCTCATCGAAGTGATCGGCGTCGTCGCCGATACCAAGTACAAGTCGCTCCGCGACTCCGCGGAATCGATCATCTACTATCCGGAAAGCCAGCAGCAAGCCAGCGCGCAACGGCTTGCGTTCGTCATTCGAACCCAGGGTCCCGCCGTGGACGCGATTGCCGGCGTGAAGGCGGCGATCGCCGAAGTCAATCCGAACGTGATGTTCGACATGGTGCCGCTCGAGCGACAGCTGAGCGAATCGCTCTCGCTGCCGCGCGCGATCGGGGCGTTGTCCGGCATCTTCGGCGGACTCGCGGTGCTGCTCGCGGCGATCGGCCTCTTCGGATTGATGGCATACACCGTCGCGCGCCGACGCAACGAGATAGGCGTGCGAATCGCGCTCGGCGCCGGCAGGCCGCGAATCGTGCGGATGGTGCTCGGCGACGTCGGTCGCACCGTCACGATTGGCGTGGTGATCGGGCTGGCGCTCTCCTTCAGCGCCCGCAAACTCGTCGTCGGGTTCCTCTACGGCATCGCGGCGGACGATGTGCGCACTCTCGTCGGATCGGCGGCGCTGCTCGGCGCGGTCGCTCTGTTGGCAGTGGCGCTTCCCGTCTGGAGAGCGGCATCGCTCGATCCGGTGGAGACGCTGCGGGAGGAGTAGAGCTGGGTTTCCCGCGGAAGATTCGTCATGGGAGGGAGCTCCGGAGCAGAGACCGCGCGCGATTGAGCTGGCTCTTCGACGTGCCCTCGACGATGCCCATCAGCTCGGCGATCTCCCGGTGCGTGTACCCGTGGACATCGTGAAGGACATAAACGTCGCGGGCGCCGTCCGGGAGCGCGGCAATCGCGCGCTCGAGATCGATCGCATCATCGCGGCGGGTCGTGTCCTCGAGCGGCTCGACCTCCGGCGCGTCTACGATGCGCCAGTCGGCGCGGATGCGTCCGCGCCTGACATTCACCAACACGCCGCACAACCACGAGCGCAGCGCCGACTGCGCGCGAAACGTTCGCAGCGCCGTGAGCGCGCGGACCCAGCTCTCCTGTACGAGGTCCTCCGCTTCGCCTCGATCACCGCCCGTGAGGCGCAGCGCTAACGCGTACAGCGCCGGCGTATGCGCGCGATACAGCGCACGAAATGCGTCTTCGCCTCGCCCGCGAAGAAACCGCTCGACGAGCGCGAGGTCGTCTGTCACTGATGCGTGATGGGGTCCACCGCCATCGCGTCGGTCATCATTCCCGGAGAGAAGGTTGCCGCTGCCAATGAGTGCCGCTCAACCCCCAAAAGGTTGGAACCGGACTTCGGTGACCGCCATGGCTGTGCGCGAGCCGGCGTCGCGTCCGGTCGCCCAGTTCGGATACACGCCTCAATCCAACCTTTTCCGCGTTTGGCGGCACCCATTTTCAAGCGGCGTTTGTCACGCAAGCGAAAGGCGGGGGGCCGCCGCTAGCGACGTGTTCACTCACACAGGAGACGACGAATGCTCCGAAACACGGAAAAAAGATTCTATTGGGAAACGCAGTGTTGGTCGCCGTGGTTAGGCGCTGCGTGGCCGATCCAGGCACAGGACACAAAGGCACGAGGATACCCAATCCCCGTATCCCCGCATGGCTCCGGTCGCGCAATACCGGATGGACCGCGACGCGGAAATCGCGCTGGCCCAGACTCCGGCGTGCGACGGCACGTCCGCCGAAGAAGGACGCGTCGCGTCGGCGGGAAGCGGGAAGGCGTGCAACGATGCGCGGCTGTTAGGCTCGTGTAAATGCCCTCGCTCTCGCCATCCCGCGACGGCATTATCAAACATGTCACTACTCCCGGGGCATCTCGTGATGACCGCGTTCCGGCAAGTCATCCGCTCGCTCTCCCGCGCGCCGCTCTTCACCGCCGCCGCCGTGCTCACGCTCGGCTTGGGGATCGGCGCTACCGCCGCCGCCTTCAGCGTCGTCAACGCCGTCCTGCTTCGGCCGCTGCCCTACGGCAATGCCGATCGCCTCGTCGTGGTCCGGCACTCATTGATCGGCATCGGCATTCCCGATGCCGGCCTGTCGCTCGGCACCTTCTATCATTACCGGCACACGAGCCGCCAGCTCACCTCGATCGCGGCGTACCTGCCGCTCTCGCTCAATCTCGCCGACGCCAGCGGAAGCACCGAGGCCGAGCGCGTCAGCGCCGCCGACGTCTCGGCCAACATGATGACCACGCTCGGCGTGTCGCCGGCGCTCGGGCGCGGCTTCGTCGCGGCGGATGAACGGCCGAGCACCCGCGTTGCTCTGATCAGCGACGATCTGTGGCGTCGCCGATATGGCGCGGACAAGAACATTCTCGATCGGGACGCGCGGATCAACGGCGAGACCTACCGCATCATCGGCGTGATGCCGCCCGGATTCCACTCGCCCGCCTCCACGACGCAGCTCTGGCGGCCGTTGCAGCTCGACTCGCTGACGCCGCACGCCGGCAGCTTCAACCTCGGCGGCATCGCCCAGCTCGCGCCGGGCGCGACGCCCGAAGCCGCGCAGGCGGAGCTCAACAAGCTGCTGCCAAGATTGCCGGAATCGTTTCCGGATCTCTTTCCGACGCTCCCGACAACACAGCTGCTCGCAAATTCCAAGGCCGCCGCGGTCGTGCGGCCGATGCGCGACGCGGTGGTCGGCGATTTCGCGCGCGCGTTGTGGGTCGTCGCGGCCACCGTCGGGTTGCTGCTCGTCGTGACTTGCGCCAACGTCGCGAATCTGCTTCTCGTCCGCGCGCAGGGCAAAGCGCACGAGCTGGCGGTGCGCTCGGCGCTCGGCGCGAATCGCGGCCGGTTGATCGGACGATTCTTCGGCGAGGCCGGCGTGCTCGCGGCGGCCGGCGCGGTGCTCGGTATCGCGTTCGCGATCGGCGCGACGTCGATGCTGGTGCGCTACGGGCCGTCGAATTTCCCGCGGCTCTCGTCGGTGCACATCGATGCCGCGACGGTCGCGTTCACGGTGCTCTTATCCGTGATCGTGACGTTCGCGTGCGGCGCGCTGCCGGCGATTCGCCTCGAGTCGGTCCAGCTCAGCGCCTTCCTCCGCGACGGGGGTCGCTCGGCGACGGGCGGTCGCGCGCGACACCGCGCGCAGCGTGTGTTGATCGTGGTGCAAGTCGGGCTCGCGGTGGTGCTGCTCGCCGGCTCGGGACTCCTCGCGCGTACGGTGCGGCGGCTGAGCGAAGTGCGTCCCGGGTTCGATCCCGAGGGAACGCTCGCGTTCACGGTCTCGCTGCCGCGCGCCCAATACGCGCACGCGGCGAACGTGAGCCGCTTCTATGATGACGCGCTCCAGCGACTCTCGGCGATTCCCGGCGTGGTGGACGCCGGCGTCGTGTCCCATTTGCCGCTCTCGGGCCCGGAGCCGTTGGTGCCGGTATTCGTGGAGCACTTGCCGCCGCCGGTGAACACGCTGCCGCCGGTGTACCCGTTCACCATGGCGAGCGCGGGCTATTTCCGCGCGATGCGCATCACGCTGCTCGCCGGCCGGCTCTTCACCGGCGCGTCTGATCCGACCGACGCCAACAGCGTGATCGTGAGCCGCGCGTTCGCCGAGAAATACTGGCACGATCCCACCGGCCGAGCGGCGATCGGGCAGCGGGTGCGGGTGCTCGCCAACCGCTGGTCGCCCATCATCGGCGTCGTCGAGAGCGTGCGCGATACGTCGCTCGAAGCAGCCGCGGTCGGTGAGGCGTATATGCCGCTCAGCATCGCCGACCCGTCGGTGCCCGACTCGATCGCGCCGTTCACACCGCCCGTGGCGAGCTTCGTGCTGCGCACGCGCGGCGATCCGGGCGCGTTGTCCGAGTCAGTGCGGCGCGAGATTCGCGCGATGGACGCGAGCGTTCCGGTCTACGATCTCGAGCCGCTCACCGGCGCGCTGAGCCGTGCGACCGCTCGCACGCGCTTCGTGCTCATGACGCTCGCGACAGCCGCGGCGATCACGCTCGTGCTGGGTGCGATCGGGTTGTACGGCGTGATCGCCTACGTCGTCTCGCTGCGCACGCGGGAGTTGGGGCTCAGGCTGGCACTTGGCGCCGCGCCACTCGGCGTGCTCGGAATGGTGATGCGCGAAGGGATGTTGCTCGCGCTGATCGGCGTCGTCGCGGGACTTGCGACGTTCGCCGGCGTCGCGCGATTCCTCGCCGGATTTTTGTTCGGCGTCAGCGCAGCGGATCCGCTCACGATGACGGTCGTCGCGTGCACGCTGCTCGCCGTCGCGGGCGTTGCGAGCGCCATCCCTGCCTGGCGCGCGTCGGGCATTGATCCCCTGGAGGCGCTGCGGGCGGAGTGAGTGCACGCGTGTCGGACAGGCCGAAAGGGATGGTATACTATGCGCATGAGCAAAAAGATTTCCGGCGGCGTAGCCCATGAGCTACCAGCAGATTTGCGAAAGGCGCTCACGGCTGATCCCAAAGCGCTCGCGACCTGGGAAGACCTCACCCCACTTTCCCGCAATGAATGGATTTGCTGGACTATATCCGTTAAGACGACAGAGACGAGGAAGGAGCATGTTGATAGAGTCGTCTCGGAACTCAAGGAAGGGATGCGCCGCCCTTGCTGTTGGTATGGCTGCGTTCATCGGAAGGACAAAGCACTAAGCCCTTCGCAGAAGTGGGTGCTCAGCAGGCGATCAAAAGGATAGAAGAAGAAACAGTGGCAGGCGGCGTGTCTTCTACGGCGTGAGCGACGTATGCACCATGAACGTCTGGCTCGGCGTGTTGTTGGGGATCTCGACGTTCACTCGCACGTATTTGCCCGCGGTGACTCGAACCGACCCGGGGCTGCCAAGATGCTCATTCTGGAGCGCCGCGTCTTCGATCTCCAGCCCGGCCGCCGCGCCGCCCTGCGTCGAAACCGCATCCACATGCAGGACGCCGTCAGCAGCCGGCATCACGAGTATCGTGCGGCAGCGGGGCTCGTCGAGGGGCCACCCACCGACTTTTTGGAGATCGTTGAAGCACGCCGAATTTGTCGGGCTGACCGTGACCGCTATCGAGTCCCCCGCGGCAATCTGGCGCATCTGGTGCACGTGAAAATTCAGCGTCTGCGCGGAGGGCGATCCCGAGCCGACCGGCACCATCAGCTGATTCTCCTCTTCATATCCGTCGCCGGCGAACAGCTGCATGCCGAGTGACGCCGCCTGGGCCACCGCGACCGTCATGGTGTACTGCCCGTTGGAGCCGGTGGTGGCGGAGATCTGACAGTTGCACACGCGCTGGCCGAGTGAATCGAGACTCGGTCCTTGGGCGGGGCTGAAGAGGGCGACGACCTGCGCGCCCGCTACGGGCGCACCGTCGTCGGTCGTCGCGCTGCCGGTGACCACGTAGGTGACCGAGAGGTCTCGCGCGACCGATGGCGCCGGTGGCAACGCGAGCGGCGACGCAGGCGACCACCCGCCCTCGTGATAGAGCTGCTGGACCTCGTCTTGTGTGAGGGCCCGATCGTAGATGCGGACGTCATCGAGCGCGCCTTGCCAGTGCTGCGTCAGAAACTGGCCGAACACCAGCGGGCGATCGGCGTCGCTGAGCGCACCGGGCCAGGTCAGCCAGTCGACCAGTTGCCGTTGGTATAGGCGCGAATGCCATGCCCGTCGAATGTCCCCTCGCCGACTGGCCGTCGAAGTAGTACGCGCGACCGGGCTGCTCCGAATCGGTCGGCGACGAGCGTTGCGCCGGAAACGACACCGTTGCTCGCCTTGCCGCTGGCGTCGTTGGCGTTGCCGTCGAACGGGTAGTACGCGACAAGCCCGGCGGTGGGCATTGGCGTCGACTGCCGGACGATGGCCGACTCACCGGGCGCCGATGGAATCAGGTCGTGCGAGCATGCGACGACGCCTGCCGCGAGGAGCACCAACAACGACCACGGTCTTCCCACAGCTCGGTTTCGGATCATCGCGTCCCCAGGGTAAAGGACCAGCCCGACGTGTCGTCACCCAGATAACGAGAAATCGTTCACGGACCCGACAAGTCCGTCAATGCCGCTGTCCGCATCACGCCGATGCGCACGTCTTCAACTGCAGAGGACAACAACTGACTCATTGCAAGTAGGGAGGGGTAGTGAACATGCAGCAACGTAGTTACGCGCGGTGGCTCGCACCGGTCGTGGGCGGCGCGCTCCTGTTGAGCAGCGCGGCTTGCCACGACGACAACGTCACCAACGCGGTGGCTCTCACCGCGACGAGCATCACGGGGAGCGCGGGCAACGGACAGGTCGGCCTCACCAGCCAGCCGCTCGCTCAGCCGATTGTCGTGCACGTTTTGGATCAGAATGGCGCCTCGCTCGCGAACGCGGTTGTCACCTGGACGGTCACGTTCGGTGGCGGATCAGTCAGCGCGGCGACAAGCCAGACGGATGCAAACGGAAACGCGTCGATCACGTGGACGATGGGACCGACGGCGGGCGCGGATTCTCTGCACGCGGCGATCGCCAATGCTGCCTCCGTCACGATCGCGGCGACAGCGCACAGCGTGCAGATCACCAGCGCAACCGGCGACATCACCACCTCCGTCAACGCCTATCGAACTCTGCTCGGTGCGCTCAACCCGAACGTCGCGGGAGAACAGACTGGCGGTCGCCGCGAGATAA
Organism: uncultured Gemmatimonadaceae bacterium; assembly: GCA_963707105.1. Taxonomy (GTDB): domain Bacteria; phylum Gemmatimonadota; class Gemmatimonadetes; order Gemmatimonadales; family Gemmatimonadaceae; genus JAQBQB01. The sequence goes on from CAVPOS010000012.1 coordinate 286,738, forward strand.
ACTGGGACGGCGTGCCCGCGACATTCACGGACAACGATCTTTTCCCCGGCACCTTCTTCAACGTGAATTCACCGCGCGGCGTGCTATTCACGACGCCCGGGTCGGCGTTCCGGATGAGCGACAGTGGATACGTCGACGTGAACGCGAACTATGCCGGCGAGTTCAACGCCTTCAGCAAACCAAAGCTCTTCGCGACGAGGGGAAGCACCGTCGTCGATGTTCAGTTCGTCGTCGCCGGATCGAACACGCCGGCGTTGGTGACCGGATTCGGTTCTGTGTTCGCGGATGTCGGGCTCGATAGTTCGACCACCATCCAGTACTTCGATGCCGCCGGAAATCTGCTGGCGACCGTAAAGGCGCCTCGGCGGAGCGATGCAGCGGGACTCTCGTTTGTCGGCGCCGTGTTCGAGTCGGCGATTGTCGCACGAGTGCGCATCACCTCGGGCAATACCCCGATCGATGCTACCGTGACTGACAACGTGAGCGCCGGAGGGAACAAGGACATCGTCGTGATGGACGACTTCATCTACGGCGAGCCGCGCGCCCCCAAATGACCGAATCGCGCGCGCGACTAGATCCGGCGTGATTGACGCTGTCTGAAGGACGCTGGATCGGGAAGCTATGGTCGATCCCGGGAGGGCAACTGAGAGCCCGACAACACCCCGTGTGTTGTTGGGCTCTTGGTGACCGTCAATCCGCTCGCAGCGCAATCAAACGACGCCTTGCCCCCGTTCACAATAGCAGCGTCGCCGCGGTCTCATGGGCTGGCGAACGAAGCCCTGATTCTCTACGCCGAACGGCTCTCGTTGCGCGGCGAACCGACCGCTCGATCACTTGAGTCGATTGTAGCCGCTGGAGCTGTTCGAATCGTCTCCCGTGTTTCAGCCACCGCCGACGACGATCGTGCCGCTCATGCCGGGGTGAATGTGGCAGTAATACTTGTAGACCCCGGCGACCGGAAACGCCCGTTGCACCGAGGTATTCGCGTTGGTGCCGTCGATGGCGGCCGGCGCGCCGGCGGGATCGTTGTCGAAAAAGACGTTGTGGCCCACGCTGCCGAAGGCGAAAGTGACCGTGCCCCCGACATTGAGCGCGATCGTCGGCGGGGTGAAGGCGAGCGACGGCGTTGCATCTACCTGCGCAGCCGAGACCGGGGGGGGCGCGTTCCCGGCGCCGCTGGTCGATGGCGTATTCGGATTCGTCGACGAGCTGCAGCCGGCGATGACCGACGAAATCACAAGTGGAGCAATGATGGGACGGAACACTGTGAGCTTTCTCCAGGACGTTTGGGTGCGGCGGCGTGACGGGAGTACCAGCCCACTTCGACTGGTACCGTAGACGACCACCGGCGTCTACCCGTCGGTCGCGCCTTTCCTTCACACCGCGCGCACGCCGGCCCACCTCACAAGACTCGGCTGCCGCGTGATTATTCCCGCAAGCGGTCCGGGAATAAATCGTCGCCGGCCGCGGTATTCCTTGGAGCGCGCGCAGCCAGCGCCCGCCATTCTTACGTCCTTCCACCGGGATCAAGCGATGTTTGGAGAAATTGGGTTCGACAAGTTGGTAATGTTGCTCGTGATGTTTCTCTTGCTGTTCGGCGCCAAGCGGATTCCGGAGATCGGCCGCTCGCTCGGCAAGGGGATTCGCGAGTTCAAGGGCAGTCTCGCGGGGCTCGACGAGCCCGTAGAGGAAGCGCGCGAACCGTTGCGCCGCCTCAACGGCTGATGTCCCCCCCCACGTCGCACCATCGGTCATGCCGATGGTGGATCACCTTGAAGAGCTGCGGCGGCGGCTCTTCTGGTCGTTGGGAGCGGTTGCACTGGCGACGGCCGTGGCGCTGTTCGTCGTCTTCACGTTTCCGGTGATCCGTGCGCTCGAGCTTCCAATTCGGCCGTATCTGCCAAGCCACAAGCTCGCGTTCACTCATCCGACGGATCCGTTCGATATCGCGATGCATACGTCGATCGCGTTTGGCATCGTTGCCGCGCTTCCTATGCTGGTGCACCAGGCCTGGCGGTTCGTCCGTCCGGCGATGACCACGCAGGAGCGGCGAGCGATTCGCTGGGTGGTTGGCGGATCGCTCGTCCTGTTCGCGGCCGGCGTGGCGCTGGCGTGGGGCATCGTGTTGCCGCTCGCGGTGCAGTGGCTCATGGGTTTGCAGACGGATGCGCTCACGCCCATCATCACGGCTCGCGAGTATTTCTCGTTCGCCGTCGACATGGCGCTGGCGTTCGGGCTTGGCTTCCAGCTCCCGATCGTCGTCGTCGGCCTCGTGTGGTTGGACATCGTCACGCCGCAACGCTTGGCCGAGCTCCGCCGCGTCGCGTTGTTCGGCAGCGTGTTGGTTGGCGCGTTGCTCACGCCGGGCGACCTGGTGTGGACGACGATCGCCATGGCCGCGCCGTTGTACGCGCTCTACGAGTTGAGCATTGTCGCCGGCCGTCGCGTCGCTCGTCGTCGCCGGTACTGATTCGCAGGTCGCGAAGGCCGGGCAAACGAGAGAGGGGACTCACTATCCGCGAGTCCCCCTTTTCGTTTTGCGGCCTCTACGCTCGATGCTACTCCACGATGATCTTCCCCTGCATCATCGGGTGCAGCGAGCAATAGTACGCGTAGGTGCCCGGCTTGGTGAGCGTCACGCTGAAGCGCTGGTCCGTGTCCAGAACGGTGGACGGCTTGAACTTGGCCTGTGTGCTCACGATGAGATGCGGCACGTCGTCCTTGTTGATCCACGTCACGGTCGTGCCGGCCTTCACGGTCAACGGCGAGGGAGCGAACGCGAAGTTGTCGATCCCAATTTCGTTCGCCGCGAGAGTGAAGTTCTTCCGGCTCGCCTTCCGCTGCATCATTGCGTCGTGCGACGCCGCCTCGAACGCCGGCGGCTCACCGGATAGCGTCGCGTCGACGACGGCGAGCGCGCCGCGCCCCGGGATGAACGTGACGTTGGTGATGCCCAGGACGCTCTTGAGCCGTTCGGGCTCGACCTTCATTGGGCCCGGTGCCGGCGCCGTGCCGGGCGTCGGCTGCGGAAACGCGGTCGACATGGCCGTGTGGAACGACACGTTGCCTTCGACCTTCTGCATGATCTGGTGAATGTGGCCGTTCAGCACCGTGACCGATCCAAAGCGCTTGAGAAGGTCCAACGCTTGCTGCGAATCATCGGTCCCCCAGCCCCATTCCGGGTACACGGTCCACAGGGGCACGTGCGCGAACAACACGATCGGCGTGCTCGATGGCAACCCCGCGACGTCCTTCTTGAGCCACGCGATCTGCTCGGCGCCGAGTGAGCCGAGTCCGCCCGCCTTGAGATTGAGGACGTTGACGAGGCCGATGAAATGGACGCCCGAATGGTCGAAGCTGTACCAGCCGCCGCCCTTCGTGCCCTTGCCGTATCGTTTGAGGTACGTGACCCCGTTGTCCGTCGCGACGTCGTGCTCGCCGGGGACGTAGAAGACGCGGCTCGTCTTGAGACCCTTCAGCACCTCGTTCGCCGTGTCGAATTCCTCTGCCTTCGCGAGCTGCGTGATGTCGCCCGTGTGCAACACGAGCGCGGGACTCTGCGGCAGCGCGTTCACCTTCGCCACCGCCTCCTGCAGCGTGGCGGTCACGTCCTTGTTCGCTTCCTTGTTGAAGCCGATGTGGCTGTCGCTGATCTGGACGAAGAAGATGCTCTTGCGCTGGGCGTCCGTGAGGTAGGGCAGGCGGCTGACGGGGAAGGACGTGGGAATGCCACCCACCATTCCCCAGACCGTCGCCGTCCCGGCCCAAGCCATACACCGCAGAAAGCCGCGCCGGTCGATGCCGTCGTCGCTCGGGTCGGTCGTGATGTAGTTGGATCCGGTCGGGCGCGTGTTCCCCTGCGCGTCGAACCGGTCGTTGTCGCGGTCGTTGTGGTTGCTCATTGCGGTCGATTCTCATGTGATGGTGGTGTGAGCGCTGTGGCTCTCCACCCAAGACCGACCGACCGGTCGCGATATTCCCGGCGACCGTGCGGAAAGCGATACGCGGCCTTCCAGTCGCGCGAATCGCGGTGGACGCGCTCGCGGCGTTCGACCGGTTTGCCGTCCAGCCACACCAGATGACGCTTCGAGATGCGTGCCCACGCGACGAACGAGTGACCGCTCAGGCAAGCCAGGGCCGCAACGGGTGGGCGGTGCAGCACGAGCAATTCGATCAGCGTCGCCGCTATCATCACCCCGCCGAGCAGCACGGAGGATCCGCCCGTGAGCCGCGGGACGATGAGCAGTGCCGCGCCGGTGATCTCGATGGTGCCCGTCACGTAGCGAAACCATTGCCCCACACCGATGTCGCGAAAGAGCGCCACCATGTCGGGGCGCCCGATGAGCTTCGCGCCGCCGACCAGAAGAAACACGCCCGCGAGGGCGAGCTCGAGGAACTCGAGTATCAGGATGCGATGCCACCGCTCGGGATCGCCCGGCGACCGTCGCTCGTGCCAGGCGCGGAGTGCGCTCCGCGGCAGCCCCTTGCGAACCCGGTAGAGGGTGAAGAGCAGCGCAGCGAGGACGAGCACGTGCGTTAATCCGATTTCGCGGAACATCGACGACCTCCCTTCACGGTCTGAAGAGTCGTGAAGGAGATCGCCCAACGTGCGCTGATATTCCCGTGAGCTTGGGGCGGGAGGCGGCTATGATCGATCCCGGGAGGGCAACTGAGAGCCCGACAACACCTTGCGTGCTGTCGGGCTCTCGCCAACCCGGAACAGGCGAGTCGCGAAGCGGAGGTCGAAGGCCTACATATAATGATTGCGCGGCCTACATATACGGATGGGTCATTTTTCGTCACCGTTACGGAGTCGAAGATGCCTCTCAACGATCCTTTGTTTGGCGGTTCTGCGCTCGAAACTCGCTCGAGATGGCCGAGCCTCGCAGACTACCGTGGTGCCTTCATTCGGCTGAGACGAGTGAAGGCGTACACATTGGCCGTCGTAGCATCAATTGCGATTGGCCTCGGCTCGAACATCGCGGTTTTCGTCCTGGTTCGCGCCGCGATACTACATCCGCTCAACTTTCCGCGAGCCAATGACCTGCTGACCGTCCGGAAGCCGGACGACAATTCTCAGGCATCTTCCCTAATAAGCGGGGACTTGGTCAATGCATGGGCGGAATCCCCGTTGCTCGAGGGGGTCGCCGGCATTGTGCCGACGAGCGCCACCGTCAGTACGCCGCGCGGGCCGGTTGCCGCCTCCGGAGCCTGGGCTACGACGAACCTGCTTCAAATTCTCCGCGTAGCCCCGTCGCTCGGACGATGGATTTCTCCGACCGACGAACAGCGCGGTGCGGAGAGAGTAGTTGTTCTCAGCGACGACCTGTGGCGGCGCGAATTCGCGGGCCGTCCAGTCGTGGGGCAAACCATCACTTTGGATGGGGTCGAGACGAGAGTCATTGGTGTCCTTCCGCCTGAACTGGACATTCCAATGCATCCGGGGTTTTTCGTCCCCGGGGCACTTCGCAGTTTCGTCGTCTACCCGATCGCGCGGCAGAAGCCGCTGGTGCCGCTTGCAGCAATCCAAGCGCAACTCGTCGAGCAGGCGACGGCCCTTCGATCGCCATCGGCTCCGCACGTCGTAACGCTTCACGATCGCTTGTACGCGGATACGCACGAAGGTCTTGTGCTGGTCTTCCTCGCGTCGTGTCTCATCCTGCTGGTGGCTGCCGCGAACGTCGCCAACTTGACGCTGACGCGGAGTTACGAACGGAGACACGAGTTTGCGATCCGCCTATCACTCGGTGGAACCACGCCGCGTTGCGTCGGGACGTGCATTGCGAAGTCACCGTCCTATGCTGTGTCGGCGGGACCCTTGCCGTGCTAGTGGCTTGGGCGCTTTCCGCGTCGCTCTTCGGGACAGCTCCTGCGAATTTTCGCTATCACCATCTCGGCATCGGAGTTCCGGAGGTGGCGGTTGCCCTGGCATTGGTGAGTCTTGGGGGCTTCATCGCGGCCCGTGTTCCTATTGGTCTCCTGCCGGAAATCCGCCTGGCCGATCTCCTCGCCCACGCAACGACGCGCACGACCTCGTCCGCCCAATCAAAGCGAGTGCGGTTCGGTCTCGCCGCGTTCCAGTTGGCGTTTGCGCTGGTCCTTGTGTCTGTTTGCGGGCTTCTCATCAAAACGCTCCAAAGGTTGGACAACGTCGATCTGGGGTTCGATCGGCACGATCTTGTGGTTTTTCGCGTGCGTCTTCCCCCCGGGGGTTCGCCGATGTCGAATCGCGCCGCGCTTTCGTTGAGGATGTACGTGGCCAGATGGAGAACACCGCGGGGGTCACGGCGGCTGCATACGGTTCTCCTCCAATGCTCGCCGGGATTGGCTATTCCATGATCAGACCGGCGCAATCCCAGGGCGGGCCGTCAATTCGCGTAGGCACGCGAAGCGTTGACGGGAAGTATTTTCGAACCCTCGGCATCCGGATGCGCTCGGGCCGAGGCCTGACTGTGTCGGACTCCGCGGGAGGTTTGCCGGTGGTAGTCCTGAACGATGTCGCCGCCAAGGAGCTGTTCGGGGATCGAAACCCGGTGGGGAGCACGCTCGCGGAGCTCGCGAGCTCCGGTGACCAGCCTCCGGTTGTCGTCGGCGTAACCGCCGGAGCCATCGGCGCGAGCCTCACCAGCCCAGGTCCGGAAGCCTATTTTCCCGAGGCTCAGGAACGCCGGCTATCGTTTCTCGCGACGTTCGCCGTTCGGACGTCGCAACCGCGGGGCTTCATCCGCGAGCTACCGGGGATGATACGCCGCGTGAACCCCGACGTCGTCCCAGACACCGCGGCGACGGTCGATGACCTCGTGGCTTCGCAGACGACGAATCAGCGGTTTCTGCTTGGCCTGCTCACAGTGTTCGGCCTTCTAGCGCTAGGGATCGCGTCGCTCGGGGTCTACGCGGTAATGGCTGATCTCGTGGCGAAGCAGCGGACCGAGATTGCCATACGTGGCGCCCTCGGGATGCGCCCCATTGGGGCGATCGTGATGCTGGGGCGGCAGGCGTTTGGGGTCGGCGTTGCTGCGGTCATAGTCGGCACGCCCGTCGCGGCTGCCCTAGCTCGGCTTGCGTCAGGATTCTTATACGGAGTCCCGGCTTGGGATGGCCGGACGTACGCCGAGGCGGTGGCAGTTCTTGTCACGTGCCTCGTCGCCGCCACGATCGTTCCCGCGAGTCGCGCCGCGCGTGTGCAGCCAAGCAGCGTTCTGCGTCAGTAGACCGCGCGGCGGGTCCCATGCCGCTTGACACGGTGACAGGTTTCCGCCAATGTCTCTCTACTCACCTAGTGAGGAGAGAGAACCGGAAATGCCTCGCGACGCCAACGACCTCCTCCACGGCACCCTCGACGTGCTCGTGCTCCGGACGCTCGCCGCCGGCCCGCAACACGGCTACGGCATCACCAAATCCATAGAAGAGCGCACGAACCACGAGCTCGACATCCTCGACTCCGCGCTATACAAAGCGCTCCAACGCCTCGAGGCCTCCGGCGCCATCGACACCGCGTGGGGCGTCTCCGACAACAACCGCCGCGCCAAGTACTACTCGCTGACGGCGCGCGGACGGAAACAGCTGCGCGACGAGACGGCGACGTGGAAGCGATACGTCGCCGCCGTCACCGGCGTCCTCGAACCCGACAAAGCGTGAGGGCGCGCCATGTTCTTCTTCTCCTCCAGAGTCCCGCCGGGTGTTCGCCGCCTCGTCCGACTGCCGTGGAGTGGTAAGCGGTTCGACCGCGACCTCCGCGACGAATGGCAGTTTCACCTGGACGCCCGCGCCGCCGACCTTCGCGCGCTCGGCATGAGCGAGGCTGAGGCAGTCGCGGAGGCGAGGCGGCGATTCGGTGACCCGGACGAGCTACGGGATGCCTTCGTTCGCGCCGAGGCGCGTCGAGCGCGGCGGCTCAGCGTGTCGGAATGGATCGACGTCGTGGCGCACGATCTCGCCTATGCGCTGCGCCAATTCCGGAACGCGCCCGGATTCTCGGCATCCGTCGTTCTGACGCTGGCCTTCGGCATCGGCGCCAACGCTGCGTTGTTCACCGTCGTCGATCGCGTCTTTCTCCAGGCTCCGCCCGGCGTCGCGCGCCCTGCGTCCGTCCATCGCCTCATCGCCTACGAGCTCGGCTATCCCAACATCGAGCTCCCGACCGAGTCCTTCACGACACGGGACCACGAAGCCTTTCGCACAGCGACGGCCGGCCTCGCGGAGGTGGAAGGCTATGACGTGGAAACGGAAGCGCAATTCGACGGCGGTGCCGAGCGCCACAGCATCGGTTACGCGACGACGGGATTCCTGCACTTGGTCGGCGTGCATCCGGCGCTCGGTCGGTTCTTCGATCCCCGCGAAAACGAATACGGCGCGCCCACCCGCGTCGCGATCCTCAACTATTCGTATTGGCAGCGCGCTTATGACGGTGATTCGAGAGTTCTCGGCCGCACAATTCGCATCGACTCTACGCTGTTCACAATCATCGGAGTGGCTCAGCGTGGGTTCGATGGCGTCGACCTAGACGCCGTGGACGTCTGGGCTCCGCTCTCGGCGCTTCCGCCAGGCCTCGAGGGGCCATGGTGGGGGGACAGCGGCTTCCAAATCCTCAAGCTCCTCGTACGCGTCGACCATCCGCGTGACGCATCCATCGTCTACGCCCGATTGAAGGCGGGGCACTTGGCTTCGCGCCCGAGCTATGGCGAGGGCGTCGAAAAAGATTTCAAACGTCATTTGGAGTTCGAGCCGCTCATTCAGGGAAGGACGTCGATCGGCCTCGGCCCACAGGACGAGCGCAATGTCGCGCTGCTGACCCGCCTCGCCGGCGTTTCCTTCCTCGTCCTCGTCATCGCCGTCTGCAACGCGGCCAGCCTTCTCTTGATGCGAGCGCTCCGCCGCAAACGCGAGATCGCCGTGCGTCTCGCGCTCGGCGTGTCCCGGGCACGGCTGCTGGCGCAGTTTGCCGGGGAGAGCGTGCTGCTCGCCGGCGTCGCGGGGGCGATCTCCTTGTGGATCGCCTACGCGACGGGGCAAGCGCTGCGGAAACAGCTCATCGCCGACGTGCATTGGTCGGCGACGTTGATCGACGTCCGCGTCGTCGCGTTCACGGCCGCGTTGGCACTCGTCGCCGGCGTCCTCGCCGGCATGGCTCCGATCGCCGTCGTGCGCAGCCGAGACGTGATGTCCGCGCTCAAGGAGGGCGCCAGGGAATCGGGTCGCCCACCCTCGGCGATGCGGGTCGCGCTCCTCGCGACGCAGACCGGCTTGTGCATGGTGATGCTCTCGGCGGCGGGAATGTTCCTCGACAGCCTGTGGCACGCGAACGCGTTCGATTTCGGTTTCGACAAAGACCGGCTGGCGACGTTGTCATTGCCATTGGGCGACGAGAACGAAATCAGAAGGATCGTCGGGGAGATCGGCGCGCTGCGCGGGGTCGCCGCCGTTTCGCGCTCGACGGGGGGCCTCCGAAGCGGCGAGACCGTGCAACTCCGCTTCTCGAGCGGTTTCGAAACTCCGCGACTCGATTCGCCACACATGAATCACATCGACACGAGCTTCGTGCGCGCCGCGGGACTGCGCCTGCTCGAGGGGCAGCCCTGGCTGGCGGCGCAGGACGCGGCCGACAGCGTCGCGTTGATCAGCCTCGCCATGGCACGGCGGTATTGGCCCGGCCGTAGCCCAATCGGCGACTGCTTTTCTCAGCTCCTGGGCCCTGGCCGCCACGCGTGCTTCCGAGTCATCGGCGTCGTCAAGGACGTGCGATTCGATCTCAGTCGCCCCGCAATTCCACAGTACTACATCGTCGCCCGTACGTGGCGGCGCAACGGGATGTCGAGCGTCGTCGTGAGAACGAGCGGACCGGCTACGCCGACGATCATTGCCGACATCCAGCAAGTCCTTCGCACGATCCACGGCCCGTCGGCGTATCCTCCGAATCCTCGTCTCGTGTCGGCTCGACTCGAGCCGCAGGTGCATCCATGGCGCGTTGCCGCGGCAATGTTCCTCGGGTTCGGGCTGCTCGGCCTCGTTGCGGCAACGGCGGGGATCTATGGACTCATGGGCTACGAGGTCACCCAGCGTACCCACGAATTCGGTGTGCGCATCGCGCTTGGAGCGACTGCGGAATCCATTCTCGCGATTGTTCTTGGCTCCGGCCTGCGACTGATCGTCGTGGGGCTCGCCGCCGGATTGGCGTTGTCGCTCGTCGTCGGCCGCGCGATCTCTTCGCTGGTTTTCGAAATCTCGCCGTACGACCCGGTAGTGTTGTCAATCACAATGGTCGCACTGGCCGCAGTTGCTCTGATGGCGAGCCTCATACCTGCGTGGCGGGCGACGCGCGTCGATCCGCTCGTCGCACTGAGAGCTGAGTGAAGAGTGTCGAGAGCCCGTGGAGGTAATGAAGCCATGAAAAGGGCAATTCTATTCCTCGCATGCGTCGTCGTGGTGGGGGAACCGCCGTGCTCTCGGCTATCGGCTGTCCGGTTTGACGATGAACGCACCAATGTGAAGCAGAACCGCCCGATACGCGCCGACGCCTGCGACGGTGCGTCTCGGAGCCTGCTTCAACGTGTCGAGAATCCATTGGTCCATATCGCGCCCGGCCTTGCTGCTTCCCGTCGGGAGTTCCTGGCCACGAATCTGCAGCGTTTGGGTGGTCGAGGGCGCTTCGACTCCGCCCTCCCGTGTGACTTCGTACGAGAGCGCAAACAGGGCGGAGTCGAACGCACCGATTGAGAGGCGGTCCTCTTGGAGCATGATCACACTGGCGGGCCACAGACTCGGACGCCGAACCACGACGGCTGCCGCGTCCGGGAAGGGCAGCCTGGGCATCAGGACCACGGCGGTCGCCACATCAACCGATTTGGTGCGCGGGAGCGGGTGCGCGCGCGCTTCCTGGATGTCGCCATAGGTAGTGGGACCGCCGGCAAGCGAAACGTGCCTCGTCGCGTAAATCGCGGCGATGTCCTCGTTAGCGAGCGGTGGTGCTGCCTGAGCCGTCGGTCCCGTCCCTGGCTGCACCAGATGCTCTCGTTGACAGCCAGCCACCAGCGCCGCGGTCGCGACGACGGCGGCGATCAGTTTTCGCACGCTTTCCTTGCCGCTGCGATCAGAGCAGCCCGCCATCGCTCTCACCCTCATCGGGCTTCGGATCAGCTAGTTACCATCGGCTCATGGAGCCACGTCGAGTACAAAGCACCCCCAGTCGTTTCCCGCTGTGGCGACGATGACCCATTGGCCCGCGCTCGGAAGGGACACCTCACTCGGATAGCCGTACAACGGTGGTGGACGGTCTGCACCGCCGTGGGCCAAGCCTTCAACGCGGAATCTGACCGAATCAGCCGGATTCCCGACACGAGCCGCACGAACGACGAGCGGAGGTTTCCGCAGCGCGGAGCCGTGCAACGGGACCCAGAGGACCTTGTACCCCTTTACCGCCTGAAACCCACCCCATGATGCTTTGCTAAACTCTCCGCGAACGATAAAGTCACCTGAGCGCAAGGAGCCGTTCGGCATAGAGGAGGTGTACGCGGTGTGCGCCGCCGCCACCACGCAGCGCCTTTCAGTGGTTCCGCCGAACGGGAAATCGCTGAAGTAGGGTTGCTGAGCCACCTGCTGCGCGTCGTGCGCGAAATCAGCCCCTTGGGCTTCGGCCTCTCGAACGGTCGCGGGTATGTTCTGCGCTCTCACGACGTGCGTCGTCGTCGCAATCATCAACGCCCCAGCCAAACTGACCTTCCGCATGCCAGTCTCCATCGAAGGTTCGGAGATCAAAGTTGCCGCAAGCACTGCGCCGAGCGCCGCGATTGGGCGGGGACAGGCTCTGCGAATTAGGACTCCGGCGTTTTGCGCGCCGTCACGATCACAGCGGCCGACTGGGCTGCTTCGTTCTCGACGTCGCGTAGCCAACTGATCCGATGATACGCCCGGCCGGTTCCAACATCATCGCTGGATCTCTAGCGTCACCGCGCTGACATTCCAACGGCGGGGGTCACCGTGACAGTCGCCGCACCCCTCACCTGCGGGTTCGAGTTCGACACGGCAGTGATGGTCGCAGTACCGACTGCCACACCCGTCACGACTCCAGTGCTATCGACCGTCGCAACGGTCGTAGCGGATGACGACCACGTCACGGTGGTATGATAGAAGGTGACGCCACCATTGCCCTCCACCGTGGCCACCAACGTCAGCTTGGCCCCGATGGTCACGGTATCGAACGCCGGTGACACTGAAACCGAGTGGACTGTGGTGTCGGGCGGTGGGTCGGGAATGGGGTCGGGCGTGTCACACATGCCGACACGCCTGCCGTCGCAATAAGGGCGAGCGCCGCTAACCAAAAAGCCGAACGCAGTACCGATGGCATCCATCGTTCCCTCAAGTGATGCGATGTGAAGATCAAGACCCACGCACCAGCGGTTCCTAGTTGGTCGCCGGTTGCATTACCGCCGAGAGCGTCTGTGTGGCCGCGAGATCTCCGCAACAACCCCGCACGTTCGTTGACTTGGCCGTGAACCTCAGAACGTTCGGTTGATAGCCCGGGGCGCTTAATGTGACATGAAAGCTACCCGGCCCGGCCGTAAATCGTGCAGACGTCTTTTGCGCCGGGGCCCTGGCTGCACGAGGTGCAGCCGAGCCCCTGGCATGAACGTGAATGGAAAACCGGTCCCGAAATGGTCATCGTAAGCCCCACGATTCCGGTCGGCGCGTTGTTCGCGGTGACGGAAATCTCGGCGGCCTTGGAGGCCGCACAAGTGACGACGCAGGCTGCGTCGCTCGAACAGGCAACGACACAACAGCTCAGGGCCCATCGCCAGACCGCGATACGGGGTGGACGAGCAATTCGATTTATCACCAGAACCTCCGATTCGGCGTGAGGGCGAGCCACGCGGCTGCCCGCTCAACCGACGCAGCCATCGCGTCGTCACCATTGCCGGCGTCGGATCGGGTCTGGCTTCGGCGCGGCCGACGCGTGCCGCGGCAACATCGTGCCGAGATTAGTGGGTGATCAAGTAGAGTAGACCACCTACGAGACCACCAACCACGCCGCCTCCCACGGCAGCGAGACCGATCGCCTGGCCGCCGAAGAATGCATCGTCCGTTCGCGATGCGGAGACGGCGGCAGCGACGCCGCCGGCCGCCGCGCCAACTACCGCGCCTGAACCGATCCAGCGCCAAGGGTGTCCAGCGGCTGAGTCAGCTACGAGCGAATGCGGCATGCGGTCGGGCGACGGGGATCCCATTCGCGCTCTCGGCGCGCCGCACTTCAACGACGCCAGCCGGCGCGACCTGCTGCGCCACGATGCCTTCGGGTGCAGCCGCCAAACCCAGGATCGCCATTAGTGCCCACGGTCGTCGCATCTGATCAAGCTCCTATGTCACCTAAAGCTCATTATAAATAAGCGCAATCTCGCGAGTGGTCACCGATGCCGGTCTCAGCCCTGCCGGGCTGTGCGCGACGTTACATGCGGACCCTCCGTACGCACGTTACGTTCGAGACCTTCCGTGCTCACCGACTCACTCTTCAAGCAGGAGGCCCACGTGAATCTCTTCTTGTTCGCACGTAGGTTACGCGTTCGATTTGTCGCAGCGATCGCGGCGCTGGTGGTCGTTCACGCGGCGAACGCTCAAACGGGCATCATTTGGGCGACCGACGCGTCTATCGGCGGCAGCAATGGAAGCGGGCGGCCAGTTTGTCTATCGCACGAAAATCGCGGTCACGGAAATCGCCGAGAGCGTCCGCAAAGATGTGCGACACGGCATGGGCTTAGACGCCGAGGTCGGCTACGATTGGACCATTGATACGAATTTCGACCTCCTTTGTGCGCTCGATTCTCGCGGCAACTGCCTGCCGAGGTTTCCCGATATCGGTGGGCCGCTTGGACTCGTGGGCGTCACGTTGGGTCCAGCTGACGTCGTTCGGTTACGTGTGAACGCCGGTCTGGCTGCCTACAGTGTCGGCAACACGCGCCTCGGCGCGCCAGTGGCCGAGATCGATATTGCGGTGGCTCCGATGTCCTGGCTCGCCGTTGTCGCTGGTGGGCGCGCGTTCGCGTTGCCCAACTATCGCGGCGATCGGCTGACGGTGACGACCTGGCACCTCGGTCTGCGCTTGCAGACGGACCGATAGCGCGCTTGCGCGCGCGGACGAGCGTATCTCGGCGCCAAAATGACTGAGGAGACAATTCCGGATGAAGGCGATCGTGGTGACGGACCAGGCTGCGGGAACTGCCGGGATGAAGTTGGCGGAGCGGCCCGAGCCGTCGGCAGCGATAAACGACGTCGTCGTTCAGATTCATGCGTCGGGATTCGTCGGGACTGAGTTGGCGTGGCCCTCGACCTGGACCGATCGCCGCGGCCGTGATCGAACACCGTCGATCCCCGGCCACGAGCTGGCCGGAGTGGTCACCGCCCTCGGCTACGGCACGACGGGACTCTCAGTAGGACAGCGCGTGTTCGGCCTCGCGGACTGGCATCGCGACGGCACTCTGGCCGAGTATGTGGCGATCGAGGCACGCAACCTCGCGCCGCTGCCGGGCGACGTTGACTTCACAGTGGGCGCGAGCCTGCCAATCTCGGGCCTCACCGCATGGCAGGGACTGTTCGAGCACGGCCGCCTTCGGGCGGGGCAAAGCGTAATCGCGCACGGCGCGGCCGGCGCAGTCGGGTCGATGGTGACGCAACTCGCACGATTGGCCGGCGCCCACGTGATCGGCACTGGACGCGCCGCCGACCGTCAGAAGGCGCTCGACTTCGGCGCGCAGGAGTTTGTCGACCTCGACAGCGGCGCGCTGGAAGACGTCGGCAGCGTCGATCTGGTGTTCGATGTCATCGGCGGCGACATCGGGAAGCGGTCCGCGCGCCTGATTCGACCCGGAGGAACGCTAGTGTCCATCGTCGGGCCGTCTGAGGCGCGGCCCGTTGACGGCCTTGCGATCGACTTCGTCGTCGAGTCCGATCGTGCCCAACTGAGTGAGATCGTCCAGCGGGTGCGGGACGGACGACTGCGGACGAACATCGGGACCGTCGTGCCCCTCGACGATGCCGTCGCCGCCTTCAACTCGACCGAGCGGCGCGCGGGGAAGACGGTCATTCGCGTTCGTCCGTGAGCGACGCGCGGCCTATCGATGTGCGCGGTCGCCGCCGTCGATCAGCGAAGAGGCCACTCCACGCCGATGCGCAAAGCCATCCACGCCGGGTGTGCGACCTCGGTGGAGAACGAGTCGGCGTTCCCCGTCGGTAGGAATACCTCTTTCTCCACCGTCATCCGCGCTCGGCTGACGTCCCATTCCAACTCTGTGAAAAACCGGGGGCCGGGGTTGTTGCTGCCGGCTCCAATCGTCACGGACCCGAGCGGCGCGGGGTGCGCGCTCCAAATCATTCCGGCGCCGACGGTCGCACGCAGCATCAACGGGTAACTCGGGGGCGTCTCGATCCCTGTATGGAGCACCGTTCTGACGAGCGGCATGCCCGGCGTTCCCGCGACCGGGAGGAAGAGGGTCCTCACCTCAGGACCGTCCCCAACATTTCCGCCGCATGCGCTGCCTCTGTAGACACTCGCCCGCACATCAGCCTCGACAAACACCATCGATCGCGGCCGGTCGATCGCCGACACACCGGCGCCGAGGCCGATCTGCGCTCCGTCACCGTCCGAGTTCGGGGCGGTTCCGCATCGCACCGTGAACGCGTCCGGATAAGGTCCGACGTCGGCCGAAAGCGCGACGGCCATTCGATGGGGATCATCACCCACCGTCTGCGCGTGTCCGCCGGGCGCGAGGACACAAATCAGCGCGACCGCGCTGGCGAGGTTGCCAGCAAGTGTTCTCACTCGGCCGAACCTAGTGGTCCGTGTCGCGGTCAAGGCGTGACTTGAAGGGCCAGTGCGCCCTGTATGTGCGGATCGACGACCGCACTGGCGACGATTGTTGCCGTTCCTGCATGCCGGGCCTGAACTAATCCGGTGAGGGAGTCGACGAGCGCGACGGTCGTATCACTCGACAGCCAGCGGACGTCGGTGCTCGATGTGCCAGCACACGTCCCAACCCTAACTGTGACACGGAGGGTGTCGCCGGGGTGCAACGAAGCGGATGGCGGCGTGACTTGTACGCCGCCCACAGCGGCACAACTTCTGTCGACGCCATCGCCCAGAATGTTGGACGGTGTCGAGTTACAGGCCGCGACACAAATAGCGAGAAGGAGCGGAACGACGGTCCTCATACTCATAACTTTAACCTCCCCTCCCCTCGTCGGGCTTCGGATCAGCTAGTCGCCATGTGTGTGTGGGGCTACGTCGAGCACGAAGCACCCCCAATCATTCCCGGCTGTCGCGACGATGACCCATTGGCCCGCGCTCGGAAAGGACACCTCACTCGCGTAGCCGTACAACGGTTCGGACTCTCCAGAAGTGCCGTGCGTCAAGCCTTGAATGCGGAGACGGACCGAATCAGCCGCGTTCCCGATGCGAGCCGCGCGAACGACGAGTGGAGGTTTGTGCAACGAAGAGCCATGTAACGGGAGCCAGAGCACCTTGTGCTCCTTGACCGCTTGAAACCCACCCCATGATGCTTTGCTAAACTCTCCGCGAACGATAAAGTCACCTGAGCGCAAGGAGCCGTTCGGCATTGAAGAGGTGTACGCGACGTACCCCGCCGCCACCACGCAGCGCCTTTCAGCGGTTCCGCCGAACGGGAAATCACTGAAATAGGGTTGCTGGACCACCTGCGGCGTGTGGTGCGCGAAATCGGCCCCTTGGGCTTCGGCCTCTCGAACGGTCGCGGGTATGTTCTGCGCTCTCACGACGTGCGTCGTCGTCGCAATCATCAACGCCCCAGCCAAGCTGACCTTCCGCATGCCAGTCTCCATCGAAGGTTCGGAGATCAAAGTTGCTGCAAGCGCTGCGCCGAGCGCCGCGATTGGCCCGGGGACAGGCTCTGCGATTAGGACTCCGGCGTCTTGCGCGCCGTCACGATGACCCCGGCCCGCGCCATCGGATGAGCTTGTCGTCGTTGCGTCCATCGACGACTACGTCGCTCCCCTGGCAGTCTTCAGCGTTCGTTGAATGGCAGGTGCGCGGCGCAGGAGCGAGCGACCACAGACTTGGCGCCAGGCGTATCCATGTCAACGCGAGTCACCCGCGCCGAGTCCGGAACATGTCTGGACGTGTCGCCGACACCAAGCGCAAAAAGGAGGTAGGGAAACCGACAAGAGCGGGCGTGCGGGCCGTCAATATCGTCGCCGGGGATGTTCTCGTCGACAAGCGCGAAGCCGTATCGGGCCCGGAGCGCACCGAGCGTCCGCGGCACGAGTTCGCCGTCAGGCATTCGAGCTGAATCACCTTCGACAATCCAGAGATCGGGGACTTCTTCGTCGTGTATGGTCTCGTCGGGACCATGCTTTGTTTGAACAGCCATCACGCGAGCCCCGGCGAAAGGAAAGACCCACGCGACCGCCTGCCATCCAGTCGCGTCATATTCGGCGGAATCGCCCACGGCGCATTGCCTGCGAAGCGCTCCGAGCGGCGCATGAGTGGAAAAGCCTGCCACGGTATCATGCCCAACAATGACACCTCGCGCGGGTCTATCGCAGACCGGGCTTCGCCCGGGGGTCGCGGGGCTCCGATCACCTTGCCGACCAGCGATGCTGCGACCTCGTGTCCGTTCACACGCGAGGCCGGCCACAAGAATGGCGGTCAGCCACGACAAACGCATCATGACCTGCTCGGGGATCGTGCACCAAATCGCGGCTCGGCGCCGAGCCACGAGCGTCGGCGCGTCGCGTTCATTTGCGAAACGGCCACTCGAGCGTGCCCATGAACGACAATACGCGAAGATCCAAGAGCGTTAGCGCTTAGACCAAATCCAAGTGACAACTCCCCCAAGGGTGCCTCCAGCCACTCCGAACACGATCGGATACGGAAGCCAATAGAGCGTCGGTTGACAGTCGCTGACGCTGCGACCCCTGCATCCGGGATCGTGGTGGGCGAGGTAGACGCCGACGGCCGCGCCGGCGGCGGCTCCAACTATGATGCCAGCGGCAACGTGAGAGTCGCGATGCGCCGGCTCTACCCGGATGAGGTTCGGCGAGGGAACCTGTGGCGCCGGCGTGCCGATGGTAGACATGCCGCCGATGCCGGCTCGCAGAACGCCCGAGGCGATCACACTCTCGGATTCAGAGCGTGCGTTCCGCGCGACCGCCGTCCGCGCGACTGAATCGACAAATGGAACCTGAGCGTGTGCCAGCGGGGCCACCAGCACGAACAGCGAAACGACAATGCGATTGTTGTGCACGTTCAAACGACCCCCGCGTCGCGGGATTTCAACAGGCGAGCCCATAAGCGCGGCGCAGTTGCGCGGCGCTGGCGAGGTGGCCCGCGAGTGTTCTCACTCGGCCGAACCTAGCGTCGGAACATCGGAAATCAACGCGCGGGCCGGAGACGCACAACCGGTGCGGGCCGTCCTCAGCGCCACCCGCCGACGCCGATCTCCAGCCCGATCCCAGCGTACGACTTCAACGTATTGAGATCCCAAAACGCCGTCAGTCCGATGCTCGCGCCATCCGCGCGTCCGACGCGCAACGCGGCGTCTCCCGCGACCATGACGCCGACGCCGCCCCGCGACGGCCCGAGCTCCGTTCCCTCGTCACCGAAGGGTTCGCACCCGACGACGCAGGGTTTGCGCGCGAGCCCCGTGACGCCGCCGGACACGGAAGCAAAGCCGACGGAGCTCGACGTCGTCGCGCGGCCCAGGAGAAGGGATACCACGCCGGTTTCGCCAAAGTCGTAGAGGAACTGCCCGCGAAGCGTTGCGAGCCACGGACCCCGCTGGACATTCACGTCGCCCATGAGGACCACCGCGCCGTCACCGTGCCGGATTCGATAGGTCGCGGCGCCGAACGATGCGTCGACCCATTCGCCGCGCGTCGGATGTTCCGGCGAGGAGTGAGACGACGTGTCGACCGGCGTGGTTTGCGCCGCGAGAATACCGCAATCGCACGACAACAATGCGGCGAGTATCGCGACGGCTATGAACACGAGCCGCCGATTCCAAAGCTGCTCATCAACCCTCGTCGTCCGGTGGCGGTGACGGAGAGTGCTCGGCTGTCGCGATCGCGAGAGACCCACCGCCGATCGAGCGCCAGCTGCAACAGTGCGGCGCCGAGCGCGCCGCCGAGGTGGGGCCGACGCTCGCTCCAGTCCACGCACGCGAACGCGAACCGCCGCCGACTTTGCCGAAGCGTATCGGCGTGGACGCCCAGCGTTTCGAGCGTGTGCTTTCCCTTGGGCGTCACGTCATAGTCGTCGCGTTGCCCCGAGGCCGACAGCCAGCCGAGTGTCAGGAGTCGATCGTGCAGCTCCACGCCGAGGGCGCCTGCCATGTGATCGTAGCATGTGCGGGCCGCTCGCAGGTGGCTTGGCGTGCGAGTGTCCAGCGCGTTGGTCGAAAACCCGGCGAGGACGCTCAGCGCTTCCATCACCTCGGCGACTTCCGAGCTGTGGAGGCTGTAGTAGCGATGCTTCCCCTGGGCGAGGACGCCCACGAGCCGCTCGTTCTTCAGCCGCGCGAGGTGCGCACTGGCCGTCGCCGGCGTGACGTCGCCGACGAGTGCGAGCTCGGTCGCCGTTCGCGCGCGACCGTCCATGAGGCAGTAGAGCATGCGAGCGCGCGACGGCTCACCGATCGCCGCCGCGATGCGGGACGCGCGTTCCTCCGATCGATCCGAAGCCATGCTTCGATGGTAGACGAAGCGTGCCGGTCGGGCAAGAGGGCATCATGAAGGCATGCCCCACATCCACGGGTCGGACGTGCCGATGGACCGACGAGAGTCGATCCAATCCATCGCCGCCATCGTGGCGGTCCTTGCAACGGTTCCCACATCGGGAGTGTCGATGCCCGAAGCCCAAGCAGTTGGCCTCGCGTGTTTCATCCGCTATCAGATCGATCCGTTTCAACTCGACGCGTTCCGGCAGTACGCTCACGCGTGGGGGACGATCATCCCGCGGTGCGGGGGCCATCTGATCGGCTACTTCACGCCGCACGAGGGGACGAACGACGTCGCGTGGGGCCTCATCGCGTTCGACAGCCTGGCGTCGTACGAGCGATACCGCGCACGGATCAAGTCGGATCCCGACGCGCGCGCCAACCTGGCGATGGCGCAAGCGAAGCGGCTGATCCTGCGCGAAGAGCGTAACTTCGTCGCCATCGTCGACGGAACGTTCGAGAAGGCGTCCACGATCAAAAGCGCCTAGATCACGGCCACCCTGGGAGACTGTCTCGGCACGCGGGGTACAGCTGTGGGCTCGAAGTCGGGAACTGACATCCGACAACAGACCACAGCTTAGGCGTGACGCGGTGGAGTCTCCCGCGAAAACAGGCCGTTGCCGCTCAACGCCGAAGGCGTGGTCAGTTGTCTGACATCAGTTCCTGTCGTCGAGCGCACAGCCGATACATCGACCCGCCAATCGAACTCAGAGTGGCCGGCACACCGTCTTCCGTGGCCGGGAATTGGGAGCAATCGGCGACGACTCATTCCCGGCCTCACAGCGACTCCGCCGTCGCCCGCAACGCCGCCGTCATCCCGGCAATGACGTCGTGCCACCGGTTCTTGCCATCGGTCAATTCTCGCCGCCCCGCCGCCGTGAGTGAGTAGAACTTGGCCCGGCGGTTCTCCGACTCCCCCCACTCGGATTTGAGCAGCCCGCGACCCTCGAGCCGGTAGAGGGCAGGGTAGACCGTCCCCTGTTCGAGCGCGAAGCATCCCTTCGAGATCGTCTCGATCCGCAGAGGAATCCCGTACCCGTGCAGCGGCCCGAGCGAGACGGCTTTGAGGACCAGCAAGTCGAGGGTGCCGGGGAGTAGTTCGGCGACCTGCACAGGGTCTCTCCTGGGTGGGCGAATAGAGAGACTACCGCGACAGTTCTAGATCGGGAAGAGAAGAAAGCGCGCGGCGGATCGAGCGTCGTGGTGCCCTGCTTCACGCCCTCCGACTTCGGTGACTCGAGCCTCTCTACTTATTACTTATCCGCCGACCGCATTTCGGCTACACCCCCTAACCTTCGCTGACGGTTCTAAACGTCATGCGAGCGTCACGTCGGCGTATAAAGTCGTTCAATTGAACTTTTAGAAGATCCGCGGCCCGCTCCAATGACGCCTCGGTCGCCGGCGGCAGATCGGCGATGCCGGCAGTTAAGTCCGTCTGGCGACGGACAACGTCGGGCAAGAAAACAAGCTCTCCTAGATCGACTAGGCAAAGAACCGCAGCGCGCGACGTTGCCTAGATCATCTAGGAGAGAGCGCCAGCGAATCGCGGAACTTCGCCGTTTTGTGGGCTCGGCTGCCAGCAAGAACGGGTCATTATGACCGGGCTCGGCGTGGTAAAGATCTTCAATGAGGCTTTTACAACCGGCAAAAATTGCCCTGAAGCCAAACGCCGTCCGGCGACAAGATATAAGTAGAGAGGCGCGTGTCGCGAAGTTCTCGCCCGCCTCCGGCGCAGAAGCGCGAACGGCCATTCCTCGCCGTTCACATCCTAGACCACTAAGTAGGGCGACTCGCGCCGCCGGCCTCGCCGAGCAGGCGTGGGGGTAGGGGGCACTACCCGCCGCCCCGCGACCATTCGCGAGCGTTGACGCGGCGCTCGCGAGGTCGACGCGATCGTTCGACCGTCGCACGCGTTCACTCAACCGTTTTCACCGTTCACTCGACGGTGTTCACCGTTCACTCGAGGGTGTTCACGGTTCACTCGACGGCCTCCGTCGTTCACTCGACGGAGTTCGCCGTTCACTCGGCGCGGAACCGTTTACATCCGGCCGATTTCAACACCCATCACAAGGAGGTGCCACACAATCACCGTATGAACCGCTCACGTTGGAGCCCGCGAAGACGGCGTCGTCACGTCTGAACCGAGCACCAACTCTCCGAAACGACAACTAAGGAGGCAAGGCGACGGCATCGATTGTTCGAAGCGCAGTTCAGCGGGACTGCAAGACAGCTCGAAAGCAGTTCAGCCAATCACTCATGTGTCGGAGGACACTTGAACAGCTTACAAGAACGGATCTACAACACGGGACGCCGCATCCAGGCGTTCCTGATCACCAACGACGCACTATTGGGCACGATCAACAAGTCGGGAATGCGTGCCGACCTCGACGCGATCGTCGATGCACTCGGCAACAGCGGCGGCCAACAGGCCGCGGGGCGCGTGAACGCGATCGGAGAGACCGCCAAACAGCGCGCGTTGCGTCTCGCGCTGCGGTTGAATCACATGCAGCCGATCGCGTCGGTCGCACGGGCGAAGTTGAGGACCGTCCCCAACTTCCAAGCGATGACGATGCCGAGTCCGAACACCCGCATCGTCAGCCTGCTCGCCCACGCGCACGGTATGGCCGAAGCGGCGCAGCCGTACGCGCAGGTGTTCATCGACGCGGGGCTGTCGCAGGATTTCATCGCGACACTCACCGCCGCGGCCGACGCGGTGAAAACGTCGATCGACACTCGGGCCGCGGCACGCGGTCAGCGTTCCAGCGCCACCGGAACGCTCAAGGACCTCGAGAACCGCGCGCGCCTGGCGTTCAAGGCGCTCAATGACTTCGTCGTCCCGATTCTTTCGGCGGACGTCGCGCACAGCGGCTCGCTGGCCGAGTGGAGGAAGGCGCGGCGAGTCGACTCGAGAGGTGGGCCGGTCGTCGGGGTAGAGCAGGCGGCGCGGGCGCTCAACCCGGCCCCGGCTCCAATTCCACCGCCGTCGCCCAGCGCGCCGGCGCCGGTGACGACTGCGCTGGCCGTCCCTACCGCACCTGCGGCGGCGTAGCACACATCACGAGGTAGACCAACGATTCCGTGCGGGCGGCTGGGTGCACACAGCCGCCCGTACGACGAGCGCCCGGAAAAGAGGTGGCCTGAAGAAATAGGACGGGTGGAATAGGTGGGGTCCGGGGCTCATGTTGACCTAGCGTTCCCCGCTTGACTCGGCGCTCACGCCGAGAGTATGCTCGGCCAGGAGCCCACGCGGTGCCGTGATCATACTTGCGTTCGCGTGATGACACTCCACGCGGCGCGAGCTCACACCTTCGGCGCATGCTCGCGGCCGACTCCTCGCCGAGGAAGGATGGATCATGCTCGTGGCGATCGACATCAAGCGCTGGACGCTCGACGAATTGCACAGCCTGCCGGACGACGGCAACAAGTACGAGGTCGTTCGGGGAATGCTCTTCGTGACGCCGGCCCCGACCTGGCAACACGAGTCGATCCTCGCCGCGTTGTCGGCTGCGCTCTCGCCGTACGTGGTCGCGAACGGGCTCGGGCTCGTCTACCACCCGCGTGCCGTGCTGCGGTTCGAGGACTCGGAGGTCGAGCCGGACCTCATGGTTCGGCGCCCGTCGCGCGAGGCCAACACGGATTGGACCACGGCCCCGCTTCCGTCGCTGATCGTCGAGGTCCTGTCGCCGTCGACGCGCAGCCGCGATCGGAAGGAGAAGCGGACGGTCTACGGCGACGCGCGCATTCAAGAGTACTGGATCGTGGACCCCGAACAGAAGACCGTTACCGTCATCGCGCGGAACGAGTTGGATCGCACTGTTCGCGACACGCTGGTGTGGTATCCGGGGGAGGCGGCGGAGGCACTCGAGATCAAGCTGTCCGACATCTTCATCGATTGACGTCCGTATCTCTACTTTCACTCGCACGTACCCGGCCAGTCTCCCGGGAAGCTGTCTCGATGGGCGTGGGGCACCGCAGTGGCGATGATTCCTTTCAAGGTCGGCTCTTAAGTCCTCCTGCGCACTGCGCGAGAACGCGTTGCGCGCGATCGAGGGGCTTGCCGAGTTTTTCCATCGACCCCACGACGTCGATCGGGGCTGACACCCGTTCATCGAGCCGTCCACCGCCCGTGTTGGAAACGGTCGCGCTTCCGGCGCGATAGTCCATCGTAATGCTCGTTGATCGCACGGCAGCAATCGTGGCGGCCAACGCGTCCGCACTAGTCCGCGCGTCGCTGTTGCCGGGATTGGCGGCGGGGCGGAGCGGGGGACCGCGTCGCTCCGCGTATCGAATGATTCCCCCCGCCGGGTCGACCATGACCACCACCGTGGCTTTCGTGTCCGATTTGGTCGGAAACGCCGCAGTGTAGGAGATCGCGTCTGCGCCGACCAACCGGCGTCCCATCGCACTCTGACCGATGGCCTCGGGCCCGCTACACTCGAACGGACCGTCCACAGCCGCGAGATCCGGTTGAAACTCGGCTGGCGACGACAACGTCACGGTTCGCGGGGAACTTGGGACAAGGACGTCCGTCGGCCCGCCGAGCGGCCCGACGCGCCAGAACGCGGCGACGGTGGAATCTCGCCCGAGCACGGCCTCTATGTTCGCGCGATCGCTTCCGGGTTCCCGGCCGCGCGGACGGACGATGAACGTTGTATCGCCAGAGGTCCACGTCCGCTCGGCCGGAACATCGGGTAGGCGCGACTCGACGACTCTCGTTGCCGCGACAATTGGATCGCCGCCAACGCCGTCGATGCGATCGACCATGACGATGAGCGCCGAGTCGCTGCGCGGGATCGAGAAACGCTGACCAAGAACCGTCAGCGTCCTGCGAGCGGAGTCCGCTTCAACCGTGTATGCCACGCCACCGGACAGCCCGCCAATGAACATGGCCATCTCGCATCAACGCCGCCTTGCGGGCCGTATTGTACTCGGTCTCGGCTCGCCGCAGCATCGCGGTGTCGAGTTCCCGCCGGCCGCCTCTCCAGCCCGATTGCCCCCGCCAGAGAACGACGAATTGCATCCAGCGAGTCTCGCGTGACGCTTCTCCGAGCGACGCGGAGAGGTAAGAGCTCGAGACCCGCGGAGAGAGCTCGATGCCGCCGGTCGAATATCCCGAGGCTTGGGCCGGAAGCAGTGTTGTCGTCGTCGTCAACAGCAGCGTGACGGCGGTTCGTAGAACTGGGTGCATGAGACCAAATACCTCGGCCGGTCTGTCGCGTTCGAGGCGTCACGGGGCGCCGCGCAGGCTCACCTCGTCGCGAGCTGCATCCAGTGGCAGAGCTTAGGGCCAGCGTTGGTTTCCGTCAACGAACGCGCGCATTGGGGGCGCGGTCGGCTTCCACTTTTTCTTTCGCCAGAGCTACGCTGCGGCCGCCGCGGGCGCGGGTCCGGCGTCCACTAGGCGCTTTGTCGCCGGCTCCACGCGCAGGTTCAAACCCTCGAGCGACCTCGCCCCAAGCAGTACGAGATCCCGCGCCTCGCCGAACACGACTTCGTCGACGGTCCAGACGTCTGCGACACCCAGACGGACAGCACCCGTCCATCGAGCGAGGACAGTTCCGTCAGCCTGCCTGAAGTGCCAGAGCTTTAGTCGCTCGACACCGAGCTCCTCGAGAACCGTGCGAGGAAACCACGACAGCTCTGCGCCTGTGTCGACGAGCGCGTTCGCGATGGTTCGGCGTGCTCCGGGTTTGGCGGGATTCTCGATTTCGACATCGGTTCTGAACGTTCCCATGTCGTCCATTGCAGGATCTCCTTCCCGAAGGTCGTCATCTTCTCATCGCATGCCCGATGAATCTACCGCGGGCGACCAAATACCTGACGCATTCATTACACGCGTTGACGGCTGAGCGCCTTGCGCGTCGCGGCCTGTCGCTGGAACGTGGATCCATGAGACGAGTTCTCCTCGCTTGCTGCGCGCTCGCGGCCTGCTCGAGCCAGCCCGCTGAACGCTATGGCTTCATCACCCGACTCGGCGACGACACGATTTCCGTCGAGAACGTCGTGCGCCGCGGGAACACGCTGACAATCGACGCCGTCGACCGGTTCCCGCGCGTGCGCGAGCGGCACGCGGACGTCACACTCGGCGCCCGACGGCGGCATTCGCCGACTCGTCATGGACATCACCACGCCGAGCGAGGCGCCGAAGCAACGCGAGCGCCACGTCGTCGTCGACGTGACGCGCGATTCGGTGCTGATGACAAAGCGGGATTCGACGGCCTACACGCGCTGGGCGTTCGCGCACGGACCCGAGCCCGTCGTCGCGCACGTGCCACAGATGTACAGCATGTACGAGCGCTACTTCGCGGCGGCGCTGGCGCAACCATCGACATCGCCGACGCCGGCGGCCGACACAGTGCGGCTGCGGCAGTTCTACGTCGACCGCGAGTTCGACCGGTTCCCCTTGGCGCACGCCACAGTGCGACGCTTGCCGGGCAACAAGGCCGAGGTGTGGCACGACTGGCTCTCCGGCGTCGGTCAGGCGACGCTCGACTCGAGCCATCGGCTGCTCGCGTACTCCGGCGCCCGAACGACGTACAAGGTGGACGTGACGCGCTCGAGCGAACAGGCAAACGTTCAGGAGATCGCCACGCGATTCGCCGCGCTCGAGTCGAAGAACGGCGGTGCGAAGCAGCTGAGCGTGCGCGATACGGCGCGCGCGACCGTCGGCTCGGCGAGCTTCGCCGTCGACTACGGCCGGCCGCTCGCCCGCGGACGTAAACTGCTCGGCGACGTCGTGCCGTTCGACTACGTGTGGCGCACGGGCGCGAACGCGGCGACGCAATTCACGACGTCGGCGCCGATCACGCTCGCGGGACTCGCCGTTCCGGCCGGGACGTACACTCTTTGGACGGTGCCCCATGCGAACGGGACCGCCGACCTGATCGTCAACAAGCAGAGGGGCCAGTGGGGCACGGAGTACGACGGCGCGCGCGACCTCGGGACGGTGCATCTGCGGACGGAAACGCTGGAGGCGCCGGTCGAGGAGTTCACTATCGCGATCGTCGGGCTCGACGACAGGCGCGGAACGCTCTCGATCGAGTGGGGACCGTTTCGGTGGACGGCACCCCTCGTGACGTCGATCCATAAGAAAGGAACCGACGAGCAATAGGCGCCGGGTTTCTTATTGCTTCTTCCCAGCGTCAGCTGCCACGAACCGCGCCGGATCGAGCCTGAACCGGCGCAGAACTGCTACCACTCGCGGATCATTCGGCAAGTCCCCCGACCGCGTGAGAAACAGCGGTAGCTGATCTCCATCCCCGGCCGCCGCGTGCTCCATGGCGTCGATCATCTTTTCTGAATCACCGAGTCCCTCGTAGCAGAGCGCCAGGGCCGTCCATCGCGTCGACGTGTTTGGCGGAAGCGCCTCGATGCGGGCCGTGATCGCCTTCGCCTCATCCGTCGATCCCACTCGCGCCAGCGCGTGCGCGGCGATCCCGAGGCGCGCAGCTACGCCCGGCACCGTGAGCATCCGGTGCGCATAGTACCGAGCGGAATCCGCGAGGCTCGCGGTGGCGGACCCATTCGTGAGTGCAGAAAGCACCATGATCGAGTTCGGCTCCAAGGCGAGCGCCCGTCGCTCCTCCTCGAGCCCCTCAGGCACGCGCCCAACTTCGACCTCCGCCCAACCGAGATAACCAGCCGCGATGTTGTAGAGCCGGTCGCGCGCAACCGCCGCCTGAAGAACTGGAATCGCGTCCGCCGGGCGACGTTCATTCATGAGTGTATAGCCGAGCCGGTAGCGAGGCTCCGCGGCGTTTGGGTCGAGCGCGATGGCGCGATTCAACTCCGCCTCGGCCTCCTTCCACTCGAATGCCTCGGCGTGGACATAGCCCAACGCGATGTGCGCGTCGGACAATTTCGGATCGAGGCTGACGGCCCGCTCGGCCGCAGCGCGCGCCCTGGGGATCACGTCTCCGACGCGCATGTCGACGTACGACGGCGAGACCGTCAGCGCGAGTGAGAGCGCCGCCCACGCTCGCGCGAAGGTCGAGTCTCGCCCCGTCGCCTGTTCGAGCGCTTCGATCGCGCCCGTGATCCCGACTCCACGGCGCCGGTACAGATACATGCCCCTGAGATACAGATCGTACGCCGCGGCGTCGGCGGTCCCTCGCTTGCCAGATCGCGCGGCGTCGCTGAGCGTGATCTGCAGGCGGCCCGCGATTGCGCGTGCGATCTCGTCCTGAACCGCGAAAATGTCCGCCGCCGCGCGATCGTAGCTCTCGTGCCACGCGACGAGACCGTCGCTCACGTTCGACAGTTCGGCGGTCACACGAATCCGATCGCCGGCGCGGCGCACGGTTCCATTGAGCACCGTGGCCACGCCGAGTCCCTTTCCTATTTCCTGCGCGCTCTTGCCAGTGAAGCGCGCGGCGGAGCTGCGGCCCGCGAGGCGCAGACCCGGGATCTGCGACAACTCGTTCGTCACTTCATCGGCGATGCCCTCGCCGATGTACGCGATGCCGGTGTCGCTCGACGACGCGCCGAATGGAATGATCGCCAGCGACTTGTCGGCGCTCGTGTTCCCGGCAACGCCGGTTCGCCACTTCATGAGTACGGCCACCGCGACGGCCACCGCCAGCACCGCCCCACCAATGAGCACGCCACGACGGCGATTGGCCGGCGTGGGCGCCGGGGCCGGCGTCAGTTGCGCCGTTCGCGACCCGGCGCTCGTTGCCTGGTCGAGCTGCGCGAGCAACTCCATCGCCGAAGCCGGCCGCCGAGTGGGATCCTTCTCGAGAGAGCGTTGGACGAGATCGCTCAGCACTGGGGACACATCGTGGCGAACCGACGACAACGGCGCCGGCGTCTCGCCCATTTGCGCCGCGACGAGCGCCTGCAGCGAAGACCTTCCCGCGAACGGATGGCGCCCCGCGAGCAGTTCCCACGCGATCAATCCCCACGCGTAGATGTCCGCGCGATGGTCGACGTTGGGATCTCCCGCGGCTTGCTCCGGCGACATGTACGCCGGCGTGCCGAGCGAGCTCCCCGCTCTCGTCAGCGTGACGTGTCCGCCGCCCGAAGGGTCGCCGTCCTGCGTGCGCGAAATGTCGATCGCCTTGGCGATGCCGAAGTCGGTGACGACCGCCGCGCCGCCGGACAGCAACACGTTCTCCGGCTTGATGTCGCGGTGGACGATCCCTTCGCCGTGCGCGTACGCCAACGCGCGGGCCACGTCGCGCAGAATGTGAATCGCGTCGGCGACCGAGATCGGCGCACCGCTCGCCATCCGCGCGCGAAGCGACTCGCCACGCACGAACGGCATCGTATAGTAGGGAAGCCCGTCCGCGTCGCCGGCCGCCAGCACCGGAACGATGTTCGCCTGCTGCAGCCGCGCCGCGAGGTGCACCTCTCGCGCGAAGCGCTCGGCGCTCATTCCCTCGAGCAGGTCCGGCGCGATGACCTTGACGACGACGCTGCGGTCGAGCGACGTCTCCGTCGCCACGAACACGCGCGACATGCCGCCGCCGCCGAGCTCACGCTCGATGGAGTACGCGGATCCGAGAGCCGATTGGAGTCGAGCCCGAACGTCGCTCAGCAGTGCATCCTGCGTCGGATGACCAAACGAGGAGTGCGCGGTGAAAATTGACGCGCCCCGCCCCTCAAATAGAACGTGCGCGCTCGGGAATCGCTACCAATCGAGCGCGCCTCGTCCTCGCGCCGCTCCGTTAGTCATTCATTTCTTCGCGTGGCCGTCCAGTGGAGCGGGCGGCGGCGCCGGCGACCCGTCCGACCAGCGTCGCACCGGCACCAGGAGCGTCGTGGACTCGATGTCGCTGCCGTCGCGACCAATGATCGGCGAACCCTCCGCCCCCGCGCCCCAAGCGGCCGCTTGCCCGTGCGGAACGAAGAACATCAGGTGTGGGAGCCATGGCCCGGCGGCATCGTCACCCAGGTAGCCGCGCTTGGACAGCATGTACGTCAACGCGCCCGGCTCGGGACTCTTGAACGTATGGTTGGCGAACGCGGCCCGCGTTCGCTCGATCAACTGTTGCCTGGTGGCTCCCGACAGCACCCATTCGGTGCGCTTCATCTCTTGCGGCAGCTCGGTTCGCGCCGCGGCCGCGTTGAAGCAGTTCGGCCCGCGCGTTTTCGGATTCCAGAATTGGGGATCGTCGAAGCCGGCGGTCCATGAACGCTGGACGAAGCAGACGAACCCGTTCGTTCCCTTGACGGCCGTTTGGTAACCGTGATCGCCGAGCACGAGCACCTCGGCGTTCGCGGAGATGGATGGTGGGGCCGCGCTTCGCGCCAACGCGATCTCTTCCGCCGCGTCTTTCGACCGATATTGCCC
>CAVPOS010000013.1:0-42993 GCA_963707105.1 uncultured Gemmatimonadaceae bacterium
CAGGAAGACAGCGAGGGGTCGGCGCCGCACGCCGACCCCTTGAGTTCGCCACGCGATGCGCTCGACGCCGCCCGAACGCTGCTGGAACTCGGCGCCGATGCGAAGGGTCGCTACGGCGCCGACGGCGAGCGGCTACACTGGCCACGCTCGTCGCTCGATCCGAGGACGAGCGGCGATGAAGGCTATCTTCGATGAGCGAGGCCAGTCGTGCCCGGAGCGCGATCGACGGATCCGCTGATCGCTAGACGGCGCGCATGAACAGCAGCTGGGTCCTCCACGCCCCGTACTTCCGC
Organism: uncultured Gemmatimonadaceae bacterium; assembly: GCA_963707105.1. Taxonomy (GTDB): domain Bacteria; phylum Gemmatimonadota; class Gemmatimonadetes; order Gemmatimonadales; family Gemmatimonadaceae; genus JAQBQB01. The sequence continues at coordinate 294 of CAVPOS010000013.1, forward strand.
CCTTACCTCGCCCAAACGCGCGATCTCGTGGAATCCCGCGGCGAGCGAACAGGGCGATGCTCGGCGCGTTCTCGGAATCGATGCTGGCGACGAGCACATGCATCTCACGTTTACGCGCCTCGTCACACAAGTGCGAGAGCAGCCGCCCGCCTATGCCTTGCCGCTCGGCGGAGGGATCTACGTACACACTTTGCCTCGGGACGGTGAAGCGATACCCGCCGGACGGACGATACACCGACAGCGCTCCCCACCCGAGGACGAGCCTTCGATCCATCGGTCGGCGTGGCGACGACGACGGGCAGCTCGACGACTCTGTGCGACTCGAGCCAACCGCGACGCTCGTCGAGCGTCACGGGTACGTCGGCGTAGACGTAAGGCGATTCGGCGATCTCGCAGATTGAGTATTTGGCGGCAACGGCCGTGAGGTCGCCATCCGCCGCATCACGGATGTTGATCTCACGGCCGTCGTTCGCCCGTTCGGCTACGGGGCCTGCCATGACCGCTCAGACCGGGAACAGCATCTCCCGGTACTCGGGCAGCGGCCAGCATCGTCTCGCTCACCGACAGCTCGAGCGCGTCGCAACAGCCCCGCACGTCCGCCATCGCGTCCGCGCCGTCGCTGGTGAGCAGCTCCGCCTGCTTCGCGATGTCGTCGTGCATCCCCTCGGCCTTGTCGATCACCTTGCCGAGCGTCGCGCGGTGCTTCTGCAGCTCGGCGATCAGCGTCGCCGAACTCGTTCGCCGCGTCGATCTGCGGGATCGACTTGATACCCGCCGCTCTTCGCCTGCGCCGCGCGCTCGGCCAGACTGCCCGAGTACTCGAACGCCGCCGGCAGCACCATCGTGTCGACCATCTCGCGCATCGTGTGCAGCTCGATGAGCATGTCCTTGATGTAGCGCTCGAGCCGCACGTGATAGCGCGAGTCGCAGCTCTTCGTCGCGTGAGAATGCCGAGCGACGTGAGCAGCTTGCGCGACTGCTTCGTGACCAGCTGCGCCAGCGCTTCCGGCGTGCGGCGCAGGTTGGGCAGACCGCGCTTCGCGGCTTCCTTCACCCACTCTTCCGAGTAGTTGTTGCCCTCGAAGCGAACCGGCGACGTCTCCTTGAAGATCGGACGCACGACCTTGAGCACCGCGTCGTCCACCTTCTTGGTCTTCTTCAGCTCGGCGCGTGAGCGCCGTCGGTGATCTCGCCGATCGCCTCGGCGACCGCGGCGTTGAGCAGCACGATCGGGAACGCGATCGACTGCGACGAGCCCACGGCGCGGAACTCGAACTTGTTGCCCGTGAACGCGAACGGCGACGTGCGGTTGCGATCGGTGTTGTCCTTCTCGATCTCCGGCAGCCGCGCGACGCCGAGCTTGATCATCTCCTGCTCGGCGCTCGCCGGCGCTCTTGCCCGTCGCGATCGCGTCGATGACCTTCGTGAGCATGCCGCCCATGAACACCGAGATGATCGCCGGCGGCGCTTCGTTCGCGCCGAGGCGATGCTCGTTGCCCGACGTGCCGATGCCGGCGCGCAGCAGGCCCGCGTGCTTGTGCACGCGCGCGCAGCACCGCGGCGAGGAAGACGAGGAAGCGAATGTTCTGGTGCGGCGTCTGGCCCGGCTTGAGCAGGTTCGAGCCGTCGAGCTCGGGTTGTCGGCCGCGATCGACATCGACCAGTTGCAGTGCTTGCCCGAGCCGTTGATGCCGGCGAACGGCTTCTCGTGCAGCAGCGCCTGCAGCCCGTGGCGCAGCGCGACGCGGCGCAGCGTCGCCATGACGAGCTGGTTGTGATCGACCGCGACGTCCGTCTCCTCGAAGCGCGGCGCCATCTCGAACTGGCAGGGCGCGACTTCGTTGTGCCGCGTGACGATCGGCACGCCGAGCTTGTACAGCTCGTGCTCGACTTCGGCGATGCACGCCTGGATGCGCTCCGGAATGCCGCCGAAGTAGTGATCCTCGAGCTGCTGTCCGCGCGGCGGCGGCGCGCCGATGAGCGTGCGGCCGGCCATCACGAGGTCGGGGCGCAGCGCGAAGTGCGCGCGGTCGATGAGGAAATACTCCTGCTCGGGGCCGAGCGTCGTGTACACGCGATACACGCCCTTGTCGCCGAGCAGCTCGAGCAGCTCGATCGCCTTGCGCCGAGAGCGCGTCGGAGCTGCGGAGCAGCGGCGTCATCTCGTCGAGCGCTTCGCCGTTGTAGCCGACGAACACCGACGGAATGCACAGCGTCTTCACGCCCGCCCACTCGGCGATGAACACCGGGCTCGCCGGATTCCACGCCGTGTAGCCGCGCGCTTCCCACGTCGCGCGCAGTCCGCCCGACGGGAAGCTCGACGCGTCCGGCTCGCTCTGGATGAGCTGCGACGCGCCGAACGCTTCCATCGGCTGCCCGTCGTCGAACGACAGGAACGCGTCGTGCTTTTCGGCGGTGAGTCCGGTCTGCGGCTGGAACCAGTGCGTGAAGTGCGTCGCGCCGCGCGAGATCGCCCACTCCTTGATCGCCTGCGCGACGCGCGGCGCGATGTCGACGTCGAGCTTTTTTCCGTGGCGAACGGCGTCGAGGAGCTTGGCGTACGTGTCGCGCGGCAGCTTGTCGCGCATCTGTCGCACGCCAAAGGTGTTGATCGCCGAAGTACTCGGACGTGCGCGGCAGCGCGCCATTTTCGCCGAGCGCCGTCGGCTGTCGGACTTCGCGTTCGGTGATCTCGCGGATGACGGTTTTGCGGGCTGACAAATGGGACGCGGGCATTGCGGGACAGACCTCAGGACGTGGAGTTCGGCGGCTAAGCGAATGACAAATGTACTGCAAATCGTGCAAAAAATGCAAATTTCGCAGACAGCATTACGATTGCTACGAACATGCAATACAGAAGTCCACTTCCTGTCGCTGTCTGACGGTTATATCGTGCGCCAGAATTCGATGCCGAGGGCGACCAGTCCTGGATATCAGGCCCCCTGAGGACCGGCCGAGAGCTGTGCGTCGCCTGGCTGCCGTCGGGTGTCAACTCGTCGATTCGGCCCAAGCCTTCGCAGCCGCGGAACCCACAAACCGATCGTCACGACCACCGCCAGCGACGCGAGGCCGCCCAGCACGACCGACGGCACCGTCCCGAGCAGCTTCGCCGCCACGCCCGACTCGAACGCGCCGAGCTCGTTCGACGATCCCACGAAGATCGAGTTCACCGACGACACGCGGCCGAACAGCTGCGACGGCGTCAGCACCTGGAGCAGCGTCGACCGAATGAGCACGCTCACGTTGTCCGCCATGCCGCTGATCGCGAGCAGCGCGAGCGACAGATCGAAGCTGCGCGACAGGCCGAATCCGACGATGCACACCGCGAACGTGGCGACGGCATAGAGCAGCGTGCGTCCGGCGCGCTTGAACGGCGGCCGATGCGCGAGATAGACGCGATGCGACGACGGCGCCGGCCGCCGGCGCCGCGCGCAGCAGTGCCGAGTCCCTGCGGCCGACGTGCAGAATCTGGTCGGCGAAAACCGGCAGCAGCGCCTCGGCGCCGCCGAGCAGCACCGAGAAGAGATCCAGCGTCAGCGCCGACAACAGCACCGATTCGCTGAACACGAACCGCAGCCCGAGACCGAGGCTCTCGCCGATCGACTCGGTGCTGTCGCGGATCGGGCCGGTGCTCGTAGTCGATCGCGAGAACGTCACCAGCGCGACGACCATCATGATGGCGTCGGCGACGTACGCGACGCGCGGCGAGGAGAAGCCGTAGATCAGACCGCCGAGCGCCGGGCCGACCACCGCCGCCGATCTGCCACGTCGAGCGATCGCCACGCGACGGCGTTCGCGTAGAGCGTCGCGGTCGATCGATCTCGGCGCCGAGCGCCTGTCGCGCCGGCTGCAGGAAGCTGCGCGCGATGCCGCTCACGAAGATCACGGCGTAGAACGGCACCGCGCCGTGCGCGCGCGAGGAATCCCGGAATCAGGTTGAACGACGAGGAGCGACAGCGAGCACGCGAGCAGCACGCCGAGCGACGAGATCGAGATGCGGCGCCGGCTGAAGCGGTCCGCGACGTGTCCCGCGAAGAGCGCGATGCCGATGAACGGCAGCGCTTCGGCCAGTCCCATCAGGCCGAGCGACAGCGGGTCGTGCGTGATGTCGTAGATCTGCCACGCGACGACGACGCGCCTGGATCTGCGACGACAGGGTCATCGTCAACGTCGAGACGATGAACCGCCGATAATTCTCTACGCGGAGCGCCGCATACGGGTCGTGAGCCACCTGGTCACAATTTAGCGCCCCCCTCAGCCGCAACTCCTGAGATGGCGAGGGGTTGGCTTCGCCGGTACATTCGCGGCGATGAATCCGGTCTCGAAGTCGGAGACGTATCCTTCCGCGATGGCGAGCGAGTCCAGCTCAACCGACGCCGCTGCGCGCGACGCCACTGCGGCACGCGCCGCGGTGGACGCCGAGCTGGTGCGCCGAATGCGCTCGAAGGACGAGCGCGCGCTGGGCACGTTCTACGACCGGTGGTTCCCAGTCGTCCACGGCGTGGTGTCGCGAATGCTCGAGTCGCCGGATGACGTGGAGGACGTCGTGGAAGAAGCGTTCTGGCAGGCGTGGCGACAGGCGGAGCGGTTCGAGGTCGAGCGCGGCTCGGTGCAGACGTGGCTGCTCACGATCGCGCGCAGCCGCGCGCTGGACCGCCTGCGCGCCCGTCGCCGCCTGCGCGAAGATCCGCTCGTCGACGCGACAGCGAGCGAGGCCGACACGTCCGCCCCACGCCCGCCGCGCCGAGCGATCCGTTGGCCGACGCCGAACACGCCGAACGAAGCCGGATCGTGCGCGCCGCGCTGGCCGATCTTCCCGCCGAACAGCGCGAGGCGCTCGAACTGGGATACTTCAGCGGCTTGAGTCAGTCGGAGATCGCCCAGCAAACCGGGCAGCCGCTCGGCACGATCAAGACGAGGATGCGCCTCGCGCTTCAAAAGCTGCGCGAGCGCTTGAGTCCTTTGCGCGAGGCCGTCACGTGAGCCGCGAGATGACCCACGACGAAGCCTTCGCCGCGCTCGATGCGCTGGCTCTCGACGCGCTGGACGGGGCCGAGCGCGACGCCGTGATCGCCCACGTGTCGACGTGCATTCCGTGCCGCGAGGAGTTGGCGGCGCTTCGCAACACGACGGCGCAGCTCGCATACGCCGCGACGCCGTCGATCGGAACCGCCGGCGCGAGCCGGCAACGCATTCGTTCGCGCCTCATGGCGCGTGCGGAAGTCGAAAAGGAGAACATCCGCGACCGGTCGGCCGTCATCAGCTCGCTCGCGTGGCGGCGCGCCGAATGGGTCGCCGCGGCGGCGAGCATCATGTTGGTGGTGAGCGCCGCGGTGCTCGCCTGGATCGTTCGCGATCGCGCAGGGGCTGCGCGACACGCTGAGCAGCCAAGCCGCGCGCGTCGCCGCTGCGCAGCGAACCACCGACTCGTTGCAACACGCCGTGCTCGCGCGCGACAGCATGTTGGCCGCGATCACCGGGCGCGACGTCGCCGTGATGACGCTGACGAAGAGCGGCGCCAACGCGCCGTTCGCGCGGATGTTCTGGGACAAGACCAAGAACACGTGGACTTTCGTCGCGCACGACATGCCGGCGCTGAAGGCCGGGCGCACGTACCAGCTCTGGCTCGTGACGGCGGCCGGGGCCAAGATCAGCGCCGGGACGTTCGATCCGGCGGGCGGCGAAGCGGTGGTGCGGGCGACCTACGCGCTCGCGCGCGACTCGCTGAGCGCCGTGGCCGTGACCGAGGAGGTGGCGGGTGGGGCGCCCAGCCGACGAGCGCTCCGATCATCGCGGTAGCGCGGCGGCGGGAGCCGGCACGAAATAGCCGCTCCGACCGTCTTGCGGTCGCGTCGCGCCAGCGGCAGACTGAATCGCATGGGTCCTCACAATCGTCGCGAATTCCTCGTGGGGCGCGGCGCGCTACGCTCGGGACGGCGCAGCTCGCGTACGCCGCGACGCCGTCGATCGGAACGGCGGGCGCGAGCCGGCAACGGATTCGTTCGCGCCTCATGGCGCGTGCGGAAGTCGAAAAGGAGCACATCCGCGACCGGTCGGCCGTCATCAGCTCATTGGCATGGCGCCGCGCCGAATGGGTCGCCGCTGCCGCGAGCATCATGCTGGTGGTGAGCGCCGCGGTGCTCGCCTGGATCGTTCGCGACCGGCAGGGGCTGCGCGAGACGCTGAGCGGCCAAGCCGCCCGCGTCGCGGCCGCGCAGCGAACGACCGACTCCCTGCAACGCGCCGTGCTCGCGCGCGACAGCATGTTGGCCGCGATCACCGGACGCGACGTCGCCGTGATGACGCTGACGAAGAGCGGGGCCAACGCGCCGTTCGCGCGCATGTTCTGGGACAAGACAAAGAACACGTGGACGTTCGTCGCGCACGACATGCCGGCGCTGAAGCCAGGGCGCACGTATCAGCTTTGGCTCGTCACGGCGGCCGGCGCGAAGATCAGCGCCGGCACCTTCGATCCGGAGGGCGGCGAAGCAGTGGTGCGGGCGACATACCCGCTGGCGCGCGACTCGCTCAGCGCCGTGGCCGTGACCGAGGAGGCGGCGGGCGGCGCGCCCCAGCCGACGACCGCTCCGATCATCGCGGTAGCAGCGGCGGCGGGAGCCGGCACGAAGTAGCCCGCTCCGGCCCGCCTTGCGGTCGCGTCGCGCCGGCGGCAGACTGATCGCATGGGTCCTCACAATCGTCGCGAATTCCTGCAGTCCTCCGCGGCTGCCGCGGCCGCGCTCACGCTCGGTCCTCTCACGCACGAATCGCGTGCCGAGACGATCGCGCCAAACACGTCCGGCGTTTCTGGTCCGGGCGCCAGGGAGATCGAAGACAAGCTTCTTCGAGCGCGGCCGGTTCCGCTGACCGACGTACGCGTCACGGGCGGACCAGCGAAGCTCGCGCAGGAGGCCGACGCGAAATATCTGCTGTCGCTCGAGCCCGACCGGATGATGGCCTTCTATAGAGTGCGCGCCGGTCTGCCGCAGAAGGCCGAACCGTACGCCGGTTGGGACGGCGGCGGACGAAACCTCACCGGGCACATCGCCGGACACCACCTCTCCGCCGTGAGCCTGATGTACGCCGCGACGGGCGACGATCGATTCAAGCAGCGCGCGCAATACATCGTGCGCGAGCTGAAAGAGGTGCAGGACAAGAACGGCGACGGCTATCTCTCGGCGCTCGAGCACGGGCGCGAGTCGTTCGCGCAGGTCTCGAAGGGCGAGATTCGTCCGGGCGCGTTCGACCTCAACGGGCTCTGGTCGCCGTGGTACACGCTGCACAAGACGTACGCCGGGCTGCGCGACGCCTATCGCTACACCGGCGACAAGACCGCGCTCACCGTCGAGACGAAATTCGCGGCGTGGGCCGAGGGCGTGCTCGCGCCGCTCTCCGACGCCCAGGTTCAGAAGATGCTCCTCACGGAGCACGGCGGCATGAACGAAGTGCTCGCCGATCTCTACGTCGACACGGGCGACAAGCGGTGGCTCGACCTGTCGTATCGGTTCGAGCACCGCGCGTTCACCGACGCGCTCAAGCGCGGGCAGGACAACCTCGCGGGCAAGCACGTCAACTGTCAGATCCCGAAAGTGATCGGATCGGCGGCGCGCTACGGCTACACCGGCGACACGGGCGACATTCTCGCCGCGTCGACGTTCTTCGACCGCGCCGTCGAGCATCACACGTACGCGACGGGCGGGCAGGGCAACGCCGAGTACTTCGGCCCCGCCGACGTTCTCGGATCGCGCGTCGACGGGCGCACGTGCGAATCGTGCAACTGTTACAACATGCTCAAGCTGTCGCGCCGGCTCTTCTCGTTCCGCCCCGACCCGTTCTACGCCGACTTCCAGGAGCGCGTGCTCTTCAACCACGTGCTCGCGTCGATGGATCCGGCGAACGCGCGGATGTCGTACATGGTGCCGGTCGGCCGCGGCGTGCAGCAGGAATATCAGAACATGCAGCAGAGCTTCACCTGCTGCGTCGGCACGGGCATGGAGAACCACGCGCTGCACGGCTACGGCGTGTACTACGAGTCCGACGACACGCTGTGGGTGAGCCTGTTCATTCCGTCGACGGCGAAGTTCAAGCTCGCCGGCGCGCAGATCGCGCAGGAGACGACGTTCCCCGACGGCGATTCGGCGACGCTCAAGCTCACGCTTCCCAAATCCGCGAAGTTCACGCTGGCCGTGCGCCGTCCGACGTGGGCGGGCGACGGATTCGTCGTGAAGGTGAACGGAACGCCGGTCGAAGTTCCGCCGCTGGCGAGCCTTCGCGCCGGGCGCGGCGGGCGGACGCTTGATGGGCAACGAGGATTCTCTGCCGCAGCCGAGCTCGTTCGTCGAGATCTCGCGCACGTGGAACAACGGCGACACCGTCGAGCTCACGTTGCCGAAGACACTGCGGCTCGAGGCGACGCCGGACGACAAGCGCATCGCCGCCGTCTTGTGGGGACCGCTCGTTCTCGCGGGAGACCTCGGTCCGCGCCGCGAGTCGCGGGGCGAGGGCGCGCCCGGCCAACCGGTGCCGTTCCTCGTCGCGGCCGAGCGTCCGGTTTCGGAGTGGGTTCTTCCCGGCGCGCGACAGGGCGACTTCCAGATCAAGCAGGTCGCACGCCCGATCACGCAGCCGGAGCAGGCGAAGACGTTTCGCTCACGCCGTTCTATCGGACGCACGAGCGCACGTACAGCGTCTACTTCGACGTCGTCACGCCGACCGAGTTCGACGCACGCGTCGCGGCGCTGGCGGCCGAGCGCGAGCGCGTGCGTCGAATGGAGGCCGCGACGGTCGCGTACGTTCGGCCGGGCGACCAGCAAGCGGAGCCGAACTTCGGCTACAAGAGCGATCCCGCCGATCGTCCGGTGGCGCGCACGAACGGCCGTCCGTCGCGCGCGGGCACGGGGTGGTTCTCGTACGACCTCGCCGTGAATCCCGCGTCCCCGACGGCGATCGTCGTCACGTACTTCAACGAGATCGGTCTGCCGCCGGTGCTCGGCAATTTCGAGATCGACGTCGATGGAACGTCGGTGGGCAAATTCGAGCCCAATCGCACGGCGACAGGATTCTTCGACGCGCGCTACGACGTGCCGGCGAATCTCGTGCAGGGGAAATCGAAGATCACCGTCCGATTCCAGGCGAACGGGAACGGGCGGATCGCTCCGGTCTTCGGCGTGAGAGTGGTGCGCGCGAACGAGCTCTGATCAGGGAATCGTCGCCTCGATATTCCGGGGCGCGGCGAGGCAAATGGAACGCAGATGCCGCAGATTTGAACGACAATTGCCGCAGATACAACGGCCCTTTGGTTGTCATCTGCGGCAATCGCTTTTCAAATCTGCGGCGTATCTGCGTTCCCACCTTCTTCCCTCGATCTGGCCTAGTGAGCGGCCCCGAGCCCGACCCCGCGCTCGCCCACCGCCCAAATCTCCCGTCCGGCCGTCTCGAATGCTTACTTTTGAAGGCCCGAACGGCGCGGTTTAGCCGTCACGGCGGCGCGGTAGCCAAGTGGTAAGGCAGCGGTCTGCAAAACCGCTATTCGCCGGTTCGATTCCGGCCCGCGCCTCTTGACAGGTGGACAGGTGGACAGCGTCGATCGTTGGTCCGGTCCAGTCCATCCGCAGTTCAGTGCACCCCGCCCATCAGCCCGCGCACCGGCTTGATGATCAGGAAGGCGATCACCGACGCCGCGAGACACACGCCGCCGATCACGCCGAACAGCTGCGGCATCGGCGCCGAGGAGATGAATCCCGCGGCCAATCCGGCGACCTTGTTGCCCACCGAGTCGGCCAGGAACCACACGCCGAGCATCAAGCCGACGATCCTCACCGGCGAAAGCTTGGTGAACACCGAGAGTCCGACCGGTGAGATCGCACAGCTCGCCGAGCTCCTGAATGAAGTAGCAGCCGACGAGCCAGAACGGACTCACGCGAAGGCCGGGCGATCGCCTGGAGCCGGAACGCGGGAATCAGCAGGAACATGAACGACAGGCCGACGAAGAAGAGTCCGATCGCGAACTTCGCCGGCGTCGACGGCTCGTGTGCTTGCCGAGCGTCGTCCACAGCCACGCGAACGCCGGCGCGAGCAGGATGACGAGGATCGCCTGCACCGCTCACGAACCAGCTCGACGGGAAAGTTGAAGCCGAGGATCGTCGTGCGCGTGTAGCGATCGCCGAACAGGTTGAGCGTCGAGCCGGCCTGCTCGTACGCGCCCCAGAAAATCGCCGCGAACACGAAGAACACGGCCATCGCGCGCGAGGCGCTTCCACTCGACGCGCGGTGAATCCGCGCGAACGTCTTTTCAGCTCGGCGCCGGCGGAAGCTTCTCGGCCGCCGCCGCCGCGCGCGCCGCGCGCCGCTGCTCGCGCGAGCCGGTCGATGGCCGGCTGCAGGTGCCGGCGCCCGAGAATGTATTGAACGAGTCCGAGCGTCATGCCGACGCCGGCGCAGGCGAAGCCGACGTGCCAATCGACGCGCTGCGCCAGATACCCGGCGATGAACGGCCCGAGCGCGGCGCCGAGGTTGATCCCCATGTAGAAGATCGAGAACCCGGCGTCGCGTCGCGTGTCGTTCGTGTCGTAGAGCGAGCCAACGATGCCGCTCACGTTGGGCTTGAGCAGGCCGGTGCCGACGGCGATGAACGCCAACCCCGCGTAGAAGAACGGCAGCGCGTGAAAGACGAGCGTGAAATGGCCGATCGCGATGATGATGCCGCCGATCAGCACGCTCTTGTACTGGCCGAGCCATCGGTCGGCGATGATGCCGCCGAAGATCGCCAGCGCCCACGCGCTCGCCGTGTACGTGCCGTACACGGAGCCCGCGTGCTTGTCGTCGAAGTTGAGCGCGTGGACCATGTACAGGATGAGAAACGCGCGCATCCCGTAGTAGCTGAAGCGCTCCCACATCTCCGTGAAGAAGAGCGTGGCGAGCCCGCGCGGATGACCGAAGAAGCCGCGGGCCTTCCGCGTCAGGCGGCGCGTAGTCGGTGGCAGGTCGGTCGATTGGTCCCGCGGAGACTCCGTTCGTCGGCATCGTCGCTCCGTTGACGCCTGATGGTCGTCGCCGCGGCGAGCGGCCGTCAACCGGCGGCATGTCAGAGAATTGCGGTCGGGTCGCAGGCTTGGCTGCGTGAGCGACCGGGAGTAGTGTCAAACTCGGAGCCGCATCGCACCGCTTCCCTCGGCGTCTCATGACCACACCCCTCGAACTCACCGCCGCCAAGACCGCGCTCGTCGTCATCGACCTTCAGGCGGGAATCCTCGCGCGACCGGCGGCGCCGCACACGAGCGCCGACGTCCTCGAGCGCTCGGCCAGAATGTGCGAGCGCTTTCGCGCGGCGGGGGCGCAGGTCGTGTTGGTGCGCGTGTCGTTCGCCGCCGACGGGTCGGACGTGCTGTCGCAGCCCAGCGACGAGCCGATGCCTCGCGGTGCGCGGCCGGAAGGCTGGGACGTGTTGTCGCCGGCACTCGGAGCCGGCCCGCGCGACGTCCACATCACGAAGCACCAGTGGGGCGCGTTCTATGGAACGGAGTTGGATCTCCAACTCAGGCGCCGCGGTATCACCACTCTCGTGATGTGCGGCATCTCGACCAACATCGGCGTGGAATCCACGGCGCGCGACGCGTGGGAACGCGGCTACGCGATCGTGTTCGCGGAAGACGCCATGGCGAGCTTCGACGCGGCCGCGCACGCCTTCGCGGTAAAGAACATCTTCGTCCGTCTCGGACGCGTGCGCTCGACGAGCGAGGTGCTCGGGGCGCTTGCGGCGGCGCGGGAGAACGGATGATCACCGGCGAGCTGCTCACGCAAATCCCGCTCTTCGCCGGCCTGCCGCCGAACGAACGCGAGTCCCTCGCGTCGCGCGCGGCCGACGTGCGACTCCGCGCCGGCGAATGGCTGTTGATGGAAGGCCAGGAGCCCGCGTTCTTCGCGCTTCTCGAGGGGGAGCTCGCCGTCTTCAAGTCGGTGACGGGACGGGACACGCGCATCCACACTCACAAGCCGGGCGCGTATTTCGGCGAGGTGCCTCTGCTGCTCGGCGCGCCGTCGATCTCCAGCGTCCAAGCGACATCGCCCTCGCGCGTCGTGCGGTTCGACGCCAGCGACTTCCACGAACTGGTCAGCCACTGCCGAGTGCTCAACGGCCAGATCATGAAGACGATGGCCGAGCGGGTCGAGTATCTGCAGCGGATCGCGGTCGACGAGGCTCCCGTGACGGCCACGCTGATCGGCGACCGCGCGGATCCGGCGTCACACGAGCTGCGCGATTTCCTGGCGCGCAACCGAGTCGCGTGCTCCTGGCTCTCGGCCGACGACCCCGATCTCGAGGCGCGGATTCGCCTCATCGCGCCGGGCGGCGGGGCGGCGAAGCACAGATGAAGGGCCTGGATCTGTCGAAGCTCCCCGTCGTCGTGCTCGCCGACGGGAGAGTTCTCGTCGCGCCGAGCAATCGGCAGGTCGCGGGTTGCGTCGGCCTTCAGGTCGAGCCGGCCCACGACGAGTACGACGTCATCGTGATCGGCGGAGGTCCGGCGGGTCTCGCGAGCGCCGTCTACGGCGCGTCGGAGGGGCTTCGAACGTTGCTCGTCGAACGCGAGGCGTGCGGCGGGCAGGCGGGTACTTCGTCGCGCATCGAGAACTACCTTGGCTTCCCGGCCGGGCTCTCCGGCGACGAGTTGAGCGGCCGCGCGCGGCAGCAGGCCACGCGCTTCGGCGCGGAGCTGCTCGTCACCCGCTGGACCGACTCGCTCGACCTGGCGTGCGAGGCCGGCGAACCTTGCACGTGGTCACGCTCGACGGCGGCAACGTCGTCTCGACCCGCGCCCTCGTGCTGGCGACCGGCGTCCAGTGGCGGCGCCTCGAGATTCCGGGCATCGAGCGATTCGTCGGGCACGGCGTGTTCTACGGGGCCGCGCTCACCGAGGCGCAAAGCCTTCGCGGCGGGCGGGTTTATCTCGTCGGCGGGGGGAATTCGGCCGGCCAGGCGGCGCTCCTCTTCTCGGCCTACGCCGAGTCGGTCACGATGCTGGTCCGCGGGCCATCGCTCGCCGCCAGCACGTCGCAATACCTCATCGAGCAGCTGTCGACCAAGGACAACGTCACGATCGAGACCCACGCGGAGATCACGAGGGTCCACGGGGGCGACCGGCTCGAGGCGATAGACGTAAAACGTGCCGAGTCGGAAAAAACTGATCGGCGACCGACGGACGCATTGTTCGTCTTCATTGGAGCGCATGCCGCCACGGAATGGCTTCCGCGCTCGATCATCCGGGACAAATGGGGCTATGTCTGCACCGGTCGCGACGTCATGGATCTCGTTCAGGAGCAAGGAGCGGACAAGTGGCCGCTCGAACGAGACCCATATCTGCTCGAGACGAGCGCGCCCGGCGTCTTCGCGGCCGGCGACGTTCGCCACGGATCGATCAAGCGCGTGGCGTCAGCGGTCGGAGAGGGAAGCATGTCGATCGCGTTCATCCATCAGTATCTCGCTGAGCCCACGAGTGCGCGGCGATGAGGCGGTAGGCGCCGATGCGTAGAACCGGCGCGCGGCTGACGCGCGCGTTCCTTCCCGCGGGGCTGGCGATCATCGCCGTGGCCGCGGTCTCCTGTGGCCGCGACGGAACTAGCGAAGGGGCCGATCGAAGTACGTCCCGCAGCAGGTCGCCGAAGTGGCCGGGGTTTCCGCCGAGATGGTTCAGGCCGCGATCGTCGCGCGCGTCGACAGCGCCGGACCGCCGAGTTGGGTGACGCCGGACCGCTGGAAGAAGGTGCAGGCGCTCTACGCGCACTACTCGAACGCGCCGCTCTGGATCCAGTCGGGGGGCATCAAGGAGCGCGCGACCGCGCTGCTCGCCGCGCTCGACTCGGCCTCGACGCACGCGCTCAAGACCGATCGCTATCCGATCGATTCGATCCACAGGGTCGTCGACGTGCAGAAGATCGACAGCGGTGCTACGGCGCGCGACCTCGCCAACGCCGACGTCCTGCTCACCGCGGCGTACGTCGGATACGCGTCGGACATGCTCGTCGGTCAGGTGGATCCGCGCACCGTCTCGCAGTCGTGGTACATCCCCGCGCGCCCCGCCGCCGTCGACTCGGCGCTCGTCCACACGCTCGAGGATTCGTCGATGAGCCTCGGGCTCGAGCAGATGGCGCCGCAGGACTCGGAGTACGCCGTTCTTCGACGCGACTACACGCGGTATCGCGGCTACGCGGCGCAGGGCGGCTGGCCGCAGATCTACACCGGCGTGAGCATGACGGAGCTGCAGTCGCGACTCGAGGCGGAGGGCTTCGCCGTCAACGGCGATTCGGTCGTGGCCGCGCTCAAGAAGTGGCAGGAGCACCACGACCTCGTGCCGGACGGCAAGATCGGCAAGGCCACGTTCGCCGCGCTCAACGTGTCGGCCGAGGAGCGGGCCGACCAGATCGCGACGAACATGGAGCGGCATCGATGGCTGCCGCGCGCGCTGGGGCAGCGCTACGTGTACGTGAACGTTCCGTCGTTCCGGCTCGACGCGTACGACTCCGGGCAGCGCGCGCTCTCGATGCGCGTCATCGTCGGCGCCGACTACAAGGAGAAGTCGACGCCGGTGTTCAGCGACGTGATGCGGTCGGTCGTCTTTCGCCCGTACTGGCGGCCGACGACGGACATCATCAAGAAGGAGATCCTGCCGAAGCTGAAGACCGACACGACCTATCTGCGCCGGAACGACATGGAGTGGGCGAAGGAGAACGGCTCGCGCGTGCTTCGCCAGCGCCCCGGCCCGCGCAACTCGCTCGGCCTCGTGAAGTTTCTCTTTCCGAACGACTACAACATCTATCTCCACGACACGAACGAGAAGTCGCTGTTCGGAAAGAGCGTTCGCGCCGAGAGCCACGGCTGCATTCGCGTCCAGCACCCGGATTCGCTCGCCGAGTTCGTGCTCGGCTGGTCCGCGGACAGCGTGACGGCGGCGATGCAAGCGGGGAAGGACAATCGGGCGGTCACGCTGCCGCAGAGGCTGCCCGTCTACATCGTGTACTTCACGGCGTACGCGCGGGACGGCGACCTTCACTTCGCCACGGACGTGTACAAGCGCGACTCGGTGTTCAAGGCTCCTCTTCCGACCGCGCCCTAGGGACTTCCGCGCGTCGTCGGGGCGGGGGAAATTGGTGGGCCAACATCCCACCGCTCCCCCGAGGTCTCCATGCGATTCGTCCGCTCCGCCGCACTTCTGGCCGCCGTCGTGCTGCCGGCGTCGCTGTTCGCGCAGAAGCAGTCCGTCACCGCGCCGGGCATGAACGCCACCGCGACGCTCACGCCGGGCATTCGCGAAGGGAACATCCTGTACGTGTCGGGCCAACTCGGCACCTCCCGCGACGCGCCCGACTCGACGATTCAGGGACAGACCAAGCGCGCCCTCGAGAACGTGCAGAAGATCGTCGAGGCCGCGGGGAGCACGATGGCGAACGTGCTCAAGTGCACCGTGTTCCTCGCCGACGTGAAGGATTTCGCCGGAATGAACAGCGCGTACACGCAGGCCTTCCCGAAGGAACCGCCCGCTCGATCGACCGTCGCCGTCGCGGCGCTGGTGAGTCCTGCCGCGAAGGTGGAGATCGAGTGCATCGCGGCGGTGCCTGGGAAGTAGCGCGTGACTACGAACCACCGACGGACAGAACTGCAACTACTCGACGCAGAGACGCAGAGGACAACAGAGAGACGCAGAGGAGTTCGTCGGAGCAGGCTGAGCTCCATTCGCAACGAGCCGGATGAAATGCTTTTGTTACAGCCGCTCGGGAAGCGTCTGAAGCCGGCTCCGTATTCCGGTGGCTTCCCGAGCGGCGTTCACAAAAAATTCCCGGCCGTTGCGGGGCCGACGCGAGGCTGGTGTGCTGTCCTCTGCGTCTCTGCGGCTCTGCGGTGAAGCAGTTCCCCAACTTCACCCGAGTAGAGGAGCCCGACGCTCTAGTTGAGCGCCGCTCGACTCTGATCGGGCAACGCGAACACGACGGCTGCGGCGGCAAGGTAGAACATCGACGTCAGACTCAGCGCCGACACGATGCCGACGTGCGGGATCGCGGCGAGCACGCCGATGACGTAAGGCGCGAGCGCGCCGAGCAATCTCCCCGAGTTGTATCCGAGCCCCTGGCCGCTGGCGCGGACCGCGGTCGGGAAGAGCTCGGACATGAGCGGCGCGGCGACGCTCCAGTAGGCGTGGCCGGCGCAGCCCAAGACGGGACTGAGGAGAAGCAGCAGCGTCGGGTGGTGCACGAGTCGTCCGTACACCGGCACCAGAATCGCCGACGCGCACACGAACGCCACGAACACCCGGCGCCGTCCGAACCGGTCGGCGAGCGGGCCGAATGAGAGATATCCGATGAAGGCGCCGGCCTGAATCGGGATCAACCAGCCGATCGACTTCACCACGCTCATCCCCGCGCCGCCTTTGTCGATCGGCGAGGCGAGGAGATTGGGGAGCCAGAAGAACAACCCCCAGTACGCGAACTGCAGCAGCGAGGCGAGGAGACACGCGAGCAGCGTGCGCTTGCGAAGCTCGGCGCCGAACAGCACGCGATACGGATTCGTCTTCGCGTGCGGCGACGCGCGCGACGCGCGCCAGATCGCCGGCTCCTCGACGCGCCGCTGGGCCCACAGCGTGAAGAACGCCGGCAGTCCGCCGAGCGCGAACAGCACGCGCCACGCCTGGTCGCCGAGGGGAAGCACGTCGAGCACGAGGCCGGCGAGAACCGCGGCGAGAATCGCGCCGAGCGCCCACGTCGATTGCATCGCGCTCGTCGCCTTGTTGCGCAGCTCCGGCCGCAACGATTCGGCGACGAGGACCGCGCCCGAGGCCCATTCGCCGCCCATGCCGAGGCCGAGCAGCGCGCGCCAGATCGCGAGCTGCACGACGCTCTGCGAGGTCGCGGCGCCGAGCGAGCAGATCGAGTATATGAGAATGGTGATGTTGAGGGCCCGCACGCGCCCGATGCGGTCGGCGATCACGCCGAACGACAGCCCGCCGACGGCGGCGCTCACGAGCGTCAGCGTGCCGAGCAATCCGGCGGTCGCGTCGCCGAACCCGAAATACGATTTGAGTCGCCCGATGGCCAACACGTAGATGAGAAAGTCCATCGAGTCGAACATCCAGCCGAGGCCGGCCGCGATCAGAACGCGCCGTTCCGCGATGGTGAGCGAGCGAAGCCACGAGCCGCTCGCGGCGGCTATGCCCGGGCGGCCGGGGCGGCGAGTCGCGGGGGCGCCGGCGGTCGACTCAGTCACGGGCGGAGCGGTTGGCGATCGGGGCGGACAGCGAGCCACACGGAGTTCTCCACCCAGCGAGATTTGGTGAATCGCGCGACCACCCGGAACGGCACCGGGCGGTGGCGCGGGAGTCGGCGCGATGATTGTAGCATCGGGAGGGTCGGTCAGCGACCCGGCGCGCCGAACGCGGACCTCACACCGGCTGGATTAGATGGCGACATCGGCTGTTGGCAAGAACGATCGCACGATCGGAACACGCGGCGAGGCGCAGGAACAGGAGCAGGGCGATCAGTACCGGTGGATCATCCTGCTCGGCCTGATTACCGCCGCGATCATGGAAGTGCTCGACACCACGATCATCAACGTGGCGCTCCCGCAGATGGCGGGAAACCTCGGCGCGACGATCCAGGAGATCGCGTGGGTCAGCACGGGGTACATCCTGTCGAACGTCGTCGTGCTGCCGATGACCGCGTTCTTCACGGCGACGTTCGGACGCAAGAACTACCTCACGGGCTCGATCATCCTCTTCGTGACCGCGTCGTTCCTCTGCGGAACGTCGCACAGTCTGGGCGAGCTGATACTGTGGCGCGTGGTGCAGGGCGCGGGAGGCGCGGCGCTCCTCTCGACCGCGCAGGCGACGCTCCGCCAGATCTTCCCGCGCGAAGAGCAGGGAATGGTGCAGGCCATCTTCATCCTCGGCATCATCGTCGCGCCGACGCTCGGGCCGACGCTGGGCGGATGGATCACCGACAACTACAACTGGGGCTGGGTGCTTTTTCATCAACGTGCCGATCGGAATCGTGGCCACGTTCCTGGTGACCGGGCTTTCTGCACGATCCGCCGGGCATGCGAAAAAAGCCGCAGTCGATCGACTGGGCCGGAATCTCGCTGCTGACGATCGGACTCGCGGCGCTCCAGTACGTGCTCGAGGAAGGGCGGGAGAAGGACTGGTTCAACGACACGCTGATCATCAGGCTGAGCATCGTGGCGGGGGTGTCGCTGGCGGGAATGCTCTGGTGGGAGTTGTCACCGCGGAACAAACATCCGGTGATCGACTTCCACGTGCTCAAGAATCGCGACCTCGCCGGGTCGATCTTCCTGTTCATCGCGCTCGGCTTCGGTCTGTACGGCGGCGTGTTCCTCTTCCCGCTGTTCACGCAGAACCTGCTGCACTTCACGCCGACGGAGACCGGACTCACGCTCATGCCCGGCGGCATCGCCACGGCGGTCGCGGCGATCATGTGCGGACGAGCGCTCAGCGGCGCCAGGCCGCTGGTCGACGCCCGAATCCTGATCTACATCGGTATGTCGCTGTTCGTCGTCGCGATGTGGCGGCTCGGGCATCTGACCGTGGACGCCGGCGAGCCCGAAGCGCGATACGCGCTGATCATTCGTGGACTCGGCCTTGGCTTCCTGTTCACGCCGATCAACAACGTGGCCTACGCGAACCTCAAGCCGAGCCAGGCACAGCAGGCATCCGGGTTGATCAACCTGGCGCGTCAATTGGGCGGCTCGTTCGGGATCGCGATCATCACGACGTTTCTGGATCGCCAGGTCGCCATGCACCGGGCGATACTGACCGCGAATACGTACATCGAGAACCCGCAGCTCGTCGCGCGGCAGAACGCGGCGGTCGCCGGGCTCATGGCGAAGGGCTTCAGCGCTCTCCAGGCCAAGCAGGGGGCGCTGGCGATCCTCGACGCCTCGGTGATGCGGCAGGCGACCATGCTCAGCTACAACGACGCCTGGATGTTGATCCTGGCGACCTTCGTTCTGGTGGCCCCGGCGGTCCTGATTCTCCGGAAGCCCAAGAGCCACGCGCCGGCGCCGGCGGGGCACTTAGACGCGGTGGACGGCGGACGGGTGGACGGGTCGTGAGAGCGGAACCGCGAGAAATCTGAGGTCTGAAGTCGGACGTCTGACCTCAGACTTCTCCTCTGGAGTCCCCCGATTCCGCCTCCCGTCCGCCCGTCCAACACCTCCCCCTCCCCACGCGTACCACCAATAGATGAACGCGGCGGCGCCTCCGTTCGGGGGCGCCGTTTCGTTCCAATCCGCTCTCCGGCGCGTAAGTTTTCCCCGTGCCCCCGAGCGTCTCCCCACCGAAACCCATGCCAGTTCGACGTATACCGTTCCTCGCCGTCGCGTCCGCCGTCGTGGCGATCGCCGCTTGCGAGAACAAGAAAGCGGAACAAGCGCCGCTGCCGACCACGTCGGTCACGCGCGGCAACATCGCGGTCCGGGTTCAGGCCACCGGGACCGTCGAGCCGATCAATCCGGTCGACATCAAGTCAAAGGCTCAAGGGCAGATCATCGAGCTTCCCGTCGAAGTCGGATCGGTGGTGAAGAAAGGACAGGAGATCGTCAAGATCGATCCACGCGACGTCAAGAATCAGTTCGACCAGGCGGTCGCCGACGACGTGGTGTCGTTCACCAGCCTTCAGAAGACCAGGCGCGATCAGGCGCGCCAGGACTCGCTGTTCGCCGTCCACGTGATCACCGCTTCCGAGCACGACAGCAGCAGGGCGACGCTGACGGCGGCGCAGGCGGATCTCGTGAACAGCCGCGCTGCGCTCGACCTTCGCGCGGCAGGCGCTCGAGGACGCGACCGTCGAATCGCCGCTCGGCGGCACGGTCGTGAGTCGTCCGACGACGCAGGGCACGATCATCACGTCGGCGACGTCGGCGAACGGCGGTACCACGCTGATGACGATCGCCGACCTCGGCCGCGTGCGCATGCGCGTGACGATCGACGAAGTGGAAATGGCGAACGTCCGCGTCGGCGAATCGGCGACGGTCGCGGTCGACGCGTTCCCCGATCACGTCTTCGACGGCGTCGTCGAGAAGGTCGAGCCGCAGGCAGTCGTTACGCAGGGCGTCACGTTCTTCCAGGCGTTGGTGAGCATCAGCAACAAGGAAGGACTGCTGATGCCCGGAATGAACGGCGAAGTCACGATCCGGGCCGCGGATCTTTCGCAGGTGATTCAGCTGCCGATCGACGCGATTCGCCCGACCAACGAGCTCGCGCCTGTCGCGCGAATGTTCGGTCTGTCGGTGGACAGCATCACGAATCAGATGCGGAAGGACCTGCTCGGCACCGAAGGAACGACCGGCGTTCCGGGGCGATACGTCGTCGTCGCGCTCGCCGACGGCAGCTTACGAGATGCGGCTGGTCAAGACCGGCCCGACGGACCTGCGGGTTCAGCAGGTCACGGACGGCGTGAAGGAAGGAGACAAGGTCGTGATATTGGGCGCGATCATCATGGGGAAGCCGGCGGTCCTGCCGACGCTCCGGCTCGCGGCCAGTATCCGCCGCCCGCCGACGCCACCGGCATCGCCGCAGACCCAGGTTGGAGCGACAGGAACACAAGCAGGCCAACCCGCGGCAGCGAGCCAGCCGAAGCCGGCGGCTCCGAAGCCGAGCGGGGAACCGACGCAGGCCGCGCAAGCGGGATCAACCAGGAAACCGTGAAGGCCAACACCGGATCGCTATTCGCATTCTCATATCTCCTGGCGACCGGTACGGCGTGCGTTCATCCCACGCCATCGATCGAGGGCTCGGCCGCGTCGCCGGCCAGCGCGGCCGCGCTCTGGAGCCCTTCGTCGAGCGTCGTCAGCGCGGCGGCGCGTGACGCGAGGCACTCCGGTCCGCCCCGTCGTCGGCGCTCCGAGCGCCGAAGCGCTGCAAAAGCTCACGGTAGCCGACGTCGTCGACATCGCGCTTCGCAACAGCCCCGCGACGCGCAACACGTGGCTCCAGGCGCGCGCCAGCGTCGATCTCTACGGCTCGAGCGAGAGCCACCTCTATCCGAACATCACGGGCGGCGCGACGGTGAACAACTCGCGCGTGCTCGGCACGACGGGCCGCCCGTCGACGACGCGATCGCAGGCCGGCCCGACGCTCACGCTGGCGTACACGGTGCTCGACTTCGGCGGCCGCTCCGGGACGATCGACGTCGCGCGTCAAACCGCCGTCGCCGCCAACCTCGCGCACAACTCGACGGTCGAGAACACGATTCTGCAGGTCGAGGGGGCGGCGTTCAGCTTCCTCTCGGCGCGGGCGCAGCGCGACGCCGAGAAATCGTCGGTCGATCTCGCCACGGCCGCGCTCGACGCGGCGAGCGAGCGGCACCGCGTCGGCCTGGCGACGATCGCCGACGTGTTGCAGGCGCAGACGGCCCGGTCGCAAGCCGAGCTCGACCTCGAGACGCTCGAGGGCTCGGTGCAGGTCGCGCGCGGCGCGCTCGCCGTCGCCATGGGTCTCCCCGCGAACACGGCATTCGAGATCCCCGACGTGCCGGCGACGGATTCAGTTTTCTTTGTGGCGCAGTCGGTCGATTCGCTGATCGAATTGGCGATTCGGAACCGTCCGGAGCTGGCGCAGGCGCGCGCCGAGGCGGCCGCGGCGTCGTCGCAGATCAAGGTGGCGCGATCGGGGTATTTGCCCGCGCTGTCCTTTTCCGCGATCGGCGGCAACAACGCGTCAAACGTTTCCGGCTTCGCGGGTAATTCCTATTCAGTCACACTCGGCGTGCAGATGCCTGTGTTCACCGGATTCTCGAACGGCTACGACGTGGCCGCGGCCAACGAGCAGTATCAGGCCGCGATCGCGCGCACGGAAGTCACCCGACAACAAGTGATTCAGCAGGTGTTCACGTCCTATTACACGCTTCGCACGGCGGCCGACCGCGTGCAGGACCGCGCACGATCTCCTCACGAGCGCGACTCAGTCCGAATCGGTCGCCCGCGGGCGGTACAAGGAGGGCGTCGGCAGCATCGTCGACCTGCTTGTCGCGCAATCGGCGCTGGCCAGCGCGCGCGCGCAGGACGTGGACACGCGATGGCAGTGGCGCACGTCGCTCGCGCAGCTCGCCCACGACGTCGGCGTGTTGAACGCGCGCGGCGACATGACCTTCGCGCCGTTCACCCCGCTTCCGAACGTGAGGCCCCGATGATGAGGGCACGATCGGCTTCGCTTCGCGGCGCGTGCCTCGCCGTGGTGGTTGCCGCGGCCTGCTCCAAGCCGCCGGCGCAGGCGGCGCCGCCGGTGCCCGTGCAGGTCGCGTCGGTGAGCAAGATCTCGGCGCCGCTGACGCTCGACGCGAACGGCGTGGTCGAGCCGATGCAGACCGTATCGGTTCTGTCGCAAATCGGCGGCACGCTCGACACCGTGTTGTTCAACGAGGGGGACGAGGTCCAGGCTGGACAGGTTCTCTTCAAGCTCGACGCGCGTCCGATCGCGGCGACGCTGCGCCAGTCCGAAGCGGCGCTCGCGCGCGACCAGGCGCAGGCGCAGTCGCTTCAGCGCGACGCCGAGCGATACAAGGCGCTCGTCGAAAAGGACTACGTGACGAAGTCGCAGGCCGATCAGGCGCAATCGGCGGCGGAAGCGATGCAGGCGACCGTGCAGTCGGACAAGGCGGCGGTGGACAACACGCGTCTCAATCTCGAGTACGCGACGATTCGTTCGCCGATCGCCGGACGTACGGGGCGGCTGCTCGTTCGGCGCGGCAACGTCGTGCGCGCGAACGCCGATGCTCTCGTGGTGATCAATCAGCTTCGTCCGATCCTGGTGCGCTTCCCGATCGTCCAGCACGACTTCCCGGCGCTCCAGCGCCGCACGGCTCGCGGCGGAAGCGTGCCGGTCCGCGTCGTCGCGGCCGACAGCGGAGGGATCGACGAGACGGGCACCCTGGCATTTCTCGACAACGCGGTGGATTCTCTCAGCGGAAGCGTGAGCGCCAAGGCCCGATTCCAGAACCAGCGAGACGTTCTGTGGCCCGGCGAGGCCGTTCGCGTCAGCGTGGAGCTCGAGGTGCAGGCCGGCGTCGTCGCCGTGCCGACGCGCGCCGTGCTCGCCGGACAGCAAGGCAGCTACGTGTTCGTCGTTGGGAACGACAGGATCGCCAAGGTGCGGCCCGTATCGGTCGGGAGATCCGTTGGCACGGGTGACATGACGACGATCGACAAGGGGCTGGAGCCGGGCGAGCAGGTCGTCATCGACGGGCAGTCGCGTCTGACGCCGAACGCGCGGGTCGACGTGAAGGCGGCGCCGAGCACGTCGGCGTCGGCGGAAGCGGTCCAGGCCGGGAGCGGCGGCGACGCCATGAATCTCTCGGAACTGTTCATTCGGCGGCCCGTCACGACGGTGCTCGTGATGCTGGGGATTCTCTTCTTCGGCATCACGGCGTACAAGCGGCTGCCGGTGAGCGACCTTCCGACGGTCGACTATCCGACGCTGACGGTGAGCGCGAGTCTTCCGGGCGCGAGTCCGGAAACGATGGCGTCGGCGGTGGCGACGCCGCTCGAGAAACAGTTCTCGACCATCGCCGGCATCGACAACATGACGTCGACGTCGGCCCTCGGCTCCTGCAACATCACCATCCAGTTCTCGCTCGACCGGAACATCGACGCCGCGGCGCAGGACGTTCAGGCGATGATCGCCAAGACGCTCAAGAACCTGCCGCCCGGAATCATTCCGCCGTCGTACCAGAAGGTGAATCCGGCCGACCAGCCGATCGTGTTCTACGGGTTCACGTCGACGCTGATGCCGATCTCGGAGCTCGACAAGTACGCCGAGACGTTCATGGCGCAGCGCATCTCGATGATCCCGGGCGTGGCGCAGGTGAACGTGTACGGGTCGGCGAAGTACGCGGTGCGCATCCAGCTCGATCCGAACGCGCTGGCGAGCCGGCAGATCGGCATCGACGAAGTCGCCGACGCCGTCAACGACCAGAACGTCAATCTGCCGACGGGCGTGCTGAACGGCCCGACCAAGACGTACACGGTGCAGGCGAACGGCCAGCTCGACAACGCGGCGTCGTTCCGCCGGCTGGTGGTCACGTATCGCAACGGCGCGCCGATCCACCTGGGCGACATCGGCCAGGTGCTCGACGACATCCAGAACAACAAGTCGATCGCGTGGTTCTCCGAGAAGAGGCGAGAGCACGCGCGGCGTCATCCTCGCCATTCAGCGCCAGCCCGGCACGAACACCGTCGCCGTCGCCGACGCCGTCAAGGCGGAGATGACGAAGCTGCAAAAGCAGATCCCGGCCAGCGTCAACATGACGCTGATGTACGATCGCGCGGCGACGATCCGCGAGTCGGTGCGAGACGTGAAGCTCACGCTCGTGCTGACGCTGTTCCTCGTCATCGCCGTCATCTTCTTGTTTCTGCGCAACGTGTCGGCGACGCTGATCCCGAGCCTCGCCCTGCCGATCTCGGTGATCGGCACGTTCGCGGTGATGTTCCTGCTCGACTACAGCCTGGACAACCTGTCGCTGATGGCGCTCACGCTCGCCGTCGGCTTCGTGGTCGACGACGCGATCGTGATGCTCGAGAACATCGTCCGCCACATGGAGATGGGAAAGCCGCCGATGCGAGCGGCGATGGACGGCGCGGCGGAAGTCGGATTTACGATTCTGTCGATGACGATCTCGCTCACCGCCGTCTTTATCCCGATTCTGTTCCTGGGCGGGATCGTCGGTCGGCTGTTCCACGAGTTCGCCGTCGTGATCGCGGTGTCGATTCTCGTGTCGGGCTTCGTGTCGCTCACGCTCACGCCGATGCTGTCGAGCCGCTTCCTGCGGCCGCACGAGCACGACGAAACGCACGGACGCGCGTACCAGATCACGGAAGCCGGCTACGACTGGCTGCTCGCCAAGTACAAGGGCAGTCTCGAGTGGGTGATGGTTCATCGGCCGCTCGCGATGGCGTTCTCGTTCGCGATTCTCGTCGGCACGGTCGTGCTCTTCATGCTCGTCCCGAAAGGGTTCATCCCCAGCCAGGACAACGGGCAGCTCTTCGTGACGACCGAGACGGCGCAGGGCACGTCGTTCGACGACATGGTCGCGCACCAGCAGCAGGTCAACGAGATCCTGCGGGCCGACACGAACATCGCCGGCTTCTACTCGGCGATCGGCGGCAGCTCGACGGTCTCCGGGACGAACCAGGGCCGCCTGCTGATCGGTCTCAGGCCGCGCGACGAACGCGCGAACGTCGACGAGATGATCAAGGAGCTTCGGCCGAAGCTCGCCAAGATTCCGGGCATCGTCGTCTACATGCAGAACCCGCCGCCGATCCAGATCGGCGGGCGCGTGTCGAAGAGCTTGTATCAGTTCACGATGCAGAGCTCCGACATCGCGACGCTGTACCCGGCCGCCGACGCGCTCGTCGCGCAGGCGCGCAAGTCGCCGCTGCTGCAGGACGTCACGACCGACCTGCAGCTCGGCAATCCGCAGGCGAGCGTCGAGATCGATCGCGAGCGCGCCGCGCAACTCGGCGTCTCGGCGGGGCAGATCGAGACTGCGCTGTACGACGCGTACGGCTCGCGCCAGGTGTCGACGATCTACACGCCCAACGACGAATACTGGGTCGTGATGGAGCTCTTGCCGCAGTACCAGCTCGACCTGTCGGCGATGAGCATGCTGTACATCCGCTCCAACACCGGCGCGCTCGTACCGCTCAGCGGCGTCGCGCGCATCACGCAGACGGCGGGCGCGCTCAGCGTCAACCACTCGGGACAGCTGCCGTCGGTCACGCTGTCGTTCAACCTCCGTCCGGGCGTCGCGCTCGGCCAGGCGACCGACGAAGTCCAGCAGATCGCGAACCAGACGCTGCCGTCGTCGATCAGCACGGGCTTCTCGGGCACGGCGCAGGCGTTCCAATCGACGCAGGCGGGCATGCTCGCGCTGCTCGGCATCGCGATCTTCGTGATCTACGTCGTGCTGGGCGTGTTGTACGAGAGCTTCATCCACCCGATCACGATTCTCTCCGGGTTGCCGTTCGCGGCGTTCGGCGCGCTGCTCACGCTGCTCGTGTTCAAGATCGACCTCAGCGTGTACGCGTTCGTCGGCATCATCCTGCTCGTCGGCCTCGTGAAGAAGAACGCGATCATGATGATCGACTTCGCACTCGAGGCGGAGCGCTCGGAAGGGCGCGCGCCGGCGGACGCGATCGTGCACGCGTGCTTGATCCGCTTCCGGCCGATCATGATGACGACGATGGCCGCGCTGATGGGCACGCTGCCGATCGCGGTCTCCACGGGCGCGGGCTCGGAGTCTCGGCGTCCGCTGGGCGTCGCGGTCGTCGGCGGCCTCGCGTTCTCGCAGCTGATCACGCTGTACGTGACGCCGGTGTTCTACACGTACATGGACACGCTCAGCGAACGTGGCTCGCACTTCTTCGCGCGCTTCGGGAAGAAGAAGCGCGTCGACGATGGGCACGCGCCGGTGCCGGTCCCGGTTCCGGCGACGGCGAACTTGATCGCGGTCGACGGGCAGTTGGCGAAGTCCAGCGGGGACGCGGCTGACTGAACTGCTAACTACAACTGCCAACTGCAACTGCTCAACGCAGAAGACGCAGGAGACGCAGAGGAACGCAGGGCAGCAGAGGCACGCTCCATCGCGCAACGAGCCGGGATGTTTTTGTTGAAAGCCGCTCAGGGTGCCTCATCGTGGCGAAGTCGGCTCCACGACACGAGTGGCTTCCCGAGCGGCAGTTCACCAAAAAATCAGGCTCGTTGCGCGTCGGATCTTGGACGCCGGGCTGTCCTCTGCGTCCTCTGCGTCTCCGCGTCTCTGCGTTGAAGTAGTTCACGAGGCAGCCCGATAGAGGGGCCGCGCTTGCGTTCGGGGCCAGTCTCCGTATCGTCACTGCATGCGACCAATCGGTTGGTTCCTGGCTCTCGCCCTGGCGACACCGATCCTCGCCCAAACGACGCCGAACACGTTGACGCCGGCCGAGCGAGCCGCGGGATGGCGGCTGCTCTTCGACGGGCAGACGCTGAAAGGGTGGCGCGGGCTCGGGTACGACTCGGTTCCGACGGCGCATTGGCGCGTCGTGGACGGCGCGATCGAGAAGATTCCCAGCGGCAAGGTGGCCAAGATCGCGGACGGTCAGCCGGCGAACGGCGGGGACCTGATGACGATCGACACGTTCGGCGACTTCGAGCTCTCCTTCCAATGGAAGGTCGCGCCCGGCGCCAACAGCGGCGTGAAATACAACGTCTCCGAGGAGTTTTCGCTGGCGCACGCGTCGAACCATGCGGCGCTCGGCTTCGAGTATCAGGTGCTCGACGACTCCCTGAGCGACGACAACAAGATTCCGTCGCACCTCGCGGGTTCCCTCTACGATCTCATCCCGCCGAACGGCGCGAAGCAGTCTGGTGCCCGTGGGCCAGTGGAACACGTCGCGCATCGTCTTCCAAGGGAAGCACGGCGAGCATTGGCTCAACGGCGCGAAGATCGTCGAGTTCGATCTCGGCACGCCGCGCATGGATTCGCTGCTCGCGAAGAGCAAGTACCGGACGATCCCCGGTTTCGCCGATCGCCGAGTCGGGACACATCATTCTGCAGGACCACAACGATGAGACGTACTACCGCGACATCAAGATTCGGGAGCTGAAGCCATGACACCCGACGACAACGACGTCGACCGCCGAGAGTTTCTCAAGACCGCGTCAGCCACCGGACTGGGACTGGTCATGACCGCACACGCGCCCGGATTGCTGCGATCCCGCTCGCCGAACGATCACGTGTCGGTCGCCGTGTTCGGTCTGAACGGCCGCGGCATGGTGCACGCGCAGAACTTCTCGCGGCTCAAGAACTCGTCGGTCGCGTACATCGCCGACGTCGACTCGAACGTGCTGGCGAAGGCCGGCGGCGAAATGAAGTCGGCGACGCGGCAGCCGAAGGCGATCGGCGATTTTCGCCGCGCGCTCGAGGATCCGACCGTCGACGCGGTGTCGATCGCGACGCCGGATCACTGGCACGCTCCGATGGCGATTCTCGCCATGAAGGCCGGGAAGCACGTCTACGTCGAGAAGCCGTGCGGCCACAACGCGCGCGAGGGCGAGCTGCTCGTCGCGGCGCAGCGCGAGACGCATCGCGTCGTCCAGATGGGCACGCAGCAGCGCTCGTCGGCGCGGACCATCGAAGCGCTCCAGCGAATCAAGGACGGCGTGATCGGCCGGCCGTATCTCGCGCGGGCATGGTACGCGAACACGCGCGTCGGCATCGGAAAGGGCAAGGCGGCGCCGGTTCCCAAGAATCTCGACTACGACCTCTGGCAGGGGCCCGCGCCGCGCACGCCGTATCGCGACAACGTGATCCACTACAACTGGCACTGGTTCACGCACTGGGGCACCGGCGAGATCTGCAACAACGGAACGCACGAGATCGACATCGCGCGTCTCGCGCTCGGCGTCGAGCATCCGACGCGCGTGCTGGCGACCGGCGGCCGGCGGCACTACGAGGACGACTGGCAATTCCCCGACTCGCAGGAAGCGACGTTCGAGTTCGCCGGCGGCAAGACGATCATCTGGCAGAGCGAGAGCTGCAACGGCTGCAAGACGTTCGATCGCTCGCGCGGCACGGCGGTCTACGGAACGAGCGGCACGCTCGTTCTGGACCGCGACGGCTACGTCATCTTCGATCTCAAGGGAAAGGAGACGACGCGGAACATCGAGCCGAAGATGGGCGACGGTCTCGAGCTCACGGGCGACGACGCGGCGACGTCGGTGCACATGGACAACTTCCTCGACGGCATCCGCACCGGCGCCAAGCTGCGCGCGCCGATCGAGGACGGGGCGACGACGGTCCTCCTTTGCCACCTCGGCAACATCGCGCAGTCGACGGGACGAGCGCTGCGCACGGATCCTGCGAACGGTCACATCGTTGGCGACGCCGAAGCGGCGAAGCAGTGGTCGCGGGCGTACGAGCCGGGGTGGGGAATTTGAAACTGGTGACTGGTCCCAGGTCGCTGGGACCTGCTAAGAGCGAGCAGACTGAGACCCGAGACCAGACGATGCCGTGCCTTCTCGTATTCATCGCGCTGTTCACGCCGCGGCTCGTCATCGTGCTGCTGTGGTTCTTCACGGCCTGGTTCCGCGGCCTGTTCAACACCGCCCTGTGGCCGATCCTCGGCTTCGTCTTCCTGCCGACGACGTTCCTCTGGTATACGGCGGTCATTCACTGGTATAACGGCGTTTGGTCGGCCGATTCCGATCATCGGAATCGTGATCGCCCTGATGATCGACCTGTCGCCGGCCAGCCATCGCGGGTTCCGCCGCCGCCGGATCGTCGGGCCCGGGAAGGGAATAAATCGCGGCCTCGAAAGGTCTGGTCATAGGTCCGAGGTTTCTGATCTCTGGGATCTCCGGAGACCGGAGACCTGAGACCAAAGACCACAGAGATGCCCCCGAACGACATCCAGCGCTTCGAGCGAATCGTGTTGCCGCATCTGGACGATGCGTACACGCTCGCTCGCTATCTGCTCCGCGACCAGCACGAGGCCCAGGACGCCGTGCAGGACGCCGTGTTGCGCGCGCTTCGCTACTTCGAGACGTACCGCGACGGCGACGCGCGAGCCTGGCTGCTTGGCCATCGTTCGCAACTGCTGCCTGACTCGACATCGGAAGGCGCAGGCCGAGCAGGCGAACATCGCGTTCGTCGAAGACATCGACGTCGTGCACGAAGCCGCGGGGCGCGCCACGGACGCTCGGGCGGTGGAGCAATCGGAGCGCGCGGCGCTCCAGCGAGCGCTCGACGGACTGCCGGCGGAGTTCCGCGAGGTGATCGTGTTGAGAGAAGTACAGGGACTGAGCTATCGCGAAATCAGCGACGTCGTCGGCGTCCCGATCGGGACCGTGATGTCCCGTCTGGCGAGAGCCCGCCGCCGGTTGGCGGCGGCGCTGGGCTACGACGCGCAGGAGGCGGGCTGACATGACGTGCGCCCAATGTCGTGAGCTGCTCGACGCGTACATCGACGGCGAACTGCCGAGCGAGGACGATGGCGGCCGTGCGCGAGCACATCGCGTCGTGCGCGGAGTGCGCGCAATGAACACGCGTCGCTCGTCGCGACGTCGCGGCGAATCGGAGAGACGCTCGTGAAATACCAAGCACCCGACGTGCTCAAGGCGCGCATTCGAGTCGCGCTCGCGCAACCCGACCCGTTGGCGCCCGACGCACCCTCGGCGAAGGCGATCCCGGCGCGGCGCCTCGCGCTCGGCGGAATCGGCGTCGCGATCGCGAGCAGCATCCTGACGTTCGCGCTCGTTCGCGGCGTAGCTCCGGGGAGTTCGCTCGCCGACGAGCTGGTTTCGAGCCATATCCGCGCGTTGATGCCCGGACACCTCACCGACGTCGCGTCGACGAACCAGCACAACGTGAAGCCGTGGTTCAACGGCCGCGTCGACCTGTCGCCGCCCGTGCCGAGCCTCGACTCGATCGGATTTCCGCTGATCGGCGGACGACTCGACTACTTGCAAGGGACGAGCGGTGCCAGTCGTGGTATACGGCCGTCGCCAACACCTGATCGACGTCTACGTCTGGCCGGAGGCGCCCGAAGGCGGCGTCGGCGAGATGTCGAGCTCGGCGCGCAACGGATACAACGTGATCGCGTGGCGCGCCAACGGCCTGTCGCTCGAGGCGGTGTCGGACCTCAACCGCCCCGAGCTCGAGCAGTTCGTGAAGGCGTTCAACGCCGCACGATGATCTTCCCTTGCATCTTCGGATGCAGTGAGCAGAAGTAGTCGTATGTACCGGCCGTGGTCAGCGTCGTCGAGAAACGCTGATCGGTGTCGAGCACCGGCGACTGCTTCCACGCGCGTTGGACGTTCACGATCAAGTGCGGCACGTCGTCGTTGTTGATCCACGTAACCTTGGTGCCCGGCTTCACCGTCAGCACCGGCGGCGTGAAGTTGAAGTCTGCATGATCTGGAGAATGTGACCGTTGAGCACCGTCACCGAGCCGAATCGCTTGAGCAGCGCGAGCGCCTGCTCGGAGTCATCGGTTCCCCAGCCCCACTCCGGGTACACGGTCCACAGCGGCACGTGGGCGAAGAGTACGATCGGCGTGCTCGCGGCGAGACGTGATACGTCTTTCTTCAGCCAATCGAGCTGCTCGGCGCCGAGCGTGCCGAGTCCGCCGGCCTTGAGATTCAGCACGTTGACGAGGCCGACGAAGTGCACGCCGCTGTGGTCGAAGCTGTACCACCCGCCGCCCTTCGTTCCTTTGCCGTATCGCTGGAGATACGACGCGCCGTTGTCGGTGGCGACGTCGTGCTCGCCGGGCACGTAGAAGATTCGCTCGCTCTTCACGCCGGTGAGAACTTGCCGCGCGGTGTCGAATTCCTCGGGTTTGGCGAGCTGGGTGATGTCGCCGGTGTGGAGCACGAACGCCGGGGCTTGCGGCAGCGCGTTCAGTTTGGCGACGGCGTCCTGCAGCGTCGCGGTCACGTCCTTGTTCGCTTCTTTGCTGAAGCCGATGTGGCTGTCGCTGATTTGCGCGAAGAAGATGCTTTTCTTCTGCGGCTCGGTAAGCGACCCAATCCGGCTCAACGGAATCGAGAGCGGGAGTCCGCCCTCGAGCGCCCAAACGACGCCGGTGCCCGCCGACGCCATGCAGCGCAGAAAGCCGCGGCGGTCGATGCCGTCGTCGCTCCGATCGTTCGTGATGTAGTTGCTGCCCGTCGGTCTGGTGTTGCCGTGCGCGTCGAATTCCGCCGCATCGCGATCGCGATGTGATGTCATGTGGAAGCCTCCATGGTTTCACATGGAGACCTTCGTTCGCGCCGGATTATT
The DNA here is from genome assembly GCA_963707105.1 of uncultured Gemmatimonadaceae bacterium. GTDB lineage: Bacteria > Gemmatimonadota > Gemmatimonadetes > Gemmatimonadales > Gemmatimonadaceae > JAQBQB01. The sequence goes on from CAVPOS010000013.1 coordinate 32,106, forward strand.
CCCGGCGCGTCAGTCGACGCGAAGCGTCGTCATCGGGTCGGCGCGCGCGGCGCGGTTGGCCGGGCCGATGCTCGCGACCAGGGTTCCGGCCGCGAGAAGCCCCGCGGCGGCGACGTAGATGGCCGGATCGCCGGTGCCGACTCCGTACAGTGTGTGCGACAACCACCGAGCCGCGAGGAACGCGCCGCCGAGCCCGACCAGCGCGCCGGCAACCGCCATCCCCGCGCTCGACCGGAGCACCAGGGCGAGCAGCCGCGCCGGATCAGCGCCTAGCGCGACGCGTAGCCCCAACTCCTGCGTGCGCTGCGAAACGAAGAACGACGTCACCGCGTACACGCCCATCGTCGCCAACAAGAGCGCGATCACGCCGAACGCGATCATCAGCCACTCGAAACTTCGGCGTCCGGCCAAGTTGAAGTCGACCGTTTGACGCGCCGTCGTGATGTTGTAGATCGGAAGCGTCGGATCGAGATCGTGGACGATCCGGCGCAGGTCAGCCGTGAACCGCGACGGATCGCCGCTCGCCGCGCGAACGACGAAGGTTGGCGTCACGATCGGCTTCTGGGCATATGGGCGATAGAACTGCGGCCCAGGTGACTCGGCTATGCTCTGCGCCACGTCGCGGACGACGCCGACGATGGTCGCGTGGTCGGAGCCGTCCTGAACCAGGTGTCCCATCGCGTCGCCGTCCGGCCAGAAGCGCGACGCAAAGGCCTCGTTGATGACCATGACCGGTGGCGCATTCTCGCCGTCGTCGGGCGTGAAGCCGCGCCCCTTCACCAGACCGATTCCCATCGCTTCGAAGTAGTGCGGCGTCACCGAGTTGCCGTTGACCATGAACTTCTGGTCCTCGGGCATGGGGTGACCATCCACCTTGAGCGCCCATTGCGAGCAGCAGTGCAGTGGGCCGAGCGAGGTCGCGCCTGCGGCGCTCACGCCGGGCAGCGCGGCGGCTCGCGCATCGAGCGCGTCGACGAAGCGCGCCTTCTCGCCCGCGACGTCGTACTGCGGCGTTTGCAGCGCGGCGGTGAACATCAACGCGCCGCGGTCGTCGAAGCCGAGGGGACGCTCCTGCACCCGGCGCACGCTTTCGATCGACAGCCCCGCTGCGACGACGAGAACGATCGAAAGCGCGAGCTGAATCACGACAAAAGCCTGTTGCAGCCGTCCGCGGCTCGGGCCGAGCGCGCTGCGCCCGCCGCGCAGGGCATCGGCCGGATCGACGCGCGTGAGTCGCATCGCAGGGGCGACGCCGAACACGATGCCCGTGAGCATCGAGATCGCTACGGCGAACGCGAGCACCGCCCAATCGACGGACGGCGTCAGCCACCTCGGCGACTGCCCGAGCACCGAGACTTCGGCAAACTCCGACGATCGGTAGGCGAGCGCGATTCCGAGCAGGCCCCCGGCCAGCGCGAGCATGACGCTTTCGGTGAGCAGTTGTCTGAACACTCGAGCGCGACTCGCTCCGATCGCCGAGCGCACGGCGATCTCGCGAACGCGCGACGTCGCGCGGGCGAGCTGGATCCCGGCGACGTTCGCGCACGCGACGAGCAGGACGAGAATCGTCGCCACGATCATCGCAAGCAGCGTCGGGCGCGCGAATCCGACGTAGACGTCGCGGATCGAGGCGATCTTGGTGGTCAGCCCCGTGTCGTCTCGCGGATACTCGCGGACGAGCTCGGCCTCGAGCGCTTCGAATTCGGCGCGCGCCTGGTCGATCGTCACGTTCGGCGCGAGCCATCCGATCACCTGGAGGCCCCGGTTCCCTCTCGTCAGCGCCGAGCGGTTCGGCAACAGAGCGCGATCCAGGTCCCGAGGAATCGGCGTCCACAGCTCGCCGCCCACGGGAATCGCGCGCCCGTCCGGCACGACGCCGACGACCGTGCGCGGGATTCCGCGAATCGAAACCGTGGAACCCACCGCGTGATCGATTCCGCCCAACTCCCGCTCGGCGAATCCATGCGACACGATGGCGATCGTCGGTCCGTCCATTTGATCTTCGCCATCGGCGAACAGGCGACCACGCTCGGGCACGACGCCGAGCGCGCGGAAGAAGTTCGCGGTGACGACCGCGCCGCTCGCGCGCACGGGATGTGTAGAGCACGACCGCGAAGCTCGTTTGCCCGAACGCCGCCAACTCGGTGAACGAGTGCTGGTGCGCGCGCCAGTCGAGATAGTCGGGGTATGACGAGACGTCGGCGTCGCGCGCGGGGTCGCGCGTCGTTGCGACGAGATAAAGGCGATCGCCGTTCACGAACGGCAGCGGACGAATCAACAGTGCGTCGGCGACGCTGAACATCGCCGTCGTCGCGCCGATGCCGAGCGCCAGGCAAAGCACGGCGAGCGACGCGGTCGCCGCTTGTCGCCGCAGCAGACGCGCCGCGTATCGGATGTCCTGGCTCGAGTGACGCGAGCGACGCGCCGCGGCTCGTCGCCCGCGCCGCGTTCTCATCGATCGAGATGCACTCGGCGCGGGCTTTCTGCTCGTCGCCGAAGCGGCGTTCGGCGAGGCGGCGCGCGTCGTCGGGGGACATTCCGCGCGCGCATGTATTCGGCGACGCGCATCTCGAGGTGGAACCGGAGCTCTTCGTCGACGTCGCTCTGGACGTTCGAGCCCCAGAACCGGAGATACCGTCGCCAGGCAGGTGTGCTCATCCGTGGCTCCTCACGCGGGCTCGGGCGGCGCTTCGAGCGCGGCGAACACGGCATGGGCGAAGCGCGTCCAGGTGGCGGCTTCGACGCGGAGCTGTGACCGGCCTTTGGGGGTGAGCGTGTAGAACTTTGCGCGCCGGTTGTTTTCCGACGCGCCCCACTCCGCCGAGATCCAGCCGCGCGCCTCGAGGCGGTGGAGCGCGGGGTAGAGCGAGCCTTCCTCGATCTGAAGCACGTCCCCGGTCGCCTGTTCGATCCATCGGGCGACCGCGTAGCCGTGCGTCGCCCGCCAGCTCACGGCCTTGAGGATGAGGAGGTCGAGCGTCCCGCGCAAAACCTCGACGTTGGCTTCCGTCATCGCCGCCCCATAGAAACTCTAGGTGACGCGAATGTGTGAGCCTTCCCCTAGAAAGTCAATGGGGAGCGGTCTGGGCGCCTACTTGGGCTCCCTTGTCGATTGGAACTCGTAACGTCTCCGATCGTCAATGGACAGGCGGCTGCACGGCTCGTAAATCCAAGCACAAACTGCGCATAACACCCGCGTGTTAGAGAGACGGGGGGGCGGGGCACCGGGAGGCGCGCGCTTAACGACGGCTTCAGCGCTGTCGTCATCCGTCCATGTAGTGCTAAGTCGCGCGATGAAAACCGTTTCGCCTGGTTTCGTGTCCAACTGTCCACCTCGTCCCGCGCGCGTTCCCGAGCGGCTCCGACGAGCTCACCGAGTCAGCCGACCCACGTCCGATGAACCTCTCGCCTCGCCAGGCGCAGCACGCGCCACGCCGATCCAGACTCCGCGCTGGATTCACCCTGATCGAGATCCTCGTGGTGATCGTGGTGATCGCGATCCTCGCCACGCTCGTCGCGCCGAACATCTTCCAGCACGTGGGCGCGGCCAAGAGCGCCACGGCCAAGTCGCAGATCGAGATGCTCGGGGCCGCGCTCGACGCATACCGCCTCGACAACGGCCAATACCCGACGACCGAGCAAGGGCTCGCCGCGCTCTGGGAAAAGCCGACGGTCGACCCGCCGAACAACTGGCGCTCGCCATACCTGCGGAAGCCGGTTCCGCCCGACCCGTGGGGGCACGCCTACCTGTACTTGTCTCCAGGACAGGTGAATCCGCAGGGGTACGACCTCCAGACCTACGGCGCCGACGGCAAGCCCGGCGGCGAGGGCGAGGACGCGGACATCACGAGCTGGAAGTAGACACGGACCGAGCACAATGCCGACCTTCGCGTATCAAGCCGTCGATGGATCCGGGAAACGACTGCGCGGCCACGCGCAGGCGGTGAGCTCCGGAGCGTTGACGCGTACGCTCGAAGCGCGCGGCCTCTTCGTGCTCGACGTCGCCGAGTCGGCGGACGGCGAAGGCGGCCGCCGCCGCGGATTTCGTCTCGGCCGGCGGCGCGAAGTACTGGAAATGACGCGCGCGCTCGCCGCGCTTCTCCCCGTCGGCATGCCGCTCGCGCAAGCGCTGAACGCGGCATCGGGCGTGGCGAGCGGCGACGTGAAGGACGCGCTCCACGAGGTGAAGGGACGCGTCGAGCGCGGTGAAACGCTCTCGAACGCGCTGGCGCAACATCGCGCGCTGTTCTCGCCGCTTTACGTCGGACTCGTGCGCGCCGGCGAAAAGAGCGGCGATCTCGACGCCGCGTTCGCTCGCCTCGCCGACCAGCTCGACCGCGACGAGAAGCTGCGAGGCCGCATCCTCTCGGCGTCGATCTATCCGATCATGCTGGCGACGGCGGGATCCATCGCCGTCACCGTGCTCCTGTTCTTCGTGCTGCCGCGGTTCGTGACGCTGCTCGAGGGGAGCGGCGCGACGTTGCCGCGCTCCACCGCGACGCTGCTCGCATTCTCGTCGCTGTTGCACCGCGCCTGGCCGGTGCTGCTGCTCATTCCGTTCGTCATCGCCGCGTTCGCCGCGTGGGCGACGAACACCGACGCGGGGCGGCGCGCGTGGTCGGCGACGATGCTCGGCGTGCCGGGCGTGCGGACGCTGCGCCGCTACGCCTTGTCCGGACGCTTCGCCCGGCTCGTCGGCGTGCTGCTCGGCGGCGGCGCGCCGCTGCTCACCGCGCTCGACGACACGATCGAATCCATCGGCGATCCGCTGGCGCGCGACGACGTCGCGCGCATTCGAACGCGGGTGCGCGAGGGCAGCTCGCTCCGCGCCGCGCTGGCCGACAGCACGCTCTTTCCCGAGTTGCTCTCGCAGTTGGTCGGCGTCGGCGAAGACGCGGGACAGCTGCGCGTGTTCCTGATGAAGGCCGCCGACATCTTCGAAGAGCGCACCGAGCGCGCGACCCACCGGCTGGCCACGCTCGCCGAGCCGGCGATGATCGTGACGTTCGGCGTGATCGTCGCGTTCATCGCGCTGTCGCTGCTCCAGGCGATCTACGGCATCAACGCCAACTCGTTCAAGTGATGTCGACGCCGACGAACGCGCGAACACGCGCGACTGCAGCGGCGCACCGGCTTCACGTTGTGGGAGCTGACGATGGTGCTGCTCATCATGGCCATCGCGGCGACGCTGGCGGCGCCGGCGCTCGCTCGATTCGGCACGGAGCAGCCGCCCGGCGGCGCGGACGCGATGATCGGCCTGCTCCGCGACACGCGGAAGGCGGCGATCCAGTACAACGCCACCGCGACGCTCCGTCTCGATCCGAAGACGTTGAGCTACGAAGTGGACACGGCCGGCGCATTCGGCATGGCGCCGCTCGCGCAAGGCACGCTCGACCTCGGCATGGCGTCGTCGATCAGGACGGACCAGCCGCGCCTGCAATTCGTGTTCGAGCCGACGGGCGCCGCGTTCGCGGATACCGCGGTGATCAACGGCGGGACGATCCCGCTGATCGTGCGCGTGGACCCCTGGAGCGGAGTGGCGCGTGCGGATTCTCGCTAGAGGCGCGCCGAGGGATCACGCTCCTCGAGGCGGTCGCGGCGATCGCGATCGTGGGGATGACGTCGGTCGCGGCGCTCGAGGCCGCGGGCGGCGAGATGCGCGTGGCCGAGCGTGCGCGCCGCGCGATCGAGGTCGAGGAGCTCGCGACCTCGCGTGTCGAGTTCATGGATCTGCTCACGGACGTCGAGCTCCAGTCGCTGCCCGACTCGGTGGCGAAGGGAAAATTCCCGGCGCCGTTCGACGGGTACACGTGGACCACGACGTCCGCGCCGATCTCCGATCCGAATGGCCTCTACGACATCCACGTCACGGTGAATTGGGCGAACGGGTCTTATCTGGTGCGGACGTATCGCTACGTCACGCCTCGACTGGCGACTCGCCAATGATGCGCGCGCGGCGAGGGATGACGCTCATGGAGCTCGTGATCGGCTTGGCGATCACGAGCATGATGACGGCCGCCGGCGCGGGCGCGTTCGAGTCGTTGATCAGCCACCGGAAGGTGATTCGCGACGCGGCCGTCTCGACGGAGCGCGCGGTCGCGCTGCGCGAGATGATCCGCGAGTGGCTGTCGACGGGCCAGGTGCAGATCCAGCAGGGCGGCGGCCCGCGCGGACTGTCGCGCGGCGCGGCGACGGCCGCCGCTCCCGGCATGAGCAACAGCACGTCGTCGGTGAGCGCGGCGCAGGCCGCGGGCGACGAGATCTCGTTCACGACGAGCGCGGCGAACCCGGCGCTCCTCAGCATCGTCCGCATCAGGATGTTCATCGACGCGGACAACAACACGCCGGAGAAGGGTCTCACGATCGAGTACCAGCCGAACGCGCAGCAGCCGATCGTCCGCAAGATGCTCGACTCGACGATCGACACGCTGAACGTCGAGTTCCTCGACGACCGCACGCACCGCTGGTACCACTCGTCGGAGGCGGCGACGATCACGCCGACCGTCGTGCGCATCACGATGCTTTCAGGCGAGCATCACACCGCGCCGCCGATTCTCTCCGTCCCGATGATCTATCCAATCGCCAACGCCCGCCGGGTGGTGGCCCGATGAGGCCGCGCCGCGGAGTCGCGCTGCTCGCCGCGCTGTGGCTCGTCGTCGCGATCGCGGCGGTCGCGCTGCAGTTCAGCATGGAAGCCAAAGAGCGGCGCACGCTTGGCATCATGGCGTCCGAGCGCGGGCAGCAGCGCGCGCTCGCTCTCGGCGCGCTGGCTTACGCGCAGGCCAAGCTCGAGTACGCGCTCCGCGTCGCGCCGTCGAGCACCAATCCGAACATCGCTCGGCTCGCCGCCAGCGATCCCTGGTCGAACGTCGACTCGCTCTACACGGGGACGGTGCAGATCGACAGCACGCCCGTCACGATCGTGGCGCACGACCTTGGCGAGAAACTCAACATCAACACGGCGACCGAAACGGAGCTCCAGCAGTTCTTCAGCTTCCTGTTGAGCGATTACACCAAATCGACGCAGCTCTCGCAGGCGATCTTGGACTGGCGCGACGCCGACAGCGTGAAGCGGCCGAGCGGCGCGGAGCGCGACGACTACATAAAGGCCGGGATGCTCGCCCTGCCAGCGAACACGCTGTTCAACGACGTCAGCGATCTACAGAACGTGATGGGCGTGACGCCGGACATCTACGCGCAAATCTCTCCGTATCTCACGACGCGCGGCGCCGGGCAGATCAACTTGAACGACGCGCCCGTGCCCGTGCTTCGCTCGCTGCCGGGCATGACGGACGCCACGCTCAACCAGATCCTGCAACTCAGATCGCAGGGACGACGCATCTCGGACGTGGGCCAGGTCTTCGCCTCGCCGGCGCGCGGCGGGCGGCCGCTGCCCGGACAACTAGCGAGCACCGCGGCCGTGAACGCTCTCCGCGGGCGAACCGAAGTGAGCGTGCAGCAAGTCGAGCTCACCATCACCTCACGTGTCGGTCCGCAAGCGCGGCCGACGGTGCTGATCGCCGTCCTCTCGAACGCGGGGACGACGGCCAACATCACGACGAAGAAATGGTGACGCACGCATGGTGAGCCAGCCTCGCGCCGACGTCGGCGCGCGCCGCGCACGGCGCGTCATGGTCGCGATTTCGACCAACGAGCTCACGGCCGTCCATCCGGATCTTCGTTCGGGCGACGGCGCGTGGCGCGTGCAACTCGAGCCGCTGAGCGAAACAAACGGATGGCCGTCGCTGGCCGTTGCCCTCGCCGAGTTGGCGCGCGCCCTCGGAGGGGCGGGCGCGGTCGGCGCGCAGAACGGCACGCTCGTCGTCTCTCTGATGCCGCCGCTCACGGAGGTTCGCCGTCTCGATCTCCCGCCGCTTCGGGCGGACGAGCTCCAGCGAACACTCGCGCGAGACGCGTCGCGCTATTTCGTGCAGGCGCGAGGCCCGCAGGTGGTGGGCGTGTCGCTGCCCGCGCGTCGTCCGCGCCGCGCGCCCGTGCCGGTGGTCGCCGCCGCCGCGCCGGCTCGGCTGATCGCCGCCATCCGCGGCGCGGCGCAACAGGCCGGCTGGGCGCTCGACGCGATCGTGCCGGCCGAGACGGCGTGGACGGCCGCGGCGTTCGCGCTCTGGCCCGTGCTGGCGAAGCAGGGCGGGCACGCGCTTGTCGCGCAGGACGATCGGACGGACTTGCTGCAGTTCGACGGCGGCCGCCTGTCGGACGTGCGTCGCTTCCGCGCCGGAGCATCCAGCGCCGCGATTGATCGTCGACACAATCGGTGGGCCGAGCGCGCGCGTCGGTGTGCTCGGCGCGAGCGGCCCCGCGCGAGACCTGGCTGCCGCACTCGCGTCGCTCGGTCTCTCGGCGGTGCGCGCGGGCGACACCGGCAGCGCCTCGGATCGACCCGACGTTCTCGCCGCGCGATTCGCCGGCAGCGATGCCGGCCCGAGGCTCCGCGGCGAAGACTCCGTCGCCCTCGAACGCGCCGGCGCGCGGAAGGCGGCGTGGATCGTCGCCGCGGCGGCGCTCGTGTTGTTCATTGCCTCGGCGGCGGATCGAGCTGTGGGGCGTGCGCCGCCAACTCGCCGAGGTGCGCGCCGAGCGCGAAGCGCTGCGCCCGCAGCTCGCCGCGACGATGGTCGGCCGTACGACGGTCGACGCCACCTACAAGCACCTCGTGACGCTGAGTCAGATCGAGTCGGGGTCTCCGCGGTGGTCGTCGGTCATCGCGACGCTGAGCCAATCGGTGCCCGAGGAGGCGTATCTGACGGCGATTCGCGCCCGTCAGGATTCGCTCATCGTCGACGGCCTTGCCGGTCACGCCGCGCGCGTGTTCGACGCGCTCGAGCGGACGCGCGGTTTCATCGACGTGAAGTCCGCCGCCCCCGTGCGGCGCGAGAATCAGGAGGACGGACCCGCGCTCGAGCATTTCACGATCGCGGCGCGTGTCGAGTCCGTGCGTCCGTCGCAAACCGCGCCCGCGTCCAACGCGACGCGAACGCCGGCGACGCGCGGCGGAGAGGTGCGCCGATGAAGTGGAGCGCCCTGAGCGCGCGCGAGCGGCGCACCGTGACACTCGGCGCGGCGATCACGATCGCCTCGCTGTCCGCGCTCTACGTCGTGCGTCCGTATCGTGCCGCGCTGGCCGACGCGCAGGACCAGTTGGCCGCCGAGCGCGCAACGCTCGGTCGCGAGCGTGCGGCGGTCGCCGAGTCGCGCCGCAACCCGGAGCTGCGCCGCGCGGCCGATTCGGCGATGCAGAACACCAGGTCGCGACTCTTCGAGGGAAAAGACGACGTGATGGCGAGCGCCGAGCTGGCGTCGTACCTCGGAGACGTCGCGCGGAAAACGCGCGTGTTCCTCCAGGACGCGAGCACTCGCCCGGCCGCGCCCATGCCGAGCGGCATCCGGACGTTGCGCGTCGAAATTCGCGCCGAGTCGGACCTGCTCGGGACGTTGCTCTTTTTGCAGGCGCTCGAGCGCGGTGATAAGCTCGTGCGGGTCGACCGGCTCGACATCACGCGGTCGGCGCGGGCGGGGGACACCGACATGGAAGTGCTCTCGGTCGCCGCCACGATCTCGGGATTCGCCGTGCCCGAGTCGGCGACGGCGTCCATGGATAGCGCCGCGCACACCGTTGCCGCGTTGGCGGCTTCGCACGCCGGGTCGCGTCGATGACGAGCGACGTTCGAGCGTGGCTCAAGACGCCGGCGATGCGGGGCGCGATCGTGCTGCTCCTCGTCTCCGTCGCCACGCTTGCTTGGACTCTCGTTCATGCCGTGCAAGCGGACGCGCTGCCGGAAACGCCGCCGTCGTCGGACGGCGCGGAGCCGATCAAGCGAGCGGTTCCGCCAGGGCCGGCGGACGTGCAGGCAGCCGTCGAGAGCGATCTGTTCGCGTCGGACCGCAGCGCCCCGTCGGCCCCGTATCGGCTACCGGGCGAAAAGTCGGCCGAGGTGAAGCAAGCGGCCGAGCCGCCGAAGCCCGTCGTGCTCGGAACGGCTGTCGCGAACGACGGGAAGAGCTTCGCGACGCTGCAATTGGGCGAGGATCGACCGACCCTCGTACGCGTGGGCGACAAGATCGGCGAGTGGATCGTGAAGGCGATCGACCGTGGCAAGGTGACGATAATCAACTCATCGGGTGGACGAGCCGATCTCGTCGTGCCGAAGCCAGGATCCTGACCAAATGCACACCATCGAACGACTACTCATCGCGTGCGTCGTCGCGGGCGCCGCAACGGCGCCGCCCCGCATCGTGCGCGCTCAGCGGGGCGGAGCCGGCGGCCAAAAACCGCCCACGCGACAGCCCGCCAAGCCGGACACGTCGAGGAAGGCGGCGTCCGTCTCGCTGGACTTCCAGGAACAGGATCTCAAGGTCGTGCTCGACGCGCTGGCCGCGGCCGGCGAAATCAACGTGTCTCTCACAAACATCCCACCGCAGAAAACGACCGTGCACATGGGCCGCCCGGTCACGCGCGAGGGGATGATCGAGCTGCTCAAGTCGGTCGCCGAGTCGAATGGCTTGAAGGTTACGGAGAGTGCATCGCTGATTCAGATCTCGGGCCCCACTCCGGAGCCCGTGAGGCAGGGGCCCACGCCGCAGCAGCTTCTGGCGCAACAACTGGCACAGCAGAATCAGGCGCAGCAGATGCACGTGTTCACGTACCGCCTTCGACACGCCAGCGCGGTGCAGCTCGCGCCGGTGCTCTCCAATCTGTTCACGGGCTACAACTCGACGTTCGGCGCGCGCGGAAACACGGTGACAATTCCGAACGCCAACGGCGGCTTCACGACCTTCTCGGCTCCGCCGAACAACATCGCGACGCCCGTCACTGGCGTCGGCGGCGGCGGGCAGGGACGAGGCGGCCGTGGTAACTTCGGCGCCGCGG
>CAVPOS010000014.1:0-286592 GCA_963707105.1 uncultured Gemmatimonadaceae bacterium
CGCACGCCGTACAACTTCAATTCTGGGACGTGCGCAACGGCGTGCCGCGCGACATGACGGCGGAGCTCGACGCGGTGAAGCGCGGCTACGCGTACGTCGAGCATGAACGAGCGCGGCCACTTCTTCTCCGAAGGCAACTACGACATTCTCGGGCCGCCGCTCACCGACGGCGTACGACGAGATCAAGTGGATGACGCACGCAGCCCTGGTCGAACGGCAAGGTCGGCACGATCGGCTGCTCGTCGACGGCGGAGTGGCAGATGGGCGTCGCGGCGCAGCACACTCCGGGCTTCGCCGCGATCAACCCGCAGGGGTTCGGCGCCGGCGTCGGGCGCGTCGGCCCGTACTACGAGCAGGGCAACTGGTATCGCGGCGGCGCGGTGCAGATGCTGTTCATCGACTGGCTCTACGGCGAGCAGAATCAGGTCCGACCGATGTTCCCGGCGAACGCATCGCAGGAGGACCTGATCCGCGAATCGAAGACGTTCGACCTCGCCCAGCAGCTGCCGCCGGTCGACTGGTCGAAGGCGTTCTAGCACCTGCCGGAGCAGGACATCATCAAGGCCGTGGACGGGCCGCACGGCATCTTCGCGGACTCGATGCCGGTCGCGACCGGCGGCGCATGATCCAGCGCGCGCCGAACGACCCCGCCTGGTACCGCGGCGGGCTGTGCCACGACGACATGGTCATCAACGTGCCCGGGCTCTGGTTCATGTCGTGGTACGACGTGTCGGTCGGTCCGAACCTCGCGCTGTTCAACCACGTCCGCAAGACGGCGAAGGGCGCGGCGCCAAGCAGCAGTACGCCATCATCGCGCCGACGCTGCACTGCTCGTACACGCGGGCGACGGAGCACACGGTCGTCGGCGAGCGCGACATGGGCGACGCGCGGCTGGACTACGACGACGCTCACGTACGGGTGGTTCGACCATTTCCTGAAGGGCGAGAACAACGGCAGCTGCTCGACACGCTGCCGAAGGTCCGCTACTACACGATGGGGATGAACAAGTGGCAGACGAGCGGACACCTGGCCGCCGCGCGGCGCGCAGCCGATGACGTTCTATCTGTCGAGCGGCGGCAAGGCGAACACGCTGAACGGCGACGGCGCGCTGACGCCAGCGGCGCCCGCGCAGCGACAAGCCGGACGGCTTCGCCTACGACCCGATGAATCCGGTGCCGTCGTACGGCGGCAACGTGTGCTGCACGGGCAACGCGGTCGGCGGCGGCGCGTTGGACCAGCGCAAGATGGAGGCGCGGCCCGGACATCCTGGTCTACACGACGCGAGCCGTTCAAGGAGGGGATGGAGGTCAGCGGGCCGATCACGGTGACGCTCTACGTGTCGTCGGACGCGAAGGACACCGACTTCACCGTCAAGGTGATCGACGTGTATCCCGACGGCCGGCGTACAACCTCGACGAGACGATCCAGCGCATGCGCTACCGCGACGGCTACGACAAGCCGCTCGTGTGGATGGAGCCGGGCAAGGTGTACAAGGTGACGCTGCAGCCGCTGAACACCAGCAACTACTTCGAGGCCGGCCACCGCCTCCGCATCGAGGTCATCGAGCAGCAATTTCCCGCGCTTCGACCGGAACCTGAATACCGGCGGCAACAACTACGACGAGACGACGGGCGTCGTGGCGCACAACGTGGTGCACCACTCGAGAGCAGTATCCCTCGTCGGTCACGATCACCGTCGTGCGAAAGCCGCAGCCGTAGAGTCGCCGTGGCGCGTAGGCATCTACGATTCAAACTGCAACGGATTTCGCGGAATCAGCGGATTCCGCGGAATAGGGCCACAACAAAGGCCTCTTTGTGAACAACATCGGTTAGCCACCATTTGGCTACCCAAGTGCGTCCAACAGCTCTTCCTGTTTCGCTGTTTTGCCGGCTTCGCGTAAGTCCGTGGCTTCCGCGAAATCCGTAGCAGTATAGAAGTCGTAGCTGCCCGTCTGGGCGCAGCGTTCGTCGTCACTTCAGCGGCAGCACGACCCACCACGGATAGTCGGCGCTGTGCGCGTGCGCGATCGCCGCGACATAGATCCCCTGGTACTTGCTTCCCGCCGGCGGCGCGATGGTCACGATGTAGAGGCCACCGGGCAACGTGGGAATTTGAAACTGGCCGTTCGCGTCCGTCGTCACCGACGCCACCTGCGCGCCGACGCCGAGCGTGTCGCTCGCCGATCGGCTGGCCGTGCGCGTACGCCGTCACCAGGGCGCCGACGATGCGGGGAAGCGTCGACAGGGTGTCGGTTCCCGGCGGGAACACGCTATGGCCCATGACCGTGCCGTGGAACGATCCCGGCGTGGGATCGGGCGGCGGATTGGTGACGGGACTGCTGTCATTCGTCGCGCCAGGGACTAGACCGGCCAACGGCGTCGTGAGCGGCCCTGTCCCGGCGGTTTCGCCGCCCCCGCACGCAACGCGTGATTCCAACGACTGCGACCGCGCACGCGATCGCCCAACGTCCGACACGAACGCTCACTGATGGCTCCAGAAGGCTTCCTCTGGTAAACTGCCAATCATCGCGCCGCGTCACTCGAGAAACTCACCACCTCGTGACATGCACTCCACGTTTGATGGAGTCCCCGACCACGCGATTCCCCAAGCCCGGTCGGCGAAGACTCTCGATGCGTTCGCGCGTGCGGCCGACGGGCTGCCGGGCATCGAGCATCGCACGATGTTCGGCTATCCGTCGGTCTTCCTCAACGGCAACATGCTCGCCTGTGTCTTCCAGGACCGCATCATGGTCAGGCTTTCGGAGGCCGACCGCGTGGATGCCATCTCGACTGTCGGCGGCAAACAATTCGAGCCATCGCCGGGACGCGCGATGCGCGAGTACGTGGAACTCCCGCGGCGCGTCGCCGACGACCCGGATCAACTCAACGGCTGGCTTCAGCGGGGCCGCGCATACGTGCAAACGCTCCCGAAGAAGAAGAAATAAAACAAAGTCGCTAGAGCGCAATCCGAGCGATCTATTTCGAGACCAGCAAAATGGCGGTCGCGGTCAGCGCGCCGCTGTCTCCCCGTTTCGAGACGACCACGACCTGATCGCCGGCCGACGGCTGCTTCGAGGTCTCCTTGATCGCCGTCACCGGAGTGCTCGGCGGCACGTCGATCGTTTGCGATCCGCCGGCGTAGTTCACGACGAGCGTGCCGCCGTTCGCGCTCGAGACCGTGCCGTTGGACATCCGCGAGCTCTGTACGCTGCCGTTCGTCATCCGGCTCCCACCCGGACTCGCGCTCTGTTCCATCATGCGGCTCCCTTCGCCAAGCCCACGCAGGTCATCCGGGAAGACGTGGATTTCGGTAGCCTGCTCCTTCCCGTCGGGCTGCTTGACCGACGTGACGCCGACAAAGGCGTTGTCGGTGACGTCGGCCAAGGTCCCGGGTTCGCGGTCGAAGACCTTGGGCGAACCTGCCAACGCGATCGTGACGGGGCCGGTGTCCGTTGTCACCACCAGCGAGCTTGGCGTGACCTGGGATATTGCGCCACGCACCATCGGCGACGCATTGGGCGCCGACACGTCGCCGCGCGGCGGCGGCGGAATCGGATCGCGCGCTCGAGCGCATGCAGGCGACGCCGCACAACGACGCGGCCAAGAGCGCGGCAGTGGATCGGGTGTAACGCGGGTTGGCGAGCACGACGGCCCCCTTTTTGGACGGTTGATGAACCGCCATCCGTTGCGCACATCTTGTGCTCGCTCGTGTACGACGGGAGGCGAATCGCCGGGAGGCGAGAAGTGGCTTTTTTCGCGCCGGCCCGGTTACGCAGGTGATGCCCATCGCCAAGGAGCTCCGCGTGAACGTCGATCGTCGAATCCTGTTCGTAGCGGCGACGCTGGCCGCGGCCGCGTGCTCCGACGTGGGCGGGCCCCAGGCGCCCCCTTCCTTCACGCTCGACCCCTCCGAGCAGCGGGTGGCGACCTCCGGCAACGACTTCTCGTTCGCGCTGTTCCAGCGGGTGGCGAAGAGCGACGCCGGGAACAACGTGTTCATCTCGCCTCTGAGCGCATCGATGTCGCTCGGCATGGCGATGAACGGGGCGTCCGGCTCGACCTTCGACGCGATGCGTACCGCGCTGCGCCTCGACTCCGGCGACGTCGGGCAACTCGACGCGGGCTACCAGGGGCTGATCGGGCTGCTCCGCGGTCTCGACCCCACGACGACGTTCCAGATCGCCAACTCGGTCTGGTACCGGAACAGCTTCTCCTTCAAGCAACCGTTCCTCGACACGACAAAGAAATACTTCGACGCCCAGGTGCAGGGGCTCGACTTCACCAACGTCCCGGGCTCGCTGTCGACGATCAACGGGTGGGTGAGCTCGCACACCGGCGGCAGGATCCCGACGATCCTCGACGACATCAAGCCGGAAGAAGTGATGTTCCTCATCAACGCCATCTACTTCAAGGGCACGTGGCAGTACCAGTTCGACCCGAAGGCGACCGGCCCGTCGTCGTTCACCGCGGCGGACGGCACGGTGCAGACGGTTCCGTTCATGAATCGCCCCGAGAACATGAAGCCGATGTTTCGCGCCGGGGGAACTCAGCAGCTGGCGATCGCCGAGCTTCCGTACGGGAACGGCGCGTTCGCGATGGACATCGTGATGGCGGGATTCGGCCAGACGGCCAGCATCGATTCGATCGCCGCGCAGTTGAACGCGACCACGTGGGCGGCGTTGATCGCGAGCCTCCAGGACACGGACGAACAATTCGCGATGCCCAAGTTCACGATGGCCTACGACCGCATGCTCACCGACGACCTCTCGGCGCTCGGCATGGGCGTGGCGTTCACCGATCAGGCGAACTTCTCAGGGATGTCGTCCCAGCCACTCCAGCTCTCGTTCGTGAAGCAAAAGGCGTTCGTCACCGTGGACGAGACCGGGACGACGGCGGGCGCATCGACGGTCACTGGCGTCGTGGCGACGGCGCTCCGCGAGTTCCGCGTCGATCACCCGTTCATTTTCGTGATTCGCGAGCGTCAGACCGGCACGATCCTGTTCATGGGAAAGATGCTGAAGATCCCGACGTAGGCGCCTGCCCGCCGCCAACGAGGAGACCGACCTACTTGAACAGGGTGAGCGATTTCTGAATCACCTGCCACACGCCCCACGCGAGCGGGATGCCGACGAGCGTCCACGCGCCGACCAGCTTGAGGGCGATTCCCGCCGAGCGTTGATCGCGGTCTGATTCGCTTGCCATTTGGGTCCCTCCTCAGGCCGCGGCGGTGCTGGCCGCGCCGTATTCGGCGGTCACGTGCCGCTCGTCCACCGGCCGCACGAGCAGGTTGCAGATGAATCCGACGACGAGCAGGGCGGCCATGATGTACATCGTCGTCGTGTACGCGCCGGCCTTCGGCACGCCGTGCGCAATCTCGTATTCGCGAATGTAGTTGACGAGCACCGGCCCGAGCACGCCGGCGGTCGACCAGGCGGTGAGCAACCGGCCGTGGATCGCGCCGACCTGAATCGTGCCGAACATGTCGCGCAGATACGCGGGGATCGTGGCGAATCCGCCGCCGTACATGCTGATGATCACGACGTACCCGATCACGAAGAGCGCGACGTTCCCGGCGCGGCCGGTCGACGGCACCAGGGCGTACAGCACGGCGCCGAGCAGAAAGAACGTCGCGTAGACCGCCCGGCGGCCGATGACGTCGGAGAGCGACGACCAGAAGAAGCGGCCGCCCATGTTGGCGAGGCTGAGCGAGACCGACGAACCCCGCCGCCGCGCCGACCGAGATCGAGCCGGGGAACATCTCCTGAATCATCGGCGACGCCTGACCGAGCACGCCGATGCCCGCGGTGACGTTCATGCACAGGACGATCCACAGGAGCCAGAACTGCGGCGTCGTGATGGCGCGATCCGCGGTGACGTTGCCCGTGGTCACCATCGCGCGAGGCGGCGGCGGCATCCAGCCGGCCGGCCGCCAACCGGGACGCGGGATTCGCACGGTGAAGACGCCGAACATCATGAAGCAGAAATAGAGGACGCCCATCGTCACGAAGGTCGCCGCGACGCCGGGCGACGGTGGCCGTCTTGAAGTAGGCCATGAGCGTCGTCGAAAGCGGCGACGCGATCATCGCGCCGCCGCCGAACCCCATGATCGCCATCCCGGTCGCCATCCCGGGGCGGTCGGGGAACCACTTGATGAGCGTCGTCACCGGCGAGATGTACCCGATGCCGAGCCCGATGCCGCCGAGCGACGCCGTAGCCGAGCAGCAGGAGCCAGAACTGGTGCGTGGCGATGCCGATCGCCGCGACCTCGAACCCGCCGGCGAAGCACAGCGCGGAGACGAACATCGCTTTGCGAGGCCCGACGCGCTCGAGCCACGAGCCGAAGAGCGCCGCCGAAAGCCCGAGGAAAACGATCGCGATGCTGAACACCCAGCCGATGGTGCTCAGCTTCCAATCTTCCGGCGCCGAGTGCGTGACGCCGATGCGCTGCGAGAGCGGCAGGTTGAAGACGCTGAACGCGTACGCCTGGCCGATCGAGAGGTGGATCGCGAGCGCGGCGGGCGGCACGAGCCAGCGCGAGTAGCCGTCGCCGGCGATCGTGTGTTCGCGGTCGAGAAACGAGAAAAGGCTCATCGAGGAATCACGGGCAAGACGACGTGGCTCGGGTGCGCGGCGTCGTGCAGCAGCTTCTGGTGCGCGACGACGAACGTGCTGTCGCGCTCGTTGTTGCCGCCGGTGTTGAGGTTGCGGTCGTACTTCGGAAAGAAGCGACGACGATACCGTCACGCGAATCTTGTGTCCGGGCTCGAACACGCGCGACGTGAACCAGAGGTCGAGGTCGTACTGCTCGACGCTTCCTGGAGTGAGCGGCACTTCCTTGTCGAATCCCTTGCGGAATCGCGCGCGCATCGGGCCGTCCTGCACGCGCTCCGCGTGGCCGTCGGGAAAGACGTCGAGGAGCATCACGTTCCAGTCGGTGTCCTTGGCGTCGGTGGCGGCCCACAGCGTCGCGGACATCTGCCCCGTCACCTCGATCGGCTTGGTGAGCGCCTTGGACGTGAACACCAGCTCGTCGCGCCGCGTCGCGTTGAGCGACGCATAATCCTCGTTGAGGGACTCCTCGAGCTCGCGCGAGTCGATCAGGAACGGCGTGGGATTCGCCGGATCATACGTGAACGTGTCGACCGCCGCGCCGGTCGGCGGAATCGTGTCGAGTGTGCCGTTGCCGGCGCTCGTGTTCGCGCGCTCCCGCGGACGAGACGTACCACTTCGTGGGCACCGCACGCGCGATCGGCCAGGCCGCTTCCTTGCGCCACGTGTTGTCGCCGAAGACGAAGTCGTCGAACGGCGGCTCCTTGTCGACGCCGTTGTCCTTGCCGAGTAGATAGTGGTCGAACCAGCGGAGCTGAAGACGGCGCGTGTCGACGCGCGACTGCGGGCCGAATTCGCCGGCGACGTAGTCGACGCCCTTGTGCGCGCCGGGTCCCATGACGAGGCGGACGAACGGATGGTTCGGCACGGCGAGCAGCGCATTCGTGTAGTCGATCGGACCGCGCGAGTCGTCGTACCAGCCGGCGATCTGGAGCACGGGCGCGCGGACCTTCGCGACGTTCGTCGAGACGGCGTGCGCGCGCCAATACGCGTCGAGCGTCGGGTGCGCGATCCAACGATCCCACAGCGGCACGTCGCCGCAGCCGAGTCGCTGCGGCAGGTCGATCAACGGCAAGTGCGTGAGCGCCGACCCGATGTCGAGGTCCGCCGTGTTCTGCAGCGTGCGCGCGCGCATGAGGCACGCCCAATCGACGTTGATCGGCGAAAACACCATGTCTTCGTACGGCACGATGCGCCACGGGTCGCCGCTCGCCGCCGACGGCGCGAACGCGGCAAGATGGGGCGGCGCGCTCACCGCCGCGTACCACGCGAGTCTTCCCTCGTCGGAGTGACCGATCAGCCCCACCTTCCCGTTCGCGCCGGGCAACTTCGCTGCCCACTCGACGGCGTCGTATCCGTCGCGCACGTCGGTGTCGTAGTCGCCGAAGTCGGCGCCATCCGACACGTCGCGTCCCCGCACGTGCTGCGCGACGAAGATGTACCCGTGCGACGCCCAGAATCGGCCCGCGGGATGGAGGATGCGCGTATACGGCGTGCGCTGCATGACGACGCCGAACGGACCCTTGCCCACCGGCCGCGCGACGTAGCTGGCGAGCTTCGCGCCGTCGCGCGTCTTCATGAAGACCAGCGTGTCCTCGGTGACCGCGTACTGCGAGTCGGACACCGCGCCCGGCCAGAGCGCGTACTGCTCCTCGGCGACGAACGGCGTCGCGCGCCGAACGAGCCGATACCGCCTGCCACTCGGCTTGCCGTCGGCGAGCATCAAACCGGAAAGCGTGTCACCGTGCCACGTCGCGGCCAACATTTGATTGCGCGCGCCGCTGATGAAAACGGAATCGCCACGGACGTCCGCGTGGGCGAGGTCGAGCATCGGTTCGCCCGTACGGCGACGGATGGAGCCCGTGACGCCGCTGCTATCGGAGGCGAAATGCGCGAACCCCATGCGACGCCAGCCCTCGAAACCCGGCAGAGGCGTGGAGCCGAGGGCAACGTAAGCATCCCAATCGCCGATCAGTGACGGCGCCTAGGGGCGGGTGAATGAGGAGACGACGAGGAGGGCGAGGGCGGAGAGAGCGGAGAGGCGGCGCATGGCAAGAGAATGCTCGTGAAACGGCGAGGACGCCAGCGTCGGGGGCCGTCGCGGCGGGATCGGCATCGCCGCGGCGGGAGCGAGCCCTGCATCGAGCATGAGCTTGAGCAGGAGCCTTGAGCAGTCGAAAGCGTGCGGGCACGGAAGAAAACGGTGCCGCATGCCGCACGGGGTGAGGTACGGTGAGGGCATGCGGGACTTCAAGCGACTCGAGATTTGGCGGAGGGCGCACGCACTTGGCGATCGCGCTGCACGAGCTCGCGGCTGATTACGGGCGCATGGGGTACGGGCACCTGAGGTCGCAGCTCTTGCGAGCTGCAGACAGCATTGCGACGAACATCGCCGAGGGGTGTGGGTCAGAATCGAACGCGAGTTCGCCCGTTTTCTCGACATGTCGATCAAGTCGGCGAGCGAGACCGAGAATCACCTGATCAGCGCTCGTGATCTCGAAGCTGATGTCTCGAGGAAAACTGGCTCCGCTACTCCACCGAGACGATCGAGATTCGCAGAATGACCTTCGGCTACCGCAAAAGGGTTCTGGAAGACGACTCGCAGTAGCCTCGGCCTTCGCGGCTCGTCAAGGCTACCTGCTCAAGGGTAGGCTCAAGGCTCATGCTCAGGCTCTTGCTCAAGGCAGGGCTCGACCCCCGATCCGAGATGCATTGTGTTCCGGCGACCAGGAGCCCATCGAGGTCGTTCGCGCCGTTTCCGGCGACGGGGTATGTTCTTGCCTCCATCACCGAACCAAGCCGTGCGCATCAGCGACATGAATTGGATGCAGGTCGAGCGCTACCTCGATCACGACGACCGCGCCGTCCTTCCGCTCGGCAGCACCGAACAGCACAGCCATCTCCGACTCACCGTCGACTGCATCCTCCCCGAGCGCGTCGGCGCCGAGGCGGCGGAGCCGCTGGGGATTCCGGTGTTCCCCGTCGTCGCCGTACGGCGTGACGCCCTACTTCCGCGAGTTCCCGGGCTCCGATCTCGCTGCGCGTCGATACGCATCTCAGCGTCGTGCGCGACATTCTCGACAGCATGGCGCACAGCGGGTTCAAGCGGATCCTCGTCGTCAACGGCCACGGCGGGAACAGCGCCGTGCAGCAGTGGGTTCCCGAGTGGACCGCCGACCATCCCGATTGCCGCGTGCTCTTTCACAACTGGTGGAACGCGCCGCGCACGTGGGCCAAGGTGCTCGAGATCGATCCGGTCGCGTCGCACGGGTCGTGGATGGAGAACTTTCCGTGGACGCGACTGCCCGGCGTCGACATGCCGGCGGTGCAGCGGCCGATGGTCGACATCGCGCGAGTTCGCGCGCTCGACCCGATCGTCGCTCCGCGCCTACATCGGCGACGGCAACTACGGCGGGTTGTATCAGCGGTCCGACGAGGACATGCTCGCGCTCTGGAAGGTCGCCGTCGACGAGACGCGCGCGCTGCTCACCGGTTCGTGGGGCGACGCGGGCTGAAGGCGGACGTAGCACAATGCGATTCCTCGTCTGGGGCGCGGGCGCGATCGGCGGAACCCTCGGCGCGTACCTCGCCCGCGCCGGCCACGAGGTCACGTTCGTCGATACCGACGCCGACCACGTCGTCGGCGATCGACGCCGTCGGCATCTCGATCACCGGGCCGATCGCCGAGTTCATGCAGCTGGTGCCGGCGTTCACGCCGGCAATCGCTGAGCGGCCAGTGGGACACGATCATCCTCGCCACCAAGGCGCATCATACCGAGGCGGCCACCCGCGCGCTGGCGCCGCATCTTGACCGACGACGGCTGCGTCGTCTCGGCGCAGAACGGGCTCAACGAGCTCACGATCGCGCGGATCGTCGGCGACGCGCGAACGGTCGGGTCGTTCGTGAACTTCGGCGCGGACTACATCAAGCCGGGCGTCATCCACTACGGCGGACGCGGCGCGGTCGTCCTCGGTGAGGTCGACGGCGCGCATGACCCCTCGCGTCGCCGCCATTCACGACGCGTGGCTCGGCTTCGACGATCGCGCGGTCGTCACGCCGAACATCTGGGGCTACCTCTGGGGCAAGGAAGCGTACGGCGCGATGCTCTTCGCGACGGCGCTCACCAACGAATCGATCGCCGACGCGCTCGCGATGCCGCGCGTACCGGAGCCTGTACGTCGCGCTGGCGCGGGAGATTCTCGCGGTCGCTCGAGCGCGCGGCGTGACGCCGGAAGCGTTCGACGGATTCGATCCCTCCGCGTACCTGCCGTCGGCGCCTGACGACGCGGCCGCAGCGTCACTCGACGCTCTCGTCGCGCACAACCGCAAGTCAGCCAAGACGCACAGCGGCATCTGGCGCGACCTCGCCGTCCGCAAGCGCCGAACCGAGGTCGATGCGCAGCTCGGAATCGTCGTCACGCTCGGCAACGAGGCCGGCGTCGCGACGCCGCTCACCGCGCGGCTCGTCGAGCTGATCCACGACATCGAGGACGGCCGCCGCCCGCAATCGCTCGAGACGCTCGACGCGCTCGCCGCCGCCATGCCCTCGGCTCGATCCGCTGATGGAATTCGACTTCAGCGGGAAGACCATCATCGTCACCGGCGCGGCGCACGGATTCGGCCGCGCGATCAGCCTCGCGTTCGCGCGCCGCGGCGGGAACGTGTGGGCGTGCGACGTGCTCGAAGGACGAACTGCTCGAGACGCGAGCGACTCGTGCGCGGCCACGACGGCGTGTGCACCACGCGCGTCGTGGACGTGCGCGACAAGAGCGCCGTCGATGCCTTCGTCGCCGAAGCGGCCGCCGCCTCGAACCGCGTCGACGTGCTCGTGAACAACGCCGGCGGCGTGCTCGGCCAGGTCGGGCGCCCGCTCGAGGAGATCACGCCGGACGAGTGGCAGCGCATCTTCGACGTCAACGTCAGCGGCGCGTTCTACTGTCTCGCAGGCCGTCGCGCCGCGAATGAAGGCGGCGCGCTCGGGACGCATCGTCAACATCTCCAGCGGTGCCGGACTCGGCATCAGCCTCACCGGAATTCAGGCGTACGCGTCGGCCAAGGCGGCGCAGATCGGATTGACCCGCCAGCTCGCGCACGAGCTGGGCCCGTGGAACATCACGGTGAACAACATCGCGCCCGGCTTCGTGCGCTCGAATCCGACGACCGAGCGCCAGTGGGAATCGTACGGCGAGGCCGGGCAGCGCGAGCTCGTCGATCGCATCGCGCTCAAGCGACTCGGCACGCCCGACGACATCGCGCACGCGGTGCTCTTCTTCGCGTCGGACTACGCCGGGTGGATCACGGGCCAAGTGCTGTCGGTCGACGGAGGCAAGTGATGAGCAGCTTGCCGGCGACTGCTCGGCGTCGCTCGCCTGGCTGCCGTTCTCGCGGCTCTCGAGTCGGACCGCGATCGCATCCTCGCGCGAGCTGGTCGAGTTCGCGTCGATTCCGAGCGTGAGCACCGATCCGGCGCACGCCGCGGACGTCGCGGCGGCGACGGGATGGGTCGCCGCCAAGCTCGCGGCCGCGGGACCGATCACGGTCCGCACGATCGCGACGTCCGGCAATCCGGTCGTCTACGGCGAGTGGCTCGGCGCGCCCGGGCGCGCTGACCGCGCTCGTCTACGGACACTACGACGTGCAGCCGCCCGATCCGCTCGACCGGTGGCACAGCCCGCCGTTCACGCCGACGATTCGCGAGGGACGGCTCTACGCGCGCGGCGTGTCCGACGACAAAGGTCCGATGCTCATTCCGATCAAGGTCGCCGAAGCGTTCTTCGCGGCGGCCGGCGCGCTCCCGCTCAACGTGAAGTTCATGTTCGAGGGCGAAGAGGAGATCGGGAGTCCGAGCCTGGACGCGTTCATCCGCGACCACAAGGAGCTGCTCGCCGCCGACTTCGTGATCTCCGCCGACGGCGCGATGTGGCGCATCGACGAGCCGTCGCTCACCGTGTCGAGCCGAGGACTCGCGGGGCTCGAGCTGACGCTCACGGCGGCGTCGAAGGACCTGCACTCCGGCCGGCACGGCGGCGCCGTCGCGAATCCGCTGCACGCGATGGCGCGGTTGATCGCGTCGCTGCACGACGTCGAACGGCCGCGTCGCCGTCGCGGGTTTCTACGACGACGTCCGCGAGCTGTCGCGCGCCGAGCGCGACGCGATCGCCGCGCTGCCGTTCGACGAGCGGACGTATCTCGCGCAGGTCGGCGCGCCGGCCGCGTTCGGCGAGCCGGGGTACTCGACGCTCGAGCGCCAGTGGACGCGGCCGACGCTCGAAATCAACGGCATGTGGGGCGGGTACGAGGGGCCAGGGTCGAAGACGGTGATTCCGAGCGAGGCGCACGCCAAGATCACCTGCCGCCTCGTCCCCGACCAGGATCCGGCGCGAGTCGTCGCGCTCGTGTCGCGACACCTCGAGTCGCACGTGCCGCCGGGCACGCGGCTGTCGATCTCGGCGATGGATCACGGCGCGCGGCCCGTCGCACATCGAGCCCGACCATTTCGCGCTCCAGGCTGCCGACCGGGCGCTCCGCGCAGTATATGGTAGTCAGCCGCTGAGGGTTCGCATGGGCGGCACCGTGCCGATCGGCGAGTTGTTCCAGCGGCACATGGGACTGAGCACGGTGTTCTTCTCGTTCTCGACGGCGGACGAAGACTTCCACGCGCCGAACGAGTTCTTTCGCGTGCATCGCCTGCACGAAGGCCTCGAGGCGTGGGCGCGGTACTGGACGATCCTTGGCGAGGAGCGCGCATGACCGTGGACACGAGATCCGCCGACGCGTCGGCGACGACCGACCTCGCGCGAGCCGAAGCCGCCGTCGAAGCGCACAGCGCGTCGCTCAAGAAGGAGCTCGGCGTCCGCGACCTCGTGCTCACGCAGATCCTGTTCATCGTCGGGCTGACGTGGATCGGCGTCGCGGGCAAGCTCGGACCGTCGCACGTCGTGCTCTGGCTGCTCGCGATCGTGCTGTTCTATCTGCCGTCGGCCGGCGTCGTGATGTACCTCAACAAGCTGATGCCGCTCGAGGGCGGGCTGTATCAGTGGGCGAAGCTCGGCTTCAACGAGATGATCGGCTTCATGCTCGCGTGGAATCTCTGGCTCTACGTGATCATGAGCTTGTCGGAGATCGGCTTGCAGTGCACGACGTATCTCTCGTATGCCATCGGGCCGAGCGCGGACTGGATACGCTCGAGCTCCTGGTTCGTCGGCGCTCTCGGCGGCGGTGATCCTCGCGTTCATGGTCGCCGCGTCGATCATCGGCTTGTCGGTGGGCAAGTGGGTGCACAACATCGGCGGCGTGTTCATGCTGATCGTGTTCGCGGCGCTGCTCATCCTTCCGTTCATCGGACTCGCCACCGGTCACCTGCACGAGTATCACCCGCTGCGCACCGAGATGCCGGCCGTGTCGCTCTTCAACCTGAACATCCTCGGCAAGCTCGGATTCGGCGCGCTCGGCGGATTCGAGTACGTCGCCATTCTCGCCGGCGAGACCAGATCGCCGGCGCGCTCGGTGGGTCGATCGGTGCTGATCGCCGCGCCGATCGTCGCGCTGATGTTCGTGCTCGGCACGAGCACCGTCGTCGCGTACATCCCGCAGAGACCAAGTCGATCTGATCGGCCCGATGGCGCAGGTGCTGCGCGTCGGCTTCGGTCCGTTCGGCATCGCCACTCAGCTGGTGACGATCGCGATCCTGATGACGCTCGGCATGCGCATCGCGCAGGTGAGCGTGAGCTTCACCGCCGTCGCGCGGTTGCCGATGGTGGCCGGGTGGGATCGCCTGCTGCCGCCGTGGTTCAGCCAGCTGCACTCCAAGTATCGCACGCCGGTGAACTCGATTCTGCTCGTCGGCGTTGTCGCGTTCGGGATCGGCCTTGTGAGCTTGATCGGCGTCGGCCAAGCCGAGGCGTTCCAACTGATCTGGAACGCCGGCGGAATGTTCTACGCGCTCACCTACATCGTGATGTTCGCGGTGCCGATCTTCGGCCTGCGCGGCGTGACGCCGCGCCCGCCGCTCTGGCTCAAGGTGGCGTCGTGGTCAGGGCTGCTGATGACGGTGCTCTACGTGGCGCTGTCGATCTTCCCGATCATCCAGGTGGCGAGCGTGACGACGTTCGCGCTCAAGATCTCGCTCGTGATTCTCGTGGCGAACGCGATCGGCATCGGTCTGTACGTCTCGGCCCGCCCGCGCGCGTCGAGTGTCGCGGTCACGGAGGCGTAGTCCTCGACCGGGGCTGGAACAGCAACTGCTCGACGCAGAGGCGCAGAGGACGCAGAGGACGAGCCGCAGAGGTAGGCTTCGTCGCGCAACGAGCCGGGATGTTTTTGTGAAAGCCGCTCAGGGTGCCTCGTCGTGGCGACGTAGGCCTCCACGGTACGAGTAGCTTCCCGAGCGGCAGTCACAAAACAATCCGGTGCCGGCGGGCCGACCCTAACCTCGTGTGCAGTCCTCTGCGTCTCCGCCTCCTCTGCGTCTCTGCGTTGAGTGGTTTGCCGTTGCTGTTTTCGCGCTAGTGTAGTGAGTTAGAAATCAGTGGACAGATAATTGCTCTAGTCATGGGGCATCTACGACGAGAGATTGCCCGATGAGCGCGGTCCAACGTTGCAGCCTTTGGTGCTGACGGATGCGGAGATCGCGCAGTTGACGGCGTGGAGTCGTCGCCCGAAAACGTCGCGGGCCTTGGCGGAGCGGGCGGCGATCATCCTCGCCAGTTCGACCGGGGCAGCGAGCACGGAGGTCGCCGCGGTGGTCGGCGTGAATCGCGGCACCGTGGGCAAGTGGCGCACGCGGTTTCTGGCCCACCGGCTCGACGGGCTGCTGGACGCGCCGCGACCTGGGGCGCCGCGTACGATCACGGACGGCGATGTGGAGCGCGTGATTCGCAAGACGCTCGAGGAGCGGCCGCCCGAGACCGAGGCCACGCACTGGAGTACGCGCACCATGGCGCGGGCGACGGGCGTCACGCAAACGGCGGTCGTCCGCATCTGGCACGCGTACGGCTTGCAGCCCCACCGCGAGGAGACCTTCAAGCTCTCGACCGATCCACTGTTCATCGACAAAGTGCGGGACGTGGTTGGGCTGTACCTCCAGCCGCCCGAGTGCGCGCTGGTGCTCTGTGTGGATGAGAAGACGCAGGTCCAGGCGCTCGACCGCACGGCGCCGCTGCTTGCCCCTGCGACCCGGTCAACCCGAACGGCACACGCATGACTACGTGCGCCACGGCACCACGTCGCTGTTCGCCGCGCTCGACGTCGCAACGGGGAAAGTGATTACGCGCTGCCACCCGCGTCATCGCGCCATCGAGTTCCGCCAGTTCCTCACGACGATCGACGCGCAGGTGCCGGCCGATCTGGAGGTCCATCTCATTCTCGACAATCTGAGCACCCACAAAGCCCCGACCGTGAAGCGTTGGCTCGCGCAGCATCCGCGCTATCATCTCCACTTCACGCCCACCTCCGCCTCGTGGATGAATCAAGTGGAGACGTGGTTCTCCCTGCTCACACGCCGTCAGCTCCGACGCGGCGTGCACCGGAGCGTCGCCGAACTGGAGGCCGCGCTCCTCGCATACGCCGCCCGCAGCAACGAGACAGCCAAGCCGTTTCGCTGGACAAAGAGCGCCGACGAGATCCTTCAAAGCGTCAAACGGTTCTGTCTGCACACTTCCAACTCACGACACTAGTTGATCGTCACCGCCAGCGGACTGAAATGAATCTCGATCCCGCCGATCTTGACTGAGATGCTATCCGGACCCGTGGTCGCCGGCGCCGTGTAGGTCGCGGTGCACACGCCGAGTGAACACGAGAAGGCGCCGACCGTTCCGCGTGTGGGGGTGACGGTGAAATCGCCTGGCACGGCCGACCTGAGCAGGTTGCCGAAAACATCCCTCACTTTGACGGTCACCGTCGTCGAGCCGTTGGCGGCGACGGTCGCGCTCGTGACCTCGACCGTCGACTTGATCGGGTCGGCGATCACCCGGATCGAGCGTCGCACGACGATCCGTCCGGTGGAATCGGCCAACGTCGTGAGAGCACCGCTCGCCGGGCGAATTCCGGTCAGCGTGTAGTAGCCCCCGCTGTCGGGCGGCGTCCATACGACAACCGCCTGGCCATTGATGTCCGTGACGGCTGTCGCCGGCGGCGCTCCGGCCCCAGCGGACGTCGTGAAGACGATCGGCGCGCCCGCCGCCGGTTGCGCCGTCGAATCGAATATCGTGATCGGGATTGCCGTCTGCGTCGCTCCCGCCTTGACGGTATCCGCCTTTATCACGGTGATGTTCGACGGGTTGACGATGACTGGGATTTGCGGCGCGAGAGGATTGTTCTCGGGAAGTGAGATGCCGATGATCGTCGGCGTCAGTACGCCGGCGGCGCCGACGTTGACGATCGCGTTCGGCCCGGCCCACGGATCGTGGAACGGGACGCCGCTGGCCGACGCGACGGTCACGGTGGCATCGGCGATGATCGCGCCGCGCGCGTCGCGGGCGACCGCCTTCACGGGGATCGAATCGGTGGCCGACATCAGCGCGCGAAGCGCCTCGACGTTCGCGTTGCGCGCGACCTGGCGCACTGTCTCGGTCACGGCGTCGGTCGCGAGAATCGTCGTTCCGTCGGGGGCGAGCGCTTGCACCGCCACCGAAGCCGTTCCGTTGGCGGTCGAGATGAGCCGAGGCGTCGCCATCACACCCGTGGCCGGATTGCTGATCCCGACGACCGCGGCGACACGAACGATCGCCGAGTCGGCGGCCGATACCGGAACGAAACGAATCGAGGTGCCCGCCAAACCGAAGCCGCGCCGGTCCGCGAGCGTGACGTCCGGCGTCAACGAATCGCTGAAGCTCCACGCGCGCAGAACGTGCGTCGACAGGCTGAGCGTCAGCGTTTGGGAGACGCGCGCGATCACCGTGTCGGCGCACTTGGCGCCCGCGAGGCAGAAGTCGGACGTCGCGATGAGCGTGTCGCGCCCGTTCGAGCCCGCGACGTAGCGCAGCGTGTCCCCCTTCGCGACGGTCGCTGTGTGCGATCCCAGGTGGATCCAGCGAATGCCCTCGCCGGGCCTCGGCACCAGCGCGCCGTTGACCCGCACGAGTCCGGCGGCGACCGCGACGCCCGTGTCGCTGATCGCGTTGAGCGTCGAATCGTGCGTCGTGAGCACCGTGACGCCGCCGACGACGACGGTCTCGGTGCGCGAAATCGGACTCGAAGTGAATCGCGGGTCGGCGAGCGCGATCGAGACGTTGGAGTGTCCCGTGCGCTGCCCAACAAGTCGTCTCGCGCGACCGCTCGACGTATCAGGGCTCGCCGGCGACACCAGGCCCACGATACTGCTGTCGGTCGACGACCAGGTGAACGCGAGCGATTGGATCCGGTTTCCGGACGCGTCGAGAGCCTGCGCCTGCGCCGCGTTCGAGTCGCCGACGACGAGCGTGTCGTGCGGGACGGCGATCTTGAGCTGCGCCACGAACGTCTGCGGGCCGCTCGGCAGATTCTCGTCGCAGCTGAGGACGACGAAAACCGCGGCGCCGACGAGTGGAATGAGGCGGCGCATCAGCGGGTTCCTCCGAAAGAATTGACGCGGATCGAGAGTCCGACGCCGACGAGCGTTCGTGCCCGATCCCCCTCGAGCGGCGCGCCGCTGAAATACCATTGGGATCCGCTCGCGCGAAGCGCGATCACGCGATACACCGGCACCTCGAGCGTCAACCCGACGCCGCCCCCCGCCGAGCCGGACTGCGAGAAGCTGTAACGCGGAGTATGGCCGACGACGCCATTCGGACCGATGAAGTCGAAGCCCGTCGAGTCGACCGAGCGCTGCGCCTGTCCGCCGAACGCGCCGATCGACGGAATGGCGAGCAATCGGCCCCACGCCAAAGGAACGCCGACCGAAACGAACCCGCCCTGTACGGTGCTGAGGTTGCGCGCGATCCGCAGATACCCGGCGCCGATCGTCCAATGCGAGTGGCGAAGCGACGCCTCGGCCGACATGCTGCCGAGCGTGTTGCGATTGAGCGGAAGCGCGTTGGCCTGCATCCACTCGCCGCCGACGACGATGCCATGGTTGAACGTGGCACTAGCCGGTGTGGCGCGCTGCGCGATGGCACTGATTGCCGAAACACGCGAGACACGCGACGACGGTCGTCGCGCGGGACGCGGCGTGAAGATGGCGAGGCATGTGAGTTGGAGAGAACGTCCGTTGCCGAACTCACGGTCGCCATCGGCGGCGTCACAACCGCAAGCTTCAATTGTAGTCCATATATATAATGCCGCACAGGAAACCGCGAGGGGGGCCCGCGCAAAGCCTGCTCGCCAGCCGAAAACCGAACCCTCACGAACGGCCTCGCGGACGACACGAAGCGTCGCCCGCTGAACTGCCCGGCATGTCAGGACGTCACTCGTCTTACGGATGCGTAAGGCCTTTCGCCAGGGCTGGAACGACAACTGCTTGACGCAGAGAGGCAGAGACGCAGAGGATCCCGTGCCCGCTCCGAAGCCCCACGATCCTGACAACTCTATTTTTTGTGACAGCCGCTCCGGAAGCCGCTCACACCCCGAGCCCCACGCCACCACAACGGGGCATCCCCGAGCGGTTTTCGTCAAAAGATCCCAGCTCGTTGCGCCACGGAGCCTACCCGCCAAGGGCCGTCCTCTGCGGCTCTACATCCTCTGCGTCTCTGCGTCGAGTAGTTGCAGTTTTTCGGCTCCGCGTTGAGTAGTGCCTACCGCCCGAGAACCGCCCGCGCCGCGCTGACGCCGCGAAACTGCGCCTCTTCGAACAGCGAAAGCCCGCTCAAGTCCGAATTCGCGAGATGGAACCCGGCTGGGGCGAGCCGGACGACGTCTGCCGTCGCCGCCAAGAATCCGACCGCCGGACGCACCATCGCGTGTCCGAGCCGCATGACGTCGACCCGCGACACGCACTCGCGAATGTCGGGGTGCGCCCGCTCGAGATCCGCCATGATGCGCTCGACGCAATCGCGCCACGTGAGGGCGAGCAGATCGCGCCGCCCGTCGGCGGGCGCCCGATCGGCCAGCGACCAGTAGTACGTCCATACCGCACGCTCCGAGTGCGTGCGCAGCGACTGGTGCGTCGCGTCGACGTAGCCGAGCGCGGGGGAATCGTAGATGACGTTGTCCCACGAGAGCGGTGCACCACGCCCTCGTTCCCGCGGCAGGCGATCGAGCGTCAAGTTCGCGGTCAGCCATGGGGAATAGACCAGGGGTGCTCGACGGCCAGCGAGCTCCGGCACGACGTGCGGCACCAGGAACGACGGCGCCGCGAAGATCACCGATCCGGCGAGATACGTCGCCTTCGTCGTGGCGACGCGCCAGCGCGTTCCCGACTCGTTCGATTCGCACCGCGGGTTCGGCCGGCCGAATGTGGTCGGCGAGCATCGCGATGAGACGCTTGGCGATCCAGCCGTTCCCTTCCGGCCACGTCAGCGGGCCCTGCTCGTCGTGCGGGCGCGACGCGAAGTAGTGGACGCCGGCCCACGCCGACGTGTCCTTCGCCAGCGCGCCGTAGTCGTCGCGACACGCGTAGTCGATGTACCAGCGCATCGCCGGAGCGTCGAGCTGGTGGTGCGCGAGCCAGTCCGCCATCGAAATCCTGTCCAACGGGGAATCGCGCCGCACGCCGTCCGCCATCGGGATCGTGAACTCGCCGCTTGCCCGATGCTCCTCGATCAGCTGGTCGAAGCGGCTGAACGACGCGCGGCCGACGGCGTCGAGCGCGAAGTCGGGCTCGATGCCGTCGTGCCATTCGCCGTGCGCGAAGAGACGCTCCTGCGGCGAGAAGCACAGGTATCGCTCTTCCCACACGCCGTCGCGAAGAACGCCGAGCTCCTCGAACAGCTCGCGCACGAGCGTCGACTTGACACTCGGCACCGGCACGTAGTGCGCCGCCCAGGGATAGGCAGAGACTTCGTTTTCGCCCGAGCGCGCGTTGCCGCCGGCAACCGCCTCGAGCTCGAGAATCACGAAGTCGGACATGCCTCGGCGGCGAAGCTCCCATCCCGCGCTCAGCCCCGCCATTCCTCCACCGACGATCACGACCGGCACGCGGGTCTCCGGTCCGCGCGCGCCCGCCCCGGTCAGCGTTCCGTCGCGAAGCCGGTGCCCAACGGCGCCGCCGTCGTCGACGAAGCCGCCGGCGACCGTCCTCGGAGATTTTCGCTTCAACCCGACGAGCGCCGGCGCGAGCAGCGGCGCCCCGACGAGCGGCGCGGCCAACATCCCCAGGAACTGCCGCCGCTTCACGACGCTACCGGTTGATCTTGTCGAACTCTTCGCCGTAATATCGCACGAGCATCTGGTCGTTCAGATGGTTCGCGCGCGCGGGGACCGGCGCCATGTCGCGCGGAAACTCGAACGCTTCACTCACCGCCGCCGTCGTCAAGAATCGCAGCCCGTTCGGCAGCTCGGCCGGCGACGTATACGCGCCGTGCATGGCCAGCACGTACCCCCACTCGCCGAACGACGGCACATAGACGTGGTAGGGATAGGTGTTCAGCCCGGCGGACTTGAGCGTCTCGACGATCGACCAGAACGTCTGTCGCGCGAACAGCGGCGACGTGCTCTGCACGACGAACGACCCGCCCGGAGTGATGTGCCTCGCCAACAGGCGATAGAACGCGGTCGTGTACAGCTTGCCGATGCTGTAGTTGTCCGGATCGGGGAAGTCGACCACGGCGAAGTCGAACGACTCGGCGTTCTCGTCGAGCCAGACGAACGCGTCGGCGTTGATGACCCGCACCTTCGGCGACGCGAACGCGTGGTCGTTCAGGCGCGTGAGCAGCGGATGCGTCGAGAACAACTTTGTCATCGCCGGGTCGAGATCGACAAGCGTCACGTGTTCGACGTTCGGGTGGCGCAGAATCTCGCGAACGGCCAGCCCGTCGCCGCCGCCCAATACGAGCACGCGTCTCGCGCCCGGCAGCGCGGACAACCCCGGATGCACCAGCGCCTCGTGGTATCGATACTCGTCGCGCGAGCTGAACTGGAGATGCGAGTTCAGAAAGAGGCGCAAGTCGTCCTTCCACGCCGTCAGCACGATGCGCTGGTACCGCGTGTCGCGCGCGAAGATGACGTCGTCCGAGTAGATGTTGCCCTCGGCCTCGTCGGTGATCTTCCCCGCCGCCACCATGCCCGCGCCGAGCAGGGCCAGCACCGCCACCGACGCCGCGCGGAGAGCGCGGCGCGTCGGCAGAACCTTCGCGAACAGGTAGGTGGACCAGAGGGCGATCGCCGCGTTCACGATGCCGAACAGCATCGCCGACCGCACCAGTCCCAGGTGCGGCACGAGGAGGATCGGAAACGCCAGCGACGCGCCGAGCGCGCCGAGGTAGTCGAACGTGAGCACGTTCGCGATCACGTCCTTGAAGTCGAACCGGTCGCGGAGGATCCGCATCAGGAGCGGCACCTCGAGCCCGACCAAGCGTGCCGACGATGACGACGATCGCATAGAGCGCCAACCGGAACGCCGACGTGTAGGCGAAAGCGAGGAACAGCAGCATCGACGAGAATCCGCCGACCACGCCGACCATCAGCTCGACGGTGACGAATCGCGCGACGAGCCCCCGCCCGATGTAGCGCGACATCCAGCTGCCGATCCCCATCGCGAACAGATACGCCCCGATGACCGTCGAGAACTGGAAGACGCTGTCGCCGAGCAGGTAGCTGGCGAGCGCGCTGGCGACGAGCTCGTAAACGAGCCCGCACGCCGCGATCAACAGGACCGACAGGAACAGCGCGACGGTCAATGAATCGCCGCGGCGATGATGATGGCGATGGCGATCGCCACGCCGGCCATCAGAACGCCCAACGCCGTGTTCTGATCCTCGAGCAGCTCTTTCCATAGACTGCCCGGCGTGATCTTGTCGAAGATCATGAAGCCGACAACGAACAGGACGACGCCGAGCAGCGCGAAGACGACGGCCGCGATGAAGCTCGAACCCAAGATTGTTGAAAACGGTCATGTCATTTTCCCCGCCGGAAGGAGGACCCCAGGTACATGTAGTGCGGGCGATAGGAGCCCGGATTGTTGCGCACGGTGCGCGGGACGTCTTTGACCTCGGTCACGCCGCTCGTTCCCCACCCTCGCCACTCGGCGGCGGCCGTGCCGGCGATTACGACAAGGCCAAGAATCAAATAGAGAGTTTTGCCGATCATTCGTCACTCGCTGTCGTCGTCGTCCGAGTCGGACGACGTGGTTACCCACGGGTGGTCGCTCTCGCGCCACCGATTGTACTCGAAGTTCACCGCGCTGAACGCCGCGAACAGCACCGGCAGCGCGAGCACCACGAGCGCGGCGAGAAAAGGCCAGACGCGCGCCACGTCGCGCTTCACCGCCAGCGTGTACGAGAACGGCTGCGCGCCGACGTCCCGGTCCAGCGCGACGCGAAGGTAGTAGCGCCCCGGCGGAACCGAAGGCAGCACGACCTTGTCCTCGGGCGACCCTTCGTGCCACGCGTCGCCGTCTTCGACGCCGGCGTAGTACGACACCTCGCGTCCGAACTCGAACCCCGGACCGCCGTTCTCGTCGAGCAGCGCCAGGTTGTAGAACGCCCACGCGTTGGACAGGCTCGTGCGGATGTCCAGCTCGACGTTCGACGTGTGGCCGCCGAGCGTGAACACCGGCGTGACGTAAGCCGCTGTGTCGCCGGTTCGGCGAATACTCATAAGACTGCGTGAACACCGACTCGTTGCGCGCGGTCACGAATCGGGTTACGGCGAGCACGAGCAATGCCGCCGCGAGCATGAAGAACGTCCCTTTGAGCGCGCCGGCCGCGCCCGACCGCGGATTGGGCTGATTGGCGAAGATGCCGCGCGGCGCCGGGAGCGGTGTCGGAAGCTTGAACGCTTCGGCGATCCGTTCCGGCTGCGTGTACGTGCCGAGCGACCAGGTGATTTCGTCGGGCGTGCGCTCCGACGACAGCATGTACGGCGGCGCGACGAAATCCGTGTCCTCGACCTTGTCGCCCGTCCGCGCCTCCCAGGGAAATTCGCCGAGCACGAAGAACGTTTCGGCGTTCGCCGACTGGAAGTGCTTGAACGTCGTCCCGTTGTATTCGGCCTGCGGAGTGCCGGCGATCATCGTCTCCTTCGGCGCGCCCTTGAGCACGACGACGTCGTTCCAGTGCCCGTCGTACTCCGTGAGGTAGCGGAAGCCCTTCTCGGCGTTCCAGAGCAGATATTCGCGCCAGTAGTACGTGACGCCCGAGACCGCGACGCCGCGCAACTGGAATCCGATTGCCTGCCAGCGCTCGCTCCCAAGCGTTCCGGTCGTGCCGAGCGGGATCGCCGGCGTCGCGCGGTTGAGACGATCCTGCGCCTTTTGCAGGACGGCGAGATTCGGATCGCGCGCGTCGAGAACGGCGGTGCACGACGGGCAGACGACCGTCTGCGCGAGCTGGCCGCTCCGGAGCTCGATCGCCGCGCCGCACTGCGGGCAGTTGAGTCCTTTGACACCCGCGACTTGCGGTCCGGCGTCGTCGGCGTCGTCGCGAAGGTTCTTGAGGTGCAGACTCTCGAACGCGACGTACTCGCCGGTGTACAGCACCGGCGCCGTATCGCTGTAGTCGATCGTCGCGAAAGCACCGCCGAGACCTTTGAGGTCCACGAATTCGACGCGCAGCTTGTCCCAGTACTCGAACGGCAGCTCGCCCTCGACGCCCGAGTACAAGGCGTGGGTGACGACCGCCACGCTATACGGCAGCGCCGCCGAGCGTGATCTGCTGACCCGGCTTGCACGTGCCCGGTCCCGGCAGTGCGCCGGCATTTTCGACCTGCGTCGTGATCGCGTATTCCGTCTGCGCGTCGCTCAGCCACGCGCTGGTGCCGTCGCCGACGCGGATGTGCCACTCGCTCCAGTGGCCGCGCTCGTACTCGTATACGATGCGGCCGACGACGACGAACGGTTTGCCCTTGTACGACCCTTCCGTGCCGAGCTGGATGCGCGACATCGCGAGCGGCACGTCGCCGACCGAGCCGACCCTCTCGAGGTCGACGTCGTGGCGAACGAGCACCGAGTGACACGCGGGGCACGACGTCTGCACCGCTCCCGACCAGCGGAACGTGATCTCAGCGCCGCAATTCGGGCAGGCCGCCGTTCGTTGGGTCACGTGAGGGGGAGGGGGGCGGGCAGCTCGGCGTAGATGCGTTCGATTCGCGTTACGTCGACGTCACTCGCCGCCACGTGATGCCGGAGTCTTGCCTCGACGTCCCAGTCGCCGCGCGGACGGCAACAAAACACGTTGAGGCAGAGCGACGCATGCTCCGGAAACGTGTGAATCGCGACGTGCGACTCGGACAGCAGGCACAGTCCCGTGACGCCCCCCGCGCCCGGAAACGTGTGCCAGAGCGGCTCGCCGACGACGTTGAGCGACAGGTCGCCGACGATGCCGTCGAGCAGAAGCTGCAACGAAGCTCGATCGGTCAGCTTCGATGGATCACATCCCCGCGCGTCGATGACCCACTCGACGCCGGTCACGCCTGTTTCGCGCCGCACTCGGAGCAGAACTTCGAGCTCCGCGCGATCGGCTTGCCGCACTCCGAGCAGAATTTCGTCTCGGCGGACGGCGCCGGCGCCGGCGTTCGGTGCGCCGGGTCGCCGGCGAGGTCGCGCCGGAAATCGCGTCGGCCATCGCTTTCCCCATCGCCATGCCGGCGCCCAGTCCCGCGCCGAGCCCGGCGCCGCCGCCGGGATTCGCCGCGGCGATCGGCATCGACTGCGCGGCCTGGAACTGCGAGTACTGCCGCATGTCGCCGACCATGTTCATGCCGATGCGCTGGTCGAGCAGCTTTTGCAGCTCGTCGGGCAGCGAGAGGCTCTCGACCTGGAAGGTGTCGAGCGCGAGCCCGAAGTCGGAGAAGAGCGGCCCGACCTGCGCCCGCATCGCCGTCGACAGCTCGTCGATGTTGCCCGCCATGTCGAGGAAGGCGACCCCGCTCTGCCCGAACGCGTCGGAGACTTTGCCGACGATCACGTTGCGGAGGTGCGGCTCGAGCTCGTCCGTTGCGTACTGGGCCTGCGTCGCCGCGACCTTCTGCTGAAAGACCGCGGGATCGGTGAGGTGGTAGGAGTAGATGCCGTTGGCGCGCAGGCGGACCGCGCCGAACTCCTTGTCGCGGATCGTGACCGGCAAGGGCGTGCCCCACCGCTGGCCGGTCTGCTGCCGCGTCGAGTAGAAGTAGACGTCGGACTTGAACGGCGACTGAAAGAGCTTGTCCCAATTCCGCAGGTTGGTGAGCAGCGGAAGGGTCTTCGTGTTGAGCGTGTAGAGGCCGGGCGAGAAGATGTCGGCGAACACGCCCTCGTTCACGAACACCGCCATCTGCGACTCGCGCACGGTGAGCTGCGCGCCGTTCTGGATCTCCATGTCCTGCATCGGATAGCGATACTGGAGAATTCCGGGTCCGTCTTCAGTCCATGCGATGACGTCGATGAACTGTTTCTTGAGGAAACTTCCGAGCGACATGGCTGGCTCCGAGTGTCCGCGCTGATGGAGGATATAGTCGACGATCCCGGCGCGAAAGCCGGGGCGCACGGCATCGGGAATCCATACGGAAATTCTTCAGCCGAGGATTCGAGGCTCCCCCGAGTGAGCCGTGTCGCGTCCCAATTGCGCCGAACTAGGTAGGCGGGGCCACGACTAGCGCGGCTTGGGCCTGATCACCCTCGAACCGGAGACTTCATGTTCAACTTGACTCGACTCGTGCTGCCGCTCGCGATACTGGCGGCGGCGTGCGCAGACGGCTCCTCTTCCCTACCGCCGACGGCTCCCTCGAACCGCCCATCACGCGACGTCGGGGGCGCCAGTGCCAGCAACGGCATCCAGGGCGTTCAGGACGCACTGAATCCCGCGTGGGCCGCGAAGGGCGCCGCCGGCTACCCTGCTCGTGTCATCGCTCCCGCAGCTCGAAGCGAAACTCCTGCTGCACGAGCTGGGGCACGACGGAGCCGCCAATCGGGCGGGGAAAAACCGGGCCCGCCGCAACGACACGCGGATCGCGTCCATGAACAGCTCGTGAACGTGGGTCGCGAACTTGATGCTCGGCTCGTCGACTCTGCCCGTGGTGTCGACGACGAACAGCACGTTGACGTCGGCCTCGACGCCCGCTGCACGGAGCGACTCGGGATATCGCGGCTTGGGATTGCCGGGCCGCGGACGTCACGGCCTCGTCGACGAGATCCGTCGTGTAGATCCCGTTTTCCCCGGTCGGTGCGGGGGGCGCACGGCGTCGCTCAGTCGCGCCGCCCGCTGTTGAACTCGGAATCCGCCACCGCGGTCCATCGAGCATCGTCGACGTCGATGGCGCGCATGACGTCGGCGACGTCGAGCGCCGGGTGGATCTCGGCGAGACGCGATCGTGATGGCGTCGAGCGATGCCTTGAGCGAAGCGAGCTGCGCCTTCGCGCGCTGCCGTCGCTCGCCGCTGGACTTTCTTCGCGGTCCGCGCCGGCTCGTCGCGTGCAGGCTCCGCTTCGATCGGCGCGGCCGCGCTCGATCGGCAGCGAGGTGAGGTATCGCACGTGGACTATGGGCGTAGACTCTTGCGCCGACGGAGTTCCGCCCGTGTGAGTGCGAACTCGTGCCGCGCGTTGTCACGAGCATGGCGGCGATCAGAACCCCGTGAGAGACCGCGCTGGCGGCTACCGGCGCCTGACCGGATCGACCGCGCCGGGCGCGAGCCGACGAGTTGCTCGAAGCATGCTGCCAATCCTTCCGATTGTTCATCGGGAGGATTGGCAGGTCGCAAGCCGCGCGGTCTGCGTTCGACGCGGTTTCCCGTCGAGCGCGACCGCTCGCGGCGATCTCACCCTGCGGCAACCAGGCGCGGCCTCCGCCGACGTGGGACCGTTGACTATACCGATTCGAGCGGCGGTAAACGACGAGAGGCCCGGAGCCGTTGGCCCGGGCCTCTCGATCGTCGAGATGATGCCGCTGCTTACGCGCCCGCCGCGTTCACCATGTCGAAGATCGGCAGGTACATCGCGACGACCATGCCGCCGACCACCACGCCGAGGAACACGATCATCACCGGTTCCATCAGCGCGAGGAGGCCCGACACCGCCGCGTCGACCTCTTCGTCGTAGAAGTCGGCGATCTTGGTGAGCATCTCGTCCAGACCGCCCGTCTGCTCGCCGACCGCGATCATCGAGATCACCATCGGCGGAAAGACCGCGGACTTCTTGAGCGGCGCGGCGATCGTGTCGCCGCCGGCGATCGACGAGCGCGATTCCATGATCGCGTCCTGAATGACGCGGTTGCCCGACGTCTTGGCCGTGATCTCGAGGCCGTCGAGGATCGACACGCCCGACGAGATCAGCGTGCCGAGCGTGCGCGTGAAGCGCGACACGGCGGACTTGCGGAGCACGTCGCCGAGCACCGGCATCTTCAACAGCAGCTTGTCGATGGTCAGCTTTCCGCCTGCCGTCCGGTAGTAGTTCCGGATCGCGAAGTAGATGCCCATCGCGGCACCGAGGACGACGTACCAATAGCTCTTCAGCCCGCGCGAGATGCCGATCACGATTCGCGTCGGCAGCGGCAGCGCGATGTTCGCGCTGGCGAACATGGTCTCGAACGTCGGGATCACGAAGATGAGCAGCACGGTGATGGCGATCGCCGCCACCGAGATGATCACGCCCGGGTAGATCATGGCGCCCTTCACCTTTCGGACGAGGGCGTCGTTCTTTTCCATGAAGACCGCGAGGCGCATGAGGATGGTGTCGAGAATACCGCCCGCCTCACCCGCCGCGACCATGTTGACGTACAACTCGCTGAACGCCCGCGGATGCTTGCGCATGGCGTCGGCCAGCGTGTTGCCCGACTCGACGTCGAACACGACCTGCCGCGTCACGTCCTTGAGCGCGGGGTTCTCGCTCTGCGTGCGCCAGAATGTCCAGCGCCTGCACGAGCGGGAGACCCGCGTTGATCATCGTCGAGAACTGGCGCGTGAAGATGACGACGTCGCGCATCTTGATCGACGCCGCCGCGCTTCTTTCGATTCGCGGTCCCTTCGTCGATCTTGACGACGTTCAGCTTCAGCTGCCGGAGCTGCTTGATGACGTCGTCGCGCGACGGCGCGTCGATCGTCGCCGATTTGAGCTCGCCGTTGACGGCGCGCGCCGTGTACGTGTATTGAGGCATCGATTCCTCGAGATGGCTGCTTGAACTGCTCTCTGTAAGACGACCGGGGCGGCCGGAAGATTACGGGCCGCCCGTCGTGAGCCGCGTCACCAAATCAACGCGTCCGCTACCGCTTTCCCGCCCCCGCGGCCGCCGTCTGCGGCTTGCCCGGCGTGTCGCCCTCGGGCGAGACGCCGATCATGCGCATGATCTCCGACTGGTCGTGGCTGGCGCGGAGCACTTCGTCCAGCGAGACGGTCTTGCTCATATAGAGGTTGTACAGGCCGTCGTTCATCGTCTGCATGCCGTATTTCTTGCCCGACTGCATCATCGAGTAGATCTGGTGGATCTTGTCGTCGCGGATGAGCGCGCGAATCGCCGGCGTCACGACGAGAATCTCCGCCGCCATCGCGCGGCCCTTGCCGCTGATCTTCGGCAGCAGCGTCTGCGTGATGATCCCCTCGAGACTGAACGCGAGCTGGGCGCGCACCTGCGACTGCTGGTGGCTCGGAAAGACGTCGATGATGCGGTTCACCGCCTCGGCCGCGCTGTTCGTGTGCAGCGTCGCGAACGCGAGGTGTCCCGTCTCGGCGATCGTCAGTCCCGCCTGGATCGTCTCGAGATCGCGCATTTCGCCGATGAGCACGACGTCGGGGTCCTGGCGGAGCGCGTACTTGAGCGCGGCCTGGAAGCTCTTGGTGTCCGAGCCGACCTCGCGCTGGTTGACGATGCACGACTGATGCTTGTGAATGAACTCGATCGGATCCTCGATCGTGATCATGTGGCCTTTCATCTGCTTGTTGATCCGGTCGAGCATCGCGGCGAGCGTCGTCGACTTCCCGGAACCCGTCGGGCCGGTGACGAGAATCAGGCCGCGCGGGCGGTCCGACAGGTCGGCGATGACCTTGGGGAGGCCGAGGTCCTCGAAGCTGCGAATGTTGAACGGGATCTGCCGGATCACCATCGAGACGCAGCCGCGCTGCTTGAAGCAGTTGCCGCGGAAGCGCGCCAGGTTCTGGATGCCGAACGAGAAATCGAGCTCGTCCTCCATCTCGAACCGCTTTTTCTGATTTTCCGTGAGCACCGAGTACGCGAGCTGCAGCGTGTCCTTCGGCTGCATCACGATCTCGATGGTCGAGTTGGTGATGTCGCCGTCGATGCGGAACTTCGGCCGCTCGCCCGCCGTGACGTGCAAATCGGACGCGTTCCGATCGATCATCTCCTCGAGGAGCAGACGGAGATTCACGCCCGAAGGGTGTTGGACGACGAAGGTGTCGACGGCGATGGGGTCATCGAAGGCGGCCTTTAACCGCTTGAGCGTTGTGTGATGGGCGCTCCGGCCGCGAGCTGGAACGATTCGTTCCACGGCCACGGCGCCCATCCTGAGAAGGACGACGAACGGATCGGTTGGGTCATGCGCGGGACCCCGTACCCGGCGCCGACGATCGACGCCGGGCACGTGGGCGCCAACATCGGCGCCCGGAGCCCTCGATCACAAGTTTCGGTCTCGGCGCGCGGGAAGTGTAGGCGAATTCGTTCCCGGTCGAATCTCGCGAACGCCGGCGGCTTGACGAACTCTGTTATCGATACCCGGCACCGGTCCGTCGCTACGCCGACGTTTCGCGAATCATCTGCTCCGTGGTGGTGATCCCCTTCATCACCTTGAGCCACGCGTCCATGCGCAGGGTCAGCATGCCCTCTTCGATGGCTCCCTCGCGAATCTCCGCGGCGCCGACGTTCTGCATGACGAGCTTGCGGAGGTGCGGCGTCATCGTCATGACCTCGTAGACGCCCTGGCGCCCCTTGAGCCCCGTTCCGGCGCAGGTGTCGCAGCCGGCTCCCTTGAAGAAGCCCAATTCGCCGAACGTCGTGTCGAGGCTCAGGTTGGCGAGAAAGGGCGCGGCTTCCTTTGTCGCTTTTGCCTTGGCGTTGGCCAGCGCCTCTTCGGTGAATCGCAGCTCGCGCAGCGGCGTCGTCGGCTTGACCTTGAGCGCCGCCCACTCCTCGGGGCTCGGCTGGTACTGCGTGCGGCAGTTGGCGCAAATGCGCCGCACGAGCCGCTGGGCGAGCACGAGGTTCACGGCCGACGCCACGTTGAACGGCTCGAGCCCCATGTCCAACAGACGCGTCACCGTCTCCGGCGCCGAGTTCGTGTGCAGCGTCGAGAGCACCATGTGGCCGGTGAGCGCCGCCTTGATGGCGATGCCGCCCGTTTCGAGATCTCGAATCTCGCCGACCATGATGATGTTCGGGTCCTGCCGCAGGAACGCCTTGAGCGCCGCGGCGAACGTCAT
The DNA here is from genome assembly GCA_963707105.1 of uncultured Gemmatimonadaceae bacterium. Taxonomy (GTDB): domain Bacteria; phylum Gemmatimonadota; class Gemmatimonadetes; order Gemmatimonadales; family Gemmatimonadaceae; genus JAQBQB01. Next base: position 31,022 of record CAVPOS010000014.1, read on the forward strand.
CCCGATGTCGGTGCGCACGAGCACCTGGTTGATGCCGAACAGGTTGTACTCGACGGGATCCTCGGCGGTCATGATGTTGACGTCCATCTGGTTGACCTTGGAGAGCGCCGAGTAGAGCGTCGTCGTCTTGCCCGAGCCCGTCGGGCCGGTGACGAGCACCATGCCGTACGGGTTCGAGATCGCCTCCATGAGGTCCGCCTCGGCGCGCGGCTCGATGCCGAACGTCGAGAGGTCGAACGTCAGGTTGCCCTTGTCGAGAATTCGCAGCACGACTTTCTCGCCGAACAGCGTCGGCAGCGTCGAGACGCGGTAGTCGATGACGCGGTTGCCGATCTTCAGCTTGATGCGGCCGTCCTGCGGCACGCGCCGCTCGGCGATGTTCAGGCATCGCCATGATCTTGAAGCGCGAGATGAGCGCCGCCCGGAGCTTCAGCGGCGGCTTCATGACTTCCTGGAGCGCGCCGTCGATGCGATACCGGACGCGGATCTCGTGCTCGAAGCATTCAAAATGAATGTCCGACGCGCCGCGCTTCACGGCGTCGGTGAGGATCGCGTTGATCAGCTTGACGACCGGCGCGTCCTCCATCTGCGCCTGGAGCGCCGCCTGCGACACGTCGTCTTGCTCGTCCTCCAGCACCTCGACGTCGTTGATGCCTTCGAGCTCGGTGATGGTGTTCATCAACGTCGCCATCTGCTGGTCGTCGGTCGAGCCGAAGACCTTCTCCACCATCGTCGCCAGCGTGTACTCGCCGGCGACGACCGGGATGATGTCGCAGCGGGTGATGAACTTGATGTCCTCGAGCACGACGAGGTTCGACGGGTCGGCGATCGCGACGGTCAGCGAACGCCCCTCGCGCTTGAGCGGCATCACGAGATGCTTCTGCGCCATCTCCGCCGTGATCATCTTCGCGATTTTTGGATCGACTTCGAATCGCGAGAGATCGACGGCCGGCATGCGATGCTGCTTCGCCAGCACCTTCGTGAGGTCGATCTCGGGGATGAAGCCCATCTTCACGAGCGTGTAGCCGAGCCGTTGCCCGTTCTGCTTCTGCTCCGCCAACGCCTTGGACAATTGCTCGCGCGTGATCAACCCCTCACGCACGAGCATGTCGCCGAGCCGGTCTTGTGTGATTTGGGGTGCGGCCATTTCGTCGTCGAAGAGTGGAAATCGCCTTCAGAGTTTCGGCATGCCGGCGCCGAAATCATTAAGGCGCGCCAACCCTCAGCGCGCCTTCGAGATGCTGTAGCTCATGGCTCCCGCTCAGGCTCAAGCTCGAGGCCGGGCTCGTTTCCGCATCCGCGATCCTCTCTCAGGATGGACGATTCGCCGGCCCGCCGCGGCACGTCTCGCCTACGAAGCGCTGACCGCCTCCCACAGCCCCTGGAGGTACATCGCGCCGAGCGCCCGATCGTAGAGGCCGTAGCCGGGACGGCCCGTCTCCCCCCAGATCATGCGTCCATGGTCGGGGCGCATCGGCCCCGCGTAGCCGACCTCGCGGAGCGCGCGCATCACCTCGAGCATGTCGACGCTGCCGAACGCGGACGGGTGCGGGCTCTCATGAAAGCGGCGTTCGCCGGTGCGCTTGACGTTGCGGCAGTGCATGAAGTGGATCCGCCCCCCGCCACCCGCGCCCCGGCTCCCCGCCCATCCCACCGAGCCGTCGGATGATGGCCGGGAGGTCGTTGTCGGGATCGGCGCCGAGCGACCCGGTGCAGACCGTGACGCCGTTGGCTGGGACGGTCGACGAGCTTCGACGAGCCGCTCGAGCGCGGCGCCGCTCGTTACGATGCGCGGCAGGCCGAAGATGCTCCACGGCGGGTCGTCGGGGTGGATCGCGAGGCGGACGCCGGCGCTCTCCGCGGCGGGAACGACGCGCTCGAGGAAGAAGGCCAGGTTCTCCCACAGCCGCTCGGCGTTCAACTGCCGGTAAGCGTCGACGAGCGCGCGAAGCTCCGTCGGCGTCGTAAGCGGCGGCCCAACCGGGCAGATCGCGCGTTCCCCGCGAGAGGTCGAACTGGGCGAGCTCGCCGTCGTCGAAGGCGAGGGACGTCGACCCGTCGGGGAGGCGCATCGCGAGGTTGCTGCGCATCCAGTCGAAGACGGGCATGAAGTTGTAGCAGACGACGCGCACGCCGACCGCGCCGACGCGGGCAACGCTCTCGCACCAGGCGTCGACGAGCCGGTCGCGCGACGGGCGCCCGAGCTTGATGTCCTCGTGGACCGGGATGCTTTCGATGACGGCGAGCGACAGGCCGGCCACGTCGACCTGCTCGGCGAGGCGCTCGAGCGACGCGCGGGGCCAGGCGTCGCCGACGGGCGTGTCGTAGACGGCGCTCACCACGCCCGTGACTCCCGGGATCTGGCGGATGTAAGCCAGAGGTATCGGATCGGTCGGCCCGAACCAGCGGAAAGTCATCTTCACGCGTTGCCTCTGGCGCGATCGGCCACGGATGCACAGGTTAGGGGGTCGCGAATGTTCGTTGCGCGAACAATATCGCGGGCGTGGCCGCCGGGGCGTGCCGGATGTGACGAATCGTAGCGCTGGCCACGTTGTTAGGTGAGTGTTTTTCCCCGCTTTTCCGAGTGGCAGGACGTTCGGTCGTCAGTGCGATCGCGAGCTTCGGCTCGCGTTTCTCGATCTCTTTTGTTCGTATAAAGAACAAAAGGCAGTTTCGACCCCTTCCGAAGGAGAACGCCGCATGCTCTCGACGAGACTCGTCTCCCGTCTCGCGCTGCTCCTCCCCGCTCTTCTTGCGGCCACCACCCCCGCTAGCGCCTCGGCCCAAGCCGGCCGGATCGTCGGCTTGATCACCGACCGCACGGTCGGCGCACCCGTCGCCCAACGTCTCCGTGACGATCAACGGGACGCAGCTCGGCGGACGAACCGGCGCCGAGGGCCGGTATACGATAAATGACGTGCCTGTCGGCACGCAGCGGGTCAAGGCCGCGCGCATCGGGTACACACCGGTCGAGCAGCAGGTGACCGTCGCCGCCGGCCAAACGGTGACGCTCAACATCGCGCTCTCCGCGGCGTCCGTCACGCTGGACCAGATGGTCGTGATCGGGCTACGGCGCGCAGCGGCGGTCGGACCTGACCGGCTCCGTCGCGTCGGTGACGCCGAACGTCGAGCAGACGCCGACGCTCTCGCTCGAGCAGGTGCTGCAAGGCGCGGCGGCCGGCGTCTCGGTGACGCAGGCATCGTCGGCGCCGGGCGGCGCGCTTTCCATTCGGATTCGAGGCGGGTCGTCGGTCACCGGCAACAACGAGCCGCTCTACGTGATCGACGGCTTCCCGATCGAGAACAACGCGGACCTGCAGAACCCGAGCGACGGCGGTCGTGACGCGACGACGACGGTTCCATCGAATCCGTTGGCGGCGCTCAACCCGGCCGACATCGAGTCGATCGAGATTCTGAAGGACGCGTCGGCGACGTCGATCTACGGCGCGCGCGGCGCGAACGGCGTCATCATCATCACGACAAAGCACGGGCAGACGGCGCGCCCGGTGTTCACGCTCGACACGTACAGCGGCAACCAGAGCGTGGCGCACCGCTACCAGCTGCTCAACGCCGCCGGCTTCGCGAAGTTCGTCAACGACTGGTCGGTGAACAACGGCACCGGTGTCGTCTTCGCGAACCCGGACACGCTGCCCAACACCGACTGGCAGTCGCTCATCTTCCGCAGCGCGCCGACTCACCAACCTCCAGCTGGGCGTGACCGGCGGGAACGCCGGCGCGAACGCGACGCACTACGCGCTCTCCGGCGGCGTGTTCCAGCAGCAGGGCGTCGTCATCAACTCGGCGTTCAAGCGCATCTCGCTGCGCGGCAACCTCGATCAGGACATCGGAAGCCGCGCGCGCGTCGCGAGCACGGTCATGGTGAGCCGCGTGAACACGAACTCGGTTCCGACGGACGGCTCGCTCAACGCCGGCGCCGGCGCGGTCGGCGCGGCGATCGACTACTACCCGATCCTCCCGGTGCGCCAGCCCAACGGTGCGTACACCCTGATGGGCCAGAACAGCCCGGCCTCGGTGCTCCAGCCGACGAACATCCCGAATCCGGTGTCGATGGCCGCCGACGTGACCGACAAGCTCGGCGACACGCGCGTGCTGGCGAACGCGTTCGGCGAATTTCAGATCGCCGACGGACTCAAGTTCCGCTCGAGCCTCGGCGGCGATCTCTCCAACCGGTCTCGCGACACGTACTACCCGCGCACGACGCTCATGGGCTCGCAGACGAACGGCTACGCCAAGCGCGGGACCACCGCGAACACGAACTTCCTCAACGAGAACACGCTCTCGTACGACCGCACGTTCAGCGCGAACCAGGCGATCGACGCGGTGGCGGGATACTCGCGCCAGCAGAACGACCTGGTGTTCAACACGATCCAGAACAGCCAATTCGTCAGCGACATCGACGTGTTCGAGAACATGGGCGCCGGCACGCAGACCGGCGGCCCGCAGGTTGCCTCGGGTCACACGCGCTGGACGCTGGCGTCGTACCTCGGACGCATCAACTACACGCTCGCCAACCGGTACCTGTTCACGGTCACCGGGCCGAGAGGACGGCTCGTCGCGCTTCGGCGCCGATCACCAGTGGGGCTTCTTCCCGTCGGCGGCATTCGGATGGCGCGTCTCGGACGAGCCCTTCATGCAGAAGTTCCCGGCGATCGAGCTGCTCAAGTTCCGCGCGTCAACAGGGCTTGCGGGTAATCCATCGATCCAGCCGTACCAGTCGATGGCACACCTGCTGTCGCAGCAGTACACGTTCGGCGGCGCGGTCGTACCCGGCTACTACCCGGCGTCGGTCGGCAATCCGAACCTCGGCTGGGAGTCGACGCGCCAGACCGACTACGGCGTCGACCTCGGGCTGTACGGCGGCCGGGTGAGCTTCACAGGCGACATCTATAGAAAGACGACCAGCGACCTCCTGCTCGCGGTGAACCTGCCGTTCGAGAGCGGGTTCGGCACGGCGCTCCAGAACGTCGGCTCGGTGAGCAACAACGGGTACGAGCTCGGCCTCACGCTCACGGTGCTCGACGGCCGCACGCCATTCGCTCGGGTGGACGACGACGGTCAACTACTCGCACAACAAGAACCGGGTGCTCGACCTCGGCGGCGTGCAGTCGATCTTCGCCGGCAGCGTGAACAGCGACCTCAAGCTCCTCGGATCGCTGATTCAGGTCGGCCAGGCACTCGGCGTCTTCTACGGATACAAGACGAACGGAATCCTGCGAGACTCGGCGGCCGCGGCGGCATACGCCGCGAAGGTGAAGCCGCTGGCCGGCACGACCTGGCATCCTGGCGACATGATGATCGTGGACATTGCCGGCGCTCCGGTGAACGGCCAAGCGACCGGCCCCGACGGCGCGATCACGCCCGACGACCGCACGATCATCGGCGATCCAAATCCCAAGTTCACCGCGGGCTGGCAGAACCAGTTCACGCTCGGCCGCTTCCGCCTCAGCGGGCTATTGGACGCGACCTACGGCAACAAGATTCTGAACCTGAACGACGTTCGTCTCATTCAGGGCAGCCCTGGCACGAACATCATTTCGGACCGGTATTTTGACGCGTGGACGGCGAGCCAACGACCGGCGCCGATTTCCCGCGCATCAACTTCACGCCCGGCACGACGAGATCGGACATCACGAGCGACCTGCTCGAGGATGGATCGTATCTGCGGCTTCGCAGCGTCACGCTCGACGTGCAGGTGCCCGAGCGCTTCTTGTCCCGCTACGGTTTGTCGAACACGCGAGCGTACATCACCGGGACGAACCTGGTCACGTGGACGCACTACAGCGGGTTCAATCCGGACGTGAGCAGTCTCGGCATCGGCAACGTGAACCGCGGCGTCGACGTCGGGCAGTATCCGCTGGCGAAGGGCGTCACGATCGGCGTCAACATCGCCTACTGAGCGAGGACACAGACCAATGCGCAATCGAATGAAGACTGTCGGCGCGCTCGGCCTGCTGGCCGTGGCTCTCGCGTGCAACGACAAAGCGTTTCTGACGGAGAAGCCGTTCGACTTCATCGGCCCGACGAACTTCTACCGCAATTCCGGCGACGCGCTCGCCGCGATAAACGGCGTCTACGCCGATTTCATCAACAACACGGGCGACAACTACTACGGCCGCAACTTCGTGATGCTCGTCGAGCATCCCACGGAGATGTGGACGTCGCGCCTGTCGGCGACGAACGAACGCAGTCAGCCCGACGTCTACGCGATTCCCCTCAACCACGCCTACGTGCAGTCGGTGTGGCAGTCGGCGTACGACGCGATCAACCGGGCGAACTCGGTGCTCGACAACGTCCCGAAGATCGACATGGACACGGCGCTCCGTTCTCGCATCATCGGCGAGGCGAAGTTCCTGCGCGCGACGCACTACTTCAACTTGGTGCGCATGTACGGCGGCGTGCCGATCAAGCTCCACGCGACGCAGGGGCTCGACAGCCTGGCGATTCCGCGCAACACGGCGCAGGAAGTCTACGCGCTGGTCGAGCAGGACTTGAAGGACGCCATAGCCTCGTTGCCGTCGGCCAAGACTTACACGGCGGCGGACGTCGGACGCGCGTCGAAGGGCGCCGCCAAGACGCTGCTCGCCAAGATGTACCTGCAGCGCGCCGGCACGGGCGTGGGAACGGCGGCCGATTGGCAGAACGCGCTCACGTACGCCAAGCAGGTGCAGTCGGACGGCGACTATTCGCTGGTGGCCGACTACAAGACGCTGTTCGACTTCTTCGGCGGCACGGTGAACGAGCGCAACAGCGAAGTGATCTTCGACATCGAGTGCATCCGCGCGTCGGGTCTCGGCGGGCGCATCTCGTCGCACATGGCGCCCACGAATACGGCGCCCTTCCTCGGCGCGTCGACCAACGGCTCGTTCGAGGCGGAGAGCATCTGGTTCCACTCCTTCGCCGCCAACGACAAGCGCCGCGACGGCACGTTCATCTTCACGTGGAACAAGAACGGCGTGCCGCAAACGTGGGACGAGACGAAGACCGCGTCGCAGGGGTACGCGAGCGAAACGCCCTTCCCGCGCAAGTTCCTCGACATTCTCATGACGGGCACGGGCGCCGAGGAGCCGAACTACATCGTGCTTCGCTACGCCGAAGTGTTGCTGATGATCGCCGAGGCGTCGAACGAGGTGAACGGAAGTCCTGGCGCCGAGGCGTACACGGCGGTGAACCAGATCCGCACGCGCGCCGGAATTCCGGTGATGACACCGGGGCTGAGCCACGACCTGTTCCGCGATTCAGTGTTCAATGAACGCCGGTGGGAGCTGTCGCTCGAGGGGCCGAACGGGTACTTCGACAGCCAGCGCAACTGGGCGTGGTCGAAGGCGCGCATCGAGCAGAGCATGTCGCACGCGAAGTCGAGCACGAGCAAGTTCCCGAAGGCGAACGGCGGGCCGATTCCGGACAAGTACAAGCTGATGCCGATTCCGCAACGCGCGATCGATTTGAATCCGGCGTTGGCGGGGCATCAGAATCCCGGGTGGTAACGACGCGCTGGAACTGAGAAGGCGGGGCTGCGGAGTCGTGACGTGAAGTTGGGGAAGCGCCGTCGGCGAGAGTGGTTCTCGCCGGCGGCGTTTCAGTTGCTGCGAGGGGCCGAGGGCCGATTCCCTTGACATTCGAGGATATGGATCATACTATGTCCTCGAAGCGTGAGGGAATACGATGCCCGGCCAACAAGATCTCCTGCAAGGAACGCTCGACGTCCTCGTCCTGAAGGCGCTGGTCTGGGGACCACAACATGGCCACGCCGTGGCGCGAATGATCCGCAGCGCGTCGGGCGGCGCGTTCGATGTGCTCGACGGCTCGCTCTACGCCGCACTGCACAGGCTCGAGGAGCGCGAGTGGGTAGAGGCGGAGTGGGGTCTCTCCGACAAGGGAAAGCGTGCCAAGTTCTACGAGCTCACCGCGCGCGGACGTCACCAGCTCCGCTCCGAGTCGGCGAGGTGGCAGCGATACGCCGACGCGGTCGCGTCGATGCTGGGCGCGACCACGCAGCCGGCCGAGGGATGAGCGTACCGTGAAGATCTCCTCGTGGCGGCGGTATCGCGAGCTGCTCGGCGCCAACCCTGAGCGAGACGTGCGCGACGAGGTGCGCTTTCACCTCGAGACGGACACCGAAGAGTTGATCGCGTCCGGGCTCTCGCCGGAGGAGGCGCGGCGGCAGGCCCTGGCACGTTTCGGCGACGTGGAACGCGCGTTGGCCGAATGCCGCGACAGCGACCGTCGACGGCTGAGCCGGCGACGCCGCGGAGTTTTCCTCGACGCAATTGGTCTGGATATGCGCTACGCGGCTCGCGCGCTTCTCAAGCGGCCGGGGTTCGCGGCGACGGTGATTCTCATCCTCGCTCTCGGCATCGGCGCCAACGCCGCCGTGTTCTCCGTCGTCGATCCTCTGCTCTTTCGAATGCCGGCCGGCGTACGGGCTCCGAGCGAGGTGAAACAGATCTACATCGAGCGCCAGCCGAAGAAGGGCGCGCGATACTTTCAAGCACGCTTCTCGTTGCCGGAAGCACGCTTCATCGATTCGTCCCTCGCCCGCGGCGGCGTGCCGAGTGCCGTTTGGCTGCGAATGGATGCCGACGTCGAGATTCGCGACGGTGCGGTGCGTCGCGCGAAGAGCGCATGGGTGACGCCCCGCTTCCTGTCGGTGCTTGGCGTGCGGCCGGTCGTGGGCACCGACTTCGATGCGGAGAGCGCGAGATTCGGCGTGCCGGCATCGACCGCGATCATCTCATGGGCGTTCTGGCAACGCGAGCTCGGAGGCGACCCAGGCGCTTTGGGTCGCGTGATCCATGTAGCGGGTAGACCGGTCACGATTCGAGCGATCACGCCACGAGGGTTTGCCGGCATCAACCTCGGCGGCGCCGAGATGTGGCTACCGCTGGGTGGTTTTACCGGCTTTCACGAGAGGCCGGGTCAACCACCCTGGTACGAGGCCTGGGGCACCATCGCCTACCAGGTGGTGGCGAGAGCGCCGACGAGCCGATCGGAGCAGCAGTTGATCGAGCGCACCGAAGCCGGCGTGCGATCGGCGGCGGCGTTCGTCGCGGCAAATCCGCGGCCGGGCGCGCGGTCCGACCCGCTCGTACGCGCGGTGCCCGGCTCGCTCCTCGGTGCGCGCGGTCCCGACGGCATGACGCAGAGCGAGCTGATCGCCGCGGCGCTCGGCGCGCTGGCGTTGTTGCTGCTGGTGATGGCGGCGGCCAACGTCGGCAACATGCTGCTCGGACGCGCGCTCAACCGCGAGCGCGAGATCGCCGTGCGCATCGCGCTGGGCATGTCGCGACGCCGACTCGTCGGCCAGCTCGCGATCGAATCGGTGATGCTCGCGTTGGCCGCGACGATGACCGCCATCCTCATCGCAGCGTGGATGGGTGCCGTGCTGCGGTCGATGCTGCTGCCCGGAGTGCAGCTGCCCGTCGGTGCGTTGGACGCGCGCGTGGCGTTGCTCGCGCTTGGCCTCGGCGTGGCGGTCGGTCTCCTGGCGGCGGTTGTTCCGCTGTCGACCGCGCTGCGGCCGAATCTCTTGACGATGCTCAAGAGCACGAACCGGGACGGCGGCCGCCGCCGCTCGCGCGCTCGCACGGCGCTCGTCGGCGTTCAGGCTGCGCTCTCCGTGATCCTGCTCGTCGGCACCGGTCTTCTGGCGCGCTCGCTCCACAACGTTCGCGCGATCGATCTTGGACTCGACGTCGACCGCGTGATCACAGTGACGCGTCCCGACAGCGCGCGCGGACCCTCGCTCCAAGAGATCGCGGCGCTCGCGCGCGGACTGCCGGGCGTGACTAACGCGGCGCTCTCGGCGACGGTACCACTCGACGGCCAGTTCGGAGCACACGCGTTCTTCGATCGGAATGGCGACACGCTTCGCGTGGCGGGGCTGAATATCGGTTTCGTGGCGGCGGAGCCCGGCTATCTCGACGTGGTAGGAACGCGCGTGACGCGAGGCCGCGATCTCTCCCCGGCCGATCGGTTTGGCGCGCCGCCGGTGATGGTCGTTAGCGCGGAGCTGGCGCGGCGCGTGTGGCCGGGACGCGATGCGATCGGCGAGTGCCTGCGCATCGAGCGAGCGGATGGGCCATGCTACACCGTGATCGGCGTCGCCGAGAACGCCCATTCGTTCTACGTCGTCGAGGAGCCGCGGGCCGTGTTCTACATCGCGTTCGACCAGCGTCCCGAACGCGCCGATGCCCCCCAAGCGCTTGTGCTGCGGACGTCGAACGGGACGCGGTCGATCGTCGAGCGCCTTCGCAGCGTTGTCGGCGATACAGTCGGGTCGAAGAACCTAGATCCAATAGCGGCGCGCCGCCGGCAGGTGGTCGTCATGGCGGACATGCTGGCGGCGGAATACCGGCCGTGGGAGCTCGGCGCGCGCCTCTTCGCCGCGATCGCCGGCCTCGCACTGCTGATCGCGCTTTTCGGCCTGTACGGCGTGCTGAGCTACGTCGTCGCGGTTCGCAGCCGCGAGATTGGCGTGCGAATGGCGTTGGGAGCGGACCGCGCCCGTGTGATGTCTCTCGTGGTGCGCGAGGGCGTTCGGCACGTGTCGATCGGAGCGGTGGCGGGAGTGGCGATCGCTATCGCGCTCGCGGGACGGATCCAGCCGTTGCTCTTTCATGTATCGCCGCGGGATCCCACCGTCGTCGCCGCGGCGCTGGGAGTGCTGATCGTGTGCGCCGCGCTCGCGGCTGCGATCCCCGGCCGCCGGGCGATGGCGATCGACCCGATGACGGCGATCAGAGAAGAGTAGCCGTTGTCGACAGGCCGATGGCCCACGATCGTCGTTCTGCTCTGATAGCGTGGTGGTGATCGAGTCACTCGATAACAAGTCGATGCCAACCAGCAACGATCTGTTCGCGATCAACCAGATCCGCACGCGACGGCATTGCGGCGATGACGCCAGGGCTGAGCCACGACCTGTTCCGCGATTCAGTGTTCAATGAACGGCGGTGGGCGCTGTCGCTCGAGGGGCCGAACGGGTACTTCGACAGCCAGCGCAACCGGGCGTGGTCGAAGGCACGAATCGGCACTGCGCAGGTGACCGTCTTTACGTCGGCCCCCGGGGGCGGCACGTCGAGCGCGATCGGCGATGTCATCGTCAGCCCGAACGGCAACGTTGTCTATGACCGGACCAACGGCGTCAGCTGGCTCGCCAATTTCGATTTGCCGGCAAGCAACAGATTCGGACTGCCGGTGTGCGACGGAACCGTCAATACGAAGACGTGCGTCAACGCGAGTGGCTCGATGAGCTATCAGGCAGCGGCGGCGTGGGTGGCAGCGATGAATGCCGCGGACTTTCTGGGACACAGCAACTGGCAGATTCCCACGACACCCATCCGGGATACCACCTGCGGCTTCATCGGCCCGCAAAACAATTCGTTCGGGTGGGGATGCTCGGCCAGTGCCTTCGGTTCGCTGTACGGTGCGCTGGGATTGAGCGCGCCTGCCACGGCGGTTCCGGTCCCGAACATGCCGGTCGGTCCGTTCAGCAACTTCCAACCGGCGCTCTGCTGGTCGGGAACGTCCCTGCCGCAGCCCACCGGTGACGTCGGCTGTTGCGGCACATTTTCATTCAACAGCGGCTGGCAGGGATCCAACATCACGTCGAATTTCCTGTTCCTTATTCCGATGATCCCGGGCAAGATCCCCGGCACGCCGACCCCGTCGGGCACCGGTCTGCAGGTGAATTCCGGAGGCCAGACCGTGTACGATCCGATCGCCAACGTGACCTGGTTGGCGGACGCGAATCTGCCCGCCAGCAACACCCTTGGCATGCCGCGGTGCACGACGCCCAGCCCGCAGAAATGCGTGAGCCAGGACGGCGCGTTGAACTTCAATTCGGCCGCGCAGTTCATCACGAACTTGAATGCCGCCGCCTATCTGGGGCAGTCCAACTGGCAAATGCCACCAGTCGACCCGAACTGCGCCGCGGGATATCTCTGCTCCGTGGCGAACGCGCCATTTCAAAGTCTGTTCTACACGCAGTTGGGCTTGACCCCAGGGAAGCCGGTGGTGACGGCGCCCAACATCGCGGTCGGTGCGTTCACGAACATCCGACCGTATCTCTATTGGACCTGTCAAGGGAACACGATTCACGACCCGTGCGATGGCTCGCCGGCGTCGGGGTTCCAATGGAGCTTCTGGTTTGACAATGGATTCGAGGGGACCGACGTGCTGGCCCACGACATGTATGTCACCGCGTACTTTGTCGGTTCGCCTTCCGGCCAGCCGTGAGCAACGAAAACCCCAACGGAATGGATGCGGTAGGGTCGCGCCGGAGCTGAACGACGGAATCGCCTGCCGATCGCGATCCAACCGCTGCCGGCTTACGTTGTAGACTCCGTGAGCCGCATGCTGCAGCACGCCACGCGCCGCCTCCGCCACGCGCCGCTGTTTTCCGTCACGAGCATCCTGACGCTCGCGATTGGAATCGGCGCCTGCGCGCTGATGATGAGCCTCGTGTCGTCAATCCTCATCAAGCCACTCCCCTACGCGCGCCCCGGCCAGCTCGAGATGGTCTGGGGATACTACCCGGACGCCAACCTCGGCTTCCCGGAACAGCCGACGCACGGCGCGGTGTTCCAGATCATCCGCGACAACACACAGGCCTTCGAGTCCATGGCGGCGTTCCGCGGTACGTCGCTCAACCTCGGCGAATCGAGCCACCCCGAGCGCCTCGACGGCGTCGAGGCTACCGGCGACTTCTTCCATACCATCGGCGTCTCACCGGAGATCGGACGATTCTTCCAGCGCGCAAACGAGACGCCCGGCGCCGATCGTGTCGTCGTGCTTAGCGATGCCATCTGGCGCCGCCGATTCGGCGCCGATCCGCAAATCGTCGGCCGAGTGCTCACGCTCAACGCCGAGCCGTACTCCGTCATCGGCGTCGCGCCGCGGGGGTTTGCGTTCCCACGCGGGTCGGAAATGCCGAGCGACTTTCAATTCGCCGCGGCTCCTGACGCGTGGATTCCGCTCGAACCGCCCAAGAATGGAATCGCCGATCTCGCCATCGTCGGCCGGCTCCGCGAGGGGACGACGACCCTGGCCGCTCGCCAGGACATGGACCGCGTGATGGCGGTTGTGCAGCGCACCATTCCCGTCATCAAGAACTCGCGGCCGCGCGAGTGGCTCGTTCCCCTCCAGCAGCAGGTTGTCGGCGACGTGACGCCGATGCTCGCCAGCCTGCTCGCCGGCGTCGCGCTCGTCCTCGTCGTCGCTTGCGTGAACACCTCGCAGCTCGTGCTCGCGCAACTACAGGTTCGCCGCCGCGAGCTCGCGCTGCGCTCGGCGCTTGGTGCGACGACACGGCGGCTCGCCGGTGAGGTGCTGACGGAGGTGTCGCTGCTCGTCGTCGCCGGCGGTGCGGCGGGGATCGCGGCCGCGATCGCCGGCTTGAGGCTTCTGCGTGCGTACGGTTCGCAACAGCTGCCTCGGATTTCGGAGCTCACGTTCGACACGCGGGCCGCGCTCGCGGCACTGAGCGTCATGGCCGCCTTGAGCGTCATCGTGACCATCATGGCGGTGACCATGGGCGGCCGTGTCCAGCTCCTCGACACGCTCAAGAGCGGCGGCCGCGGGAGCGGGCAGAGCGGCATTCCCGCCAAGGCGCGACGCGCGCTGATCGTGTGCGAGCTCGCGGGATCGCTGGTGTTGCTGACGAGCGCGGGGCTGCTGGTGCGCAGCCTGTCGCGGCAGCTCAGCGCCAAGCTCGGGTTCGACGCGATCCACGGCGTGACCTTCGAGGTGTCGCTCCCACCGGTCCGGTATCCGGAGCGACCATTCGCCACGGGAATGGAGCACGCCGCGGGCGTTCAGTTCCTGAGCGCTGCGCTCGGCAACATTCGCGCACTCCCCGGAGTCGCCGCCGCCGGCATCGGCAAGCCGCTCCCGCTCAGCGGCGCGCAGCAGGCGTCGGTCTTCACGCCCGAAGGAAAACAGCCGCCGGTGGCGATCGACGCCGCGGCACCGATCGCGCAGTTCACCGTCGCCAGCCCAGGCATGACTCGGGCACTCGGAGCGCCGATCCTCGCCGGCCGCGATTTCTCCGATGACGACCGCGCCGATGGCCCGCCAGTCGTGATCGTCAACGAGTCGATGGCGAAGTGGCTGTGGCCGGGAGAGGGCGCGATCGGAAAGCGTATCCGTCTCGGAAGGCCGGTGGAACAGGGACGGACGTGGCCGTGGATGACGGTGGTCGGTGTCGTATCCAACATGAAGCGATATGCGCTCACGGAGACCCCGCGCCCCGAGATGATCGTCCCATACACCCAGAATCCATACCTGACTTTCCGCACGATGCAGTTCGTCGTTCGCTCGAGGCTCGAGTCTTCGGCGCTGCTCCGCGAGGTCCAGGGTGCGATCGCGGCCGCCGATCCGACGATCCCGATCGCGAACGCCCGCACGGTCAACGACCTCGTGAGCGCGAGCGCGTTGAACGCGCGGTTCGTCGCCCGCTTCATGGCGGGCTTCGGGCTCGTCGCGCTCGTTCTGACGATCGTCGGCGTCTACGGCGTGATCGGGTACGGCGTGCAGCGGCGCCGGCAAGAATTTGGGGTTCGCCGCGCGATTGGCGCGGGTTCGCGCGAGATCCTCGGCTTGATTCTCCGCGAAGCGTTTGCGTTGACCGGTGCCGGCATTGTGGTCGGTCTCATGCTCACGCTCGCCGCAGGATTCGGACTGCGACACCTGCTGTTCGACATTTCACCGTTCGACCCGATCTCGCTGGCCGGCTCGATCGCGGTCATCTGCGCGGCAACGATCGCCGCCAGCCTGATTCCCGCCACCGCCGCAGCGCGCATCGAACCGCGCGCTGCACTCGAAGACTAAGCCCGAGGAGGAACTCGCTGTGCCGTCCCAGCCCCCACGTTCCATGATGCTCGAAGACACATCACCTTCGGCACGCCACAATACCGGAATGGAAGCGCTCGCGACCTCCTTTATGATGCCTTTGCAGCTTGGCTAGTGCGTTAGACCGCGATGGCAGGTTCATCCCCACCCAGGTACTCCTCGGATGACGAAACTGACCTCCACGTGCCTCGTTCTGGTTCTGCCACTCGCTGTCGGCCGCGCTTCGACGGGGACCGCCCAGCAAGTCGAGGCTGCAACTCCGCCAGGTGTGATGCTTCCAAACACCCGCGTCCACACACTTCGCTCCCAGATCAATGGGCGGGCGTACCGAATTGAGGTTGCTCTGCCGAGCGACTATGACAATGCGCGCTCTGGCGGGACGAGGCGTTACCCGACGCTCTATCTGCTCGATGGTGGACTGGAGTTGCCGATGTTTCACGTGTTCATGCGGTCGCCCGACGTGTCTCCCAATGTGCTGCTGGTCGGTGTGGAAGCTGCGGACAGCCAGGCACAGCGACGCGACTTTGACTACACGCCTCACGCATTCGATGACTCGCCGGCGGCGAAGGCTCGCTGGCCGGACGGATCTCCCCGCTTCGGCGGCGCCGCAGCATTCTTGCGTGTGCTGAAGGAGGAGGTCATCCCATTCGTCGATCGTACGTATCGCACGTCCGAGGATCGTGGACTACACGGGCACTCGTTCGGTGGCCTCTTTGCCGCTTATGCAATGCTCGAGGAGCCCGACCTTTTCACTCGATACGCCATTACGAGTCCCGGGTTTTACTGGAGCAACCGAAGCAAAGACACGGTGCTCGCCTTGGAGCCCGCCTTCGCCCAGCGCCACCCGACCTTTCTGAAACACGTTTTCTTGTCCGTTGGATCGGAGGAAGATCCGGGAATGGCGAGAAACATGTGGCAGCTTGCCACCCAGCTTTGCTACTCGATGAGCAAGATGGGGGGGCGCAACTACAAGGGGCTGGACCTGGTTGTCGAGACCATCGCCGGTGAAACTCATGCGAGCCCTGTGCCCCATTGGCATGCGATGAAGGCGCTTTATCCTGCGGATTCAACCAGCCCCAAACCGCGCGGCGTCACGCGAGACTGTGCTCCGCCCGCTTAGCGATCCGCCTGCGGGTGTAGCGTCCGGCGCAATCAATGGCGCGCGACTTCGGCACGCAGCGTGCGCGTGAACCTGCCTGACGCAGCTGCGCTGCTGAGACAGGAGCTTGTTTGTGGGACGAGCGGGAGCGTGGCTGCCCATCGCCACGACGGTATTGATTGTCCTCGCCCCGGGGACCGGACTCAGTCGCTACACACTAAACGCGCCGACCCCGCCAGTTGGATCAACTGCTGCGGCGGCTCACCCCGCAGCGAGCAACAACGTCAGCTGCTTCGATACCTCCCCGCACAAGACGATCTTCGTCACGGTCGCCCCCGGCGTCCAACTGGAAGTGCTCGACTGGGGCGGCACCGGCGAGACCATGGTGTTGCTCACGGGCTCCGGGGACAATGCGCACGTCTACGATCAGTTCGCATACCAGTTCACCGACCGTTTTCGCGTCATCGGCATCACGCGCCGCGGCTTCGGCCGCTCGAGCCAACCCGCGCACGGGTATGACCTCGACACGAGAGCGCGCGACGACGTTGCGGTCCTCGACTCACTGAAAATCGGCCAGGCCGTCGTCGTCGGACACTCGGTTGCCGGAACGGAATTGAGCAAACTCGGAGCGGTCTACCCACGTCGCGTCCGGAAGCTCGTCTACCTTGATGCGCTCGACATCGGATCGAGTGGGTGGGCGTCGATCCCTCAGCCGCCGTCCGCCCCGGATCCTACGGCCGCCGATCTGGAATCGGTGCAGCGTCTCGCCGCGGCCATGGCGCGTGACGATGGCTACCGAAAGCCGCTCGCCGCGGTTTGCAACATGATCCGGATGGATTCATCGGGCAGAGTCGTGGGACCGGTTACGCCCCCGGAGATTTCCGCGAAACTCATGGCCGGCCTGGAGCCGGCCGAGTACGACCGCATCCGCGCGCCGGCGCTCGGGATCTTCAATAGAATCACACCGCGATTCCGTGCGCCCTACTACTTGTCGCTGGCGTCCGCGAAGCAGCAAGCGTTCAATCGGAGCGTCACGATGCTCTCGCCCTGGGTCGACGGAGCGATCCGGCGCTTCCGCTCCCAGGTCCACGACTCGCGAGTCGTCGAACTACAGGACACGAACCACTACGTGTACATCGTGGACGAAGCGTTTGTTGTGCGAGAAATGCGCAAGTTCTTGCTGCACGACTGAACGCGGCGCGACCCGGTTTGTAAGACTCTGGTCTGGCCGCCGCCGAGGATATAGATAACCTATACCCCATGGGTATAGGTTATCTATATCCTCGCCGGAGTGCCGCACGTGGCCAGAAAACCGCCGCCCGCTACATCGCGCATCGAGTTGCTTCAGGGCACCTTGGATCTGATCGTGCTCGAGACGCTGCGTTGGGGGGCCGCGCACGGCTATGGCATCGCGCAGATGATCCGCGCCAACTCCCGCAACGTCCTGCAGGTCGACGCTGGCTCGCTCTACCCCGCCCTCCACCGCCTCGAACGGCAGGGTGCCGTCTCGGCCGAGTGGGGAATGTCCGACAAGAACCAGCGCGTTCGCATTTACCGGCTCACGGCGAGAGGTCGCAAACAGCTGACGTCGGAGCGGTCGAGGTGGGAGTTGTTGTCCTCCGCCATGGCGGGTGTCTTGTCGCCGCAGGGAGAAGGTGAGGCATGAAGTTCATGGACCTGTTCCCCTGGCGCCGAGATCGGCGCGCCGAGCTGTTGCGCGAGGAGATAGCGGCGCACATCCGCATGGAGGCCGAGACGCGCGTCGCGCGCGGTGAGACCGCCGACGACGCGGCGCTCAATGCGCGTCGGGATTTTGGGAACGCCGCGCTCGTCCACGAGCTGACGCGCGACGCGTGGGGCGGTCTCTGGCTCGAGCGCCTCTGGCAAGACTTACGCTTCGGCGCGCGGATGCTGCGGCGCGCTCCGGCGTTCACCATCGTCGCCGTCGCCTGTCTCACGCTCGGCATCGGCGCCAACGCCGTCGTCCTCAGCTGGATGGAGGGCATTCTGTTGCGCCCGTACCCCGGCGTCGCCCAACAGGACCGGCTCGTCGCCGTCGCCGGCACGGCTCGCGGGACCAGTGGCTTCGACTCGATGTCATGGCCCGACTTCATGGACCTGTCTCGCGGAACGACGTCGTTCTCCGCGTTCATTGCCAGCAAGATCACCGGCGCGACGCTCACCGGCGGCGAGCGCGCCGATCGTTTGACCGGTCTCCTCGTTTCCGCGAACTATTTCGATGCGCTCGGCGTGCGCCCCGTGCGAGGGCGTGGCTTTCTTCCGGGCGAGGATGTCGGCGCCAACGCGCATCCCGTTGCCGTCATCGGCTACCGGTTCTGGCGCGACCGATTTCGCGGCGACCCGGACATCGTCGGCAAGACGATCGGCCTGAACGGCATCCCCACACGATCGTCGGCGTCGCACCCGAGGAGTTCCTGGGCACCTTCGTCGGCTACACCATTCAATTCTGGCTGCCCGCCTCGCAGCAACGAGTCGTTGACCCGACAGGCTACAAGCTCGACGACAGGCGCGCGCGGTGGATCGAAGGGTTCGCGCGACTCAAGCCGGGCGTCACGTTGGCGCAGGCGCAGGCTGAGATAGGCGCGGCCGCGAAGCGCCTCGAAGCTGACTATCCGAACGACGATCGGGGACGCGGCGTCACCATCCTGCCGCTCTGGAACGCACCTCGACGGCGCAAAGGAGCTGCTGCCGATGCTCCGCGTCGCCCTCATCGTCGCGATCTTCGTTTTGGCGATCGCCTGCGCCAACGTCGCCAACCTGCTGCTCGTGCGCTCGCTCTCTCGCCGGCACGAGATGACCGTGCGGTTGGCGATCGGCGCGGACGCGAGCGGCTCGTCCGCCAGCTGGTCACCGAGTTCGCGATTCTGGCATTCCTCGCCACGCTCGGCGGGCTCGCGGTGGCGTACGCAGCGCGCGGCGTGCTCACTTACTTGTTCGGCGACGCCGCGGAATTTCCGTCACCTTCGCCGGCGCGCTCGACTGGCGTGTCGCGACGCTTGGCGTCGCGATCGGACTCGGATCAGTGCTTTTGTTCGGACTCGCGCCGGCGCTGCAAGCGAGCAACATCGACCTCGCGCCCGCGCTCAAGGCGGACGCACGGAGCAGCGTCGGAAACACCGGAGGGCGCGGACGGCTCCGCGCCGGCTCGTGATGCTTCAGGTGAGCTCCAGCTTCGTTCTGCTGGTCGGCGCGGGGCTCTTGCTGATCAGTCTTCGCCGTCTGCGTAGCGAGAGTCCCGGGTTCGCCACTGACGACGTCGTGACGACGGCGATCAACCTGTTTGCGAACAGTTACGACTTCGCGCGCGCCGAGCAGTTCGACACGGAGCTGTTGCGACGCGTGTCGGCGCTGCCGGGGTCGAGGGGGCGGCGTTCGCCCGCAGCATCCGTCCAGCAAGCGCCCCTACGACAGAGCGCTCGCTCGAGGTGGACGGCTATCATCCCGCGCGCAACGACCTGCCGACCACCGACTACAACCAGGTGACGCCGGGCTATTTCGCCGTCCTCGGGATTTCCGCTCTTGTCGGGACGCGATTTCACCAGCGCCGACGACGACCGAGTGGCTCCTGTGGCGATCGTGAGTGAGGCCGCGGCGGCGAAGTACTGGCTGAGCGCCGATCCTACGGCCAAGCGTCTCAAACTGGGCCCGCGCTGGATGCAGGTCGTCGGCGTCGCACGCGACATCCGGCATCGATCCATTCTCGAGGCGGCGGCGCCGATCTTACTTGCTTGTTCGCGCAGAATGTCTCCACCGTCGCCGGGTTGTTCGTTCGAACGTCGCATGGTGTCGCGGCAATCGCTCCCGAAATCGTCCGCGAGGAGCGGGCCATCGATCCCAATGTCGCGCCATACGAGGTGCTCACGATGCGCGAGCAGATCGACCGCTCGACCTACGCGCAGCGCATCGCCGTGACGCTGGTGGGATTGCTCGGCGCGCTGGCCCTCGGACTCGCGGCGATCGGCCTCTACGGCGTCGTCACCTTCGCCGTATCGCAAAGCACCCGCGAGTTCGGATTGCGCCTCGCCCTTGGCGCGTTCCTCCAAGCTCCTCGTCCTCGTCCTCACGTGGGGCCTTCGCCTCACCGGCGTCGGACTCGTCCTCGGGGTTGCGCTCGCCTTCGGAATGACGCGGCTACTGGGCGATCTTCTATATAAGGTGAGCCCCCGCGATCCGGTGGCGTTCTCCGCGGCTCTCCTGCCATGGCTGTCACGACCGCTGGCGCGTGCCTCGTCCCGGCGCTGCGGGTCGCCAGGCTGGATGCGATGCGCGCGCTCCGAGGTTGAAGCCAAAGGAACCGTTGAGCCATGGCTACCCGCCGCATCGTGCTGCGCGCACGACCTGCGCCACTCTGAGAACAACTCGGAAGTCCTGCACCGTGAGTTCGACACCGCGCGCGCCGGTGTCGTCGTCTGCGAACATGTGGGATGCGCACCACTGCATCTCGGCCGCGCGTCGCGTCGCCGACATGGCGCCTCGCATGAAACGACGTCCTCGCGAAGATGCGAGAAGACGGTGCGCTCATCGTGCACGCTCCTTCGGATTGCACGGACTTCGACCGTGGCACAGCTGCTCGGAATCGCGCCGCAGACGCTCCGCACGTCGAGGCGCTCTTGGCCATCGGTTGGAACGACTGGGAGCCTGATGAGCTACAAACGCTGCCAGCGACGTTGACCGACCCCGGCCCGTGCGCTTGCCATTCGCCCGAGCCCTGCAATGAAGGATTCCGTGCCTGGACTCGCCAAACACCGTTGATCGATATTCGCCCAAATGATGTGGTGACCGATGATGGACAGGAATTCTTCAACGCGCTCGAGCAGCGAGGCATCGAAGACGTCGCGGTGATGGGCGTGCACACGAACATCTGCGTGCTTGGCCGATCGTTCGGCATTCGACAACTCGTATATTTTGGGAAACGCCCAGTTCTCTGTCGCGACCTGACGGACGCTTTTCACCGGGATCCTCACGGCCACAGCTGGGGCACAGAGCAGGTGATCGCGCACATCGAGCGGCGCTGGTGTCCGAGCGTCACGAGCGATCAATTCTTGCCAGGGGATTAGGCGGATGTCTATGGTCACAACACCCGGTGAGACTCAGGTCGGTTGGCTCCTCCGAGTCACGGTCCTTGGGTGCGGACTGGCCAGTGTCGGCTGGGCATCTCGTTCGCCGCCGATGTGGCGAGATCCTCGTCGCAGTGCCACTTCTGTTTCTCGGCGCAGTCAGCATCAGATTCGCCGCTACCGGACGTCTCCGACCGCGGCCTCGCAGGTCCAGCCGTGGGAACGTACCGCCTAGCGAACGCTCAAGCTGACAAGCGAGCTGCAGATTGCGCTCGCTGCTCGAGGCTACGTCTGAGGCCGCTTGGCTTCGGCGCACATTGCTCGACCTCCGGATGCCGCGTTTATTCCTCCTTTAGCACTTCAGCATTGAGGCGCCTTGAGCCGGGTGAGCCCCATTCTGGCGTCTGCTGTTTTCACCGTGGCGCTCCCCACACACGTCGACGCTCAGACCAAGACCGTCGACGTGGAGACAGCCTGCGCCGCCGCTAGATGCGCATTCGCGCCGAGTCGACGCATTTGTGTTTCGGCACCGCCCACCAGACGCCATGACGTTGACACTATGGCGCGGTGACCCTGTCTGCTCGGCGAACTTCGCCCGAGGCCGTCGCCGCGTGGCGCGCTCGAACGGGACCGTGACAATCCTGCTTTCTCCTACGGCGATTCGCATCGGCACGCTCGACGCGCCGCCGTTTGAGGGCGTCGGGCAGATTCACCCGCCGATTCCCGGAATGGGGGTCCAGCAACACGCCGTCGAGCCGGCATCGTGGCCGAGCGGTACCAACAGGCGGCGCGAGCACACCGGCAACTCCTTACCCTTTGCTCTTCACCCGATGTCACCCGAGGAAGCGGCAGGTGTGGCGGCCGAGCTTCAGCTCGGACTGTACACGACGACGTGGGGCCAGTGTTTCGTCCGCTCATGCTCAGGCTCCAAGAAAGTCGCTACGAGCCGAAACACTATGGTGAGGCGCTCCGCGAAGCGCCCGCGGAGGCCATGGTCTATGGCGTCGTGTGGACCGTGCTCGTCGTGTTCGCGTCCGAGGCCGAAGCGCCGAACGGGTAAAGCGAGCTCGCGCCGGCCGCGACGCGCTACCTTCCCCAGCCTCTCCGCCTGAGCCACGCTTCGCACGCGCGACCCACGTCGCCAACGCCGGCTCGCCTTGAGCCAACCCGAAACCGTGGCGCCCAGTCTCGAGCAGGTGGAGTTCGGCGGGCACCCCAGCCGCTCGCAGCGCGTCGTAGAACATCAAGGAATTCTGAACCGGAACCGTCGCGTCGTCGCTGGTGGCGACGATAAAGGTCGGCGAGGTTTCGCGGGTGACGCGAAGCTCGTCGAGGTAGCGCGGACCAGCTGATCGTCCGGTTGCTCGCCGATGAGGTTGCGGCGTGAGCCCGGGTGCGCGTACGGCGCGGCCATCGTGATGACCGGATACACGAGTATCGCGAGATCGGGGCGCGACGAAATGCGTTCGACCGCGTCAGCGTCGCGATCGCCGAAAGTCCATTGCGTGGCGGCGGTCGAGGCCATGTGTCCACCCGCCGAAGAGCCCACGACGCCGATCGTGGGCGATCGATCCCCCAGTCTGCGCGCGGGCGCGAACGACTCGCACGGCGCGGCGGGCGTCGATGAGCATCGTGGGGTGATGGTAGCGCGGGCCGAGCCGGTAGCGTACGACGAACGCCGACACACCGAGCGTGTTCAACCAGTGCGCGACGTTCGTTCCCTCTTTCTCCCACGCGAGATGCTCGTAGCCTCCGCCCGGAAAGACCAGCATCGCCGCACCGGTGGCCACCGATTTCGGCGCGATGAAGGGCGTGATCGCCGGCTGGTCGTCGGGCGACAAGCCCAGCGCACCGGGTGCGCCCCCCGGCCATAGCGGGATCTCTCGCTCCCGCGCGACGGGGTGTCCACGTCGCGCACGAATTGGCGAAGCGGAAGACCACGGCGCGCGATTGCCGCCGCGGCGAGTCCGGCGACACGGGTCGCGCCGAGCACGGAGAGATGCGTGTCGTCCTGATGGCCGTCGGGGTACATCTGATCGCCGGGAGCGACCCAAACGTAGAGCTTCTCGATCCTTCCGGTCCCGCCGCGCGAACGAAGTCCTCGGTCAGCCTGTAGGTCGACGAACGCAACGTTGAGATCGCGGGCGACCTCGCGCACGACCAGCGGATAGCGCCGTGCGTGTCCTCGAGCGTGCCTTGCGCGTTGAACTTTCGCCGCACGATGGGGGTGAACAGAACGGCGTGGCGCCTTTGGCGCGCGTCTCTGCACGAAGCGCTCGAGGTTCTTGCGATAGGCGGTGTACGGAGCGGCGTAGCGCGCGGAGTCTTCGACCTTCTCGTCGTTGTGGCCGAACTGAATGAAGACGTAGTCGCCGGGTTTGAGCGCGTGCTCGACGGCGCCCCATTTCCCTTCGTCGATGAACGACTTCGTGCTGCGGCCGTTCACCGCGTGGTTGTGGATCGCGACGTGCTCGTCGAAGAAATGGGGAGCAGCTGACCCCAGCCGCGCTCCGGATTCGTCTCCGGTGTCGGCTTGTCCGCCATCGTCGAATCGCCGACGAGATAGACGTCGACGGTCGGCTCGGCGATCGCGCCGACGATCGCGGCGAGAGCGAGAGCCGCGAAATGAATGCGCATGGGCCTAGGGAGTTGCTGTTGGGCCCGACATCGGAGTCCAACCCGAGAGAACGGCGCCAGCCGTGAACGCGCGGCGTCGGCGTCGCTCAACACGCGCCGCGTCTCACTCGGAACGGCCCCGGGCCCTTCGTTCCATGTTCGGCGAAGCGCGCGGACGCGGGCTCGTACCACACGCGCGTGCCGGTCGAATCGACCGACGACATGCGATCCCATCCGTGCTCGCCGATGTGGTCGTCCATCCAGCAGTCGATAAAGCCACGCTCGCGACCGCGCGCGGGTTGGCGAACGGATGCCAGGGGCGGCCGAGCGTCACCGAGTTCGCCGACATCGCGGGCCTTTCCTTCTTCAAGCGGCTTCGCAAAAGAGAAATCCGTACGGCTGCCCGACGTCGGTGCTCGCCGCGGTGACGTATCCGTTGTTCGTCTTGCTTCCGCGGTCGCGCGAGACGATGTCGCAGTCGTCAAACACCGCCTGGCCCGCGCCGAAGATGAAGTCGACGTGTCCCCACACCTCGCAGCGCGCGAAGTAGCTGCGGCCCGAGTTCGGGAAGAGCGTGTCCTGAAAACCGGTGATCTTCACGTTCACGAACGTCGCGCGGTCGGAGCCGAGGTCCAGCATGAGCGCGACGGCCTGCATGTTCTTGAGCTTCGTCTTGTCGCTGTCCGGCTTGGCGACGTTCGCGGGATAGTCGAACGCGTTCTCGATCGTGAGGTTCTCGGCGCGAAAGTCGGGCGCGACGACGCGCAGCGTGAAGCTGCCGCGCGTGCCGTACGTGCCGCCGCCCGGATTCGGCGTGTCGGCGGCCGCGTCGTACGAGAGGATCGTGCCGTCTCGGCTTTCCCCCACGATCGACACATAGGGCCGATCGACGGTCAGCTTCTCGCGGTAGCGGCCGTTCCTCATGAGAATCGCCGCGCGCCCCACCCCGTTCGGCGGCAGCGCCGTCAGCGCGGCGCCAAGCGAGTGAAAAGTCGGCGTGCCTGTCGCGCTGTCGCCATCGGTACCGCGGAAGTTGGCGTCGACGACCGCGGCGTAATGAGCCGACCCGCCGGCCGAGGCCGTCGTCGGCATCGGAACGAACTTCCCCGTGCACGCATTCGCCGGCGCGTCGGAGGTGCTGCCGGCCAGCTTCACGTCCTCGCCGCTCACCGTCAGGTTCGACGGTCCGGGCCCGCGCGTGAGCGTGACGTGCTGCGCCGAGAGGACGATCGCCTTCGGGTCGTCGAAGACGACGTTGTTGAACGCGATGTCGAGACGGCGCGAGGCGTCGTAGCCGTCGAGCGTGATCTTTCCGCCGTCGAGCACGCGCACGTCGGCGAGCCGGATGTCGCGGTACTCGGGAATCAGCTTGCCCGTCGTTTCCGGCGACGCCGTGTAGTGCGTGTCCATCAGGATCGGCTCTTTCGTCCGCCGGATGCACACGTCGCGATACTCGACGTCGTGCACCAGCCCGCCGCGGCTGGCGTTGGACTTGATGCGGAGCCCGTTGTCCGCGCCTTCGACCGAGAGATCGAACACGCGAATCGCGCTCGCGCCGCCGTCCGTCTCGCTGCCGATCGACATGCCGTGGCCGCGATAGAAATGGTTGTGCGACACGGTCATGTGCGTGCTGGCGATCTTCCCGGCCTTGATCGCCACGTTGTCGTCGCCGGTGTTGATGTAGCTGCGCGTGATGGTGACGTTTGTCGCGCTCGTCGGATCGACGCCGTCGGTGTTGCGCGCGCGCGGGTCGCGCGTGTCGATGCGAATCCCCCACACGGTGAACCCCGACGCGTGGTCGAACACGACGTGGAAGTTCCCGGAATTCTTGAGCGTGACGTCGTAGAGCGTGGCGTCGTTCGACTTCGAGAGGACGATGAGGCGCGGACAGCTCTGGAACAGATTGCGCACCTTGGCGTCCTGCGCGAGATCCCACCACGAGACGTTCTTGCCGAGCAGCTTGGCCCAGCCGCGGCCGTCGATGGTGCCGGGGCCCATGATGCCGACGCCGATCGCGCCGTTCGCCGAGATGAGCGGCTTGCACCCGTGCCCCTTCTCGTCGACCGTGCCGCAACGACGGTCGATGTCGTATTCGCGCGGGTCGCGCGAGCCGAAGAGGATCGCGTTCGTGTCCACTACGAGCGTGACGCCGCGTTGCAGCGTGAGCGGTCCGCTGAGAAACGCGCGCTTCGCGCCGGACGCCCGCAGCACGACGGCGCGCCCCGGACCGCAGTGATCGATCGCCGCCTGGATGCGCTTCGTGTCGAGCTTCGTTTCGTCGCTCTCGGCGAGCGTCGTGTCGGCGACGGGCGAGAGCTCGGCGGTGAGCACAGTGCACGACGCCGGGCGCTTCGGCTCGACGACGTTTCGCGTGTCCTGCGCGCGCGCGACGGTCGCCGTCAAGCAGACGAGCGCCAGCGCGACCGCGGCGCGTCTCATGGCCGAGCCTCGATCGTCACGGCGAGCGGCGTCGCGATGCGCTGCGCCTGGTCGTCGAGGTACGCCCACCAGTCGCGCACGTCGTGGAAATCGCCGCTGGCCGTCCAGCCGGCGCCGACGTAGTAGCTCATCGGCTCGCCGGACTTCGCACGCGACAGCGCCATGTAGTGGTCGCTCGTCTCTTTCCAATCCACGACCGCGTCGCGCGGCAGCAGGATCCCGATGCCGAGGTCCCCGTGCCCTCCGTTCTTCGGGACGATCGGGCCCCACTCGGCCAGCCACGCCCACGACTTCGCTTTGCTCTCCGACCCGACGACGCTCGGACGCTTGACGATTCCCGTGACCCACGGGATGTCGGCCGAGGCGTTGTCTGTTTTGAAGATGCTGACGACGTGGTTGAGGTTGTGCCCGGCGTCGAGCGAGATGCGCTTCGTCTCCGACACCTTGAGACCCGCCGCGTCCCACGGTTGATACTGCAGCTCGAAGATCGCGCGCACCGGTCCCGGCGCGATCACGCGCCATCCCTTGAAGTTGAGCGCGCGATAGAGCTTGTCGCCGCGCCAGACGCCGGTCCCGCCGGCGCCGAGCGATTCGCCGACGTCGAAGAAGTCGGCGCCTTCGCCGTTGTCGTGGTGGTACTCGTCATGACCCTTCGCGTACCACTTGTCGACGATCGGGTCGCGCACGCGCTTGACCCAGATGTCCAAGCCGCTGCTGTTCAGCGAATCGACCTTCCAGAGTCCCTGGCCGTAGATGCGAAACGCGATGCGGTCGCTCTCCCACGCGACGTCGTCGCGCGGATCTTCGTGAACGGCGTAGGCGCGGCGCTTGGGCGGCGCGAATCCCGGCGCGCCACTCTCGACGACGAAGCGTTTCGCCTCGCCGGGCTCGAACGACCCTTGGAAGATCAGCTCGTCCATCGTACCGTCGCCGTCGTTGTCGACCACCTGCGACACGATCTCGTCGCCGGCGCTCGAGCGGACCCGCACGGAGCCGGGCGCGGCGTTCGGAATGTGCGTCCGCACGTCCGACCAGCGAATGCCGATCGTCTCGTCGGGACGGGCGATGGTCAACGTGTTCTGGACTCTGACGGCGAATCCGTTTGCCTGCGCGATCGCGGCGGGCGCGTAGAAGACTGCCGCCGCGAACACCAACCGTAGGTGACGGTTCATTTGAGTTCCCTCATGTCGACCGCTTGCATGTCCGCGAAATCCTGATTCTCCCCACCCATCGCCCAGCAGAACGAGTACGCCGCCGTGCCGCATCCCGAATGAATCGACCACGCCGGCGAGAGCACGACCTCTTCGTTTCGCACGACGACGTGACGCGTCTCTCCAGGCTCGCCGAGCAGGTGGATCACGACGTCGTTCTCCGGCAGGTCGAAGTACAGATAGACTTCCGTGCGGCGGACGTGGCGGTGGCTCGGCATCGTATTCCACACGTTGCCCGTGGCGAGCGTCGTCACGCCCATCAGGAGCTGGGCGTCTGCGCGCGGCCGGGATGGATGTACTTGGCCAGCCGGCGCCGGTTGGCGCCCGTCTCGCCGCCGAGGTCCGAGGCATCTGCGTCTCCGCGCGGAATTCGCACGCACGGATGCGACGCGTGCGCCGGATAGCTCACCAGATAGAATCGCGCCGGGCCGCTCCGCGCTCGCGCTGCTGAACGACACGTCGCGCGTGCCGCGGCCGAGGTAGACGACGTCGCGCGGCTGCAGCTCGAAGCTCGTGCCCGCCGCGCGAACGACGCCCGGTCCGCCGACGTTCAGCACGCCCATCTCTCGTCGCTCGAGAAAGTGCTCGGCGGCCAGCCAAGCGGGCGGATCGAGTTGAAGCGTTTCGCCGAGAGGCACCGCCCCGCCGAGGATCACGCGGTCGAGATCGACATGGCGCAGCGTGACACGGCCCGCCGTGAACAAGCCGCGCACGAGAAACGCGGCGCGCAGGTCGTCGGCGCCAAGGGTCCGCGTTCGCTCGGGGTCAGGGAGTCGATGCATCGCGTTCCTCAGCGAGCCATCCAGCCGCCGTCCACGACGAGGACGTGACCGTTGACGTAGTTGGAGGCGTCCGAGGCGAGGAACACGACCGCTCCCGCCAGATCCGCGGGTTCGCCCCAGCGGCCGGCGGGGATGCGCGCGTTGATCTGCGCCACGCGCCCGGTCGTTCTCGCGAAGCTGCTGCGTGTTGTCGGTGACGAAGTAGCCCGGCGCGATCGCGTTGACCTGCACGTTCCGCGGCGCCCATTCATTGGCGAGCGCCTTGGTGAGACCGGCGATCGCGTGCTTGCTCGCCGCGTACGCGGGCACGGTGACGCCGCCGCTGAACGAGAGCACGGACGCGATGTTGATGATCTTCCCGGAACCCCGCGCGATCATCTGCGCGCCAAAGCGCTGGCTGAGGAGCCACGCGGCGTCGAGGTTCGTGCGCAACACGCGATCCCAGTCCTCGACCGGAAATTCTCGGCCGGATGTCGCGCGATGTCGCCCGCGTTGTTGACGAGAATGTCCAGCGACGGCACCTGGCGTTCGACCTCTGCCGCCATCGCGTCGAGCGCGCCGCGGTCGGCAAGGTCGGCGTGGAACGTCCATGCGCTTCTCGCCCATCGAGCGGATGCAATCCGCCGTGGCCTGCGCGCCGTCGGGTCGCGAGCTCGCGCACGCGACGTCGGCGCCGGCTTCGGCCAACGCGATCGCCAACGCGCGGCCGAGCCCGCGGCTCGCGCCGGTGACGAGCGCCGTTTTTCCGGCGAGCGAAAACGTGTCGAGCACGCTCATCGCCCGAGCTCGATGGCGGCGAGCATGAACGCGCCGACGCCCTTGTAGTCGTCGGACACGACGGGCTCGCTCACGTAGTACTCGTACGTCGCCGTCGCGCGGCGGGTTGCCGCCGAGGCCGGCGACTTTGCAGATGCCGCGGATCGAGACGAGGCCCTCGTCGCCGGTCGTCACGAACTGATGCAGCATGCCGTCGAACGCGCGCGTGGCGAGCGCGTGGTATTTCGGCGCGAGGTAGCCCATTCGCGCGCCCTTGGCGAACGAGTAGGTGAACATCGCCGACGCCGATTCCTCGAGGTAATTGCGCGGGCGATTCGGTTGATCGAGCACTTGCCACCATACGCCGCTCGTGTCCTGCACGCGCGCCGCCGCGTCGGCGAGTCCTGCACGATTCGCACGAGCGCCGGGCGGTTGGGATGGTTCGCCGGCAGGTAGTCGAGAACGTCGATCGCGGCCATCAGATACCAGCCGACGGCGCGACCCCAGAAGTTCTTCGATCGTCCGGTCGCCGGGTCGGCCCACGGTTGGCGGCGCGCCGAGTCCCAGGCGTGGTAGTAGAGTCCCGTCGTCGAGTCGCGCAGGTGTTGCGCGACGATCAGGAACTGGCGGGTCACGTCGGTCATCGCCGCCGTGTCGGCGTGGCGCGCGGCAAACTGGGCGTAGAACGGCTCGGCCATGTACAAGCCGTCGAGCCACATCTGCTCGGGGTAGATCTGCTTGTGCCAGAATCCGCCGTCTGGCCGTGCGCGGTTGCGCGCGAGCTGCGCGCGCAGTGTGGCGGCGGCGCGCCCGTAGCGCGGATCGTGCGTCGCGTCGGCGAGCGCGAAGAGGACGCGACCTTCGTTGATCTGGTCGAGGTTGAAGTCGGCCTGCGCGGTACGTTCCTGATCGCGCCGTCGGCGCCGACGAGCGAATCGACGCTCCGCTTCACGTAGTCCGCGTAGCGCGCGTTCGCCCGTCATCGGCCGAGCCGCTGCATCGCGAGGAGCACGAGCCCCGCGGTATAGTCCCACTTGTCGAGAACGGCCGCCGGGCTTCGCCACATGACGGATTCCGCGACGCGCACCGACCAAAGCGGCCGCCTGCGTCGAATCGCGGCCCGCACGCCTGCGGCTGCACCAACGCGGGCAGGCGGCGACGGCAACGACGGCGAGCGCGCTACTTCTCACGCACCGGCGCTCCGTTGATCGTCGTGCCCGCGGTGTCGAGGCCGTTCACGTGCTCGATGACGTTGCCGTTCTCGACGCCACCGAAATGACAGTCGATGACACGCACCCGTTCGATCGGGCGCGTTGGCGAAGCCACGGAGAAACAGGCCGTATTTGCTCTCGCGGCTCGTGACGTTTCGCATCACGATGTCGCGCGCGATCGGCGTGAAGGGTCCCTTCGCCCCTTCCTCGTACGTGAAATCGATCGAGAGCACCGCGTTCGCCACCTGCCCGACCGTGACATCGCGCATATAGATGTCGCGGACGACGCCGCCGCGCATCGCGTTGTTCTTGATGCGCAGCGACGTTGTCGAGGCGCGGGCTGTCCATCCGGCAATCGTGCGCGAACACGTTCCAGCATCCGCCCGAGATCTCGCTCCCGATCGTCACGCCGCCGTGTCCGTCGCGCATCTCGCAGTTGCGGACGATGATGTTCTGGCTCGGCACGTTCACCCGGCGGCCGTCGGCGTTGCGCCCGGACTTGATGGCGATGCAGTCGTCGCCGGTGTTGAACACGCAGCGCTCGATGAGAACGTCGCGGCTCGACTCCGGATTGCAGCCGTCGTTGTTCGGTCCGCCGCTGGAGATCTTCACGCCGCGCACGGTGACGTTCTCGCAGAGCACGGGATTGATCTCCCACATCGGCGAGTTCGTGATCGACACGTTCTCGATCAGCACGTTGCGGCATTTGTACGGCTGGATGAACGGCGGGCGCAGATAGTCGCCCTCGCCGAAGCGGCGTCGCTCGACCGCCTCGCGGCGTTCGGCCATCTCGAGGAGACGCTGCCGCGACGCGTTGTAGTTCGGCGCGCCGCGCGTCCACCCGAAGTCCGCCAATCCCTTCCACGGCCACCAGTGCTCGCGGTCGGCCTGGCCGTCGAGCGTACCTTCGCCCGTGATCGCGACGTTCTGCTGATCGTACGCATAGATGAACGGGGAGTAGTTCATCAGCTCCGTGCCCTCGAAGCGCGTGAGCACCGCGGGCAGATATTGCCTCGGGTCGCGTGCGAACAAGAGCGTCGCGTCGCGCGAGACGTGCAGCTCGACGTTGCTGCGAAGATGAATCGGGCCTGTCGCGAATCGGCCCGACGGCACCACGACGCGCCCGCCGCCCGCGCTCACGCACGCGGCGATGGCGCGCCCGATCGCTTGCGTCGCGTCCGTTCGACGCGTCGCCCACCGCGCCGAAGCGCGTGATGTCGAACTCGCGATTCGGAAAAACAGGCGGCTTGATCCGGGCGAGGATCTCCGGCACGAGATCCCATCCGCGGTCCGCTCCGCCTGCCGTCGGCGGACGGGTCGACGCAACGGCACCCGCGTGGCACGCCGCGGCACCTAGTGGCGTCATCGCGGCCGCGCCGGCGCCCAGCGCTCGAAGGAAATCGCGGCGAGTCGTCATGGCCGGCTCAGTCCCGCGCGTCGCCAACGCAGGGGGAGCGACACTCGCTCGAGCCGCGGCGCCAACAAGTGAATGACGACCAGCGCGGCGACGTACGCCGTGCCGCACACGAGGAAGATCGGCGTGTAGTTGCTTCCGTTGTGCTGCAGCACCCACCCGGTGCCGCGCTGGAACAACACGCCGCCGACCGCGCCGAAGAATCCGCCGATGCCCACCACCGAGCCGACCGCGTACTGCGGGAACATGTCGCTCGTGAGCGTGAAGATGTTCGCGGACCACCATTGATGCGCCGCCGCGGCGACGCCGACGATCACCACCGCGACCCACATGTTCGTCGCCGTCGGCGCGAACATCGTCGGCACGATCACCAGCGCCGCGATGAGCATCGTCGTCTTGCGGCCGGCATTCACCGACCATCCGCGCTTGATGAACGCGCCGGAGAGGTATCCGCCGAACACCGAGCCCACGTCGGCGAGCAGATAAATGACGATGAGCGGCATCGCGACCTGCGACAGCTTGATGCCGTACCGCGAATCGAGAAACTTCGGCAGCCAGTAGAGATAGAACCACCAGATCGGATCGGTCATCAGCTTGCCGATCGCGAACGCCCAGGTCTGGCGGTGCCGCACCAGTTCCGTCCACCGCACACGTCTCGCGGGTTCGACTGGTTCGCTGGCGATGAGCGCGAGCTCGGCCGGGCCGCACTTCGGGTGTTCGCGCGGCGGCCGATAGATCATGAGCCACGGAATCAGCCAGATGAACCCGAGCGCGCCGGTCGCGATGAACGCCGGTCGCCATCCCCAATTGAGCGCGATCCACGGCACGAGGATCGGCGTGATGATCGCGCCGACGTTCGACCCCGCGTTGAACACGCCGGTCGCCAGCGCGCGCTCGCGCGACGGGAACCACTCGGCGACGGTCTTGATCGACGCCGGAAAATTTCCCGACTCGCCGAGGCCGAGCATGAAACGCGCGATGCTGAATCCGCTCGCCGTCCGCGCCAGCGCCATCCCCATCGCCGACAAGCTCCAGACGGTGACGGAGCCCGCGAAGCCGCGCCGCGTGCCGAAGCGGTCCATGATGCGGCCGGCGAACAGAAATCCGATCGCGTAGGCGATGGTGAACCACGACACGACGTCGGCGAACTGCTGCTCGTTCCACCCGAGGTCGCGCTGCAGCGTCGGGCCGAGGATGCCGATGACCTGCCGATCGATGTAGTTGATCGTCGTCGCGAAGAAGAGCAGCGCGCAGATCGTCCAGCGGTAGCGACCGACCTTGGCGAGCGCGCCGCTCGCCGCGAGCCCGGCGGCGCCGGACGCCGACAGCTCCGAATTCGTCGCGTCTCGCGTCGTGTCGACTGGCGATCGCCATCGTTTCTCCTCTAGCGCTTCACGCGGCCGCTCGCGTCGCCGGCCATCAACGCCTCGACCTCCGCGACGCCGACGCGGTTGATGTCGCCGGGGATCGAATGCTTGAGGCACGACGCGGCGGTCGCGAACTCGAGCGCGCGCTGATCGTCGCGATACGTTCGCAATCCGTAGATGAGACCGGCCGCGAACGAATCGCCGGCGCCGACGCGGTCCACGATGTCGGCGATGTCGTACTGCCGGCTCGCCAGCATCTCCTTCCGGTTGTGCAGCACCGCGCTCCAACCATTGTGATCGGCGCTGTGGCTCGCGCGCAGCGTGATCGCGAGCTTCTCGAGCTTCGGAAACGCGGCGAGCACCTTCTCGGCGAGCGCGCGGTACTTCTCGTGCGCCAAGTCTCCGCGCTCGACGTTCACGTCCGCCTCGATGCCGAGCGCGTTCTGGCAGTCCTCTTCGTTGGCCACGCCGATCGTCGCGAAGCCGACGAGCTCGCGCATCACCTCCGGCGCGCGCTTGCCGTACTTCCAGAGATTCTTGCGATAGTTGAAGTCGCAGGAGACGGTGAGCCCGCGCTCGCGCGCCGTCTTCGCCGCCGCGATCGAGAGCTCGGCCGCCGTCGCGCTGATCGCCGGCGTGACGCCGGTGACGTGGAACCAGTCTGCGCCGGCGAAGACCGCGTCCCAGTCGAAATCGGCGGCGCGGGCCGACGCGATCGACGAGCCCGCGCGGTCGTACGTGACGCGCGACGGCCGTTGGTTCGCGCCGTTCTCGAGAAAGTAGACGCCGAGGCGCTCGCCGCTGCGCCGCACCGCCGAAACGTCGACGCCGAGCGCGCGCAGCGAGGCGAGGCACGCGTCGCCGACGTTGTTCGCGGGAACGGCGCTCGCGAATCGCGCGTGAACGCCGAACTGGGCGAGCGACGCCGCGACGTTCGCCTCGGCGCCGCCGAACGTCGCCTCGAGCGTCGGCGACTGGAACAGCCGCTCGAACGCCGGCGACTTGAGTCGTAGCATCACTTCGCCGAGCGCGACGACGCAGCTCATGCCATCACTCCCGCCCGAGCGAGCGGCGCCTGGACGCGGCCGTGAGCGATGTCGGACGCGCGCTGCGATTCCTCGCGAATGCGGTCGAACTGCTTCGCGGCGATCCAGTCGGCCGGCGCCATCCACGATCCGCCGCACGCGACGACGCGGTCGAACGCGAGATAGGACGCGACGTTCGTCGCGCTGATGCCGCCGGTCGGCATGAAGTTCACGCCGACGAACGGCGCGGCGATCGCCTTCAGGTAGCCGAGTCCGCCCATCGGCTCGGCGGGAAAGAACTTGAGCGTCGTGAGCTCCAGCTCGAGCGCCGCCTCGACCTCCGTCGGCGTCGCGATGCCGGGATAGACCGGAAGTCCCACCGACATGCAATGCTCGACGACGCGGCGGTTGAAGCCCGGCGCCACGACGAACTGCGCGCCGGCGTCGCGCGCGGCGTCGACCTGCGCGGGAGTCAGCACGGTCCCGGCGCCGGCGAGAAGGTCGGGCACCTCGTCGGCGATTCGCCGAATCGCTTCGGCGGCGCGCGGCGTGCGAAAGGTGATCTCGGCGCAGGCGAGACCGCCCGCCGAGAGAGCGCGGGCGAGCGGAACCGCGTTGTCGGGGTCGTCGATCGTGATGACCGGCACGACGCGCGCGGCGCGCAGTCGCTCCAGTCATCGTAGTAGTCGAGCGCGGGGTCATATGAGCGTCACCGACTCCGTGAGTTGAGCGTCGAGCGCTGAAAGTACGCCGTTCGCGCAGATCCGCGTGAGGTGTTCGGCGACCAGCTCGACGAAACCCGGGGAGCGAGGTCAGATCCGCTCCCCAGAGCGAGTGGTCGGCGCAGACGCGCCGCACGAGGTCGAGGAATTCGTCGTCGGTTCGCGGCGTGAGCGACTGCCAGACCGCGCGCACGCGCTCGCCCTCGGTGTCGGCCGGCACCGCCAGACCGGCCGACCTGCGCTCGGCGTGGACGTCGCCGCGCATGAACGCCAGGAAGGCCGCGAACCCGAACGCCAGAGCGGCCGGCGGCCGCCCCGTCCGCGATGGTGAACGCCACGATCGACGGCACGACGCGGACGCGCATCTTCGTCGTGCCGTGCAACGTGATGTCGATGAGGGCGTGATCGATGTACGCGTTGTCGAAGCGCTGGAGCACGTCGCTCGCGAACGCTTCGGCGCCCGGCGCGTCGAGGTGCGGCGCGATCTCGTCGAGCATGGCGCGGCGCAGGAAGCCGCCGACGCGCCGGTCGCGCACCGCGTCGCGCACGGTCGCCAGCCCGGCGAGCAGCGCCACGGGCACGACGATCGTGTGGCCGCCGTTCAGCAGGCGGATCTTTCGCTCGCGGTACGGCCGGATGTCCGGCGCCACGACGACGCGCGGATCTTCGCCGGGAAATCCGAGCCGCGCCCGCAGCGCGTCGTCTCCCTCGATCGCGAAGAGCGCGTAGCTCTCGCAGGACGTGAGCATCCCGTCGCGATAGCCGTGCACTCGCTCGAAACGTTCGATCTCGGCGCGCGGCGGCGCGCCGGGGACGATGCGGTCGACGAGCGTGTTGCAGAACACGACGGCGTCGCCGAGCCAGTCGGTGAATCTCGCGTCCAACCGCCACGCCAGTCGCGAGCCCGCGGACGAGCCGCTCGAGAATCGCGCCGTTGTCGTCGACGAGCTCACACGGAAGCACGACGAGCCCGCGTGCGGCGTCGTAGTCGAACGCCTGCGCGCGCTCGTACAGGAATCGCGTGAGCTTGGCCGGAAAGGAGCGCGGCGGAGTCGGCGTTGGGCGAGTCGGCGGTGTCGAGCGTCAAGCCCACTTCGGTCGTGTTCGAGATCACGAGCTCGATGTTCGGA
Source organism: uncultured Gemmatimonadaceae bacterium (assembly GCA_963707105.1). Taxonomy (GTDB): domain Bacteria; phylum Gemmatimonadota; class Gemmatimonadetes; order Gemmatimonadales; family Gemmatimonadaceae; genus JAQBQB01. The sequence continues at coordinate 66,740 of CAVPOS010000014.1, forward strand.
TCGCGCGCGAGCGCCAGGACGTCGTTCCACTGTGTCGCCGACGACAGCGCGCGGCTGAGCGACGCGACGATTCGATTGCGCGGCCGGCCGTCGTCCGCCGCGCCGCCTTGGATCGAAAGCGTGTAGAGTCCGTCCTGCGCGTTCAACACGCGCTTCGCGCTTGCTGTCGGTCGACGCGATCGCGACGATCGAACCGCCGAAGCGGCCCGCGCGATTCGCTTCGTCGATGAACCACTCGGCGAATCCGCGGAGAAACGCGCCCGTCCCGAACTGCACGACGCGCTCGGGGAGGTCGAGAGTCGCCGGCGGCGGCGCGTCCACGTCGATGCGGCCGGCCACCAAGGGCGACACGACGAGCTCGCGGGACAACCTCGGCAAGCGCGTTCATCTACAGCGTGACTCCGTCCTTCCAGATCGCGATCTCGCGGTAGTCGTTCGTCTCGTTCCTGGCGAGCCGAGATCCCGGACGCGACCTCGAGGACGAACGCGAAGAGCTCGTCCTCGAGCTGCGGCGCGCTCGTCGCTCCGCCGAGCAGCCGCCCCGCGTCGAAGTCGATCCAGTGCGGCTTGCGCTGCGCGATGTCGCTGTTCGACGAGACTTTGATCGTCGGCACGGGAAAGCCGAGCGGCGTGCCGCGCCCGGTCGTGAACAGCAGACAGCGTCGCGCCGCTCACCACCATCGCCGTCGACGACACGGCGTCGTTGCCCGGCGACTCGAGGAGCGTCAATCCGCCGGCGGCCGGCGGAAGCGGATCGCCGTACCGGAGCACGCGCGCGACCGTCCCTCGCCCGCCCTTCTGGATCGCGCCGAGCGACTTCTCCTCGAGCGTCGTGAGACCGCCGGCCTTGTTTCCCGGCGACGGATTCTCGTAGATCGGTTGCCCGTGGCGAACAAAATAGCCTTTGAAATCGTTGATCATCGCCACGATGTCATTGAACACGAACTCGTTCTCGGCGCGATTCATGAGCAGTTGCTCGGCGCCGAACATCTCGGGCACTTCGGTGAGGATCACGCCGCCGCCGAGTGAAGTCAGGCGATCGGCGATCCGGCCGAGGAGCGGGTTCGCGCTGATGCCGCTGAACCCGTCCGAGCCGCCGCATTTGTGGCCGAGCACGAGGTCGCTCGCCGGACAGTCGACGCGCTCGTCGGCGCTCATGCGCTCGACGAGCTTCGCGACCGCGCCGGTGCCCTCTTCGAGCTCGTCGATCACGTCCTGCGTGTTGAAGAACGCGAGACGGCTTCGATCGACGTCGCCGGCGAGGCGGACGAGCGTGTCCAGCTGGTTGTTCTCGCACCCGAGTCCGAGAATCAGCACGCCGCCCGCGTTGGGATGGCGCATCAGACCCGCGAGAACACGCTGCGTGTGCGAGAGGTCGTCGCCGAGTTGGCTGCATCCATATGGATGGGCGAACGCGTGCACGCCGTCGATCGCGCCGGCGAATCGTTCGCCGGCCTGTCGCGCGATTCGTTCCGCGGCGTGGTTGACGCAGCCGACCGTGTTGAGCACCCACAGCTCGTTGCGCGTGCCGACTCTGCCGTTCGCGCGCCGGTAGCCCTTGAACGTCGGCATGACGTCGGGACGATTGGAGCGCGTGAGCGAAGGCTCGTAGACGTAGTCGACGACGCCCGAGAGCGCGGTGCGCAGATTGTGCGAGTGCACCCAGTCGCCGGCGGCGATCGGCTCGGTGGCGACGCCGATCGGCACGCCGAACTTGACGACGACGTCGCCGGCACGAATCGGCTCGAGCGCGATCTTGTGCCCGGGCCCGATTTCCGCGCGCGACGTGAGAGCCAGGCCGTCGACGCTCACCCGTTCGCCGGCGGAAATCGGCCGCAGCGCGACGGCGACGTTGTCGTCGCCCGCGACTCGCACGACGGCAAGCGGACCGCTCGGCGGAGCGGCGAGAGGCGCACCCTGCGCGCGCTCGGTGCCGATCGTCATCGCGGCCTACGTCCTCGCCGCGGCGAGGGGACGTTGCGCCACCGGCTGCGGTGCGGTCGCGGGAGCGATGCGGTACGTGTCGCGCGCAAGCTCGTACGCGAGAGCGCGCGCCATCACGCGCGCATCGTCGAGCTCGACGACGTGCCGCGCGACGAGACCGGCGAGAAAGTTCGCGTCCACCCGCCGCGAGAGATCGTGGCGCGCCGGAATCGAGCAGAAGGCGCGCGTGTCGTCGTTGAAGCCGGCGGTGTTGTAGATCCCCGCCGTCTCCGTGACCTGCTGCCGGTACCGCGTCATCCCCTCGATCGAATCGTGGAACCACCACGGCGGCCCGAGTCGAAGCGCGGGATAGTGCCCGGCGAGCGGCGCGAGCTCGCGCGAGTACGCGGATTCGTCGAGCGTGAACAGCACGAGCGAAAAGCGTTCGTCGTTGCCGTACGCGTTGAGAAGCTCGGACAGGTTGTGCGTGTACTCGGTCGCGACGGGAATGTCGGCGCCGCGATCCGGACCAAATCGATCGAACACCTGGCGGTTGTGATTGCGCAGCGCGCCGGGATGAAGCTGCATGACCAGCCCGTCCTCGACCGACATGCGCGCCATCTCCATGAGCATGTGCGCCTCGAAGCGCCGCTGATCCGACGGCGTCGCTTCGCCACGAAGCGCGCGCACGAAGATCGCCGACGCATCCTGCTCCGACAGGCGCGACGCGAACGGCTCGACGACGGCGTGGTCGGTCGCCGTTCCGCCGAGCGACTTGAACACCGCCCGGCGCTTGCCGAGCGCGTCGACGAACGCGGGATAGTGCGCGATCGCTTCGCCGCCCACCTGCGCGAGGCACTCGAGCTCGGACGCCCACTCCGGCGCGGCGATCCGAAAGACCGCGTCGGGGCGGAACGTCGGAATCACTCGGCCGCGCCAACCCGACTCGCGCAGCGCGCGATGGTGCTCGAGCGAATCGCTCGCCGCGTCGGTCGTGGCCAGCACCTCGATGTTGAATCGCTCGAACAGCCTGCGCGGCCTGAACTCCGGCGACGCCAGACGCTCGGCGATCTGGTCGTAGACGTGCTGCGCCGAGTCGCCGTCGAGCCGCACCTTCACGCCGAAGACCTCGTGCAGCTCGTGGTCGAGCCACACGCCGGTGGGCGTGCCGTGAAAGAGGTGCACGTTGTCGGCGAACGTCTGCCAGATGCGCCGCGGGTCGTTCTCGACCGGCGTTCCGTCGCGCGTCGGAATCCCGAGCGACTCCATCGGAGCGCCGCGCGAGTACAACATGCGGACGATGTAGTGGTCCGGCCCGACGATCAGTGACGCCGGTTCGGGGAACGGCGTATCATTGGCCAGGATCGCCGGATCCACGTGCCCGTGCGGGCAAATGAGGGGCAGGTCGCGCGTCTCCTCGTAGAGGGCACGCGCCGCACGCCGGATTTCCGGGTCGGAATCGAAGAACCGGTCGGCGTGGAGAACCAGGGGCCTATGTCGTCCCGCGCCTCATGGTTCGCTCGTCGGTCGGGTGGGAGACTTGAAGCGACGCCACATTTGTTCAAATTACGAACAATATCGGCGGACCGTTAGTGGCGGCCCCGCCGGTCGACCCAGATTACGGCCTCGGAAGGGCGGCGGGGTACCAACCGGCTCCCCGCACGTTGAGCGATTCCAGACCCGACCTCCGACCCCCGACCCCGACCCCAGGCCGACGATCAGTGCGAAAGATCAATACACGCAGCTTCGTCATGGCAACGCGGTCGACGCCGCGCGAGATCAACCGGCAGATCGTGCTGAACCTCGTCCGCGAGCACCAGCCGATCTCGCGGGCGGACCTCGCTCGGCGCATGCGCGTCGGCCGAGGGATGGTCACGTCGCTGGTCAGTGAGCTGCTCGAGGACGGGGCCGATTTACGAGGGCGCGACCGTCGACGCGCCGCGCGGCCGGAAGCCCATGATGCTCTACGTGCGCACGCACGACCGCCTCGTCGTCGCCGTGGACGTCCGATTCAGCCGCACGTTCCTCCAGTTGGCCGATTTCAGCGGCGCCACAATCGCCGGCGACTCCTTCGACACAATCGTCGACCCCAAGGGTCTCACCGCGAACCTCGCCAAGCGCATCGCTCGGCTCCTCAAGGCGCATCGCGCGGCGGGGAAGTGCAACGGCATCGGGCTCGTCGTCCCCGGCATGGTCGAACAGGCCACCGGACGAGTGCTCAACGCCCCGCAGCTCGGCTGGCGCGACGTCGACATCCGCGACGATCTGTCCCGCGCGACGGGCCTCGCCGTCCACATCGAGAACGCGCCGATCGCCTGCGCGCTGGCGCAGATGTGGCTCGGCCAGCGTGGCGGCGACGCCCCGCGCGACTTCGCCTACGTCACCGTGTCCGACGGCGTGGGCGCCGGAATCGTCATGAACGGCGAGGTCGTTCGTGGGCACAACAACACCGCCGGCGAATTCGGACACGTCGCCGTGGATCCGCGCGGACCGCAATGCCTGTGCGGCGCGCACGGCTGTCTCGAGGCCTACACCTCCAACCTCGCCACGCTCTCCCGCTACCTCGGCCACCCGTTCTCGCCGACCGAGACTCGGCGGATGCTCCAGGAATCGGGGCTGACGATCGACGACGTCATCACGCGCTCGCTCGCCGGGGAGCGGCGCGCCCGGAACGCGCTGGAGGAGACCGCGCGGCATTTGGGAGGCGGCCTCGCGATCATCATCAACACGCTCAACCCCGCGCAGATCTTCGTCGGCGGTGAGATCACCGAGGCGTGGGAGCAGCTCGCCCCGGTGATGGAGGGCGTCATCCGCGAACGCGCGCTGACGCCGCTCGCGGCGGAGACGCCGCTCGTGCCCGAACCGGCGAGCAGCTTCCCGAGGCTCAGAGGCGCGACGGCGCTGGTGGCGGCGCCCTTGTTCGCAGCGCCGCAGGTCGCGTAGCTCCCTCCGCGTTTCGGTTTGCGAAGGCGGCCGCGGATCGTGCTGTCTTGCGACGCGCCTTGCGTGTAGACGCCGGAGAACGTGACGAGCGAGTCGAGGTGTTTCGCCAGCGTCGGCCCGACACCGCTGACCCGCCTCAGTCCGTCGAGACTCAGGAACGGACCTCGCCTCATGCGATCCGCCGCGATGCGTTTGGCGATCGTCGGGCGGCACGCCGGGCAGCGAATCGATTTGCGCGGCGGTCGCGACGTCGAGATCCAGCTTTCCATTGATGTAGCCCGGCCCCGTGTGCGGCTCCGCGCTTCTTGCGCGACGGCTTTCCCTGTCCGGAATCCGTGCGGCGACCAGGCTGAGTCCGACGACCATTCTCGCGATCGGCCGGCGGGCCGTCTCCCACCACGAGCGGCGCCCTCGACGCGCTCGGAGCGTCGCGGCCGCACGGCACCGACCCGCGTTGGCCGCCGAGTCTGCCGAGGCCATCTGTCGATCGAGGGCGGGCTGCGTAGCTGGGGCTGCTGACGGAGCGCGATGCCGCGCGCGACACGCGCACGCCGGCGCCGAGGACCGCGACGGCGCCGAGGAATACGAGCGCTTTGTGATCTGGACGAAGTGACATGGGCCGAACCTACAGATGGCAGTTCGGGCGGAGTGTCACCGAACGATTGCGGTGGGCATCATTTGAATTCGGCTGGTGCTCAAGTTGCGGGAGGCTTGGTCTCGACCGACCAGCAGCGGCGGGTGTACAGCGAACGAACGGGGCGGGTAAAAATCGCGTAAGCTGGCTAACACCCTGGGTTTTGGCCCGTTATCGTTCCACGAATCTTCGACCGGAAAGCCACATGAAGTCGTCACGTTTCTCGTCGCTGTTCTTCCTGTTGGCGGTCGCCTGCGGCGCGCCAAGCACTGTCGCGACGCGTCCGGCCCCGACCCAACCGCCGGCTCCCGCGCCGAGCGCTCCGGCTGTCACGCCAGCCGGCGTCCGTCCCCCCAGTCACCCTCGCCGAGGCGCCGCGCAACTGGCAGCTCCTCGACGAAGGGATCGATCACGTGCCGGGCGTGAGCTCCGAGCGCGCCATGAACGAGCTGCTCGCGGGCAAGGCGCCCAAGAAGAAGGTGCTCGTCGCGATCATCGACAACGGGATCGACACGTCGCACGTGGACCTCAAGGCGAACCTCTGGGTGAACCCGAAGGAGACGCCGGGCAACCACGTCGATGACGATCACAACGGGCACGTCGACGACATCCACGGCTGGAATTTCATCGGCGGCGCGGACGGCCAGGACGTCCACTTCGACACGTTCGAGGTGACGCGCGAGTACGCGCGCTGCCACGGCGGCGCGGCCGCGAGCGGCTCAGCCGAAGATCACCGACGCCGCGCGCTGCGCCGAGGTGACGGCGGCGTTCGAAAAGCAGCGCAACAGCATTCAGAGCTCGGTCACGAACTACAAGGGCGCGCTCGACGTCCTGCATCAGATCACGCCGCTCCTCAAGCAGGCCGTCGCGCCCGACACGTTGAGCATCTGCGCGCGTGCGCGCGTTGTCGCCGACGACTCCGCAGTTGACGCAGGCAAGACAGATCTATCTCCAGCTCGCCGACGAAGGAGCGACCGAGACCGTGCTCGCCGACGGACTCAAGTCGCTCGAGGGGCAGCTCAAGAACGGCCTCAACCCCGACTTCAATCCGCGCACGATCGTCGGCGACAACTACACCGACTGGCACCAGAACAACTACGGCAACCCCGACGTGATGGGCCAGGACGCCAAGCACGGCACACACGTCGCCGGGATCATCGGAGCGGTCCGCGGCAATGGAATCGGCGTCGACGGCATCGCGCCGTCGGTCACGTTCATGATGATTCGCACCGTGCCCGACGGCGACGAGCGCGACAAGGACGTCGCCAACGCGATCCGCTACGCCGTGGACAACGGCGCGCAGATCATCAGCATGAGCTTCGGGAAGGCGTTCTCGCCCTACAAGGCCGCGGTCGACGACGCGGTGAAATACGCCGACGCGCACGGCGTGCTCATGGTGCACGCCGCCGGCAACGACGGCGAGGACCTCGCCAAGGCGCACAACTTCCCCAACCCGACGTACCTCGACGGCGGACACCCGAACCTCTGGATCGAGGTGGGCGCGTCGTCATGGAAGGGCGGCGAAGACCTGCCGGCCAAGTTCTCGAACTACGGCCAGCAGCAGGTCGACCTTTTCGCGCCGGGCGTGGACATCCTCTCGACCGTGCCCGGGAATCAGTACGAGCGCGACAGCGGCACGAGCATGGCCGCCCCGTCGTGACCGGCGTCGCCGCGTTGGTGATGAGCTACTACCCGAACCTCTCGGCGAGCGACATGCGGAAGATTCTGATCGCGTCGACGGCCAAGTATCCGACGCAGATCGTCAACCGCCCGGGTGACGATTCGAAGGATCACGTCCCGTTCGGCACGCTCTCGGTCACGGGCGGGATCGTGAACGCGTACAACGCGCTGCGGATGGCGGACGACGTGAGCAACGGAAGGCGAAGCCGTAGAACGGCCTGAACGCCGACAGCGCTGACGGCCGACGGCGGTCACGCCTCCCCACTTCACCAACGTCACCGCCACATCCCCCACGATCTGCAGGCTCTTCGCCGACACCTTGTCGAACGTGTCCTGCATCGTGTGGTGATAGTTGGGACTCGACGCCGTGAAGGCGTCGTGGCCGGCCGGCAGCGGACCGTACTGAATGTCCAGCACGTCGATCACGCGCAGCCCTTTGTCGAGCAGCGGCACGTGGTCGTCGGTGATCTGCTGCCCGACCTGGCTGATGAAATACTTCGAGTAGCCCAGGTCGGCCGCCGTCTGCCACACTCGGCTCACCACCTCCGGCGCGCGCTGCACGGAGTTGGATTCCTGGTAGAGCTGCAGGTCGGCGTCGCCGATCATGTCCCAGAGCACGCCGAAGAGCGGCTTGTAGTTCGCTGACGGAAGATGGCTCGCGAAGTATTGCGATCCGAAGAGCGCGTCGGGGATAATGGCCGCCGCTGTCGGAGTCGAATGCGCCCCAGTCCTCGCCGTCGACGAACAGCAGGTCGACGCCCACGGACGGCGGCGTCTTCTTGAAGACGTCGCCGAGCGCGATGAACAGGCCCACGCCCGACGCGCCGTCGTTGGCGCCGAGGATCGGCCGCGCCTTGTTGCCGAAATTGGGATCGTCGTCCGCCTTGGGGCGCGTGTCCCAGTGCGTCACGTAGAGCACGCGCTGCGTCGCGGCGGGGTTGAATCGGGCGAGGATGTTCTGGAGCGGCAGCTTGGTGCCGTCGGCCGTCGTCTGCGTCCAACGCTGCACGGTCACGCTGTCCGTGCGCTGCTTCATCTGCGCGACGATCCACGCGGCGGCCGAGTCGTGCGCCGCCGTGCCGGGCGTCCGCGGACCGAACGCCAGGTGCGCCTTCACGTAGCCGAGCGCGGCCTGACCGTCGAACGCGGTCTTCGCGCGGCCGAAGCCGCGGTCGCACCCGCTCAACAGGAGAATCGAGGCACAGAGAAGGCTGATCATGCGCACGGAAAGGTCTCGTCCGGAATAGACTGTACGTTAGTGGAATTGGTCATTCGGCGGTCTACTTGGCGGCGCCGAAGAATTGGAATTGCAACACGGTGGACAGCACGGTCTGCGCGAAGCGCCGGTTGAGGTTGTTGTCGAACGTCACGATGTGCGACGCCTGGAGCGTGAACACCAGACCGTCCTGCAGGTTCGTGTCCGCGGCCAGGTTGAACGACTGCCTTCCGTTGTCGGCCAGCCGGCTCTGAAACGCTCCGGTCGAGTCGAGGACGAAAGTCCGGTTGTGAGATTGCTGAAAGCCGAATCGCGTCCGCAGATCGCTGCGCAATCCGAGGCCGAGACTCTCCGGCACGTGGAACGACCGGCCCGCGTCGACGGTGAGCTCGTTGCCGCGCGTCCGCGCCAGGCTTCCGGGGAGACTGTCCAGCCGTTGCGTGAGACTGTACCGCGCGCTCGTGCTCAGAGATCCGCGTCCCGCCCAGATGACCGACCCGCCGAACGGATACGTCTCGGCGTGGCTGCGGCGAATCTCGGGCGAGTCGCCGACGTCGAGCCCCGGCAGCGATATCGACGCCGTCGTGCGCAGATAGCCGGCGCTCGCGTCGACAGCGGTGAACAATCCGCCGGGCGCCGGATGAAACGCCCAGCGCAGCGTCACGTCGGGAAAGCGGGTCTGCGTTCCGTTCGCCTGCGCCTGGACCTGTGACGAGTCCGGCCGCGCGATCCAGTTGGCGGTCGTGATGTGCTGATACCGCGCGTCGATCGCCGCGCCGCCGATGAGACGCACCGAGCTCGCGGCGTTCCACGTCCCCGTCTGCTCCGGCGGCGGTCGCCGCGGCGCCATTCACGAAGCGGAACGACGACGGGCCGCCGAGCGCCAGCTCGAACGGCAGCGGCGGCGCGCTGGTCGCCTCGTCGACGTCGCCCAACAGGCTGCGCGTGAACGAGACATCCAATGGGCGTGAACGACGCGCCGATTCGTCGCAGCCAGACTCGAGTCGCGCGTGTAGGCGGCGAAGGCGCGGGCGACGTCGATCGTCGTTCCCACTCCAATCGTTTGCGCGGCGGTCATGCGGCGCGGGAGCGACCGGTCCAGCGCGGCGAGCGAGTCGTGCACCGCGAGCACGCTGTCCACGCCGATCACTCCCGGCAGCGTGGCGAACGACCGCACGTTCGGATCGCGCAACATGTCGTACTGCGTTCCGAGATCGGCGCGCGGCCGGAACCACGACGAGAACGACGGCGTGAACGACGCGCTGCTCGACATCGACCGCTCGCGCTCGAAACCCGGCCCGACGACGATCGGCGGCAGTTGATTCGACTCACCCGTCGTGTCGCGGTAGTCGCGGAAGTCGCGCAGCGATTGGATCTCCCAGCGAAACGCCGTGCCGGGCGTCGGCTGAAATCCCAGCACGCCCGCGTTTCGCCAGAGCCGGCTGGACGCCGTGCTCACGCTCGGATCGTCCGCCACGCTTCCCGTCGGGTTGAGGAACGACACTCGGCGATCGTTGCCGCGCACGAATCCCGTGCTCACGCGGAACTCGGTCGGATTCCAGCGGAACGCACTCGCCCGCAGCGCGGCGATCGGCCCCGCCTGGAGGAAGTCGGGCAACACACCGAGCGCGCCGGCGGCCCAGCCGGGCAACGACGTCGTGAGCGGCGCGCTTCCCGCGACGAGGTAGTCGAGCCCCACCGAGAGCGTGTTCTGGTTTCCGTCCTGGAATTCGGTGCGATCCACGCCGGTCGTGTACGACGAATTGAGCGACAGGTTGTCGACCAGCGGAGCGAGCGGGCCGCCGAGCGACGCCGTGCGGCGCGCGGTCAGGCTGTAGGTCGTGAGGTCGTTGCGCGGCTTGCGCAGTCCGGGAATCCCCTTCCCCGAGATGTCGGTCTGCTCGAGGTACAACGGATCTTCGGCCAATGAGAGTTTCGAGATGGTGAGCGGAAGCGAGACTCCCGCGCCGGCCGGAAGAAGCTTCTCCAGCCGAAGCGTCGCCCTCATGTCGATGTTGCGCTCCGTCTCGAACGACGGCTGCTCCCCGAGCTGCCTGAAGTTCGGGTCGCGATTGCTGAGCGTCGCCTGAAAGTCGGCGAAGTCGCCCATGTTGAGGTGCGCGCTCATCGACCCGGCGGTGCCGCCGGTATTGAGCTGCCCGTCCAACCGCACGTCGTCGACCCACAGCTCGAGCGTGTCGGTCGGGCTGATCGGCGGCGAGCCGGCAGATGCGGACGACGCCACGCGCACGATTCCGACCGCCACTTCCTGCACGGCGCTCAGGTTCGGCGCCGTGACCGCCGGATCGAGCGTGTACACGATGTAGCCGTCCTGGCACGCCGCGAACCGACGCGACACGACGCCCACCGGCAGCGGCGACGCGACGATGATCGCCGAGTCGACGCCGGTGCAGGCGATCGACGTGGCGCTGCCGGCGAGATACGCGGTCTGAATCTTCTTTCGAAGATCGATGAACTTGCTCAGGTCGATCGCGAAGTCCGTCCACGCGGCGGCGGTCTTGCCCCTCGTTCGCCGGCGCGCGGAACATGTAGAAGTTGTTCTCGTCGCGCCCGACCTTGAAGTACATCTGAAGCTCGCCGCTCTGGCCCCAGCCGTGCCCGACGCCGCGCCCCCACACGTTGAGCCGCTGGAACGCCATGAAGTACTCGGGCCCCGCGGGAAAACGGAAAAACGCCTCGGCGCGGTGATAGAGCGGCAGGTTCCCCGTTTGGATTCGGAGCGAGCTCTCGTTGGTCGTTGGTGAGCGTGCCCTGAAACTGCGCTCCCTTCTGCGCGGCTTCGTTCACGATCCCCGGAGGCGGCTGGTACACGACCGCCGCGCTCGAGTCCGTCGTGCCGATCGATGAGCTGATGACGAACCCGCCGCCCGGCTCGTGCCCGCGATTCCGGTGAGCGTCTGATTGCTCCGGTCGAGCCACCGCGCGCCGACCACCTGGAGCTCGGCGATCGGCAATTGGACCGGCACCTCGGCGTCCTGTCCACCTGCGCCGACACGAGCGTGAGCCGAAGCGCGCGCAGCTTGCGCCGATTCACGTCGTTGAGCGAGTCGGTCGGCGTCTTGAACGGCACGCGCACGAGGACCCAGTTGCGCGTCCGCGCCTGCGGCTGGCCGCGAACGTACAGCGTGTCGGTGAACTGCCCGCCGACGCGCGTGACGGCGCTCGGCGCGCTCAGGTCGACGACGTATCGCAGGATCCGCTCGCTCTCGCGCTGCGCGCTCGAGAAGTTGAGCGCGTTGTCCATGTCGATGTCGTCTTCGTCGAGCTTGTTGTTGGCGACCGTGCAGTCAGTGCGCGGATCGCCGACGACGTCGAGCGCGCCGGGGGCGGCGCGGCAGACGCGAACGTTCGTCGCGCGATGCGTTCCGGACGCGTCGACGGCGACGATGGTGTCGGCGACGTCGCCCGGAAGACCCGTGTCGTTGATCGCGGCGTTGAACGATCGCGAAAACGGATCGCGCTCCGTCGCCGGCACGGGATTGTCGAAGCCGACGAGACGCTTTCCGCTGAACGTCGTGTCGTTTCCGGACGACCTTGAGCGTGTCCGGCGAAAAGCGCACGACGTTCTCGGAGACGTCGCCGAAGTCGAAGATCAGCGTCGGGTTCGACGCGCGCGCGAACGCCGACGTGTCGAGCAGCGTCCAGAACTGCAGAAACTCGCCGCGCGTGAGATCGAGTCCGGCCGAGCTGAGCACCGTTCGAATGCTGCGAAACCGGCGCGAGCCCGCGGCGGCGACGCCGTTGTCCGTCCATTTGTAAGCTCGCGTGACGCGCCGTCGTAGCGGCCGACTTGGTCGAGCGGCAGCAAGCGTGAGCCACAGCACCGGCTCGGCGAGATGGATGCCGTTGCCGGCGAACGTCAGCAGCGGATCGATCCCGCTGTCCGTCACGGCGAGCCGGCGTCCGGTCGGGACTCTGCACGTTCGTCTGCCAGACGAGCGTCGCCGCGTGCGAGGGATCGAAGAACGTGCCGCCGAACCGCGACGCGAGCGTATTGCCGTACGCCGGAAGGCTGCTGTTCAACCACGCCTGGTCGGAGAGCGCGATCGAGGTGCCGCCGTTCGCGTCGAACGTCTCGATGTACGCCGTGCCCTGGTTGCGCGCGAGGAACTGCGGATTGCTGTGCGCGAGCTCGGCGCGTGAAGGAAAAATGGGATGCGGCCTTCGATTCGCCGAACGGCAGCCGGCTGGCGAGGCTCGTGAGTCCCGGCAGGTCCCAGTTGAACCGCCCCGTCACGCCGGTCGTGAGCGTGGAGCTGCCTTGCAGCCCGAGGTCGGGGCGATTGAACGACGTGCTCTGCGACTGGTTGATCGCGAGGAAATCGAGCGTGCCGTGTGAAACCGGGAGCTCCGAGAGAAATCCGGCGAGCGTCGTCGGCGCGGAACCAAACGAAACGTTTTCCTCGTAGCGGACGTCCACGTGCCGCTGCGCCACGAGCACCGTGTCGGGGCGCATGAACTCGATTCGTCCGAGGTCGTAGTCGACGCGGTAGTCGAGGTCGCGGACGAGTTGCCGCCCGTCCATCACGACCTGCTCGGAACCGGGCCGGATCGAGCCCGCGCCGATCGTGATCGCGCCGCCTTGCTCGCTGCTCACCGTCTCGTAGCGGACGTTCATCCGGTACAGCGATGCCGGGTGCTGCGGCGAGTAGATGTACTCTCCCGGGAATCGTGTAGATGTCGTCGTTCGTCGGATTGCCCCGCACGACGAGGCCGGAGTCTCGCGCGCTGAACGGATGGAGCGACGGAAAGACGAGGAAGTAGTCGTGGATCGCGTAGGCCGCGTCGAGCGACTGGCCGTTGCGGATGTCCGCCGCTCCCGCGCCGAGGTTGAAGATCGCGTCGCTGCGGCGCGGCCAGAGGCGGTTCTCGGCGTCGAACTCGGCGGGGTTCGCCGACTGCGCGAGACCGAACATCTGGAGGAACGTCGCATCCGAGCCGGCGATCGGATGCTCGAGCCGGCCGCTTCCCGTCACGATCCGGATCTTCGCCGTCTCGCGCGCGAGGTTGCCTCCGGCGATTCGGTAGACCGAGCGGATCTCGTTCCGGAACGCCGCCGACGTCGGCCCAACGGTCGGGTCCATCACGAGGTTGGCGACTTGGTCGCGGCCGGGAACGAACTGGAGGTCGGGCGTTCCGCCGGTCGTCGTCCAAACGGTGTCGCGCCCGTTGATCTTCACGTTGTAGGCGACGACGAGCCGCTCGTTGGACTCGTTGAGCGGGCGAACGAGCGCGAACCAGAGCAGCGACCGGTCGATGGTGTAGTCCACGCCCTCGCGCAGCAGGTCGTACACCGCGGTGCCGTTCGTCTGGCCGCCGCGCACGCGGAATCGGGGGCCGCCAGGATTCTGCGGCTGCGTGCCGAACTGGAGACGGTAGATTCTGACGAGCGTGGGACGCAGCGTGTCCGGCAGCGAGCGGCGAAGCGCGTCGAGCTGCGAGTGGTTCAGAATGTCGATGTTCGGGAACGCACGCCCGCCGCCGAGGAGCGCGGGATCGACCGTGAAGAAGAAGCGCAGGCGTTCGATCTGGTAGTCGTCGATGTCGCGGCCGCTCGCCTGCTGCGCGGTGCTGCCGATCGTGAACTGGCGCGTCTGACCGACGTTGCCCTTCTGTTGCGCGAAGATCGACTGAAAACGGAGCGGGCCAAACTGGTTTGTGATCTGGAGGCCGTAGTTTCCCGTCGGCAGGTTGGCGGACAGAAATCGCGACGGCGGTGGCGTGAACGTCACGTTGCCGACGTCGACGCGCTGCCATCGCGACCCCGGGGTGCCCTCGTAGTACAGCGACAGCGAGTTGGACGCGTCGAACTCGCGCTGCATGTCGTAGTCGACGTTCACGTGCCACCGGTCGGCGACGACCCCGGAGCTCTTGATGCTCACCGTCGGTTGGAGCGACCAAGGCAGGAAGCCGGCGTTGCACCCGGAGACGGCGCTCGTCTGGATCGCCTCGAGCGACGTGCACACGAGGTTCTGGTCGCGCTCCTTCTTGCCCTCGACGCGAAGATTGAGCTCGAGCGGCAACTCGAGACCGGGGATGGTCGTCGTTCCGGCGGGTGGTGGTGGCCGCCGGATGGAGTCGGTATCTGCCGGCGGCCGAGCGGGCAGGACGGGTATGGGCGGCGTCTGTGATCTCGCCGGCGGACCCCAGGCGAGTCCAACGGCGAGCGCGATCAGAACAGCTCGCGTCGCAGAATACAGGGGTCGCACCAAACCCTAACGGTGGGGTAGGAAGCCGCCAACGGCTCGTGTCGTGGTCCTGCTCCGTTCGCTCTCGGGACGCCGGCGGTCACGTCTCGAGGAAGCCTTGAATTCGAGCTGGCGGTGGGTGGAATATACAGGCCGGCCACGGCCGTACAACCCTGTGGAGTACTTGAAGTTCCGCAGCAGACGACTGATCGCGCCCGCCCAATGAAAACGTGAAGAAAATCAGCCGGTACGTCCTGAAGGAACACGTGGGGCCGTTCTTTTTCGCCCTGTCGGCGCTCACGTCGTTCATGCTGCTCCAGTTCATCGCGCGAAAGTTCGGCGACCTGGTCGGGCGCGGGCTGTCGTGGCAGATAATCCTCGAGTTCTTCGTCCTGTCGATCCCGCTGACGGTCGCGCTGACGCTGCCGATGTCCGTGCTGGTGGCCGTGCTGTTCGCCTTCAGCCGCCTGGCGTCGGAGAACGAGATCACGGCGCTCAAGGCGAGCGGCGTCTCCACGCGGTCGCTCATGCGGCCGGTGGTCGTCGCCGCCGCGTTCCTCGCCGTCTTCATGCTCTGGTTCAACGACCAGGTGCTCTCGAGCGCGAACCACGAGCTGGCGACCCTCCAGCTCGCGATCCTGCGCACGAAGCCGAGCTTCGCCCTCAAGGAGCAGGTGATCAATCCGATCAAGGAGGGCCAGCTCTATCTGCGCGCCGGCTACATCGACCGCGACCAGTCCGGGCAGATGCGCGACATCACGATCTACGACGTGTACGACCCGACCAAGCGCAAAACGATCTTCGCCGACCACGGGACGCTGTCGTTCGCCAGCAACAAGACGGATCTGATCCTGCACCTGTACGACGGCATGATGATGTCCGCGCCGTCGAACCAGCCGGGGCAGCTCAACCGCATCTACTACAAGCAGGACGAGATGCGCGTGAAGGACGTCGCGAACGTGTTCAAGACGATCGACGCCGACACCACGTCGAAGGGCGACCGCGAGATGTCGGTGTGCGAGATGCAGGCGGAGTACGAGAAGCGCAACATCTCGCTGCAGAACGCGTACAGCGACAGCATGCTCGCCGTTTGGCGCATCATGAAGGACCGCGGGGACAGCCGCCCGGAGCCAAAGCGCAAGCCCATTCCCAAGGCCGGCGGGATCGGCGCGCTCTACTGCAACTTCATCACGAACAAGCTCCACATCGGCAACCCGCTCGAGCCCAAGCGCGCGGAGGCCGCCGAGCCGGCGATGTTCCTGCGGCGCGCCGATCCGACAGGACACGACGCATCATCAGGACACGACGCAAGCACCAGGACACGACGAAGCAGAAGCCGGACACGGCGAAGAAGGCCGCGGGCAAGCCGCTCGTGAAATCGGATTCGGTGATGGTGATGATCGGCAGCGTCTTCAAGAAAGTCGCGCGGAATCAGATCCCCGCCGGCGCCTTCATCCCGGAGACGTCCGCGGTGACCGTTCCCGCCGCGGGATCGCCGCCGATCGCCGGCCGGCCGCCGATGCCGGCGCCGGTCGTTCGTCCCAATTCGCCGGCGCCGGCGCCGGGCGCGGCGCCGCTGTTTCGCCGGCGACGATTCCGCCGGCGGGCCCGAACGCGGCGGCGCGCGGCGCGATCGCCCCCGTCCGCCGGGCGCGGCCACCGGAGACGATCTCAAGACTCTGATCACGAGCGAAACGGCCGACGCCAAGATACGCCTCGACGACGCGCGGCACTGGCGGAATCGCTACGCGATCGAGATCCAGAAGAAGTTCTCGCTCGCCGCGGCCTGCATCGTGCTCGTGCTCGTCGGCGCGCCGATCTCGCTGCGATTTCCGCGCGGCGGCGTGGGGCTCGTCCTGATCGCCAGCTTCCTGATCTTTTCCGTGTACTATATCGGGCTCACGTCGGGTGAGGCGCTCGCCAACCACAACATCATCTCGCCGTTCTGGGCGATGTGGGCGGGCAACATCATCTTCGCGCTCATCGGCATCGCGCTCATCGCGCGCATGGGCCACGAGACGGCCACGGCGCGCGGCGGCAACCTCGCCGAGATGGTCGACTCGTTCCGCTTCTGGCTCGAGCAGCGCCGAAAGGGCGGAGGCAAGTAGCCATGCGCATCTTCCGGCCGCTCGACCGCTACGTCTTCACCGAGTTCTGGCGGATCTTCTCGATCACGGCGCTCGGATTTCCGTTCCTGCTCGTGATCATGGATCTGACCGATCACGTCCAGAACTATCTCGACCGGCGCATTCCGGCGGCCGACATCGCGCTCAGCTATCTGTTCTGGATTCCTGATTCGATGTTTCTGGTGCTGCCGGCGGCCGTGTTGTTCGCCACCGTGTTCTCGATCGGCGGGTTCACGCGGCACTCGGAGGTGACGGCGGCCAAGGCGTCGGGCATGAGCTTCCACCGGCTCATCGTCCCGATCCTGTTCGGCGCGATGTTCGCGTCGGTGCTCGACCTCGGGCTCGGCGAGGTCGTCCCGATCACGAACCAGCGACGGAGCCGGCTCCTCCAGGAGGACAAGGCGCAGGTCGGCACGAGCCGGTTCAACTTCGCGTTCGCCAGCGAGTACGGCCGAGTCTACAAGGCGTACGAGCTGCGCACCGATTCGGGACGGATCCGCCAGCTGCAGATCGAGCGGAAGGGCCAGGGGCCGGCGTACCCGACGTACGTCTTGACCGCCGACTCGGCCTCGTTCGACGCGCGCCGCGGCGGCTGGACGCTGCGTCACGGGCACCTGCAGGTGGTGAGCGACCGGCAGTCCAACTTCGCGATCTCGTTCGCGTCGGCGCGCGACGCCCGCTTCAAGGAGCAGCCCGGCGACATGATGGCGAAGCCGCGCGAAGCGCAGGACATGCGCTACGAGGAGCTCACGCGCTTCATCACGGCGCTGGAGCGCTCGGGCGGCGACGCCAACGTGCTGCGCGTGGAGCGGGCGCTCAAGATCGCCATCCCGGCGACGTGCATCATCATCGCGCTCTTCGGCGCTCCGCTCGCCACCAGCACGCAGCGGGGCGGCTCGGCCTACGGCATCGCCGTGAGCCTTGCAACGACGATGATCTTTCTCCTCATGATCCAGCTGACGCGCGCGATCGGCGCGAAGGGCGTCATCCCGCCCGACCTCGCCGCGTGGATTCCCGGCGCGATGTTCGGCGTCGTCGGTCTCGTCCTGCTGGCGCGGGTACGGACTTGACGGGGTCCGCGCCCGTCGCAGTCGATCAGTCGAGAAACCCAGGCCTACCCGGTCGTTCAACGCGCGTCGATCCGGTTTTTCCGGCGCGTCACGCGCTACTGGATCAACGTGTTCCGCGACATCGGCCAGCGCACGTATTTCCTGCGCGACATCGCGCGCGGGTTCGGCGATCCCGCGACCTACGTGCCCGAGACGATCCGCCAGATGAAGAACATCGGCGTCGACTCGGTGCCGCTCACCGTGATCGTCGCCGCGTTCATCGGCGGCGTCATCGCCCTACAAACGCGGTACCAGCTCTTTCCCGGCGTCGAGCTGTCGATCATCGGACTCGCCAGCCGGCTCATGATCGTGCTCGAGCTGGGACCGCTGCTCACGGGGCTCGTGCTCACCGGGCGCGTCGGCGGGCGCATGGCCGCCGAGATCGGAACGATGCGCGTCACCGAGCAGATCGACGCGCTCGAGACGCTCGCCTACGATCCGGTCGCGTTCCTGATCGTGCCGCGGCTGTTGGCCGCGATCCTGATGCTGCCGACGCTGGTGGTCTTCGCCGACAGCGTCGGCCTTACAAGTGCGTACGTCGTTTCGGTCCATTTTACCGATGTCCCGGCCACCGACTTCATCACCGGGCTGCGGCTCGGCTTCGGGACGTTCCAGGTGGTCTACAGTCTGCTCAAGGCGACGATGTTCGGCGCGGCGATCGCCTTGGTCTGCGCCTATGAGGGTTACATTTCCGAGGCTGGCGCCGAGGGCGTCGGGCGGTCGACGGCGCGAGCGGTCGTCATCACGTCGGTGACGATTCTCGTGCTCGACGCACTCACGGCGGGCGTGCTGGCTCCCTTCCTCCAGACATGAAGCGTCGCGACGAAGTCACCGTCGGCATTCTCATCACGGTCGCGGTCATCGTCCTCTCCTCGGGACGCTCTGGCTCGTGCGTGGTGGTTTGCGGTCGGGCTATCCGCTGTACACGCGCTTCGCCTGGGGACAGAATCTCAAGCAGGGCCAGCCGGTGCTGCTGGCCGGCGTGAACGTCGGATACGTCGGCGACGTCACGCTGCGCCGCGACGGCTACCTCGACGTGATGCTGCAGATCAACGACCAGTACTCGATCCCCAAGGGCTCGAACGCGGCCGTGAAGCCCGTCGGCATCTTCGGCGACGTGGCGATCGCGCTCACGCCGCCCGATGCCCCTGACGTCGGCGTCGTACGCGTCGGGCGACACCGTGCCCCCGGGCCCGCCCGCGGCGGATTTCAATCAGATCCTGACGCGCATGGACACGATCGGCCAGACGATCTCGCTCCTCTCGCGCTCGCTGCAGACGGAGCTGGTCGAAGCCGGCACGCTCAAGGACATGCACAAGGTCATCGTGTCCGCCACGGCGCTCTCGGCCCAGCTGCAGAGCGTCGCCGCGCAGCAGAACAGGAACATCACGGCGACGTTGGAATCCTTCCGCGGCACGGCGAGCCACTTCGACAGCATCATGGGCAAGGCCGCGAGCGTGGTCGACTCCGCGAAGATCGCGGCGACGCTGTCGAACGTGAAGACGACGAGCGAGAACCTCGCGCGGATCTCGTCGCAGCTCGATTCGTCGACGACTCAGCTCCGCGTTTTCGTCGACAAGATGGAGAACGGGAACGGCACGGTGCAGAAGCTCATGACCGACTCGCTCATGTACACCGACGCCCGGCACCTGCTCGCAGACGATCGATTCGCTCGTCGCGGACTTCAAGAAGAATCCCAAGAAGTACATCAACCTGAAGATCTTCTAGTCAGTCTCCCGGCGACGGCGCCCGCGACGACTCGAGCGCGGCGCGCGGCGGCCGCCCCACCGTCGCGTAGTACACCGGAATGCCGAGCAGGATGACGCCGAAGACCGCGAGCGTCGGCCAGCGGCTGCTCGGGTCGATCAGCGCGTTGGCGAGCAGGTAGATCGTCGCCAGCACGAAGAGAATCGGCGCGAACGGATAGAGCGGCGCGCGAAACGCCGGCTTGTACCCGGCGCGCCGGCGGAACGCGAAGATCGACGCCACGCCCAGACGCGTAAAACGGCAGAATCGCCGTGACGAACGTGTCGGCGAGCTGCTCGAACGTCCGCATCAACACGAAAATGATGCCGAGCACCGCCGCGAGCGTGATCGCCACATACGGCGTCTCGTAGCGCGGATGCACGGCCGCGATCTTCTTGAACAGAAGACGGTCCGCCGCCATCGCGAAAAACACGCGCGGATTCGTGAGGATCGACCCGTTGAGCGTGCCGAGCGTCGAGAGCATCACGGTGATCGACACGAACGTCACGCCCGCCGGCCCGACGACCCGCTGCGCGACGTCGGCCGCGACGAGCTTCGAGTGCCGAATCTCGTCGACCGACATCACGCCGAGGTACGCGATGTTGGCGAGCATGTACACGACGACCACCGCGCATCGTGCCGAGGATCAGCGCTCTCGGAAGGTTCTTCTCCGGGTCCTTCACCTCGCCGGAGATGAACGCGAGGTCGGCCCACCCGTCGTACGCCCACAGCACCGACACGAGCGCCAGTCCGAACGGCGCGATCGAGAAGCTTCCCGCGGGGAACGCCGGGGTGAAATGGCCGCCGGTCTTCGGAATCCCGATCGCGATCGCGACGATCACGATGAACAGCAGACCGAAGTACTTCGCGACCGTCGTGATGTTCTGGAGCAGCGAACCCCACCGCACGCCGGCGTAGTTCAGCGCGGCGATGACGGCGATGGCGAGCGCCGCCACGTAGTGGACCCAGCCGTCGTACGGCGCGAGGCTCGGATTGAATCCGAGCACTCTCAACAGGTATTCGGCGAAGGTCGTCGCGATCGCGCCGAGCGCCGCGGCGCGAATGATCGCCAGCTCGGCCCAGCCGAAGAGGAACGCCGGCAGACGTCCCCACGCGTTGCGAATGAAGACGAAGATGCCGCCCGTCTCGGGAAACGCGCCGGCGACCTCGGCCAGCGTGAGCGCGCCGCACAGCGCGACGATTCCGCCCGCGATCCAGACGCCGAAGAGCGGAAGCGGGCCAGGCAATCGATTCGTGACGCTCGCCGGCGTTCGGAAGATCCCCGAGCCGATCGTGATGCCGACGACGACGGCGATGGCGCTCCACAGGCCGAGACGGCGCGGAAGCTCCGCGGGGGCGCAGGCGCGGCTGGAGCGGCGGATCGGGCGTCGGACATTCCATATGGTAGCGCCGGTGGAGCGCGCGGGCGAGGCGACGCAGACGAGCCGGTCCATCGGCATGACGAATGCAACGGACTTTGGTCGCCCCACACTACACACGTGATCGAGGACTACATGAAAACCCGGAACGGCAGTCGGAGCTCGGCACGGATCGATTTGCGCGCTGTTGCTTTCGTCGGAATCGTTGCTGCGTTCGCCGTCGCATGCGGCGGCGGCGAGAAGAAGGCCGGAGGAGAATCCGCGACCGCGGCTCCGCCCGGCGCTGCCGGCGCGACGGCCGCGACGGGTGGGATGCCGGCGGGGCTTCCGGCGCCGGCGCCGGGAGTCGCTCCAGCGGGTGCGACGCTCGCGATGCTCGCCGAGGGCGACAGCATCTTCCACGGGCTCAAGGCGGGCGGTCTCTGTCAGACGTGCCACGGGCCCGATGCCGCGGGAACTCCGCTCGCGCCGCCGCTCGCCAACAAGCAGCAGTGGCTCACCGGCGACGGCAGCTACGACTTCATTCAGAAGCGCGTGACGACCGGCATGCCCCAGCCGACGCCGCCTTATTCCGCCCCGATGCTCCCGATGGGCGGCGCACAGCTCACGCCGGACCAGGTGAAGTCCGTCGCCGCTTACGTCTACTCGATCAGTCACAAGACCTGAGCGACACAATCGAAGCGGTGGCCGCGCGCCGGCGCTCCAACGGGAGCGTCCGGCGCGCTAGCTTTGGATGGCTACAGATTCTCTCGCCCATCCCTCCCCGCATGGTCACTCGTTTCGCTGACGGGATTTTCTGGATCGCCGTCGCGTGTTGTGTCGTCGCTCAGGCGGCGATCGTTCGATCTTCGCTCGTCTCTCCGTCGCAGGCGCCGAGCGCCGATGAACCGGCGTCGCTGGCGCGGCGCGCCCTCGAGGTGTGTTGGGCGGTGGTCCCGGGGATCGCGCTCGCGCTCCTGTTCGTCGCCACGTGGCACGCCATGCACGGCCCGGCCGCACGGCGGTCGTCGAATCGATGTCCGTCAGATGAAGACCGTCCGTCGGCTCTCGCTGCTCGCCCTCGGCACGGCGTGTCTGCACCTCGTGTTCGGCGGCATCGTTCGCATCTCCGGCTCCGGCATGGGCTGCGGCAACAACTGGCCGAAGTGCTACGGCTACTGGTTCCCGCCATTCAGCCGGCCGGATCTCATCGTCGAGGTCACGCACCGATATCTCGCGTCGATTCTCGTCGCGACGGTGACGCTCATGGCGGCGGCCGCGCTTCGCCATCGTCGCGAGGCCGGAGTCGGCGGGCGCGGCGGCGTGCTTCGCTCGGCGACCGGCGCGCTCGGCGCCGTGTTGTTCGCCGCCGCGTTGGGCGGCGTGACCGTGAAATTCGGCAACGCGCCCTGGGCGACCGTCGCGCACTGGCTCGTCGCGATGACGGTGCTCGCCATGGTCGCGACGACGGCCGTGCGCAGCGGCGCCCTCGGCGGCGCGAGCGCCGAACGTCAGCGAGGGACGTCGCGCGCCGCGAGATCGGGGCGTGCCGCGGCGATTCTCGCGCTCTTCGCCGTCGCGCTCGGCGGGTTGACGGCGAAGATTCCCGGCGCTTCGGTCGCGTGCACGACCGTTCCGCTCTGCGGACGCAATCCAGCCGTCGACGCCGCCGCCGCGGCCGTGCAGATGACGCACCGCACGATCGCCGTTCTGCTGCTTCTGCATCTGATCGGCGTCGTCGCGATGCTGCGCCGTCGCCGCGCGGAAGAAGCGCCGATCGTCGTGCGCACCGCGGCGATCGCGCTCGGCATGGTCGTGCTTCAGTTGGTCCTCGCGTCGACGATGATTCTGCTCACGTTGCCCGCTGTGCTCCGTTCGCTTCACGAGGCGACCGGCATCGGCATCTGGCTGAGCTGTTTCCTCCTCGCGTATCTCGCGCGCCGAACCGCGCCGGCGGCGGCCGGCGTGCCGGTCGACGCCGCGCGGAGCTTCAGCGGTCGCATGCCGCCCGTTCCGGCCACCGAACGATGACGGACGCCGTCGCCATCGGCGGCGCGCGCTCGATCTGGCGCGACCTCGTCGCGCTCACGAAGCCGAGGATCATCTCGCTGCTTCTCGTGACGACGATCGCGCCGATGTTCGTCGCCGGACGTCCGGCGTGGACGCTCGTGCTCGCGGTGTTCGCGGGCGGATATCTCATGGCCGGCGGCGCCAACGCGGTGAACATGTACATCGATCGCGACATCGACGATCGCATGGCCCGCACGCGACTGCGCCCGATTCCCAGCGGACGGATGCATCCCCGACAGGTGCTCGCGTTCGGCGTGCTGCTGTCCACCGCCGCGACGTGGCTGCTCGCCTACGCCGCGAACGTGTTGACGGCCGCGCTCGCGCTCGCCGGATTCTACTTCTACGTGTTCATCTACACGCGGTGGCTCAAGCGCAGCACGCCGCAGAACATCGTGATCGGCGGCGCCGCGGGCGCGTTTCCGCCGCTCGTGGGCTGGGCCGCCGTGACGAATCGGATCGATCTGCTCGCCGTCTATCTGTTCCTGATCGTGTTCTACTGGACGCCGCCGCACTTCTGGGCGCTCGCGCTGCTCAAGCAGCGCGACTACGACCGGGCCCACGTCCCGATGGCGCCGCTCGTCTGGGGCGAGCGCGAAACGAAGCGCCAGATGTTCTGGTACACGCTCGTGCTGCTGCCGCTCACGCTGCTGCCGGTGGCGTTCGGAGCGCTCGGCGTCGTCTATCTGGTCGCCGCCTCGGCGCTCGGCGCGAAATTCATCGTCGAGGTCCTGCGCGTCATGCGCGCGACCGAATGGAGCGCGCCGGCGTGGCGGCTCTACAAGTATTCGCTGCTCTACCTCGCCCTGCTCTTCGCGGCGATGGTCGTGGACCGCCTCGTCGCTCGGGATGTCCCCGGCCGCGGTCTGATCGCCGACGGTCTCGCTCCCTTCGGGGCCGATGTCCAAGTTCGTCGTGTGTTGGCCGGTGACCTGGATCTTCCGCTCGATCGGCTTGTCCAAGTCGGGCCGCCAGACCATGAGCGTGTAGCTCCCCGGCGGTACCGAATCGAGCGAGAAGCGCCCGCTCTCGTCGGTCACGGCGAAATACGGCTGATCGAAGACGGCGATCGTGGCGCGCATCCACGGATGGCGCGTGCAGACGACGTCGACGAAGCCGACGCGCTTCGTCAGTCGCTCGCTGGCGACGACCTGCCCCGTGTTGAAGAAGGGCATCGTGATGGCGCTGTCGACCGGTTTGCCCTTGAACACGAAACGGTGTAGCGCCGCGTCGTCGTTGTAGACGTTGATCGTCGACCCGACGGTCGTCGCGACGATGCTCGGATCGAGGCCGCAATCCTCGCTGCCCAGATCAGCACGCTTCTCGATCGGCAGCGCCTTGCCCGAGTCGAGCCCCGCGATCCAGACGAGCGCGGCCCGCGAGTGTGGCGGCGTCTTCCTCCCCGTTTCGCACTCGTGCGTGGAATCATCGATCGCCGGCAGCGCCGTCGGATCGACCACCCCGATCACCGTGCCGGACGTGGGCAGCGCCGACGGGCGATAGCCGGTGGCGGCGAGCTCGAAACCGGTTCGGTCGTCGGTCGCCATCGCGACGCGCTCCGCGTGGCCCCCCCTCGCCGCGGAGGCGGGTTCCTTGGAGCACGCGGCGAAGGCCGCGATCGTCGCGCCAAGGGCGAAGAGTGGAACGCCGCGTTGCAGCTTCAGGAGAACCTCTGGATGAGTCGGCAGACCCCGGCGACCCCGCCGGTACCCAGAGGGTAGTCCGCAACGAGCGGACCGCTCACGACCTGCGGGCCCACTCCGCTCAGACGATGAGCAGATCCCGCTGGTAGTCGCGCGGCGTCACGACGGCCTCGCCCGGCACGATGTACACGTTGACCTCGCTTCGCATCCCGACCTGCCCGGCGATGTAAATCCCCGGTTCGATCGAGAAGCCGATTCCGGGAACGAGCAAGCGCTCCTCCCGGGTCTCGAGGTTGTCGAGGTGCGGTCCCGATCCGTGCAGATCCCGCGGGTCGATCGAGTGGCCGGTCCGGTGCGTGAAGTAGTCGCCGAATCCGCGCGATTGGATGACGCGGCGGGCGGCATCGTCGACCTCGGCGCCGCGCGTCGGCACGTTGGCCTTGGCTCGCTCGCGGACGAGCAGGATCGCCGCGTCGCGCGCGTCGCGCACGGCGTTCCAGATGTCGAGCGTCTCCGCAGACGGTTTGCCGACCGAAGCCATCCAGGTCTGGTCGGCGTAGACGCCGCCGTCTTCGCGAGCCCAGAGGTCGATGAGCAGGATCTCGCCCGGACGAATCACGCGCGGCGAATCCGCCGACGGTTCGTAGTGCGGGTTTGCCGCGTTCGCGCCGGCCGACACGTTCGGGCCGTGGTCGGTCGAGAGACCGGCGCGACGAAACTCGTCCTGAATCCAACCCATGAGCTCGTGCTCGGCCAGCGGCTCCGCGGTTCGCGCGCGCTCGCCGGCGAATGCCATCGCCTTCCGCGCGATGCCGGCGATCACCTCGGCCGCGCGCTCGTGCGACGCGATGTTGTCCACGCTCCACGCCGCGTAGAAGCGCGTCACGAGCTCGCCCGACGACACGACCGTCGCGCCCGACGCGCGGACCATCTCGATCACGCCGGCCGGCACGCGGTCGAGATACGGAACCGCGTCGCCGGCCGAGTACTCCATGGCCACGCGCTTGCCGCCGACGTACTTCGCGAGCAGCGACTCGAGGGTTCGCCACGACGCGTAGATCTCTCGCGGCCACTCCGCCGGCCAGCGATGCCACGGTCCCTGTTCGATCGCGTGCGAGAACGCGACCGGAAGTCCGCGCGCCGGTACGAACGCGAACGCTCGCCGCGTCGTCATCCCCTCGAGGCCCATGAGCTCCGCGGCGATCGGATTCAGCCCGCGGAAGTCGTACAGGAGCCAGCCGTCGAGATTGGCGTCGATCAGGGCGCGTTGAAGCTCGAACAGCGTGTCGGTGGTGAGCATTCGGCGGCTACTCGAGCCCCGCGGTTCGATCGATCGCGCGCCAGTCGGCGCGCCACTCGCACGTTCCTTCGCCGCGGGCGGCGCAGCGGACGTGCTCCACCGCGCCGATGCTTCCGATCAGGCGCTGGAGCAAGCTCGCGCAGCGATGACTCGTAGTACGTGCACCCGATGCTCCCCGGCGCGGTGCCGAGCGTGATCGGGCGCGGCACGTCGACCATCAGAAAGGCGCCGACCCGCCGTACGTTGCCGCCGAGGTACCGCGCGGCGATTTTCTTCGCGTAGCGGAAAGCCAGCGGCCTCGCGAGGGCCGCCGGCAGAAAGCCGCATCAAGCTGCGGTTGAGCGACGAAATGGTTTGATAGGACTGTCGCGCCGTGTACCGGCCCGCGGCGCGAAACACCGCCTCGGCGTCCGGCCGCCGGCCGATCAGTTTGGCGAGCCCGATGACCTCGTCGGAGCCGGTGCGCTGCCCCTTTCGCACCGCCTCGGTGTGACGTTTGATCTGCGTGTAGACCGTGTCGCTCAGGCCGAAGCGTTTGTTGCGAAGCTCGTCGACGTATTCCGTGTCGAGAAGATCCATCGGCGTGTCGACGTTCCGGACCGCTTCCAGAAGACTCAATGGGAACAGGGCATCAACAGTGGCGAGCATGAGCCTCGTTGTCGGTCGAAAAGCGGGGATGAAAAGCGAAGCTAGCCGCGCGTCGTTGCCCCTTCAAGACGCACGCTGATGGCCGCGCGCGCCGCGGTCGGACTTGCTGGTTGCCGCAATCATCGCGACCCTTGCGCGAGCGACGCGGTCACTCTCCAGAAGCGGCGCCGTCGCCGCGACAGGTCTGGGTACGATCACCGCCGCCGCCGGCTATCCGTGGGCGATCCTTCTCATCGCCTACTTCGCGGCGTCCAGCGCCCTGTCACGGTTCGGCGCCGACCGAGAAGGAGCGGTTGACCGGTTCCATCGTGGCAAAGGGCGGTCAGCGCGACGCGAGGCAGGTGCTCGCCAACGGCGGGGTGTTCGGCGTGGCGGTGCTCGGCATGCTGATCCAACCCGGCCTCTGGTGGACGGCGCTCGGCGCCGGAGCGCTCGCTGCCTCGGCCGCGGACACGTGGGCCACCGAGATCGGGACGCGGTTTGGCGGCGAGCCGCGCTCGATTCTCTCCCGGCGTCCGGTGCCGGCGGGAACGTCCGGCGGGGTCACGGTGATTGGAAGTCTGGGCGCCTTGGCCGGAGCGCTGTTCGTGGCCGCGGTTTCGATCGCGATCGGGTGGACGCGCCTGGCTGCACTGTCCGCGGTGGCGGGCGGGGTCGTCGGTGCGCTCGCCGACTCGCTCCTCGGCGCGACGGTGCAGGCTCGGCGGTGGTGCGACGCGTGCGGTGTAGCAACGGAGCGTGTGCGACACGATTGCGGTTCATCGACGCGCGCAGCGGGCGGGGTGAGCGGATTGGACAACGACATGGTGAATCTGTTCAGCGGAATCCTGGGCGGCGCGGCCGCCACGGCGATCTTCATGGCGGTTTTCGCCCGCTCCGCGATGAACGCGGACGTCCTCGTCGTCGGAGGCGGTCCCGCGGGGTCGTCGCTCGCCGTCGCTCTGGCGCGGCGCGGCGTTGACGTGCTGCTCGTCGACCGCGCCCGATTCCCGCGGCCAAAGCCGTGCGCCGAGTACCTCAGCCCCGAGGCGTCGCGCGTGCTCGACGCGATGGGCGCGCTCGAGCGCGTCAAGTGCTCGGGAGCCGCGGCGCTGTCGGGGGTGCGCGTCCGCGCGCCGAACGGCCTCGTCATCGCGGGCGACTTCGTGGCGCAGCACGGGTTCCGCGCGTACGCCGACCGGGGACTGTCGGTGCGTCGCGAAGTGCTCGACGAGATTCTGTTCGACTGCGCTCGATCGGCCGGCGCCCGTGTCGCCGAGGGCGTGCGAATCACGGATCTCGTCCGCGATTCGTCGGGTCGGGTGACGGGCGCGAAACAAGCCGACGGCGAGCCGATTCGCGCGCGGTTCACGATCGGCGCCGACGGGCTTCGCTCCGTCGTCGCGCGGCGACTCGGCCTCGCGAGGACGACGCGCTGGCCGCGCCGGCTCGCCTTGGTGACACACTACGTCGGCGTGCGAGACGTGGGCGAGCAGGGTGAGATGCACGTCGAGCGCGACGGGTACGTCGGCATCGCCGACGTCGGACACGGAGCGACGACGGTGGCGCTTGTGGTTCCCGCGTCGCGCGCGCGAGAGCATCTCGCGCGGATCGCACCGCGTTCCTCGAGGCGTGGCTCCGGGCGCATCCTCATCTCGCGGCGCGATTCTCGGGCGCCGAGCGCGTGTCGCCCGTCGTCGTCACGGGGCCGTTCGGCTCGAATAGCCGCCGTGCCTGGGCGCCGGGTGCCGCGTTGGTCGGCGACGCGGCCGATTTCTTCGATCCGTTCACCGGCGAAGGCATTTACGCGGCGCTGCGCGGCGGCGAGTTGCTGTCCGACGCTCTCGTCGAAGGCGCTCGGCGCGCGCGACGGCGGCGAAGAGGCGCTCCGCGCGTACGATCGCGCGCGGCGGAAGGAGTTCGGCGGCAAGTGGATCGTCGAACGGGTGATCGGCGCGGTCGTCGGCTGGCCGCCGCTCATCAACCGGGCGGCCAAACGCCTGTCGGCGCGCAAGGACCTCGCCGATCTGCTGATCGGCGTGACGGGGAACTTCGTGCCGGCGAGCGAGGTCGTCCGATGGTCGTATGTTTGGAAGGTCTTCGTCGGTTGAACGGATGGACTCGGACACATTTCGCAGCGTCCTCGGTCGCTTCGCCTCCGGGGTCACGATTCTCACGGCGCGCGACGCGTCGGGCGCCGACCACGGGATGACGGTGAGCGCCTTCAGCTCGCTCAGCCTCGAGCCGCCGCTCGTCCTGTTCTGCGTCGACCACGCCGCGTCGATGCACGGCCTGCTCGCGAGCGATCCGCCGCCGGCGTGCGGCATCAGCATTCTGGCATCGAATCAGGAGGCCTGGTCGCGGCGGTTCGCCGACGAGAACGAGCAGCGCTTCGACGGGATAGCGTATTCACGCGGCGAACACGGGGTCGTCCTGCTCGACGACGCGCTCGCGCACCTCGAGTGCACCATCATCCAACGCATCGAGGCGGGCGACCACACCGTGTGCATCGCGCGTCTCGACCGGGCCGAGGCGCTGCACGGGCATCCGCTGCTCTACTATCGCGGCGGATACGCCCAACTCGAGCGATGACCGCGACGACGCGAGGTCGCGCTTCGTGCTGACGCCGGCCAGGCGTCGCGGCGTCGAGCTTCTCGACGACCCGCGCGTAGACGCAGACGACCGCCACCGCGCGCAGGACGACATCCGTCGTTCGAACGTGTGGCTCGGCGGTCTGCGCGCCGCGCTCGCGGAGCTCCGCGCCGTCATCGCGCCGCGCGACAACATGATCCTCCTCGACGTCGGCACGGGGCTGGCGGACATCCTGGCCGAAGCGGCGCGCGACGTTCGCAAGTCGGGCGGCGCTCTGACGACGATCGGCGTCGACGGAGCGATCTCGCTGCTGGCCGCGGCGCGCGGTTCTACGACCGGCATGGTCTGCGCGGACGCGCTCGCGCTTCCCTTCCGCGACGGGAGCGTCGACGTCGCGATGTGCTCGCAGCTGCTCCACCACTTCACCGACGCGGACATCGAGCGCCTGCTGCGCGAGCTGCACCGCGTGTCGCGACGCGCGGTCATCGTGTGCGATCTGCGCCGGAGCTGGCTCGCCGCGGCGGGCTTCTGGCTCGTTTCGTTTCCGCTGCGCTTTCATCCGATCACGCGGCACGACGGCGTCGTGTCGGTGCTCCGCGGCTTCACCGCCGGCGAGCTCCGCCGTCACGTGAACGCGGCGACCGGCGCTTCACCGCGAGTCAGCCGCCGGCTCGGCTTTCGGCTCACGGCGCGCTGGACGCGCTCCGAAACGGCGAGCGCGTCGTGAACGAGCCCGCTCGACCTCGGCCCGATGCCGACCGACCGCTCGCTCGAGACGGTCGACGAGCTCGTCGTGCGCGCGCCGGCCGCTCGAATCTTCTCGCTTGCGGCCGACGTCGAACGCTGGCCGGCCCACTTGCCGCACTACCGGTTACGTTCGCTTTCTCGAACGGCGCCGCGATGGCGGCGGGACCGTCGAGATGTCGGCGAACCGGCCGTTCGGGCCCGTGGACTGGCCCACGTGGTGGACGTCGCTCATGGCCGTGAGCGCACCGTCGAGCACGGCTCGAGGCTCGATTCGCTTTCGGCACGTTCGTGGCATCACGGCGGGCATGGAAGTCGAGTGGACCTTCGACCCACATGAAGCCGGCACGCTCGTCCGCATCGTACACGTGTGGAACGGGCCCGCGTGGCCGGTGATTGGTGGCATCGCGGCCCATGGAGTCATCGGGCCGGTATTCGTGCACGGCATCGCGTCGCGCACTCTTGCCGGACTCGGGCGCGCGGCCGAACGTGGCGCCGACTCCGCGTCCGGCGTCGTTTCTTCGAGCGAGGTATCGGGTGGCTGATCGTCGACGAGTAGCGATCACCGGAATCGGCGCGCTGACGCCGATCGGCATCACGCGCGACGCCATGTGGGAGGGCCTGCTGGCTCGCCGCTCGGCCGTGCGTCCCGTCACGCGCTTCGACGCATCGATCTACCGCAGCCAGATCGCCGCCGAGATCGATTTTCACCCGAGCGATTTCATCGAGGAGCGAAAGGTCAAGCGCCTCGACCGCTTCGGCCAATTCACCGTCGCGTGCTCGCGGCTCGCCATCGAGGACGCGCGCCTCGACATGGCGGTCGAGGACCGCGAGCGCGTCGGCTCGATGATGGGAAGCGCGCTGGGCGGCGTCGGGTTCGCCGAGGAGCAGTTCGGCGTGTTCCTCACGCAGGGAATCAAGAACGTCGCGGTCTCGCTGGCGACGAACGTCTTCGCCGGCGCGGCGAGCTGCAACGTCGCGATCGAGTTCGGCGCGCAGGGACCGAACAGCACCAACGCGATGAGCTGCGCGTCGGGCACGATGGGGATCGGCGAAGGGTTCCGGCAGATTCGCGACGACTACGCGGACGTGATGATCTGCGGCGGCGTCGAGGCGCCGCTCAACCAGCTGTGCTTCGGCGCGTTCGCGCTGATTCGCGCCATGTCGACGCGCAACGACGATCCGGGGCACGCGTCGCGCCCGTTCGATCGCGACCGCGACGGATTCGTGATGGGCGAGGGCGCCGCCGTGCTCGTCCTCGAGGAATACGAGCGCGCCAAGTCCCGCGGCGCGCAGATCTACGCCGAAGTGTGCGGCTATGCGTTCTGCAACGACGCGCACCACATGACCGCGCCGCGGCCCGACGGATCGCAGGCCGCGCGCGCCATGCGCGACGCGCTCAAGGACGCCCGCGTCGAGCCGCACGAAATCCAGTACGTCAACGCGCACGGCAGCAGCACGCCGCTCAACGATCCGACCGAGACGCGCGCGATCAAGAGCGTGTTCGGCGACCACGCGGCCAAGCTCCAGGTCAGCAGCACCAAGGCGTACTACGGCCACGCGCTCGGCGCGTCGGGCGCGATGGAGGCGGCGATCTGCGCGATGGCGCTCGAGCGCGAGTGGCTGCCGCCGACGCTCAACCTCGAGGACCCGGACGACGGCTGCGACCTCGATTACATCCCGGGCGTGGGCCGCGAATCTCGCGTCGACTACATCCTGAGCAACTCGTTCGGCTTCGGCGGCATCAACGCCGCATTGGTGCTGAAGCGCGCCGACTGAGGGGCGGGCGAGACCGGATGATGGTATAGTTACAGCGCCGCGGCCCCGAGGCCGCGGCGTCGTGATTCCTCCCGCACCCTCAGCTCGGAACGACAAATGAGAGATACCTGGCGGCATTTCGTGGCCGAATTCGTCGGGACGTTCGCGCTCGTGTTCGTCGGCGGCGCCACCATCATCACGAGCCCGCTGGTCCAGTCGCAGGCGACCGTGCTGAGCGTGGCGCTCGCCCACGGCCTCATCCTGGCGCTCCTGGTCAGCGCGACGATGACCATCTCGGGCGGGCATCTCGAATCCCGCCGTCACGACGGGATTTCTCGTCACGCGCCGCATCGACCCGATGATGGCCGTGATTCACTGGATCGCGCAGTTCCTCGGCGCGATCATCGCGGCGTACATGCTCAAGGCGCTCATGCCCGCGGCCGTCGCGCAGCGTGACGCTGCTCGGCGGCCAGCGCATCTCGGCCGACACGACGCTGTTGCAGGCCATCGGACTCGAGGCGATCGCGACGTTCTTCCTCGTCTTCGTCGTCTTCGGCACCGCGGTCGACCCGCGCGGGCCCAAGCTCGGGGGCATGGCGATCGGTCTCACCATCGCGGCCGACATCCTCGCCATCGGCCCGCTCACCGGCGGGTCGATGAACCCGGCCCGCTCGTTCGGGCCCGCGGTGGTCACGCACGTCTTCGAGGGGCAAACGGCGTACTGGGTCGGCCCGCTCCTCGGCGGGATCGTGGCGGCGCTGCTCTACGACCGGCTGTTCCTGCGCGACGCCGACGACCGGCGGCGCCCCGCGGCCTGAGCGCGGGTCGCGGGTCGCGACTCGTATCTTTGTCGCATGGCCGACGCTCCGCTCTCCACGCTGTCGCGCGCCCGCGAGCAGAAGATCAGCGAGCTCTCGCAGCACTTCGCCAACGACGATCTGTCGCTCGACGAGCTCGAGCGACGG
Organism: uncultured Gemmatimonadaceae bacterium; assembly: GCA_963707105.1. Classification (GTDB taxonomy): domain Bacteria; phylum Gemmatimonadota; class Gemmatimonadetes; order Gemmatimonadales; family Gemmatimonadaceae; genus JAQBQB01. The sequence goes on from CAVPOS010000014.1 coordinate 99,380, forward strand.
ATCGAGCAGGTCTACAAGGCGGCGAGCGTCTCCGAGCTGGACGCGATCACGTCCGACCTTCGCGTTTCGCAGCTCCCGGCGACGGCGCGGCCGTCGTCCGCGCCGATGATCGAACGCGCGGGCCGACTACGGGACGTCGAATCTCCCGGCGCCGAGTTCACGCCTCCTCGCGGTGATGAGCGAGTCGAAGCGGACGGGCCGCTGGCTCGTGCCGCCGCGCCTGGACGTCGTCTCCCTGATGGCCGACACGAAGATCGACCTGACACAGCGCCGTGATGCCGCCGGGTGGCGCGGAGTTTCACGTGCGCTCTTTCTGGGCCGCGTGCAAGATCATCGTGCCGCCGGAGATGCGCGTGATCAACGAGATGCACGCGATCATGGCCAGCGTCGTGAGCAAGGCCGACGAGATGGACGCCGAAGGAGCGCAGCGTCACGGGCCGACGCTGCGCCTCACGGGCACGGCGTTCATGGCCGAAGTGAAGGTCGTCGTGCGCCGCCGCGAGGATGCGCTCATCGAGCTCGACGACGACGAGGACGACGAGTAGATCCTCGGTCCCACAGCGCCGCGCTTTGGTCACGCGCACCAGAGCAGAGTGCCGGCCACTCTGAGCCCAAAGTGGCTCGTTAGGTTCGGCTGTGCGCTCGAAGCTCGGGAACAGACGTCTGGACATCTGACAACAGACCAGGCGTGACAGCGGTGAGGTCGATCGTGAAGTAACGCTTCTCGCGAAGCGTCGAACTCACGAAGGTGCCGGCTTGGCGAGAGCTGGTCTGTTGTCTGATGTCGGAAATCAGTTCCTCGACTTCGAGCGCACCACGTGGCCTAGCCGCAGCCACGTTGACCGCAGGTTGGCCGCGATCCCCCGCGCCTTCTCCTAGGGTCCGAGCCTCATGTACGCCGCGTCGTACCGCGCGATCGAATCCTTGATCACCTTCATCGCCTCTTCGCTCTTCCCCCACCCTTCGATCTGCACCCGCTTCCCCTCGAGATCCTTGTACGTCGAAAAGAAGTACTGCACTTCCGTCAACACGTGCCGCGGAATGTCCGCGATGTCGAACACGTCCTCGTAGTACGGATCTCTCAACGCGACCGCGAGGATCTTGTCGTCCGGTTCGCCGCGGTCGCGCATGCGGAGCACGCCCAGCGGGCGCACGTCGATCATGCACCCGGGAAACGTCTGCTCCTTCACCAGCACGAGCACGTCGAGCGGATCGCCGTCCTCGTGGAGCGTGCGCGGGATGAGACCGTAGTCGCCGGGATAGTGGACCGCGGAGTACAGCACGCGGTCCAGCTTGATGATGCCGGTCTTCTTGTCGAGCTCGTACTTGTTGCGGCTGCCGAACGGGATCTCGATGACGGCGGTGATCTCTTCCGGCGGGTGCGGGCCCGGCGGAAGGTCGTGCCAGAAATGGATCACGACGCGTGCGAGGCGACGCCCCCGCCGTCACGCGTCATCGTTCCCTTGTACGACATCGGCGGCTCGTCGACGCCGAAGTTGATCGCGGCCAGCTCGGCCACGTGCTCCAGATCCGCGCGCGACAGATCCGGCGCGTCGCTCGCCGCCGCGAACTCGGCCAGCTGCTCGTCGTCGTAGACGTTCGGCAGCGTCGTCACGACGCGCGGCTCGGCGAGCAGCCACTTGAGCGCCGCCTGGCCCAGCGTCATGCGCTTCGCGAGGAAGTCGAGCGTCTTGACCTTCTTGATGCCGTTGACGAGCCACGACCGCGGGCGATGCCGCCGGTGGTCGTTCTCCGGAAACACCGTGTCCTCGGTGTATTTGCCCTCGAGCATCCCCGACGCGTGCGTCACGCGGATGTTGAAGCAGCAGTTCGGCGCGTGCTGCTTCGCGGCCTCGATCATCGCCGTGCCGGGATGCTGCTCGAGCACGTTCCAGATCATCTGAATCGTGTCGATGTCCGGCTCGCGCTCGACGAGGTCCACGGCCTCGTACAACCAACCGATGGCCGGCCCGAACGCCGCGCCCCACGCGCGAATCTTCCCTTCGCGCTTGAGCTGCCGCATCGTGTCCCACAGCTCGCGGTCGAGCACGTGCTCCATCTTCGCGTTGTGGAGCTGGAGCACGTCGATGTAGTCGGTCTCGAGGCGCTCGAGGCACTTGTCGACGGCGAAGCGCAGGAACGCCGGGTCGGTGCGCATCGGCAGCTCCGACTGTCCGCGGCGCGCTTTCTGCGCCGCCTCGTCGTAGATGTCGTAGCCGACCTTCGTCGCGATCACGACTTCATTGCGCCGCCCGCGAAACGCCTCGGCGATCTGCCGCTCGGCGCGGCCGTTGCCGTACGCGTCGGCCGCGTCGAAGAACGTGACGCCGTGGTCGTCGAGCGCGCGGCGCAGCATCGCCACGGCGTCGGCGTCGGTCTTGTCGCCCCACCAGCCGGTGGAGATGGTCCACGTACCGAACCCGACTTCGCTCACGCGAATGTCGGTGCCGGGAAAAGTGCGATGCTTCATGTGAGAGCGCCGGAGTTGAGCAGCTTCGCGGCTTCGCGCGCGAAGTACGTGATGATCACGTCCGCGCCGGCCCGCCGAATGCCGAGGAGCGAGTCCATCATCACGCGCTCCCCGTCGATCCAGCCGCGCTGCGCGGCTGCCTGAATCATAGTGTACTCGCCGCTCACCTGAAACGCGGCGAGCGGATAGCCGGTCTCGTGCTTCACGCGGTGGATGATGTCGAGGAACGGCCCCGCCGGCTTCACCATCACCATGTCCGCGCCTTCCTCGATGTCGAGCCGCACTTCGCGCAGCGCTTCGTCCGAATTGCCGGCGTCCATCTGATATCCGCGCCGGTCGCCGACCTGCGGCGTCGACTCCGCCGCCTCGCGGAACGGCCCGTAGAACGCGCCCGCGAACTTGGCGGCGTAGCTCAGAATCGGCGTGTCGGTGAATCCGTTTTCATCGAGCGCCGCTCGAATCGCGCGCACGCGCCCGTCCATCATGTCGCTCGGCGCCACGATGTCCGCGCCGGCGCGCGCGTGCGACACCGCCTCGCGCGCCAGCAGCTCGAGCGTGGCGTCGTTGTCGACGACGCCGTCGTGAAGCACGCCGCAATGCCCGTGCTCCGTGTACTCGCACAGACACACGTCGGTGATGACGACGAGATCGGGAACGTCGCGCTTGAGCGCGCGCACCGCCTGCTGCACCGGCGCCTCGTCGTTCCACGCCTCCGAGCCAGTCGCGTCCTTGTGGTCCGGAATGCCAAAGAGAATAACCCCGCCGATCCCGGCGTGCGCCGCGATCCGCGCGTCGATCAGCATCTCGTCGATCGAGGTCTGAAACACACCCGGCATCGACTCGATCGGCCTTCTCACCTTGGAGCCCGACCGAACGAAAAGCGGCAAAACGAGTTGCGACGCGCGCAGAGACGTTTCGCGAACGAGGCGGCGAAGCGACTCAGTGCGACGGAGACGGCGTGGGCGGTAGGCCGGATACTGGGGCATGGCCCAGAGAAGTTAACTCAGGCGGCGATGCCACGACCCGGGGGCTGCGCGGCCGCCAGCCAGAGGGCGGAACGTTTCTGCCCCCCTCCCCCAACACCACCGACGGTTCCGAGGACACGCGCCCCTCTACTTGGGTAATAGCGCCGGGGTATGTTTTGGCCTCAGGTCAAACGCACAATGTTACAATTTCTTAATGCACGATCTGCGCGGTTAACCAGAAGCGAGCGTCACGCGACCGCTGGGATTGACGATGGATTGACATTTTCGGGCGCGTTTCGGTTCGGCCGATTGACGCCATTTCGGGGGTCGGCGCTATTACCCAAGTAGAGGAGCTGATGATTCCTCTCGGCGCCTCCGCGGTCTTGCAACCCCAACGGCAGCTCGTTTCGAGCCGTCGGTGCCGCCTTTCGCTCACCAAACGCTTCCATCCGGCCACCGCACCGGTTCATCCGGCCACCGCACTTTTCCATCGCGTGCGCCGAACCGAGTCGCGCGTTCAACCTCTTTTCCAGCTGGCCACGCGACCGATCTGGCCGGCCACGATCAATTTCCCGATCGGGTCAGGCCAGTTTTCCCACACAGGCAGTCGGCTGGACCGACCGGTCAACGAATCAGTCACGGTAGCCGGCGCACTCATCGCGACAGACGGCGCACTCGCCGCGCCGATCAGTTGATCGTACGCCCCGGTCAGGCGACTCGTCGCTCGAAGCCAACGAGCGAGACGCTACGTCCAGTGCACCGGTCGTGGCGCCCAGTCTGTCGCATCGAGTCGCCAGGTCACTCGCCCGCGCGGCCAGGCAATCGGCGAAGTGTCACGCGTTACTTTTTCGCTCGTTCCACCAGATCGGTCGTTTCGCGCGAGCGCAGCGCAACACTCGGCCAGTCCGCTACGCTCGGCGGCGAGCCGACCCCGCCCGACGGCGATTCTATCCGACGGCTCAGCAAGACGACACGCCGGCACGGCTGATTCACTGCCGCCGTCGGACGGGCGACCGATCCTGCCGATCCGCTGTCTGAGAACGGCCGAGGGCTCGACTGTGAGGCGTGGCGTAAGTCTTTAGGCGCGGCTGACCCGAATTACCTTCGGCCGCGCGCCGAGTCAGTTGTCGGCCGCAAGTCGAGCCGCTCTAGAACGACGCAAATCCCACGACGTTGCCCCCGGGTTCGCGGACGTAGAACTCCGTCGATCCGTAGAACGTCTTATGTCTCGGCTTCACGACTGGAGCTCCGGCGACGGCCCGCTCGGCCGCATCGAGATCCGCGATCGATGCGACGGTGAGGAACAGCCCCACACTGTGGCCGGAAAGCTCCGCGGCCTGTGCCGGGTTGTCCGCGACGACGCTGGCGCGCGTCTGGTACATGATCTCGACGCCGTCCTTCTTCACGCTGGCGAAGACCAGCTTCCCGTCCGGCCCCGGCACCTCGTTCTCCTTGGTGAACCCCAGGTTCGTCGCCCAGAACTCGAGGCACGGTTCGACGGCGTCGACGATCAGCACGGGGGCGAGCGTTTGCATCGTTGGCGAGGCGGCGGTCATCATTGGCACTTGTCCGTTGGAGGTTGATGCCACTAGTATAAATGATACTAGCCGACGTCAAGCCCCAGAGCGACCGACCCCGCAGCAGCCATGCCGTCCCCCAAGACCCGCGCCGTCACGCTGGCCGACCTCGTGGTCCTTTCGCTCCTCTGCGAGGGGCCGCGGCACGGGTACGACCTGTGGGCCGAGCTCGAGCGGCGCCAGGTCGAGAAGTGGGCGAGCATCTCCAGGCCGCAGGTCTACTACTCGCTCCGCAAGCTCGCCGCGGCGAAACACATCGTGTCGTCGCGCGACGACGACGCGTCGCAGGGTCCCGAGCGGCGCGTGTACAAGCCGAGCGAGTCGGGACGCCGGATGCTCGCCGACGCGCTGGCCCAGGCGCGCTGGTCCACGCAGCGCCCGCCCGATCCGTTCCTCACCTGGATGGTGCTGTCGTGGCAGGCGCGGCCCCGCGACTTCTCGGCGCAGATCGCGCGGCGGCGAAAGTTCCTCGAGCAGCAGCTGGAGGAGGACCGCGCCGCGCTGGACGCGGTAATCGCCGAGACCTCGCCCACCTCCGACGCCGCGCTCGTCGTGAGGCTCGGCATCAAACAATTCGAATTGGAGCTTGCGTGGCTCGCCGACGTCGGCGCGGCACCGCCCCGGGTGAGGTGGACCGGCGGACCGGCGGACCGGAACGACTGACGGCGTGAGTTGACAAATCGGGAATCGCCTCGCTGGCACTGACGTTCACCTCGAGACCAGGCATCTACGCGGTCGAGGCGAACCTCGTTCCGGACATCACGGCGCCGGGCGCCACGTTCTCCGCCACGGCGACCTCGGGCCATCCAACCGGGTTCCGAATCGTGTCCGGCCAGGATCAGACTGACACGGCGACCGCGACACTGGGCAGCGACTACATCATCCAGGTCACGGACGGCCATGGCAACGGGGTAGTTGCCGCCGCGATCGAGTGGGCCGTGACTGCTGGCGGCGGAGCGATCTCGCCCACGCGAAGCACGACGGTTGGACCGGACGGTCTCGCTTCCGCCAAGCGCACGCTTGGTCGCGTGGCTGGAGAGAACGATGCGACGGCGACGGTATTGGACGTCACTGAGGGTGTGGGATTTCGGGCCATGGGCCTCGCCGCGCATCCGACGACGCTGAAGCCGATATCGGGCGATCAACAGAATGGCGAGACCAACCGGTCGCTCGCCGCTGACTACGTCGTCGCAGTCACCGATAGCTATGGCAACGGAGCCGCAGGCGTCGCGATCGATTGGACGATAGTCGCTGGTGGCGGAACATTGTCGTCGACGCGGAGCACGACTGGGACCGACGGCACTGCAGCCACGCGAGCCACGCTCGGGACCAATGCCGGGGTCCAACGGGTCTCGGCGACCGCCAACGGATTGGCCACTGCCGCGACGGCGACATTTTCGTCAACGGCAGTCGCGCCGTCGCCGCCTCCAGGGTCGCCACCTCCAGGGTCGCCACCACCAGGGTCGCCACCACCAGGGTCGCCACCACCAGGGTCGCCACCACCAGGGTCGCCACCACCAGGGTCGCCACCACCATCACCGCCGACCGGGGTCACGCTCCTGCTGGTGAGTGGAGGCGGCCAGTCCGGCGGAATTGGCCAGACACTGTCGACCATCATAGTGTCCGCAATCAACTCCAGCGGATCTCCCGTCGCGGGCGTAACACTCGACTTTGCGGTGGTGTCCGGCGGGGGCAGCGTGACACCAAAGGCAACCACTGACGCGGCTGGTCTAGCGGATGTTCAGTGGACGCTGGGTCCCACGACGGGCACACAGACGATCACGGCCAGGCTCGGCACATCCAGCCTCACGATTAACGCGACGGCGACACTGACGCCATTCCTACGACTCTACGGCTGGTACAATCCGGCGTACGACGTGGGCGAGGATGGCTTCCCGGTCGGAATCGGCCAGTACCACAACGCGACCATCCTGAGGCCAAGCTTCGCGGACCTCAGCTCACCGCTCACAGTAACGCTCGCTCATAGCGGCCTCGCTCGCACTAGCCTGCCGTCGAGCGTGGTGATTCCAGCGGGATCCACCACGGCGGGCTTTGTGATCGCCGGCATATCCGCCGGCAATGACGAGATCGTTGCCTCGGCGCCGGGGTACACCTCAGCGACCACCGGCGTCTGGGTCGACAAGGGATACGTCTCGGTCTTCACCCAGGTGAAAGGTGGCGAGTACAGTGGGATTCAACCCCTAAAGGCACTGGATTCGTTGCAGGTCGGCGTGGTCATCTTTACTCTCGGAAGCGACGACGACGTGTGGGCGGTCGCTCCCACGACCTTCGCGCTCGCGACGAATGGGAACGTTCAGTTCGTGTCCGGGGGCGCGTCGAGTGCGCCAATCGGCTCGATCACCATCCCCGCCAACGGACGAGTTGCGTGGGTTTGGCTTAAGGGCCTTTCCGCAGGCAACGGTAGCGTCACGATCACAAACGCGAACTATGAGACTTTCAGCGCAACGATTTCCGTATCACCACCCTGAGAGCATGTCGCAGCGGGCGGCGGACCATCCGATGCCTACTCGGGCTGCGGCGCGGGGACGTGCTCAGCGCGCCGCAACGAATCGAGGATTTCGCTGCCACCGCGGTGTCGCAGATCGTTGGCCAGCCGCACGCCGGTCAGCTCCGGCTCCGAGACGTCGAGCGGCAGCTGGCCGCGGACGAGCCTCTTTCCTGTGACGTCTGCCAACAAGCCCCAGAGCGTCCGCCCCGTTTCACTGGGACCGCGCCAACGCGCGCCGATCGGCACCTGACAGCCGCCCTCGAGCGCGCGCGAGAAACGCGCGCTCGGCGCGGGTATCGAGCATCGTCCGGGCATCGGCGAGCGGCGCGACGGCGGCGCGGGTCGCGTCGTCGTCACTCCGAATCTGGATGGCGATCGCTCCTTGCCCCGCCGCCGGGAGCCAATCGGGCGTGTCGAGGTAGGATGAGATTCGCTGCGACACGCCAAGCCGGTGAAGGCCGGCGGCGGCGAGGATCGCCGCGTGCACGTGGCCGTCGTCCACCTTCTTGAGCCGCGTCGGCACGTTGCCGCGCAGCTCGACGACCTCGAGATCGTGGCGTCGAGCGAGCAACTGCGCGCGGCGCCGCAGGCTCGACGTTCCGACGCGCGAGCCCGGCGGCAGATCGTCGAGCGAATCAACGCCGACGACCGAGCTCACGATGAGCGCGTCGCGCGGATCCTCTCGCGGCAGCAGCGCGACGACCTCGAGCCCGGGCGGACTGTCCGTCGGAAGATCCTTGAGCGAGTGCACGCAGAGCTGAACTTTGCCCTTCGCGAGATCCACCTCGAGCTCTCGCGTGAAGAGTCCTTTCCCGCCGATGGCGGCGAGAGGCTCGTCGAGATGCTTGTCGCCGGACGTGCGATAGGTCTTGAGCTCGCTCGCCACACCGCGCGCCTCGAGCGCCTGCTGCACTTGGCGCGCCTGCCGCAGCGCGAGCTCGGAGGCGCGAGTCGCGATGACGAGTGGGGCGCCAGTGCGGTCCGTCATGAGCGCGCGACGGCGGACGACGCGCCCGCGAAATAGTCGGCGACGGCGTTCACCAGTCCGGCGATCGTGGATTCGCCGGCTTCGACGACGACGTCGAGCCCGGCCGCGCGCGCCGCCTGCGACGTCACGGGGCCGATCGACGCCGCCGGCGCTCGGCGGGCGAGATCGCGCCCGACGGCGTCGACGAAGTTGGTGACGGAAGAGGCCGACGTGAACGTGACGAGATCGGCGCCGTCTTTGCTCATCCGCTCCTTGAGTTGTTCGGCGCCGCTTCCGTCGAGCACCGACCGATACAGGTCGACGCGCTCGACGATCGCTCCGAGCTCCTGAAGTCCCGAGTTGCAGCGTGTCTCTCGCGCCTTCGGCCGTCGCGTACAGGACGCGCGCGCCCTTGACGTCGCGGCGGCCGCGCAGCGCGTCGAGCAACGCCTCGGCGACGAATCGATCAGGAGCGACGTCCACCGCAAGGCCGCGCGCGAGCAGCGCGTCGGCGGTGGCCGGACCGACCGCGGCGATCTTGGCGCGCGGCGAGCGCGCGCGCGTCGAGTCCCGCCGCGCGCAGCTCGTCCCAGAAGAATCGCACCGCGTTCTGACTGGTGAACGCGACCCAGGTGAAGTCTTTCAGCCGGACGAGCGCGGCCTGGAGCGGCGAAGGATCGAGCGGTTCGATTCGCGTCGCCGGCATCTCGATCACCGTGGCGCCGGCCGCGGCGAGCCTGTCGCTGAGCGACGCGGCCTGCGAGCGCGCGCGCGTGACGACGATTCGCTTGCCGAAGAGCGGCCGCTTGTCGAACCACGCGATCTCGTCGCGCAGCGCCACGACGTCGCCGATGATCGTGATGACCGGCGCCGAGAGCTTTTCTCGCGCGACGGTGTCGCACAACGTCGCGAGCGTCGCTGTCACGGTTCGCTGATGCGGATGCGTTCCCCACTGCACGACCGCGGCCGGCGTGTCGCCACTCAATCCGCCGTCGATTAGCGCGTCGACGATTCGCGGCAGCGTCTGCACGCCCATGTAGAGCACGATCGTCCCGCCGGCGCGGGCCAGCGCGCCCCAATCGGTGCCGCTCGCGTCGCGCGACGGGTCTTCGTGTCCTGTCACGAGCGTGACGGAGGTCGCGACGCCGCGATGGGTGACGGGAATTCCCGCGTACGCCGCGGCGGCGATCCCGGCGGTCACACCCGGAACGACCTCGAAGCGGACACCGGCCGCGGCGAGCGCCTGTGCCTCCTCGCCGCCGCGCCCGAAGACGAACGGGTCGCCGCCCTTGAGCCGCACGACGCGTTTTCCTTCTCGCGCGAGACGCACGAGAAGCTCATTGATTTCGGTCTGCCGGCTGGAGTCGGCGGCGCCTCCGCGTTTCCCGACGTCGTGCAGCTCGACGGGGTTGTCGCGTTCGACGGCGGACGCGAGCGCGAGCAGCGCGGGATTCGCCAGCGCGTCGTACACGATCGCGTCGCACGTGACGAGGAGCTCGCCGCCGCGCAGCGTGAGGAGGCCGGGGTCGCCCGGGCCCGCGCCCACGAGATACACGATCCCCGCGTCACGATGTGAGCGAGCCGGCGGCGAGGCGGTCAAGCGACGCTCAACCGCGCCCGCCGCGCGCGGTGCTTTCCAAACGCCGACGTGCGCCGCGGGCGCGAATCGCCAAGCTCGCGACATAGGCGAAGTACAACGCGCTCACCCACGCGTATGCCGCGTGGTACCACGCCGTCGTGTCGGGGGGCGGCGTCATTGGCCGACTCCTTCGGCGTCGTCCGCCGCGGCGGCGAGCGTCGCGAGCCGATAGCGCGTCACGACCAGCGCGACGCAGAGCAGCAGGAACGCCAGCGACGAAATGAAGAACGTCGTTTCCATCTCCGGCGACAGCGGCGGATTCACCAGCGCCTGCGGTTGGAGCATGATCGGCATCGGATGCAGCGTGCGGAACAGGTAGACGCTCAAATGGATGAACGGGATGAGCAGCACGCCGAGGATCGCCAGCACCGCCGAGAAGCGCGCGCGCATCGCCGGTGACTCGATCGCGCCGCGCAGCACGAGATACGCGGCGAAGATGAACCAGAGAAAGAGCGTCGACGTGAGGCGCGCGTCCCACGTCCACCACGTGCCCCAGATCGGCTTCGCCCAGAGCGGCCCCGACGGTGAGACCGACGGTGTTGAAGAGAATCCCCACCTCCGCCGCGCTCGCCGCGAGCCTGTCCGCGCGCTCGTCGTGCAGCCAGAGATTGATGACCGAGCCGATCGGCCACGAGGCCGTAGGCGAGGTAGCACGCGATCCACGCCGGCACGTGCAGGTAGTAGATCTTCTGCACGGCGCCTTGCAGCGCTTCGACGGGCGTGAAGTAGATGGCGCGCACGTACGCGCCGATCACCGCGAGGATCGCGACGACGAACAGCCAGCCGAAGATCGGCTTCGGCGCGCGCGACTCGGCGTGCACGTTGGCGCGCGAATGCCATGGGAGAGGAAGTCATTCTTCGAGCGTGTACGGGAAGGCGACCGTGCAGGCCACGACGAACACCAGGTCGAACGCGATCAAGAGCCTGAGCCACGGCCACGCCTCGGACAGCGGCCGTCCGGCCATCACCCGCGTCGTCGCTTGCGCGGCGTCCATCAAGATCGGCACGAAAAAGGGGAGGCTCAGCATCGGCAGCAGCAGCTCGGCCAGGCGGGTGTTGACCGCCATCGCGCTGAAGAGAGTGCCGACGGCGACGATCCCCACCATCGCCAGCAGCACGATGCCGGCGACCACAAGCAACTGATTGTTGAACCGCAGGTTGTAGAACACCGCGAGCGCGGGAATCGCGACCGCTTGAATCGCGCACAGGAACAGCAGGTTCCCGACGGCCTTTCCAAGGTACACCGACTCTCGCGCGATCGGCGCGATGAGCAGCGCGTCGATGCCGCGGTCGTGCTCCTCGAGAGAAAACGCGCGCTGAAGTCCGAGCAACGCCGAGAACGCGAGCACGACCCACAGCACGCCCGGCGCGCGGTCCTGCGCCGTGACGACCGATTCGTCCCAGGTGAAGTAGAAGATCGAGAGGGCCAGCACGGCGAACACAAGCGACGACAGGAACGCCGTTCGCGAGCGGAACTCGATCGCCAGATCCTTGCGCGCGATGAGGAGCGCCGCGTGCAGCGTTCCAGGCGGAGTGCGGCCGCTCATGCCGTCGCGGACGCGGTCCATTCGACCGTCGACGACGCCGCGTTCACGACGAGGTCGCGGTACGAGGCGCGATACGCCGCCGGCTCGATGTCGGAGCAGTCGTCTTCGCGGACGAACCGACCGTCGAGCATGACGGCCGCCCGCGATGCCAGCGCGAGCCCTTCGTCCACGTTGTGCGTCACGAGCACGAGCGCCGCGTTCGACGCGCGCAGCGTGCCGAGCATGTCGGTGAGCGCCGCGGCTCCGGAGGCGTCGAGCCCCGTGTACGGCTCGTCGAGCAGCAGGAGCGCGGGCTCGTGGACGATCGACCGCGCGATGGCGACGCGCTGCTGCAATCCGCGGCTCAACGCACGCACCGGCGTTCGCGCGCGATCGGCGACGCGCATGCGCTCGAGCGCCGTCATCGCGGCCTCGCGCGGCGACTTCAGCCCGTACAACTTCGCCGCGAACTCCACGTTCTCCAGCGACGTCAGCGCGCGATACAGCATGCTCTGGTGCGAGATCAGGCCGATCGACGCGCGCGACGCTGAATCCGCGCGCAGTGCGTGGCCGATCACTCGCACGCCGCCGCTTGTCGGCGCGAGCAGTCCGGCGATCAGCTTGAGGAGCGTCGTCTTCCCCGCTCCGTTCGGCCCGAACAGCGCCAGGCTCTCGCCCGCGGCCAGCGACAGATCGACGCCGTCGACGGCGCGGCGCCGGCCGAAGTCGCGGCGCAGCGCCGTCGTCTCGACGACAAGCGAGCCGGAGGGTGAGAGCATGCCCTAAGATAAGACGAATCGGCTCGGCTTACCCGTCGCGCCGGGCGCTCGTATTATCACGATTCTCCTCTCGCCTGCCATCTGATCGGAGATTCGGCCAGACATGAAGACCGAAACGGTTGAGATCGACGCACTCCTCCACGAAAACCGCAAGTTCGCGCCGCCCGCCGAGTTTCGCCGCAACGCGCTCGTTTCCGACACGCACCTCTACGACCAGGCTTCCGAGGCCTTTTGGGCGGCGCAGGCCGCGGAGCTGGAGTGGTTCGAGAAGTGGACGACGGTGTGCGATTGGCAGCCGCCGCACGCGAAGTGGTTCGTCGGCGGAAAGCTCAACATCTCAGTGAACTGCGTCGATCGCCACGTCGCCGGCCCGCGGCGCAACAAGGCGGCGCTCATCTGGGAGGGAGAGCCCGGCGACCGCCGCACGCTCACCTACTGGGATCTCTACGTCGAAGTCCAGAAGTTCGCCAACGTGCTCAAGCACTTCGGCGTGACGAAGGGCGATCGAGTCGCGATCTACATGCCGCTCATCCCCGAGGTCGCGATCGCGATGCTCGCCTGCACGCGCATCGGCGCCATCCACTCGGTGGTGTTCGGCGGATTCTCGCCCGAGTCGCTCCGCGACCGCATCAACGACGCGAAGGCGAAGCTCCTCATCACCGCCGACGGCGGCTATCGCCGCGGCGGCCTCGTGCCGCTCAAGCGAAACGCCGACAAGGCGCTCGAGGAGTGCCCGAGCATCGAGAACGTGATCGTCGTGGCGCGCCGCCGCGGATCGTCCGACGACGACTCCTTCTCGCACATGAAGGAGGGCCGCGACCACTGGTGGCACGCGGCGATGCGAGACGCGTCGGCGCGGTGCGAGCCGGAACGCATGGACGCCGAGGACGTGCTCTACATCCTCTACACGTCCGGCACGACGGGAAAACCCAAGGGCATCGTGCACACGACGGGCGGCTACCTCGTCGGCGTGACGGCCACCACGAAGCTCGTCTTCGACCTCAAGGAGGACGACGTCTTCTGGTGCACCGCCGACGTCGGTTGGGTCACCGGGCACTCGTATCTCGTGTACGGACCGCTCGCCAACGGCGCGACGTGCGTCATGTACGAAGGCGCGCCCGACTGGCCGGAAAAGGACCGCTTCTGGAGCATCTGCGAGCGGCACGGCGTGACGATTTTCTATACGGCGCCGACGGCCATCCGCGCCTTCATGAAGTGGGGCGAACGGTGGCCCGCGGACCACGATCTCTCGCAGCTCCGCCTGCTCGGCTCGGTCGGCGAGCCGATCAATCCCGAAGCGTGGATGTGGTACCACGAAACAATCGGCGGCGCGCGCTGCCCGATCGTCGATACGTGGTGGCAGACTGAGACGGGCGCGATCGTCATCTCCCCGTTGCCCGGCGTGACCGAGACGAAGCCCGGAAGCGCGACGATGCCGCTCCCCGGCTACAGCGCCGCGTTGCTCGACGCGAAGGCGAGGGACATCAAGGTCGGCGGCGGACTGCTCGCGCTCACAAAGCCCTGGCCGTCGATGCTGCGCACGATCTGGGGCGACGACGAGCGCTACGTCCAGACGTATTTCTCGAAGTGGCCCGGGCGACCTGATCTGTACTTCCCCGGCGACGGGGCCAAGCGCGACGAGGACGGCTACTACTGGATCCTGGGGCGCGTCGACGACGTGCTGAACGTCGCCGGACACCGCATCGGCACGATGGAAGTCGAGTCGGCCCTCGTCGAACATCCCGCCGTTGCCGAGGCCGCCGTGGTCGGCCGGCCACACGAGCTCAAGGGGCAGGCGCTCGCCGCGTTCGTGACGCTTCGCGAGGGGTTCCAGCAGAGTTCCCAGCTTCGCGACGAGCTGCGAAACTTTGTCGCCGAGAAAATTGGCGCGATCGCCAAGCCGGATGACATCCTCTTTTCGGCCGACCTCCCGAAGACGCGATCCGGCAAGATTATGCGCCGTTTATTGCGAGATATCGCTGCAGGACAGGCTCTGGGCGACACGACGACGCTCGCCGATCCGAACGTGGTCGCGGCGCTCAGGGACCAATATGAGGCGCAAGAAAGCTGACTCGGTGCATGAAACGATACACCGCACCTAGTGGCTGAATCCGCTGCCGGTCGTCTTGGCTATAGATTCAACGCATATGTTCGCCTTTCTTCGGAATCTGTTTCCGGACCGGATTTTCCGGCACAAGCTCGAGCCCGCGGCTGAACGCCGGCTCGGCCTGGCGCAAGCGCGCGCCGAAGAGGCGATCATTCGCACGCACGTCGACAACGCCCTGATGTTCGTGGACACGCTCGCCGAAGACATGACCTTCGACCGGGCGATCGACAGCTACATCCGCGAGATGGCGATTCCGGAACCGCTCGCCAGCACCGTGGCGACCCGAACGCTCGTCGTTCTCGGGCAGGATCTCGTGCCCGTACCGCCGCCGGGCACTCGAGTCGGCCGACGCCGGCGAAGACCGCCCGCGCCTCCGTCTCAACGACGCGTCACAAGGCCGCGCGCCGCAGCAGCGCACGATCAAGCGGGCTTAGTCTCCGGAACTGCCAAAGCAACTGCAACTGCTTTGACGCAGGGGCGCGGAGGACGCAGAGACGCTGAGGACGGCCGCAGAGTGGAAGTCCGTCGCGCAACGAGCCGGGATGTTTTTGTGAAGGCCGCTCGGGATGCCTCGATGTGGCTACGCCGGCCTTCCTCGCATCAAGTGGCTTCCCGAGCGGCAGTCCCCAAAAAATCCGGCTCGTTGAGCGACGGACCTCAGCCTCCGCGGCCGTCCTCTGCGCCTCGGCGTCTCTGCGGTGAAGCAGTTTGCTTTTCTTAGTTGTCCATCGCGTCGGTCGCGTCGCGCACGGCTCGCCACTCGAAGATGCAGAGCACGCAGAGCACGGCGACGATCGCCGCCGAGCCGAGACACCACTCGCACCAGGCGTGGATGACGAACGCCTCGAGCGACGTGAGCCACAGGGTGAAGATCACGTCCCCAGACGGAGAGCACGGCCATCCACCCGGCGAGCAGGCGCGAGTTCTCGTGGGCCGGCCGCATTCCCACCACGGCCAACACGATCATCAGCGCGTAGTACGCCGCGCCCCACGCGGCGACGGGCAGTCCGGCCAGCGTCGACCACTTGCTCGTTTGCACTCGCTCGCACGAGCCGACGTTGCACGCGAGAACGCCGATGACGCCGTAGTGGTAGAGCGTGAGGTACACGCCGAGAAACAGCCCGGCGAGGCTGATCACGACCATCCACTGTCGTCGCGTCATCCCGGCTTTTTCGTGCTCGGAAGTGGAATCGATTTGGCGGTATCGCCGCCGGACGCCGGCACGGCCGGGGCCTTGGCCAGCTCGTCGTTGATGACCTTCGCCATCTGATCGTACGTCAGCACGCGGCTGACCTGCGTGGATCCGATGATGAACGTCGGCGTCGAGTTGATCTTTCGCGCGTCGCCGAGCGCGAGATGCGCCTGGATCTTCGCCTGGTATTTCTTCGAGTCGACACACTGGTCGAACTTCGACGCGTCGAGCCCGAGCTGCCGGCCGGCCTGCTTCATGAACTTGTCGGGATTGTCCGTCGCCTCACCGTTCCACTGATCCTGCGTCTGGTACAGGTAGTCGTGGAAATCCCAGAAGCGGCCTTGCTCGTCGGCGCAGGCGGCGGCGCGCGACGCTTGCCACGTGTTGCGGTGGACGCGACAGCGGATAGTCGATGAAGCGCCAGCGAACCAGCCCGCTGCCGACGAACTTCTTGCGGATGTCGGGCTCGGTGATCGTCGAGAAATGGCCGCACGCCGGGCACTCGAAGTCGCCGAACTCGGT
The DNA here is from genome assembly GCA_963707105.1 of uncultured Gemmatimonadaceae bacterium. Taxonomy (GTDB): domain Bacteria; phylum Gemmatimonadota; class Gemmatimonadetes; order Gemmatimonadales; family Gemmatimonadaceae; genus JAQBQB01. The sequence goes on from CAVPOS010000014.1 coordinate 115,633, forward strand.
GACCTCGAGCCGCGCGGTGGGACTGCCGAGGACGTAGCCCTGCGACTCGACCTTGGGCAGCGTCGTGTCGATCGGGCTGGTTTCGACGACGTCCTTGGAGCGAGTCGACTGGTAGGTGAGCCACGCGATGCCGCCGACGGCGACGGCCGCGATGAGCAAGTAGAACGCGCGATTGCTCGTCGACTGCTTGGAGGCCTTTACGGCTCCTTGCTTTCGTCCTCGTCCGGAGGCGGCGGGGGCGGGGGGGTCCACTCGCTTGCTTGCCATGTGCTCTTATCCGTCTCCTGTGCTTCGCGCACGATTCGCCGGTGCTCGGCGATCTCTGGTGTGTCGTACGTGATGCGGACTTCGTAGTGAAAGAGCTCGCTGCGCACGTCGCCGATGAGTCGCATGAGCTCGCCCGCGTCCTCGAGCAGCCGGCCCTGGCGGTCGAGCTCGCGGATGCGCTCGGCCAACGCGCGCAAAAGCGCCTCGAGATTTCGCGCCCGACCCTCGTCGTACGTCTGTTCCTGCTCCGACATGCATCCGCCTGAAGGAAAGCTCCGCCTGTAGCGAAAGATGCCACTGCGCAGACGCGAATGGTAGAACGAACCACCGTCGCGTCCGCGACCGCGCACGCCATTTGACGATCCAGGCGTGTGAACGCGTTACCATTCTACGACGTGAGGTGTCGTCTGCCCGAGCGCGAGCCCAGCCTCTCGAGAACGACGTTCCCGCATGGACGCTGATCTTCTCCGAATTCCCGTCGGCCCGGGCTCCATGCACGTGGAGCGCTACGGTCACGGCGGGTCGCCGATTCTGCTCGTGCACGGATTCGGCACGTGCGCGTTCCTGTGGCGCGAGGTCGGTCCCGAGCTCGCGTCGGCGAATCGCACCGCGTTCGCGGTCGATCTTTTCGGGTACGGCGAGTCCGACCGCCCCTTCGACGCGCAATTCGGCATCGCGTCGCAGTCGGACTATCTCGACCACGCGCTCACCGCGCTCCGGCTGACAAAGGCCACCATCGTCGGCGTCGATCTCGGCGCCGCCGTGGCGATGCACCTCGCGTACAGCCGCCCGGAGCGGGTCGAGCGTCTCGTCCTCGTGAACCCGATCGCGTTCGACGAGGTCCCGGCGGACGACATCAAAACGTTGCAGCGCAACACGGCGCGATTCGCCATTCGCGTCTCACGCGGGCTCCTCGGCGCGGCGCCGCTCGTTCGCGAGCTGCTCGAGCGCAGCGTCGCCGGCCCGGACAAGATGCCCGATCGTCTCGTCGCGCGGTACATGGCGCCGTACGTCGGGCAGGAAGGGCTCAATCATCTCCTCACGCTGGCGCGCGCCGTCGACGGCGAGGACATGCTCGACATCGAGCTCGGACAGCTCGATTGCCCGACGCTCATCGTGTGGGGCGATCAGGATCGATTCCTGAGTCCGAAGATGGCCGACCGACTCGCCGATACTATACCGGGAAGCCGCCTCGTGCGTCTCCCCGGCACGGGCCGCCTCGTCCCCGAAGAGGCGCCGGAGACGTTGGCCAACATGATCTTGGAGTTCGTCGGCGCCGCGGGAACGATTGCCCGGGCCGATTGATTGCTCGGCCGGCGGCTCAACCACGCCAGACTCGCCCGCGCAGTCGCCGTATGCACGAACGCGCGGCGCAACGATTGCGCAGTGGCGGACGTAGTCGGACTGAGTCGATTAGGTTTCGGCTTTCCAAGTCTCACACACCTCAACCCAGGTACATGGCCAGACAGAGAAATGGAGCGGTGAGGTCGGCGCCAATCGCGACACCGACGCCGTTCGAGGAAGCGCGCGACGAGTTGTTCCAGCACATCATGCGGTGCGGAGTGGTCGGATCGGCGCCCGAGGACCAGAGCACGTGGTTCACCGAGACGATGGCCTACATGGCCGACCGATATCCCGAGCTCGGCACGAACGAGATCGACGAGCTGCGCAAGCTGGGTGAGCGGTTCTCGCAACCGCCGAAGAAGCGCGACGACACGGCAGCCGCCTAGACATAGCTGATAGCACGACGCCCCCGAAGTTCGGGGGCGTTTTCGTTCGACGACGCGTCGCACCCCCTCATCGCCAACGGGGCGGAGAGCGCCGCAGGACGAACCCGACGCGCGCCCCGCCGCCCAGCCCCAGCTCCAGCGCGGGGGTGAATCCGCCACGCCGGCGACCCTCGACGTCCATGACGACCGTCAGGTACGGCGTCCTGAAGCCGTCGTGGTCGATCGGCGCGCTCAGACCGCCGCCGAAGGAGAACGCGACGTTGTTCTCCCGCAGCGGATCGAGGAGGAATCGGGCGATGAGATCGACGCGCCCCGAGGCGAACGACGTTCCGTCGCGCCAACTCTCGCCCGCGCCGCCGTCCAGCCCGACGCGAACGTAGACCCCGGCCGGCACGACGATGCCCGCCCCGCCCTGCACCGTCGTGCCGTTGGCGAAGAACGCATCCGCGCGGAACTCGGGGTAAGTGAGCGGCTCCTGCTGCGCCGCGAGAGCGGCCGGAAGCGCCGCGGCGATGAGAATCGCTAGCGGGCGCGCGCGTGCCACAGAGCGAACGTGTAGTCGAGCACCGAGTACGCCGACGCCAAGCCGACGAGCCACAGCATGGGCAGGATTCGCTGCGGCGCGAGCAGGAGCACCACGAAAGCGATGAACTGCAGCGCGGTGACCAGCTTGCCGGCGCGCCGGGCTCGAAAGTGCACCGGCCGGAGCCACGATACGAAGCGGGCGACGATGAATCCGATCGCCGTCATGATGTCGCGCGACAGCATCACGAGGCTGCCGCGAAGCGACAGCGCCCCCGAATCGAGGAAGGTGATCACCGCGACGAGCGCGAAGATCCGGTCGGCCATGGGGTCGATCAGCGCGCCGAGGCGCGTCGTCCATTTCGCGCGCCGCGCGAGCCACCCGTCGAGCACGTCGGTAGCCGCCGCGAGGCCGACGAGGCCGAGCTGCTTGTCCACGTCGGTGACAACGGCAAAGCCCGCGGCGAGCAGGACGCGCGACGATGAAATGATGTTCGGGAGAGCGCGGAGCCTCTCTCGCGATAACATGGCCCAAACCTAACTTGCCAGCCCTGGACGGCCCCCGTAGCTTCGCCGATTCTCCCTCGAAAGCGACCGTGAAGGCATTGAGAAACGTGACATGCGCGTTCGTGGCGGCGGCCGGAATGGCGGCGGCCGCGTGCAGCGCTCCGACGACGGTGGCGAAGGTCACCACGCTCAGCCCTTCGTCGGGCCCGATCGCCACGATCGACCAGCGAATCGGCCTCACCAGCGTGCCGGAGGTCACGGCGGCGCTGGCCGAGGTCAATCCGAAGAACATCCGGCGCATCGACTCGACGCTCGTGTCGTTCGGCACGCGCAACACCTTCTCCGACACGACGTCGCCGACGCACGGCATCGGCGCCGCGCGGCGGTGGATCTACTCCGAGTTCCAGCGCTACTCGCAAGCCTGCGGCGGGTGCCTGCGCGTCGAGTACAACGAGAAGGTCCAGATGGTCGGCCGCACCAACCCGATCCAGGCGAACATCGTCGACGTGCTGGCGTGGTTGCCCGGTCGCGACACGAGCCGCGTCGTCGTGATGAGCGGACACTACGACTCGTGCGTCTGCGGCAACCCCAATGGCACGAACGACTCGACCTCCACCGCGCCCGGCGCCGACGACGACGGCTCGGGCAGTTCGGCGGTGATGGAGTTGGCGCGCGTCTTCTCGATGCGATTTCCCAAGGGCCTCGACGCGTCGATCATCTTCGTGACCGTCGCCTCCGAGGAGCAGGGACTGAACGGCTCGCGGCAGCTCGCCGAATGGCTGCACGAGAAGGGCTACAAGGTCGTCGCGGGGATGACGGACGACATCGTCGGCAACGTGGTCGCCGAGGACGGCTACACCGATTCGACGAGCATGCGAATCTTCGCGGCCGATCCCGACAACTCGTCGAGCCGGGAGCTGGGCCGGTACGTCTGGGGACTGGACCGCGTGTACCTGCCGAACTTCGAGGTGCTGCCGGTGTGGCGCCTCGATCGCATCGGGCGCGGCGGCGATCACGAGCCGTACGTCACGCTCGGCGATCCCGGGCTGCGGTTCACCGAGCGCGTCGAGAACTACAACCGCCAGCACCTGCCGACCGACGACTTCGCGCACGTCAACTTCGGGTACGTCGCGAACGTCGCGCGCGTGAACGCGATGACCGTCGCGTCGCTCGCCATGGCGCCGGCGACGCCGGCGAACGCGAGAGCGATGCGTCAGGGTCGGAACGTCGCCGAAGGATCGTCGGGCGGACAGGCGTGGACGCTGAGCTGGGAGGCGTCGCCGGGAGCCACGGGCTACGAGCTGCTGATCCGCCGGACGACGGAGCCGACGTGGTCGAAGGTGGTTCCGCTCGGCAACATCACGCGCTGCACGCTGCGGCGACAGCTGGACGACGAATGGGCCGCCGTCCGCGCGCTGGGTCCGGGCGGCTCGCGTTCGATGGCGGCGTCGATGCCGACTCCGAACCCGCCGCGCGCGGCCAACGGCGCCGCGGCGGGCGGCGGGCGCGGCGCGGGTGGCGGAGCTGGAGCGGGTGCGACCCCCGCGGGCGGAGCGGGCGGTCGGGGCGGGCCGCCACAGCCGGCGCCGCCGCCTTGCGGCGCATAGGGCAAACGGCTCGCCTGTGCCGGCCACGCACTCGCACCTGTCGGCCGAATTCATCGGAGTTCCCGCGAGCCAGCTTCGTGATGGAACGCTGATCAGCGGACTGCTGATCGCCGCGGCAAGCGCCGTCGGCTTCAGCAGCATCGGCGTCCCGGCCGTGCGCGACGAGGCCAACGGAAGTCTGTCGGCGGCTCTTCTGCTCGAGAGCGGGCACATGGTCGTGCACGCCGTGCCCGAGCGTCAGGTCCTGCTGTTCGACGTCGTGTCGCCGTCGTCGCACGATTGCCGCAAGGCGGTGGAGGTGTTCTCGCGGCGACTCACGCCGCGCGACGTCAAAACCGTGGTGCGCAGCCGCGGATGAGAAACATGCTCGCCCCGGCGCATCTCGCGCTGATGGGTATCATCCTGATCTGGGACATCGTGCTCGCCGGCCGCATCGCGCAGAACGACGAGGCCGAGCGGCCGCTGCAGCTCATGTGCGGATTCGCGGCGTTGATGATCGTCCCGGCGCTCGTGTTGTATCTCGCGACGTCGACCGTGCTGACGAATCGCGCCGTGTCGACGATGGATTGGCTCTGGCCGGCCGTGCTGATCCTCTACGCCGCGCAGTCGGTGTACGCCCTCGTGCGAGGGCTCGTCCCCGGCGAGCTCATTCGAGAATCGGCGACGCCGCACGTCGCCGGGTTCGGCGTTCCGCGATTCCTGTTCGCGTTGGGGCTGCCGATCGCGACGTACAACGTGCTGATCGCCGGGATCGGCATCGTTCGCTACATGGTGGCGCACGGCCACACGTCGGCTCAGCCGTTCGTGGCGCTGCTCGCCGCGCAGAGCCTGGCGATGGTTCTGGCGGGAGGAAGCGCGAGCGTCTTGGCATCGCCGCTCTACTTGAACGTGCCGATCATCTCGCCGGCCTTCCCGGCGTTGTACAAGTTCACCGCGCCGTTCCGCGCGATCGTGTCGGTGTACGCGCTCGCCTGGGTCGTGGCGATCATCTTCATCGGCCTGCCTCCGGCCGTCAAGCAACTGCAGACGTACGCGGCGCACGCGCGCGATCCGCTGCGCGAGCGGCCGAATGGCGACTTCGCCATCGGGCTCAAGGTTTTCCCCGACCTCTCGGGCGGCCCGCCGGCGGCGGCGATCCGCGCCGACTCGGCGCTCGCCGACACCATCGAGGTGGACGCGGTGGAGGTCGTCGTCCGGCCCGGCATCAGCCGCGGGTCGCTGGATTCGCTCGCGCGCGTTCTGGACCCGTGGCGCCGCGACAGCACGACGATCATCGTCGCGATCGGCTATCCGCGCTTGCTGGTTCCCGAGGTGGAGACGAAGCCGCTCAACGAAGGAGAGCGCCTGCTCACGGTTCGCCGCGTCGTCGCTCGGCTGCACCCGGACATTCTCCTTCCGGCGGAGGATCCGTACGGCGCCGGCGCGGAGGCCGTCGGATCGCTGCAGCCGGCGCGGTGGGAGTCGTATCTGATCGACGCCGTCCGCGCGGCAAAGGCCGTCGATCCGAAGGTTCGCATCGGCGTATCGGCGTCCGACTATCGTCACGGCGACAGCGCACTCTTCGCGTGGGCTGCGCGCGCGCGGTCACCGATCGACATCGTCGGCTTCTCCTTCTTTCCGTCGCCGTACGTCGGCGGCGGCATCCAGACGGACACGCGCACCGCCGACCGCTGGCTGCGCGCTACGCCGACGACGAAGGACCTGTGGATCTTCGCGACCGGCGGATATCCGCTCGCGTACGGCGAGCGCAGCCAGGCCGACGCGATCTGGCAGGTGCTGGCGTGGGGCACCGACCATCCCGGCATCAAGGGAACGGTTATCTACGAGGCGAGCGACTACCTGCAATCGCGCGGACTGCGCGCGCCCGACGGACGCTACAGGCCGGCGGCGGCGACAGTCATGCGCGCGCTGTCGGGACTGCGGGAGTCGGTTCGGTAGACGGGTGGACCGGTGGACCGGTGGACCGGTAGACCGGTGCGAGACATCTGATGTCAGATGTCAGACGTCTGACTTCAGAGTTCTCCGCTTTTCCGGTCCACCGGACCACCATTCCACCGGGGTCACACTCGTTTCCCCGTCCCCCGCACGATCCCCTCGACTCGCCGCGACGGATCGAAGTGCTCCTCCGCGACGCTTTGCATCTCGGCCGGAGTCACGGCGCGGATCCGCGCTTCGTACTCCTCCAGCTCGTTCAGCGATCCGAACAGATACGCGTCGACGGCGTCGGCCAACAACGCCGCCCCGCTCTGTTGGCGGATGGCGTGAAGGCCGACGGCGTACCGCTGCGCGCGTCGAAGCTCCTGCTCGGCCACCGGCTCGTTGCGCAGGCGAGCGAACTCGGCGAGGAGTCCGTCGCGCGCGGCGCCTTCCTGTTCCGGCGACGTCGCGATGTACGCGCCGAACGCGCCGGCCAAGCGCGCGCTCGGCGACGAACGCATTGACCGTGTAGCAGAGCGAGCGCTTGTCTCGCAGCTCTTCGAAGAAGCGTCCGCCCAGGCCGCTCGCCACGAGGGCGATCATCGCCGCCGCGTAGCGCGCGGGATCCGATCGCGACGGACCCGAGAACAGCAGAGCCATCGCCGTCTGCGCGCGATCGCGCTCCTCGATCGCCGTCGCGCTCGACGCCGGCCAGGCCGCCGACGGGATCGGCGTGACCGGCATGCGACGCAGTCCGCCGAACGCGCGCGCCGCGAGCTCGGCGAGGTGGGCGGGATCCGCGTCGCCGACCAGCGCGATCACGCACGCGCTCTCGAGCGCCCGCTTGGCGTGCCACTCGTGCACCTCGTCCACGGTGATTCGGTGCAGCGAGTCGTCGTTGCCGCCCGCCGGCAATCCGTAGGGATGCCCGGCGAACGCCGCCTCCGTGGCGAGGCGCATCGGAAAGCGATACATGTCGTCGCGCAACGCGGCGAGGTCGGCCAGCGCGATGGCGCGCTCGGTCTCGAGCACGTCGGCTGCCGAACGTCGGATGCTGCACGACGTCGGCGAGCAGCTCCACCGCCGCGGCGGCGTGGCGAGAAGGAACCGAGATGCTCCAGCGAAAGCTGTCCGCGCCCGCCGCGCCCGAGACGCTGCCGCCGAGCAGCTCACCCTCCTCGGCGATCTGTTCCGCGCTGCGCGACGACGTGCCCTTGAGCGCGGTGCGGATCATGAGCGTCGTCAGTCCGGCGAGAGCGGACTCCTCGTCGCGAACGCCGCCGAGCATGAAGGCGCCCGCGTGGACGAGAGGCGAGCCGGGCTTCGTGCGTACGAGGATCGGCGTGCCGTCCGCAGTGCGGTACTCGAAGACGCCGGCGATTTCGCGAACGAATTCGGGACTCGTCGCCCCGGGGAGGATTCGCGCCGCATAGGCCGGCGGCGGCGCGAGCGGCGCGGGGCGCGGCTCGCGATCGAGCAGCGCGAGCATCTCCGCGCCCGATGCGGCAACCGGATCGCTCGTCGCCGGGCGATAGACGACGACGCCGGCGCGATCCGGCGCGAGGTATTCGCTGCGCGACGCGCGTCACGTCGTCGCGCGTCGCGAGCATCACGCGTTCGAAGTAGTCGTCGCCGATGCGCCAATCGCCGAGCGCTTCCCACTCCGCGAGGTGGTTGGCCTGTCCTTCCATGTCCTCGAGGCGGCGTATCCAGCGCGACTCGAAGACTCGCTTCGCGCGCTCGATCTCGTGGTCGCCGATTTCGCCGTCGCGCGCGGCGCGGATCTGCGCCCAGATGGCGCGCGCGGCCTCCGCGGCGGCGGCGGGCGGCGTTTCGGCATGCGCCACGAACACGCCGATCTCCGTCGGCGTGTAGTGGTACGCGCTCACCGCCGACGCGAGACGCCGCTCGCGCACCGCGCGATAGAGTCTCGACGCGCGCCCCGCGCCGAGGACGCCCGCGAGCAGCTCGAGGGCAGGCGTGTCCGGGTGGTTCGTCCCCGGCGTACGCCAGCCGAACGCGAGCTGCGTCTGCGCGATGTCGCTGGTGAGGTCGCGATAGCGGAATCCTCCGGCGCCGTCTTCGCTCGGGCCGGGAGTGCGCGTCGGATCGCCGGCGGCGAGGGCGCCGTATCGGCGATTGACGTCGGCGAGCACTTCGTCGGGATCGACGTCGCCGACGATGGCGAGAATCGTGTTGCCCGGGCGATAAAAGTTGCGATAGAAGCCCACGACGTCGTCCTGTCGCAGCGCGCGCAGTCCCGGCTCGCGGCCGATGCGCCAGCGCCGAATGCGATGCCGGTCGTGGAGCAGCTCGTACAGCGTCTCCGTCGCGACGGCCGCCGGGTTGTCGGCTTTCCGCTTCGCCTCCTGGATGATCACCTCGAGCTCGCGCGCCAGCTCGGCGCTGTCGATCAGCGAGTGCGCGTAGGCGTCTGCCTGGACGTCGAGCCCGGCGTCGAAGCTCGACGACGGAAGGACGGTGTAGTAGCTCGTGTGATCGTAGATCGTGCCGGCGTTCAGATAGCCGCCGGCCGCCTTCGTTTCCTTGGCGATCTCGCCGACGCCGCGGCTCGGCGTGCCCTTGAAGTACATGTGCTCGAGCACGTGCGAGATTCCGACGACGTCGTCCGTTTCGTCGAAATAACCCGCGCGGACGAACGTGACGATGGCGACGACCGGCGCCGACGGATCGCGGCGCACGAGCACGGTGAGCCCGTTCGCCAGTCGCGTTCGCACGATCGACGCCGCGGGCAGCGTCGACGAGGGGATGGGCGGGGCGGCGTTCGCCGTCAACTTACGGCTTCACGAGTCCGGCGGGACCCGCCGGGTCGCCCATCTGTTTCGCCGCGCCGGGAGCGCAGCTGTTCCACGGCCCCTGCCCCGCGCGATTCATGAACGTCGTCGCCTCATTCGTGCGGCCGAGTCGCATCAACGTGCACCCGAGATATCCCATCGCGACCTTGTCGCTGGGATCGGCCTGCACCGCGCGCACGTAGAACGTGCGCGCCAGCTCGTAGTTGTTCTGCATCAGCAGGTTCGCACCCATCTCGCGCAGCGCGAGCGGATTGTTGGGATCCGCCTCGATGGCCAGCTTCAGCTCCTGCGTCGCCAACGAGTAGTTGCCGACGTCGCGAGCCATTCGTGCGAGGTAGATGTGCGGACGAGGCGACGCCGGGTTCTCGCGCTCGGCGCGGCCGAACGCATTCGCGGCGGCTTCCCGCTGGCCTCGCTGGTACGCGACGATTCCTTCCTCGAGCGGGTCGCGCGAGCGGCGGCCGAAAAGGAAATAGCCTCCTACTCCGACGATCGCCAACACGACGACCACCGACGCGAGAATCGCCCACGACGGAAGGTTGATGCGGCGACGCGCCGGGGTCGGCGCTGCCGTCAGGCGGCTGCGGCGGGGCCGCCAGTCGCGACCGACTCGCGCATCATCGGATCGCGCGGACGCGTCGCGCTCCGGCGACAGGAGCGGGCGCGTCGACGAGCGCCGCGTCGAGCTTGGAGACCGCCGCTCGCGCCGATGCCAGGTCCGATTCAGACGGGTGGTAGCTGGTGCTCTGAAGCCGGTCGTGCACGGCCTGGAAATCGGCGAGCGCGTTCGCCTGATCGAAGTCGATGAGTTGGCGCTGGCGGACTTCGCGGATGAGCGTCTGGCCGGTGAGCGCGTTCGAACCCGAGAGCGCGCGCAACGCCGACTCGACCGCCGACCAGATGTCGATCAGGTCGGCGGCCGTGTCCTCCGGCCCGCGGATCGAGTCGAGACGAGCGACAGCAGGTCTCGCCGCGTCGAGGGCGGCGTGGGCGCTACGCTGCGCCGCCGTGGTCACCGAACGATTCGGAGCAGCCCCGCTATGGCGCTGCCGCGGATGAAGCTCTCCGCGTCGCTCGTCGGAATGCGCACTCCGGTCTGGCGGAAGCCGTGTTTCGAGACCACGTCCATGAACTCTCTCACCGAGTCAGCGGGATTGCCGGTCTCGTCGCGTAGGCGACGGACGATGTCGTCCCATGATCCCGCAAATCGGCTGCCGTCGGGTGCGATGATCTGATGCTCGAGACCCAGCCGCTGCTCGGCGAGTGTGCTCAACAGCGTTCCGAAGAGCTCGAGCTGGCCGCGCGCCGACTCCGGCGCCGGCGAGTTCTCGGTTGGCCCGGGCGCGTCGAGCTCCATGAGGAGCGTGTCGACGTCGTCGAGGTCGCCGGCGAGCTCGGCCAAGCGGTCTTCCCACGGCTTGAGCTCCGGGTCGTTGTCGCCGAGGCGATACAACGACCGCTTGAGCTCCATGAGCCGCCAGATTCCCAGCTCGTCCCAGTGGTCCTCGGGTTTCGTCCGTTCGAAGTGGTAGAGCGCCGCCTCGTTCTCGCCCTGGTCGTAGAGCACGTTCGCGAGGTAGATGCGCGCTTCGGTGTGATCGCCGTCGAGTTGCAGCGAGCGGCGCAGCGACGCGATCGCGGCTTCGTCATCGCCGAGCCGGTGCTGCGAGTAGCCGATGCACGCGATTCCTTCGGCGGAATCTGGCGCCTGCTGAACGGCCGTCTCGAAGAAATCTTTGGCCCCGTCGAACATCGGCTTGTTGTCGCGCACGGACGCTTCGCGGAAGAGCGAGCGTCCGATCTGCAGCATCAGATCGAGATCGTCCGCATAGCCAAGCTCGAGGGTCCGGCGGAAACATCGCATCGCCGACTCGTCCTGGCCGAGCTTGAGTAAAGTCTCACCGAGTCCGGCGAGCGCGTCTTCGTGCTCCGGCTCGAGCACGGCGGCCTGCTCGAAGGATTGGCGCGCCCACGCGTATTCTTCGCGCGCGAGCTGCGCGTACCCAACCCCAACATGCAGCTCCACCGAATTCGGGTAGAGCGCGAGTCCCTCTCGAAGTACTGTCAGCGCATCATCATACTGGCCGTCGTTATACAGCTGATGCGCGCGTTCATCGTACTCTTCAGAACTCAGGAACGGGGTGGCCATCGTCAGCAAGCCTCCAGCTCTTGAGGTGTACGCCTATACTACAATCCGGGCCCAGCGAAGTTCAATAGTGAACGACGGTTCGGCGGTTAGTCGGACATCGTTTCGCCGTGCGTTTCTTGCATCGACCGTAAGAGCGACGGCGATTTCGGCGGCCAGCGCGGCGTTCTGCTCGAGCAGCGCCAGGTTTGCGCGCAGCGAACTTCCATTCGTCAAACGAGTTACGGCCGACAAAAGGAAGGGCGTCACTTCGGCCCCGCGGACCCCGCCTTCGACCACGGCTTTTTGGGCCGACGCAACGGCTCGTTCCACCTCCTCGCGTGGCAATCGGTACTCGCTCGGCGGGGGCTGGACGACCAGAAGTGCCTGGCGTCTCCCCAAGCGCCTTGTGTGCACGAAATACGGCGGCCACGTCCGCCGCGTTGTCCGCCCGAGCGTCGAGTGAAATACCGGTCTCGGCCGTGAAAAATCCCGGCAACTCCGACGTCCGGTAACCCAGCACAGGAATCCCGAGGCTCTCGAGCCGTTCCCACGTGGCCGGCAGGTCGAGAATCGACTTCGCGCCGGCGCACACGACGACGATCGGCGTGCGCGCCAGCTCGGCGAGATCGGCGGACTCGTCGAAAGGAGAGTCGCGATGCACGCCGCCGATGCCTCCGGTGGCGAACACCTCGAATCCGACGGCGCTCCCCAGCGCGACGGCCGCGGCCACCGTCGTCGCTCCGTCGTACCGCCGCACCATCGCGACCGGAATGTCGCGCGCTGAGACTTTTCTAATTCCGTCGCGCGCGAGAAACCGCTCGAGCTCGTCGTCGCGAAGACCGATCGTCGGCGCGCCGTGCGCGACCGCCGTGATCCCGGCGACCGCGCCCGCGACCTCGACCGCCGCCACCATGCGACGCGCGGCTTCGCGGTTCTCGGGAATCGGCAGGCCCTGCGCGAACACCGAGCTCTCGAGCGCCACGACGGGCGCGCGTTCGTCGAGCGCGCGGGCGATGTGCGGCAGCACGCGAATGATCGCGGGCCGGTGGTTGTCGGGTGTGCGCGTCATGGGAAGCGAGAGCTCGCCTCCCTGGAGTCTAACGACGCCGGCCGCGCGGGCGCGGCGCCGCGGCCTCAGCGGCTCGGCGCGAGGCGACCGGGAAGCGCGACGCGGGTCGCCGTGACGATCAGGCGCTCCGGCGCGGGTCCCACGATAGCGAATGGGCCACGACGTGGTGAGCGTGAGCGTAGTGTCCGAGGCGCGGGCGACGAGTCGTTCGTCCCGTCCCACGATCCGCTTCGAGACCACGATCCAGGTATCGCGCGCCAGCCCCGACTCGGTGACGACGGTGTCGCCCGGGTTCACCGCATCGAGGTGGCTGAAGTGCCGGTCGCGCTCACCCGAGATGATCGCGTTCCCCGCGCTTCCCGGGAACGCGCTCCCGGCCACGTGGCCCGGACCGGCGTTGAGCTCATCGGCACCCTCGAGAACGATCTCGTCGAGATCGATGCTCGGAATGACCAGCCGCGCCACCGGCGCCCCGTCGTCGATCCAATTTCGGCCCGGGCGACTGCGGTTGGCCGAACGCACCAGCGCGACCGCGACCTTGGCCTCGGCGGTGTTCCAGGAGTCGCGCGCGCGTTGCGCCGCGAGCCCGCCCTGCCGCGTAGCGGCCGGCCGAGAAGGAGAGCATGAGCCCTCCCGCGGCATACAGCGAGAGTCCCAGGTATCTACGCACGGTACCTCGAGGGTCGAATGCTGGTGACCATTCCGGCGCCGGTGAGGAGCAAGCCGAAACCCAGGAGCGCCAGAAGGGGAAGATCGCTCGCCCCCGCCGGGGTCTTCGCCCTCGCCGGCGCAGTCGCGGGGACGCCCTGCTGGACCACCGCGCCGGCGGTCGCGGGAAGCGTCGTCACCTGCGCCCAGGACAACACCGGGCTGCCGGCGATGCTCAAAAGAAGCGCGATGAAAAGAAATGGTCGGCGTGGCAACATGATGATCCTCTGCCCGGACATTGTGGCATTAGCCGAGCCAGGTCGATTCGGACTTTTGGACTGAGCTGGAACGGCGATTCAGCGGGTTTGAGGATGGCACACCGTTGCGCCGAGCCAACAAGGGCGGCGCAGACCCAACACCGGGCATTTCGACCGCGACGACGGGTGCGGCCGCCGAGCCTATTTCGCGGCTTCCGCCTTCGGCCACGCCGCGACCACGAGAGCCCCGACCTTCCCCAGCGCGACTTGCGCCTCGTTGTCCACGACCCAGCGGATGTCAGCATTCTGTTTCGTGAACCCGCATGCGACGACCCGCGACTGAAGCCTGAACAGCGCGCACTCCGTCCGCACCGAGTCGGTCGCGCCGGTCTTGTGCGGAACGCTCATTCCGTCGATCGAGCGCTGCATCGAGTCGCCGTCGGCGTTGTTGCGCAGGATCTCGAGCATCGCTGAATCCGCCGCCGGGCTCACGGCCTTTCCGTCGGCGAGGAGCCCGAAGAGGCGCGCCATCTCGTTCGGCGTGCTCACGCCCAACCCGTATTTGACCGAGCTGTCCATCGCGACGCTCGTCAGGCGAAGGAACGTTTTGGAGTGGACCTTCGTGTGCGGGAGGCCGAGCGACTCCATCTTCGTCCACACGCGTCTGATCGCGATGCGGTCGAGGAGGAGATTCGTAGCCGTGTTGTCGCTCAGGACGATCATGAGCGAAGCGGCGTCGTGCACGCTGAGCGACATTCCCGGATGCATGAACTGGAGCACGCCGCTGCCCGGCACCTGATCGATCTTCAGCACGGTCAGCGGGTCGTCGAGCGAGAGCTGCTTCTTCTCGGCGAGATCGTACAGCGTGACGAGGATCGGAACCTTGATCAGACTCGCCGTCGGAAAAGTCTCGTCGCCGCGCAGCGACAACCGCTCGCCGGTATCGATGTTCCACACCGCGTAGCCGAGCACTCCGCGGTGCGCCGAAGCCACGGCGTCGAGCGACCGGTGGAGCGACGCCGTGTCGGCGTGCGCGAAGCGCGAGCCCTGCGCGGCGTTTCGCGAAACGCCGGCGAAGGACATCGCGACGGCGGCGCCAAGCGCGACAACCCGAATCATGTGACGACGCTCCTCTCGGCCTCGAAGGGTTTCCACGCCCCGTCGCGCAAGAATGTCGTCGATCATCGAGACGGCGCGCTCGAGCTCCGCGTCCGACGTGTAGAAATGCGGCGCGATGCGAATGCCGGCGTTCGGGCGGTAGTCCACGATCACGTCGTTGGCCAGCAGCGCGCGCGACACGCCGTACGAATGCGGCGCGTCGAAGGCGACGGTGCCGCCGCGCCGAGCCGCGTCGCGCGGCGCGGACACGCGATAGCCGCGGGCGTCGGCCAGCTCGATGAGACGCGACGTCTGGCGAATGCTCTTCGCGCGGATCGCGTCGATCCCCGCGCGCCGCACGATGCGCGGACCCTCCACCGCGGCGAACAACGCGGGAATCGGCGGCGTGCCGTTGAGCCAGCGCCACGCGCCCTCGGCGTAGCGCATGTCAGACTCGAAGCCGAACGGACGTTCGTGCGCTTGCCAGCCCGTGAACGACGGCGTCAGCGTCTTGCTCGCCTCGGGCGACGCGTAGAGAAACGCTCCGCCCGGGCCGCCGCAGAGCCACTTCAACACGCCGCCGCTCAGAAAGTCGACGCCGAGCTCGGTCACGTCCACCGGCATCACGCCGACCGAGTGAAACGCGTCGAGCGAGACTCGGGCGCCGACTTCGCGCGCGCGGCGGCAGATCGCCGCGACGTCGAGGATGTACGCGGAGCGAAAGAGCACGTGCGACACCGCCACGAGCGCGGTTCGCTCGTCGATCGCGGCGAGCAAGCGGTCCATGTCCACGCCGACGCCGTCGCCCGAGGGCACGACGACGACGCGAGCGCCGAGTCGCCTTGCCAGTCCGTCGTATACGTAGCGTACGGAGGGGAAATCGAGCTCCGTCATCACGATCGCGTCGCGCGGCGGCGCGTACGTCAGCGCGCTCAAGACCGACGCCTGCGCGATCGTCACGTTCGGCAGCATCGCCACCGTCCCCGCCGGCGCGCCGATCAGCGGCGCGATCTCGTCGCCGACGGACACCGGCATTTCCCACCAGCCGTCCGCCCAGGCGCGCACCCCGCGCTCGGCCCACTGGTCGACGTATTCGGCGAGACGCTCGGGCACGGCCCGCGGCATCGCGCCGAGCGAGTTGGAGACGAGGTACGTCGTGCGCTCGAGAATCGGAAACTCGCCGCGGAACTGGAGCAGCGAGTCGCGAACGTCGGCGCTGGTCGTCGCGCTCACGTCGCCGGCTCCACTGCCGCGCGCAAGACGCGCCGGGCGCGCGAGCTCGCGGCATAGATGACGGACGCCACCGCCACGATCGCGGCGAGCGACAGCCACTCCGTTCGGGTGAGGCTCGTCAGCAACCAGACGATCGCGGCGAGCGCGAGGACCGGAACCGCGCCGCCCAACGGCGCGCGAAACGCGGCGTCGTCCGAGCGTGCGCCCCGCGCGGATTCGATCCGGCGCAGGGCGAGCACCGCGACACAGCATGCGGCGTAGACGACGAGCGTCGCCACGTTCGCGATGATGGCCAGCTCCTCGAACGTCCCCGTCGTCGCGAGGACGATGACGATCGCCGCCTGCGCGACGATGGCGACGTGTGGAGTGCTGAAGCGATCGTGCACCCGCGCCAGCGCGCCGGGCAGATATCCGTCGCGGGCGAAGGCGAACAGCATCCGCGGCACGGCCAGCGAGACGCCGGCCACGTAGCCGAACATCGAGACGACCATCCCCACGAGGACCAGCGTGCGCCCCGGCGGGCCGAGCGCGGCACCGGCGGCGTCGGCCAGCGGCGCGGCACGACCCGCCAGCGCGCTGCCGAGGACCCCCTGCGCGACGACCTGCACGGTGAGATAAATCACGGTGACGACAGCCATGGCGATGAAGATCGCGCGCGGAATCGTGCGCCGCGGATCGCGGACTTCCCCGCTCGGCGCCAGCGCGCTCTCGACGCCAAGAAACGCGAAGATGAGCAGCGTCGACGCCCGCGCGACGTCGCGGACGGGAGGCGCCGCGTGCCACACGAGGTTCCCCGGAACGACCGCGGCCGAGCCGAACACGACGAGCGCGACGAGAGGCACCAGCTTTGCGACTGTGACGGCCGTGTTGAAGCGACTTGCCCCTCGCACACCGACGACGTTCAGCGCCGCCAGCGCGGCGAGCACGATGACGAGCAGCGGGATCCGGAGACCCGGCGACGCCATGGCCGGCACGAGCGACCCGAGCGCGTCGGCGAAAAAGGAGGCGACCGCCGCCGCGGCGACGGTGATTGCCGACCACAGCATGAACCCCGCGAAGAACCCGACGGCCGGACCCAGCGACAGGTCGACGAACGCGTACACGCCGCCGGTCAGCGAGACGCGGCTCCCGGCCTCGGCAAAGCAGAGCACGATGAGGCCCATCGTGACCGCGCACACGAGGTACGCGACGGGCGCCGCGGGGCCGAGGACGCCGGCGATCGGCGCGGGCAGACGGAAGATGCCGCCGCCGATCGTGATGTTGACGATGCTCGCCGCCATGCCCCAGGTCCCGAGGGCGCGGACCAGCGACCGCTCGCCGCGCGCGCGGCCCTGTCGATCGGCGTCGTTCGGCGGGGGGGAGACATCGTCGGCGTGGCGCGGGCGAAAGGTCGGTCGTCGGATGAACGGGAACGCGGCGGCGCCGTCGCGAATTCACGAATTCACGGACGGAACGGTACAACAGTAGATTCGCGCCGCGCGGTGCGCCACCGGTCGTTTCGCCGAACCACGACGCCGCCGATATTCCACGCATGAGCCGCACGCCATCCACTCCGAGCCAGGTCCCGACCCCGCCGCGCGAGCGGCGTATCGCTCTCGTGCTGGGCGGCGGCGGCATGAAGGGATTCGCGCACATCGGCGTCATCCAGGCGCTCGAGGAACGCGGGATCGTTCCGACGACGTACGCCGGCACGAGCATCGGCGCGATGATGGCGGCGGCGCGGGTGGCCGGCATGTCGGCGGCCGAGCTCCTGGACCGCGCGCAGTCGTTGCGGCGGCGCGACCTGTTCCGAATCAATCATTTCGGAATGCTGATGGAACGCATGCGGTCGCCGTCGATCTACCTCGAGGAGCCGCTGCGGGACCTGACGCACGCCGTCGTCCCCGAAGGGACGTTCGCCAACCTCCCCGGCCGCCTCCTCGTGAACACGGTGGACATCGAACGCGGCATGCAGGTGATCTGGGGGCTGAAGGGCTTGCAGAACGTCGTCGGTGCGCGACGCGGTCTACGCCTCGTGCGCCCTCCCCGGCTACTTCCCGCCCGGGCGCGTCGGCGACCGCCTTTGCGTCGACGGCGGCGTGGTGGACAACCTGCCGGTCCTCATCGCCGCGGCCGACGCGGATCTGGTCATCGCCGTGGACGTCGGAAGCACCGACTTGCGGCCCATCCAGAACGCGCTGTCGCTCGGCTTCGCCAACATCTACCTTCGCGCCGCGGCGACGATGATGCACGCGCTGCAGCAGTTTCCGCTCACGCACTGGACCAGCCCGCCGATGGTGCTCGTGCGTCCGCGCGTCGGCGAGGACTGGCTCAGCTTCTCGAACATCGCCAACACGATCGAGGAGGGGCACCGCGCGGCGCTCAAGGCGCTGGAAGACATCGACGCTTTTTACGGCCAGCCCGGCGGAGTCTACCCGCGGCGATTGTTCGAGATCGAGGTGAATCGGGAGCAGTGCATCGGTTGCGGCCTCTGCGTTGCCCTCGCGCCGGAGACGATGGCGCTCGACGGCCAGGGCAAGGCGTACGCGCTCGCGCACACGGCGAACTGGTCGCCCGCCGACGGAGAATTCGTCCGTTCCTGCCCCACGAGCGCGATCACCGCGCGAAAGATCGAGCGCATCCTCCCGCCTAAGCCCGCGGAAGAGGGCGAGCGGGGTGCCGCTTGATCTCGAGCACGGACGCGATCGACGCGCCGTCCCACACGTAGCGCAGATGCTTCCGCTCGCGGCAGTGCGACAACACGCGCGGGCGAAACGCGCCGACGCATCGGCCTCCGTCGAGCCGAACCGAGTCGTAGACCACGCCCTTTGATCCGCCGGCACGGAGGACGCCGCCGAGCAGCTGCGACGCGGAATAGTCGGTGAGGCGGTAGACGTCGGGCAGGATCGCGCGCATGCCGCGCAGATCGTGAAGCGGCGCCTTGACCGTCACCGACAGCACGCGCATGTCGAGCTCGCACGGCGCTTCGCGCGTCGCGCGCATGAATCGCTCTCGATGGTACCGCGTCTCCGCGATCGCCGACCGGCTCGCGCTGCGCCGCGTAGAAGACGCCGAACGTGCCGTCGCTGAACCGGCTTCCGTCCGGCGAGAGGTGCGTGAACGCCGCCATGATGTACGCCGCGCCCGGACCGACGACGCGCTCGTCCGCGCCCAGCGGCGCCGTTCCGCCCGCGGCCGTGCGCAGCCGCGGGTTGAACGCGTCCTCGATCGCGTGCACGGCGTCGAAGTCGGCGCGCGCGGCGACGCGCTGGAAGAGATCGGCCGGCGGGAAGACGCTCGGGATGATGCGCACCGCGCTCTTCCAATGGATTCGCCGGACGGGAATCGGCCGATCGGCGGACGGCGCGAGCGACACGACGCTTCGCGTCGCGCCGCGGCGGCCGCTCAGACAAAGTCTCCGCCCCGCTCGGCGTCGAGATACGCGCGGACGAGAAAGAGTCCGGCGACGCCGCGGGTCATCAGCTCGAGCGCGGGGCGTCCCTCGAAGAGCGGCGCGTCGTTCGGCCGGTGGATCCAGGTTGCCGCCGCTGCGGCGGGGAGAAGGATCTGGAGACTCTTGTAGATCCCGAAAACGTGCGAGAGCCGCTCGAGCGTGTCCGGCGGCAGCGACGCGGGCGAGACCTTCTTCCATCGGAAGAACGTCGTGCGCGACGGCACACCGAGCAGCACCATCTGCTGCGCGGTGTCCAGTCCCCATTCGGCGGCAATGCGGAAGAACGTCGCGAGCCCGGCGCGCGCGACGCGGGACGGAGCGGGTGAGGTCGACGAGGCCGGGTATGGGACGCGCAAGGCCATTGTAGGTACCAAAAGGCGTTACTACAAAAATATAGTACCAAACGGTACTACGCCAGCCCGCGCCACGGTCTCAGTCCGACGCCGCCAGCGACGCCATCGCGATCCGTTCGTACGCCCCGACCGCCGCCTCGAGCTCGTCGAGCGAGACGCACTCGTCGTCCCGGTGAGCGACGTGGATCGAGCCCGGGCCAAACAGGTACGGCTTGCCCCAGTTCGTCAGCGCGGGAATGTCCGTCGCGAATGCGGCGACCGACGTGGGAAATCCGTCCACGACCCCGAGCCGGACGGGCGGCACGACCGGCCCCCACTCGAGCTCGGCGCGATCCCCCGCCCATTGCTGGATGATCGACTTCACCTCCTCCGGCGGCGTGACGAGCCGAATCATCAGCCGCGCCTCGGCCGACGGCGCGACGACGTTGTCCGCCACACCGCCGCCCAGAACGCCGATGTTCACCGTCGTCGGGCCGAACAGCTCGTCCGTCGGAAAGGAGATCGCGTCGACCTCCGCCAGCAGGCGCACGAGATCGCGCGTCGCCGAGTGCCCGAGATGCGGGTAGGCCGAGTGCGCGGCGTGGCCGCGCGTTCGAATCGTCACGCGGATCGCGCCCTTGGTGCCGACGGCGAGCGTGCTCTCGGTCGGCTCGCCGTCGATGATGACGCGGTTCGTCCGCGGAACGAGCCCCGACGCGATCGCCGCGTTGGCCGCGTGCGCGCCGTCGTGAGTGACCTCTTCTCCGACGACGAACAACAGCGCGACCGGCACGCCCGCCTCACGCAAGCACTCGGCGGCGCAGATCATCGACGCGGCGATCCCCTTGGCGTCGCAGGCGCCCCGGCCGTAGAGCTTTTCGCCCTCGCGGCGCGGCGGAATGTAGGGTGGAACGGTGTCCAGGTGCGTCGTCAGCGTGACGAGGGGGCTGTCCGAGGCGGTCGCGTAGACGTCGTCGCGCCCGGGCGAGACGGGAATGCGAAGCGTCCGCCATCCACTGTCGGCGAGGTATGCGTCGAGCCACGATACGACCTCGGCTTCGCGCCCGCTCGTCGAGTCGATTGACATCAGGCTCGCCGTCAACTGAATTGGATCACTTCGCGTAGTCATCTCGGCAAGATCGAAGGGCCTTCCCGCACGCGCAACGCTCAGGAGAACAGCATGCGCCTCCCCGCACGCCTTCCCGCCCCCGCTCTCATTCTCTCCCGCAAGCGCTTCCAGCCCGGACTCCGATCGGCCGCGAGCGTCGCGCTCCTGGCGGTCGCGATTGCCGCTCGCGGCGCAGCGCGCCCCAGCCACCGTGCAACAGACCGGCGCACCGGCGGCCGCCGCCCGCGCCGACGACAAGCGCGCGATGACCGTCGCCGACTACGCCAAGTGGCGCTCCATTCGCGACGTGGCGATCTCGGACGACGGAACGTGGGCGTCGTTCGCGTACCAGCAGCGGCGCGTGGACGACACGCTCTACATCGAGAATCTCACGGCGAAGGCCGAGTGGAAGCTCCCGCGCGCGTCGCGCGTGCAATTCTCCGACGACTCGAAGTGGGTTGCGTACTTCGTCGCCGAGCCGATGCGCGCCAACGCTCCCGCCGCCGAGACCGAGACGCCGGCGAACGGACCGGCGCGCTTGGAGCTGCGAAATCTCGTGAGCGGCACCGCCCAGTCGTGGGACAACGTGGCGTCGTTCGCGTTCTCGAAAGGCTCGGTCGCGCTGATGATTCGCAAGGCGCGGCCGGGCGCCGCCCCCGACGCCGCCGCTGGCGGTCGCGGCGGCGGCGGAGCCGCGCCGGGTGGTGGGCGCGGACGCGGCGGGGCGGCGCCGGCGCGCGTCGACGGAACGGATCTCATCCTGCACCACCTGCGCGACGGGCGGCGGCGATGAGCTGATCGGCAGCGTGTCGGCGGCGGAGTTCAACAAGCCGGGGACGATGCTCGCGTACACGGTGTCGGCGGCGGACCGCGACGGAAACGGATTGTTCACGTTGTCGACGACGAGCTGGCAGCGCCGGTCGCTGGACAACGCGCGCGCCGACTACACGCGGCTCACCTGGGACGACTCGGGAACGTCGGTCGCCGCGCTGCGCGGCACCGAACGGCGCGGATTCACCGAGAAGGAGAACGCGCTCGTCGCGTTCGCGTCGCTCGAGAGCGTGGAGCCCGCGTCGTTCGTGCTGGACCGCAAGGCGCTCTCCGGCCTGACCGACAGCATGGTGATCAGCGAAAAGGCAACGCTCCAGTGGAGCCCCGATCATTCGAGAATCTTCGTCGGGCTCAAGGAACAGGAAGCGTCGCCGCCGCGCCGTGACTCGACGATGGCCGTCGAACCGGTCGGCAACGTCGACGTCTGGCACTGGAAGGATCCCTACATCCAGCCGGTGCAGATGGTGCGCGCGCAGCAGGATCGCAACCGGACGTTCACCGCGGCGGTGCTGCTCGCGCAGAAGAAAGTCGTGCCCCTCGCCGACACGCGGATGGATCGCGTGCAGATCACGCGCGACGGCGCGTGGGCGATCGGCCAGGACGACAAGGAGTACGTGGACGACTGGAAGCCGCAGCTCGCCGACTTCTATCGCGTCAGCACGACCAGCGGCGAACGCATCCCGGTACTCAAGGGGCAGGAGCGGTCGCTCGGCCTGTCGCCCGACGGAAAGTATTTCCTCTACTGGAAAGACAAGCAGGTGTGGTCGTACGACATCGCGGCGAACAAGCACGTCGCGATCACGCAGTCGGCGCCGGTGAGCTTCGTCAACGCCGAGGAGGACCACGTCGGTGAGAAGCCGTCGTACGGAATCAGCGGCTTCACGAAGGACGGCAAGTCGGTGGTGCTCGACCACAAGTACGACCTCTGGCTCGTGTCGCTCGACGGCAGCGGCACGCCGCGCAATCTGACGAACGGCGCCGGCGCCAAGAGCGACACTCGCTTCCGCTACGTTCGCCTCGAGCCGGACGAGAACGCGCCGGCGGGCGGTGCGGGCGGCGGGTTCGGCGGCGGCGGCGGGCGCGGAGGAGGCGGCGGCGGGACGATCGATCTCTCGAAGCCGGTGCTGCTGTCCGCGTTCAACGAGCAGGACAAGAAAGCGGGCTACTATCGGCTCGACGGCGACCAGCTCACCAAGCTGGTCTACGAGGACCGCAGCTTCGGCCGTCCGATCAAGGCGAAGAACGCCGACCGCGTCCTGCTCACCCGCGAAACGTTCGTCGAGTTCCCCGACTACTGGGTGACGAACAGCCGATTCGAGAATCCGAAACGCCTCACCGACGCGAATCCGCAGCAGGCGCAGTTCAAGTGGGGCCACCGCGTCCTGATCGACTACAAGGACAAGGACGGCCACAAGCTGCAAGGCACGCTGGCCGTTCCGGACGACTATCAGCCGGGACAGAAGCTGCCGATGCTCGTGTACTTCTACGAGAAGCTGTCGGACCAGCAGAACCGCTACGAGGTCCCGCGCTACGCGTCGGCGCCGCAGTACGCGGACTACGTCAGCAACGGATATCTGGTGCTGCTCCCGGACATTTACTTCCATACCGGGCGTTCTCATACCGATATGCTGAACTCGGTGGAGGCGGCGGTGAAGCGCGCCGAGGACCTGGGCTACGCCGATCCGAAGCGCGTCGGTCTTCACGGCGGCAGCTACAGCGGCCAGGGAGGCGCGTACATCTCGACGCAGTCGAAGATGTTCGCCGCG
This sequence comes from uncultured Gemmatimonadaceae bacterium, assembly GCA_963707105.1. GTDB lineage: Bacteria > Gemmatimonadota > Gemmatimonadetes > Gemmatimonadales > Gemmatimonadaceae > JAQBQB01. Next base: position 138,902 of record CAVPOS010000014.1, read on the forward strand.
ATCACGATCCGCGCGGCGGCGGTCGATCTCATCGCCGACTTCAACCAGCTCTGGAAGACCACGGGAACGAACCAGCACCGATACGACACGTACGGCCAGGGACGGTTCGGCGCGAATCCGTACGACAACCTCCCGTTGTTCATGGATCAGTCGGCGGTCTTCCACGCGCAGTCGATGAACACGCCGCTGCTGATCCTCCAGGGAACGAACGACGGCTCGACGGAATGGCTCCAGGGCGTCGAGTTCTACAACGCGCTCCGCTTCCTCAAGAAGCCGGTGATCTTCCTCTCGTACGAGGGTGAGGGCCACGGCTTCACGCGCTACGACAACCAGTACGACGTCGAAGTGCGCATGCACCAGTTCTACGACCACTACCTCAAGGGCACGCCCGAGGCCGAGTGGATCGCGAACGGCATTCCGTTCATCAAGAAGAAGACGCCGACCGGTGCGGCCGCGCAGCCCGTGCAGCTGATGGGCGGCGGCGCGGGGATCGGGACGCCGACGCCCGCGGGCGGTGGCGGCGGTGGAGGGGCGCGCGGCGGCGGCCAGCCGCCGGCAGGACCGCCGAACCCGTAGCACTTTCCTGCGATCGACGAAGGACGGGCGCCCCAAAAAGGCGCCCGTCTTTTTTTGTCGCTTGCGCGACGCCGTTTCAGCGTCGTAATGTGTTGACCGTATGGTTAAACCATCCAGTCTAACCCGACGGCGAACAACGTCCGCCCGCAAGGCGCGCGCCGGCGCCCGCGCGCGACCGCGACACCGAACAGCGGATCCTCGACGCGGCACACGCCGTCTTCGTGCGGCGCGGCACCGCCGGCGCGCGGATGCAGGAGATCGCCGAGGAGGCCGGCGTCAACAAAGCACTCCTCCACTACTACTTCCGAAGCAAGGCACGGCTCGGCGAAGCGATCTTCCGCCGCGTCGCCTCCGGACTCTTCGGACGGCTCGGCGCGATCCTCGGCGGGCCCGCCGCCCTCGACGAGAAAGTGCGGCAGGTCGTCGCGCTGTACCTCGATCAGCTCTCCGCCACGCCGTACGCGCCCGGCTACGTGATCAGCGAGATCAACCAGCACCCCGAGCGCGCCAAGCAGTTGCTCGAGGCCATCGGCCAACTGCGCGCGCAGGCGATCGGCGAGCACTTCATCGCCACGCTCGACCGCCAACTGAAGGACGCCGCGCGCGCCGGACGAATCCGCCCGATCTCGATCGACCAGTTCCTCGCGAACCTCGCGTCGCTCTGCGTCTTCCCGTTCGTCGCGCGACCGATGCTCTGCGCCGTCCTCCAGCTCGACGAGCGCGGCTTCGAGCGCTTCATCCGCGAGCGCAAGGCGACGCTCCCGGATTTCATCCTCAACGCCCTCCGACCATGACCGTCACTCGCTCATCGGTCGCGCTCGTGTCGCTGGCCACGTTGTCCGTCGCCGCGGCGGGCCACGCGCAGCAATCCTCGTGGTCCGCCCCGCGCGATACGGTTCGGTTGTCGGCGCTCTTGCAGCAGGCCGTGGCCACCGATCCGCGCCAACGCCAATTCCAGTTGTCGGCGGCGGCGAGCGCTCTTCGCCTCGAGAACATCGACGCGGACAAGAAGCCCACCGCTCGAGGTAGCCGGTCAGGCGCAGTACCAGTCGGCGGTCACGACGATTCCGGTGCGCGTCCCGAACATCACGATTCCCACGCCGCCGTACGACACGTACGACGCGCACCTCAACGCGCAGCAGCCGCTGGTGAATCCGACCGTCGCGCCGCGCCGCGCGGCGGAGCGCGCGCAGCTGGCGGAAACGCAGGCCGACCTGCGCGTGACGTTGTTCGGCGTGCGCCAGGACGTGAACGACGCGTTCTTCACCGCGCTGTTGCTTCAGGAGCGCGAATCGCAGACGATTCTCGCGATCGCCAGCCTCGACGCGCGCCTCCGCGAAACGGCGATTCGGTTGCGCGACGGCGCTGCGCTTCCCGGCGACACGGCGGCGATCGCCGCCACGATCCTGCAGCGACGCCAGGACCTCGCGCAGTCGCGCGCGGATCGGCACGCCGCACTCGCGCGGCTCGCCGAGCTCGTGCACGCGCCGATCAGCGATTCCGTCGCGCTCGCGCTCCCCGATCTGGCGGCCGCGGTCGCTCGGGCCCAGGCGACGGCGCCGAGCGACACGCGCGCGCGGCCGGAGTTCGCGCAGTTCGAGGCGACGCGAGCCCGCCTGGCGTCGCAGGAGGCCGTCGAGTCGGCGCAGGATCGGCCGAAGGTCTCGGCGTTCGGACGCGTCGGTTACGGGCGGCCCGGGCTCGACCAGTTGGCCTCCGGTTTTCAGCCGTACTTCCTCGGCGGTTTGCAGTTCGAGTGGAAGCCGTGGACGTGGGGCACGACGACGCGCGAGCGGCAGGTGCTCGAGCTCGAGCGCCAGATCACGACGACGAACGAGCGCGCCTTCGCGGACCAGCTGGGCCGCGGCGTGCAGCCGTTTCTCGCCGCGATGACGCGCCTCGACACCGCCATCGCGCTCGACGACCGCATCGTGGCCCTGCGCGCGGAGATCGAGCGCGAGACCGCGGCGAAGCTGCGCGAGGGCGTCGTCACGGCGTCCGAGTACGTGGATCGCAACACCGACCTGCTCTCGGCGCGACTGGCGAGCGCGCAGCATCGCGTCGAGTTGGCGCAGGCCCGAGCCGGCTACCTGACCACGCTGGGTTTGGAGATTCCACAATGAGACGCATTCATCGATCGATCGCGCCGGCGTTCGCCCTGGCCGTCGCGAGCGTCGGCGCGGGCGGATGCCGCAACGCGCCGGGTCCCGACGCGTACGGCAACGTGGAAGCGACGGAGGTCGTCGTCGGCGCGCAGACGCGCCGGTCAGCTCGAGTCGTTCGCGCCGCTGGAGGGCCAACACCTCGCCGCCGGGACCGTCGTCGCGGTCGTGGACACGAGCGCGCTTGGTGCTCCAGCTGCGCCAGGCGACGTCGCAGCGCGCGACGAGCAGCGCGCACGTCGACGAGACGGTCCGTCAGCTCGGCGTGCTCGAGGCGCAGCGCGACATCGCGCAGCGAACCTACGACCGGACGCGCCGTTTGTTCGCGCAGCAGGCGGCGACGTCGCAGCAGCTGGACCAGGCGGAGCGCGACTACAAGACGCTCGTCGCGCAGATCGAGGCCGGGCACGCGCAGGTCCGCACCGCGTCGGAAGACGTCGCGTCGAACGACGCGCGCTCGGCGCAGATCCGCGACCAGATCCGCAAGAGCCGCGTCGAGAATCCCCTGGGCGGAACGGTGCTCACGACGTACACCAAGCGGGGCGAGTTCGTGCAGGTCGGCCAGCCGCTGTACAAGATCGCCAACCTCGACACGGTGGAGCTTCGCGCCTACGTGACCGAGCCGCAGCTCGCGCAGGTGAAGCTCGGCAACACCGCGGACGTGAGCGTCGACGCCGACGGCGGCGCGCCGCACGCTGCCCGGCGTCGTGTCGTGGATCTCGTCGCAGGCCGAGTTCACCCCGACACCTATCGCAGACGCGCGACGAGCGCACGAATCTCGTCTACGCCATCAAGCTCCGCGTCGCGAACCCGAACGGCTTGCTCAAGATCGGCATGCCGGCCGACGTGCAGTTCACGACCGTGACGGCGTCGCGATGACCGACGCGAAGGCCGCCGCGGGCGGCGATCCGCACGACGCGGTCGTCGTCGAACGGGTCAGCAAGCGATTTCAGGAGCAACGTCGCTCTCGACGACGTGTCCGTCCGCGTAGCCGGCGGCGAGCTGTTCGGCTTCATCGGACCCGACGGCGCCGGCAAGACGACGCTCTTTCGAATTCTCACGACGCTCCTCCTCCCCGACTCCGGCGCGGCTCGCGTGCTCGGCGCCGACGTCGTGAAAGACCTCTGGGCGCTGCGCCGGCAGATCGGCTACATGCCCGGGCGCTTCTCGCTGTATCCCGACCTGAGCGTCGAGGAGAACCTGCGGTTCTTCGCGTCGGTGTTCGGGACGACGGTGGAGCGCGAGTACGATCAGATCGCGCCGATCTACGCGCAGCTCGAGCCGTTTCGCACGCGTCGCGCGGCGGCGCTCTCCGGCGGGATGAAGCAGAAGCTCGCGCTCTGCTGCGCGCTCGTCCACCGCCCGAAGATCCTCTTTCTCGACGAGCCGACGACGGGCGTCGACGCCGTGTCGCGCCGCGAGTTCTGGGAGCTGCTCGCCAGGTTCCGCGCCGGCGGCCTCACGATTCTCGTGTCGACGCCGTACATGGACGAAGCCGACCGCTGCGACCGCGTCGCGCTCATGCAGCGCGGGCGCGTGCTCGCCATCGACACGCCGAAGGCCATCACGGCGTCGTTCGGGCGGCCGCTGTTCGCGGTGCGCGCCGCGAACCGATACGCGGCGATCCGCGCGCTGCGCGCGTATCCGCAACACGGCGTCGGTCTATCCGTTCGGCGAGGCGCTGCACTTCGTCGGACGCGCGCGCCGATGCCGCGCCCGACCGCATCGCGTCCGACGCGACCGACGCGCTGCGCGCCGCCGGGATCGCCGACGCCAGCGTGTCGCCGACGCCCGCCACGATCGAGGACGTCTTCATGGCGCGCATGGGCGCGCCCGAAGGCGAGGAGTCGAGCGCGCCGCGAGGCAACGCCGCATGAGCTCGGCCGCGCTCGCGATTCGCGCGCACGACCTCACGCGGACGTTCGGCGCGTTCACCGCCGTCGACCACATCACGTTCGACGTGAAGCCCGGCGAGGTGTTCGGCTTCCTCGGCGCGAACGGCGCGGGAAAGACGACGGCGATCCGCATGCTCACCGGCCTGCTCGCGCCGACCGGCGGCGAAGCCAGCGTCGCCGGCCACGACGTCGCGACGGAGAGCGAGGCGATCAAGCGGGACATCGGCTACATGAGCCAGCGGTTCTCGCTGTACGACGACCTCACCGTCCGCGAGAACATCCGGCTGTACGGCGGGATCTACGACCTCACGCCGTCGGAGCTCAAGGAGCGGACGCAGCGCATTCTCGACCGGCTCGGCCTCGCGCGGGCGGAGCGCGACGCTCGTGCGGTCGATTCCGCTCGGCTGGAAGCAGAAGCTCGCGTTCTCCGTCGCGCTGCTGCACGAGCCGAGGGTCGTGTTCCTCGACGAGCCGACGAGCGGCGTCGATCCGATGACGCGGCGCCAGTTCTGGGAGCTGATCTACGAGGCGGCGCACGCCGGCACGACCGTGCTCGTCACGACGCACTACATGGACGAAGCCGAGTACTGCGACCGGATCTCGATCATGGTGTCGGGGCGGATCGAGGCGATGGGCGCGCCGTCCGAGCTCAAGCAGCACGCCGGCGTCGCGTCGATCGACGAGCTGTTCGTGCGGCTGGCGCGGCCGAGCGCCGAGTCCTCGCAGGGCGGCGTCGTGAACGCGCTGCTGGGGACTGCTGCGCAAGGAGACGTACCACATCCTGCGCGACCGGCGCACGCTCGCGGTCTTGATCTTCATGCCGATCGTGCAGGTCATTCTGTTCGGCTTCTCGATCCGCACCGACGTCGAGACGTGCGGCTGGCGATCGTCGATCCGTCGCCGGACGCCGCGACGCTGGCGATCCGCGACCGGTTCGACGCGAGCGGCGTCTTCCGGACCGTCGCCGTCGCCGCGCGTCCCTCCGATCTCGACGCCTTGTTCCAGAGCGACACGGTGCAGGTCGCCGTCGTGTTCGAGCCCGGGTTCGCCGAGCGTCTGGCGTCGCGGCCAGCCGGCGCGCATCCTCGTCATGACCGACGCGACCGAGCCGAATACGGGAACCGCGCGACAGTTCTACGTCGACGCCGTCATTCAGGGCTACGAGGCCGAGCAGCCCCGGGGCGCGGGGATGGTGCAGATCGTGCCGCAGGCGCGATCGCGCTTCAACCCGACGCGCGAGAGCACGAACCTCTTCGTGCCCGGGCTGATGGCGATGGTGCTGATGATCATCTCCGCGCTGATGACCGCGATCTCGCTCACCCGCGAGAAGGAAACGGGCACGATGGAGGCGCTGCTCGTGTCGCCGCTGCGGCCCTGGCAGATCATCGTCGGCAAGGTGGCGCCGTACCTCGTGCATCGGGTTCGTCAGCGTGCTCGCGGTGCTCGTCGAGGCGCGCGCTGGTGTTCAGCGTGCCGATGCGGGGCAGCCTCACGCTGCTGCTCGCCGAAGGGACGCTGTTCATCCTCGTGGCGCTCTCGCTCTGGGCATTCTCGTCTCGGCGCGCACCTCGTCGCAGCGCGTGGCGATGCTGGGCGCCTTGATGGGCACGATGCTGCCGACGCAGATGCTCTCGGGGTTCATCTTTCCGATCGAGAGCATGCCGACGCGTGCTGCAGTGGGTGACGTTCATCGTGCCGGCGCGGTGGTTCGTGCACGATCGCGCGCGGCATCATGCTCAAGGGCGTCGGCCTCACGTATCTCTGGCGCGAGACGCTCGTGCTCGTGGCGATGGCGGTGGTCCTGCTCGCCGCCAGCGCGCGGTCGTTCAAGGTGCGGCTCGCAATGAGCGCTCGGCGGCGCGGATCGCCGTTCTTTCGGCGCGTGCTCGTGTTGGCCCGCGCCGAGGTGCTGCACGTCGTCGCGCGACCGCGCGACGCTGGTGCAGGTCATCGTCCTGCCGCTCATGCAGCTGCTTGCTGCTGTCGAACGCCGCGACGTTCGAGATCAAGCGCTCGCCGGCATACGTCGTCGACTTCGACCGCACGAGCACGTCGCGCGGCGTCGTGAGCCGGCTCGGCGTCGTCGGGGTACTTCGACATCGTCGGCCAGTCGGGCTCGCCGGACTCGGCGAACGACGCGATGCTGCGGCGGACGCGCGACGCTCGTCGTGACGATCCCGCACGATTTCGAGAAGTCGCTCGTGCGAACGGGCACGGCGCCGATCGGCCTCGACGTCAACGCGGAGAAGGGGTCGGCCGCGGGGATCGTGCAGTCGTACGCGTCGCAGATCCTGTCCGACTACTCGCGCGAGCTGTCGGCGGAGATCCACCCGAACGTTCGCACCATCGCCGAGGGGCCGCTCGACGAGCAAGCACCGCGACCGGGCGTGCCCCGCATCGAGACGCGGATTCAGTCGCGCTACAACCCGACGCTCAACTACAAGCATTACATGGTGCCGGGCATCCTCGTCGCGCTGGTGACGATGATCGGCACGCTGCTCACCGCGCAGAACATCGCGCGCGAGAAGGAGCTGGGCACGCTCGAGCAGCTCAACGTCACGCCGATCACGAGGGCCGAGTTCATCACGGCCAAGCTGCTGCCGTTCTGGGTGCTCGGCGCTGGTCGACCTGGCGCTCGGCCTGCTCGTCGGCCATCTGGTGTTCGGCGTGCCGATCCGCGGCAGCGTCGTGCTGCTGTTCGCGTGCGGCCGGCGTCTACCTGATCGTCGCGCTGGCGATCGGCCTGTGGATCTCGACCGGCGTCGAGACGCAGCAGCAGGCGATGTTCGTCACGTTCTTCATTCTGATGATCTACCTGCTGATGAGCGGCCTTTTCACGCCGATCGACAGCATGCCGCACTGGGTGCAGGTGTTGTCGGAGCTCAATCCGGTGCGTCACTTCGTGACGATCTCGCGCGCCGTGCTCGTGAAGGGCGCCGGCTTCGCCGAGATCGCGCGGCCGCTCGCGATTCTGGCGGTCTATGGCGCTGCGGTGTTGGCGCTGGCGATTCGACTGTACCACAAACGGACGGCGTGAGCACGATTGCCGGTCGGGCCACGACAGGCGTTCGGGCTACGAAGGGCGCGCGACACTGGCGCCGGAGCCAGTCGCGTTAGATTAGTTCGTAGCCTGGCGGTCGACGTGCGCGTCCCGCCAGTGGCTCCGTCAGTCACCTCGCTAGGCCAAAAGCCTCGAGTCGAGAGACAAGTCCAATGACAACCAAGAATTCCTTCGGGAGCCGCGCGACGCTTGCCGTCGACGGCGAGCAGTACGTCGTCTACCGCCTCGCCGCCCTCGACCAACCGTCGGGCGGCCACGCCAGTCGTCTGCCGTTCAGTCTCAAGATCCTGTTGGAGAATCTTCTGCGAAACGAGGACGACGCGTTCGTCAAGCACGACGACATCCTCGCGCTCGCCAAGTGGGACGTGCGCGGACACGCCGAGAAGGAGATCGCGTTCCGAACCGCTCGCGTGCTGCTGCAGGACTTCACCGGCGTTCCCGCCGTCGTCGATCTCGCCGCGATGCGCGACGCCATCGCGGCGCTCGGCGGCGACGCGCAACGCATCAATCCGCTCCAGCAGGTCGATCTCATCATCGACCACTCGGTCCAAGTGGACGAGTACGGCACGCAGGCCGCGTTCCTGATCAACACCGAGCTCGAGTTCGAGCGCAACAAGGAGCGCTACGTCTTTCTGCGGTGGGGACAGGACGCGTTCAAGAACTTCCGCGTCGTGCCGCCCGGCACCGGCATCTGCCACCAGGTGAATCTCGAGTACCTCGGCAAGACGGTCTTCGTCGGAACCGAAGACGGACAGAAGGTCGCGTACCCCGACTCGCTCGTCGGCACCGACTCGCACACGACGATGATCAACGGGCTCGGCGTGCTCGGCTGGGGCGTGGGCGGCATCGAGGCGGAGGCCGCGATGCTCGGCCAGCCGGTGTCGATGCTCATTCCCGAGGTCGTCGGGTTCAAGCTGCACGGCAAGCTGCCGCCCGGCGCGACGGCGACGGACCTCGTGCTCACGGCGACGGAGATGCTTCGCAAGAAGAAGGTCGTCGGGAAGTTCGTCGAGTTTTACGGGACGGGCCTGTCGTCGCTTCCGCTCGCCGACCGCGCGACGATCGCCAACATGGCGCCGGAGTACGGCGCGACGATGGGCTTCTTCCCGTGCGATGAGGAAACGCTCAAGTACCTTCGCCTCAGCGGCCGCCCCGAGCACCACATCAAGCTCGTCGAGGCCTACACTAAGGAGCAGGGACTCTTCCGAACGGATTCCACGCCGGATCCCGAGTTCACCGACACGCTCGAGCTCGACCTCGGGACGGTCGAGCCGAGCCTCGCCGGCCCGAAGCGCCCGCAGGACCGCGTGCCGCTCTCGAAGTCGAAGGCCATGTATCGCGAGGCGGTCGACGCCGAGTTGGAGAAGCTCGGCCGGCGCGGCCGATCGTCCGGAAAGGACTCAGGTCGAGCGGTGGCGGCGGGCGGGTCGGGCAGGCGGATCGCCGTCGCCGAGCCGGCGGTCGCCGGCGAGGCCGGCGCGCAGGTGGAGTACAACGGGAACACGTTCACGCTCAAACACGGCGCCGTCGTCATCGCGGCGATCACGAGCTGCACGAACACGTCGAATCCGTCGGTGATGCTCGCCGCGGGACTGCTCGCGCGCAACGCCGTGAAGAAAGGCCTCGCGACCAAGCCGTGGGTGAAGTCGTCGCTCGCGCCGGGATCGAAGGTGGTGACCGACTACTTCAGGCAGGCCGGGTTGCAGCAGTACCTCGACCAACTGGGCTTCCAGCTCGTCGGCTACGGGTGCACGACGTGCATCGGCAACTCGGGTCCGTTGCCCGAGCCGATCGGCCAGGCGATCGACGCGAACAAGCTCGTCGTGGCCGCGGTGCTCTCGGGCAACCGCAACTTCGAGGGGCGCGTCAACCCGCAGACGCGCTTCAACTATCTCGCGTCGCCGCCGCTCGTCGTGGCGTACGCGCTCGCGGGGCGCATGGATCTCGACCTCACGCGCGAACCGATCGGCGTCGGCAACGACGGTCCGGTCTTCCTGCGCGACATCTGGCCGTCGCCGCAGGAAGTGCAGGACGAGATCAGCCGAAGCGTGAAGGCCGAGTTCTTCAAGACGCAGTACGCCGACGTGTTCAAGGGCGACGACGAGTGGCGCCGGCTCGACGTGCCGAAGGGCGAGACGTACGCGTGGGCGGACGATTCGACGTACGTCAAGAATCCGCCGTACTTCGCGGGCATGACGATGGAGCCGCCGGGAATCCGGCCGATCACCGGCGCGCGCGCGTTGGCGATGCTCGGCGATTCGATCACGACCGACCACATCTCGCCGGCCGGCAACATCCCGGCGTCGAGCCCGGCCGGGAAATGGCTCGTCGAGCACGGCGTCGAGAAGAAGGACTTCAACTCGTACGGCGCGCGGCGCGGCAATCACGAGGTGATGATGCGCGGCACGTTCGCGAACATCCGCCTGCGAAACGAGATGGCGCCCGGCACGGAGGGCGGCTGGACCGCGACCGAGCCGGGTGGCAAGGCGCAGTTCATCTACGACGCGTCGATGGCGTACCAGAAGGCCGGCACGCCGCTGGTCATCATCGCCGGCAAGGAGTACGGCACCGGCTCGTCGCGCGACTGGGCGGCCAAGGGCACGGTTCTCCTCGGCGTGCGCGCCGTGATCGCCGAGTCGTTCGAGCGCATCCACCGGTCGAACCTCGTCGGCATGGGCGTTCTGCCATTGGAGTTCACGAATGGCGACACGCGCCAGTCGCTCGGCTTGACCGGATTCGAGACGTTCGAGATCGTCGGCCTCGACGCCCACTTGAAGCCGAAGGCCGCACTGACGGTTCGCGCCGCGGCGCGCGACGGCGCGACGAAGGAGTTCAAGGTCGTGGCGAGGATCGACACGCCGGAGGAGATGAACTACTACCGGCACGGCGGGATCCTGCCGTACGTGCTTGCGCCAGTTGGTCGCCGGGCGGTAACTGCCGTAACTGCGCTCGGCGTTCACGAGCCGACCGCCCACCCGAGCGCCAGCGACTAACGACGAGGTTCGAGAAGCAGCGGGGAGGGAATCAAGCCGCGCGCGCAGCGGTGGATCCGCGTTGCGCCATGCTTCGCGCACGTACGCGGCGTAGACGCGACGCGCTGTCGGGTTGGTGCGCGGCGGCGAACGCGCGCGACATCCACCAGTCGAGCTCCGTGCGCGGTACGTAACGCGCCATCGCGTCGACCGGGGCCATGTACGCGTCGCGGAGCGCGGCGATCGCGCTGTCGGGGCGGCCGAGCGCGAGACGAGCGCGCGCCAGTTCCACGTTCGTGCGCGTCCATGCGTTCGCGGACCACTCGGCGGCGACCAGCTCGCGTTCGGCGTCGGCGAAGCGGCCCTGCGCCAGGAACAGCACGCCGCGAACGTGATGGTGCAGCACCTTGTCGCGGCCGTAGTAGCTCTGCGCGCCCGAGCGCGCGATCGAGTCCACCAGCGAGCGAGCGAGCGTCGTATCGCCGGCTCGAACGAGAGCGTCCGCCTCGAGCGCGTGCGACCACGAAAACCCGCGCGCCTCGGGCGCGGTGAATGCCGGCGGCGACGAACCCGGAGGATGTCCGACGCGCTCGAAGATCGCGCGCGCCTCGGACAGCCGACCCAACCGCGCGAGCCCGTCCGCGCGAACCAGACTGAGACCGTTGCCCTCGCGGAAGATCGGCGAGCGCCGCCACCGATTCCGCGATGCGCCCGCGCTCGCGATCGAGCATGATGCCGATGTCGCGCGTCCCGTCGAGCAAAACCGGATCACTCGTGTGCCGCCACGCGTGCAGCAGCGAGTCCACGATGTCGTAGCGCCGAGCGGAGAGCATCGTTCGCGCGAAGTCCACCGCGGCGAGAGCGTTTCTCGACAGCGCGACGTCGTGGTACCCCGCCTCGGCCGCTTCCGCCGACTTGCCGACGGCCGCGAGCGTCGCCGACAGGTTGCGCCACGCGGCCGGCAAATCCGGCTGCAGCGCGACCCAGCGGCGAGCCGACGCTTCGGCGCCGACGCGATCGCTCTTCGCGAGGCGGACCTGTGAGAGACGCCAGAGCACTTCGCACGGCGTGCACGGACCGTCGCCGGCGACCATCGCGAGCGAATCGAGCGCAAGCTCGCGCGACAGGACCGCCTCGGCGTCGGCCCAACGTCCGTGCGCCGTGAGGAGATCGGCGCGCGCGCTGTACGCGCGCGGGTCGTGCGGGAAGCGCGCGACAAGCTCGCCGCTCAACGCGTCGGCCCGTGTGCTCTCGCCGAGACTGTCCACGTTCCGGATTTCGTCGGCGAGCCGCTCGAGCTCGGGGAGACGATCCTCGTGGCGCGCGGCGAGCACCGCCATGCGGTGCATTCCATTCGCGTCACCCAGCCCGACCGCGACGCCTTGGCGCGCGCGGATCGCTTCGACGAAACCCGAGTCCTCGGCGATCGCCGAGTCGAGTTGGCCGGCCGCCTCGGCGAGCTTCTCCGAGCTCGCGGCCATCATGCCGCGGGTGAAGTGCCGGTACGCATCGGCGCTCGACGTCTCGATGCCGGAGTATCGCGCCGCGCCGCCCTGGACCTGCCGCCAGAATCGTCGCGACGCGCGTGGCCGCTTGGCGTCCGAGCTCCACGGGATTCGACGCGAGTATGGTGAACCCTTCCGATTCCGACACGTCGGCGACGTTTCTCACGGTGAGGTCGAGCACGTAGCCGTTGGGCGCGACGGACAGGCCGCCGGTGACCGACCAGCCGGCGCGCAAGCGCCGCGCGACGTCCATCGATTGTTGCTCGCTGAGTCGCGCCGACCCCGATCCGGCGAGCCGCGCGACGACGTCCCGCACGCGCGCCGGCGCGACCGATTCGACTCCGCGCAGTCCGTCGAGATCCGTGGCGATCATCCGCGGCAGCGCGACGCGAAGCCACTCGATCGACGTGTCGCCGCGCACGTCCTCGATCGACGTGACGGCGACGATCGGATGCGTCGCCGCGGAAGCTTCGTTCGACGCGCGCCGGAACTGCCAGAGCAGAGCGACGACGATCGACGCCGCGAGGGCGGCCAAGACCCACGGCCGGCGACGGCGCGCGACGGAGTGACTCGACGGCGGCGCGCGCTTCGACCGGCGTCTTTGCCGCCGCGGAGATCGGCGGCGATGGCGCGACGCTTGTCGACGCGGGCGCGAGCGCCGGCTCTTTCGCCGCGAGTCGCTGTGTTTTCAGACGCGCAATCGCTCCCGCGGCGGACGACGAGCTCGGCGCGGCATCGAGCCATCGCTCGGCGACGGCGAGGGCAGCCTCGGGCTGCCCCGCGCGCTCGAGTCGCGCGACGCATCGCTCGCACGCTTCGACGAATCGTCGCTCCAGCTTGGCGCGCTCGCGACTGGCCCAGTCGTCGAACTCCGGCGCGTCGGGAACGTGGACGGCGTCGAGAAACCGGCCGCCGTAGAGCGCGACGGCGCGCGCGTCGTCACCCGCTTCGAACGCCGCGGTGAACTGAACCGTGTCGACCTCGACGCGCGCATCCTCGGCCAGCGCGATGTGATCGCGGCGGGAAGTGAGCGCATCCGCGCCGAGTACACCGCGCAACCCGGAGAGCGCGTTCGACAGCGAGTGACGCGCGCGAGTCTCGTCCTCGCCGCCCCAGAACATCTCGACCAGCGCGTCCCGAGAGATCGGCTTGGCGGACAGCGCGATCACGGTCAGCACGGCGAGATGACGCGGCCGAATCTCGGCGAGCGACTCGGTCTCACCATCTACGACGGTGAGCGTGAGGCGCCCTAGAGTTTGAAGCCGGAAGTAACGGCGCATCAACGTGTTGACATGGTGAGATCGCGTGGACGGCGGCGGCCTAATATAGCGCCGCGTTCGCGAGCCCGCGCGCCGCCGCATCCCGTTCCGATCTCACACGAGACACACCCGGAGTACAGCCCAAATGCCCCGATCCGCAACCTTCGGCGAACCGTCCAGTCGCGTCGGACGAGCCATCGCCATCGCCATGCTGCTAGCGTCGGCCGCCCCATTCGCCGCCGGCGCGCAAGGGCTCATCGATCGCGCCAAGCAGAAGATTCAGGACCGCGTCAACAACGCCGAAGACAGCCTGACCGACGCGGCCCTCGACAAGGCGACGGGAGCGATCACCTGCGCCGCCACCAACACGCAGTGCATCCACAAGGCGTTGGGCGCCGGAAAGACCGTGAAGGTCGTGGACAAGAACGGAAAGCAGGTCTCGGCGGCCGATTCCGCCAAGGCCGTCAACGCGGCGGGCGGCGTGCCGGCGGCGACGCAGAGCGCTTCGGCGACGTCGAGCGGTTCCGCCGCGACGACCGCGTCGGCGCCCGCGTTCGATGACGTCGTGCTCGTCAACTACGATTTCGTTCCGGGCGACCGCGTGATCTTCGCCGAGGATTTCGCGAAGGACAACATCGGCGATTTCCCGAAGCGCCTCGAGCTGCGGCGCGGCAACTTCGAGGTCGCGAAGTGGCAGGGGCAGCAGTACCTCCGCACGAACTCGGGCGGCGTCGTCGTCATTCCGCTGCCGGAAGTTCTGCCGTCGCGCTTCACTTTCGAGGCGGATTACAGCGGCTCCAACGGCTGGAGCCTGGAGGTGAACTTTGCCGATCCCGACGCGGTCGACAACCTCGTGGAAGCCTCGTTCGCGCCTGGCAGCGGGCAGCTCGCCGGGCCCGGCGTGAATTCATCGGCTGAAATGCCCGAGGCGGCCATCAAGCCGATCGCTCACGTCGCATTGATGGCCGACGGCAAGTACGTGAAGCTCTACGTGAACGGCGTGCGTCTGGCGAACGTGCCCAACGCGAACATCGGCCGCGGCAAAGTCGTGGTCGTGAGCGTGCCGGGCAGCAACGACGAGCCGGGATACCTGTCGAACATCCGCATCGCCGCCGGCGGCAAGCCGCTCTACGACGCCATCATGGCCGACGGACGCGTCGCGACGCACGGCATTCTGTTCGACATCGGAAGCGACCGCATTCGCGGCGAATCGAAGCCGACGCTCGACATGATCGGGCAGATGCTCAAGGACCACGCCGATCTCAAGCTCACGATCGAGGGGCACACCGACAACGTCGGATCGGCGGCGTCGAACCAGACGCTGAGCGACAAGCGAGCGGCAGCCGTTCGGCAGTTCCTGATCGCGAACTATCACGTCGACGCCGGGCGTCTCGCGAGCAAGGGACTCGGATCCACGAAGCCGGCCGCGTCGAACGACACGCCGGAAGGCCGCCAGCAGAATCGCCGCGTCGAGCTGGTCAAGAACTGAACGGCGACTCGGTTCGCGCCATGACGTTGGTCGCGTGGTGTGGCTTGTCGGCGTTGGCGCTTGCCTTCGGCCCCGCTGTTCGCGGCGGGAGCCAGGGCGACGCCGGCCGCCGATGGCGGAACGGTGACGCTCACCGGGAGCGTACACGGCGCGATTCCGCCGGCGGCGTGCGCCGAGGCCGGATCGTCGGGCGTCCGGCTGCGCTCATTCGGCGAGATCACGCCGAGCGGCGCGCGTCGCCGCTCGTTCGAGATTCAGGTGGCGTCGTCGTGCGTCGCGCCGCTGTACCAGGCGCTCTTCTCGCGGGAGCGTCTCGAGGTGCGAATCGCGCCGCCGAGCGGCGAGCGGGCAGTGCGACGCCGTGTCGCTCGATGATGCGCACCTCACGCGCGTGGAGCTGTCGACCGCGGCGAACGAGCGCGGAACGCGCTATCCGCTCATCACGCTGGAGCTCACCGCGTCGCGAGTGATCGGCGCGGCGCCGCGCGGGCGCGGGAACGGGCGAACTCAACTACTCGGACGTCTCACCCGTACCACGCGGCGCGGGCGAGTCGTGGGTGCGGAACGGCGTCGCGGGAACGAGCGTGCGTCTCGCGGGCGGCGGCCGACCGTCCGGCCTGGACGTGACGTTCGCCTCCGGCGATCAACGCATCGCGGCGGCGTGGTCGGTCGACGAGCAAACCGGTCTGCCGCGCGACGACCTGCACATCTCGATCGATCCGATCGACAAGGCGGCGGGCGAAGACGACGCGGCGGTCGCCGCGGCCGCGGGCGACGGCCGCGAGCTGAGCGAGGCCGTGATCTCGTTCCTCGGCCGCGACGGCGCCGCGGGCATCGTCGTGTGGCTCAAACGCGCGTCGCTCGCCGGATTCAACGCGCCCGCGGGGACTCCGTACGGCGCGCGGGCGGGCGTCGGCCATCTGTCGCTCGTGACGCGGCAACTGGCGATCACGGACATCGGGTCCGGGCGCACCGCCGCGTTTCCGTAAACGAACACACATACCACTTTCCACATGCCGACCACGAGATTCCTCGCCGCTCTTGCCGTCGCCGGCCTCTTGTCGACCAACGCGCTCGCGCAAGGCGACCCGAAAACGCATCCGGGTTCGCTGTCGATCAAGCCCGACGTGCACCTGGGCAAGGAGATACCCGCCGGCCCGCAACGGACCGCGGAGTTCGCCGCGGCGCAGAGCGTGTTGGACGTTCTCCGCGCCGACGCCGCCCTCACGAGCCCGATCGGCTACACCGTCGTGGTGAAGCGGCTCGCCAGCGCGCGACTCCCCGGCGACGCGCCCGGCATGCCGTATCACGCCGCGATCCTCGGCGCGCTCGACTACTTCGGACTCGAGGACAATGGGCGCGGCGGCAAGGAGATCGGGCCCACCGGCGGAACCGTTCCGTTTCACGTCGCCATCAACACGTTCGGCGACCAGGGCGAGATCGAGAGCACCGACGAAGAGGCCGACCACGGTCCGCGCGTGCTGTACGACCTCAAGGAGACGGGCAAGTTCCGCGGGCGTCCCGTCTACAACGGCGCCTGCACGTACGTCGCGCATCGGCCGGTGCCACCGCTCATTCCGCTGACCAAGGAGCGATACTACACGCTCGAGCTGATCAAGGCGCGATGCGCGTCGGCGCACCACGCGAGCCAGCGCGCCACGGAGACGACGACGCCGACCAACGACGCGCTGCAGCAATTCCTGCGCGATCGGCCGAAGCGCGAGGCGTCGAACCGGCAAACGATCGACGCGGTCCGCAAAATGGGCGGCGACACGGCGACCATCCGCCAGATGACCGAGGCGTTTCGCGACGCCGAGAAGCAACAGGAAGCCGGACTGCGCTCGGCGGCGGCCGGCGGCGCCGACCAGCGGTATCAGGAAATCGTCAAGGAGGGACGCGAGGGTGAGGCGGCGAACATCGCGCAGCTCCAGGCGAAGCTCGATGCGCTCTCGCCCGAGGAGCGAAAGTCGCCCGCGTATCTGATCGATCACGGCCGCAGCATGTACACGCTCGGCACCAAGGACGACGAGGACGTGGTGTTGCCGGTACAACCGAATCCGGCGTTCTACGATCAGTCGATCGCGCCGTCGGTTCCGCAGCTACTCTGGGTGTGCCTGCCGGGGCTGCAGGGCGTCGTCGACTCGACCTACCAGATGTACGCCGGCGACGAGCGAGAGCAGGAAAAGCAAACGGCGGAGCGACGCCTCGCCGACGCCATTCGGATTCGCGACAAGTTGAACTGGGCGGCGCTCGAGGCCCTCGTGAAACCTTGACGCGGTCGGACCGGTGGACCGGTCAGTACTTCGGAAGTGTCGGATCCACCTCGTCGCTCCAGCGCAGAATTCCGCCCGCCAGGTTCGTCGCGCGGAAGCCGGCCGCGCAGAGCCGCTGCACGGCGTCGGCGCTCCGCAACCCCGAACGGCAGTAGACGACGATGTCCCGCTGTGCGTCGAGCGACGACATCGCGCGCGGCGAGGGACCCGAGCGGGACCAGCTTGGCGTTCGGCAGCACGCCCAGCTGCCACTCGTACGGTTCGCGCACGTCGAGCAGCTGGAGGTCGTCGCCGCGCGCGAGCGCGTCGGCCAATTCGCGAGGCGTCACTTCAGGAACGCGGGTCATGTTCGAGGTCGTGGTCGGTGAAGTGCCGCAGTACTCGTCGTAGTCGATGAGCGCTGTGATCTCGCGCGTGCCGCACGCCGGGCACTGTGGGGTCGCGGCGCACGCGCACCGTTCGAAAGTTCATTCCGAGCGCGTCGACCAGCAGCAGTCGTGCCGATCAACGGGTCGCCGACGCCGAGGATCAGCTTGAGCGCCTCGGTGGCCTGAATCGTTCCGACGAGGCCCGGGAGCACGCCGAGCACGCCGCCCTCCGCGCAGCTCGGCACGCATCCCGGCGGAGGCGGCGTCGGAAAGAGGCAGCGATAGCACGGGCCGTCCGTCGTGCAGAACACCGACGCCTGCCCGTCGAAGCGGAAGATGGAGCCGTACACGTTCGGCTTGCCGAGCAGCACGCACGCGTCGTTCACGAGATAGCGCGTCGCGAAGTTGTCGGTGCCGTCGACGATCACGTCGTAGCCGCCGAGAATCTCGAGCGCGTTCTCGGACGTGAGACGCGTCTCGTACGTCTCGACGTTGACGTTGGGATTGAGGTCGGCGATGCGCGCGCGCGCCGACTCGAGCTTCGGCCGGCCGACCGCCGCCGTGCCGTGCAACACCTGACGCTGGAGATTCGACACGTCGACGACGTCGAAGTCGACGAGTCCGATCGTGCCGACGCCCGCCGCGGCGAGGTAGAGCGCCGCCGGCGACCCGAGGCCGCCGGCGCCGACGAGCAGCACGCGTGCCGCCTTGATCCGCTGCTGGCCATCGAGCCCGACGTCGGGCAGAATCAGATGGCGGCTGTAGCGGAGCAGCTCGTCCCGCGAGAGATCCATGCCGAAAGCTACAGCGCGGGCGAGCCGCCCGGTCAGCCGCCGCTCACCGCCGCGACGATCATGATCGTGTCGCCGTCGCCGACCGGAGTGGCGAGGCCGTCGGCGAAGCGGATGCTTTCTTCGCCGACGAAGATGTTCACGTGCTCTCGCACCGCACCCTGCTCCGTCATCACGCGGTCGAGCACGCCCGGCCACCGCGATCCGATGACGGACAACGCGTCGGCGACGGTCGTGAGGGATCCTCGAGTGTGAGCGTGCTGTTCCCACGCGAGTACGGATACAGCGCGCGGGGGAGAACCACGGCGATCGACATGCGTCCCCCGGTCAGGCCGCCGCTGACGCGCCGGCGGCGCCGACGACCACCGCGCGTACGCAGACGACCGGTGGCAGCGAATCGGCCACGCGAGTCCACGAGTCGCCGCCGTCGGCCGACGCAAACGCTTTCCGCTCCGCGTGCCGAAGTAGATGCCGGCTGGATCGTGCGAGTCCGCCGACATCGCGTCGCGAACGACGGTCTCGTACGCGTCCTTCTGCGGCAACCCGCTGCTCAGCGCCTCCCACGAGTCGCCTGCGTTGCGGGTGCGGTAGACGCGGAGTTTGGCGTCCGGCGTGCAACGGAACTCGTCGGACTGGAGCGGCACGATGTAGACCGTGTCCGGATCGTGTGGGTGCATCTGCATCGTGAAGCCGAAGTCGGACGGCACGCCGTTCGCCACGTCGGTGCCAGTTGTCGCCCCAATCGTCACTGCGGTAGAGGCCCCAGTGGTTCTGGAGGAAGAGCCGCTCCGGGCGCGCTGGATGGTGCACGACTTTGTGCACGCATTGGCCGAACTCCGGATACTTGTTCGGCAGAAACTGCGCGCGGACGCCCACGTTGCGCGCGCGCCACGAATGGCCGCCGTCATCGGTGCGGTAGACGCCGCCCGTCGACATCGCGATGAGCATGCGCTTCGAGCTCGAGGGGTCGGGCACGATCGTGTGCAGGCACATGCCGCCGCCGCCCGGGGTCCACCGGGGACGATGCTCGTGCGTCAACAGACCCTCGACGGCATTCCAGCTGTCGCCGCCGTCGCGCGACTCGAACAGCGCCGTGGGCTCGACGCCGGCCCAGAGCAGATCCGGCTGATCCGCCGGACCGGGCTTGATCTGCCAGACCTGTACGAGCGACAAGCCCGACGATTCGGGAAAGCGCACCGTCTGCCGCTCCGGTCCCGACCACGTCGCTCCGAAGTCGTCGCTCGTGCGGATCGTGCTTCCCCAGTGAAAGCTGCGAGTCGACGCGAGCAGTCGCCGTCGCCCGCCTCGTTCGTCGTACGCCAGCGCATAGACGGATTCGCCCGAGAAGTGCGGGCCCCCGCCGTGCATCCTCCATCGGGAACGTTTTTCGGGACGTGAAGATGAACGCGCCCTTGAGCGTGCCCACCATCAGCATCACCTGTCCGTCGGAGGGTCGTCGCGCGCGCGCCGGCATGGCGGGGGTCGTCTCCTGGCTATTTCGTGGACGCCAGATCGCGCACGGACGCCGTGAGGAGGCGCACCTTCGCCGCGTCGGACGATCCGCGCGCGTCGCCGTCGAGCTGCCCGGCGAGCTTGTTCAAGGATTCTCGCCGATCGGCGCCGGACTTCATCTCCGCCTCGGAGAGCACCGAGCGAACCGCGGCGAGCCGGCCGGCCGACAGACCGCCGGAACGCTCGAGCTGATCGGTGTAGGCGCGCGACAGCGCGAACGACGCCGGCCAGACGAACTTCGGCTGCCCCTGCGTGTTGAGGTAGTCCAAGTGCACGGTCTTGGCGGCGTCGATCTCGTTCTGCCGTGAGCAACGGGCTCGGCGTGAGCTCGAAGATGTCGAGGCCGCGCGCGATCTCGGAGCTGACGATCACGCCGTTGTACCAGTACACGGACCACGAGCCGCCCATCGACCATGCGCGTCGCGTCGATCGGTCCGCGATCGAAGAACGCGATCTCCTTCGGGTGCGCCGCATCGGTCCAGTCGAACACCGAGATGCCGCCCTGATACCAGGCCTGGACCATGACGTCGCGGCCCGGGATCGGAATCAGCGAGCCGTTGTGCGCGACGCAGTTCTCCTCCGGCGTCTGCGGCGCCGGCATCTTGTAGTAGCCCTGGAAGTGCATCTTGTGGTTCGCGTCGATCGTGAAGAGCGCGTCGGCGCCCCACTTCTTGCGGGTCGGTCGCGCGGCACTTCGGCGCGCCGCCGCCGCCCCACTCGTCGCTGAACAGCACCTTCGTGCCGTCGTTGTTGAACGTGGCCGAGTGCCAGTAGGAGAAGTTGGAATCCGCGGCGGCGTCGATGCGCACCGGGTGCGCCGGATCGTGGATGTCGAGGAGCAGGCCGTAGCCTTCGCACGCGCCGCCGGCGTAGCCGATCGCCGGATACACGGTGATGTCATGGCACTGCGTCGGGCCGGCGTTCGGATCGATGTCGCCGCCGCCGCCGAACATCTTGCTTGATGATGCTCGGGGAGCGACGCGCGCAGCGCCGCGCTGTCGGCGCGCGGTCGGACTCGCCCGTGCCGCCGCGCGCCTTCACGATGCTGTCGAGCAGCGGCTTCATGAACGTCGGCGACAACGGGATCACCATGCCGAAGGTCGACGACCGCGAACCCGCCGCCCGCGCTGATCGACGCGAGTCTCGCGCCGCGTCGTCCGGCGGTCAGCCCGTGCGTCGGCGGCTTCGTGAGATCGTTGAAGATGCGCGGCGAGCTGACGATCGCCGCCTGCTCCGGATGGGCGAGCGGGACCTTGATGACCTCGATGCGGAAGAGCGGCGAGTTCGGATCCTTGCTCGGCGAGCAGCGTTCGAGCAGCCCGCGAGCTCCTGCGCGCGAGCGCGGCGCCGACGAACCCGAGATGTAGACGTAGACGTTGTCCGCGGTCCTTCGGATCGACGAGCACCGTGTGCGTGTGCGATCCGCGGCACGTCTGCACGTTGCCGACGTACTTCGGATTTGCGATATCGGTGATGTCGAAGATGCGGATGCCGCGAATGCGCTCCGTGCTCACCGACCGTTGCCACGCCCTCCGCGCCGCAATCCAGGCGCGCGGTCGGCGCCTCGGCCGAAACGAACAGCAGATTCTTGTAGACCGACACGTCGCTCTGCGAGGCCGGGCAGTAGAAGCCGATCTTGAGCGCCGGATGCGCCGGGTCGGTGATGTCCCAGACCTGATAGCCGTTGTAGCTGCCCTGGATCGCGTACGGGCCGATGAACGCGAGGTCCGAATTTGTCGCGCCGAGCGAATCGCTCCGAGGGCTGCGTGTTCGAGATGAGGTGGATGTTCCACTCGGCCTGGCCCGCGTCCCACAGACCCGGCCTTGAGGCCCACGCGTGGATCGGGGCTCGGCGCGGCGACCGTCAACCCGCCCGATTGCATCGCGCCGCCGCCGGTCGCGGGCGTGGGGTGCGTACATGCCGTCGAAATCGCGGCGAAGGCGATGAACGCGACGCCGCGCGGCGCGATCGACGCGACGGGGGAGAAATCCGACGAGAGAAACATGAACGACTCCTGTGACGAACGGGGGGAAGAGCGGTGATTCGATCGAGCTCGGGCGCGCGGCTCAGGGCGCCGAGCCTGTCGAGTGTGATCAGCGCGAGCATTCGCTGCATGCGCGCGATCTCGGTGATCTGATCGACGTGGATGTCATTCGTGAGCTTGAACACCAGCTCGTCCTGCGCGGCGCCGTCGTGCGAGAGCAGATCCTCCACCATCGACACGGCGCCCTGGTGGTGCTGGATCATGCCCTTGAGAAAGAGCTTGTCGAACTCGGAGCCGCGCGCGGCGTCGAGCTGCTTGAGCTGGTCGTCGGTCAGCATGCCGGGCATGAGCATTTCGTGCTCCATCCCGTCCATCATCATCTTCATCGGGACGGGCTTGGCCTCGGGCACCGGCTGCCCGCGATCGCGCAGCCAGGTCTGCATGATGTTGATCTCGTCCTTCTGCGCGTTGATGATGCGATTGCACAACGTCTGAACGGACGGCTCGGCGCCGTGCGACTGCGCCCACCCGGCCATCACGCAGCGCCTGCGCGTGGTGTGAGATCATCCCGCGCATGAAGTCGATGTCCGCGCGGGTATATGGCCGGTTGACGCTGTCCGACTTTGGCTTTCGCCATTGCGGCGAGGTCGCTCGGCGTCGGCTGGCCTTGCGTCGTGACGCCCTGCGCGAGGCCGCGACGCGGGGCCCGCGATCGCCGCCGCGCCGGCGAGCACCGCGAGGCGTTGGCGGTAAGTGAAGATGTGTCATTGGTCGTCCCTCGTGAACTCCGAACGTGATATATAGTAGCCGCGCACGCATTCGCGCGCGAGGGCGGCGGCGGACTGCTGAGCGCAAGAAAAACGGGGGAGGCGGCGCATTTCGCGCCGCCTCCCCCGTGCCTTCGAGCTTCTTGGCCGCCGCCGCGGCGGTTACCAGCCGGACTTTCGCGTGATGTCGACGTTGTTGCCGATCACACCGCCAAGAACGCCCCCGACCATCGCGCCGATGAGACCGCCTTTCACCTTGTCGCGGCTCGTCGTGGCGCCCAGCACCGCGCCCGCGGCCGCGCCAATCGCGGCGTCACGCTGCGTGTGCTTCTCGACGACCACCGGCGGCGCCGACGGAGCCGGGTAGGATCCCGCGTTGCTGCTCGAAGCTGGAGCGTCGCGCCGTGGACGTCGGCCGGCGGTAGACCGGCTGACGCGCAACCGTCTGCACCGCGCGCGGCGTGTTCGGCGACGCGAATTGCTGCGCGTTCTGCGGCGCGTACCCCGACTCGTTGGGATTGAAGTTCGGGTTGTACGCCTGGGCCTGCGACGCCAGCGCGAGATCGTTCTTCAGCGCGTCGTCCGCCGCGTTGCCACGGCCACACGCCGCCGCGACCACCAAGGCCGGCGCGCAGACCAACCACGTGAAAGCACGCATCACCATCCCCCCGAATGAAGTAGCGCCAGTGCCGCTCGCACCATGCGCAATAAGGATTTGGCATGTGCCGTTCCGGGGTCTAAGTCGCCAAATAGCCGGTTGGCGCCGCGCGGCGTCCCCGTTGGGGACACCCACTGTCCACATATCGGCGGCGGGCGGGGCGGTTCCCCGTCCGGCGCGCGCGATTTTTCCGTTTTCGTTTTCGTTGGCGGCACCGTTAGTTTCGTTTCTGGCTCGCTTCGCTCCTCATCTCATCGGGGCTTCCTCACATGATGCGCTTCTCGAGAAGCGGCGTTGTCCTGCCCCTCGTCGCGTCGGCGCTCGCCGCGGCATCGGCCGCCGCGCAGCAGCCGGCGGCCTCGCCGCAGCCGGCGACTCGGCGTCCGCGCCCAACGTCGGGCAAGCGGCTCCGGATTTTTCGCTTCCGGGCGCGACGCGCTTCGGCGTGTTGAAGGAGCCCGTTCGCCTCGCGGATTTCCGCGGCCAGATCGTCGTCCTCGCGTTCTTTCCCAAAGGCGCGAACAAAAGGCTGAACGATCCAAATGGAGGCGTACCGTGATCAGTACGCCACGCTCTTCAACGCCGGAAAGAAGGTCGTCGTGATCGGCATCAGCGTCGACGCCGATACGACTCAGGCCAACTGGGCGCACGATTCGGGATTCCCGAATCTGTTCGCCAGCGATCCCGATCAAGCCGTCGCGAAGCTCTACGGCTCGGCGGACAGCAAGTTCGATACGCGCAACGTCTTCATCGTCGGTCCGGACGGCAAGATCGTCGCGCGCATGATGAAGTTCAACGTGCTCGCGGCGGACGCCTACACCGAGTTGGGTACCGACGTCGCGAACGCCCTGAAATCGCTCGGCCCATCGCATTAGAGTGACCGCGATCGATGCACCGGCCGCCGCCGGCCGAGCCCTTGCTTTAGAGTTGTATGATGCCGCGGTCGCCGCCGCGGCTCCGGGGCCGGCGACCGCGCGGGCGGTCGACGCGCTCCCGATCGAGCGCGGGTCGCGTCTCTGGATCTTCGCCTTCGGCAAGGCCGCGCGGCCGATGGCGGCGGCGGCGGTGACGTCGACGCTTCGCTCGCTCCATTCGATCGTCGGGGGATTGATCGTCGCGCCGGACGACGCGACCGTCGCCCTATCCGACGATCGTCTCGATGCGCGGGGACCATCCGCTCCCCGGACGCCACTCGTTCGACGCGTCGGCGAAGATCGCCGAGATCGCGTCCGGGCGCCGCGGGTCCGACGTGGCGATCGTGCTGCTCTCGGGCGGCGCGTCGAGTCTGATCGGCGCGCCCGTCCGCGCGATCAACGAGTCGGATTTCGTCGTGCTCCAGGAGCTGTTGCTCGGCTCCGGCCTCGACATCGCCGCGACGAACATGGTGCGGAAGCGGTTCTCACGGTGGGGCGCCGGCCGCCTCGCGCTCGCGCTGGCGCCGGCCACGACGCATTGCCTCGCGATCTCCGACGTGGCGGGCGACGACTTGAGCGTGATCGGCAGCGGCCCGTGCATCCCCGACGGCTCGAGCGTCGCCGACGTGACCAACTTGCTCCAGCGGGCGAATCTCTTCGCGCGACTGCCGGCGGCGTGTCGCGACTACCTCACCGGCGTCACGCGCGGCACGGTTCCGGAGACTCCCGCGAAGTCACACCCGGCGTTCGCGCACATCACCGGCCGCGTCATCGGAAACAATCGCCTCGCGCTGGACGGCGTCGCGTCGAAGGCCGAAGAGCTTCGGCTGGCGACGAGCATCGCGCCGGAGCGGCTCGACGGTGAAGCCGCGCGCGCCGGCGAGGCGATCGCGAGAGCGCTGGTCGCCGCCGCGTCGCAGGGCGCGAACAACGCGTGCTTCGCGTGGGGCGGCGAGACGACGGTGACGCTCGCCGCGCCCAATGGGGCGACGGCGATGGGGGGCGGCGGCCGATGCCAGGAGCTCGCGCTCGCCGCGGCGCGTGTGCTTCACCAGGCCGGCGCCGACGCCGCCGGCATCGCGCTGCTCGCCGCCGGCACCGACGGACGCGACGGCGCGACCGACGCGGCCGGCGCGATCGTCGACCACACGACGTGGAGCGCGGTGGCGGAAGGCGGGCGCGACCCGGCTCAGGCGCTCGCCGCGCACGAGTCGTACAAGGCGCTGCGTGCGGCGAGCGCGCTCATCCCGCGCCGCGACACGGGCACGAACGTGAACGACGTCGTCGTCGGAGTGATCGTCCGCTGACGCTTGGGCGTTCGCGGCGGCCGCGAATCGGCTCGCTCCGGCGTCGTTAGTTTTCGCGCATGAACGCGCCATTCACGGTTGGAATCATTCAAGACGGCGCCAGCGGCGACGTGACGAAGAACGTCGCGGCGTCGGTCGAGCGCATCCGCGACGCCGCGGCGCGCGGCGCGCAGATCATCTGCCTCAAGGAGCTCTTCGACGCGCCCTACTTCTGCAAAGCGGAGAGCTCGGACCGATTCGACATCGCCGAGCCGATCCCCGGCCCGACGACCGAGCGCATGCAGGCGCTGGCGAAAGAGCTGGCCATCGTCCTCATCGTTCCGCTGTTCGAGAAGCAGGCGCGCGGCGTCTACCGAAACTCGGCGGCGATCATCGACGCCGACGGGTCGCTGCTCGGCGTGTATCGCAAGATGCACATCCCCGACGACCCGCTCTTCTACGAGAAGTACTACTTCACGCCGGGCGACGCGAACGCCGACGCCGCGATGCGCGCGTCGGCGCAGGCGAACGGGTTTCGCGTGTGGAAGACGCGCTACGCGACCATCGGCGTGTTGATCTGCTGGGATCAGTGGTTCCCCGAGGCCGCGCGCATCACGTCGCTCCTCGGCGCGGACATTCTCTTCTATCCGACGGCGATCGGCTGGCATCCGGCGGAGAAGGCCGAGTTCGGGCAGGCGCAGGTCGACGCGTGGCGCACGGCGCAGCGCGCGCACGCGATCGCGAACGGCGTGTTCGTCGCCGCGCCGAATCGCGTGGGGCACGAGGACGAGCCGGGCACCAAGGGACTCGAGTTCTTCGGCCACTCGTTCATCGCCGATCCGTTCGGCCGGCTCGTCGCCGAGGCGGGAACGGAGCCGGCGACGCTGATCGCGACGTGCGATCCGCGCCTCATCGAGGAGACGCGGCGCAACTGGCCGTTCCTGCGCGACCGCCGGATCGACGCCTACGCGCCGATCCTGAGCCGCTACATCGGCGGCTGAACGACTGACGCGTCTCCGATTCTCGAATGACGGTTCGTTTCCCGGCGGAATTCGAGCCGCACGCGGCGACCTGGATCGCGTGGCCGCACCACGAGCCCGATTGGCCCGGCAAAATCGAGCCGATCGCGTGGGTGTACGCGGAGATCGTGCGCGTCCTCGCGAAACACGAGCGCGTCGAAGTGTTGTGCCAGAACGAGGACGCGCGCGAGGCGGCGCGGAAGACGATCGAGGCGCACGGCGCGCGCGACAACTATCGGCTCCACGTGCTGGCGACCGACCGCGTCTGGCTCCGCGATTCGGCGCCGACCGGCGTCGTCGACGAAGCGGGCGGCGTCCGTCTCGTGAACTGGCGCTTCAACGCCTGGGCGAAGTACGAGAACTACGCGCTCGACGCGAAGGTCGGCGAGGCCGTGGCGCGCATCACCGGGTTGTCGCGCGACGAGCCGAAGCGCCCGGACACCGGCGATCGCGTCGTCCTCGAGGGCGGCGCCATCGACACCGACGGCGCCGGCACGCTGCTCGTGACCGAGGAGTGCCTCCTGTCGGACGTCCAGGCGCGGAATCCCGGACTCACGCGCGAAGGGTACGAGCGGGTCTTTCGAGACGCGCTCGGGATCCGCCAGACGATCTGGCTGGGCGAAGGGTGCGTCGGCGACGACACGCACGGCCACGTGGACGACATCGCCCGCTTCACGGCGCCCGGCGTGATCGCGCTCGCCTACGAGCCCGATCCCGCCGACGACGAGAATCACCGCCGTTCCGCGGACAACCTCGAACGTCTTCAGCTCGCCGGCTTCGACGGCGGTGAGAATCGGGTCGCCTTGCTTCCCTTCCCGCGCCCGGTCACGATGAACGGCGAGCGTCTGCCGGCGAGCTACGCGAATTTCTACGTCGCCAACGGCGTCGTGATCGTCCCGACGTTCAACGACGCGAACGACCGCGCGGCGCTGAACACGCTCGCCGAGCTATTTCCGGGGCGCGAAGTCGTCGGGATCCACGCCGTGGATCTCGTGTGGGGACTCGGCACGCTGCACTGCCTGACGCAGCAGCAGCCGGCGGGGCGGTAGAGGCTAGACGGCTGGACGGCTGGACGGCTGGACGGCTGGACAGGCCGAACGGCTGGACAGCCGAACGCTAGACAGCCGAACGGCCACAGCGATAGTCGTGTGGCCGTCGAGCTGTCTAGCTGTCTAGCTGTCTTGTGCGTGCGCTTACTTCGCCTGCGCGTCCCTCATCCGATAGGCCTTGAGCTTTCTGGCCAGCGTCGGGCGCGAGATGCAGAGGATTCGCGCGGCGGCGCTCTGGTTGTTCTCGGTCAGCCGAGCGTGAGCTCGAGCGCTTCGCGCTCGATGTCGCGCAGACGCTTGCCTTCTCCCGGGATCCGAATGTCGCCGAAGCTCACGGTCCCGTGGAGCGCGCTCGCTCCCGCGCGCTGCTGGTTGATCATCAAGTGCTCGGCGCCGATCACCGGGCCGTTGGCCACGATGGCGGCTCGATCGATGACGTGCTTCAGCTCGCGCACGTTGCCGGGCCAGCGGTGAGCGCGGAGCACGGCGAGGGCGTCGAGACCGATCTGGCGGCGCGACTCGCCGCGGATGCGTTGATTCTGCGAAAGGAAGTGATCCGCGATCAGCCGCACGTCGTCGTCGCGCTCGCGGAGCGGGGGCAGCTCGATGCGAAGCACGGCGAGACGTGCGGCAAGATCGTCGCGGAACGTACCTGCGGAAACAGCGTCCTCGAGCCGCGATCTGGTCGCGGCGATGACGCGGCAATGGACGGGAGCTTCATTGGACGCGGCGGAGCCGAGTCTCGGCACGCCGTACTCCTCGAGCGAGCGCGCCAGCCGGTCCTGCAACGCGAGCGGCAGCTCGCCGACTTCGTCGAGGTACACGGTGCCACGCCCGGCCAGCTCCAGCGCTCCGGCGCGACGCGGGGCGTCGCGGTGCGCGGGGTCGGAGCCGAAGAGCTCCGTCTCCAGCATGGCCGACGGAATCGACGAGCAATTGATGGCGATGAACGGATCGTTGGCGCCGGCGCCCGCGTTGTGAATGCAGCGGGCCAGCAGGTCCTTTCCGGCTCCGGCTTCGCCGAACAGCATCAACGCGCGCACCGGAGTTCCGGCGACGCGGTGAGCCGTTTGAATCGTATGGCGCATCACGGCGCTGCCGGCGATGACCGGCGCGAACTCGAATCCCGCATCGCGGGCGCCGACGGGGCGCCGGGGCGAGGGCGCTGTCACAGGGTCCATCCGAAGAAAAGTCCTTGACGCTTCACGCGAAGAAGTCTCCTGGGGCGTTTACCAGCGCTATCTCACCGAGTATCGGCCCGACCGCGCGGAATCCGT
This sequence comes from uncultured Gemmatimonadaceae bacterium, assembly GCA_963707105.1. Taxonomy (GTDB): domain Bacteria; phylum Gemmatimonadota; class Gemmatimonadetes; order Gemmatimonadales; family Gemmatimonadaceae; genus JAQBQB01. The sequence continues at coordinate 167,720 of CAVPOS010000014.1, forward strand.
AGTCCGCAAAGGCCCGATCGGCTATGCCGCGGCACTCGCCAACAGGCTCATTCGCGCGTTTGTGAGGCGCTGGCGGGCGCCCGTGAGCCCGAACGCTTCGACCTCCGGGACGAGCTGGTCGATCAGCGCAATCAAGGGCGCGACGGCGCCGCGCAGTGACGGCGCGCACTCGGCGACGAGATACGCGGCCAGATAGACATCGTGCCGGCCGGCCAGCGTGACCGCGTCGGAGAGCAGCCGCATCGCGTGCGCGTCGTCGCCTCGCTCGGCCGCCAGACGGATGCGGAGCGCGTCGACGAGATCGCGGCCCTGGAACCACCACTCCGGGCGCGTCTCGACGTTGGCGCGAATCCAGCGCATCGCGTCCTCCGCCACCGACCGCGCGCCCACGGCGAGCGCCGCGAGCGCCTGTCCGGCGCGCGCGCCGAGCTCGACGTCGGGCTGCCCGACGCGCGCCGCGATCGCCATCACCTGCTCGTACAGCGCCGACGCGGTGCTCCAATCCTCGGCCTCGCGGGCCAGGTGGGCCATGTTGAACAGCGTCGACAGCCGGTCGGTTTCGTTCGACGATTCGGTGAAACGCTCGAGCGCGTCGTCGTAGTGCTCGCCCGCCAGCGCGAGCTGGCCGCGGCGGAGATGGAGCAGTCCCAGGTTGAGCGACGCGAGGCCCGCGAGATCGACCGCCTGCGCCGACTGCGCCGTTTCCAAGCCGTGGTCGTAGGCCGCTTCCGCCGCGGCCATGTCGCCGGCGCGCTGGTGGATCTTCCCGATGTTGATGTGGCAGCGCGCCTCGCCGCTACGGTCGCCCGCGGCGTGGAAGAGCGTCAGCGCGCGCCCGTAGAAATCCTGAGCCTCGGCGGCGTTGGTGTCCTTGATCGCGCTGCCGAGACGCGTGAGCGATTCGGCGAGGAGACGCGAGTCGTTCGCCGCCTGCGCCGCGGCCACGGCTTCCCGGGCCACGCGCTCGGCGGCCGCGCCGTCGCCCAATCGATCCTGGCAGTGGGAAATCATCGTGAGCAGCGCGGACTCCTCGGCCCGGTCGCCGAGCGAGCGGGCCTTCTCGAGCAGTCCGGTGCAGACGGTGATCGTTTCTCGCGCGGGCTGTCCCTGAAGCGAGCGAGTTCGTTCGCGCATCCGTCGCAGCGCGAGCACCGTGTGCTCGTCGGAGCCGTCGGCGAGCGTGGCGAGAGCGCGGTCGCAGAGCTCCTCGGTCAACGCGTGGCGGCCCTCGAGCTCCGACACCTCGGCCAAGCCGAGGAGCGCGGTCGCGCGTTCGCCGGGTGTCGGCGCGGCGCGCTCGGCGATCTCGAAGAATCGTCGCGCTTCGGCTTGCGCGTACATGGCGAGCGCCTGGTGGCCGGCCATGACGGCGTGCGGATACGCCTTGAGCGGCAGGCCGGCGCGCTCGTAGTGAACGGCGATGGCCGACGCGTCGTCCGGGCTGCGCTCCTCCATCGCGGCCGCGACCCGCTCATGGATGCGCGCCAGGCGCCGCGGATTGATCGATCGGCGAACGGCGTCGACCAGCAGCCCATGAGTGAACGAGAATTCGCAGCCGCTCGAGTCGGTCGCCTCGAGCACGGCGTGCTCGATCCCCTGATCGAGCGCGTCGAGCACTTCGTCCTCGGTGCCGGCGCCCGCCGCCACGGCGAGGTCGATGTCGAAGACGCGGCCGATCACGGCGGCGGTGTTGAGGATCGAGCGGGCCCCGGCGCTGAGGCGGTCGAGCCGGCGGCCCATCAGGCCGCTCAGCGCCGTCGTGAGGTCGCGCGAAGGCTCGGACCACAAGCCCCAGCGCCCGTGCTCGAAGCGCACGACGCCGGCGTCGAGCAGGATGCGCACGACCTGCGTCGCGAGGAGCGGGTTCCCCTCGGAGTAGCGCTGCATGTACGCCGACAGCTCGCGGCTCGCCTCTCCGCCGAATACGCCCGCGAGCCACTGGCGAACGTCGGCGTCGCTGAGGCGCGACAGCGGGATCTCGTTGAACCGCTCGTCGCGCAGCAGCCGGTTGCGGCGCTCGAGCGCTTCGCCGCGCATGTCCTCGGTGCGCATCGTCGTGCAGAGGAGCACGTGCTCCATCTCGAGCTGCGACATGACGTGCTCGAGGACGTCCCAGCTCGCGGCGTCCGACCACTGCATGTCGTCGAGCAGGATGACGACGGGATTCGTCTCCGCGGCCAGCCGCAGGTACCAGACGATCTCGTTGAGGAGCGCGTACCGGTTCGATTCCGGCGAGAGCGCGGCGTTCGACATCGACGGAACGAGACGCGGCAGCTCGTGCCACTCGCGCGCGCTGACGATGCCGAGCGAGTCGAGCGCGGTGAGCATCTCGGCCCACGGCGCGTACGGCGGCTTGTTGCCCGCCTCGCTGCACTGGCCGGACACGAGGCAGCCGGCGCGCAGGCGGGCCTCGCCGGCCAGGCGTCGAACGAGCGACGACTTGCCGACGCCCGCCTCACCGACGATCGACACGAGCTGCGGCCCGTTTTCGACCGCCTCGAGGATTCGAAGCAGCCGTTTGCTTTCCGAATCGCGGCCGACGAAGTGCTTGAGGTTGATCGCCGGGCCCTGCGACGTGTGGTCGCCTTCGGTCGCCGACACCACCGTGTCGCGGCCGCGGCGCTTCGCGTCGTACATCGCGCGATCCGCGACGGCGAACAGCGCGTCGAAGTCGCGGTGTTCCGGCCGCGCGACCGCGACGCCGATGGAGAGCGTCGCCGAGATGGAACCGGAGCGCTCGCGCAGCGGAATCGACGTCCGGCGCACCGTCGCGCGAATGCGCTCGGCCAGCTCGCCCGCCTCGTCGATCGCGGCGTGCGGCAGCAGGATGACGAACTCGTCGCCGGCGTACCGGCCGATGATCCCCGACGACGCGGCGAGCTCGCGCAGCGTGCCGGCGATGACGCGCAGCACGGCGTCGCCCTGCAGGTGTCCGTGCTGGTCGTTGACCTGCTTGAACTCGTCGACGTCGACGACGATGAGCGACATCGTGGCGAACGGCCCGCGCTCGCCGAGAATCTTGTTCGCGATCTCGACGAACGGCCGCCGCGTGAGCAGGCCGGTGAGGTCGTCCGACGGTCCGCTGACGCGCAGCTCGCGCGCCGGCGTGACGCGATGCTCGGGCGCGGGACGCGCGTGCGCGGCGACGCGCTGGCGCATCGACGGCGCGCGCGTGCGCATCAGATCCTCGAACAGCTCGAACAGCACCGGATCGAACTGCTCCGATGTCGGAGCGCATGATCTCGAGCGCCGCCTCGTGCGACAGCGCGCCCTTGTAGCTCCGCTTGGACAGCAGCGCGTCGTACACGTCGGCGATGCACAGCATCCGCGCCGCGCGCGGAATTTCCTCGCCGGCCAGGCTGTCGGGGTAGCCCTGGCCGTCCCACCGCTCGTGGTGCGACCGGACCATCGGCCCCACTTCGCCGGGAAAGTCCATCTCGGCGAGCATCTCGACGCCGGCGACCGGGTGGCGCTTGATCAGCTCCCACTCGTCGGGCGCGAGCTTGCCGGGCTTGTTCAGAACGTCGGACGGGATGATCAGCTTGCCGATGTCGTGCACCGTCGCGCCCATGCGGAACCAGAACAGCTCGCGCGACTCGCAGCCGTCGCGAATCGCCAGCGCGCACGCGAGATCGGCGACGCGCTCGCAGTGTCCCTGCGTGTGCCGGTCCTTCGACTCGATCGAACCCGCCCAGATGCCGCGCGACCTCGAGGAACTGCCGCTCGAGGCGCGCCGCGCGGCGGTCGAGATCCACGACCTCGCGCGCGACGGCGAGCTGGGTGAGGATGCGGTGGCCGCGGTTGAGATGGATGAGCGAATCGCGCAGGCGTCCCTGCTTGCGGCACGTCTCGGCGTGCTCGCGCGCCGTCTCCGCCGAGAGCAGGAGGTCGCGTCGTTCGACGGCGATCTCCTGCGCGCGCTCGAAGTGCTCTTCGGCGGCCGCCAGCTCGCCCGTCTCGCGCGCGATCGTTCCGAGATGCTTCTCGATCTCGCCGGCGACGTCGGCCTCCGGCGATTGCGCCGCGAGCGCGCGCGCCGTCTCGCAGGCCGCCGCCGCGGCGACGAAGTCCCCGCGCGCGATCTCCAGCGCGGCGCGCTGCGCCTCGATCCGTACGCGTTCGGGAAGGTCGCCGAGCGCCTCGGCGATCTCCGCCGCCTCGTCGAACGCGCGGGCGGAGTCCTCCCATCGCTCCAGGTCGATGCAGAGCTGACCCATGCCGCGCAGGGAGCCGAGCACCTCTTTCGGGACGCCTAGCGCGCGGTACTCGGCGAGGCTCGCGCGGTGATCGCGCAGCGCCTTGTCGTTGTCGCCGCGCACCATCGCGATGACGCTGAGGCTCTCGGCCGCCATCGCGGCTGAGGCGCGTCTCCCGAGTGTCGAGGGCGCGCGACCGCGCCTCGCAGATAGAGCGCCTCCGCGCGATCGAGATGGCCGAGCCGCCGATACGCGTCGGCCTGCTCGTGATACGCCTTCCCGATCTCCGCGTCGTCGTCGGCGAGCTCGGCGATCGTGAGCGCCGCGTCGAACGCCTCCAGCGCCGCATCGACGTCGCCGGCTTGTCGATGCAGACGGCCGATCCACCGCAGCAGGGACGACGCGGTCGGTGCGTCGGCGCGCCGCTCGAGCGAGAACAACGCTCGCTCGTACAGCGCCCGCGCATCGTCGCGCCGCCCTTCCCGGTCGGCGAGTTGGGCCTGCTGAATGAGAATGTCGACCGTCGGTGTCATGTCACGCGGCGATCTCGGTGCTTGAGCCGATAATAAGGAACGAGAGGCCGCGAACCCCGCGTCCCCTCGCTTAGTATCGGCCGAACCGAACGCCTCCGAAGCACATGGCTAACCGCTTGTGCCGACGGGGGAAGCACGACTCGGCAGGCATTCGAGCGCCGTTACAGTCCGGCCGCGTGTTTCGTCTTCGCTGTTGCCCGGTGCGGTGGCCGGGCCGCCTCCTCTCAATTCGTGTCGATGGCCCGAAAACGCTTCGTCCTCGCCCTCACCGTCGTCCTGGCCGCGTGCTCGCACGATGCGGCGCGCACGGTCACGTTCGGCGCGGCCGGGCCGTTCAGCCAGGCGTACGGCCTGGCCAACAAGCAAGGCATTCAACTCGCCGTGGACGAGATCAACGCGAGTCGAGCGTGGGCGAACAACCGCCATCTGTCGATCCAGTTCGCTGACGACTCGGGCAATGGCGCGCGCGCCAGCGCTGTCGCGCAGTCGTTCGTCAACAGCCCGCGCATCGTCGCCGTCGTCGGACACGTGAACTCCGGCGCGATGCTGTCCGCGGCCCACGTCTACGACAAACACCTCGCCGCGGTCGCCACGACCGCGACGTCTCCCGCGCTGACCGGGATCTCGCCCTGGGCGTTCCGCGTGATCCCGAGCGATTCCGCCAACGGCCAGACGATCGCGCGTTTCGTCAACGCGCGCGGACGCAAGCGCGCGGCGGTTCTGTACGAGAACAATCCCTACGGCCGCGGCCTCGCCGAGAACTTCAAGCGAAGCTTCGGCGGAACGATCGTCAGCATCGACCCGATCGGCGAGGACTCCGCGCAGCGCTTCGAGCCCTACGTCACCTGGTTCAAGAAGCAGAAGCCGGACGTCGTGTTCGTCGCCGGCACCGACGCGTCGGGGCTGGCCTTCCTCAAGGAAGCGCGCCGCCAAAACCTCGACGCCGACCTGGTCGGCGGCGACGGCTGGCAGACGGTCGCCCCGAGCCCGCTCGCCGAAGGAGTGTTCGTCGGCGCGCCGTTCAGCGCGCAAGACCCGCGCCCCGAAGTGCGGGCGTTCGTCGCCGCCTATTCAAAGAAGTTCAACTCGATTCCCGACGGCAACGCGGCGCTCGCCTACGACGCCACGAAGCTCCTCGCCCACGCGGTCGAGCAGGTCGGGCCGGACCGCGTCAAGATCCGCGCGTACCTCGCGAACCTGTCCGAGAACATCGCGTTCCACGGCGTGACCGGAGCGATCCGTTTCAGCGCCGACGGCGATCCCATCGGCAAGGGCATCGTCATGGCGCGCGTGCACGCCGGCGCCATGCAACTGGAGGCGGCCAAGTGACGTGGTCTCGACCGCACGCAATTCAACTCGATCCGCGGCCGCCTCTGGATCGGATTCGGCGTCCTCGTCGGCATCCTGCTGCTCGCGGGGTTCGAGGCGCGGAGCGCTCTCACCGGAATGTCGAACGAGATCGTGGCGTCGCTCTCCGAGGTCGAAGCCGAGGCGTCGCTCACGAGCCAGGTCTCGGCCGACGTGGCGAAGACCATCGAAGCGGCGTCGCGCTACCTCGACACGCGTGATTCGTCGGCGCAGTCGGCGTTCCGCGCGTTCGGGCTGGGCCGCGCACGAAGTGCAGCGGCAGATGAACAGCCGGCCGAACCAGTCGGCGACCGAAGTCGCGGCGCTCGCGACGATCGACGGCAAGCTGTCGGCGATGGAGATCCACTACGCGCTCGCCCACCGTTTGGCGGATCTCGGCCGCGCCGACGAAGCGCGGGCCGCGGCGAGCGACGCGCGGCGCTCGATCGACGAGCTCCTGGCGGACATCGCGCTGCTCGGCCGCATCAAGGCCGAGAAGGTCGCGGCGGCGCGGTCCGATCTCGCGGCGGAAACGTCGCGGCGGTCGGAGCTGCTGCTCTCCATCATCGGGCTCGCCCTCGTCTTCGGCATCATCATCGTGATGTTCACCGTGCGGCACATCAGCGAGCCGCTCGAAGTTCTCGTGCAACACGCCAAGCGGTTGAGCGACGGCGACCTCGCCAGCCGGACGCACGGATCCATGCCGGGCGAGTTCAGCATCCTCGCCACGGCGATGAACCAGACCGGCGAATCGTTGTCGCAGCTCGTCAACGTGGCGGCGCGCACGGCGGACGAGGTCTCCAGCTCGGCGCACGATCTCGCGTCGGTGTCGGAGCAGATCTCGCTCTCGGCGAGCCAGATGGCGAGCGCGATGACCGAGGTGTCGCACGGCGCCGAGGCGCAGGTGCAGCAGCTTCGCTCGGTGGACGACACGCTTCAGGCGATCCGCGAGGCGGCGACGGGCGTCAAGAAGCGTTCGGACGAAGTCACCCACCTGGCGCACAGCATCGAAGGCGCCGCCCAGGCGAAGCGCATCGAGATCGATCGGGCACTCGGCATTCTCGTCGACGTGAAGTCGAGCGTCGAGCGCGCGGCGGCCGAGATCGGCCACCTCAACGCGACGGTCAGCGACATCAACCAGTTCGTGCAGTCGGTGAGTCAGATCGCCGACCAGACCAACTTGCTCGCGCTCAACGCGGCCATCGAGGCCGCGCGCGCCGGCGACGCGGGGCGCGGTTTCGCCGTCGTCGCCGACGAAGTCCGCAAGCTCGCCGAGCAGTCGCAGCGGGCGGCGGACGACATCGTGCAGATGACGTCGGTCGTGACCGCTCGAGTGACGAGCAGCGCAAGAGCGATGGAATCGAGCGCCGGCCGCGTCATCGAGATCGAGCGCGTGTCGCGCGACATCGACGCCGCGCTCCACACGATCAGCGACGCGGCCGAACGCACGCGCGTCGCCGCGGTCGGCGTCACCGGGGCGGCCGAGGCGAACGCCTCAGCCGTGAATCACGCCGCGGTGAGCCTCGAGTCGATCGCCAAGACCGCCGAGAGTCACGCCGCCGCCGCGCAGCAGGTCAACGCGTCGACGCAGGAGCAGAGCGCCGCGTGCGAGCAGATGACGTCCGCGTCGAACGTCCTGCTCGCCGGATCGACCCAACTTCGCCAACTGGTCGGGACGATCAGAACCTGAGCGGAGCTGGACAGCTGGACAGCTACGACGAGCTCAGACAGCCAGATCCCGCCGTCAAGCCGTCACGCCGTCCACGCCGCCGTTTCTTACTGCCTACAGCGCGCCTTCGGATCCCCGACCGGATGATCGACCTTCGGCCGGTGGTCGAGATCGGCCACGTAGACGCCGAGGTCGTACATGAAGTTCCCGATCTTCGCCATGTGCGGATAGTCGATGTACTCCGGCTCGTCCGTCACCTGGTGATAGTCGCCGTGCAGACCGGTCGTCACGAACACGATCGGAATTCCATAACGAGCATAGTTGAAGTGGTCGCTGCGGCAGTAGATGTTCTCGGGGTGGCCGTTGGCGTCGTACTGGTAGTCGAACGTGAACGGCTGCGCGAGCTTCTTGTTCTGCGCCTCGACGATGTCGCCGAGCTCCGTCGACACGCGCCGGCCGCCGACGAGCTGCACGTAGTTCGGCCCGCCCTCGAACAGATCGCTCGCCGCGCCGCGGCCCACCATGTCCATGTTGAGCTGCGCGACGATCGAGTCGCGCGGCACGGGCGGATGGTCGGTGATGTACTGCGACCCCCAGAGCCCCTTCTCCTCGCCGACGTGCCAGACGAACAGCATCGAGCGCTTCGTCTCCGGCTTCGACTTCGCGAACTTCTCGGCGATCTCCAGCAGCGTCACCGTGCCCGACCCGTCGTCGTCGGCGCCATTGCTGATCGAGTCGAGCCGCACGCCGCCGTTCACCTTGCGCACGCTGTCCAGGTTGATGTGGATCGCCGCGATCTGCGCGTTGAGCGAATCGAGGTGCGACTGCTGCGCGGGCGTGGCCGGCCGAGCATTCGGCCTGCAGGCGTCCGCCGCAGATGTGATTCTCGAGGTTGTAGAGCGCGATGTGCTCGCGGATCGGATACGCGGCCTGCGCGAACAGGTGCAGCGAGTCGTGGTCGATCGGCGCGCCCTGGCGAATCCCGATGTGGTCGTTGTGCGCCCCCATCGCGACCCATTCGCTCTTGAGCTTGGCGTCGTGTCCCGGATACCCGGCGACGACGTTGCGCGCCGGCGCCGGCGTGTCGACGAACTTCACGTTGAAGCTCACCGGCTTGCCCGTCGTTCCCTTGGCCATTCCGTCGAGCGAGGCGCCAAGCAGTTGCTCGGCCGCGGCGCGCGTGATGGTGATCTGCGGCGCCGCTCGCGGAATCGCTCGCATCGGCCTTGAGCTGCACGTCGCCTTCGCGCGGATGCATCGCGGCGCGGACCTGCGCCTCGGAGAGCTCGGTCGGCGATCGTGACCTGCCCCGACCGCCGCGCGCGCCAGCGCCTGACCGGCACCGTTGCCGCCACCGCGGCCGCCGCGGCCACCTCCCCCAAATCCGCCGCGTCCGCGACCGAGCCCCTGCCGGCGCGCGGTACGCGATCACCTTTCCCTGCACCTGCTCCGGCGTCAGCGCGCCAGTCGTGTCGCCCTGCACGCCGCCGTAGATGATCGGCGCCTCGGCGAGTGAGCGGACGTTCCCGCGCCCGGTGGCGATGAAGTCCGTGCCCGCGTGGAGCGTGACGCCGGGCGCGCTGATCGTCGACGCCGGGTCGAGCGAGCGGCGGATCACCGGCACGTTCTGGAAGTAGGTGCCGTTGTCGCCCATCGGCACGAGGCCGAGCGCCTTGACCTGGGCGGCGATGTAGTCGGTCGCGCGCACGTGGCCGCGCGTGCCGGTCTCGCGGCCTTCCATGGAGTCGGCCGCATAGATGTAGAGGCGCGTCTCGAGGTCGCCGGCCGTGATCGCCGCGCCGGTGGGCTGCGGCTTGTGCGTCGTCGGCTGGGTCTTCGGATTCTGCGCCGCCAGCGCCAGCGGCGCGAGCATCGCACCCGCCAAGAATCGGACTGTCTTCAATGATTTCACTGTCGTCTCGCGTTGAGATGAGGTGGACGGGTGGACCGGTGAACAGGTGGACAGGAACCGCCCTTCCCAACCAGTCGCCGGCGCTGATCACGCAAACCGACAACCCACCACTCGGAACCGCCGTTGCGCGGCTCCGCCTTTCATACGTCCGAAAATCTGCCGCCGCTGCCCCGCCCGCGCCATTGCCGCGGCGGCGTTCAGGATCGACTTTCCGACCGGATCCCGACGCACCCGCGCGTCCGGGATTCCCTTCCCGCCATCGACCATGCGCATCGAAACCCTCGCCGTTCACGCCGGCCACGACGTCGACCCGTCGACGGCCGCCGTGACGCCGCCGATTCACCTCTCGACGACCTTCGCCCGCGACCCCGACGGCAGCTACCGCGCCGGGTTCCTCTACTCGCGCTACACGAACCCGAATCGGGCCGCGCTCGAGCGATGCCTGACCGAGTTGGAGGGCGGCGCCGCGGCCGCGGCGTTCGCGTCGGGATCGGCGGCGACGATGACGCTGTTGCAGGCCCTCGGACCGGGCTCGCACGTCATCGTCCCCGACGACGCCTACTTCGGCACGATCAAGCTCGCCCGCGACGTCCTGGGCCCGTGGGGGCTCGAGCTGTCCATCGTCGACATGACGGACCTCGAGCGCGTGCGCGCGGCGATGCGGCGCAACACACGACTGGTCTGGGTCGAGACGCCGTCGAATCCCCTGCTCCGCGTCGTGGACATCGCCGCCGTCGCCGCGATCGCTCGCGAAGGCGGCGCCCTCTGCGCCGTGGACAACACGTGGGGCACGCCGGTGCTCCAGCGCCCGCTCGAGCTCGGCGCCGACGTCGCGATGCACGCGACAACGAAATACCTCGGCGGGCACAGCGACGTGCTCGGCGGCGCCCTCGTGTTCCGCGAGATCGGCGACCTCCATCAGCGCATCGCCGCGATCCAGATGACCGGCGGCGCGGTGCCGTCGCCGTTCGAGTGCTGGCTCACGCTGCGCGGCGTCCGCACGCTGCCGATTCGCGTCCGCGCGCAGAGCGAGAGCGCGCGTGCGCTCGCGGCCTTCCTCGAGAACCACCCGTGCGTCGAGGCGGTTCACTATCCCGGGCTGCCGTCGCACCCGGCGCATGAAATCGCGCGCAAGCAGATGTCCGGGTTCGGCGGAATGCTTTCCGTGCAGGCGGGGAAGGATCGCGCGCAGTCGCTCGCGATCGCCGGACGCCTGCGCCTGTTCACGCAAGCGACGAGTCTGGGCGGCACGGAGAGCCTGGTCGAGCACAGGGCATCGGTCGAGGGAGCGGGGACGCGGGCGCCCGAGAACCTGCTTCGCGTCTCCGTGGGCCTCGAGCACATCGAAGATCTCGAGGCCGATTTCGACCAGGCGCTGCGCGGCTGATGCCGAAGGCAGTGCTGCTGCTCAGCGGCGGGTTGGACTCGACGACTCTGCTCGCCGTGGCCCGACGCGATGGATTCGACGTGCACGCGATGACCTTCCGCTACGGCCAGCGTCACGCGAACGAGATCGACGCGGCGCGCCGAGTCGCGGCGCGCTTCGGCGTGCGGGACCACGTCGTCGCCGACATCGACCTCCGCACCTTCGGCGGATCAGCGCTGACGAGCGACTCGATCGACGTTCCCCGCGACCGCGACGTCGGCGAGCGCGGCGTACCGGTCACGTACGTGCCGGCGCGCAACACTATCTTTCTCGCCTTCGCGCTGGCGTGGGCGGAGGTGCTCGGCGCCGCCGACATCTTCATCGGCGTGAACGCCCTCGACTATTCCGGGTATCCCGATTGCCGGCCGGAGTACATCGAGGCGTTCGAGCGGATGGCGAACCTCGCGACCCGCGCCGGCACCGAAGGCAGCGTGCTGCCTGCGCATCCGCGCTCCGCTCATCGACCTCACCAAGGCGCAGATCATTCAGCTCGGCACATCGCTCGGCGTGGACTATGCGGTCACGCAGAGCTGCTACGATCCCGATGCGACCGGCGCCGCGTGCGGTCATTGCGACGCCTGCCAGCTGCGTTTGAAAGGATTCGCCGAAGCGGGCATCCGCCGACCCCGCTCGCTATCGTTGACCCGATGGCTCCGCCGTCCACGCCGTCCACCCGTCCAGCCGTCACGCCGTCCAGCCGCCCGATGTACACCGTCAAAGAGATCTTCTACACGCTCCAGGGCGAAGGCGCCAACGCCGGCAGGCCGGCGGTGTTCTGTCGTTTCTCCGGGTGCAATCTGTGGACGGGACGCGAGGCGGATCGCGCGGCGGCGATTTGCGACTTCTGTGATACCGACTTCGTCGGCGTCGGGCCGGACGGCGGCAAGTTCGCGACGGCCGACGCGCTCGCCGACGCCGTGGCCGCGCGATGGCCGGCCGAACCCGGCGGAAGCCGGTTCGTCGTCTGCACCGGCGGCGAGCCGCTGCTCCAGCTCGACGCCGCGGCCATCGACGCGCTGCACGCGCGCGGATTCGCCGTCGCCGTCGAGACGAACGGCACCGTCGAGCCGCCGCGCGGGCTGGACTGGATCTGCGTGAGCCCCAAGGCGCGCGCCCCGCTCGTGCTGCGCCACGGGGACGAGCTCAAACTTGTGTTTCCGCAGCCGGACCTCGATCCGAGCGCCGTCGAGTCGCTCGCTTTCGGCCGCTTTTACCTACAGCCAATGGACGGCCCGGCGCTATCTGAGAATACTCAAGCCGCGCTCGCGTATTGCCTGGCTCACCCGCGTTGGAGGCTGAGCCTGCAGACGCACAAAATGTTGCGCATTCGGTGATGCGATTTGTGGCACGGGGTGGGCGACCGCGTTGCACCTCGAGGCCGAAAGTGCTCGAACAACCGGCTCGGACGAACCTTAACTCGTACTGTTGACCGAACGACCCTCACGGGGTAGACTGGTCGAGACTTTTGCGCCACCCTGCCATGAATCCATCGTCGCCAAACCGCTTCGCCCGAATGAAGGTCGCGCTCGTCGCGATCGCGTTCGCGTCGACGTCGGTTGCTCCGGCGATGGCGCAGGACGCCAAGACGATCGAGGTCAAGCCGTTCGAGACCAAGCCCTTCACGACGATCAGCAACTCCGCCCAGACGCTGCGCGATTCCATAGTTCAGATGGCCCGCGCGCAGATCGGCACGAAGTACAAGTTCGGCGGCGGCACGCCGGAGAAAGGGTTCGACTGCAGCGGTCTCGTGAAGTTCGTGATGGCCGCGCTCAACCTCGACGTTCCGCGCACCGCCAAGCAGCAGGCAAAGGTCGGCTTGGCGATCATCAAGGACACGAGCCGTTTGCTCCCCGGCGACCTGCTCACTTTCGGCAAGGGCAAGAAGGGCGCGGTGAGCCACGTCGGCATCTACGTCGGCGACGGCCGCTTCGTCCAGGCGAGCAGCGCCGCGGGCCGCGTCATCGAGACGCCGCTCGACCGGCCGGCGTCTCCGCGCATCAAGGTCTGGCGCGGCGCCCGCCGCATCCTCGTCGCCGACGACAGCACGGCCTCGACGACGCCGCCCGCCGTCGCGACCAAGAGCGGCAACTAGCAGCCCGATCCGCGGGCATCCGCGTTCATGGTTTTTGAATCGGGGCGAATGCGTTTCCCGCAAGTCGGCCGGTCGAATCCACGCCGCTGCGCCCGGTTTAGGCGGAAAATCCAGCGCGCTGAGTGAGTCGATCAGCCCCCACGCGCGGTGCGTCTGATCTCGCTCGAGCACTCCGGGCCACACCTGCATCGTCGGCCGCAGCTCGGCGTCCGACACGTGGCCGGCCGAGTCGATCGTCGCGCACGCGACGGCGCCGCGATTCGTCGGTTCGTGCATGCTGAACGGCCCGTAGGTGAGCAGGTTGCCCAGCGAATAGAACGCGAGCCGGTCGTCGCGCCATTCGGCGGCCCGCAGCACGTGCGGGCCATGGCCGATCACGAGCGTCGCGCCGCCCGCGAACGCGGCGTCGGCGAAGCCGACGGGATTTCCGCGATCCATTCCGAGAAAGAGCTCCGTCGCGTTCTGCGTACGCTGCGCGCCGGGGCCTTCGGCGCCGAGGTGCATCGTGACGACGACGATCGGAAAACGGTCGGCCGCGCGTCGCACGTGGCGGCGAACCGCGTCGAGGTCGCGCGCGTCGGGCGCGTCGGAATCGGTGTGAAATCCGAGCATCGCGATCGTGTCGCCCGACGGAAGCGCGATCGGCGTGGCGATCGTGTCGGCGCCGACGACGAAGATTCCGGCGTGCTTCAGGCGCGCGATGGTCGCCTCGCGCCCCTCGTCCCCGGCGTCGTGCGAGTGATTGTTGGCGACGTTTCCGACGATCACCGCGTTGCTGTCGATCGCGCGCCGGAGCGCGGTGCCGGCGCTCGGCGGCATGCGAAACGCGAAGCAGTTCTTCGAGCGCTTGGTGCATTTCGGCGGCGCGGGACCCGAGCCGATCGCCCCTTCGATGTTGAGGAGAACGACGTCCGCGCCGGCGACGAACGGCGTGAGTTGTCGCGCGAGGCTGTCGGGTAGCGGGCTCATCCCGAAACGACGCCGCAGCGTGTCGGCCGCGGATCGCGCCCACTTCGGATCGAGGTTGGATCCGAGGGTGACGTCTCCGCCGGCGCAGAGCCGCAGGGGCCGACTCGGCACCTGCCCATTCGTCCTCGTCGGCGGCGACGATCAGGACGAGAAGGCTGGCGAGCGAGACGGGGGCGGTGGCGAACCGCCGGCGGAGGCGGATCATCTCGCAGCAACCTATTCCGCAATGTCGTTGTCTCATAGGGTCTGAAACCGCGAGCGCGTCGCGTCCGTCTGGATGTTCGCTTGTGGGACGACGAGTCCCACACCCGAGCAGGCCGGCACTGGCGGCAGGCGGCCCGAGAAGCTGCAACCTTTTGTTTGGACACGGTTTAGAACGTGCGTCGGGGCGGCATGGACCTTTCATTGGCGATTCGAGCTGGCAGGCCATTCTCCACCCGTTCCCACCGCCCGAGACGGCCCCTTGGACATCAAGCGCGAACCACCCAAAAAGACAAAGAAGATCGTCGGATTGAGCCTCGGCCTCGTGGCGATCGTCGCCGTGACGGTCGCGATCAGTCGTCTGCGGCCGGCGGCTCCGCCCGTCGAGCGGGGCACGCTCTGGATCGACACGGTCAAGCGCGGGTCGATGACCCGCGACGTGAACGCCCCGGGCACGCTCGAGCCGGAGTACGTCCGGAACGTCACCGCACTGACAAACGGCCGTGTCGAGGAGTTGCCGGTGCAGCCCGGCGTTCCCGTGACGGCGCATACGCTGCTCGTCGTGCTCGATAATCCCGACGTCCGCCTCGCGCTGCTGCAAGATCAGCAGGCGCTCAGCAGCGCGTACTCTGGGCTGGCGACGCTCAAGACGTCGCTGCATCAGCAGATTCTCGCGCAGCAGGGCGTGATCGCGAACATGCAGACGCAGCTCAACGCGGCGGTCCGCTTGGCGGCCGTTCAGGACTCGCTCGCCGCCAAGAAGCTCGCGTCGGCCAACGACGTCGCCGCGGCGCGCGACGGGGCCGACGAGCTGAGACTTCGCTCGGACATCGAGAAGAAGAAGCTCGAAGAGATGGAGGCGTCGGAGAAGCAGCAGATCGATCTTCAGCAACAGCAGATCGAAGGCCTCAAGGCGATCCTCAACGATCAGAAGAACCGCGTCGAGTCGATGCGCGTCATCGCTCCGGAGGCTGGCTTGCTCCAGACGCTCGGCAATCCTCCGCTCGAGCTAGGGCAGTACGTGAACGCGGGCACCACGCTCGCCCGCGTCGTGCAGCCCGGCCACCTCAAGGCCGTGCTGCGGGTGCCGGAGACGCAGGCGGTCGAAATCGTGCCCGGTCTGCCGGCGACGATCGACTTGCACAACAACACCGTGGTCAAGGGCCGCGTGACGCGCACCGATCCGTCGTCGGTCGCGGGAACAGTCACGGTCGAAGTGCGTATCGACGACACACTGCCGGCGGGCACGCGATCCGACCTCGCCGTCGACGGCACGATCCAGCTCGAGCGCCTGAGCGACGTCCTGTTCGTCGCGCGGCCGGGCTTCGGTCAGCCGGGGAACTCGGTCGGGATCTTCCGCGTACTTCCGAATACCGGCGAAGCGGAGCGCATCACCGTGGCGCTCGGGCGCGCGTCGGTGAACACGATCGAGATCAAGAACGGCGCGAAGGTCGGCGACAGCCTGATCGTGAACGACATGTCGCAGTTCGACGCCACAAACCGAGTACGAATCAAGTAGGCGCGTGCGCGCCGCATAGAACGTTCCTTCCACCACCTCACCCGCGAGCAACCCATGGCCACTGAGTCCACTTCCTCGTCATCGGCCCTCTCCGCCGCTTCCGGCAACGCCAGCCAGGGGCTGATCCGCTTGGCAGGCATCAAGAAGGTCTTCTACACGGACGAGGTGGAGACCCACGCGCTGCAGGACATCCACCTCGAGATCCAGCCGGGCGAGTACGTCGCCATCGCCGGACCGTCGGGATGCGGCAAGACGACGCTGCTCTCCATTCTCGGATTGCTCGACACCCCATCAGACGGCGAATACACGCTCGCCAGCGAGCCCGTCGCGCAGCTCACGCCGTCGCAGCGCGCGCGCATCCGCAATCGGCAGATCGGGTTCATCTTCCAGGCGTTCAACCTGATCGGCGACCTGACGGTCTACGAAAACGTCGAGCTGCCGCTCACCTACCGCGGCATGTCGGCGGCCGAGCGCAAGCAGCGCGTCACCGACGCGCTCGAGCGCGTGGGAATGAGCCACCGCATGAAGCACTATCCGGCGCAGCTCTCCGGCGGTCAGCAGCAGCGCGTCGCCGTGGCGCGCGCCGTCGCCGGCGATCCGCTCATCCTGCTCGCCGACGAGCCGACCGGAAACCTCGATTCGACGAACGGCGAAGCGGTCATGGAGCTGCTTCGCGAGCTGCACCGCGGCGGCGCGACCATCTGCATGGTCACGCACGACCCGCGCTACGCCGCCCACGCCGATCGCTCGGTACACCTGTTCGACGGGCGCGTCGTCGAAGAGCGCCGCGGCGAGAACGTCGGGATCTAGTCCTCGCTTTCAAATGATGTACGCTCCGCGGGGCCGGTCTCACCGGCCCCCGCGTGAGCGCGCCGTTTAACTTAGGAGTCACCATGTCCTTCTTCACCAAACCCGCCACGGTCACGCGCGACGCGCCGCAGCCGCCGATCGTCGGGCCGGTCATCTCGATGCGCAACCTCGAGAAGGTGTTCGAGACCGCCGCCGGCCGCACGTACGTCCTCCGCCGAATCGTGACCGAGATTCAAGCAAGGCGAGTTCGTCTCGGTGATGGGGCCGTCCGGCGCCGGCAAGTCCACGCTGCTCGCGATCCTCGGCATGCTCGACAGCGCGTGGACGGGCGAGTTCTTCTTCCTCGGCCATCCGGTTCACGCGATGAGCCACAAGCAGCGGGTCGCGCTGAACAAGGAGCACATCGGGTTCGTCTTTCAGCAGTACCACCTGATCGACGATCTCACGGTGGCCGAGAACCTCGACATCCCGCTCTCGTACCGCAACGTGAAGAAGTCGGAGCGCGAGGCGATCGTCGCCGACACGCTCGACCGATTCGGAATGGTCGGAAAGAAGGATCTCTATCCGCGGCAGCTTTCTGGTGGGCAACAACAGTTGGTCGGTGTGGCCCGGGCGGTCATCGCCAAGCCGCGGCTCATTCTCGCGGACGAGCCCACGGGCAACCTGCACTCGAGCCAGGGCCGCGAGATCATGGAATTGTTCACGAAGCTGAACAGCGCCGGCACGACGATCATCCAGGTGACGCACTCCGAGGAGAACGCGAAGTTCGGCCACCGGATCATCGAGCTGAAGGACGGGTGGATCACCGGGTCGGAGGGGCCCGTCGCCCGCGGCTGAGACGGAGCGCCCGCGGCGCGTCGCTGCTACGACGTGCGCGAGAAGGCGAAGCTGCTCGGGTAGCCGCGCTCTACCCCGCCGCGCGCACGTCCACGCGCTCCGGAGTCCCGAGACCGACGCGTCCGGCCGCGTCGACGCCGACGGTGTGCAAATAGAAATAGACCGCCTCGCCTTCCGACGCGGGCATCACCGCCGACGGCGCTGAGAGAATCAGCAAGCTCGCCGCACTGGCCCATCCAGTCGATGTGGCGGTGCCCGTGCATGACCACGGTGCGGGACGCGACTCGCTGCAAGCGACGCGTGAACCAGTTGCCGTTGATCAGCGTCGTTCCGATGCGCTCGGCGAGCGCGTGGCCAAGCTTGGGGTGCTCGACGATGTGATGGTGCAAGGCGACGATCCAGCACGCGCGCGGGAACGCCCGCGTCGCGATCTCGAGCGCGTGCGCCTCTTCGGCCGGGACGAGACCCAGCGCATTCGTGAACGAGAAATGGGTCTCGGCGTTGGAGTTCAGCACGATGATGCCGAGGCCATCGTCGCGTTCCGGTGGCCGCACCATTGGAAAGGCGGCGGACCAGCATTCGTCGCTGACCTTTCCCATGCGGCGGGCGCCGCTGTCGGCGAATTCGGCGATGTCGTCGGCCTTTGGCCGGAGCGCTTGATCGAGCGACGGCCCCACGCGGCCCTTTTTGTCGTCGACCACCTGGACGCGCGTTCCCTGTATGGCGGCCAGCGCCGACAACGTGCGCACTTCGCGGAGACGCTTCTTCGGACTGGTCGGGAGATCGAGACGGGCGGGATTCGCACGGTCCACGATGTTCAAATCGTGATTGCCGGGTAGCGCGACGATGAGCGGCTCGAGGCGTGGATGGGCGGCGAGGATGTCGAGCAGCTCGCTCCATTCCGCGGACGTGCCCGCGTCGGTCAGGTCGCCCGTGATGACGATCGCGTCGAGTGGCTGGCGACGATGAAGGTCGTCGAGGCGCTCGAGAGCGGCGACGAGGCCATCGTTGCCTCGGGGTCCGGCGCGTCCGCTGCCGAGTCGAAAGCCGTAGCGTTCGCCGACGACGTGAATGTCCGATAGATGGGCCACGCGCCAGGAACGAACGAAATCGCCCGGCGATCGGAAGGTGTCGAGCTCGCGCGGTTGCGGCATCGTCGCATCGGCCATCCCCCACACAAGCGCGGCCACTGCGAGGTACGCCGCCCCAACGGCCGTGGCATTGGCGAGCGCCGTGAGGACGAGCCAGTGCGGCGTTCGAAAATCGGAGAGCGTTCCAACCCAGTGCGTCGCCGGCCAGACGAGTCGCAGCACCACGAGCGCGAGCAAACAGATGATCAGGCCCGACAGGGCCGACGCCGCCACGCGCCCGCGCGCGCGCGTGCCCTCGCTCGCCGCGCCGGCGGTCAGGCGCCCGGATATATGAAGCAGGAGTTCGCGCCAAGCGACGTAGCCGGGCTGGATCGCCATCGCGTTCAGTGACCAGAAGCTGCGCTCGACGACGCGGAACAGCGGCCGGCCTCCATACCAGGCCAACGCGATGAGCGCGGCGATGAAGAGGAGAGCTCCCACGCCGCTGGTTCCAGGCGTGGTCGACAGCTTGCGGGCCCAGATCGTCGCGACGATCGGAGCGAGGCCGACCAGCACGGCCGGCACCACGACCAGCATTCCGAGCGCCACCGCCATCTTCGGCAGACTGACCTCGACGAGCAGATTGCCGGCGATCGCGAGGAGCGAGCGGCGCTCGGGGCTCGACGCGTCCGTCTCGATGTCACCGCCGCGCGGGTCGACGAGCGGCGGCGGACGACGGTTGAGCATTCGCATGCGCGGAGCGCTGGCCATGCGCGCAGGGGTCGCAAGATGTATGCGGCGCCGGACGACCCGATGATTCTCCGGCGAGCGGAGTGACGTGGGCCAGAGGCGGCCGGTAAGTTTTTCCTGATGACCGCTGACAAGCCCGACATTCTGGTGGCCGACGACCAGCCGGACGTGCTCGAAGCGTTGCGGCTGCTGCTCAAAGGAAACGGCTTCGACGTCCACACGGTGAACTCGCCGAGCGCCGCGCTCGCCGCGCTCGAGCGACGCGATTTCGACGCGATGCTGCTCGACATGAACTACACGCGCGACACGACGTCGGGGAAAGAAGGCCTCGACCTCCTGGCGTCGGTGCAGACGCTCGAGCCGCACATGCCGGTTGTCGTCATGACGGCGTGGGGGAGCATCGACAACGCCGTCGAAGCCATGCGCCGCGGCGCCCGCGACTACGTCGAGAAGCCATGGGACAACGCCCGGCTCGTTTCCATCCTCGGCGTGCAGGTCGAGCTCGGCCGCGCGCTTCGACGCGCGCAGCGGCTCGAGTCGGAGAACCGCCTGCTCCGCCGCGACCATTTGCCGCGGATGATCGCCGAGTCGCCGCGGATGAAGCCGATCGTCGAGCTCATGGAACGGATCGGCCCGTCCGACGCGAACGTGCTCATCACGGGCGAGCACGGCACCGGCAAGGAGCTCGTGGCGCAGTGGCTGCACGCGGCCTCGCCGCGCGCGCCGCGGTCGTTCATCGCCGTGAACTTGGGCGGCCTGTCCGAGGGTGTGTTCGAGAGCGAGCTGTTCGGCCACGTGCGCGGCGCGTTCACAGACGCCAAGACGGATCGCGTGGGGCGCTTCGAGCTGGCCGACGGCGGGACGATCTTCCTCGACGAGATCGGCACCGTGTCGCTGGGTCTCCAGTCCAAGCTCCTGCGCGTGCTCCAGACCGGCGACGTCGAGCGAGTCGGATCGTCCAAGGCGCGGCACGTCGACGCTCGCGTCGTCTCGGCGACGAACGCGAACCTGCGGCAGGAGGTGGCCGAGGGGCGCTTCCGCGAGGACCTGCTGTTCCGGCTCAACACGATCGAGATCGGCCTGCCGCCGCTGCGCGACCGCCGCGAAGACATCCCCGCGCTGGCCGCGCATTTCCTCAGGCGTCACGCGACGCGCTACCACAAGGCCTTGTCGGGCTTCGACGCGGGCGGCATGCAGGCGCTGCTCGCGCACTCGTGGCCCGGCAACATCCGGGAGCTGGACCACGCGGTGGAGCGCGCGGTGTTGATGGCGGCCGGCGACCAGGTCCGCGCGTCGGACCTCGGGTTGCGCGCGGGCGCGTCGGGCGGGGCGCCGCGGCTCGACGAGCTGCCGCTCGAGGACGTCGAGAAGATGCTCATTCAAAAAGCGCTATCGCGGTACGACGGCAACGTGAGCCGCGCCGCGCAGGCGCTCGGCCTGTCGCGGAGCGCGCTCTACCGGCGCATCGCGTCGCATGGCCTCTAGGCGCCGGACGCCGGCCGGCCACGCCAGTTCCGGGGTCCACGCCTGCGGTCCGATCAGCCGCCGCGCGAACCGCACCACGAACGGCTGATCTTCCGGCTCGCGCTGGTCGCCGGCCTGCCCGGCGTTGCGGTCTCGATGATTCTGCTCTGGCGCGGCGACTTCAGCCCGAGCGTGCGTTGGACGCTCGGGCTCGTCGTCGTCGGCACGTGGCTGGCGTTCGCGATCGTCCTGCGCGAGCGCGTCGTGCGCCCGCTGCAGACGCTGTCCAACATGCTGGCCGCGCTGCGCGAGGGGGACTACTCGATCCGCGCGCGCGGCGCCGACCGCGACGACGCGCTCGGTCTCGCGTTCATGGAATCCAACCTCCTCGGCGAGACGCTCCGCGCGCAGCGGCTTGGCGCGATGGAAGCGACGGCGTTGCTCCGCACGGTCATGGCGGAGATCGACGTCGCCGTGTTCGCGTTCGACGACGCCGAGCGCGTGCGACTGGTGAATCGCGCGGGCGAGCGTCTGCTCGCGCAGCCGTCCGAGCGACTGCTCGGCCGCACCGCCGAGCAAGTCGGACTCGCCGACGTGCTCGAAGGCGCGTCGCCGCGAACGATGGACGTGACGTTCGCCGGCGGATCGGGACGTTGGGAAGTGCGGCGCGGATCGTTCCGGCAGGACGGCCGGCCGCACACGCTCCTCGTGCTGTCCGACGTGAGCCGCACGCTGCGCGAGGAAGAGCTCCAGGCGTGGCAGCGCCTCGTTCGCGTGCTGAGCCACGAGATCAACAACTCGCTCGCGCCGATTCGTTCGATCGCCGGCAGCCTGCTGTCGCTGCTCGAGCGGCCGACGCGCACCGCCGACGCCGACGAAGACATCCGGCGCGGGCTTGGAGTGATCGGCGGACGTTCCGAAGGGCTCGTGCGATTCATGTCGGCGTACGCGCGGCTCGCCAAGCTTCCGGCGCCGAACAAGGCGCCGCTCGACGTTGGAGCGTGGGTGCGTCGGGTGGCGTCGCTCGAGACGCGAGTGCCCGTTCGCGATCGTCGGCCGGCCCGGCGGCGACGCTCGAGGCCGACGGCGACCAGCTCGATCAGCTTCTCATCAACCTCGTGCGAAACGCCGCCGACGCGTCGCTGGAGACGCACGGCGACGTGCGTATCCGGTGGTCGCGCCGCAACGGGACGCTCTCGCTCATGGTGGAAGACGAGGGGCCGGGGCTGGCCAGCGCGGCGAATCTGTTCGTCCCGTTCTTCACGACCAAGCCGCAGGGCTCGGGCATCGGGCTGGTGCTCTCCCGGCAGATCGCCGAGGCGCACGGCGGGTCGCTCTCGCTCGCAAATCGAAGCGACCGGCGGGGATGCGTCGCTACGGTTCGGTTGGAGCTGGCGTCCGGTCCGAGCCTGAACAGCCCGGTCTGACGAACCCAAGCGGTCGTCCGACCGGCCGCGCAATTGGTCTTTCGGCACGGCACAACCTATGCTTGAGTACGTTGGCGTGCCGCGACGGAGAACCGTCGATCGGAACGACTCGCGCGAGCGATGTCTTCCGCCCAGCTGTCGTCCCGCGGGGGCGAGGAGAGGACGGACCAGGAGAGGCTGACCATGGATCCACGGATCACGAGGTTGTTGGCCGCCGCTGCGGCGCTGACCGCGCTGGGAGCGGCAGTAGCGGGGGCGCAAGACACGACGAAGGCGCGACCCCGCTCGAGCAGGAGCATTCCCATCAAGAAAGAGGCGGGCGGTCAACTCGCCCCGCCGGTGCACGACACGGTGACGGTCTACCGCACGGACACGCTGCGGCTGACGACGCCGCCGGTCACCCTTCATGACACGGTGACGCGAACCAACACGATCACTCGCGTGGACACCGTCACGCGTCACGCCTCCGGTGCCGCCGGTGCGACTACCCAATGGTATGTATCTCGGCGTGAGCGGCGGTCTCAGCACGCCGAACGGCTCGATCTTCAACCCGAACAACACGGGGCCGAGCGCGCAGTTCCAGGTCGGATGGCAGGATGCGCTGAAGGTTCTTGGTGTTCGCGCCGACGTGAACTGGACCCAGCCGGCTCAGGACGCGGGCTTCGTGCGCGGGATCGATCCGCCGCACGGAAACATCGTGAACGTCAGCCTCGACGCGAAGGCGCAGCTGCCTTACCTGCACCACACGTTCGGGACGAGCCATCTCTTCTCGCTGTACGCGATCGGCGGCTACACGCACACGTCATTCAAGAACATCGGCATTCGCGTGAACTCGCCTGAAGGCACCGCGGTCTTCACCGGCCCGGTCGATTCGTGGCAGAATCAGAACGGGTGGAACGCCGGCGGCGGCGCGTCGTTGATGTGGGGGCACACCGAGCTGTTCGTCGAGTCGCGCGTGCTCGCGTTCACGCCGGAGAACGCTCCGATGGCGCGGCAGATGCCCTTCATGCTCGGGCTCAACTGGTACTGAGAACGCGATAGGCGGACGCCGCCGCGGTTCTCGGCGTCGCGATGTGAAGAAAGGACAGCGACCGGTGAGTTCAGGTCGCTGTCTTTTTTTTGTGGACGTGCTTCGGTCTGCTCACGACGATTTCGAGAACCTTCACAATTCCGGTATCCAGGCACGGCCCCTGCCCTGGACTGCGACGGTGCCGCGACGCTTTTCAGTCGCTCGGAATGTGTAGACGAGCACGATCGCTTGAGCACGTTTCGCCCGGAGGCCGTCCGCGGGGGCGAGTCGAGGACGGTGGAGAGGAGGAGACACAATGTTGAAGGGTCATGCGTTCGTCCTCGCTGCCGGCGCGGCGTTGATCGCGCTCGACGCGTCGGCGTCACTGGCGCAGGACACCACCCATGCGCGCCCGCGTTCGACGAAGCGCATCTCGGTGAAGAAAGAAAGTGGCGAAGTCGCACCGATGCCGAGGGTCGACACGGTCACGATCTTCCGTACGGACACGCTGCCAGCTCAAGGCGCATCGACACCGTGACGAAACGAACACGGTCGTGCGCACGGACACGCTCGTGCAAACGATCACCCGGCCGATTCCCGCGTCCGGTAACTGGTACGGCGGTCTCGCCGCCGGTGTGGCCATTCCATCGGGCGGCCTGCAGAACTTGAACGAAACCGGTGGTACAGGCCAGTTGCAGTTCGGCTGTCAGCCCGTGCACAGCGTCTTGGGCGGGCGCATCGACGCCTCGTACTCGCGCTTCCGCCGGCCGTTCGGTTTCTCGGGTGATAACCTTGCCATCGCAACGCCGTTGTTCGGCTTCACGAACGTCTTCGCCCGCCAGTCCAATGTCTGGAACTTCAACGCCAATCTGAAAGTCCAGGTTCCGGGAGTCGAAGGCTTGTTCGGTCACGCGGTGACGTTCCAGCCGTACCTGATCGGCGGCGGCGGTTTCGCAACCTACGACAACCTGCCGATGGAGTTCAGCGACGGATCGTTCCTCATCGTCCGCGACGGAATCGTGCAGACGACGAACGGCATCATTATCAACGGCGTGACGGTGGACAATTTCGACACCGGTTGGCATACGAGCTGGGGTTGGAACGCCGGTGGCGGCTTGGCATGGCGCTTCGGACACCAGGAGCTCTTCGTCGAGTCGCGGGTGCTCGGCTACAACACGAACCGCGGCGACTTCTTCAACAACAGCAACATCACGGGCATCGACCTGCCCAGGTTCCGGTCGGCGCGTCAGGTCCCGATCGTCTTCGGCATGAACTGGTATTGATCGATCAGGCAGCAGTAGTTGGTTAGGACAGAACGGTCGCGGCAGGCTGGCGCTTCGGATGGTTCCGGCGCATCAGCCTGCCGCGTCGCAGCCCTGCCCTGGACTGCGACGGTGCCGCGACGCTTTTCAGTCGCTCGGAATGTGTAGACGAGCACGATCGCTTGAGCACGTTTCGCCCGGAGGCCGTCCGCGGGGGCGAGTCGAGGACGGTGGAGAGGAGGAGACACAATGTTGAAGGGTCATGCGTTCGTCCTCGCTGCCGGCGCGGCGTTGATCGCGCTCGACGCGTCGGCGTCAATGGCGCAGGACACCACCCATGCGCGCCCGCGTTCGACGAAGCGCATCTCGGTGAAGAAAGAAAGTGGTGAAGTCGCACCGATGCCGAGGGTCGACACGGTCACGATCTACCGTACCGACACGCTTCAGATGCAAGGGCGCATCGATACCGTGACGATGACGAACACCGTCGTGCGCACGGACACGTTGGTGCAGACGATCACCCGGCCGATTCCGGCGATCGGCAACTTCTACGGCGGCTTCGCCGCCGGCGTAACGGTTCCGGCAGGAGGGCTCCAGCATTTGAACGAAACCGGCGGCACAGGCCAGTTGCAGTTCGGCTGGCAGCCGGTCCACAGCGTCCTCGGCGCTCGCATCGACGGGTCGTACTCGCGGTACCGTCGGCCGTTCGGATTCGAGCGACGACGATTTCGCGGCCGTGACGCCGTTGCTCAACTTCACGAACATCGAAAGCCCGCAGCCCGAACATCTGGAACTTCAATCTCGATCTGAAAGTCACGATCCCGGGCATCGAGAGCGCGTTCGGTCATGCGGTGACGTTCCAGCCGTACCTCCTGGGCGGCGGCGGGTTCGTCACGTACGATCACCTGCCGCTCGAGACGCAGCGACGGAGGGTTCATCATCGTTCGCGACGGAGTCGTTCAGACCACGAACGGCGTCATCCTCACTGGCGTGACGGCGGACCAATTTCGACACCGGTTGGCACACCAACTGGGGTTGGAACGCCGGCGGCGGCCTGGCATGGCGCTTCGCCAACAAGGAACTCTTCGTCGAGTCCCGCGTGCTTGGCTTCAACGCCCGCACACGCCAACAGCCTGTTCCCGAACATCTCGTTCCGTTCGGCGCGCCAGGTCCCGATCGTCTTCGGAATGAACTTCTACTAGGTCGATCGCGCCTGAAGGCGCGAGGTACAGCTCGAATAGCTCGTTGCACGACTTCGCAAGGCAGTACGCGTTTCGCGGCAGGCTGGGCGGCTCGGTGGAAGCACCGGCGCATCGGCCTGCCGCGCTTCGCGCGCCAGGGTACGTTTACATGGAACGGATTTGGCAATTTGAACGGTTACGAAAGTGCATGCGAGCGCTGCGTTCGCGCGCTGACTTACCGCCAACTTCGACTTCCATGAGCAGGACACTGACGCTTCGATGGATCGCGACGCTCTCAGCGGCGATCCTTTTTGTTGCACCATCCCGCGCCACGGCACAGGGCGGCCGGCATCCACGGTCCGACGCCGGCAAACGCATGTGGCACCCATCCAAGGACTCGGTCGCGTCAATCGACGACGACGAGTCCGTCACCCTGCACTTCAGCTCGCGCGACGACAGCCTGTCGTGGATCCGCGGGCGCAACCTCGCCCGCAAATCGTACGGGCCTTCGACTGGTGGTCTCGCTTCAGGAGCGCCATCTCTGGGCGATCGCCGGAGCGCGACACGCTGCTCAGCGCGCCGGTCGCCGTGGCCAAAGGCACGACGCTCGAGTACGGAAGCAAGGCGTGGCACTTCACCACGCCGCGCGGGATGCGCACCGTGCTCTCCAAGGACGCCGACCCGATCTGGCAGCCGCCGGAGTGGCTCTACGCCGAGACCGCGGTGGAAAACGGCCTCAAGCTCCGACACTTGAACTACGGTGAGAAGGTGCATCTCGACGACGGCCGAACCCTCACCATGGTCGACGGCTCCGCGGGCATCATCGACACCGACGGGTCGTTCGGCGACCTGCCCACGGACGAGCACATCGTGTTCGGCGACTATCTCTACATGCCGCCGATGGGCTCGAAGAATCGCAAGGTCGAGGGCGAGCTCGGCAAGTACAAGCTGAGCCTCGGCGACGGCTACCTGCTGCATGGGACGCCCGACAAGCAATCGATCGGCATGGCGGCGACGCACGGCTGCATCCGTCTGCGCGACGAAGACATCGAGTGGCTGTACGACAACGTGCCCGTCGGGACGAAGGTGTACATCTACTAGACCCGCCGGACGGCTGGACGGCTAGACAGCTGGACGGGTCAGGAAGCGAAAAACAGAGAGCCCCGCGGATGACGCGGGGCTCTTCGTTTTCTGGATACTCGTCGCTCGCTGTGCCGCTTCGCTGCGCAACGATCGACGGCGGCCGTCAGGAAACCGTCATGCGAGTCATTGAGGGATGAGCTGCGCGCGAATCTCGCCGCCGCCGATTCGTGACCGTGTGGATGTTCACGTACGTCTTACCGCCGAGGAGCAGCTTCTTGGCGGAGTCTCCGTTGATCCCCGCCGTCAGCTGAGTCGACGCGTTCAACGTGACGCTGCCCGACACCGAGCCGCTGTTCGCGGTGAGGAAGCCCACGAAGCTGGCTCCGGCCAACGTGCTGAAGTTGATGATCGGTGAAGCCGTCGTCGCGGTGCCGCCCGGTGTGAACGGGCCGTGGATGTGTCCGTTGTTCACAGTTCGAGGTGAGTCCGGTGAACGTCCCCGTGTACGTGAAGAGATTCGTGGCTGTATCGAGCGTCGCCGTGAACGTTCCGCTCCCGGTCGGATTGCCTTGAAGGCCAGGCGGCTCGCCCGCCGGAGTGAGCGTCACCTGAAAATGGACCACCGTCGATTTCTGCACCGTGGTCGTGTCGTCGCTCCCGCACGCGATGCACAATCGCGAACGTCGTGAGCGTCAGAACTGCTAGAGCACGTTTCGGCATGGTGATGCACCTCGCTGCTGGTGGATGCGCATTCGTCGCAGAGCCTGCCCCCCGCGCCAGCGACGAATCCCGAGCGGCCAAGGCCGGTTCCGCTTCGGTGTATGCGTCCCCACAAACAAGCGGGGCGCGGCGGATTCATCCGCCGCGCCCGCCGTCGTCTCTCGTTCTCCGGAGACGGGAGACCAGAGATCTCTGCTTCGACCTACCTCGGCGCCACGAGGGAATTTCCCCCGGCCACGATCACGAACTCGTCGCGGCGATTCTGCTTCCAGCAATCCTCGTCGTGGCCCTGGCAAACGGGCTTCTCCTCACCGTTGCTGGCGACGTCGATGCGCCCCGCGTCGATGCCATTGTCGATCAGATACTTCCGCGTCGCCTGAGCGCGCCGCATGCCGAGCGCGAGGTTGTACTCGTCCGAACCGCGCTCATCCGCGTTCCCGTCGATGCGAATGCGCACGCCCGGATTCGCCCGAAGCACCGGAAGCTTGGCGTCGAGCACCGCGCGCTGATCGGCGCGCAGCTCGGATTGATCGAAGTCGAAATACACGGGCGCGAGGAGCGCCTCTCGAGCGCGGTTCACGGCGTTGATCGAGTCGGTGTTCGGACCAGGCGCGGGCGCAATGCGCGCGGGCGGGACGGGCGGCTCGGTCCGCGGCGGCGGCGCTTGGCGCTGGGGCGGTGGCTGGCGCCGGCGCCGGCGGCGGCGGCGGCGCTTTCGAGTTGCCGAGCAGCAAGCTCAGCCCGGCTCTGACCTCGAGGTTCGTCGAACGCGCGGCGGCGCTGATTCACGCCGATCACCGGAGGGAATCCGAACGTCGCCGCCGTTGGATTCTCGACGTACTCGACGATCGCGTCGAGCCGGAGCGCGACGGCGTTGTTGAAGTGAATGCGGAGTCCGCCGCCGTACGGCGCCGAAAAGTCGGTGTGGCTGGCGAAGCGCTGGCCGCCGACGCCGCCCTCGAGAATGAGGTCGTGCGTCTGACCGCCGAAGCCGAACGGCAGATTGAAATTGATCTGACCGTTGAACGTCTGAACGCTGCTCGTTCCCGGACCGCGAGCCGGCTTGTTGTCGAACGACGCCGTGGAGAACGTCCCCTCGAGCTCCCACCGGCGATTCAGAAAGATCCCGAGCCTGCCGCCGAGTCCGAAGCCGTCGTCTGTCTGCCACGCCTCGTCGGCGCGCGTGAACTGGCCGAAGACGCCAAGCTCGGTGGTGCCGGCTTTCTGCGCGACGGCCTCGACCGAGCTGACGAGCGCGAGAGCCGATGCTCGCGACAGCGAGACGCTGTATGCGCATGCGATGGTCCTCTGTCGGGGACGGAGTGCGGACGGGCTGCGGAGAACTGCGAACAGCGCGGGAGGATGCGGAGAACGGCGGGAAATCTAAGTGACCGGGCTCTGCCGGACGACGCTCCGGCCTCTCGCGGACTCGACACCTGAGTGTCCGCGGTGGATATTCCCGCGTCGCCGAACTCCTGGTTCGTCGCCGCCTACCCCCTCATCCGCCACAGCCCTTCGCGATCCACCTTGGCGAGGAGCCCGCTCCACATGCCGAATCGTCGCGTCCCGCAGTCCCTCGTCCCCCTCACGAGCGCGATGCTCGTGGTCTGCGTCCTCGCCCCACCGACGGCGACGGCGCAGCGCGTTGCCAACCGTGAGCTGAATCCCCCGAACGCGTACGCGATCACCAATGCGCGAATCGTCTCCGGCGCCGGGCCGACGATCGATCGCGGAACGATCGTCGTGCGAAATGGCGTGATCGCCGCCGTCGGCGCGAACGTGCAAGCGCCGGCGGATGCGCGCGTCATCGACGGCAGCGGCCTCACCGTCTACCCCGGCGTCATCGACGCCAACAGCAGCCTCGGACTCGGCGAGGGCGGCGGCGCGGCCGCGGTCGCCGACGCTGGACGAGGTGGTCGAGGCGGCGGACGCGGTGCGGCGCCGGCGCAGCAGGGCGCGCCCGTCGGCGCGCCGAACTCACTCCACGCAATCGGACTTCAGCCGGAGCTGAACGTCGTCGACCTGCTCCACGCCGACGACGAAGCGCTCGCCGGTCCGCAGAGCGCCGGCATCACGGCCGCGCTGACCGTGCCGTCGACGGGGATCTTCCGCGGTGAGTCGGCGGTGATCCTCCTCGCCGGCTCGTCGGCCCAGGCGATGGTCATCAAGGCGCCGGTCGCGGAGCACATCGGCTTCACGGTTTCGCGGGGCGGCGGCTATCCGAATTCTCTGATGGGCGTGTTCGCGGCGCTGCGCCAGACGCTGCTCGACGCGCAGCACTACGCCGCCGAGCAGGCCGCGTACGCCAAGAACCCGCGCGGCATGCGTCGCCCGGAACCGGATGCCTCGCTCGAGGCGCTGCAGCCCGTGCTGCAGCGGCAGATTCCGGTCGTGATGGAGGCGTCGTCGCAGCGCGAGATCGAGCGCGCGCTCGATCTCGCCAAGGAGTTCAACATCCGTCCGATCATCGCCGGCGGCGAGGAAGCGGACCTTGTCGCGGCGCGCCTCAAGGCCGAGAACGTGCCGGTGCTGCTGTCGCTCAACTTCCCGCGCCGGCCGCAGGCGTCGCCCGACGCCGACCCCGAGCCGCTGCGCACGCTGCGCGCGCGCGTCGAGGCGCCCAAGCTCGCGGCGAAGCTGCAACAGGCGGGGGTGAAATTCGCGTTCGAGGACGGCGGGCTCACGACGTGGTCCGACTACCTCGGCAACGTGGCGCGTTCGGTGGAGAACGGCCTCACGGCCGACCAGGCGGTGCGCGCGCTGACGCTGACGCCGGCCGAGATCCTCGGTGTGAGCGACCGGTTGGGCACGATCGAGGCGGGCAAGGTCGCGAACCTCACGGTGACGCGCGGCGATCTGTTCACGGGCCGCGTGGCGCACGTCTTCATCGACGGCATGCCGATCGAGGCGCGCGCGCCGGCGAACGCCGCCGCGTCGCTCGCCGCGGGCACGTGGACGATCACCATCACGACCGACGAAGGCGAGAAGCCGGTGACGCTGACGGTGCAGCAGGTCGGCGACCAGCTGCGCGGCACGATCCAGGGCTCGCTCGGCAGTTCACAGATTTCTAATGGCTCGATCGGGCCGGCCGGCGACGTGCAGTTCACGGCGTCGCTGACGATGGGCTCCGGCACGGAGGAAGGGCGGTTCAGCGGCACGATCGACGGCAACCTGATGCGCGGCACGGTCGCCGTCGTCGGGCATCCGCAGTCGACGTTCGTGGGCACGAAACCCGACGCCGGCCAGGGCGGCGGGCGGCGAGGGCGGCCGCCGGCGGGCGGCGAGTGAGCGTCATGGCACGCGGCGACTACTCCTTCGAATCACTCCTCGAGACACACATGTCCAAACTTTCCATCGCCATACTCGTTGCTGCCGCGGCGACGGCATCGGGCGCCGGCGCGCAGCAGGCGCAGCCGCCGGCAGCCGCCAAGCCGTCCACGACGCTCATCAAGAACGCGACCGTCCTCACGGTCACCAAAGGAAAGC
Organism: uncultured Gemmatimonadaceae bacterium; assembly: GCA_963707105.1. Lineage (GTDB taxonomy): Bacteria > Gemmatimonadota > Gemmatimonadetes > Gemmatimonadales > Gemmatimonadaceae > JAQBQB01. The sequence goes on from CAVPOS010000014.1 coordinate 198,683, forward strand.
TCGAGAACACCGACCTGCTGCTGCAGAACGGCAAGATCGCGCAGATCGGCAAGAACATCTCGGCCCCCGCGGGCGCGACCGTCGTCGACGCGACGGGCAAGTACGTGATGCCCGGCATCATCGATCCGCACTCGCACACGATGATCGACGCCGTGAACGAGGGCTCGCTCTCGGTGACGTCGATGGTCCGCATTCGCGACGTGCTCAACCCGACGGACATCAACATCTATCGCCAGCTCGCGGGCGGCGTGACGACGATCAACGTGCTGCACGGCTCGGCGAACACGATCGGCGGACAGAACGCCGTCGTGAAGCTCAAGTGGGGGCGCGACGTCACCGAGATGCTGTTCCCCGGCGCGATGCCGGGGATCAAGTTCGCGCTCGGCGAGAACGTGACGCAGAAGAACGCGCAGACGGCGGCCCAGGCGCAGGGGCGCGCGCTGCGCTACCCGGCGACGCGCATGGGCCAGGAAGAGGTGCTGCGCGACGCGTTCACCCGCGCCCGCGACTACAAGGCGTCGTGGGACGACTACAACGCGAAGGTGAAGGCCGGCGACAAGACCGTCGTCGCCCCGGAGCGCGACCTCGAGCTCGAACCGCTTGTCGAGGTGCTCGAGGGCAAGCGCTTCGTCCACGCGCATTCGTATCGCGCCGACGAAATGTTGATGCTCCTGAACGTCGCGAAGGAGTTCGGCTTCACGGTCAAGACGCTTCAGCACGGATTGGAAGGATACAAAATCGCGTCGGAGATCGCGCAGGCCGGCACCGGGCTCTCGACGTTCGCCGACGAGTGGTCGTACAAGGTCGAGGCGTACGACGCGATCCCGTACAACACGGCGATCCTCATGCGCCACGGCGTCGTCGCGACGGTGAACTCCGATTCCGACGAGCGCGCGCGCCGCCTCAACATCGACGCCGCGAAGATGATGCGCTACGGCGGGCTCACCGAGGACGAAGCGCTCAAGACGATCACCTACAACGGCGCCGTGCAGCTCGGCGTGCAGGACAAGGTGGGCTCGATCGAGGTGGGCAAGGACGCCGACGTCGTGATCTGGTCCGGCGATCCGCTCAGCGTGTACTCGTCGGCCGAGACGACGTTCATCGACGGCGAGGTGTTCTTCGACAAGAAGCAGGACGCCGCGATGCGCGATCGGATGGCGAAGGAACGCGCGTCGCTCGAGGCCGCCGATCGCGGCCGCCGTCCCGTGATTCCTTGAGGAGGGTGGATTCGTGATCAACGCAATGAGGCATAGAATGGGCATGCGCGCCCGCTGGATGGCCGTCGTGGGACTCGCGGCGGCGGCGCTGCCGGCGTCCGCGTACGCCCAGCTCGGATCGTTCAACCCGAATCCGGGGCCGCAGGGAACGTTCGCGATTCGCGGCGGAACCGTCGTCACCGTCAGCGGCGCCGACATTCCGAACGGCACCGTCGTGATCAGCGGCGGCAAGATCACCGCGGTCGGCGCGAACGTTCAGGTGCCGGCCAACGCGCAGGTGATCAACGCGACGGGGCTGATGGTCTATCCGGGGATGATCGAGACCGGGTCGAGCATCGGTCTCTCGGAGATCGGCCAGGGCGCGGTGGCGACGGTCGACATCGCCGAGGTCGGCTCGTTCAACCCGAACGCGCAGGCGTTCTACGGCATCGACCCGCACAGCGCGCACATCGGCGTGGCGCGCGTCGTCGGCATCACGACGGTCGTGTCGCGTCCCGACGGGCGGCATCCTGTCGGGGCAAGCGGCGCTGATGAACCTCGCCGGCGACACGCCGCCGAAGATGGCCGTCATTCCGAAGCTGGCGCTCGTCGTCGAGCTGCCGCGCTCGGGGTTCGGCGGACGCGGTTTCGCCCGGGCCGCCGCGCTGCAGCAGGGCGCGCCGGCCGACGCGAACCGCGTGCGTCAGGCGCAGATGGATTCGCTCCGCAAGCTCCTGCGCGACGCCGACGCCTACGGCAAGTCGCAGGACGCGTACGCCAAGGACAAGTCGATTCCGCGCCCGGCGCACGACGTGGTGCTGGAGTCGATGGTGCCGGCGCTGCGCGGCCAGATGCCGGTGATCTTCCCGGCCGATCGCGCGAACGACATCCGCGACGCGGTGACTTTCGCGGAAGAGATGCACCTCAAGCCGATCATCATGGGCGGCGAGCAGTCGCCGCAGGTCGCCGCGTTCCTCAAGCAGCACAACGTGCCGGTCGTCGTGACCGCGGTGATGCACCTGCCGTCGCGCGAGGACGATCCGTACGACATCAACTACAGCATTCCCGCGAAGCTTGCCGCGGCGGGCGTGACGTTCGCGATCTCGACGGGCGACAAGGGATCGGAGGTTCGCACGCTGCCGTACAACGCCGGCATGGCCGCCGCGAACGGCTTGTCGAAGACGGACGCGCTCAAGGCGGTGACGCTCTGGCCCGCGCAGATCTTCGGCGTCGGCGACCGCATGGGCTCGATCGACGTCGGCAAGATGGCGAACATCGTCGTGACCACCGGCGACATGCTCGAGGCGAAGGTCGACACGAAGTACCTGTTCATCGACGGGCGCAACGTGCCGCTGGACACGAAGCACACGCAGTTGAACGCCCAGTTCAAGGATCGGCCGTAAAGGGCTGGACGGCTGGACGGCCTGACAGCTGGACAGCCGTCAAGCCGTCCGGCTCGTTCAGCGCTCGTCGCCGCGCGGAGGGCCGGGGTTCCCGCCGTCGACGACGAACTTCCACGTGCCGTCGCTCTGGCGCTTCCACACGGTGAGGTACTTCCCCATCCGCTGAACCGCGGCGCCCGACGCGCCGAGTCCCGTGGACGTGGACTCGCCGATGGTGAACCCGAGGTCTCTCGACGCGGCGACCCAGGCGAAGACCGGCTGCCACACCAGCGACGATTGCCCGGCGCGTGCGCCGAGGTATTCCTCGATGGCGTGGGCGCCGATGACGAGCTGCGGATCGCCGAAGACCACGCCGTCGGGAGCGACCGTATTGGCGAACGCGTACGCCACGCCCATGCGGTACGACAGGTCGGAGAACGAGCTGTCCGCGGCGCGGAGGCGCGACCGTTCTTCGGCGATCGCCGCGGACGCGGCGGGCGGCGCTTTCGCTGCGGCGCGACGTCACCGTCGCTGTTTCGCGCGGCGCGGCTCGCGCGTCGCGGCCGACACGGGACCGTTCACCTCCGTGTACGCGGTGATACGCCACGGACCGTTCGGTTGCCGCTCCCAGAACGCGATGTAGCGACCGAACTGCGGAGGCGCCGCCGCGGCGGCTTGCACCGCGACACCGAACGTGTACGCCGCGCGAAGATCTCCGGACACCCCGCCGCCGAGCGGCTGCCAGAACAAGCGCGACGCCGGACGGATCACCCTTGCCGCCCGCGGCGAGCAGCGCGCGCGTCGCCGCGAGTCCGAACGCGACCGGCGCGCCCGGCGCGCAGGTACACGACGTTCTCGGCCAGCAACGATAGCGGTCCCGGCGACGAAGCCCCGAGCGGCGACGCTGTCGGTTCGCGATTCGTCGAAATGGAACAAACTGTCCCGCGCCGGCCCGCGAGCTGGCTCAGGGACCGTCGTCGTTCCGTGAGAGGCGCATCCGCACAACAGAGCGGACGCGAAGACCGGGAGGGCCCTCATGCGCAAGACGCTACGGCGACCGAACCCGAGCCGCCAGACCTGCAACGTCTCGTCACCGTCACGAGACGAGGCGAGCCGTCCGCGTCACGTCGCGGAATCGCGCGGACGAAGTCGCGGCGCGAGTCGCACCGCCGTGCCATAGCAGAGCACCTCGGTCACTCCGTCCATGATCTCCGTCGCGTCGTAGCGGACGGCGATCATCGCGTTGCCGCCCATCGCGACGCAGTGCGCGGTCGCCGCGGCGAAAGCGTCGGCGCGGGCGCGCTCGCACAATTCGGTGAGCAGCGTGATGTCGCCGCCGAAGAACGTCTGGAACTTCACGCCGATTCGGCCGAGCACCGACCGAGAGCGGACGATGATTCCGCGAACTACGCCGAACGTCTGCGTCACTTCGTATCCATCGACCGCGTTCGAGGTCGTCGTGATGAAATCGACGCCTGGCAAGTTGGGCATGGACGATCCTCCTGATTGTGGGCGCGCACGAATCAGCAGGGGTCCGTGCTGGGGGACAAGACCCTATCCCGTGCGCCGACCGGGGCTTAGCTTCGTGGGACTGTTTTTCCCGCCTGAATGGATCTCCGCGAACGCCTCCAAATCGCGCTGGGTGACGCCTACCGACTCGAGCGCGAGCTCACGGGCGGAGCCATGGCACGCGTGTTCGTCGCGACGGACACGACGCTCGGCCGGACGGTCGTCATCAAGACGCTGCCGCCCGCGCTGGCCGCGGGGCTGAGCGCCGAGCGCTTTCGCCGCGAGATCCGGCTGCTGGCCGGGCTCACCCACCCGAACATCGTGCCGATTCTTTCGGCGGGCGAGCGGGACGGACTGCTCTACTACATCATGCCGTACATCACGGCCGAGTCGCTGCGGGCGCGGATGATTCGCGAACAGACGCTCTCGTTGCCGGACGCGTTGAACGTGGCGATCGAGGTCGCCGAAGCGCTCGACTACGCGCATCGTCAGGGCATCGTCCACCGCGACATCAAGCCGGAGAACATTCTTCTCGCCGACAACCACGCGATCATCTCCGACTTCGGGATCGCGCGCGCGCTCGCGCGCGCCGGCGAAGGCGAGCGGCTCACGGCGATGGGCATGTCGGTCGGTACGCCGGGTTACATGAGCCCCGAGCAGGCGGCCGGTGAGCAGGACGTGGATGGCCGGGCCGACACGTACGCGTTGGGCTGCGTGCTCTACGAGATGGTCGCCGGCTCGCCGCCGTTCACCGGGAAGACCGCCGCCGCGGTGATCGCCGCGCACATGGCGACGCCCGTGCCGTCGGTACGAACCCTCCGGTCGACCGCGCCGCAGAAGCTCGACGAGGTGTTGAACCGGTCGATGGCGAAGGCGCCCGACGAGCGCTACGCCACCGCGGCGGCGTTCGTCCAGGCGTTGAGGGGGGTCGAAGCGCGGAGTCGTCGTCCGGTGATCTCGCGGACGCCGGTTCCCGCGCCCACTCCGACGGCGACGCCGGTCGTCGTGCAGGCGAAGGCCAGCCGGATGCCGTGGTATTTCGTCGCGGGCGCTGTCGTCGTGATCGCGGGGCTCGTCGTAGCGCTCGCGATGCGGTCCCGCTGAGCCACTGACGCCCCACTGAACGGGCGCGGCGCTCATCGCGCCGCGCCGATTCGGAGGCCCGGCTACTGCGACGCGGCGACCGGCGTCGCGAGCACCGTGCGGAACACCTCGACCGCCTTCTTCATCTGCGGCATCGTGCCGACCGAAATGCGCGCGTAGTTCGCGAGCGACGGGAACGCGCGGCCGATCGCCACTTTGTGCTTCACGCACTCGAGCTTGAACGCGTGCGCGTCGCGGCGGATGTCGACCATCATGAAGTTCGCGTCGGCGGCCGGCACGGTGTAGCCGGCGTTCTGGAAGAACGAGCGCGTGAACGCGCGCGCCTCTTCGTTGCGCCGCTGCTCCGACGCCACGTGCGCGCCGTCGCCCACCGTCGCGGCGACCGCGGCGAGCGCCAGTTGATTCACGTTCGAGCCGAGCAGCCAGCTCCCCATGCGCTTGAGCGTGTCCTGCTGGCCGATCGCGTAGCCCGCGCGCAGCCCCGCCATGCCGAAGACCTTCGAGAACGTTCTCGTGACGACGACGCGCGGATTGGCGATCGCGATGGGGATCGCCGTGCGGTAGGACTTGTCGGCGACGTACTCGTGATACGCCTCGTCGATGAGGATCACGGTGTCGGGCGAGGCGCGGTTCACCGCTTCGACGAACGAGGCGACGTCGTCGCCGCCGTGAACGCTCGCCGTCGGGTTGTTCGGGTTGCAGAAGTACACGAGTCCCGCGCCGCGCGACGCGGCGACGATCGCGTCGAGGTCGAGCTTGAGCTTCGAGTCCACCGGCGGCGCGGCCACCGGGTGTTTGAGGAAGCGCGCGAAATTGGCCGGCGCCTCGAAGGTGGGCTCGGGAGCAACGAGGGCGCGGTCGGTGGCGGTGAACGCCATGACGGCGGCGCGCAGCAGCTCTCCGGACCCGCAGCCGAAGATGATGTTCGAAGGCGACACGCCGCGCGCTTTGGCGATCATCGCGACGGCATCGTCCTCTTCCTTCACCGGATATCGGTTGGCGTGACCGAACGCGTTCGACACCGCTTCGAGCGCGCGACGGCCCGGGGCCGTTCGGGTTCTCGTTGCTGTCGATCCGGATCATTCCGGGGGCCGACGCGAGCAAGCGGTCGGCGCGCCGTTCGGGCTGGCCTTGGGCCAGGAGCGCCTCGTGGCCCTGCCACCGGATGAGTGGTGCCGTGAGCAGACCGGCGGTCCCTGCCCCGAGACTGGCGACGAACGAACGACGCGAGACGGACATGGCGGGCTCCCGATTGAGGATCGCCGCCGAGTATAGCGCGGTTCGTCCCGCGGCACCACGGGTCCTGGTGACCGATGTCCAAAACGCACCAGTTCGGCCCCTCGCCGCAGCGTCCCGCAATGTGCGGTGTATCACGTTGTTACAAGGCACGAGTTCTGCGACCGATGAGTTCGCGTCAGAGGGTGGACGCGGCCTTGGCGGATGTGTATTTCACTATAGTTGGCGTCGCCGTTTTTTCTCGGGAGTAGTCCGGAGTCATGTTCGGTGCAATCGTCGTCGGCCTGCTCGTGTCCGCGCTCGCCGCTGGAGGGATAGTCCTAGCGCGCGCCTGGTCTCAAAGCCGGGGAGACCGCATGCGCGAGGTGCCGCCGTTGTTCGTGATTGCGCGACCGGTCGCGGGCGTCGAGCCGGTGATCGGAGCGCCCGTGTATTCGTCGCCCGCGTCCACGCGCCGGGAACTCACTCGCGGGCGCCGCGGGCGCCGGGCGAACGAACCGTGTTCGACGACACGCGCTTCGTCAACGTCGACGAGCCGCCGGTGCGCGGCGCAAATTCGGAAACGGTCCGGTTTCTCCGTCCGGGCGAAGAGCCGATCCAGATTCTTCCCGGACGTCTCGAGGTCCTCTCGGGCGAGCCGAAGCACCGCGAGATCAGGTTCGTGCGGTCGCCGGGCGAACCGGCCGAGCTGATCCTTGGCCGCGAAGCCGGCCGGTCGCCGCAGACCGTCGCGCTCCATTCGGACACCGTGAGCCGCCGACACGCGAAATTCGCATTCTCGAATGGCCGCTGGGCGGTGATGAACTTGTCGCGGACGAATCCGGTCGTCGTGAACGACGTGCGTCTGCCGGACAATTCGGTCGAACGCCCGCTCGCCGACGGCGACCGCGTCGAGCTCGGCGAGGTCGTCCTGCGCTTCCGGTCGCGGTAGCGCCGCGATCCTCCATGGACGTCGAAGCCGTTCTCTCGCATCGCGATCGATGACTTCCGAGCGCGTCTCGCCGGGACTGTCGGCTCTCGAGCCGTCGTACGAGGTCATCCGCGAGATCGGCCACGGCGGCACGTCGGTCGTGTACCTCGCGCGCGAGCGCGCGTCGAACGCCGAAGTCGCCATCAAGCTCATTCGCTCGAAGTATCTCGGCGACGAGGAGGCGATGGGCCGCTTCGCGCGCGAGGCGCGATTCCTCGAGCGGCTCGTGCACCCGAACATCGTGCGCGTGCGCGACGTGTTGGAGCTGGGCGACGCCGGACTGGCGCTCGTGATGGCGCACGTGGCCGGGCGCACGCTCAAGGAGCTGATCCGCGAAGACGGGCGGCTCGAGCCGAACCGCGTCGAGCGGTTCACGCGCGACATCGCGCGCGCGCTCGGGGCCGCGCACGCGATGGGAATCGTTCACCGCGACGTGAAACCGGAAAACGTCTTCGTCGACCCCGAGGACCGGCCGCTGCTGGCGGACTTCGGACTCGCGCGCTCGATGACCGGCGATTCGCAGCTCACGATGGCCGGCGTGGCGATCGGAACGCCGGCGTACATGCCGCCGGAACAGATCGAGGGCGCGTCGCTCGACGCGCGCGGCGACATCTACAGCCTCGGTCTCGTCGCGTGGGAGATGCTGACCGGTCATCGTCCGTGGGAGGGCGAAAGCCTCTACGCGATACTCTACCGCCAGCGGTACGAGCAGCTGCCGGACGTGCGCGACTTGCGGGACGACGTGCCCGATTCACTCGGCGACGCGATTGCCGTCGCCATCGAAAAGAATCCGGCGATGCGTTGGCAGAGCGCGGCGGAGATGATCGAGGCGCTCGACGGCGCGATAATTCCGCGTCGCACGACGCGCCGGCCGCCGCTGAGCGCCGACACGGTGCGATTCACGCGCCCCGTCGGCGGCGTGCCTCGCTCGGACCCGCCGGTGGCAGCCGAGCCGCCCGCCGCGCGCGCCGCCCATGCCGCTCCCCGCGATCGCGCCGGCACAACGGCCGGCGGAGGTCTCGCCGGTGCACGTCGCGCCGCCGCGCCCGAACGTTCCATTCGTCGAGATGGGTCCCGCGTCGATGCCGCCCTCGCGCGGCGCGCACGAGTCGTCGTTCATCGACTCGGCCACGTTCTCGTCGCTCGCCGCGGAGCTCGATGCGCAAGACGAAGAGCCGGCCTCGGGGACGGGCCGCAAGTACGTCCTGGCGCTCGGCGGCGTCGCGGCCGTCGTCACGCTCGTCGTTGTCGCGGCAAACCTGCAGGGTCGGTCGAACGACGCGCACCGCACGCCGGTTCTCGTTTCGGGCGGCTTCGTCGTGAACGACTCCGCCGGGAAGACGCTGCGCAGCTGCGCGGCCGGTCGCGGCGCCCCCGCCCACGTCGCCGGCGCCAGCGGAGACGGCTCGGCAGGTCGGTCCGGCGGCGAGCGTCGCGTCTTCAACGCGCCTGCCGCCGGACCTGCCCGAATCACGAAAGTCGCCGGCGCCGACGCGCCTCCCGGTGACCCAGCAGTCCGTCGAGACGACGAAGCCCGCTCGGTGGAGGCGGGAAGACGGATTCCAAGACGGACTCGAAGAAAGACGCGAAGACGTCAGAGCAATTCTTCCAACAAGCCCGCCGCGACGCCGGAGAGGGTGGTCGAGGTTCCGACTCCCGCGCCTGCCCCGGTCGCGCCAATTCCGGCTCCGATCGCGTCGCGCGTGACGGTGGCAGCGGGCGGTTTGCATTCGTGCATGCTCAACGCCGAGGGACGAGCATACTGCTGGGGCGGGAACGACCGCGGGCAACTCGGCGCGGGCGGCGCGAGCTCCGTCGCTACGCCGCTGGCGGTGGCGGGAGACGTTCGGTTCGTCGCCATCGCGGCGGGGCTGTCGCACAGCTGCGCCATCGCGCGCGGCGGGGCGGCTTGGTGCTGGGGCGAGAACGAACGCGGGCAGCTCGGCGACCGGTCGACGATGGCGCACCAGGCGCCGATGCGAGTCGCCGACGCCCGAATGTTCACCACGATCGACGTCGGCGCGGCGCACAGCTGCGCGCTCGACAGCCAGGGCGAGGCGCTGTGCTGGGGTTCGAATTCGCACGGGCAGCTCGGCACGCGAGACCACGACGCCCGAGCTCAGCGCGCCGGCGCTCGTGGCCGGGGATCATCGCTACTCCGCGCTCTCTCTCGGGTGGAATTTCACCTGCGCGCTCGACGCCGGCCGCGCGTTTTGTTGGGGCGAGAACGCCAACGGCCAACTGGGCGACGGGTCGATCACCGACCGCCGCGCGCCGGTGCTCGTGGCCGGCGGGCTGACGTTCCGGTCGATCTCGGCGGGAGCGACGCACGCCTGCGGCGTCACGCCGCGCGGCGAGGCGTATTGCTGGGGAAACAACTACGGCGGCCAGTTGGGCGACGGAACTCGGTTGAGCCGAGAAACTCCCACCGCTGTGAAGACGTCGCTCCGATTCGTCGCCATCGCGACGGGCGCGCTGCACACGTGCGCGCTGACGAGCGACGGCGAGGCGTTCTGCTGGGGCCGCGACAACTACGGCCAACTTGGCGACGGCGGGGGAACGCAGGATTCGGCGGAGCCGGTGCGCGTCGTGGGAGACCACTCGTTCGCGGCGATCCGCGCGTTCGGCTCGCACACGTGCGCCACGACGCCCTCCGGCGAGGCGTTTTGCTGGGGCTACAACCTCGACGGGCAGCTGGGCGACGGTTCTCGGACGAATCGCCCGCGGCCGGTGTACGTCGAACCGCCGCCCGGCATATGACGATCGTCGAAAGGCATGAGCGTTCTCTGACGCCTTGGCGGGGAGTCCGGCGCGTCGCGACGTGGATCGCGGTATCGGCGGCGGCCGCGTGCAGCGGCGGCGCAGCCGACGTGGTGACGACGGGCACCGTCGCGTCGGTTTCGATCACGCCGCCGACGACGACTGTGTCGATCGGCTCGCAGATCCCGCTGCAGGCGCTCGTCCAGGATCCGACCGGCAAGACGGTCACCGGCGACGGAAGTCTTCTGGTCCGTCCAGGACCCGAACATCGCGACGGTCTCCAGCGCGGGCGTCGTGACCGGCGTGGCGCTCGGATCGACGCAGGTCGCCGCGAGCGCGAACGGGAAGTCGGGCATCGCGACGATCACCGTCGAGAAGACGCCGGTGGCGAGCGTCGTCGTCACGCCGCCGCACGTCGACGCGGTGCCGGGCGGCCACGCGCAGTTCACGGCGATCGCCTATGACGCCGCCCAGAATCCGCTCAGCGGCCGCGCGATCACGTGGAGCACGAGCAACGGAGCGGTCGCCACGGTGGACGCGACCGGGGCGATGACCGCGGTCGGCCAGGGCTCGGCGAACATCACGGCCACGTCGGAAGGAAAGAGCGCCGTGGCGACGGTGAGCGTCTCGCAAGCGGCCGTCGCGACGGTGACGGTGACGCCAACGCCGCTCTCGATGTCGGTCGGGCAGACGACGCAACTCACGGCGGCGCTGAAGGACGCGGCGGGCAACGAGCTGAACGGGCGCGCCGTGGCGTGGACGAGCTCGAACGCCGGCGTGGCGACGGTATCCGCGACGGGCATGGTCACCGGGGTCGCCGCGGGCGCGGCGACGATCACGGCGACGAGCGAAGGCAAGAGCGGCACGGCCGCGGTGACGATCTCGAACGTCGCCGTCGGATCGGTCGTCGTGCAGCCGCAGAATCCGACGATCATGCAAGGCACGAGCGTGCAGCTCAGCGCCACGGTGCGCGACGTCAACGGCGTCGTCGTCACCGATCGTGTCGTGACGTGGTCGACGAGCAGCGCGTCGGTGGCGACCGTGTCGGCGTCCGGCGTCGTCACAGGTGTCGGTTCCGGAGCGGTGACGATCACCGCGACGAGCGAAGGGAAATTCGGGGACTTCGTCCGTGACGGTGCTCGCCGGTGCCGGTCGCGAGCGTCACGATTCGAGCCGGCGAGCCCGGACACGGTGTTCATCGGCTACACGGCGCAGCTCACCGCGATCACGAAAGACTCGGCGGGCGGAGTGCTCACCGGCCGCGCGGTGGCCTGGCACTCCAACAACACCGCGATCGCGACCGTCGACGCGACAGGCCTCGTTTCCGGTGTCGCCGCGGGTTCGACGACGATCACGGCGACGAGTGAGGGCAAGACCGCATCGGTGACGATGGTCTCCATGAAGGCGCCGGTGGGAAGCGTCGTCGTCGTGGCCGGGGCGGACTCGGTGAATACGGCGAATACGCCCGCGGGCTCGACTCAACTGACCGCCACCGTCAGAGACGTGAAGGGAACGGTCGTGACGGACCGACCTATCGCGTGGGCCGCCGTGCCGGGATCGGGGGCCGACGTCTCGCCGAAGTCCGGACCAACGGTCACCGTCTCGGGAAAGAACAAAGGCCAAGTGCAGATCATCGCCACCGCCGAGACGAAGGCCGATACGGCGGCGCTGAACGTGGTCACCGCCGTGACGTCGGTGCAGATCACGCCGGCGATAAAGACCCTCAGCGCGGCGTCCAGTCAGACCGTGCAACTCACGCGCACGTGCAACGGTCCCGCGGCGTGCAGCACGGTCGTGCCGGGTCGCACGATCCAATGGACGTCGAGCAATTCCGCCGTGGCGACTGTGGACGCGATTACCGGTGTCGTGACGGCGAAGAGCGAGGGCACTCGCGCAGATCACGGCGACCGCCGTGTTCGACGGCGTGGCCTCGGCTGTCAAGGCCGTCATCACGGTCACGCCTTAGAATGACGACGCGCCGGCCGCTCCGTTGGCATCAGCGTTTTCTGACGCCCGCGGCGCGGCGGGTCGCGTCGTGGGCTGGGCTGATCACGATCGCCGCGTGCGCCTTGACGACCGAAGTCGTCCCGACGAGCGACGTCGCCTCCGTCTCGGTCACGCCGCCGACGACGACGGTGGCGGTCGGATCGCAAATACCGCTGCAGGCGCTCGTGCAGGACGCGTCAGGGAAGCCGATCACCGGAAGCGGCATCTTCTGGTCCGTCCAGAATCCGACCATCGCCTCGATCTCCAGCGCGGGCATCGTGACGGGCATGGCGATCGGATCGACGGAGGTTTCGGCGAACGTGAACGGGAAGTCGGGGATCGCGACGATCACGGTGCAGAAAGCGCCGGTCGCCAGCGTCGTCGTCACTCCGCCGCACGTCGATGTGTCGCCCAACGGTCAGGCGCAGTTCACCGCGATCGCTTACGACGCCGCGCAGAATGCGCTCAGCGACCGCGCCATCACCTGGAGCACGAGCAACGCGGGCGTGGCGACGGTGGACGCCGGCGGTCTGATGATCGCCGTCGGCCAGGGTTCGGCCACGATCACCGCGACGTCGGAGGGAAAGACCGGCGTCGCGACGGTCAACGTCGGGCAGGCGTCCGTCGCCACGGTGACGGTGACGCCGACGCCGCTCTCGATGTCGGTCGGCCAGACGACGCAGCTCGCGGCGACGCTGAAGGACGCCTCCGGCAACGTGGTGACCGGACCCGCGGTGGCGTGGTCGAGCTCGAACTCCGCCGTCGCGACGGTGTCGGCGCAAGGCATGGTCACCGCGGTCGCGGCGGGGAGCGCGACGATCACGGCGACGAGCGACGGGAAGACCGGGTCCGCGGCGCTGACGATCTCCAACGTCGCAGTGGGCTCGGTCAGCATTCTGCCACAGGGGCCGTCGATCGTCGCCAGATCGACAATGCAGTTGAACGCGACGGTGCTCGACGTGAGCGGCACCGTTGTCACCGATCGCGTCGTCACCTGGGGTTCGAGCACGCCGGCCGTCGCGACCGTGTCGCCGACCGGCCTCGTGACCGGCGTGACCCCGGGAACAGCCGTGATCACGGCGACGAGCGAAGGCAAGTCGGGAACGACGCTGGTGACGGTGACTCCGGTGCCGGTCGGCAGCGTGGTGCTCTCGCCGTCGGCGCCGGGCATTCGCGTCACCGCGACGTTGACGCTCGCGCCGACGGTCAAAGACACGAACGGCACGGTCGTCACGGATCGCGTCATCACGTGGGTGTCGAACAACACGGCGGTGGCGACGGTGACGTCGGCCGGCGTCGTGACGGGCGTGGCGCCGGGAACGGCGACGATCACCGCGACGAGCGAGAGCAAGAGCGGCACGTCGACGGTCACAGTGACGAAGATCCCCGTCGGCACCGTGACGCTGTCGCCGCTGACCAAGAGCATGCTGGTCACGCAAACGGTTGCGCTCACGCCGACGGTCAAGGACAGCGTCGGCACCGTGGTGACCGATCGTGTCATCACATGGGGCTCGAGCAACACGGCCGTCGCGACGGTCTCGGTGACCGGCGCGGTGACGGCCGTGGCGCCGGGCACCGCGGACATCACGGCGACAAGCGAGACGAAGAGCGGCACGAGCACGATCACTGTGGCGCTCGTTCCCGTCAGCTCCGTCGTCGTTCAACCGAGTCCGGCGACGATCACGCTCACCGCGACCGCCCAGCTGACGGCTGTCGCGAAAGACTCGGTCGGCGGCGTGCTGACCGGACGCACCGTGACATGGGGCTCGAGCGACCCGACGACGGTGAGCGTTTCGTCGACCGGCTTGATCACCGCGCTCAAGATCGGCACGGCGACGATCACCGCGACGAGCGAAGGCAAGAGCGGAACGTCGTTGGTCACGGTGACGAAGATCCCCGTCGGCAGCGTGACGGTGGCGCCGCCGACCAAGGCGATGCTCGTCACGCAGACCTTCGCGCTCACGCCGACCGTGAAGGACAGCGTCGGCAACGTCGTGACCGATCGCCCCGTTTCGTGGGGCTCGAACAACACCGCGGTCGCGACGGTGTCGGCCGCCGGCGTCGTGACCGCGGTCGCGCCGGGCACGGCGATCATCACGGCGACGAGCGAGACGAAGAGCGGCACGAGCACGATCACCGTGTCGCCGGTGCCGGTCGGCATCGTCGTCGTTCAGCCCGGGCATGACAGCCTCGCCATCGGCACCTCGCGGCAGTTCGCCGCCGTGACCGAAGACTCGATCGGCGGCGCGTTGACGGGTCGCGTGGTGACGTGGGGATCGAGCGATCCGACGACGGCGAGCGTCTCGGCGACGGGCCTCGTCAGCGCGCTCAAACTCGGCACGGTGACGATCACGGCGACGAGCGAAGGCAAGAGCGGCACGTCGACGGTCCTGGTGACGAAGGTTCCGGTCGGCAGCGTGACGCGTGGCACCGGCGAGCAAGGTGCTGCTCGTCACGCAGACCGTCGCGCTCGCGGCGACGGTGAGGGACAGCCTCGGCACCTCGTGACGGACCGCGTGGTGACGTGGGGCTCGAGCAACACCGCCGTCGCGACGGTGACGTCGGCCGGCTCGTGACCGCGGTCGCGCCGGGCACGGCGACGATCACGGCGACGAGCGAGACGAAGAGCGGCACGAGCACGATCACGGTGTCGCTCGTTCCGGTGAGCACCGTCGTCGTTTACCGCCGAGCGCCGGCATTCGCGTCACGGCCACGACGCAGCTGACCGCGACGACGAGGGATTCGATCGGCGGCACGCTGACGGGCCGCGTCGTGACGTGGGGCTCGAGCGACCCGACGGTCGCGACGGTGAACGCCACCGGCCTGGTGACCGGCGTGGCGGCGGGCACGGCGACGATCACGGCGACGAGCGAAGGCAAGAGCGGGACGTCGGCGATCACGGTGACGAAGATTCCCGTCGGCAGCGTGACGGTGGCGCCGCCGACAAGGCGATGCTGGCACGCAGACCTCGCCCTCACGGCGACGGTGAAGGACGCTGGCGGGAACGTCGTGACGGACCGTGTGGTGACGTGGGGCTCGAGCAATACCGCCGCGGCGACGGTGTCGACGGCCGGCGTCGTGACGGCGGTCGCGCCGGGCACGGCGACGATCACGGCGACGAGCGAGACGCAGAGCGGCACGCGCACGATCACGGTGTCGCTCGTGCCGGTGGGCACGGTTGTCGTTCCCCGCCAAGCGCCAGCGTCCGCATCACGGGCACCACGCAGCTGACGGCCGTCGACGAAGGACTCGGCCGGCGACATGTTGACGGGGCGCGTCGGTGACGTGGGGCTCGAGCGACCCGACGGTCGCGACCGTCAACGTGAACGGCCTCGTGACCGGCGTCGCGCTGGGACGGCGACGATCACCGCGACGAGCGAGGGCAAGAGCGGGACGTCGACGGTCACGGTCACGAAGATTCCGGTCGGCAGCGTGACGGTGGCGCCGCCGAGCAAGACGCTGCTCGTCACTCAGACGGCCTCGCTCGTGGCCACGGTTACCGACAGCGTCGGCACTGTCGTCACGGATCGCGTCGTCACGTGGGGCTCGAACAACACCCTCGTAGCCACGGTGTCGTCGACCGGGTTGGTCACCGCCGTTGCGCCGGGCACAGCGACGATCACGGCGACGAGTGAAACCAAGAGCGGCACGAGCACGATCACCGTGTCGCTCGTTCCGGTGAGCAGTGTCGTCGTTTCACCGCCGAGCGCCGGCATTCGCGTCACGGCCACGAAGCAACTGGCCGCCATGACGCTGGACTCGATCGGCGGCAAGCTGAGCGGGCGCGTGGTGACGTGGGGCTCGAGCGACCCGACGGTGGCGACGGTGAACTCGACCGGCCTCGTGACCGGCGTCGCGGCGGGAACGGCGACGATCACGGCGACGAGCGAGGGCAAGAGCGGCACGTCGACGATCACGGTCACGAAGATTCCCGTCGGCAGCGTGACGGTGGCGCCACCGACAAAGGCGATGCTCGTCACGCAAACCTTCGCCCTCGCGACCACGGTCGACGGACACCGCTGGGAACGTGGTGACTGATCGTGTGGTGACGTGGGGCTCGAACAACACCGCGGCCGCGACCGTATCGGCGGCCGGTGTGGTCACCGCCGTCGCGCCGGGCACGGCGACGATCACGGCGACGAGCGAGACGAAGAGCGGCACGAGCACGATCACCGTGTCGCTCGTTCCGGTGAGCACCGTTGCCGTCACACCGCCGACCGCCGGCGTCCGCATCACCGGCACCACGCAACTGACCGCCGTGACGAAGGACTCGGTCGGCGGCGTGTTGACGGGTCGCGTCGTGACGTGGGGCTCGAGCGACCCGACGGTCGCAACCGTGAACGTGAACGGGCTGGTGACCGGCGTCGCGCTGGAACAGCGACGATCACCGCCACGAGCGAGGGCAAGAGCGGAACGTCGATGGTCACGGTCACGAAGATTCCCGTCGGCAGCGTGACGGTGGCGCCGCCGAGCAAGGCGTTGCTCGTCACTCAGATGGTTTCGCTCGCGGCGACGGTCACGGACAGCGTCGGCACCGTCGTGACGGATCGCGTCGTCACGTGGGGCTCGAACAACACCCTCGTGGCCACGGTGTCGTCGACCGGGCTGGTGACCGCGGTCGCACCGGGCACCGCCACGATCACGGCAACGAGCGAAACCAAGAGCGGCACGAGCACGATCACAGTGTCGCTCGTTCCCGTGAGCACTGTCGTTGTTCAGCCGGCGCAAGACACGCTCGTCGTCAACGCCACGGCGCAGTTGGCCGCCACGACGAAGGATTCGATCGGCGGCGTGCTGACCGGCCGCGCCGTGACGTGGGGCTCGAGCGACCCGACGACGGCAAGCGTCTCGGTGAGCGGGCTGGTGACCGCGCTCAAACCGGGCAACGCGACGATCACCGCGACAAGTGAAGGCAAGAGCGGGACCTCGGCGATCACCGTGCTCCAGGCTCCCGTCGCGAGCGTCACGGTTCTGCCGCCGAGCCCCGACACGGTGTTCATCGGCTACACGACGCAACTCTCGGCGGTGACGAAGGACGCGGGCGGCGGAACGTTGACCGGTCGCGTGGTCACGTGGCAATCGGACAACACGGCCGCCGCGACCGTCGATGCGACGGGCCTCGTGACCGGCGTGGCCGCGGGAACGGCGAATATCACCGCGACGAGTGAAGGCAAGACGGGGTCGGTGACGTGGTATCCACGGTCGCGCCGGTGGGCAGCGTCGTCGTCGCGCCGGCGTCGGATCCGGTGACGACGGGCGGGACACCAGGCAGTTGAACGCCACCGTGAGGGACGTGAAAGGAACGATCGTGACCGACCGCCCGATCACCTGGGCGAGCACGCAGCCTTCCCTGGCTTCGGTCTCGCCCAGCAGCGGCGCAACGTCACGGTCACTGGATCAGCCCGGGCTCGGCTTCGATCGTCGCGACCGCGGAGACGAAGTCCGGTCTTCCGCGGGTGAAGGTGATTCCGGCCGTCGCGACGGTTCAGATCGCGCCGCCGACGGCGACGCTGAGTGGGCCACCACGCCGACGGTGCAGCTCACGGCCACGCTGTTGGACGCATCAAGCACGGTCATCGCCGGACGGCGGTCACGTGGCCAGCAGCGACCCGACGATCGCGACGGTGAACGCAAAACTGGACTCGTAACAGCGAAGGCCCCCGGGACGGCGTCGATCACGGCGACAGCCGTTCTGGATCGGGTGACCTCGTCCGTGGCAACCGTCAGCACGGTGACACCCTGATGATGCGCAAACTCTGGCTGCCATTCTGGGCTCGATGCTGGCGCCGCTCGCGCTGCGAGGCCAAAGCGCGACGCCTCAGAGAGATCTCGCTCAAATCGCGAACGGTCGCCGTGCGCATACGCTCGGCGTGCGCGAACACCGTGACGCAATCGTCGTCGCCGACCGAGGCTCAGCGCCGCGACGCGCGCGAAATGGCGCAGCGCGCGAGGCAGTCCGCGATCCTCGGCGACGCGACGGCGTCGCTCAGCCAACTGCGCGGCGCCGCCGGACTGGATCCAGGGATCCGAATGTCGCGTACGAGTTGGCGCGCGCGTACGAGAGGCCGGTGCAATTCCAACACCGCCGCAAGAATACTGCCGGTTTCTTTCGCTCGCCCGAACGCCGCCGAGGCGAGGAGGCGGGCCACGTCGCGACGATCGCGCCGCCAAGGCCCGACACCGTGGTCACGATCGAGGAACGGCGTTCAACGCGGCGTCGACGCGTCGACAAGGGCCAGTGGGCGGACGCGGAGGTGTTCTTCACCGCCGTCCTGCGGATCGATTCGACGTCGGCGGACACGTACTACGACCGTGCGCTGGTGCGGTCGATGCAGAATAATCGCGATGGAGCCGCGGACGACTACGAGCGTTACCTCGGCTTCGCCCCGAGGCGCTCGATCGCACAGGGTCTTCGCGCGCGTGAAGCGCTGCGCGCGCGGCGCATGTCGGCGTCGCAGGCGTTCGGGCTGGGCGTGGTCGTACCGGGCGGCGGTCAGTCTACACGAAGCGTCCGATCCGCGGCATCCTGTCCCTCGCCGCCGTCGGCGCCGCCGCGGGCTTCGCGATGATCGAGAAGACGACGATGGCGACCAGACGCAGACGGCGAACGATCCGTTCGGAAACAAGTACAGCTACTCGGTCACGACGGCGCACAAAACGCGGCCGTCCAGATTCCGGGATTCGCCGCGGCCGGCGGGATCGCGCTGCTGAGCGCCATCGACGCCGCGCGTTACGCGGCAGCGTGCGCGGCTCGAGCGTCTCCGTTTCGCTGGTGCCGACTCCGGCGGCGCGGCGGTCTCGTCAGTTTTGCGATCCGTGAGGCGAGCGGTGGCCACGGCGAGGGATCCCAATAGGTTAGATTAGCTTTGGCGCAGTGGGCGGATCCTTGGGAGAAGGAGAGAGCTTGCTCAGAAGATCTCTTCCGCGTGGCCGCGAACGTAGCGTCACTGGTTGATCGATGCAGACTCGGCATTGACGAGTCGGGAAGCGTGACGGTGCGTTTGCTGACGCCTCGGGCACGACACATCGCGGGCTGGATCGCGACGGCAGCCTGGCGGCGTGCGCCGTCGCAAGGGACATCGTGACCACCATGGACGTCGGGTGGGTCTCGATCACGCCGACCGCGACCACGGTGTCGGTGGGCGCGCAGATCCGCTCCAGGCGCTCGTCCAGGATGCCGGCGGAAAGACGATCGCCGCAACGGACATCTACTGGTCCGTCGAGAACCGGGCATCGCGACCATTCCAGTACCGGGACCATGACCAGCGTCGCGCTCAGATCGACCCAGGTCGCGGCGAGTGTGAACGGCAGTCGGGGTCGGGACGATCACCGCGAGCGAAGCGGTGGCGAGCGTGGTCGTCAGACGCCCGCACGTGGACGCGGCCCCCGGCGGCAAGCGAGCTCTCGGCCACCGCGTACGACGCGGGGCGGGTTCCGCTCAGCGGGCGCCCCATCACGTGGACACGAGCAACGCCGCCGTCGCGACGGCCGACTCGAACGGCATGATGACCCCGGTCAGCACGGGCCGGCGACGATCACCGCGACGTCGGAAGGAAGAACGGCACCGCCACCATCGCGATTTCGGAGGCCGCCGTCGCCACATCAGGACCGCTGACTCCGAGTCCGATCACCATCGACAGTCGGACAGACGACGAGTTCGGCGGCCACGTTCACGGACGCCGACGGAAACGCGCTGAACGGACGGTCGTCACGTGGAGCGGCTCGAACCCGCCGCGGCTGCCGTGTCGACGGCCGGTTCGTCGCGGCCGTTCGTCGGCAACCACGACGATCACAGCGTCGGGTGAAGGAAAGAGTGGTACGGCGGGTGTGACCATCGAACGTCGCCGTCGGATCGGTCACCGTTCAACCGCAGAGGACCGTCGATCGTTCAGGGCGCGAACGTTCGACTCAGCGCCATCGTCCGCGACGTCAACGGAAACATCGTCACGATCCGTGGTGGCCTGGTCGATGAGCAACACGACCGAAGCGGTCGTTTCCTCGACGAGATCGTGACCGGCGTCGCGCCGGGCAACGTGGGCGATCACGGCGACGAGCGAAGGAAAGACCGGCTTTATGACGGTGAACGTGACACAGGTGCCCGTGGTTTGAGTGATTCTGTCGCCGGCGTTGGTGAGCATTCGAACGGGCAAGACCGTGATGTCTGGCGGCGACGGTGAAGGATCTGTTGGGCAACGTCGTCACGAACTGCTGGATCGACCTGGCTGTCGAGCAACCTCGTGATTGCGACGGTGAACGCGGGAAGCGAGTCATGGCGGCGGCTGTTCGGCATGGTGATGATCATGGCGATGTGGCGAAGGCAAGAGGCGGGCAACGGCGACGGTCAACGTGACGGCGATTCCGGCGGTGATGGTGGTCGTGGCGCTGGTGACGGAATCGATGTTGATGTTGCAGACCTTCCCTCTCGGTGTGATGTACTTGACCGATCTGGGCGGGACTCGTGGTCACTGATCGCGTCGTGACGTGGGCATCTGGGGAGTGGTCGCCGGGGCGGCGGACGGTGTCGGCGATCGGCGGTCGCCTAACCGCGGTCGTGCTGGAACGGTGATTATTACTGCGACGAGCGAGGGCAAGAGCGGCTCGAGCACGATCACCGTGACGCCGGTGCCCGTCGGGATACTGTGGCGGTGCAACCGGCCGACGGCCACCATCGGGCCCGGCGCGACGGTGCAACTCACGGCGATCGCCGAAGGACTCGGCCGGCGGCGTGTCTGACGGGGCGCGCGGTGAGCTGGGGGTCGAGCAATCCAGCGGTGGCGACGGTCTCGTCGTTCGGGTCTCGTGACCGCTGTCGCGGTGGGCACGGCGACGATCACCGCCAGGCAGCGAAGGCAAGAGCGGGGCGTCGGCGATCACGGTGCAAGTTCCGGTGGCTTCGGTCACGGTCGCACCGCCGACGGCGACGATTCTCGTGACGCAGACCAAGGCATTCACCGCGACGACGAAGGACGCTCAGGGGAACACGATCACCGGCCGGACCGTGACGTGGAAGCGAGCAATCCCGCGGCTGCCACGGTGAACGCCAACACCGGCGTCGCGACCGCCGTTGCTCTAGGCACGGCGACGATCACGGCGACGAGCGAAGGCAAGTCGGGCACGGCGACACTTACGGTGACTCCCGTGCCGGTATCGAGCGTTTCGATCACTCCGGTGAGTCCTGATACGGTCTTCTTCGGCTACACGACTCAGCTGGCGGCGGTGACGAAGGATTCGATCGGCGGCATTCTCACCGGGCGGGTCGTCACGTGGCAAGTCACGAACGCCGGGGTGGCCGCCGTGGACCCGACGGGACTCGTGAGCGCAGTCGCCTCCGGAACGACGCAGGTGACGGCGACGAGCGAGGGAAAGAGCGGGTCGAATACGCTGGTGTCGATGAGGGCGCCGGTCGGGAACGTGACTGTCGTCCCCGCGGTGGACTCGGTCACGAACTCCGGCGCCGCGAGCACGAAGACCCTCACAGCCACGATTAGAGACGTCAAGGGAACCGTGGTCACGGACCGCACCGTGAGCTGGACGAGCACGCCTGGCTCCGTTGCGACCATAACACCGGCGTCAGGCCCTTCGACGACGTTGTCCGGCAAGGCCGTCGGTGCAGCCCGGGTTATCGCGACGTCGGAGACGAAGGCCGATACGTCGACGATCAACGTAATTCTGGCCGTGACAAGCGTTCAGGTGTCGCCCGCCGCGCAAACGCTGAGCCTCGCATTGACGCCTACGGTTCAACTGACGGCGACGACCAAGAACGGCGGCACGATTATCACCGGGCGCACGATCACTTGGACGTCGAGCGATCCTACGATTGCGACGGTGTCGGCGTCTGGATTGGTGAGGGCCATCAAGGCCGGCGGCGTCACAATCACGGCGCGTTCCGGTTTCGACGGCGGCGCGAATCCGTCCACCGGTCCTGCGGGCACCGCGGTGATCACGGTGACCCAATAACGCCCCGACGACGACGGGCGGCATAAAACTCGCGAAGTCGACGGATTCCTCGGTGAAGGAGAGAGCTTGTTCAAGAAGTCTCTTCCGATGAGTCCGGCCGTTCCCGCGACATTCGCTTCTCTAGTTCTCTGATGCCGAGCTCGGCGTTTGGGGACGTCGGGAAGCAGCGCTGATGCCGCACGCGCCAGTTTGGCGGGGGGCCGGCGGGCGTCGCACCGCGGTTTGGATCTTGGCTGCGATCGTTGCGGCGTGCGCTCGCGCGGCGACGGACGTCGTGACCACGCTCGACGTCGGATCGGTGTCGATCAGGCGCCATCGACGACGGTGACGGTCGGCTCGCAGATTTCGCTTCAGGCCCTCGTCCAGGATCCCAGCGGGAACTCGATCGCCGCCACGGGCGTCTTCTGGTCGGTCCAAGACCCGAGCATCGCGACGGTCTCGAGTGATGGGATCGTGACCGGGGTCGCCCCCGGCTCGACGCAGGTCTCCGCGAGTGTGAACGGCAAATCGGGGATCGCGATGATCACCGTCGAGAAAACGCCGGTGGCGACCGTGGTCGTCACCCCTCCGCACGTGGACGCGGCTCCGGGCGTGCGGACCAGCTCTCGGCGGTCGCGTATGACGAGGCACAGAATCCCCTCACAGGGCGGGCCATCACGTGGAGCACCAGCAACGCCGCCGTCGCCACGGTGGACGCGAACGGGATGGCGTCGGCGTTCGCCCCGGGACCGCCACGATACGGCTACGGCCGACGGCAAGAGCGGCACCGCGACGATACGGTGTCGCAAGCCGCCGTCGCGACGGTGACGGTGACGCCGAGTCCGCTCTCGATGTCGGTCGGACAGGCGACGCAGCTCACCGCCACGCTCAAGGACGCCGTCGGCAACGTGCTGAACGGACGCACCGTGTCGTGGTCCAGCTCCAACCCCGCCGCGGCCACGGTCTCGGCGAAAGGCCTGGTGACCGCCGTCGCGAAGGGCAGCGCGACGATCACGGCGACGAGCGAAGGCAAGACCGGTAGCGCGGACGTCACGATGACGAACGTCGCGGTCGGGTCGGTGACGGTTCAGCCGCAGGATCCATCGGTCGTCGTCGGATCGAGCGTGCAACTCAGTGCGATCGTGCGAGACGCGAATGGCAACATCGTCACGGATCGCGCGGTCGCGTGGGCGTCGAGCAATCCCGGCGTCGCGACGGTTTCGTCGTCCGGCGTCGTGACGGGCGCCTCCGTCGGGAGCGCCTCGATTACAGCGACGAGCGAAGGAAAATCCGGAGCGACGATCGTGAGCGTCATTCCCGTGCCCGTCGGAAGCGTGACGGTGTCGCCGGCGACGGCGAGCACGCAGTCGGATCGACGACGACGCTCGCCGCCACGGTGAAGGATCAGAACGGGACGGTGGTGACGAACCGCGTCGTCACCTGGGCGTCGAGCAAACGCCCGTCGCCACCGTCGCGGGGGGCGTCGTTACCGGCATCAAGGTCGGGACGGCGACGATCACCGCGACCAGCGAGGGAAGAGCGGGGCGGCGGCGGTGACGGTGACGGCGCCCGTGCCGGTGAGCGCCGTTGTCGTTCAACCGTGACAGGACACGCTGTTGGCGAATGCGACGCTGCAGTTGACGGCGCTGACCGAGGATTCAGTTGGCGGCGTTCTCACCGGCAGGACAGTGACTTGGACGACGAACAACCCGTCGGTCGCAACGGTGTCGCCGACTGGGCTCGTCAGCTCGACGTCTACCGCAGGCAAGGCCACGATCACCGCTACCAGCGGGGGTAAGAACGGACGTCGACGATCACGGTGGTCGTTCCGATCGCGACAGTCACGGTCGCCCCGGCGACAAAGACCATTCTCGCGGGCGACACCGCGCCGTTCACGGCCACGGCGAGGGACGCGCAGGGCAATGTGCTCGCCGGACAGGCGTTCGTCTGGACTTCGAGCAACCCCGGTGTCGCCACCGTTCCTCGACCGGACGGCGACGGGAGTTGGAGTCGGGGTTGCGACCATAACGGCGACTGCGCCTCTCGCGGGGAAGTCGGGTAGCGCGACGCTCACCGTCAACGCTGCTTCGATCACGTGACCCCGTCGCCGGACTCCGCGTACGTCGGGCAGACGGCCATGCTGACCGCGACGGCCAGAGACAAGAGTGGGAATCCGGTGGCCGCTCAGGGCTTTAGCTGGAGCTCGAAGGCCGCTGGCATCGCCACCGTATCGCAATCGGGGGTGGTGACCGGCCTGGCGGCCGGCTCGACGACCATCGTCGCAACACTGGGCAGTCAGTCCGCCCAAGCCACTTTCAAGGTGCTCGCGCCCGTGGCCACGGTCGCGGTCTCACCGTCGAATCCGTCGATTGCGAAGAACGGAAACGTGGTCCTTCAGGCGACACTCAAAGATGCGTCCAACGCCCCCATTGGTCCTGGCCGCGTGGTCACATGGACGGCCTCGGACAATGGCATCGTTACGCTCACACCGACGGCAGGGACGTACAACGCGACGGTGAAAGCCAAAAGGCCGGGACCGTCACCATCACGGCGACCAGCGAGGGTAAGACCGGAACGGCAACCGTTACGTGTGAAGAACTGACCGGAGCACGACGCGAGCCGGTACCGGACTCCGTCGACCTTCGACGGCCCTCCCGACGTCGGGATGGAGCGTGAGACGCTGCACGCGCCAGTTGAGCAACTCGGCCACGTACAGCTCGTTCTCCGACGGGCACGCGATCTCGTGGATCCAACCGAATTGCTTCGGCTCCTTGCCCGCTTCGCCGAGCACGCCGAGGACCTTGCCGTCGAGTGTGAGCTTGTAGATGCGGCCCGGCACGGCGTCGGCGCTGTAGAGCACCTGGTTGGGGCCCGGCGTGATGCAGATCGCCCACGGCGCGCCGGAGACGGCGAGCGGATTCGAGTTCGGCGCCGGCATGGCGCCCAACATGACGTTCGGCGTCTTCGTCGAACGGCACGTCGATCGTGAACTGCCGCTGAGAAGTTGCCGTCGCGGGTCGAACACCTGGATGCGATGGTTGCGTGCGGTCGGCGACGTAGACGTTCCGTGGCGTCGCTGGCGATGGTGTGCAGGATGTTGAACTGGCCCGGCCCGGTGCCGCGCTCGCCCCAGGTTTTCACCCAGCGGCCGTCCTTGTCGATCTTCACGACGCGCGAGTTGTTGTAGCCGTCGGCGACGAAGATGTTGCCGGCCGCGTCCCACGCGACGTCGGTCGGGCGGTTGAACGATCCCCACCCCGGCCGCGGCGCGTCCCCGGCGCCGGCTCCGCCGGCGCCTCGACGGCTTCGGCGCGGCGGCCGAGCACCATCAGCACGCGGCCGGCCGGGTTGAACTTCATGATCATGTTCGTGCCTTCGTCGGTCGCCCAGATGTTGTCGTCTCTTGTCGATGCGGACGGTGTGCGCGAACGCGAATCCGTAGAGATCCTTGCCGATCTCGCGGATGAACGCGCCGTCGGGGCCGAACTCGAACAGCTGCGACGCCGGCCTCGCCGTGCAGCGTGCTGCGACTGCCGGTGCGCGAGAACACGTAGAGATGCTTGCGCGCGTCGATCGTGACGCCGGCGACTTCACCGAAGTACATGTTCGGCGGCAGCTTGAGAAAATCGATGCTCGCGTCGAAGCGGATTTCGGGAACGGGCTGCTGGGCGTTGGCGACGGTCGGCATTGCGCCGAGACCGGACAACACGCCCAGCGCGGCGGCGGATCGCAGAGCGATCGAGAGGGATGGGGTGCGCATGGAGCTATCATGCGGGCATCCGTACTAGCCGGTCAAGCCGGAGCGTGCTAGTTTGGAAGCGCAACCCCCCGAAATGAAAGTCGTCGTGTTCGGTGCCACAGGAATGATTGGCCAGGGCGTTCTACGGGAGTGTCTGCTCGACGCCGGCGTGGATCACGTGCTGACCATCGGCCGCGCGCCGACCGGCCGGCCGGACCCCAAGCTCCGCGATCTCGTCTGGACCAATCTGCAGGACCTGTCCGGGATCGAGTCCGAGCTTCAGGGATTCGACGCGTGCTTCTTCTGCCTCGGCGTGTCGGCCGTCGGGATGACGGAAGAGCAATACTCGCGCATCACGTACGACCTCACGCTGTCGGTGGCGACGACCCTCGCGCGCATCAATCCCGCGATGACGTTCGTGTTCGTCTCGGCGGCGGGAGCGTCGTCGAGCGAAACCGGCGCGATGTGGGCGCGCGTCCGCGGCCGGACGGAGAACGCGCTCTTCAAGCTTCCCTTTCGCGCCTACGTCTTCCGCCCAGGACTGATTCGCCCGCTGCACGGCATCAAGTCGAGGACGCGACTCTACAACGCCGTGTACGTCACGATGGCGCCGGTGATGCCGCTGCTCGGCCGTCTCTTTCCCACCCACGTGACGACGACGGAGCAAATCGGGCAGGCGATGCTGCGCGTCGCGCGGGAAGGGTTTCCGCGAAAGATTCTTCACACCGTCGACATCAACTCGCTCTAGGGCGGCCGACGCGGCGTCAGGAGGCGTCGCCGTCGCGCGGTCCAGTGTACGCGCCGCTCCGCGACTCGGGCGTCGGCGGGATCATGTGCTTCGCCTCCATGCGATTCACGATCCACAGAGTGAAATACGTGAACGCGGCCAGCACGACCGCGATTTCGGCGTGACCCAGTCCGACACACGCCCCGATCGCGGCGGTCGACCAGATGCTCGCGGCCGTCGCCGTGCCCCGGACGCGGTCGTTGGCCTTGAGAATCGCCCCTCCGCCGATGAAGCCGACGCCCGTGACCAGTCCCTGGATCACGTACATCACCGCAATGGAACCCGGCGGGAACTCCGAGCTCGCCAACAACACGAGGCCGCACGAGCCAAGCGCGACGATCGGGAAGGTGCGCAGCCCGGCGCTCATGTCGTGCAGCTCCCGCTCGCGCGCGATTGGAAGCGTCAGCGCCAACGCGAGTGCCATCCGCACGGTCGCGGCGAACAGCAGGGCCCAGTCGAAGCTCATTCCGATTTGCATGCCGAGTCGGCTCGAGTGCGCCTAACCTGCCTGCCATGGGCCGAGCGTGGAAGGGGGCGCCATCGCAAGTTGCTTACGTTCGCGAGCGGCCGGTCTGGCTTGTCCGCGGTGCATCGCGCCCTCTATCGATTCACATGACAAGGACTTCGCGGAGCGCTTCGGCGGGAGATGAGCGGGCGGAACAAGCTCGGTGCGCTGCTCGCCATTCTCACCTGCCCCTGCCACGTCGTGATGCTCGGCTTCGTGCTGACCGGCACGGCAGATCGGCACCTGGCTTGTGGCGGTGCGGGCCTACGTGATCCTCGTCTTCACGCTGCTTTTCCTTCTCGGATTGTGGCTGATGGTTCGCCCGGATCCGTCGTGTCGTATCGACTAACCCAATACAATGCCCACCACGCTCGACTTCCATCGGCGCTCGGCGGCGGTCGTCGGTTGCGCTCACGCTCGTCGGTTCCGCGCCGCTGCGGAAACAGGCGGCGGGGCCGATCGACCCACGACTCTACTCCGGCTCACCTGGCGCAACCTCGGGCCCTTCCGCGGCGGACGCATTGCGGCGGTCACCGGCGTCATCGGCCAGCCCGGCACCTTCTATATCGGAATCCCGCCGCCGGCGTCTGGAAAACGACGAGCGCGGGCAACGTGGTACCCGGTCTTCGACGCGATCAAGGACGTCGTCGGTCGGATCGGTCCAGGTCGCGCCGTCGGATCCGAATGTCGTCTACGCGGGAATGGGCGACCTGATCACGGGCGGCGGCATCAACGAAGGGAACGGGATGTACAAGTCGATCGACGCCGGCAAGACGTGGCCGCACCTGGGGCTCGACGCGACCAAGCAGATCCCGTCGATCCTCGTCGACCCGCAACGATCCGAATCTCGTCCTCGTTGCCGCGCAGGGAAACGTCCACAAGAAAATCGACATGCGCGGCGTGTTCCGCAGCACCGACGGCGGCAAGACGTGGAACAAGACGCTCTACGTCGACGACGACACCGGCGCGCAGAAAATCGCGTGGGCCTTCGACAACCCGAAGGTGATCTTCGCGACGACGGTCGCTCCACTACACCGCCCTCCGCCGCCGGGGCGCGGCGGCGGCCCAGGCGGCGGCGCGGCAGCCGCCGGGCCGAGGAGCACGAAGCTGTTCAAGTCGACGGACGGGGCTGACCTGGACCGAGATCACCGGCCACGGACTTCGCCGCGCGCTGACGGCAAGACGTCGATCGCGGTCGCGAATGAACACGAACGCCAGCGCATGTTCCTGATCGGCAACTTCGGGTTCTACCGCTCCGACGACGGCGGCGCGAACTGGCACCAGATGGCCGCGAACGACAGCGCATCCGCAACGGACAGGACGGCTACAACTGCGGCGTCTACGTCGATCCATCGAACCCCGACATCGTCTACACGATCAACACGTCGAGCTACAAGTCGAGCGACGGCGGCAAGACCTTCACCGGCTTCAAGGGCGCGCCCGGCGGCGACGATCCGCAGCAGATGTGGATCGATCCCACCAACGGCAAGCGCATGCTCCTCGGCGTGGACCAGGGCGCGATCGATCTCGCTCGACGGCGGCCTCACGTGGAGCTCGTGGTACAACCAGTCGACGGAGCAGGTCTACCACATCTCGACCGACAACTCGTTCCCGTACTGGATCTACGCCACGCAGCAGGACGCCGGCGCCATCCGACGCGGAGCCGCGGCAACCTCGGCGCGATCACCCCGATGGACTGGAAGCCGGTGCCGGGCTAGGAGTCGGGCACGATCGTCGCGGATCCGCTCGATCCGAAGATCGTCTACGCGGGCGGCGCGCGGATATCTGAAGATCGCGTATCCGAGCGAGCAGTGGATCAACATGAGCCCGACGCAGGACACCGTCTCGCAGCTGCGCACGACGGCAACCAGCCGCTCGTGTTCGCGCCGTGGAACCAGCACGAGCTGCATCGCCGGATTCCAGTCCCTGATGGACGACGATCGACGGCGGCGCGCACTGGACAAAGATCAGCCCCGACCTCGCCGTGCGCCCCGGCGCACCGCGCCGCCGACCGGCGCCGGCGCGACCGCGCCGCCCGGCGGCGCGATTCGAATCGATCTCGCGCGTCGACGCGTCGCGCCGGGCATGATCTGGGTCGGCACCAACAATGGGCTCATCAAGGTCACGAAGAACGACGGCAAGACCTGGACCGACGTGAGCATCCCGGACTCCCGAACCCGCGCGCGCGCCGAAGTCTCGCGGTCGACGCGTCGCACCTCGACGCCGCCGAAGCGTACGTCGCGATCGATCTCCATCGCGTCGGCGACTACACGCCGTACGTCTATCCGCACGCACGACTACGGCAAGACGTGGACGCAGCATCGTCGAACGGCCTGGCGACCGAATCAGCCGAGCGGAAGCTTCGCCCGCGTCATCCGCGACGACACGAAGAAGCGGGGCTGCTGTTCGCCGGCACCGAGAGCTCCATGTACGTCTCGTTCGACGACGGCGACCACTGGCAGTCGCTGCAGCTCAACCTGCCGAACACGTCGTATCGCGACATCGCGATCAAGGACAACGATCTCGTCGTCGTCGACGTACGGGCGCGGCTTCTGGGTGCTCGACGACTACTCGATGCTGCGGCAGATCACGCCGGCGATCGCGAGCGAGGCGGCGCACTCTTCAAGCCGGGCGACGTGTGTCGCATGCGCCGCAACGTGGGCGCCGACACGCCGTTCCCGCCCGAGGTGCCGCACGCGCTGAACCCGCCCAGGGCGCTCATCGACTACTGGCTCGCGCAAAGCCGCGCGGCGACATCACGCTCGACGTGCTCGACGCGTCCGGCGCGTCGTGCGGCACATGTCGAGCGCGGCGATCACGCCCGTGACCGGAGGCCGCGCGGCCGCCCCAGCCGAACTTCTGGGTCGCGCCACCCGAAGCCGCTGCCGACGAACGTCGGCGACAACCGCACGAACTGGGATCTGCGCTACGATTCGCCGCCGTCGTTCGCGCACTCGTTCGAGATCAACGCGAATCCGGGACTGACGCCGGCGTCGCCGGAAGGACCGGTGGCGCTCCCGGGCACGTACACGCTCAAGCTCACGGTCGACGGCAGGAGCTACACGCAGACCGTGACGATCAGGCCCGATCCGCACTCGCCGGCGACGGTCGCGGCGATCGCGGCGCAGCACGCGCTGCAGATGAAGCTCGTGCAAGGAATCGACGCGTCGTACGAAGGCCATCGCATGGCGCAGGCGCTGCGCGACACCCTTCGGGCCGCGGCCAACACACGCGGGAGACGGTGCAGCGATCGTCAACCGGCTCGCCGCGCAGCTCGACACGATCGTCGGATCGGCGGCGGTGGTCGCGGGCGAGGACGCGGCGGTCAGGCGGCCCGCCGAACTTCCGGGCCCTCAACGGCGCGATGGTCGCGCAGCTCAATACGCAGGACTTGGGCGACTTGGCGCCAACGTCATCCGCGCTCGCTGCATTCGGCGCAAGCTGCCGGGACTTGGCGAAGACGGTGGCGGCGTGGCAGAAGGTGACGGCGGAGCTGACCGCGATCAATTCGAATCTGAGGTCGGGGGGAGGGCGAGCGGTCGCGGAGGTCCCAGCCGGGACGATGAAGCCTCCGGTTTGCTGAGCGTCTGGCACGAGCTCGCACTGCGAGCATCTCGGATCGGCAGACGAGCCCTGCCTCGAGCAAGAGCATGAGCAGGAGCTATGAGCAACCGCCGCGGTTCTAGGCTCAAGGCTCAAGCTCCGGCTCACGCTCGAGGCAGGGCTCGATCCCGCGTCCGAGATGTCCACGCAATCGCGCAGACCCCAAACGTCACTGAGACCTGAGACCATGAGACCTGAGACCTGAAACCAGCCTCTATCTGCCGTTCCATGTCCCGCCCAGCGCCTTGTACAGCTGCACTGCCGCCGTCAGCTCTCCGAGCTGCGCCTGACTCAACGCCAGCTCCGCGCTGAACAAGCTTCGCTGCGCGTCGAGCAGATCGAGGTACGACGACAACCCCGCGTCGTATCGCGACTCGGCGAGAGCGAGCGCCTGCCGCAGTGCGCGCGCCTGCGCGGACTGGGCGGCGACTTCGTCGCGCGCGGCGCGTACGCCGGCGAGCGCGTCGTTCGCTTCGC
Organism: uncultured Gemmatimonadaceae bacterium; assembly: GCA_963707105.1. Classification (GTDB taxonomy): domain Bacteria; phylum Gemmatimonadota; class Gemmatimonadetes; order Gemmatimonadales; family Gemmatimonadaceae; genus JAQBQB01. The sequence goes on from CAVPOS010000014.1 coordinate 229,873, forward strand.
GAATCGCGTTCAGCGCCGTCGACTCGTACGATGCCTTCGCCTGGTCGGCACGCGCGCGCGCCGCGGCGGACTGGTTCGACAGCCGCCCGTTGTCGAACACCGGAAATGAAATCCCGGCGAACAACTGATAGACGTGCGTGTTGTCGGCGAACACGTTGTTCGGTATGCCGGCCTGCGACCCGAGCGATCCGACGATGCTGACCGTCGGCAGGCGCGCCGCGTCGGCGACGCCGATGCGCGCGTGCGCCGCGGCGAAGTTGCGTTCCGCCTGTTGCACGTCGGGCCGTCGCGCGAGCAGACCGGCGGGAATCGAATCCGGAATCGCGAGCGCCTCCACGGCCGCGGTGAGCGACCCGCGCCGCGGGATCGCCGTCGGACCTTCGCCGAGCAGGACGTTCAGGTTGTGCTCCGTCACGGCGGTCGCGCGCTCGCTCTGCGCGAGCGTCACCGCCGGCGCCGCCACCTGCGCCTCGAACTGCCGCACGTCGAGCTCCGAGGTGAGTCCCTCCGAGTATCGGGCGCGCGCCACGTCGAGCGTGGCCTGCCGCGAGCTGAGCGTGCGCTCGGCGATGAGCCGTTCCTGATCCAGCTCGAGGAGCTGGAGGTAGCTCGACGCCACGTCACTCACCAGCGACAGCACCGCGGCTCGCTCGGTGGCTTCCTGCGCGCCGAGGTCGGCCGATGCGGCCTGAACGCCGCGGCGAAGCCGGCCCCAGAAGTCGAGCTCCCAGGTGAGATCCGCGGTGAAACGCGCCGCGCGATATGCAGTGGGCGGGAACGAGCCGATGACGACCTGGTTCGAGCTCTCGGAACCGTTGAGCGCGAGCGACGGAACCAGCGGCGCTCTCGACACGCCGACCGCCGCGCGGAACTCGCGGATCCGCGCCTCGGCGACGCGGAGATCGCGATTCTGATCGAGCGCGACATTCACGAGACGGACGAGCGTCGTGTCGCGCAGCAGATCGAGCCACGCGAGCGACGTGAGCGAGTCGACCGCCGCCAGGCGCCGAACCGCGGGCACCGCCGCGATGCGCGCCGTGTCGGCCCGGCGCGCCACGGCGAGCGAATCGAAGAACGCGCGCGACGAGTCGCTCGTGCGAGGAACGCCGATCCGCTCGCTGCGAGCTGGCCACGGTCTCGGGCACGTAGCGCGGGCCGGCGAGACACGCCGAGGCGAGGACGGCAGCCGCCGCGAGAACCAACGCGCGCGGGCGCATCATGCGCGCTCCGTCGTCGGCGCGACAACTGCTTCGGGTTCCGCGGCCGCGGCGCGACTTCGCCCCTCGGCCAGACCACGAATGATGCGGAAGAAGAGCGGGATGAAGAAAATGCCGACCGTCGTCGCGAACAGCATTCCGGCGAACACGCCGGTGCCGATCGAGTGGCGGCTCACCGCGCCCGCGCCGCTCGCCAGCATCAGCGGCAGCACGCCGAGGATGAACGCGAACGACGTCATGAGAATCGGCCGCAGTCGCTCGCGCGCCGCCTCGACCGCCGCTTGTCGTATGCTCATGCCGTGCGCGCGCAGCTCGTTGGCGAATTCGACGATCAGAATCGCGTTCTTCGCCGCCAGACCGACGACGGTAATCAGCCCGACCTGGAAATAGATGTCGTTCGGCTGCCGTCGAATCCAGATGCCGAGCAGCGCGCCGAGCACGCCGAACGGAACGCCGAACAAGCACGGCGAACGGCACCGACCAGCTCTCGTATTGCGCCGCGAGCACGAGGAAGACGAGCACGAGCCCGAGCGCGAACACGAGCGCCGCGTCGCCGCTCGACGCGCGCTCCTGGAACGACTGGCCCGAGTAGGAAACGCCCAGCCCCGCCGACGCGAACTGGGTCGCGATGAGGTCGTCCACTTGGTGCAGCAGTTCGCCGGTGCTGTGCCCCGCCTTCGGCGTTCCCGTAAACTGAGCTGAAGTAAATCCATTGAAACGCGGCACGACCGTCGGCGCGCTGCGGAAGCTCGTCGTCGTCACCGCGGACACCGGAACCATCGTGTTGTTCGAGCCGCGCACGTAGAGCTTGCCGATGTCGGCCGGCGTCTGGCGGAATTGCGGCAGCGCCAGCGCCTGCACGCGGTACGTCTTGCCCTGAAGGTTGAAGTCGTTGATGTAGAGCGACGAGAGGTTCGCCTGCAGCGTCGCGAACAGATCGGTGAGGTTGATGCCGCGCGCCTTGGCCGCCGTGCGATCGACGGTGACGTAGACCTGCGGCACCGCGGCGCGGAACGTCGTGTTGAGCGCGCCCGCCGCCGGCAGCTGGTTCACCGCCTGACGGAACTCGGCGACGTGCTGCGCGAAGGTGCGGATGTCCTGCCCGTTGCGGTTCTGCAGGTTGATCTCGACGCCCGCCGTGATGCCGAGCCCCGGCACCTCGGGCAGGTTGAACCCGAACGCGTTGGCGTCGGGGAGCGCGAACAGCTTGCGGTTGATGCGCGCCGGCGATCGAATCGAGCGCGTCGTGCGGCGAACGCTCGTCCCACGGCTTCACGTTGAGGAAGACCGTCGCGCCGTTCGTCGCGCTCGACTGCGTGAGAAGGTCGAGCCCGACGAGCGCCACGATGTTCCTCACCGCCGGCTCGGCGCGGATGATCTTTTCAATCGATGCGACCGTCGCCTCGGTGCGTTGAAGCGACGCGGCGTCGGGCAGCTGCACCGAGAGCGCCATGTATCCCTTGTCTTCCGTCGGGATGAAAGCGGTCGGAATGCGGCGCCAGAAAACACCAGCAAGCCCGACGATTATGAGAAAGACGGCGACCCAAATCGGCGGACGGCGGATCACCGAATCCACCGCGCCGACGTACCCGTTCGTGGCACGCGTGAACAGGCGATTGAACCAGCCGAAGAAGCCCGTCGTGTGCGTCGCTTCGGATTCGGTGAGCAGCAGCGCGCAGAGCGCCGGCGTCAGCGTCAGCGCGACGACGCCCGACAGCACGACGGCGATCACGATCGTCATCGCGAACTGCTTGAACAGCTCGCCGGTCACGCCGCCGATGAACGCCACCGGCACGAACACCGAACAGAGCACGAGCACGATCGCGACGAGCGCGCTCCCCACCTGGCGAATCGCCTTGTCCGCGGCGAGCCGCGGCTCGAGGCCCTCGCTCGCCATGATGCGTTCGACGTTCTCGATGACGACGATGGCGTCGTCCACGACGATGCCGATCGCCAGCACGAGACCGAACAGCGTCAGCACGTTGATCGACATCCCGAACGCGAGCAGATCCGAGGAACGTGCCGATGACGCTCACCGGCACGGCGAGCATCGGGATCAGCGTGGCGCGCCAGCTCTGGAGAAAGAGGAACACGACCAGCGTCACGAGGATCATCGCCTCGACGAGCGTGATCGTGACCTCGTGGATCGACGCGCTCACGAACGGCGTCGTGTCGAACGGCAGCGCCCACGTCACGCCTTGCGGGAAGCCGGACTGCATCTCGTTCAACCGGTCCACGACCGCCTGCTTCACGGCGAGCGCGTTCGCGCCGGGGCGCATGTACAGCAGCACGAACGCCGTCGGCTCGCCGTTGAGGCGCCCCTCGAGGTCGTAGCTTCGCGCGCCGAGCGCGGCGTGCCCGACGTCGCGCAACCGAATCACAGAGCCGTCGGGACGCGCGCGGATCACGATGTCGTTGAACTCGTCCGGCGTCTGGAGCCGGCCGATCGTCGTGATGGGAAGCGTGAGCTGCGTCCCCGGCGGCGACGGCTCCGCGCCGAGCCGCCCCGCGGGATTCGTCGCGTTCTGCTCGCGCACCGCCGCGGCGATGTCGCTCACCGTGAGGCTCAGCTGCGCCATCTTGTCCGGATCCAGCTGGAGCAGCATCGAGAAGTCGCGCGCCGGAAACGGCGTCGCGTCGCCTACTCCGGGCACTCGCTTCAACTCGTCGACGACGAACAGCTTCATGTAGTTCGCCAGGTACGTCGCGTCGTAGCGAGGATCTTTCGACTGGAGCGCGACAACGGCGAGGATGTCGGTGTTCGCCTTGAGGATCGTGATGCCGTTCGTGCGCACCGCGTCCGGCAGCTGCGGCTCGGCCAGCTTCTCGGCGTTCTGCACGTCGACCGCGGCCAGATCCTGGTTGCGCGCGACGTCGAACGTCACGTTGATCGTCGTCGACCCGTCGCTCGAGTTCGACGACCCGTAGTAGATCATCCCCTGCAGCCCGGCGAGCTGCTCCTCGATCGGCGCGGCGACGGCTTGCGCGGCGTCTTCCGACGACGCGCCGGGATAGTTCGTCTGAATGCGCACCGCCGGCGGCGTGATCTGCGGATACCGCGTCACCGGCAGCAGGTGAATCGCGAACAGGCCGAGCAGCGTGATGACGATCGAGATCACGGCGCCGAAGATCGGGCGCCGGATGAAGAAGTAGCGCGGCTCGCTCATCGGGTGGTCGCGCTCGCGGCTGATTTCGTGCTGTCGGAGAGCGGCACGGGCTTCACCACGCGGCCCGGCGCCACCTTCTGCGTCCCCTCGACGACGACGCGGTCGCCGGCCGACAACCCCGAGTCGATGATCCAGAGCGACCCGGTCCACGGCCCGGTCTGCACGTCGCGCGCGACGACGGTATCGCCGGCGCCGACGACGTACACGAATTGCCGTCCGAGTCCCTGCATTATCGCGCGCTGCGGAACGGCGAGCGCTGCGGCGCGCATGAACCCTTCGAGACGCACGCGCACGAACTGCCCCGGAAGCAGGCGACGGTCGGCGTTCGCGAACTTCGCGCGGAACTCCTCGGTGCCGCTCGCCGAGTCCAGCGACGGCGCGACGAAGTCGAGCCGACCCACGCGCGGCAACAGCGAGCTGTCAGGAAGCACCACGCGCACCGCGAGGCTGCTGCCGGGGCGGATCAGCGCGCCGGCGCGCGGATCGCGTTCCCACGTCGCCAACTGCTGCGACGACGGATGGAACGTCACGTAGACCGGATCGAGCTCGTCGATCGTCGTGAGCAGGTCGCCCGGCCCGCTCACGCGCGCGCCGAGCTCCAGCCGCGCGCGACCGACCTGTCCGTTGATCTCGGCGCGAATCACGCAGTCGTCGAGGTCTTTCTTCGCCGCGTCGGCCGCGGCTTGCGACGACTCGACCTCCGAGCGCGCGTTGTCCACGTCCTGCTGCGCGACGGCGTGCTTCGGAATGAGCGGCTCGAGCCGCGCCACGGTGCGCTTCGCGTTGTCGAGCCGCGCGGCCGCGCTTCGATACGCCGCGTCGTACCTGGTCGGGTCCAGCTTGTAGAGGACCTGCCCTTTCGAGACGACGGCGCCTTCGGTGAACGGCCGTTCGACGATGATCCCTTCGACGCGCGCCCGCACCTCGACGCGTCGATACGGCTGGACCTGCGCGCCGAGCTCGTAGGGTTCGGCGATCGTCGCGGGAGAGACCGTGACGATCCCGACCTGCGCGGGCGGCGGTGCGGCCTGCCCTTGTTGTTGGACGCCGGTTCCGGAAGCCTTGCTGCAACCGCCTATGGCGAGAAGACCGACAAACGTCGAGGCGAGCGCGCTCGCTCGCCGAAGATGCGCAATGATCACTGCACGTGGGGCTGGCGTCGGAGGACTACAGGAGAGGTCCTTTGTAAGATGAACCCCGACGCCAGCCCGAGGGAGCTTCGCGGGACGAAACGTGACGTGCCTTACCAAATCCTCGCACGCAGGTTGTCGGGCCGCACCATCGGATCGCCGTCCTTGCAGCCCCACGCCGCCTTGAACTCCGGCATGTTCGACAACGGTCCGTCGACGCGCCATTTGCCCGGCGAGTGCGCGTCGGTCTTGATCTGCTGCAGGACCTGCTCGTCGCGCGACAGCCCGCGCCAGATCTGCGCCCAAGCCAGGAAGAACCGTTGCTCCGGCGTGAAGCCGTCGATCTTCGGGTGCGGCTTGCCGGCGATCGCCTTCTCCATCGCGTAGTAGGCGACCGTGAGCCCGCCGAGGTCGGCGATGTTCTCGCCGAGCGTCTGACGCCCGTTCACGTGCGACGCGCTGTCGACGACGGTGTAGCCGTTGAACTGGTCGACGACGAGCTGAGCGGCGGCCTTGTACTTGGCCGCGTCTTCCGGCGTCCACCAGTCGCGCAGGTTTCCTTGCGCGTCGAACTGCCGGCCCGAGTCATCGAAGCCGTGCGTCATCTCGTGGCCGATCACGGCGCCGAGCGCGCCGTAGTTCACCGCGTCGTCGGCGTTCGGGATCGAAGAACGGCGGCTGGAGAATGCCCGCCGGGAACTGGATCTGGTTCAGCGTCGAGCTGTACGACGCGTTCACCGTCGGCGGCGTCATGCTCCACTCGGTGCGATCCGGCGCCTTCCCCAACCGCGCCCACGTGCGCGCCGCGTTCCACTCGGCCACGGCGTGCTGGTTGGCGTAGTACGAGCCTGCGCTGACCGAGAGCGTGGAGTAGTCGCGCCACTTGTCGGGGTACGCGACCTTGCGCATGAAGGCGTTGAGCTTGGCGACGGCCTGCGTCTTCGTCTCGCTGCTCATCCAATCCAGCCCGTTGATTCGGTCGCGCAGCGCCGAAACGAGGTTGTCGACCATCTTGGCGGCGCGCGCCTTGGCCTCGGGAGAGAAGTTGCGCTTGATCCAGTCCTGGCCGACCGCTTCGCCGAGCGCGCCGTTGGTGCCGGTCGCGCACTGTTTGCTGCGCCGTTCTTGTTCCTTCACGCCGCTGGTGACCTGCTGCCAACGGAACGCTTCGGCGCGGAACGGTGCGCTGAGGGAACCCATCGCGCCGCTCTCCACGTGCCAACGGAGATACGCCTTCCAGTCGTCCACGGACGTCGCCGCGAGCAGCGAGTCGAGTGACTTGAAGAAGCTCGGCGCGCGCACGTTGACGTCGCCGGCGTACGTCGTGCGGTGCTGCTGGAGGTAGCGCGTCCAGTTGAAGTGCGGCGTGGTCGTCTGGAAATCGGCGAGCGACATCTTGTGATACGTCGCGACCGGGTCGCGCATGTCCGCTTGCGGAATGGTGATCTTGGCGATCGACGTCTCGAGCGCGAGAATCGTCTTCGCGTTGGCCGCCGCCTGCGCCTCGCTCTCTCCGAGCAGCGCGAGCGAGCGCGTGACGTGGGCCTCGTAGTCGGCGCGTCGCTTGACCGCGCGATCGTTCGTGCCGAGGTAGTCGTCACGGTTGAGCGAGAGCCCGCCCTGGTTGGCGGACAGAATGATCATCTTGCTGTTCCGCGGATCGGTGCCCGGGCCAAGCGAGAAAGGCGCGATTCCCCCGCCGCCTCGACCGCCGCCACCACCGCCGCCGCCTCGACCGCCGGCCGTGCCGAACAGCTTCACGATGTCGTCGGTGCGTCTTCGCCGCCGCGATCGCGTCGAGCGTCGGTTTGATCGGCTTGAACCCGGCCTTGTCCAGGGCGACGGTGTCCATGCACGCGCAGATAGTACGTGCCGATCTTGTAGTCGTTCGATCCGGCCTTGGCCTCGCCGTCGCTGACCAGGTTCGCGTCGTCGACGACGATCTTCTCGACGACTTCCTGATTCTTGTCGCCGAGCATGCCGAAGCTGCCGAGGCTGCTCTTTGTCGGCGGGATCGTGTGGTTCTTGAGCCACGTCCCGTTGGCGAATTCATAGAAGTCGGCGCACGGCGCGCAGGTCGTGTCGAGGTTCGCGCGATCCAAGACGTGCGATGCGCCGCGCTGAGCGGCTGCACCCGACGACGACGACCACCGCCAGCAGCGGCGCGGTCAGGGCAAGGCGGAAACGAACGAGCATGGAATCCTCGGGGAGAGCGGACGAATCGGTGCCTTTCGTCCAACCTACGCGCGTGCACGGCCTGTTGCTGGATCACTCTCCGCAGGCCGGCATGGTCTCCGCGACGATGGCGAACAGCAACTACCTCACCGCAGAGGACGCAGAGGACGCAGAGGACGCCGAGGACGGCCTGAAGCGCTCCGTCGCGCAACGAGCCGGGATTTTGTTGGAACCGCCGCTCGGGGAGCCTCTCCGTGGCGATGTAGGGCTCCACGCCACGAGTAGCCTCCCGAGCGGCAGTCACAAAAAAATCCCGGCTCGTTGCGCGACGGACCTACTTGGGCTGTCCTCTGCGTCCTGTGCCCTCTGCGTCCTCTGCGCTCTGCGGTAGTGCAGTTTCGTCCGCCGACGCTCGCGGGCGCCGAAGGCGACGGGCCTCGACAGGGCATCGCCGAGCGATCCAACGTATCCCGTGCCCAAATCCAAACAGCCGGGAGTCGCCGAGCGAATCGTCGCGTTCAACGCCGGGCGCGACCCGCGGCGGCTCGAGCGGAAGTATCGCGCGATGCGCCTCGATCCGTTCGTGTTCTTCCGCGGCGCGGCGCATCTGTATTGGGAGGACTGGGCGCAGCGCGCGGGGCGCCTGCCGAAGAGTCCAACCGTGTGGGCTTGCGGCGACCTCCATCTCGAGAACTTCGGCAGCTACCTCGGAGACAATCGCCTCGTCTACTTCGACCTCAACGATTTTGACGAGGCCGCCTTGGCGCCGGCGACCGCCGACCTCACTCGGCTGCTCGCGAGCCTGCGGCTGGCGGGTGGCGCGCTCCGGCTCGACGCCCCAGAGACGGCCGAGCTCAGCGAGGGACTGCTCGTGGCGTACTGCGACTCTCTCGCCTCGGGCAAAGCACGATGGGTCGAGCGCGCGACGGCGCGCGGCATGGTCCGCGACCTACTGGTAGGCGCGCGCGAACGGAGTGCTCGCGCTTTGCTCGACCGGCGAACAGTCATCGAGGACGGCCGCCGTCGATTGCTCATCGACGGTCTGCGCGCCGAAGCGCTGGCGCCGCGAGAGCGCGCGGCCGTGACTCAGCACCTGGCCGAATTCGTGGAGTCCGTGGCCAAGACGGAGGACCAGGCGAAGTTCTACCGCTTGATCGACGTCGCCGCGCGCATCGCCGGAACGGGAAGCCTCGGCGTTCGCCGATATGTCGCCCTCGTTCGCGGCCACGGCGGCGAGGACGGCCGCGTCCTGCTGGACATCAAGCAGGCCCGCCGCTCGGCGATGGCCCCGTACGTCGGCGTGCCGCAGCCGGCGTGGAAATCAGAAGCTCACCGAGTGGTCGAGATCCAGTGGCGCATGCAGGCGATCTCGCCTGCCCTGCTCGCGCCCGTGAGCTTCGGCCGAAGCTCGTACGTGCTGCGCGAGCTTCAGCCCGTGGAAGACAGGCTCGCGCTGGCGCATTGGAACGGCAAGCTGTCGCGCCTGCGAAAGGTGGTCGTGACGATGGGCGAGTCGCTCGCCTGGGCGCAGCTCCGGTCCGCGTCGCGGCGAGGGCGCGTCGGGACTCGATGACGCTGATCGCGTTCGGCCGCTCGCATGGCTGGCGCGAGAGCGTGCTTGGAGTACGCGCGGCTCTATGCCGAAAAGGACAGTGCGATACTGGCGCGAGTTCAAGCGATCCTCGCCCGACGCCGAACCGGAGTGAAAAAAGAAGGCCGGGGCGACTCGCCCCGGCCTTCGTCTCCCGGATGCTCGCGAAGGATCAACCGCTCGAAACGAGCGAGCCGTTGGCGCTGCCAGTCGTGTTGCACGTCTCGCCGGTCGAGAGATCGGTGAGCGTGCCGTTGAAGCTGAAGTTGAAGCCGTCGAAGCCGACCGTTCCGTCGCCCTGTTTGATGTTCAGGTCGAACGATCCGTTCGAGATGTGTCCGCTGATGTCGGACTTGCCGTTGGCGTGCGCGTGTACGTCGATGCTGCCCGTCGTCGGTCCCGAGAGATCGAGATGGCCAACGGTGTTGTTGTCGTTGTTGTTCTGCAGGAATTTGAAGACGTACTCCAGGTCGAACGAGGCGGACAGGTTGCACTGATCCGACGGGGCCGCGTTGGCCACGAAGTCACTCGAATTCGTCGTCGCCGGCGTCCGCGAATCCGCTGCCGGCGCCGCTCAGCGGCGGCGGCGGCGGATCGCCTCTGACGAACGCCGCGCCGTGCGGCTGCGCGCCCGAGACCGGAGCCGTCACGTTGGAATCGGAGCAGGCGGCGACGAACGCCGCGAGGCCGACGACCGCGAACAGTCTTTTCATTTGGAGCCCTCCAGGGGAGGATGCCGGCTCATCGCGCCGGCGGCGAACGGAAACGATCAACGATCCGAATTGCCTACTCGCACTGGCAGCGGCTGATCGCCGCCCAACTGTCCGGCTTTCGTCGCGGCCTGCATCGCGACAGCACGTTGAGGCCCGTCGCCACCCGACCACGCTCGAGCCACCAACGCGTAAGCGCGCGAAGCGGCGGGGTAATGCTGCAGTTTTTCTGCCACCAGAGCTCGCTCGAGCGCCCACGGAATTTCCAGCGGCGCGAGCAGCGCATAGAGACGTTCGCCAAGCGCAGCCTCCGCCTCGACATGCAGGCCAAGGCTGTCGAGCAGTTTCGCTTTCATGTACCGGTCGAGATAGCAAGCTGGACAGAGCGAATCCGGGAGCGCGCGGAATCGCGCGAGTGCATCACTGCTGTGGCGTGCGAGCGACAGGTACGCGAGGGTCGCGGCCACTCGATAGCCGGCGTTTCGGCGGCTCACCGGAGTAGCGGATGCCGCGAGTTGGCTGTCCGCGCGCGCTACGGCGCCGAGCAGCGATGCCGTGTCGCCGTGCGCCGCCCACCACGGGAGGGCGGCGCCGACCCACACGCTTCGATCGTGCAGCATTCGCGCGAACACCGCTTTCGCGGTGTCGCTCGGAACGGCGCCGAGCAACGCGAGGAAGCCGAATGGCTCCGCCTCCAGCCCGCCGATGTTCGTGCCGAGCGTGTCGAACGCTTCGCGCAACCGGCCGCGCAGAGCCAGCTCGTCCACGACGTAGGCGCGGCGAAGGCCCGGATTGTAGATGAAAGCCGACGACGGGTTGCGCGTGTGGGTGGGAAGCTGAAGCAGCTTCGTCGCGATCTCGGTCGAATCCGGCCAACGCCGCACGATCAGCCACGCGGTCTGGATCGCCTTGCTCGACAATGTGTCGAGAATGCGCGACGTCTTTGCGTTGATACCGCCGTCGCGCAGCAGCAGGGTGAGCGCGCGAATGCCATCGGCTTCCTCGTCCGTCGGCTTCAGCGCGAGGTATCGATCCGCGTACGTGAGTCCCTGCGTCGCGACCGTCGCGCGTGACCGCTAGCTCGATCGCGTGGATGTACGCCGGCGTGAAGCCCGAGTCGAGCGCGATCGAACGATCGAAGGCCGCGCGGATCGTGTCTTCCGCGACGCTGAGCCCGGGGCCGTAGCCGTAGTGAAAGTACGCGTCGGCGAGCGCGAACCAGACCTCCGGGTCAGCTCGGAAAGCTGTCGCGCGCGGCGCGCAGCGTCTTGAACAGCCGGACCACGGTGGCGTAGTAGCTCGTGTCGGTCTCGAACGCCGCCAGCGAAGCTCGCATTGCGTCCGCGGCGACGAGGATGCTGTCCCGCTGAGGCAAGCCGGTGTTGTGTCGGCCGGCCGCTGCCAGGTACGCGCGCGCGAGCGAATCGTTGGTGCCTCGGAGCCAACCGAACGCGAGCCCGGCGTGTCGGCTCGCTAGTGCGAGGGCCGAATCGGAATCGATCGCTCGTCGGTAGTAGGCGGCTGCGGAATCCCACGCCGACTGCCTGTAGAACTGTTCGCCCATCAGAAATGCTTCGAGCGCGGGGGCCGTCGTCTCCTCGAGCCAAGTCGAACGGAACGCGGCCACCGGTTTGAGCGTGCTGAGCTCGGCCCGCAGATCCTTGAGCAGGTCGGCGACCATGCGCCGCGGGTCGTCGGCCGGCCCGTTTCGCTGATGCGTGACACCAACCTTCTTCCTGCCGATCACGTTGTAGACCGTCGCCGTGACCGAAATGGAGTCGTGCGGCAGGCGCGTGACGGTTCCGTAGATCGCGAGCCCGGCTCCCATCTGACGCCCCAGCTCGGCGGCGCTTGCCTCGTCGGCGTGCGCCGACGCCTTCCACGAGCGGAGATACCGCGTGGCAGGAACTGTCTTCACCCAGCCGGCGGCGATCGGCTGGAGCATGTCGACCATTTTCTGGCTGAGCGTGGGGTCGGCACCCTGAACGTTGAACGGAAGGACGACGACGTAGTCCGGGTCGAGCTTGGGCGAGCGGGTCGCGAAGAACGCCGCCGCGGCGATCGCCAGCCCCGCGACCGTCGCGCCGCCGACGATCACCCAGCGCGGCACCTTCGACTTCCTCGGGACCACCTGGAACGCCGATGTCATCTGGACGTCGAGCGCGTCGCGGAACTCGGCCGCCGTGCGATAGCGATCGTCCGGCGACTTCGCGAGCGCCTTCTCGATGATCGTGCTGATCACCGGCGGCACGTCGGGCGCGGCTTCCGAAAGGGGCGGCGGCGGCTCCGACATGTGCGCCGCGACGAGCGCCTGCATGGTCGGCCGGGAGAACGGCGGCTTCCCCGCGAGCATCTCGTACCCGACGACGGCGAGCGCGTAGACGTCGGCGCGGGCGTCGAGCCCCTTCTCACCCGCCAGCTGCTCCGGCGCCATGTAGCCGAGCGTGCCGATGCCGACGCCAGTCGCGGTCGAGCCGCTCCGCGGTGGTCTCGAGGCGCGCTTCCTCGACCGCCCGCGCGATGCCGAAGTCGGTCAGCACCGCGTGCCCTTCCTGCAGCAGGATGTTGGCGGGCTTGATGTCGCGGTGGACGATGCCGCGGCCGTGGGCCAGCGCGAGCGCGTCGGCGATCTCGCGCAACACGCGCAGCGCCTCGTGAATCGGGAACCGATCGCCGCTCTCCAGCCGGTGGCGCAACGACTCGCCGGCCACGAACGGCATGACGTAGTAGAGGCCCTCGCCGCTCGTGCCGATCGACAGGACGGGGAGGATGTTGGGGTGCTGGAGCTGCGCGGCGAGCTGTACTTCGCGCTGGAATCGCGCCGCGCTCACTTCGCTCGCCGTCTCCGGCGGCAGCATCTTGATGACGACCTTGCGGCCGAGGGACGACTCGGTGGCAAGGAACAGGCGGCTCATCCCGCCCGGGGCGAGCTCGCGCTCGATGACGTAGAGGTCACCGAGGGTCTGCTGGAGTTGTTCGAGGAGTTCGGTCGTCGTCACTCCGTGACCATCGCCGACTGCGTCTGGAATCAGTCCCGAAGCGAACATAGACAAACGCAAGCGTGAGAGCTAGCGCGGCGTCGTGGGAGGTCCCGCGCCGTGCCGGGGGAGGTCACTCGCTCCTCCATCACTCGTATCACGGATGTGGCGCCCGCGAGCCGACACGACGCGGCCGACAAGCTCGTCCGTTTGACTGCCGGCCCTCTTGCCACTCACATCTTGACAGTCAAGATGTAGCGGCGCATCGTGCCCCGGTACGCAAACCGGACAACGATCATGGACGAGCCGAACACCGACGTCATTCAGGGCACCCTCGACCTCCTGATCCTGAAGACGCTCAGCCTCCAACCGATGCACGGCTTCGGCATCGCTCGCCGCGTCGAGGACATCTCTCGCGGCGTCTTCAGGGTGAACCCCGGGTCGCTGCTCGTCGCGCTGCAGCGGCTCGAGCGGCAAGGGTGGCTCGACGCCGAGTGGCGGCAGACGGAGAATTCGCGGCGCGCGAAGTTCTACGCGCTCACCCGCGCCGGACGAAAACAGCTCGACGTCGAGACGGCGGATTGGCGTCGGCGGGCGAGCGCGGTCGCGCGCCTGTTGAGCGCGGAGGGCTGACAATGTCTCTCTGGCGACAGTTGTCCCGCGGCCTGCGCGCGCTCACGAATCGCCGCGCCGCCGACGCCGAATTGAACGACGAGGTCCTCGACTATCTGGATCGCACCGCGAACGCGAACGTCGCGCGCGGCATGACGCACAGCGCCGCGCATCGCGCCGCGCGGGTCGAGCTCGGCAATCCGACCGTCACGCGAGAGCGCGTGCGCGACGCCGGATGGGAGAGCACTCTCGAGACGCTGATCGTCGACGTCCGTTACGGACTCCGGCGGCTTCGCTCGAATCCCGGCTTCACCGCCGTCAGCGCGATCACGCTGGCACTCGGCATCGGGGCGACGACCGTCATCTTCAGCGCGATCAATCCGATTCTCTTCAAGGCGCTTCCCTACCCGCACGCCGACCGCGTGCTGATGGTCTCGGACGTCGGCAACAACGGAACGCCGATGTCGGTCACGTTCGGAACGTATCGCGAGATTCTGCTGCGGAATCATTCGTTCGACGCGCTCGCGCCGTTCAAGGCGTGGGCGCCGACGCTCGAGGGTGGCGCCGAACCCGAGCGGTTGAGCGGACAGGCCGTCGGCGCCGACTACTTCCGCTCTCTCGGCGTTGCTCCCGTTCGCGGCCGCGACTTCACGACGTCCGACGATCGCGACGGCGGGCCGCGAGTCGTCATCCTGAGCGACGCGCTCTGGCACCGGCGATTCGGCGGCGATCCCGCGATCGTCGGGCGCAGCGTGACGCTCGACGACGATCCTTACGTCGTCATCGGCGTCATGCCGCCGACGTTCGAGAACGTTCCGGCGGAAAGCACGAGCATCTGGAGGCCGCTCCAGTACAAAACGGCGTTCACGCCGGACTCGCGCGAATGGGGGCATCACCTCCGTCTCGTCGGGCGCGTTCGCTCCGGCGTCGATCTCGCGGCGGCACGCGCCGATCTCTCCGCCATCGCGCGGACGCCGCGCGCCGACATGCCTCGCGTTCCGTGGGCGTCGCTTCAGGCGGGGCTCGTCGTCACGTCGCTCCAGGCCGACGTCGCGCGTGAAATCCGGCCCGCGCTGCTGGCGGTGTTCGCGGCCGTGCTCGTGTTGCTCGTCATCGCCTGCGTCAACGTCACCAACCTCCTCCTCGCCCGCGGCGCGCAGCGACGCGGCGAGTTCGCGCTCCGTGCCGCGCTCGGCGCCGGCCGCGCGCGTCTGGTGCGCCAGCTCGTCACGGAGAGCGTGATCCTGTCGCTCTTCGGCGGCGGGCTGGGGATGTTCGTCGCCGTAGTGGGGCTGCGCGCGTTCGTCGCGACGAGCCCCGTCGGGTTGCCGCGTCTCGCGTCGATCCACGTCGACGCGATGGCGCTCCTGTTCGCGCTCGCGAGTGACGAGCCTCATCGGTCTCGCCGTCGGCGTGTTGCCGGCGATTCACGCGTCGCGCGAGGACCTGCAAGCCGGACTGCAGGAGACGTCGCGCCGCTCGGCCGGCGAGCATCACGTCACGCGCCGCGCGCTCGTCGTCGCCGAGGTGGCGCTGTCGCTCGTGCTGCTCGTGAGCGCGGGTCTGTTGCTGCGAAGCCTCCAGCGCGTATTCGCCGTCGACGTCGGCTTCGATCCGTCGCATCTCGTCACGATGCAGGTCCAGCTCACGGGCCATCGCTTCGACCAGGACGCGGTCAAGGCGCGGTTCCTCGACGACGCGCTCGCCGCCGTGCGGCGCGTTCCGGGAGTGAGCGCCGCGGCGTTCACGCAGCAACTGCCGCTGAGCGGCGACTTCGACGTGTACGGCGTGCACCTCGAGCGCACGCGCGATCCGAAGGACGACGGGGCGGCGCTTCGCTACGCGGTGACGCCCGACTATTTCGCCGCGATGCGCATCCCGCTGTTGCGCGGGCGCTACCTCGACTCGCACGACGTGGCCGGCGCGCCGCGCTCGGTCGTGATCAACGAGAGCTTCGCGCGCGCCGAATTCGGCAAGGACGATCCGATCGGCCAGCGCCTCAAGGCCGGCCCCGACGACGGACAGTGGTACACGATCGTCGGCGTCGTCGGCGACGTGAAGCAGGAGATCGACGCGCTGGACAGCCGCTTACGCCGTCTACGTCACGCCCTCGCAGTGGCATTGGGTGGACAACCTCGTCTCGCTCGTCGTTCGCTCGCAGGGCCAACCGGCCGAGCTCGCGTCGCCGGTGCGAAGCGCGATCTGGTCCGTCGATAGAAATCAGCCCGTCGCGCGCGTAGCCACGATGTCGTCGCTCGTTTCGACCGCCACGGCGGGGCGTCGGTTCGCGCTCGTGCTGTTCGAGCTGTTCGGCGCCGCGGCGCTCGTCCTGGCCGCGGTCGGCATCTACGGCGTGCTCTCGGGAAGCGTCACCGAGAGAATTCGCGAGATCGGCGTGCGATCCGCGATGGGCGCGTCGCCGCGCGACATCCTCGCGCTCATCCTCGGCCAGGGGATGAAGCTCACGATCGTCGGCGCTCTGATCGGCGTCATCGGCGCCGCCGCGGCGACGCGCGGACTCGTGACGATGCTCTTCGGCGTCACGCGCCTCGACCCGGCGACCTACGTCGGAGTGATCGTGTTGCTGTTCGGTGTGTCGGCGATCGCGTGCTGGGTGCCAGCGTGGCGAGCCGCGCGTGTGGATCCGTCGATCACGCTGCGTTCCGAGTAGTGCAGTGGTCTGAAACTGACGCAACTGCACGACAACTGCACTACAACTGCAACCTGCTTTGACGCAGGGGACGCAGAGGACGCAGAGGCGCAGAGGACTGCCGCGGGGCTGAAGTTCATCGCGCAACGAGCGCTGATTTTTTTGGGGACTGCCGCTCGGGAACCCAATCGCTCCTTGGGGGCCGCGTCGCCCCATCGAGGCATCCCGAGCGGCTTTCACAAAAACATCCGGCTCGTTGCGCGAGGGACCTGGCCTGGGCAGGCGTCCTCTGCGCCCTCTGCGTGCTCTGCGTCCCCTGCGTCGGGTGTTGCAGTTGCGGTTGGCCGAGCACGCCCGAGATCGCGAGCCCGTCTTAAGGGGACCCGTACGGTCTTCCGCGAGACGCGATCGCCGGGCGCAAACCGCAACGCGCGTCGCCGTGTCCAACGATTCGATCTCGAAACCGGTATGCCGCGTACGGCAGTAGTGTGTGTCGTGGAACGACGCGGTGCGTTGGTGAAGCCAGTTCACTCTCGGGTCTTTCGGTCCCTCCCCTCCGTCCTCCTTCGTCGCCATCCCCATGAAGCTCTCGATTGCGCTTCACCGAACCCTCATATGCTTTGCGCTCGCGTCGACGTGTCTCTCGCGCGTTGTCGCCGCCCAGACCGAGACTCTGACGGGAACGGTGCGGAGCGACAGCGGAGGAGTCATCGCGAACGCGGTCGTCACCTCGACACCGGCCGGGGCCGGCGCGACCGCGTCGGTCACGACGAGGTCGAACTCCGTCGGGCGGTGGACCATCGTCATGCCCTCGCGCGCGGCTGACTATTTCGTCACGGTGAGCGCGATCGGCTGGATTCAGCAGCGTATCGACGTGAAGTCGAGCGGAGGCACGTCGCCCGTCGTCGCCGATGCGACGCTCAAGCGGGCACCGGTCCAACTCGGCCCCGTCCGCGTGACCGAGTCACGACGGCCGCCGCGCAGCGCGATTTTCTGATCGGCGCCGACGTCGCGGGGACAGAAAAGGGTGTTCTCGCGTCTTCGGAGGTGTTCGCGATCGCTGATCAGGGCGACCTGATGGGCATGATCTCCCAGGTGCCCGGCATCACGATCACGTCGGATGCGAGCACCGGGCTTCCGACCTTCTCGGCGCTCGGGCTGTCGGGTTCGCAGAACAACGTCGTGCTCAACGGGCTCTCGTTCGGTGGCGGCGACGTCCCGCGCGACATCAACGGCGCCGTGCGAGTGACGGCCACGCCGTACGACGTCTCTCGCGGCGGCTTCAGCGGCGCCCAGCTCTCGGTGACCCAGGCGCCCGGCGGCAACTTCTCGCAGCGATTGGCGCACGTCTCGTTCGACGGACCCGATCTCCAGTTCACCGATCACGTGGGACGGCAGCTGGGTCAGCAATACTCGAATGTCCAGCTCAGCGGCAACGTGACGGGCCCGATCGTCTACGATAAGGTGTTCTACAACGTGTCGTTCCAGGGCGGCCGCCGGGCGAGTGACCTGGCGTCGCTGCTGAGCAGCGACCCGTCGACGCTGCTCCGCTTGGGGCTCTCCCAGGATTCGGTGCAGGCGATGGTCGCGGCGGCGCACGCGAGCGGGATCCCGTTGTCGGCAACCGGCATCCCCACGCAGCGTCAGACGGAGAACGGCTCGGTGCTCGCGCGATTCGACTTCTCGCCGTCCGATACGACGCAGGTGAGCCTCGTGACCTCACTGCGGACCAACAGATCGGTCGCTTCGTTCGTCGGCCCGACGGCGGTGCCGGGGCACGGCGGCGACTTCAATAGAAACGGCGGCAACGTCATCGGGCAATTTTCGCAGCGGATCCATGGAGCGATCCTGAACGATCTGCGGATCGGCGGCAACGTCGACGTCACCGATGCGACGCCGTACACAAACCTTCCGGACGCGCGCGTTTTCGTGACGTCGCAACTCTCCGACGGAACGACCGGCTTGACGTCGTTGCTGATGGGCGGCAACGCGTCGTTGCCGCGCAGCTCTCGAGTGGCGAGCGCCGAGCTATTCAATCAGACGTCGTGGAACTCGATCGGCGGGGCGCACCACTGGCGCGCGACGGTGAACGCTCGGCTCGACCATCTGTCGCAGAACTCGGCATTCGACACGCGCGGCACGTTCCAGTACAACTCGATCGCCGACATGAACGCCGACCAGCCGGCGTCGTTCGCGCGATCGTTCGTCTCACACGGCGTCGCGGCAGACGTCCAGACGGCTGCGCTGGCCCTTGGCGACCAGTGGCAGGCGCTCGATCGGCTGCGGCTCACGTATGGCCTCCGGCTCGACGGCAATCGCATCCCGACGTCGCTCCCCTACAACGGCGCGGTCGACAGCCTGTTCCACTCGCGAACGGACTTCGCGCCGAGCGGCGCGGCGGTGAGCCCGCGGGCGAGCTTCAGTTGGGGGTTTGGCAACAACGGCACGACGGGAATTCCCGGGTTCGGTGCGCCTTGGGGTTTTCTCTCGGGCGGCATCGGCGAGTTCCGCAACGACCTTCGCCCGGGCCTGATCACGCCCGTGATCGCCAACGACGGTTTGTCCGACGGGACCAGTCAGCTGCTCTGCGTGGGCGCGGCCGTGCCGACGCCCGACTACGCGGCCTACATGCACGACCCGTCGTCGATTCCAACGACGTGCGCCGGCGGGACGAATCCATCTTTCGTGAGCAGTCAGCCGAACGTGTGGCTCATCGACCCGGCATTCCAGGCACAGCGAAGCTGGCGTGGCAACCTCGGGCTTCGCGGTCCGCTCATCACGAAGCTCTTCCGCTTCTCGGCCGACGTCACGTACTCGCTGAACCTCCACCAGCAGTCCAACGTCGATCTGAACTTCGTGCCGACGGTGCGCGGCCAACTCGCGTCGGAGGCGGACCGGCCGTCTTTCGCGGCCCCATCGAGCATCGTCCCGGCGACCGGTCAGGTGACGAACGTCGACTCCCGCTTCTCGCCGCGGTTCGGCAGCGTCAACGCGCTACGGTCGGATCTCGAGTCGCGGAGCACGCAGTACACGTTCGGCGTCCAGCCGATCGGCCTGGGCACCCAGCGCGTGCGGTGGACGGCAACGTACACCTACGCCGCGAACCGCGAGCAGACGCGTGGGTTCGGAGGCACGACGGCGGGCAATCCGCTGAACGTCGAGTGGTCGCCGAACGGAACCGGGCCACGTCACGCGGTCAACATCAATCTCTACACGCGCGTGCGCGATCTCTTCTCGATCGCCGTCACGGGTCGCGCAGTGTCGGGATCGCTCTACACCCCCGTCGTCGACGGCGACATCAACGGCGACGGTCTGGCGAACGACCGGGCGTTCATCTTCAATCCCACTACGGCGACCGCGAACGTCGCCGCCGGCATGAAGTCTCTGCTGGCGAGTGCCTCGCCGCGCGTGCGCAACTGCCTCACGCGGCAGTTCGGCTCGATCGCCGAGCGAAACAGCTGCGAAGGGCCGTGGACGGCGACCGCCTCGGCGGGGATCGTGCTCAACCCGGAAAAGCTCGGCTGGGACAACCGCACGAGCATTTCGCTGAACATTTCCAACCCGCTCGCGGGCATCGACGAGCTGTTGCACGGGGCGTCGCACATGCAAGGGTGGGGACAGCCGGCGAACCCGGACCCGACGCTCTTGCGCGTGCGTGGCTACGATCCGACGACGGCTTCCTACATCTATGACGTGAACCAGCGCTTCGGTGACACTCGTCTGGCGACGTCCGCGGTGCGCCTCCCGTTCATCATCAGCCTCGAGGCGCGCGTGCTGCTCATGGCCGACCAGGATCATCAAGGCGTCGACCAGATTGTCGGAGCGGGGCGCGTGCACGGCGGCACGAAGCTCAGCGGCCCGCAACTCAAGGCGCGGCTCAACAACACGATATTCAATCCGCTGCGCGGCATCCTGCAGGTGAAGGATTCACTCAGCGTCTTGAGCCAGGCGCAGATCGATCGGCTCACGCAGCTGCAGCGTCGGGTTCAGGCGCGGCAGGACACGATCTGGACGCCGATCGTGGCATACATCGATGCATTGCCGGAGGTCTACGACCGCGAAGCGGTCGTGCTCAAGGTGCGCGACGGCCGCATGGCCGCGTACGACGCGATAATCGACGCGATGATCGCGCTCAAGGAAATCTTGACGCCGGAACAGATCGAGGACTTCCCGCCGGCGCTCCGCTCGTCGTTCGACATCGACGCATTGCGCGCGAATCGGCCGACAAAGGGGTTCTTTCCGAACTACTAAACCGCAACTGCAACTACCTCAACGCAGAGCCGCGGAGACGCAGAGGACTGCCGCTGACCTGAGGTTCATCACGCAACGAGCCTGATTTTTTTGGTGACTGCCGCTCGGGAGGCCAATCACTCCATGGAAGCCGCGTTGCTCCATCGAGGCATCCCGAGCGGCTTTCACAAAAACATCCGGCTCGTTGCGCGATGGAGCTCGCTTCCGCGGCAGTCCTCTGCGACTCTGCGTCCTCTGTGTCCTCTGCGTCAAGTGGTTGCAGTTGTCAGGCGAGCCGCGCGCCAGGCTAGCTAGCTTTGTCGAGCGGGCGGTTCGACAGCGGGCGCCCGGCGAACTTCTATCGACTCACGCTTGGAGAGCACGCACATGGGACTCTTTGACGGCGTATTGGGCGGCATCGTCGGCGCCGGGATGGTGTCGGTCGTGAGCGACATCATCGACAAGCACGGTGGGCTGAGCGGCGTCGTGAATCAGTTTCAGCAACAGGGACTGGGCGACACGGTCAGGTCGTGGGTCAGCACGGGGCAGAACCAGCCCATCTCGCCGGACGAGATCCACAAGGTTCTCGGGTCGGACACGATGAACCAGCTCGCGGCAAAACTCGGCATGACGCCGCAGGAGCTGGCGGCGAAGTTGTCTACGGTGCTGCCGCAGGCGATCGACAAGTTGACGCCGGCCGGCGTCGTGCCGCCGGGCCAATAGAACTCAACCGCCTCGCAGCGCCTCGACCGGATCGGCGCGCATCGCGCGGCGAGCCGGAACGAGGCTGGCGAGGAGCGCGACGCACACGAGCGATATCGTCGCGAGCGCGAACGTGATCGGGTCGGTGGCCGACACGCCGTAGAGCAGCGAACGAAGACCGCGCGTCGCGACGAGCGCCACGCACAGCCGGCCAGCGCGCCCGATCCGGCGACCGTCGCCGACTGACGCAAGACATGCCGCGCGATGTCGCTCGACGTCGCGCCGAGCGCCGCCCGAACGCCCATTTCGTGCGAGCGCTGGCTCACGACGTAGCTCATCACGCCGAAGATGCCGACTGCGCCGAGCAGCAGCGTCACGACGGCGAATCCGCCGACGATGACCGTCGTGAATCGCGGCTTGGCGACCGAACGCGCGATGACGTCGTCCATCGCGCGCACCGCGCTCACGGGCACCGTGCGGTCGATCGACGCGACTATGCCGCGCAGTTGGCGGCCAATGCTTCTTCGTTCCCGCTCGTACGAACGACGACCGTCATCTCCGAGCCGGCGAGCATGGAACGCTGCGCGAACGGGATATAGACCGCCATCGCCGACGTGTCGCGCAGGCTGTCCAGGCGAACGTCAGGGACGACGCCGACGATCGTGATCCACGGACTGGCGAATGGATATCCGATCCGTTTTCCGACGGCGTCGTCGTTCGGCCAGAATTGTCGCGCGAGCGCGCCCGAGACGATCGCCACCGGGCCGCGCCTTCGCGATCGGCGTCGGTGAAAGTCTGCCGCCGATGATCGGAATGCCCAGTGCGCTGAAGTAGCCCGGCGTCACGGCCTGCATGTGGCTCGCCGTCGGAAGCTCGTGCGTCGCGTCCTCGAACTGGCCCTGCACGCGCAGGCCCAAACCATAGATCGGCTCGGCGATCGGCAGCCGGTCGACCAGCCCGACGCTCGTCACGCCGGGCGTCGCCGCGAGCCGCGCGGTCAACGTCGAATAGAGGGCCGACGTGCGCGCCCTGTCCGCGTAGCTCGCGGCGGGCGGACTTACGCGCGCCGTCATGACGCGCTCGGCGCGGAATCCGGGCGAGAGGTCCGTGAGGTGCTGGAACGATCGCGTCAGCAGGCCGGCGGTGATGGCAAGGAGAACCGCGAGCGCGACCTCGCCGGCCACGAGCCCCGACGCCAGCCGATTGTGCGTGACTCCCGAGCGGGTGAGATGCGCGGCATCGGTCCCCGCCCCGCCGAATCTCCCGCTGCCCTCAGCGCCGGCAGCAATCCGAAGGCGATTCCCGTCGTGATCGCGAGGATCGCCGTGAAGGCGAACACGCCGCCGCCGAAACGGATGTCGGCGGTACGCGGCATGTTCGGAGGAAGCGAAGCGATCATCCATCGCGCGCCGGCGATCGCGAGCAGGAGGCCGAGCGTCGCTCCGATGGGTGCGACGATCACACTCTCCGTGAGCAGTTGGCGGACGAGTCGCCCGCGTCCGCCGCCGAGCGCGGATCGCACGGTGAACTCGCGCTCGCGCGCCGTGACGCGCGCCAGCATGAGGTTGGCGAGATTGACGCACGCGACGAGCAGCACCACCCCGACGCACGCGAACAGCAGCAGGAGCGCCGGCCGTTCGCTGCCGACGAGACTCTGCTGAAGCGGGCGCGCGACGACCGTCTTTCCGTAATCGTTGCCGGGATCCCACAACGGGTTCAGGCGGCGGAAGCTGGGGAGAATCGCCGCCAGCGTCGCCCTCGCGCGCTCGGGCGTCACACCAGGCGCGAGGCGCGCGATCCAGCGGCTGTTGCCCACGGCCCACGTTTGTCCCGCGCTGCTCTCGTCGACCGTGAGCGGCGTCCAGAAGCGCGCGTTCGTCGAGGGAAACGCGAACGACGGCGGCATCACGCCGGCGACCAGTGATTGGACGCCATCGACGAGGACGTATCGCCCGACGACGCGCGCATCGCCGCCGTAGCGATCGACCCATAGCGCATGAGAGAGCAGGATCACGCGCCCGGCGCCCGGCCGGCTCGCCTCGGCGCCGAACGCGCGGCCGACCTCCGGTGCGACGCCGAGGAGCGGGATGAGGTTCGGCGTGATCGAGAAGCCCTCGAGTCGCGCCGCCTCGCGGTCGTCGCCGTACGTGATGCTTCGCGGACGAATCATCGCCACGTCGGAGAATCCCGCGCTCCGATGCTGCAACGCCAACAGCTCGCCGATCGACCCGACGATGTTGGCGTCGATCGTGACCAAGTCCTGCGGCCGGCTGTATGGAAGCGGCGAGATCAACAACGCGTCGACGAACGAGAAGATCGTGGCGTTGGCTGCGATGGCGACGGCCATCGTGACGATCGCCGTCGCCGCGAAACCCGGCGCGCGGCGCAGCGAACGCAACGCGAAGCGCGCGTCCTGTCGAAGGTCGGCAAGCCACTCGATCTGGCCCGACCCTGCACGGGGACCAGCCACCGTTGTCTCCCGGATCCGGAGTCGTCTGGAGAGACAACGCCAACGCGGGAAGCGTTGGGTGGCGACTCGCGCGACTCCGGCGCCCGCTAGCGATGATGAAAGGCGAACGCAGCGTCCTGGTGGCCCCGTTCGGCGCACGCGCCGTCCACCGCACCGTTCCCCTCCAACAATGTTCCGGCGTTCCAGAGCGCCGCGGTCAGGCTCACTTGGCCAGTACAGTTGTTCTTCGGCGGATACAGAATGGAAATGCGATTCGAATGGAGCGTCCGGTTCGCGTCGCGGTGATGGCGCCCGGTGATCCGAATCGAGTCGACCTGGACGGTCGCCGTCGGAGTCGCCGCCGTGCCGCGCAGCGTCACATTCATACGGAAGCTCGCCCCGCCGACGCGCATCTCGCCCGCCCAATCCCCGTCGAGCGACTGTCCGCCTCCGGTCGTGTCCGCGGGCGGCGCGCCGTTTGCCGGAAGAGTGAACGCGAGCACGTAGTCGCCCATCGTCGTGTGAAGACGATCGTGCCCGCCGGCGGCGATCACGAGGTACTGGCGTCCGCCGGCGACGTAGGTCATCGGCAGCGCGTGCGCCGCCGCGGGAAGCGACTCGCTCCACAATTCCTTGCCGCTCGACACGTCGAACGCGCGGAGGTGTTGGTCGAACGTGCCGGCGATGAACGCCAGTCCGCTCGACGTCAGCAACGCGCCGCCAAGCGCGAACGATCCCCACTGCTTGGCGGCGGGAATCCGGTCCAGCGGCGGGAGCGTCCCGAGCGGCACCTCCCATTTCACCTTACCCGCCGCGAGGTCGATGGCCGTGAGCGCTCCCCACGGCGGCGGCGTGCAGATCCTCAGATCGTCTCGAGCTCATCGCGTACGGCGTGCCCACTTGCCGGCCGTACTCGATATCCGGGCGCGCGGTGTAGACCGCGTGAAGGCTGTCGCGCGGAATGAGGCGCACGACCATCGCCAGCCGGTTCGTCGGCGCGATGAGGAACCCGCGCTGTTCGTCGACTGAGACCCCCGACCAGTTCACACCGCCGAGATTTCCCGGCCAGATGATCGTGCCCTGCTGCGACGGCGGCGTGAAGATTCCTTGAAAGCGCAGCGCGGCGATCCGCGCGCGACAACCGGCGCGCGCCGAGTCGGTGACGCCGAAAGCGTCGTTCGCCGAGAGACTCTCCGGCACGAGGCGAAACGCCGGCGGGGGAAACGGCTGTGTCGGCGACGCCGTCTCTCCCGGCACGTCGCTCGGGGGAACCGGACGTTCCTCGACCGGAAAGAGCGGCTTGCCGTCGCGACGGTCGAGCACGAAGACGTGACCCATCTTCGTTCCGATCGCTACCGCCGGAATGGAGCTTCCGGCGCGACGCAGCGTGAACAACACCGGCTGCGCCGGGACGTCGTAGTCCCACAAGTCGTGGTGCACGACCTGAAACGCCCACACGAACGCGCCCGTCGACGCTCGCAGCGCGACGACCGAGTTCGCGTACTTGTTGTCGCCCAGCCGCTCGCCGCCGTAGAAGTCGGGGCTCGCGCTGCCGACGGGAATGAACACGAGGTCGCGCGCCGAGTCCGCGGAGAAGATGCTCCACGCGTTGGCGGCGCCCGTGTCGTGGGCCTTGGGTCCGATCCACGTCGCGTACGCGGGATCCTTCGCGTCGCGCGGGATGGGATCGAAGGACCATCGCAGCGCGCCGGTGCGAACGTCGAACGCGCGGATCACGCCCTCGGGCGCGTCCACTCGATGATTGTCCGGAACCGCCGAGCCGACGATCACCAGATTCCCGACGATCGTCGGTGGCGAGGTGACGCCGTACTCCCAGTGATACTCGGGCTTGTGTCGCAGACCGGTCGTGAGATCCAGGACGCCCTTATCGCCGAAGTCCGCGCACGGCGTGCCCGTTCGCCCGTCGAGCGCGATGAGTCGGGCATTGATCGTCGCCACGAAGATTCGAATCGCGCACCTTTCGCCGGCGCGCCACCGCCCGTCCATGCGGCGACCCCGCGATTGGCGAAATCACCGTAGTCGCCGCTCAGCTCCACCGGGCCCGCGAACCTCCACCGCTCGGCGCCGGTCACCGGATCGAGCGCGACCACGCTGCCGAGCGGCGTGGACACGTAGAGCGTTCCGCGCACGAGGAGCGGTGTCGCCTCGAACCGGCCGCGGTCGGCGAGCAGGTCGCCCGTGCGCGCGACCCACGCGAGGCGCAGTCCCTTGACGTTCGCGGGCGTGATCTGCGACGCGGCCGAGAATCGAGTTCCACCGGCGTCGTTGCCGTACGACGGCCACTCGCTCGTCCGCGGCGACTGAGCGTTGGCGGCAGCGACCAGCGCCGCCGTTGCGATGACGCTACGTGGAAGTGGAGATCTCATGGGTTTCGCGGACTGAAAGAGCAACTGAAACTACTTAACGCAGAGACGCAGAGACGCGGAGGCGCAGAAGAAAGAAACATTTCTCGGCAACGACCTCAGGAAGCGACGCTGTGGCGCCCCGAGGTGGTTCCCCAAGATCGCCTTTCGCCGTTGACCTCCGCGTCTCTGCGTCTCTGCGTCTCTGCGTTAAGTAGTTTGCAGTTGCGAGATCGCAGTTGTCGGCGAACGCCACCGAAAGAATGTGGTGCGCCGAGTCAGGCGTCGAGTGCCTGAACGTATGGTTCGAGCGTCCTTTTACTGACATGGATCCCTACAAACCGACGCTGTTCGACCGCCACGGTCCCGACGCGGCGCAACTTCTTCAGGCGTTGGGGACTCGGTCTGCTCGTTTTCGGCGTGACGTCCGGCGCGTTGTTGTTGCAGATCGGCTTTCACTGGTGGGAGCTGCCGGTCGGCGCGGGAGCCGGAGCGCTCAGTGGGTCGGTCGGGTGGTTCATCGGCGAGGCAGTCGGGGGCGGATGGAGACGCGCCTCGGTGGACGGCTCCAGCACGCCGTACGAGCGACAGTTCTCGTACGAACAATCACTCGTGATGAAGGGGCGCGTTGACGACGCGCTCGAGTCGTTCGAGGCCGTCATCGCGACGGAACCCGAGTTGATCGTCCCGCGCATCAAGGCGGCGGAGCTCTACGCGCGCGAAAAGAATGACCCTCAGCGCGCCGCCGAGTTGTTTCGCGACGTGCTGCGGTCCCCGTCGATCACGAATGGAGAGAACGTCTACGCGACGAACCGCCTCGTGGACCTGTACATCGGCCCGCTGAACGATCCGGGACGCGCTCTCGTCGAGCTGCGCCGAGTCATCGACACGCGCCCAGGCACAAAGGCCGCCGAGCACGCGCGCCGAAGCCTTGCCGATCTCAAGGCCCGCATGAATGTTGACTCTGGAGAATCCTGAGTCGAGAGATCTTGATGCGTGGAAGGCGAACATTGATCGCTGTTGTCGTGACGGCGCTTACCGTTGCGCTCGGCGCCTCGTCGATCGCCGCGGCACAGGCGCCGGGGCGGAACATTCGCGGCACGGTCCACGATTCGGCGACGGGGCAAGAGTTGAACGGGGCCGTCGTCGAGCTGGTCGGGCTGTCGGTTCGCACCGTCGCGCGGAGCGATCAGCGAGGCACATTTCAGTTTTCTCGCGTCTCCGACGGCCGGTATCGCCTGTCCGTCCGCCTGATCGGCTTTGTCGAGTCGGGGAGAGACGTCGATGTAACTGGCCGTGACGTGTCCCTTTCGATCTCGCTGAGCCCGACCTCGCAGCGCCTGGACACGGTGCGCGTGCGCGCCAGCGTCACCGCGGTGTACGGCGTCGTCGGAACGAGCGTCGGAGTCCGCCCAGTGGCCGACGCGGCGATTCAGGTCATCGGCTCGCAGCAGAAGGGAACGACGGACAGTGCCGGGAAATTCTTCGTGTCGCTCAAGAAGGGCGGCTCGTATTTCCTTCGCGTTCATCATGCCGGGTTCGCCGACCAGTTCTTCCCCGTCGACGTGCCGAACGATCACGCGGTCGAAACGTTCGTGCTGCTCGACTCCGGGTCCGTCGCGACAGGATCGGAGATGATGTGGGACGAGTTCGACGAACGGCTGCGTTGGCAGGGTCAGGGCGCCAGCATCGTGCCCGGCGAGGAAATCACTCGCAACGGCGGCTCGGCCGGCGACGCGATTCGAGGCTCATCGTCGTTCGTGCGGAAGGGTCTCGCGCTCGGACCTAGCGTCTGCCTGTTCGTGAACGGCGTGCCTAGGCCGGGGTGGGGATTCGACGGGATACCGCCGGAGCAGATCGCTACCGTCGAGCTTTACACGAACACCGGCGACGAGACGCACACGCTCGCTCACCAATGGCCGCACGGCGCGCAGTGCGGCCGGACCGGCGGCGTGCCGGCGCCGACGAGCCCGTTCAACCGGCGCTCGATCGTGCAGTACGCCGTGGTCTGGTTGAAGCAGTAGCCCGCGCTACTTCCCGATCATGAGAATCGTGAACGACCCGGGATCACCGGCGCCTGACCGCCGCGGCCGCCGCCCGCCGGCGGCGGCGGCGCCGGCCCGCGCTCCACGCTCATGACGAAGATGTGGCCCGTCTTCGTGTCGAGCGTGAGCGTGCGCGCGCCATTCATCGTCTGGAGATTCTCCTCGACTTCGAAACTCGTCGGGACTGTTCTCCTTGACGACCGTGAGCGTGCCGTTGCTGTGCGAGCTGAACGCTTCCATCGTCTGCGGATTGAACACCGCGCCGTCGGAACCGCCGGCGAGCGGCAGCGTCGTGATGATCTTGCCGTCGTTCGCGCTCAGGATCACCATCGCGGCTGCGGCGGCTGCGCGCCGGCTGCGGAGGTCCCGCGGCCGTGCGCGCACGCGGCAAACAGGATGTGGTTCTTCGCGTCGAGCGCGAGCCCGTTGCAGCGGCCGATGTCGCCGAACGGATAGTGCGCCGTCGTCTTCATCGTCTTCTCGTCCACGACCGCGACGCTGCCCGCTGAGTCCTGCAGCACGGCGTAGAGCGTTCCCTTGCCGTCCGAGATCGTCTGCTCCGGCGTCCGCCGCAGGGCGATCTTGCCGAGCACCGTGCCGTCGTTCGAGTCGACGACGATCAGGTCCTTCGTCGGATGGCTGCCGATGTAGACGCGGCCGTCGAAGGGGTCGAAGTAGATGCCGTCGGCGCTGAACTGCGGATTCGGCGGCGGATTCCGCGTTCGGGTCGATGGTCTTGATCATCTGCATCGACTTCGTGTCGAACATCGTGAGGTTCGGGTGGCTGCTGGCGAAGCCGTGGCCCGACTTCGCGTCCACGACCGCGCCGTTGCCGCCGCCGTTGAGGATTTTCGCCGAGCGGCTTGAGAGTCTCGAGATCGAAGACGGTGACGCGGCCCGGGACGGCCTCTCTGGCGGGCGTGCTGTCCGTCGCCGGCGACGGCGCGCACGGCGTTGCGCGTGATGTAGAGCCGGCGATCGGCGGTTGGCGTGGATGTAGTCGGTGCCACCTTCGCCGCCGACCTTGCCCGCATGAGAACCTTGTACGGACCGTCGGTGGTCGGTTGCTGGGCGGAGATCGCGAGCGGCGCGTGGGCGATCGCGAGGAGCGATGACCCCCTCGACGTGTTTCATCGGCGAATTCCCGAATGGAGGTAGGCGGAGACGGCGAGCGGGATCCCGCCACGCTGCGTCCCCCCACCACGCTGTCAAGCGCGGAGCGGCCGGCGAAACGGATTGTCAGCTTGACGACAGCTTCGGCGGGTCGCCGCCGTCGGCGATCCGACTCCTAATTTGCGCGGCGACCAAGTCAGGACGTAAAATTCGCGATCCGCGCCGACGTCACGGCGCACGGATGCGACGTCGTAGTCGTTCGCCAGCGCCCACGGAAAGTGCTCGCGCACCGCGAGGCGCCACCGCCGCGCCGTTGTCGGCGATAGTCGAGTCATCCCAAGAATGTCCGAGGGGACTTCGATCAGCACCGCCTCCGGGTGGCGGTCGCCCGGCGCAAACACGTCATCGCCCTCGCGCGGAAACGGCGAGAGGAGCGGGAGTGCGCCGTCGCAACGGATGTCGCTCGACACCATCGGCGACGTTGGCGTGGTCACGACGATGCGATCGGTCGGCAGACCGAGGTGCAGCGGGCTCGCGGTCGTGCCGTACATGTCGGGGACGTACTCCACCACGGACGCGCCGAGCCGATCGAAGTTGAAGTACGCGTTCTTGGCCATCAGCGGGTCGAACGACCAGAAGATGCGCCGGATGCCGAGCTTGGCCAGCGCGGCCCGCTGGTACTCCTTGAGCATCCGCCCCAACCCGAGGTTCCGAGCCGACTCGCGCACGGCGAGCATGTGCGACCAGTGCGCGAGCTCACCGTCGCGGACGCCGCTCACGCCGAAGACGAATCCGACGAGCGTGCCGGAGGCGTCGAACGCGCCCGCGGCGAGTCCACCGACGTAGTCGACGACGTGCAGCAGCGTGGCCGGAACGACGTCGGTTGGCTCGAACCCCCACACCTGGCGCTGCAACTCGACGCAGGCGGCACACTCCGAGATGGTGCGCAGCGGCCGAATTTCGACGACCGGGCGTGCGCGTGAGCGAGCACCGGTCTGCCGGCGCCGGCGCGACGACCGCCGGCACCGACAACGGCGAAGAGCGCGTCATCGACTGCTCACACCGCTTCGTTGCGAAGGAAGCGGCGGAAGAACGTGTCCATGCGGCCGAAGACATACAGCCAGCGGCTGTGAATCAGCGTCTCGTGCGTGTCGTCGGGATTCACGATCAGCTCGTAGTACACGTTGCGCGCGCGCAGCAGGTCGACGAGACCGATCGTCTGCGAGAACTCGACGTTGCGGTCGTCGTCGTTGTGCCAGATCAGCACGGGCGACTTCCATGAATCGATCGCCGAGATCGTGGACGACTTGAACGACACGTCGGCGGTGTCGAGCGAGTTCCCCCACAGGTGCACGCCGGCCATGTCCACGCCGGCCGCGAAGACGTCCGAGTTGCGGGCGAGCGCCTGCGACGTGAGCACGCCGCCGTACGAGAATCCCCAGATGCCGACGTGCGACGCGTCGACGTCGGATCGCGACTGCAGGTACTTCCCCGCCGCGATCACGTCGCGATACTCGGCGTTGCCTCGGCCGCCCACGTTCGGCGCGGTACGGAAAGACTTCCCGTAGCCGATCCCCGACCGGTAGTTCACCGACATCACGATGTAGCCCTGGCTCGCGAGCCATTCGTTCACCGCGTACGCCGTCGCGTAGAAATCCATGTAGTGGTAGCCGAGCAGCATCTGCCGGATCGGGCCGCCGTGGACGAAGATGATCGCCGGGCGCTTTTCGCCCGGCTTGAGATCCTTCGGCAGGAAGAGCTGATTGTGGAACTCCAATCCGTCGTCGGCCTTGAGCACGACGGCGGTCGGCGCGACCTGCGCCGCCGCCGGGAATTCGGCGGGCAGCGTTGGAAAGACAAGGCGACGCGCACTCGTTCCACTCGAGGCGCCAGCCTCGGTTGACACGATCCCGACCGACAGCGGAAGCGTGCCGCCGGACGTGAGCACCGCGACCTGCTTGCCCGGACGAGAGCGGCGCCGGATACATCTCGATCTGATCGCCGGTCGTGATCTGGACCGCGGGTCCGCCGGCCGTCGGCACCTTCCATAGATGTCGGCGATCGATGTCACCGACGTTCGTCGCGTAGAAGAGCGTCGAGCCGTCGCGCGAAAGGCCGGTCGTCTCGACCGCGCCTTCGCCGGGCGTCAGCTCGACCGGCGTGCCGCCGCCGTCAACCGCAACGGAATACCAGCGAATCCACTCTTCGGGCTCCTGCGGAAAAATGACGTGCGACCCCGCCCACGCGATGCCGGCGATCGTCGGGAAGGTTTTGTCGTTCGGCTGGTTGTGCCAGAACTCGTGCGCTTCGCATCCACCGGCCGGCGTCGGGCAGCCAGCGATGTCGGTGACCATCAGAGAAATCGTATAGCCGCCCGTGAACACCGCGCGATACAAGCCGTCGGCGCGACCTTCGGCCGCGCCGCGGCGCCACGGCCGCCTCTCCGCCGCGCCCGCACCGCGACCACCGCGACCCGGGCGCCCGGACCGCCGGGGTTGCCAAGGCTCCCGTCGCCCACCTGCGCCTGAAGCCCGAACGGCACGCCGGGGCGCCTGACGAACGCGAGCCGTTTGCCGTCGGGCGACCAGGTCGGGCTGCCGTCGACGTCGACGCTGGGCGACACGTAGTGCAGGCGTCGCGTGCGAACGTCGTAGACGCCGATCAGCGAGTGGTTGTCTCGCACGCTGACGAACGCGAGCTTGGATCCGTCCGGCGACCAACGCGGGTTCGCGTTGCGCCCCCATTCCTTTATATAGGGCTGCTGGTCCTTCTCGGCCGGCGCCGTCGCGCGCGGTACGATCTGGTAGCGGAAGATCTGGCCGTCGCGCGAGAACACGACGTCGTGGCCGTCGGGCGACAGCGCCGGACCGGCGCCGGAACCAAGTCGCCACGCGGCGCTTCCATTGGTGTACGCCGCCCAGATCGCGCGATCGGGACCTTGCGGATCGCTGCTGGGATTGGCGATCCACCCGACCCGATTCGGCTCGCTGCCGCGGACGAACGTCACGATCGAGCCGTCGTCGGAGATCTCGAGCTCGGAGAGAATGATTCCGTCGTCGTCGAGGAATTTCGTCAGGCGCACCGGTTTGAAGTCCGGCGCGGCGGCCGTGAAGATGTTGCGACGCCCGCGATCGTACGCGATCCACGCGACGCGGTCGGCCTTCTTCGCCGAGACCAACTCCGACGGATACGCCGGCGAGAGGAATTGCTCGATCGTCGGTTTGGACTGTGCGTCGCTGCCGATGAACGGTGCGGCGACGAGTGCCGCCGTGGCGAACGCGCGAATGCAGGAGTGCCGCATGGTTGCTCTCTCCATCCTACGGGACGCGAATGAGCTCGTTCTGTATTGGGACGCCGCCCTTCACCGCGACGGGGGCGTGGCGTGAGCACTTGATCGCGGCCTGCCCGTCGTTCACCGAGACGCCGCAATTTCCGACAACGTCGAAGTTCATCGCGTACGGTATGCCTTCCGATGACAGAAACGTCGGGCCGTCGGCGATCTGGAAGTGTACGTGCGGCTCGGTCGAGTTACCGGAGTTCCCGAGCAGCGCGATGACCTGGCCGCGCTTGACGCGGTCGCCGACCTTGACGCGCAACGATCCCGGCTGGACGTGCGCGTAGAGCGCGTACCGCCCGCTGCCCGATGTCGATCGCGACGTAGTTGCCGCCGACGGTCGTCATCGTGATCGGCACGGCGCGCGAGGCGGCGCCGGGTACGTTCTGCGGGATGCTGTCCTTTGTCGCGGCGATCACGCCGTCTGCGACCGCCATCAGCGGCGTACCGTACGCGTAGTAGTTCTCGTTCTTGAGCGGATCGCCGTGGTGCGAGCTGCCGGTCGAATCGAGCTGGAGGAAATCGATCGCGAACCGTTGGCCGATCGCCGTGTGTCCGTCGAGTCCGAGCACGAGGCGCCGGTGTCCCGACGAGTTGGACGGGCCGTTGAACGCCGCCCACTCTCCGTGGAACGGCGCCGAGATGACCGCGAGGTCGGTCGCGACGGAATCGTCGTTCCCTCGAGCACGACGTCGCTCGAATCGGCGCCGGTCCGCTTGAAGGTGAGACGATGACTCAGCTTGGCCGGCGGATGGTTCGCGTCGACGGGAATCCAGAGATAGACGTACGCGCGAACCCCCGCGGGAATCTGCGCGCGCTCCGACGCGGGAAGACACTCGACGGCCGGGCGACTGGTTGTATCGGTGGCGCGGCACGTCGGCGGCGCGACTCGCGTGAGCGCGCGAATCAGCGCGCTGTCCGCGAGCGTGAAGACGGAAGCGTGACTGTTGGCGTCGAGCACCTCGACGCGGCGCAGGTACATCGCCGCCGGCGTGAGGTTGGTGACGTGAAGCTCGTACGACAGAAACGCCCCCGAGTCGCTGAGCGCGACCGTCGGCGGCTTGGGCACGCTGAATTCGACCGACGGCGGAATCTGCGTCTGCGCTCCGGCGGTCGCCGTAGACGCGGCGACCGCGACGGACGAACACAGAGTCACGCCGAGGCGACGCGAATCACGAGCCGCTTCCTCCGCGTCCACCGCGACCGCCTCGGCCCGCGGCTTTCTTCCCGAGCAGCGTGACGTCACCGCCGATGCCGAACCACAGCCCGGTGACCGTGTTGTCCGGCGCGATCTCGAACTTGATGTTCATCGGGCCGGTGGGCGAGCCGGGAGGAAGGACCCATCGGAAGTTGTTCGCGTTCCAGTACTGAAGCACGCCGTGCCAGTCGCCGCGGTGCAGCTCGAGCTGACCTTCGACGATCGACACCGTCGCGTCGCCGTACAGGCTGTCCGCGTACGTCCCGACGAACGCGTTGAGCGGCAGCGGCGGCTTGGCGTCCTTCGGATGCTCGGCGGCCTGCGCCGCTGTGACCGAATCCGCGCGACGCCGCTGCACGAGATAGCGTTCGTACGCCTCGGCGCTCAGGTCCCTCATCGGCAAGCCGAGCGCGCGGTCGAAGATGTAGTGCATGACGATCGCCGGCAGTTGCGCGCTCTGCATGTTGCTCAACACGGCGACGCCGATGTGCTTCTCCGGCAGCATTCCGACCGCGGCCGTCATGCCGGTGGTGTTGCCGCCGTGCTGCCACATGAGCTGACCGTGGTAGTCCTCGACGAACCAGCCCATCCCGTACGAGCTGAAGTGCGTGACGGGAAACGAGTCGCGCGCGGCAGGGTCGCCGCCGCGCCCCGCGGGCGGAGCGCCCGCCACTGCGAGGATCTGCGGCGAGTGCGTCTCGCGAAGCGCCGCCGAATTGACCAGCCGCTTTCCGTTGACCACGCCGTCGTTCAACTGAAAGCGCAGCCACTGCGCCATGTCCTTCGCGTTCGACATGATCGCTCCCGCCGGCCCGATGTTGTCACCGTCGAACATCGGTTCGACCACCGCCGAGTCTCCGCAGCGTGCGGCCGCGCCACGTTGGTCGTAGCGAGACCCTTCGACGTCGTGACCGACGACGTCATGCCGAGCGGGCCGAAGATTCGCTGCGGGAGAGCGCGTCCCAGCTGCTGCCGGCCGCTTTGCCGGCCGCCTGGCCGGCCGCGAGGAACATCATGTTCTGATACGAATACTTGGATCTGAACGGCGACTCCGGCTTGAGAAATCGAATGCGATGCAGAATCTCGTCGCGCGAGAAGCCGGAACCGAGCCACACCAACTCGCCGCGCGCGATCCCGCTGCGGTGCGTGAGCGCGTCGCGAAGCGTCACTCCTTCGTTCGCGACCGGGTCGTACAGCTTGAAGCCCGGGAGGTATCGGTGAGATGATCCTCCCAGCGCATCTTGCCGTCGGTGACCAGCATGGCGACCAGCGTCGCGGTGAACGCCTTCGAGCTCGACCCGATCTCGAACAGCGTTTGCTCGTTGACCGGCGCGTGGCTCTGCGCGGACAACGTCCCGAAGCCCTTCGTGTAGATGACGGAGTCGTTGCGCACGATCGCCACGCTCATCCCCGGGATCTTCCAGGTCTGAACGGCCTTCGCGATGTACGCGTCGAGTTCGGAAACGGCTCCTGCGCTCGAGCGAACGCCGCGCAGAGGGCGACGATCGCCCCGGCGAGCCGCGCTCGCCGGGCGCAATGATCGAAGTGTGGTCACGGAGTCTTCGCGATGTTGGGGTTGTTGATCCGCTCGACGTCCGGCAGCGGGAAGCAGGTCTGCGTGCCATAGTCCCGCCGCCCGGATACGCCGTGCCGGCCGCCGGCGTGAATGCGAGGTTACCGCCGAAAGTCGCCGAGGCGATGGCCCTCGAGGAACAGCTCGCGACGGCGCTCTTCGATGATCTGCGCCTTGAGCGTGCGCCGCCGTCTGGCCCGTCGCGCTGAACGCCGGCAAGCCCGTGTGCGTCGCGCGCGCCGCGTTGATCGCCGCCGAGCGCCCGTGAGATCGTTCGCCGCGGCCTTCGCTTCGGCGACGATCAGCTGCGCTTCGGCGTACCGCGCGATCGGCATGGCGGTGGTAAAGCGGGATACTTGTCGGGCGTCCAGATCGGCGTGCCGGGGCGGTTCCGTTCTTGCCCGTTCGTCACCGCGACGCGCGGATCCGGCGCGCCGTTGATGGTCAGCCCGCGAAACGACGGATCGACCGTGGCCAAGTGTTCTGTTGATCGTGAGGAACGAGAAGTTCTCGCGGCGGACGTTGAGCCGTCGGTCGACATGTTGGCGACGAACTCGCGGCGAATCGTCGCGGCGTCGGTTCCGGCCGCGGCCGCGTTGCCCAGATCGAGCTGCGTCGGGCCCGTCCGAGCGTCGCGAAGCTCACGGTCGTCGGGTCGGACGCCGTCGTCGCCGCGACGATCGCCGAGTCGAAGCGCGACTTCGCCTCGGCGAAGAGCTGCGCCGGCGTGAAGCTCCGGCCCGACGTTGATCGCGGCGGTGCACATGCCTTCGCCGAGCAGGACGAGCTGTAGCCGGCGTAGGCGTAGGCCTGGCCGATCAGCTTCGTTCGGTTGACGCCGGTCGGCATCTCCGCGTCGGTCCACTCCTTCAGCTAGGCGATCGCCGTGTCGGCCGACGGCGCGCGACCGAGAGCGTCGTGTAGATCGGCGGCTGCTGGTTGGCGCCGCAGGTGCCCGTGCCATAGACGGCCGTTCGTCAGCGTGCGCCGGTCGTAGTCGAAGTTGGCCGCGTACGAGAAGGAATCGGACAGCTCGTCGGTGAAGAGCCGCTGCCCACGACGTATCGTGAGAACGCGCATTCGAAGTCGCTGATCGCGCCGTTCACGAAAGCTGCGCGTTGATCGGGGTGTAGACGGTCGCCGCGGAGAGCGCGCCGGGTTCGATTGCGGTGAGCGTCGTGAGATCGCTGCACGCGGCGACCGCCACCAGCGCGAGCCGAGGGCTAGCGTTCGTCGCATGGGTCACCAGGCGAAGTTGAGGGTCACGATGAAGCGAGTGAGCGGCGGTGTCACACCTTGATCGATCGCCGTGGCGCCGTTTTGCGTCGTGGCCGCTCTGCGCGGCGCCTTCGGGATCGAGGCCGCGGTAGTTGGTCCACGTGTGGAGCTCGCGGGCGGCGAAGCGTGATCGACGGGTTCGTCACGCGGAGGAAGCGGCTCGGAATGAAGTACGTCGCCGACAGCTCGCGCAGCTTGACGAACGACGCGTCCTGCATGTACTGGTCGACGGTGTTGCCCGACGGCGCGGACGAGGCCGGCCTCGGCCAGGTACTCGGTGAGTACTCCTGCGGGAAGTAGTTCGCGCGGCAGAGCGGCGCGCCGGCGAGACCGCGCAGCGAATCTCCTCCTGCTGGTTCCACAACTGGTGGCCGCGCCTTGAAGTCGAGCGAGCGCGTAGAAGCGCCGCGACTTGCCGATCATGAAGGTGTTGCCGACGAGACCGTCGTACTTCGGCGTCGGCGTTCCCGATGTACACGAACGGCGCCGTCGCGCAGCGCGACCGGCGCCTTGCCGAGCTCCGCGTCGCACATCACGTTGATCGCCAGACCGGTCGTCGGATCGCGGTCGGCCGAGACGACGCGGCGCGACCAGAGCCGCCGATCGGATAGCCGACGATGTTGTACTGCCCCGTGGTCGGATCGTGTTCGTGATGTTGCTCTTGATCACGTTGTTGATCGGTCGTGAGGTTGCCGGTGATCTCCCAGCTGAAGTCCGCCGCGTGATCGCCTGAAGTCTCGCCTCGAGCTCGATGCCGTTGTTGGTCGACCTTGCCGAGGTTGGTGAGCTGGCTGCCGGAGAACCCGGTCGACGGCGCGACCGGCTGGCTCGACGATCTCGTTCGTGCGTCGTCTTGTTGTAGTACGTGAAGTCGAAGCTCAATCGGTTGAGAGGCCGGCCTCGAATCCGAGCTCCGTCTCCGCGCCGCGCTCCGGCCGCAGATCGGTGTTGCCCGAGCTGCCCGGCGTGACCGCGTTCGTGCCGTTCGGGCCGACGACCGGCGTGAACGTTTGCAGCGCGGAAAACGCCGTGGGCTGCCGCCCGGCCGCGCCGTACGCGGCGCGCAGGCGCAGCGTGTTGATGCGGTCTGCCCCAGTTCCAGAACGGCTCGTCGCTCACGACCCATGAAGCGCTGGCCTTGGGATACGTCACCCACTTGAAGTCCTGGCCGAACGCGCTGTTGTTGTCCACGCGCACGGCGCCGGCGAGGAAGAGCCGGTCGCGCCAGGCGAATTGCTCCTGCACGTAGCCGCCGATGGTCGTGTTGATCGTCTGCGACTGCGTCGCGGCCACCGCTGCGACGGCGGATACCGTCTCGACGCCCGACGCCGGGAACCCTGGCCGCCGAGGAAGCTCTGGTTGGCTTCCGTATTGTTGAACTGCCCGCCGACCGACGTCGACGCGACGAGAGCGGAGCGTCAGTTCGGCCTTCGCGGTTCCCGAGTAGTCCGCGGTGATCAGGGTCGTGCGTCGCAGCGTTTGACCGAGGCGGCCGCCCGCCGCGGCGGGCGCAGGATCGCCGCCAGCTGTGGCGGCGCGAAGTGTTCGATCGCGCGGTCGTCCTGGTCCGTGTAGTCGAGCCCCAACACGCGCGCGCTGCGTGAACCACCGCGTGAGCTGGTTGTTGACGTCGTGCTACCCGTGAACCGGTTGAGCCCCGTGGCGTTGTCGTACAGCGTCTGCGGGACGCGGCGGAAAGCCCGGATAGAAACCCGCGACGCCGCCGGGAAGAGCAGCGAATGGCCGACCATCGGCGCCGAGCAGCGCGGACGCCCCGACGTCCGCGCCGAGGTGCGTCGACATGTCGATGAAGTTGAGGCTCGTCGACACGTCGGTCGTCGTGCCGAGCGGCGTGCTGAGGTTCAGGTGCGCGTTGAAGTCGCGCTGGAGGTTGTTCGGCTCGATGCCATAGTCGTTCTGGTATCCAGCGACGCGTAGTAGCGCAGCTGATCCACGTCCGCCGACGACCGCCGTCGAGTAGTGGCGCTCGAGGCCCGTCTTGAAGATCGGCGTGCCGCTGTCCGCCATCGCCTGCACGCCGTTCCACGGAACGATGTTGCCCGACTTGTCCTTGTCGTAGTTGGTCGGCACGCGGCCCGCGGCGTCGCGGAAGTACATCGGACCTCCCGTGATCGTCCGTGCGAACTGCGCTCGTCCCGACGCGCCCTTCTTCGTGATGATCTGGATCACGCCGTTCGCCGCTTCCGTTCCGTAGATCGTCGCCGCGGCGGGACCCTTGATGATCTCGATGCTCTCGATGTCGTCGGGGTTGATGTCGTTGATCCGGCTCTCGACCGGGTTGCCCTGCGCGCCGAGACCGCCCGTGATGCCGGCCGGTCCCAGGTTCGGTCGCGTTGTTGACGCGGACGCCGTCGATGTAGATCAGCGGATTGTTCGTCAGACCGATGCTGCTCGGTCCGCGGATCTGAATCGACGGTCCGGCGCCGATGCGACCGCTGATCGGCTGAATGTCGACGCCCGGCCGCGCGCGATCTCAGAAGGTTCGCGATGTCGGGCGGCGAAGCCTTCGCCATCTCGGTCGACGCATCGATCGTCGACACGGCGTTGCCGATCGAGCGTCGCTCCTCTCGCCCGCCGTCCCGGTCACGACGATCTGGTCGAGCGACGACCGCGCTCGGCGCCAACCCGACCTCGTGCGTGACCGTCGCGCCCGCCGCGACCGTGACCGCCTGCCGATTCGACGAATAGCCGAGCCGCAGCACGACGATCGTTCGCGTGCCGGTCGGCACGCCGACGATGCGATACCGGCCGTCCTGACCGGTGACCGCGCCGAGGCGCGTGCCTTCGACCTGCAGACTCGCTCCCGCGACCGCGTCGCCCGAGCGGGCATCGGTCACGCGACCGACGACGATGCCGGTCTGTGCTTGTGCATGTGCGTCGACCGGCGCGCCGACGAATCGCATCGTCGCGATCGCCAGGGACGCCAGGATCAAGAGCCTGCGACGCAGGCACTGATCAACGAGAGCTCGCATCCGTTCCTCCATTGATGGTAAACACGTCCGACTGACGATTCACGACGAGAACGCCGGTTCCACTTCGCGACGACGCGAACGCCAGAGGAAGTAGACCGGCGTTCCGAGCAAGACGACGGTGAGCCCGATCGCCGCCTGGCGCGTCTGCTCGAAGAGCGTGTTGCCGACGAGCAGCGCCGCGGCGAGCGCGAAGAGCACGGGCGTGACGGGATAGCCGGGCGTCCGGAACGGACGCACCGCGTTCGGCGAGCGGCGTCGCGACGCGAACACCGCGAGCGCGCCGAGGCCGTAGAAGATCCAGCCGGCGAACACGACGTAGGTGAGCAGCTGCTCGAACGTGCCGGTGAGCGCGAGCAGCACCGACCAGCACGACAACAACACGATCGCCGACGCCGGGCGTGCCGAAACGCTCGCTCACCTTGGCGATGCGCGCGAAGAACAGCCCGTCGCGCGCCATCGCGAAGTAGAGCCGCGGCGCCGTCAGCACGAGGCCGTTCGTCGCGCTGAAGATCGACACGAGCGCGAGAACGCTCAGCAGCTTGCCCGGAGAACGAGCCGAATACCGCCGCCGTGGCGTCGGCGGCGACGTGGCCGCTCTGCGACGCGGCCGCGGGGCCGATCGCCGCGACGTACCCGACGTTCGCCAACAGGTAGAGAACGATCAGCGCGAACGTCGCGACGGCGATCGAGCGCGGGAAAACGCGCTGCGGATCGCGCGTCTCGCCCGCGGAGAAGGTGACGTACTGCCAACCTTCGTACGCCCACAACACGCCGATCATCGCCGCGCCGAAACCCGACACCACGGACGACGTGAGCGCCGGCGGCCAGCAGCGTCGCGGGAGCGGGCCACGCGTGCCCGGCGACGACGAGGGCGAGTCCGATCAGCAACAGCGCGCCGACCTTGATCGTCGTCGCCGAGTTCTCCACCGTCGCGCTCTGGCGCGTCCCGCGCACGTTCACGACCGTGATCACGACGATCATCAGCGTCGACGCCACCTTCGCGCCGACGGGGCCGATCGGGACGAGCTGGCCCAGATACGCGGAGAACGCGACGGCGAGCGTCGCGACCGAGCCGCTGGCGATGACGAGAAAGCTCGTCCAACCATAGAGAAACGCG
Organism: uncultured Gemmatimonadaceae bacterium; assembly: GCA_963707105.1. Lineage (GTDB taxonomy): Bacteria > Gemmatimonadota > Gemmatimonadetes > Gemmatimonadales > Gemmatimonadaceae > JAQBQB01. The sequence continues at coordinate 270,498 of CAVPOS010000014.1, forward strand.
GGCAGCGGGCCGAACGCGTCGCGAATGTACGCGTACAGCCCCCCGGCCTCGGGCGTCATCGCGCCGAGCTCGGCGTACGTGAGCGCGCCGAGAAACGACACGACGCCGCCGACGATCCACACGAGCAGCGCGACGCCGAGATGTCCCTGCGTCTGCTTGAGCACGACGCCGGGCACGATGAAGATGCCGGAGCCGATCACCGTGCCGAGCGTGAGCAGCAGCAGGTCGGTGAACCCGAGCGTTCGCCGCAGCCCCCCGCCGCCGGCGTCTTTCGTCGCGGCGGTCATACGGCCACCAGCGCGTCGCCGCCGCGGACGACCTCGGCGCGCACCGTGAGCGACTCGATCATCTCGACGTCGACGTCCACGCCGAGGCCCGGCCGGTCGCGCGGCACGGCGACCATCCCGTTCGCGTCCATCGTCCATTCGGGCGACACGATGTCGCGCGCCCAGTAGCGCGCGCTCGGACTCAGATCGCCGGGCAGCGAGAAGTTCGGCAGCGACGCGAGCGCCACGTTGTACGCGCGGCCGATCCCGCTCTCGAGCATCCCGCCGCACCAGACCGGAACTCCGGCGTGGCGACACACGTCGTGGATCGCCATCGACGCGGAGAAGCCGCCGACTCGTCCCGGCTTGATGTTGATGATCCGTCCGCTGCCGAGCGCGATCATGTCGTGCGCGCGGGTGACGTCGACGATCGACTCATCGAGGCAGATCGGCGTCGTCATCCGCCGCTGCAACTCGGCGAGCTGCAACAGACGCGTCGGCGCCGAACGGCTGCTCGAGCATCACCAGGTCGAACGCGTCGAGCGCGGCGAGGTGCGCGGCGTCGTCGATCGAGTACGCGGCGTTCGCGTCGACCATGAGCTCGACGTCGGCGCCGAGCGCGGCGCGCACCGCGTGCACGTACGCGACGTCCTGTCCCGGCTGGATCTTGAGCTTGACCTTGCGGTAGCCCGCCGCGACGGCGTCGACGGCGCGATCGACGAGGCGGTCCGGCGACGACTGGATGCCGAGCGAGATTCCGGTCGGGACGCGGTCGCGCGTGCCGCCGAGCATCGCCGACAACGGGACGCGCTCGAGCTCGGCGGCGAGTCCCCAGCACCCCATCTCGAGCGCGGCCTTCGCCATGTTGTGTCCGCGGATGTCGCGGGCGAGGATGTCGTGGACCGCGGAGGGATGCGGCAGCGGCGCGGCCGACGATTCGCGGCGCGAGCCACTCGCGGATGGCGAGCCACGCGGTGTCGACGGTCTCGGGCGTATAGATCGGGAGCTGGAAGGCGACGCACTCCGACCACGCGGTCGCGCCGCTCTCGTCCTCGAGCTCGAGCAGCAGAATGCGGCGCGTCGACATGACGCCCGACGAGATCCGGAACGGCTCTTTGAGCGCGAGCTGGATTTCGCGGAGGGTGACGCGGCCGATGCGCAGCATTCAGAGAGGCGGAGGGGCGGGTCTGGGGGCGACGCGAACGGCGAGCCGCGACGTAACGGGGGTCGGACGGCGAGGTCACGAACCAGGCACGCCGTTTGGATCGACCATTGTGGTATACCAACCCGCGCTCGTCAAGGGCGGTCACTTCCATCTTGCTCATGCCCTCGCCGCCGCCTTACAATTCCGGCGTGCCTTCCCCGAAACCGCGCCGCGCGTCGTCCGCCGCTCGCGCCGCCTCGACACATCGCTCGCCGACCGCGCGTCCCGCCGCGCGGCCACGACGCGCCCGACAACGTCACGCGCGTCTACACCGAGCTGCGATCCCTGATCATTTCCGGACAACTGCCGCCCGGCGCCCGCATCGCCGAGCGCGCCGTCGTCGCCAGGATGGGATTGAGCCGGACCCCGATCCGCAGCGCGCTCCACCGACTGCAGCAGGAAGGGCTCGTCGCGTCGGTCGGGCGCGCCGGCGACCAGCGGCTGATCGTCACGCCGCTCACGCGCGGCGACGGCCGCGAAGTATTTCTCATCGTCGGGCACCTCGAGGGACTGGCGGCGAGCGAAGCGGCGTCGCTGCCGACGGAGCAGCGCCGCCAGCTCGTCGCGCGCTTGCGCGAGGTCAACAGCGCGCTCGCCGTCGCGGCGAAGACCAAGGCGTCTCCGGCGCGGCTGTTCGATCTCGATCTGCAGTTCCACGCCACGTACGTCGAGGGCGTCGCGGGACCGCGCGTCGTCGCGCTGCACCGCGCGATCAAGCCGCAGAGCGAGCGCTACGCCCGCCTGTACGTGAACGTGTTGCTGGACGAGCTCCCCACGTCGGTGAAGGAACACGAGTCGATCACCGCCGCCATCGCCAAGGGCGATCGCCGCGGCGCGCAGCACGCCGTGGAAACGAACTGGCAGAACGCGGCCGTGCGCTTGTCGAACGTGATCGCCGAGCACGGAGAGCGCGGCAGCTGGCACTTGTGGGGCGGAGACGGAGCGCGGACGGCAACGGCGCGCGTCCGTCCGACCGCCGCTCCTAGTCGACGTCGTCGTACCGGCGGCGTCGCCGTCGCCGTGCAGGCATACCAAAGCTGTACACCGCCGCGCCTCGCGCGGCCGCCCTTCCCTCTGGAGATCGCATGTCACGCCGACTCGTTCCGCTCGCCGCCGGGGCCGCCCTCCTCGCCGCCTCGGGCGCCGCCGCTCAAGGCACCCGCTTGCTCCGCCATCCGGCCATCAACGGCAACGCGGTCGCCTTCGAGTACGGCGGCGACCTGTGGGTCACGACGCGCGCCGGCGGCCCGGCGCGCCGGCTCACCGCGACGCCCGACGTCGAGACGGATCCGCACTTCTCTCCCGACGGATCGCACATCGCGTTCAGCCGCACGTCGAACGGCAACACCGACGTCTACGTCGTCTCGGCCGCCGGCGGCGAACCGACACGACTCACCTTCCACCCGGGAAACGACCGCGCCCGCGGATGGACGCCCGACGGAAAGCGCGTCGTCTTCGCCAGCGACCGCGCGAGCGCGCCGCAATCCTCGTACTTCCGGATGTTCACCGTCCCCGCGACCGGCGGCTTCGAGGAGGCTCTCCCGATGCCGCGCGCGTTCACCGGCACGCACTCTCCCGACGGAGCGCGCGTCGCCTTCGAAGAGATCTCGACGGCGTTCATTCCCGACTGGTACGAGATGAGCATGTGGCGCCACTATCGCGGCGGCCGCGTGCACCCGATCAGCATCATCGACCTGGCGACGAACGCCGTCGAGAAGCTGCCGTGGCAGAACAGCAACGACAGCGACCCGATGTGGATCGGCAACACGGTGTACTTCCTCTCCGACCGCAACTACACGCGCAACCTGTTCTCGTACAACCTCGCGACGAAGAAGCTCGAGCAGCTGACGCACCACGACGACGCCGACATCATGAACGCGTCCGCCGGATCGGACGCGATCGTCTACGAGCAGAACGGCGTCATCCACCTCTTCGACATCAAGACCGGCCAATCCAAAGCGCTCGCGATCGACGTCGTCGGCGACTTCCCGTGGGCTCGGCCGCAGTTCAAGCGCGTCGCGAGCATGATCCGCGACGCGAGCCTCTCGCCCACCGGCGTGCGCGCGGCGTTCGAGGCGCGCGGCGACATCTTCACGGTTCCGGCCGACAAGGGTGATTGGCGCAACCTGACGAAGTCGCCGGGCGCGCACGATCGAAACCCGGTGTGGTCCCCCGACGGCGCGCAGCTCGCGTGGCTCTCCGACGCGAAGGGCGACGACCAGCTCATGATCGCCGACCAGTCGGGCCTCAGCACGCCGCGCGCGATCCCGCTCCCCGGCTCGGGCTATTTCTCGGAGCTCGACTGGTCGCCGAACGGAAAGCTGCTGCTCGTCGACGACAACCATCTGAACCTGTGGACCGTCGACGTCGCGACGGGCAAAGCGACGAAGCTCGACGAGGACGAGTACAACACGCCGGGCCGCAGCTTCCAGGCGACCTGGTCGCCGGACTCGCGATGGGTCGCGTACACGAAGAGCCTCGACAGCCACATGCGCGCCGTCTTCGTGCGCTCGCTCGCCGAGCAGCAATCTCGGCAACTCACCGACGCGCTCGCCGACGCCACGTCGCCGAGCTTCGACGCGAGCGGCAAGTATCTCTACTTCCTCGCCAGCACCGACTACGGTCCGAGGTCCGGTTGGGTCGAGATGAGCGCCGTCGATCGCCCGTCGCGGCGCTCGGTGTATCTCGCGGTGCTCAGCGCGAACGACCCGTCGCCGCTCCTGCCCGAGACGGGCGACGAACCCGCGGGTGCGCCCGCGCCGCGCGCGAAGCCCGATTCGATTCTGCGCGTCGACTTCGCGAACATCGGCCAGCGGATACTCAGCCTCGACGTGCCCGCCGCCGACTACGGCGACCTCGCCGCGGGCCCGGCCGGGACGATCTTCTACTCGGAGACGGTCACCGAAGGCAGCGGCCGAGCCTCGATTCGCCTCCAGCGCTACCAGCTTCGGTTGCCGGGCGCTCCGGCCGCCGGGCCCGGTGGCGCGTCGACGTTCCTCGAGGGAATTCGATCGTTCACGCTGTCGGCCGACCGAAAGAAGCTGCTCTACTCCGCCGGCGTCGGCGCGCGGCGCGCGCTGGGGCATCGTCCCGACCGCGGGACCGGCGAAGGTCGGCGACGGCGCGATGAACGTCGCGGCGCTCGAGAGCTGGATCGATCCGCGCGCCGAGTGGGCGGAGATCTTCCACGAAGGGCTGCGGCAGCAGCGCGAGTTCTTCTACGACGCCAAGCTCCACGGCGCGGATTGGAAGGCCGTCGAGACGAAGTACGAGCCGCTCGTCGCGTTCGTGAACCATCGGTCCGACCTGAGCTACCTGATGGCGCAGACCGGCGGCGAGCTGGTCGTCGGACATTCGTACATCACCGGCCCAGGCGACGTGCCGAGCGACGCGCCGGTGAGCGTCGGGCTCCTCGGCGCCGACTACACGGTGGAGAACGGCCACTATCGCATCCACCGCGTCTACACCGGTGAGAACTGGAATCCCGATCTTCGAGCGCCGCTCAGCGCGCCCGGCATCGACGTCAAGGAAGGCGACTATCTGCTCGAGGTGAACGGCCGCCCGGTCACGCCGCCGACGAACGTGTACTCGGTGTTCGAGGGAACGGCCGGTCATCAGATCGCGATTCGCGTGAACGGCGCGCCGACGACCGAAGGATCGCGCGTCGTGACGGTCGTTCCCGTGGCGAGCGAAGACGGATTGCGCACGCGGGCATGGATCGAGGACAATCGCCGCAAGGTCGACGAGCTCTCGCACGGCAAGCTCGCGTACGTCTGGCTGCCGAACACGTCGATCCCGGGCTATCAGGCGTTCACGCGCTACTTCTACTCGCAGCAGGGCAAGGACGGCGCGATCATCGACGAGCGATACAACCACGGCGGGCTCGTCGCCGACTACATCGTGAACGAGCTGGATCGAAAGCCGATGGGTTACTTCGCGATGCGCGACGGCCGGACATACACGACGCCGGCGGCCGGCATCTACGGTCCCAAGGTGATGATCGTGAACGAGTCGGCCGGCTCCGGCGGCGACGCCCTTCCCTACTACTTCCAGATGCGCCACATCGGCCCACTCGTCGGCACGCGCACGTGGGGCGCGCTCGTCGGCACGACCGGCACGCCTCCGACGATGGACGGCGGCGGCATCACGGCGCCGAGCTTAGCGTTCTATGATATGAGCGGACACTGGGCCGTGGAGAACCAGGGCATTACGCCCGAGATCCAGGTCGAGTATTCGGCCGCCGAGGTCGCGAAGGGCCACGATCCGCAGCTCGAGCGCGCGGTGCAGGAGGCCTTGAAGCTCCTCAACGAGCATCCGCCGACGCGCGTCGCTCGGCCCGCGCCGATCGACCGCGTCAAACCGCCGCAGCACTAGGATTGATCTCGAGGGAGAACGTCGCTCCAACGGCCGTAACGGGGTGAAACAGACACAAACGGATGAACGGACACAAACGGACTGCAAACGACTGACGGAGACTGCGATTCGAGTGATGCCTCGATTATGATCAACCAAGGCAGTCCAAGATTTTGTTTTTGCCGTTCGTCCGTTTGTGTCCGTTCAGTCCGTTTGTGTCTGTGTACAATCGTTGATGCCAGAACGGCTTGAGCCGCACGGGAGGTATTCGGGGCTGATCACTGTTTGAGCGCCGTCCCCGGACCCCAGAGCACTTTGCCCGCCTTCGCACCGGTGTGCTTGCCGCGGTCGATCGTCACGACGCCGTTCACCAGGACCCACTCGATGCCCGTCGGGAATTCCATCGGCTTCTCGTACGTCGCCTTGTCTTCGATCGTGTCGTAGTCGAAGATCGTCACGTCGGCCCAGTTGCCGACGTCGATCGTTCCGCGATTGGCGAGCCGCATGCGCGCGGCGGGCCAGCCGGTCATCTTGCGGATCGCTTCGGTGAGCGTGAGCACGTTGCGCTGCTTGACGTACTTCGCGATCACGCGCGGGAAGTTGCCGAAGCTGCGCGGGTGCGGCAGGCCCGTCGCGTCGGGCGCGCCGATCTGCGCGACGGCGCCGGCGTCGCTCCCGATGCTCGTCCACGGGAATCGCAGCGCGGTCTCGATGTCCGGCTCGCCCATCATGTGGTAGATCGCCATCACGCGCCCGCTGCCCTGCGCGACGAGATCCCACGCCGCGTCGGCCGGATCCTTGTTCTGCTCGCGCGCGATCTGCGCGATCGTCTGCTGCTCGTATTTCGCGTTCGCCGGGTTCCGCGCGTTGACGAGGACGATGCCCGTCCAGCCGCCGGCCGACTGGATGATGTTCCACCATCCTTCCGGACCCGGTCGTGACCTCGCGCTTGAGGCGAGCGCGGATTTGAGGATTCGCTAAACGCGCCTTGAGGGAGTCGGTGCCGCCCTCCTGCGCCCAACTCGGGATCGTGGCCTCGAGCCCCGTGCCGCCCGCCGTGTAGACGTACATGTCCGCCGCGATGTCGTCGCCACGCGCGCGCGCCGCGTCGACGACTAGGCGCACGGAATCCATCAAGACGCCCCACCCCGGCTGGTACGCGACCTTGAGGTGGAAGATCTCGGCGGGGAGTCCCGCCTTCTCGCTGATCGTGACGAGCTCGTTGATCGCGCCGATCACGCCCTGCCCTTCGTCGCGCATGTGGCTCGCGTACGTGCCGCCGTATTTCGCGGCCGCCTTCGCGACCTCGACCAACTCGTCGGTCGTCGAGTAGCTCGACGGCGGATAGATCAGCGCCGTCGTCATCCCCATCGCGCCGCCCAGCATGGCGGTGTCCATGATCGCGCGCATGCGATCCAGCTCGGCCGCGTTCGGCTTGCGCGCCGACATTCCCAGTACGGCGACGCGTGCCTGCGTCTCGCTGAAGTAGCTGCCGAAGTTGATGCTGATCCCCTGGCGCTCGAGCGTCGCGAAGTACTCGGCGACGCGGCCCGCGGGCACCGGCGTGCCGCCTTCTCCGCCGATCGCCGTCGTCACGCCCTCGCGCAGCTTGTTTTCGGCGAGGCCGTTGCGCGGAAGGACGCCGCCCGACTGATCCATCATGTCGATCCAGCCCGGGCTCACGTACTTGCCGGCGGCGTCGATCTCCGTGCGCCCGCGCGCCGTGATCTTGCCGATCTTCGCGAAGCGGCCGTCCTTGATCGCGACGTCGGCGAAAACGGTCGGGTTGCCCTTGCCGTCCAGGACGCAGCCGTTCCGAATCACCACGTCGTAGAGCGTGTCGCTCGATGTGGGTGCGGCGACGGACCGGGTTGGACAGCCCGCCGTGCCCGCCGTCTGAGCGCCCAACGACGACGTTCGCGACGCGACGCCGCACGCGGCGGCGGCGGCGAGCAGCTATCCATGCGCGTCGCGCGCGCCAGCGTCATCGACGCACGCGCGCGAACGTGATCGCCCGCGATGCGAACCGCCGGAAATGCCGCCGACGCCGTCGGGCGTGAACGTCAGAGCGATCTGATCGCGCGGATTCGCGGCGTGCGTGCGGAAGGAGTCGACGTCCCAGTGATCCAACTCCGCTTCCGGATCGGTGACGACGCGCGCGCGCAGCTTGCCGTTCGCGTTCGTGACCGTGACCGTGCCGTAGGCCGAATCGACGAACGTGCCGGCGTACTTCTCGATCGCGACCGACGCCGGGCGCTCTACGTGCTGCGCCGCTTGTACGACCGGGCCGGCACTCTGCCTCAGGCGAGCGAACAGCGCGCTGACCTCCGCGCTCCAATCGCGCGCCGGGCCGGGGCCGCGTTGTACAGATCGAACGCGCGATACATGAGCGCGTGCCGCAGCTCGGCGTGATCGAGGTTCTCGAGGACGTAGACGCCCAGATGCTCGTTCGGCATCAGGCCGATGATCGCGCACATGCCGTCGATGCTGCCGGTGTGCATCCACACCTGCTGGCCGGCGTAGTCCTGGATGAACCAGCCGAAGCCGTAGCTGAAGAAGTCGGGCCGCGAAAGCTGAAGCGCCGGGTATTCCTCCATCGGCGCCTCGAATCTGCGGCGTGATCAGCTCACGAAACGTCGACGCCTTGATGAGACGCTTGGATCCGACGCGGCCGCTGTCGAGCACGAATCGCATCCACTTCGACATGTCGCTCACGCTCGACCACACCGAGCCGGCCGGCGCGATGGCGTCGGTCGAGCGCATCGGAACGACCCGAATGCTGTCGTTGATCGCGTAGTGCGGCACGGCGACGTTCGGCTTGCCGCCGATCTCGGACACCAGCGCTTCGGTCTCGTTCATGCCGAGCGGCCCGAAAATGCGCGAGCGAACGAACGCCTCCCACGACATTCCGGACGCGCGCTCGACGATCGTGCCGCTCAACGCATACATCACGTTCTGATACGACCAGTTCGACCGGAACGACGATTCCGGCTTGATGTACCGCAGCCCGTGAATGATCTCCGGCATCGTGTAGTGCCATCGGGCCCAGAAGAGGTCCGTGCCCGGCAACCCGCTGCGATGCGTGAGCAGATCGCGGATGGTGAGCTCGCGCGTCGCGTACGGATCGTAGAGCTGGAGCTCGGGGATGTAGTCGGTGACGTGATCGTCCCAGTGCAGCTTCCCGTCGTCGACGAGCATGGCGAGCGACGCCGAGGTCATCGCCTTCGTCGTCGATCCGATCGCGAACCGCGTGTGCTCGTCGGCCGCGCTGGCTCTTGCCGATCTCGAGCACGCCATAGCCTTTGGCGAAGACGAGCGAGTCGTCCTTCACGACCGCGATCGCGAGTGCCGGCACTTTCCAATCGTGGGCGGCCTGCGCGACGTAACGGTCGAACGCCGCCCAATCGGAGCGCCCCACCCGGCGGCCTTCTGCCCGCCCGCCGTCGCCAGAGGAAGCGTCGCGAGCGCGGCGATCAGGAGCGCGTCATTTCGCATCGGCGTTCACCACGGAAACTTGGACGTAGCGTCGCCGCGTCGCGGCTGCGGAAGATGCGATGCGTCTGCGCTTTGAAGTCGGAGTCTTTCGCCTGGAAGATGTTCGTCACGTACGTCTGCGGGTTCCGATCGATGAGCGGGAACCAGCTGCTCTGCACTTCGACCATGATGCGGTGTCCTTTGCGAAACTTGTAATCCTGCGTGTGGAGGTCGACGACGTATTCGTCGACGTGATTGGGCGTGATCGCCTCGGGATGCTCGAAGCTCTTCCGGAAGCGGCCGCGAAAGACGTCGTTCGCGACCATGAGCTGGTAGCCGTTGAGCTTCTGGTCGGCTTGGCCGGAGTCCGGGTAGACATCGATCAGCTTGACCACCCAGTCGGCGTCGGAACCCGTCGTCGACGCGAAGAGATGCGCGGTGATGTCGCCCGCGATCGTGACGTCGGCGTCGAGCGGGTCGGTCTGCCAGCTGATCACGTCGGGACGATTGGCAAGGAAGCGCTGATCGTCGGTCAGCCAGCGGGACCACGTCGAGCCTTGCCCGTAGGTCGGCAGTATCGGCCGCGGGCGATACGGGACCGGGTTCGCCGGATCGGACACGAACGAGTCGGCGGCGTTCGGCGAGCGATCGGCCGGCGGTGAGAACGACAGCTTGCGATCGGCCTGCACGTACAGGCGCCGGGGCGTCACGCCGGTCTTGAGCGGCCAGCTCGAGCGCTTCTGCCACGTGTTCGATCCGCCCTCGAACACCGTCGCCTCGGGAAGACTCTGCGTGCCGATCCCCTTCAGCCAATACGCGAAGAACGGCGCGAGCACGCCGCGACGATACTCCGGCGACGTCTCCGATCCGAAGTCGACGTTGCCGAGCTGCCGGCCGCTCTGACCGCTCCAACCGCCGTGATTCCACGGGCCGACGACGAGGAAGTTCAGATTCTTCGTGTCGTGCTTCTCGAGCAGCTCGTAGATCTTGATCGGACCGTAGAAGTCCTCCTGGTCCCACCAGCCCGCCACGCTCAGCGTCGGCACGTTGACGCGATCGACGTACGGCGCGACCGCCTGCTTCTGCCAGAACGAGTCGTAGCTCGGATGGTTGGCGAAGTCGTTCCAGCTGGGGATGTTCCCGTGCAGGTACGTCTCGTTGACGTGGGCCAACGACCCCAGCTTGAGATACCAGTCGTACGTGTCGGAGTCGTTGAACGCGAACGGCGCGCGCTCCTTGTTGGTCTCCATCATCACCGCGTACTCGAACCCGTAGCTCAACCGGAACGCGCCGTTGTGGTGGAAGTCGTCGCCGATGAACATGTCGGCCGGCGACGCCTGCGGCGACACGGCCTTGAGCGCGGGATGCGGATCGAGCATCGCGACGACGGTGAGCCAGCCCGGGTACGACACGCCCATCATCCCGACGCGCCCGTTGTTGTGCGGAACGTTCTTGATGAGCCAGTCGATCGTGTCGTACGTGTCGGTGCTTTCGTCGATCGCCTTCGGGTCCTTCTTGTCGCGCATCTGGCGGAGCATCACGAACTGCCCCTCGGACTTGTACCGCCCGCGGATGTCCTGATGGACGAAGATGTAGCCGTCGCGCGCCAGCTCGGCGTACGGACCGCTGGAACGTCGCTTCGCCGCCCTCGATGCCGTACGGCGTGCGGATCATGATGATCGGCAGATTGCCGGCGAAGCCGCGCGGGACGAAGATGTTCGTGTGCAGCTTCACCCCGTCGCGCATGGCGACCATCGTCTCGGTCTTGTCGAACGTCGGGATCGGCGGCGTGCCCTCGGTGGCCGGCTGCTGGCCGGGCAGCGCGATCGCGGGCAACGCGAGTCGCGCCAGGACCGCGGCGGTGCAGGACACTCGAGTGGCGACTGTACGAACGGGCATCGGGGGCTCCGTCGAAGGTGGCGGACCCGGCGATTGTACACCAAAGTGGTAGACCGCACAACTATCGGCGGAGATCAATCCGCCGGGAGCGACGCCGAGCGAATCGGCCGCCGTGAGGGCTCGCCCTTGCAAGCCGCTGACCGCCTAGCTCGCCGGAACCGTCGGATGCCAGCCGGTTCGGCCGTTTAGTGGCACCGGAGGTGCGTTGCTCACTCACGGAAAGTGGACCTTCGTCTACCGCGGCGACGTTGCCGCGTGGGGAGGCAGTGATGAGCACGTCAATGATCATAGGAATCATCGTCGCGGCGGCGGTCGTCGTGATCGGCGTCGCGTGGTACGCCATCGACAGACGTCACCGGACCAGCACGCTTCGCGCGCAGTACGGAAGCGAGTACGACCGCACGGTTCGCCACGCGAGCAGCCGGCGGGACGCGGAAGCCGAGCTCGCCAAGCGAAAAGACCGCGTCGAGAATCTCGACATTCGCCCGCTCCTCGCGGAGCAGCGCGAGCTCTTCGAGCAGCAGTGGCACGACCTTCAGGAATTGTTCGTCGACGATCCCGGCGGAGCGGTGAATCACGCCGATTCGCTGGTGATGGACGTCATGCGAACGCGCGGCTATCCCGTGGCGAATTTCGAGCAGCGCGCCGCGGATCTGTCCGTGCACCACGCGCGCTTCGTGCGGAACTATCGCGCCGCGCGCGACGTCGCCGAGCGCCATCGTCGCGGCGCCGCCACGACGGAAGAACTTCGACGCGCGATGGTCTACTATCACGAGATGTTCGACGACCTGCTCGGCCCCGAGCCGGCCACGACCGATCGGCCGGTCGAGATGACGGTTGCGCGTGAAGTTGCGCCGCCGGTGCGGGGACAGCCGGTACGCCCGGACCGTCCGACGAGAGACGCGCTTCCGGTCGACGACGAAGTTCGATAGGCAACGTTGAAAGGCGCTGCGCGAGCGGTGTTCGCCGGGTCCAAGCCCCGGCTCACCGCTCCCGGCGCTTGCCTTCGCGCGCGCTATTCGAACCTCAGCGCCTCGACCGGATCCACCTTCGCCGCCCGCCTCGCCGGCACGTAGCTCGCCACAAGCGCGATCGTCGTCAGCAGCAGCGCGACGCCGACGAAGCTCACCGGATCGAACGGCGACACGCCGTAGAGCAGCGTCCGCAGGAACCGCGTGACTCCGAGGCCGCCGGCCAGACCAATCAGCACACCGAGTCCGCCGAGCATCGCGCCGTGACCGACGATCAGCCGCACGACGTCGCCTCGCTGCGCGCCCAGCGCCACGCGCACGCCGATCTCCTGCGTCCGCTGCGACACGGCGTACGAGATGACGCCGTACACGCCGATCGCGGCGAGCACGACGGCGATGACGGCGAACACGCCGAACAGCTTTCCGTACAGCGCCTGTTGCCAGTACGACCGCGTGATGCTCGCGTCCATGCTCATCACGCGATACGCCGGCAGCAGCGGATCCGCCTGCTTGAGCGCGCCGAGCACGGTGTTCGTGATCCTCGCCGGGTCGCCCTGCGCGCGCACGACGATCGCGGCCGAGGTCCAGCCGCCTTGCCGGTAGGGCATGTAGCCCTGAAGGTCCGGCGTCGAGGTCAACTGCTTGTGCTTGATGTCGGCCGCGACGCCGATGATCGTGATCCATCTCCGCGTCGTATCGGTCACGCTGCCGAACCTGAATCGCTTGCCGACCGCGTCTCCCTTCGGCCAGAACTTGTTCGCCATGTACTCGTTGACCACCGCGACGCGTCCGGCGACGCCGCGAGTCGGCCCATTCCTGCTGCGTGAACATCCGTCCGCGCCGCAGCGGGATGCGCATCGTCTCCAGGTACTTCGGCGACACCCAACGAATCTCGAGCAGCGGCTCCTGCGCCGAGCGGCGTCGGCTGATCCTCGAGCGTGAAGAAGCTGTTGTTGTTGTTTCCGCTCAGCGGAACGTTGTTCGTGATCGATGCCGGACACGCACGCCGGGGCGCTGATTCAAATCCGTCAGAGAAGCGATCCCAGAAGCCGAACCGCTTGTACGTCGAGTCGTAGCGCGGGCCGGTGAGAGTCACGCGCATCGTCAGGAGGCCGTCGGCGTCGAACCCGGGCTTGATGTTCTGGAGACCCAGGAAGCTGCGAATGAGCAGCGCGGCGCCGACGAGCAGGACGAGCGAGAGCGCCACCTCGCCGACGACGAGACTGCTCCGGAATCGCTGCCGCGACCGGCCCGCGCTCGCGCCTCGCGTGCCGGAATCGCGCAGCGTCTCGTTGAGGTTCGGGTTCGACGACTGGAGCGCGGGGACGATGCCGAACAGCAGCCCCGTGACGACGGCGACCGCCGCGGTGAACAGCAGCACTTGTCCGTCGATGGTGAAGCGCATCCAGAACGGAATGCCGTTCAGAATGCTGGCCTTGATCCACTGCAGCAGCGCGTACGCGAACGCCACACCCAGCGTCGCCCCGCCGAGCGCGACGAGCACGCTCTCGGTGAGGAGCTGGCGCATCACGCGCCACGCTTCGGCGCCGAGGGCGACGCGCACGGCCATCTCCTTCGACCGCGCCGTCGCCCGGGCGAGCAGCAGGTTGGCCACGTTGGCGCACGCGATGAGGAGCACGAAGCCGACCGCCGCCATCATGATGAGCAGAACCGGGCGGATGTTGCCGACCTGGAAGTCGCGCAGGCTCTGCACGTCGACGCCCCAACCGGTGTTCGACTGCGGGTATTGCGTCTCGAGCGTCGCGGCGATGCGCCGCAGATCCGCCTGCACCTGGTCGATCGTGACGCTCGGCTTGAGCCGCCCGATCACCTGCCACGAGTGGTTCCCGCGATTCTTCATCGGGTCCATCTGCATGGTGGTCCACGCGCGCGCCGAGCTCGGGAACTCGAAATCGGGCGGCATCACGCCGATGATCGTGTTCTTCACCCCGTCGACGAGAATTTCCTTCCCGACGACGTCGGCTCGCCCGGCGAACCGATCGTGCCAGAGCCGGTCGCTCAGGATGATCACGTCCGGCGCGCCGACGCGGTCCTCCTCCTCGCGGAAGTCCCGGCCGAGCGCCGGCGCGATGCCGAGCGTCCGAAACATCGTCCACGACACGTTGCCGCCCGGGACGTATTCGGCGCCGCCGTCGCTCGCCAGGTTGAAGGAGGTCCCCGTGTAGATGCCGACGCTGCTGAGCGAGCGATTGTCCGCCTGCCAGCTTCGGAAATTCGGGTACGACACGGTGTTCATGTGCCATCCCCGGGGCGTGTTCGCCTCGCCGATCGCGACGAGCGCGTCGGGATCGCGGTACGGGAACGGCCGTAGCAGCATCGCGCGGACGCAGCTGAAGATCGTCGCGTTGACGCCGATGCCCAGCGCGAGGCAGAGGACGGCGGTGATGGTGAACGCCGGAGCCTTGACCAGCGTTCGAATCGCGAAGCGAATGTCCTGGAGCATGAGCGAGCGGTGAGAGGAGGGAGCCGCTCGCTCAGACAGTCGGTGTTAGCGCTTGGTTTGCGTGATCGGGGGGGGCTACGACGGGCGGTTTTCCAGGATCGACAGGTAGTTCCCGGCCGGGTCCTTGAACCAGGCGATCTTCGGCCCGCCCGTGCGATGGACTCCTTTGTCGTCGGTGGCGATGTCGCCGTCCTTGAATACCTCGAACTTCACCCCGCGATCGGCCAGCTGATCCACGGCCCGATCCACGTCGTCAACGGGGAAATTCAGGATGGTGAAGGTCGCCGGCTCGTGGTTCCGCTTTTCGTAGACGAAGACGCGGGTGTCGTCGTCCAGGCGAAGCTCGAGCTGGTCCATCGGCGCGTCGGACACGTCGAGCTCGAGCGTGTCCTGGTAGAACCTCCTCGCTTCTTCGAGGTCGTTCACGGAAAAGCCGGAAAACGGTTTGGCGTGTTCGAACATGGGCGGCTCCTGTCGTGGCGTGTGGGGACTGCGCAATCGAGCTCCGTGGTCGCCGACGCCCGCAAGTTCCATACACGCCGATGCGCGCCTGATAAGGATCTACGAATTGATACTGCCACGGATTTCGCGGAACCGGGCGAATTTCGCGGAGCCGGCAAACGGCGGCAAACACTTTGGAAACCGCCTCGGGAAGCCTCGGCGCGGCGCGCCTCCCAACAATGACAACCCTTTTGCTCTACCTCGTGTCTACCCCTAGACACTAGGAGGAGATGAATGGCGCTGCTCAAGGGGACGCTCGACCCGCTCGTGCTCAAGACGTTGTCCTGGACGCCGATGCATGCGTTCGAGATCACCACGTGGATCGAGGACCGATCCGCCGGACGCGTCGCGGTCGACGACGCCGCGCTGCTCCAGGCGCTCCACCGCATGGAAGAGCGGCGGCTTATCGTCGCCGAATGGGGTGTGACGAAGAACGGGCGACGCGCGCGCTACTACCGCATCACACCCGCCGGTCGCACGCACCTGCGCGCCGAGTCCGCGCGGCTCGTCGATCACCTCGACGCCGTCGTCTCCATCCTCGGCGCCAAGTCGGCCAAGTAGTCCCACCGATGCGTTTCGATTTGAGACCCGGCGTGCGCCGGCTGCTCCGCCTGTCGCCGAGGACGCGCGATGCCGCCTGGCGCGACGTCGACGACGAGCTCGACGCGCTCATCGCCAACCGCGTCGAGCACCTCGTCGCGCGCGGGATGCCGCCCGACGAAGCCCGCGCCGAGGCGATCCGCCGACTCGGCGCATCACTCGACGACGCGCGACACCAACTCCACACCTCCGCCGAACACCGGGAGCGCCGCATGCGATTCACCGAGTTTCTCGAGAGCGTGATGCAGGACCTGCACTACGCCGCGCGCGGCCTGATGCGTCGCCCAGCGTTCACGACGGTCGCCGTGCTCACGCTTGCCATCGGCGTCGGCGCGACGACGGCGATCTACAGCGCCGTGAACG
>CAVPOS010000015.1:0-226527 GCA_963707105.1 uncultured Gemmatimonadaceae bacterium
TCTACGGATTCGGCGGGCTCGTCGTGCCGTTCGTCGGCATCAAACTCATCGACGTGCTACTCGTGATGTCGCACCTCGTGTCCTGACCCTGGTTCCATCCATGTCCATGCTCCGCAAGCAAATTCGCCCCGCCCTCCTGATGACGCTCGTCCTGTGCGTCATCACCGGCGCGGTCTATCCCGGCGTCATCACCGGTCTCGCCCAGCTTCTGTTTCCGCGCCAGGCGAACGGCTCGATCGTGACCGTCAACGGCAAGGTCGTCGGCAGCGCGCTGATCGGTCAGCCGTTCACGAGGCCCGAGTACTTCCACTCGCGGCCGTCGGCAGCCGGCAACGGCTACGATGCCACGGCGTCCTCGGGAACGAACAAGGGGCCGACCGACCGCAAGTTGGCGGACACGCTGATCGAGCAGGCCGTCGACAGCGCGGTCAAGAACGACGGCGCGGTGAAAGGTCAGATCCCGGCAGACATGGTGACGTCGTCCGGCTCGGGACTAGACCCCGACATCTCGCCGGCGAACGCCTATCTCCAGGTCGCGCGCGTGGCTCGCGCGCGCGCCGCCGACTCGACCCGGGTGCGTTCGCTCGTCGACGGGCACGTGCAGGGCCGGCAGTTCGGCTTCTTTGGCGAGCCGCGGGTCAACGTCCTCCTCCTCAACATCGCGCTCGATTCGATGCTTGGCGCCCCGAAGCCTGTTCCGTCGCCCGCCAAGCCGTAGATCCAAGGAACAAGGAAACACCATGAAATGCACCGTGTGGCTGGTCACCATGGCCAGCCTCGTTATCCCGCCTGCGCTCGTCGCTCAACAGCCTGACTCCACACAGAAGGACACGCTGGCCCCGGTCACCATCTCGGGCTCGTTCACCGCGAGCTTCACGAACACGACGCATCCGCTAGCCGACACCATCATCGTCGGCCGCGCCTATGATCGGTACCAGAACATGTTCTCGCTCAACGTCGTGAACCTGACTGTCGAGCGGGTGGCGCCCACAAACCGGGTCGGGGCCGGTTTTCACACCGAGACGTGGCTCGGACAGAACGCCGCGGTGGTGAAGTCGGTGGGCCTCAACCTCGGTATCGACGCGGACGTCTGGCAGGCGTACGGGACCCTCAACTTCCCCCTCAACCCGAGGAAAGTACGTGCAGCTCAAGGCCGGCAAGATGGCGACGCTCCTCGGTGTCGAAGTCGGCGAGGACGTGCTCAACCCGAACTTCGGCGTCGGCTACCAGGATATCTTCCTCGAGCCGTTCACGGAGACCGGCGCCGAGCTCGACGCCAAGCTCAGACCGAAGTGGGACGCGGAGCTTCGCGTCAGCAACGGCTGGGATCAGGTGACCGACGTGAACACGAGCAAGACGGTCATGGCACGCCTCGGCCTGACGCCGGACGACAAAACGCTGATGGCGGTTACCGGATACGTCGGGCCGGAACAGGCGCAGAACAACACGACGAACGTATCGGGGTGGATCTCGTCGCCTCGCGCAAGATCACGGCGCCGACGGCCCAGCTTCAGCTGGACTACGGCGGAGAGGCTCACGCTGCGGTCAACGGCGGCGCGGCCGAGTGGTACGGGGCCGGGGGATGGCTGACATACTCTTTCGCGCCGAGACGACGCTCGCGCTTCGCGGCGACTACATGAACGATCGCAACGGGGCTCGCACTTCCGGGGTGCTCGGCTTCCCGGTGAATACAGGAATGAAGGTTGGAAGCGCCACCGCGACGCTGAACGTCAGCGACCGGCCACACGCATTGCTGCGGCCAGAGATACGGTTCATCGGGCGACGCTGCCGGTATTCAATGGCGAGGAGAACCAAGTGTCGTTCGGAGTCGGCGTGTCGTACATCTTCTGAAAACGGCGATCGCGGCCGACCCCGCTGCCGAATTCGCCGACGACCGAGGGCGCCGTCATCGCGCCGATGATCGCCGCCACAGACCCGGGCTCCGAGCCGTCGTGGAGACTTAACTGTGCGATCGCGGCATGGAGATCCTCATGGCACAGAAAAAGTACGCACGGCCATGCCACCGCCCTCAGCGGCGCGCATTGGGATTCGGTGCTACGCATCGCTAGCGCGTCGCTCGACCCGGCAAAAACAGAGATTCCCTGGATGAAATCCTTCCCGTCGTATTATCCGGCAGTCGCCGCGGGGCGCGTGAAGGCCCCGACGCCGACCCTCCAGGGCACGACGGACCGTCAGGTGCCGGCTGATCAGGCCGCCAAGCAGGCGCGCGCCGAAGCTCGGCGCGCGCCCGTGATGACGCCGCGTTCGGAGTGAAGTTGGCGCACTCCGTAGCCGGGTCGAGCTTGCTCTCCGACACGCGGACGCGAGAGCGCCCGGTGGCGGGGCCGGCGCTCGGGCTCGCCACGCTGGCGGCGCTGGGCGTCGTGTTCGGCGACCTCGGCACGAGTCCGCTGTACGCGATGCAGGAGGCGTTTCACGGCGGGCGAGGCGTCGCGCCGACCCCGGAGAACGTGCTCGGCATCGCGTCGCTGTTCCTGTGGTCGCTGGTGCTGATGGTGAGCCTCAAGTACGTCGCGGTGCTCATGCGGGCGGGGAACCGCGGCGAGGGCGGCATGCTCGCGCTTCTCGCGCTTGTTCCTCGGCGACGAATCCGTGCACCGGGCGAAGCTCGTCATCGCGCTCGGATTGTTCGGCACGGCGATGCTGTACGGCGACGGCGTCATCACGCCGGCGATCTCGGTGCTCAGCGCGGTCGAAGGGATTCAAATCGCGACCCCCGCGTTCCAGCGCGTTCGTGGTGCCGATCACCATCGTGATCCTCGTCGGACTGTTCTCGGTGCAACGGCGCGGGTCGGGCCGAGTCGGAGCATGTTCGGCCCGATCCTCGCCACGTGGTTCGTGGTCATCGCCATTCTCGGCGTCCACTCGCTCGCGCTGAATCCGGCCGCGCTCGCGGCATCAATCCGTGGAACGCCGTGCGTTTCTTTTCGCACGCCGGGCCGCGCGGCTTTCTGGCGCTCGGCGCCGTCGTGTTGTGCCTCACCGGCGGAGAGGCGCTGTACGCCGACATGGGACATTTCGGTCCGCGACCGATTCGCCTAGCGTGGTACGCGCTCGCGCTCCCCGCGCTGACGCTCAACTATCTCGGTCAGGCCGCGCTCCTGCTTCAGAACCCCGGCGCCGCGGCCCGTCCGTTCTACTCGATGGTTCCGGATGGGGGTCTGTATCCCGATGGTAGCGCTCGCGACGGCGGCGACGATCATCGCGTCGCAGGCGCTCATCGCCGCCGTGTTCTCGCTCACCCGCCAGGCGGCGCAGCTCGGCTTCGCCCCGCGCGTGAACGTCGTGCACACGTCAGGGTCGGCGATCGGGCAGATCTATCTGCCGAGTCTGAATTGGCTGCTGCTGGCGGCGACGGTCGGCGTCGTCGCTCGCGTTCCGATCGTCGGACCGGCTGGCCGCCGCGTTCGGTCTCGCGGTCTCGACGACGATGGCGATCACCACGGTCCTTTTCGGGATCGTGGCGCGCTCGCGATTCCAATGGCCGCGCTGGCGCGTCGCGGTGGTCGCCGGCGGATTTCTCGCTGGCGGACCTCGCGTTCGTCGCCGCGAACGCGTTCAAGTTCCTCGATGGCGGATGGTTGCCGGTCGTCATCGGCGCGATCGTGTTCACGGCGATGTCGACCTGGTACGTCGGCCAACGGCTTCTGCTGCGAGTGACCCGCGACCAGGGCATTCCCATCGATGACTTTCTCACGAGCCTGTCTCGCGATCCGCCCCACCGCGTGCGAGGCGTCGCCGTGTTCCTCGCGACCGACGTCGACGTCGTTCCCCTCGCGCTCCTCCACCACCTGAAACACGACCAGGTGTTGCACGAGACGGTAGTGCTGCTCAAGGTTTCCACGGAGGACGTGCCGCGCGTGCGCGCCGCCGACCGGCTGGAGCTGGCCGAGCTGCGCCTCGGCTTCAACACGGTCGTCGCTCACTACGGGTTCATGGAGGAACCAGACGTGCCGCGCATCATCAAACGCGCCGCCTTGATCTCGGCGGCCGACGGCGCGCCCTTCATCCCGGACGACCCGGCGAGGACGACGTACTATCTCGGAAGGGTGACCGTAATCCCGCCGGCGACGTCCGAGGTCGGCCGCATGTTCCGCTGGCGCGTGATGCTCTTTCGTTGGCTCAAACGCAACGAGCGGAGCGCAACACTCTACTTCGGCATTCCCGCGAATCGTGTCGTCGAGTTGGGCACACGGGTCGAGCTGTGAGCGTCGAGCGGCGCCACGTGAACGATCGCGCGGTTACCACGAGCCAATCAGGAATCGGCGCCACCCCCTTCATCCCACCACCGATTTCGGAGCTCCGCCAGCCACCTGTCGCGCCGCGCGGCGTCGATCGATCCCGACTTGAACGCTTCCTCCACCCGCTCGCGCTCGGTGGACGCGAGGAGACGTCGCGCGGCATGAGCAGACGCGTCATCGCCGCCAAGCTGTTCGCCCAACCAGGTGAGGGCTCGCTCGGCGCGGTCGAGATTCTCGTCGTACTCTTCGGCGAGTGCGTGCTGCATTCGTGCGTTGGCCCCCAGAACCCCGCCCGTGCGGTCCAGATCCGCCAACGACGAGTGCGCGCTGAGGAGGGCGAGCTGTGTGCCGACATACCCGGCTTGCTCGCCGCGCCGATAGCGAAGCCCCAGCCAGCGCAGCGTCGGCCCGACCGTTATGCCCTGAATGACAATCGAGAGGATCACGACGCCGATGGCCATCGTGATCAATATTTCGCGTTGGGGAAACGACTCCGGGATGCTAAGGGCGAGGACGATCGAGAGTGCGCCGCGCAGCCCGCCCCACGAGAGGATCGCCGTCCAGCGCCGCGGGAGCCTGAGAGAAATCGGGAGCAGTCCGGCAATTGCCGTCGTGACGACCACCCGGGTTACCGTCACGATCAGGAACGCGACAATGATCGGCCGCCAAGCCGCGAGCAGCGTCGAAGGCCGAACCATCAACCCGATCGACAGGAACACGAAGGAGTTGAGCGCGAACGCGACGTACTCCCAGAAGGTGGTGACACCGATGTTCGCCATGGCCGACATGCCCCGTCGCCCGGCCGGACTCCCGCACAGGAGGCCCGCGGCGACGGTCGCGATGACGCCGGACGCGCCGACAGCTTCGGCCGCCACGAACGACCCGTACGCGGCGATCGTCGTAAGCAGCAATTCCAGCCTCGGCTCGTAGAGGCGGCGAATCGCTTCCGCGCAGGCCGCGCCAACGGCGCCGCCGACGATGAGGCTGGCGCCGATGATGTAGAAGAAATCCGTGACGATCCAAGCGGATACGCCGCCGGCGGCGTTCGACAGCACCAGCGTGAAGAAGATGATCGCCGTGGCGTCGTTGAACAGGCTCTCGCCCTCGACGATCACTTGGAGGCGCCGCGGTGCCTCGAGCTGGCGGAACAACGCCACGACGGCGACGGGATCCGTCGCGGACATGAGCGCGGCGAAGGCCACCACGCCATTCCGAGCCGGTATCGACGACGCCGGAACGCCGAACGCCGCGAGCACCGGCGACAACGCGAACGCCGTGATGACGATCGCCGCGATGACGCCGGGCACGGCGAGCGCCGCCAGCGTCACACCATCGTGGCGAACTTCCTCGATCTGGAGGTCGAAGGCGGCCTCGAACACCAATGCCGGGAGCACCAGGCCGAACATGATCCTTCGGGTCAGCTCCGGCGGGGGGAATGCGTGAGCCGAACCAAGGAGCAACCCGGCGATCACCAGCGCAACGGTGTACGGCACGCGGAACCGCCGCGCCGCCAGCGAGACCATCGTGGCGACGAGCAGCAACAGGACGAACGAACCGGCGGGCCAATTCATACGGTCGAAAGGAAAACGCTCTGGGCCGCGCCGCGCCAGCATGGACATGGCATCATGGAGGGACGATCGTCATGACCATGACCGGAACCTCGGACTTCCTCGCTCTCGTTCGCCAGCGCGAGCGCGGCAAACTCAAGGTCTACATCGGGTCGGCGGCCGGCACGGGCAAGACGTATCGCATGCTCCAGGAGGCGCACGATCTCAAGCGCCGCGGCATCGACGTCGTCGTCGGCTTCGTCGAACCGCACGGGCGCGCGGAAACGCTCGCGCAAGTCGGCGACATCGAGGTCGTCCCGCGCCGGAAGATCGAGTATCGCGGCGTGACGCTGGAAGAGATGGACGTCGACGCCGTCATCGCCCGTCGGCCACAGGTCGCGCTCGTCGACGAGCTCGCGCACACGAACGTTCCCGGCGCGCGGAACGGCAAGCGGTGGCAGGACGTGCTGCTGCTGCTCGACGAGGGGATCAACGTGATCACTGCCGTCAACGTGCAGCATGTCGAGTCGCTGAACGACGTCCTCGAGCGCGAGCTCGGTGTGACCATCCGGGAAACGGTCCCGGACTGGGTTGTCGGACAGGCCGATCAGGTCGTGAACCTCGACATCTCGGCGGAGGATCTCCGGCAGCGCCTTCGCGAAGGCAAGATCTATCACGCCGACAAGATTCAGACGGCGCTCGCGAATTTCTTCACCGACGAGAACCTGACCACGCTGCGCGAGCTGGCGCTGCGCGAGACGGCGAGCTCCGTGGACCGTTCTCGCGAGGAGATCGTGCGCCGCCAGGAGAGCGGCGGCGTGGCGACGGCGCGCCGCACCGTGGATCGCGTCATGGTCTGCCTGTCGAGCGACCCGCCGCTCTCGCGCACGCTTTTGCGCAAGGGCAGCCGCATCGCCGGCCGGCTCAACTCCGACTGGTTCTGCGTGTACGTGCAGACCCCCGACGAGCGCCCCGATCGGATCGACAGCACGCTTCAGCGACATCTCGTCGACAACATTCAGCTCGCCCAGTCGCTCGGCGCCGAGGTGGTGAAGCTCGATGGAGCGGACGTCGCGGCGGCGCTCGTGCCGATTCGCCGCCGAGCGCGGCGTGACGATGGCGGTCGTCGGCGCGACACGACGCTCGCGATGGTATCGGTTTCGGCGCGGGTCGATCGTAGAACGCTTGATGGCTCCGCGCACCGGACTCGACGTCCTCGTCGTTTCGGCGGACGAGGTCGAGATGCGAACCACGCGCGAACGGCGGCTCGAGCTGGGGAGCGACGAATGACGACGCCGCTCATCGGCCGACGTGTCTCGCGATCGGTTTCGTGGCGTTTGGCGGCCGGCGTCCTCCCGTCGGTTCTCGCCGTCGGCCTCGTGGTCGAGCTTTTCTACTACGGGAAGAAGGGGCGCGGAGCGCCGGAGATGCTTCTCGTTCTCGCGACGGCGCTAACGCTGGTGTCGGTGATCGTCGCGTGGCTGAACGCGCGGTACTTCGCCGAGCGCCTGGCTCGCATCGCTGCGCGCGACCGATGCCGGGCCGGGAGCGCGCGGACCGAGCGACGAGTTGGACCGGATCGAACGAGCCGTTGGTTCGCTCGGGTCGGCGCTCAGCGCGTCCGAGGCTGAGCGCGCGCGCACGAACGCCGAAGCAGCGGCGCGTCTGCGCGACCAGGCGACGATGCTCGCCGGCGTCGTCAGCGACGCCATCGCCCAGCTCGACGGCGTGCGGCTTCCGCTTCAGATCCTGCTCGAGAGCCCGTTCGGAGAATTGAACGAGAATCAGGAGGAGCTGTTGCGAGACGCGCGAGCGGCGTCCGACGCCATCGACGTCGGTCTCAGGCGGCTCGCGCAAGTCGTCGACGTCGATCGCGACGCGCTTCCCGTGCAGCAGGAGCTCGTGCAGGTGAACGACGTCGTGCGATCGGTGTTGCCGCTCGCCCGCGCCGCCGCCGAGCGTCGGGGTGCGCGAACGGAGGCCACGCTCGAGCCGGGCTTGCCGCGCGTGCTAGGCGACCGGACCCGCCTCGCCCAGGCGCTCACTCTGTTCGTCACCGACGCTGCCGAGGCGACCGGCCCGGGATCGCCGTTGACGATCGCGACCGTCCGGGACGGCTCGCACGCGCTGATTCGCATATCGCCGCCCCGCCAACACTCATCCGAGAGCGACGGAGGGACGGCGCTCATCCTCGCCTCGCGGCTCATCGGTGCTCAGGGAGGAAGCGCGACGGTCGATGCGTCGGAGATATTGCTTCGCGTGGGAGGTTGAGCGACCCGGCGATCACCGAGTCCACTCCACCTGGCCGTAGAGTCCGCGTCCCGCCGCCGGCTTGCCCGACGCGTCGAGCCAGTCGGCATTGGCGAGGTTGAGCGCGTCGAGCGAGACACGATACGCGCCTCGATTCCACGTGACTCGCGCGTTGCCGGTGACGTACCCCTTCTCGAATGCGCGCCGGGCCAGCTCCATGTCGACGCGCGCCGTGATCGCCCGCTGTCGCGGCGTCGAAACTCGCACGCCCGCCTGACGCGTGATCGGACGCAGCGCATATTTTCCGACGAGCGACGCGCGCTGCGACGACGTCAGCGAGAGCTCATCGACAAAGAGCGACCCGCGCAGGCCGTCCACCGCCGGGAGACCGAGCGCCGACTCGATGCCGCGGTAAGTCGCCTCGCCGACGTTCATGGGCTGCATGCGTTCGCGAGGCGACGACCGTGACGGTATCGAGCGCCGGTCCCCGTTGATCCATGAGATCCCGCGAATGACAGAGGCCAATCGACAACACGAAACCGCCCGCTCGGCAAACCCGGAGCAGATGAACCATTCGATGAGTGGTGTTAGAGGTTGGTCAAAGGATGAGGCGCGCGAATCGCGATGCGGCCGCCCCTAAGCGCAAACCGTCTGGGACAAGTCGGCGTTCCTGCGGGATCTCTAATCGCCGTTTGACCCGTCCCCCGGTCCACCTGTCCACCCGTCCACCCGTCCACCCGTCCAACCCCCGACTCCCGCTACCTTCCCCGAACCATGCCGTTCAAGATCCTGCTCGCCATCGCCAGTCTGGTCGCCGGCGGTGTCGCCTCGGTCGTCGGATTCGGGATCGGCAGCCTTCTCACGCCGACGCTCGCGCTGGAGACCGGGACCAAGCTCGCGGTCGCCGCCGTCGCGATTCCGCACTTCGTGGGATCGCTTCAGCGTTTCTGGCTGCTGCGCTCTCACGTCGATCGCCGCGTGCTGCTCGGCTTCGGCGTCGCGAGCGCCGCAGGCGGATTGGCCGGCGCGCTCCTGCACACGCGCGTCTCGAATCGCGGCCTCGCCGTCGTCTTCGGTGCGCTGCTCATTCTCGCAGGCGTCTCAGAGCTTTCCGGCTGGATTCAGCGCGTTCACTGGGGCCGCCGCGCGGCGTGGATCGCCGGCGCGCTGTCCGGCGGCTTCGGCGGCTTGGTTGGAAACCAGGGCGGAATTCGCTCGGCCGCGATGCTCGGCTTCAACGTGCCGCGCACCTCATTCGTCGCGACGGCCACGGCGATCGCTCTCTTTCGTCGACGCCGCGCGTCTCCCCGTCTACCTCGCCACGCAATGGCACGAGGTACTTTCGGTGTGGCCGAGTCTCATCATCACGACGGTGGGCGTCGTGATCGGTACGGCATTTGGCACCCGCGTTCTCGGCCGCATCCCCGAGCGCGCCTTCCGCCGCATCATCGCGGTGTTTCTGCTCGCGCTCGGCTTGTATATGGTGGTCGCCGGCGGATCCGCTTAGTCCCTGCGCATCGCCACTCGCGGGATGCCCACTCTGGCGCAAGTGCAACTGCAACTGCTTACAGAACGCAGAGACGCAGAGACGCACGCAGACGCAGAGACGCAGAGACGCAGAGTAACGGCAGGGCTACTGGAAACGCCCTCGGGCGGCCCGCGTCGTGGCCTCCCGGCGTTGTAACCAAGAATGTCTTTCGTCGTTTTTGCTCTCGCGTCTCTGCGTCTTTGCGTTGAGCAGTTGTAGTTGTAGTCGTGGTTGCAGTTCAGCGGCGACGAACACAAAGGGAACCACGGAGGCCGCCACTATCTCGGCGCGGGCGATTTCGATGAGGCAGGCGTTGGGCCGGAACCGAAGACGTCGTCCCCGAACGATGTCACGCTCCTCGGTCGTCGCGTAGCCGAGGTGGTCGACGCCGAAGATGTCCTCGATGCTCTTGAGCAGCGAGTAGTGGTTGTACGGCACTTCGGAGACGGTGCCCGGCTTGATGAATCGCGAGATCAGCACCGCGCCGATCCGTCCGCCGCCGAACATGCCGTCCTGCGCGACGCGAGCGTTCGGCCCCGGCACCTGTCCGCAGCACGACGAGCGATCGATCGACAGCGCCTCGTCGAAGGTGATGATGAGCAGGCCGTCGTCACGAAACGCCTGAGATTCGGTGATGATCGGCACCCAGTGCTTGAGAAACAGGTTCGCCGATTCCAGCCCGCCAGGCTCGCCGTTCACGCACGGGCGGTCGTGCCCGTCGTGGCAGAGGTTCGGCGTGATGAACGAGAAGTTGGGCGTCGACGACGCGGACTCGAGGTCCTTCGAGAGCGCCGGGAGCGCCACGACGCGCCGCTTGCACGACGGCGAATCGATCACCGAGTGGAAGTACATGAACGGGTTGTGCTTCGTCGCGTACTGGTCCGCCGGCGTCGCCCATTCGGTCGAGTCGGGCCGTCCGACCGTCGGGATGCCCGCAGGTCGATGATTCGCGCGTCTCGTCGGCGCCCATGTCCTCCATGTAGCCGCGCCACGTGTAGCGTGCGCGCGTCGAGCTGATTGGCGATCGTCTTGACGGACGCCGGATACACGCATCCGGCGCCGATGGGCTGGCCGTCGGAGGTGGTGCCCGTCTGCACGAAGTCGACGAACATGCGGGCAGTCGATCTGCGTCTGCGCCGTGGCGCCCATCCCGCTGATCATCGCGATGTAGTTGTCGAGACTGAAGTGCCCGATGCCGTAGTACTGCCGAAGCAGCGCGCCCTGCTTCACCAGCGTGTCGGCGAGATACGTCGCGCGCGTGGTCGGCGCGAACGTGGTGTCGAACCCCTGGTTCTCGAGCACGATCACGAACACGTGCTTGATCGGCGGCATCGCGACCGCGGCGTTCACCGCGGACTGGCTCGAATCGGTGCACGGCGCGACGAACGCGGCCGCCGAAAGCACGGAGGCGGCCGCAAACGCCCGGTGGCTCCGGAAAAGATTCATCTAATGATTGCCTCGCATGTTGGTGAGTCCGCTCACTTTGAGCCTGTAACCTAGTCGCGCGTAGAGGCTTCGCGTGCAGGGCCCGCCGCCGTGGTACCGATCGTGCGATATGGCAAACGCGACCGCCCCACTAACTGTCGGGAACGCTCGCAACCCATCGCCTATGAGCTTCTTCACTCGCTTAATCAATTTTATCACCCTGGGCTCCGAGGCCCCGTTTAGACGACTGTTTGCGTACTACTTGGCCGTCGCCCTCGCGTTCGTCCTGCTGTACAGGTTCTTCCCGGCGATCGACAGCGTCATGTCGGGCGACCGGCTCGTGCAGCTGGCCAAGACTCCATCGTTTCTGCAGGACGGACTGTCGACCGGTCAGGTCCAGGCGCCGGTCGCCAGCATTCAGTCTCGCGTGGAGTTCGCCGCGAGCACCCTCTTCGTCTTCGTCAGCACGTTCATTCTCATGCTGCCGGTGACCTGGGTGTACATGTCGGCCCGATGGGGCCGCGGGTACAACCAGTCCGTCGTCCAGGCCCTGATCGTCTTGCCGATGATCGTCGCCGGCGTCGTCCTCATCGTTCGCAACAGCCTCGCGCTCGCGTTCAGCCTCGGCGGCATCGTCGCGGCGGTGCGGTTCCGCGCGAATATGAGCGACACACGCGACATCGTCTACATCTTCCTCGCGATCGTCGTCGGGTTCGCGGCGGGCGTGCAGGTGATCATGGTCGCGCTCCTGCTGACGATCCTCTTCAATTTCGTGCTCGTCGCGCTCTGGCGCTACGACTTCGGCCGTCCGGTCCTCGAGCCGACCGCCGCGGCCACCTGGGCCGAGCCGCTGCACGACCTCGCGGGAACGGATCACGGCGGCGTGCCGGTTCCCGACCGCGACCTCGTCCTCGCGCTGACCCCGAAGAAGGCCGAGGCGCTGGCCGAGCGATTCAACCGCGTGAAGAGCATGCTCGGCCCGAAGGGCAAGAAGCCGAAGTACGACGCGGTCATCGCCATCACCACGAACGAAGTCACCGAGGCGCAGAAACACATCGAGCCCGCGCTCGAAAACGTCACGAAGCGGTGGCGGCTCGACGAGGTCGTGAACAACAAGGGCAAGCCGTCGGAGATCTACTATCTCGTGCACACGCGGAAGTCGGTTCCGCGCGACGCGATGGTGACGGCGATTCGCTCGACCGCCAACGGCGCCATCTCCGACGTGGACGTCGAGGTCGGGGACGCGATCGACAAGGAGCGCGGCGAGGAACGACAGCAGCGCAAAGCGCGCGAGAAAGGGACCGACGGATGACGTCGGCGCGGCACACTGCGGCGCTGGCGATGTGTTTGCTCGCGGCCGGGGCGTGCAAACGGGGCCCCGACGATCTCGCGACGGTGGACAGCGATGTCGTCGCCGTCGCCCGAGCGACACGGTTGCAACGTGAGCTGGCCAGCAACGATCCGTCCTGGCAAACGACGCCGCTCGCGCGATGGGTCCTGCCGCGCGAGCTCCGCGAGATCTCCGGGTTGACGCTCTCGAAAGACGGACGACTCCTCGCCCAGACCGACGAGATCGGAAAGGTCTGGGAGTTGGACTATCGCCGCGGGATCCTCGTGAAGCGATTCGCGCTCGGCGAAGGCGGCGTCCACGGCGACTTCGAGGGGATCACGACGGTCGACAGCGTGATGTACCTCCTCACGAGCAAGGGAAAGCTCTACGAGTTCCACGAGGGCGCGAACCACGCGGACGTCGGATTCGACGTCCACGACACCAAGCTCGAGAGCGCGTGCGAGTTCGAGGGGGTCGCGTTCGATCCGACGCTCAACTCGCTGCTGCTCGCCTGCAAGCACGTCCTCGACTCGACCGCCAACAACGCCATCGTCATCTACCGTTGGCGCCTGTCCGGCGACAAGAAGGACCGGTTGTCGCGCCTCGTCGTGCCGATCGCCTCGGTCATCGGCACGAACGATTGGAAGTCGTTCCATCCGTCGGACATCACCATCGATCCGTTCTCGGGCAACTACGTATTGATCGCGTCCAAGGAGCGCGGGCTGATCGAGATCACGCCGACAGGCGCGCCGGTGTTGGCGCGCCCGCTTCCCCCCGACCACATCCAGCCCGAAGGGGTCGCGATCACGAAGGACAGCATTCTCATCATCAGTGACGAGGGCGGTACTGACCTCGGCATGATCACTCTTTATAGGTGGCCGTAGCATGCGCCTCTATTCCGCACGAGCGATGAGCGGCGTGATCGGAGCCGCGTCGATTGTCGGCGCGCTTTGGACTCCGGCGCTCGCCCTGCAGCAGCCGCATCCGACTCTCGCCAACGGAACCCTCGCCGTTCCGATGCCGGGGACCGACAGCGTCACCGTAGCGGCCGGCGCGCGTTATCGGGCCGGCGACTTCCGGCGATGGTTTTCGGGCGATCTCTACCGCGATCTCTGGACGACGCCGATTCGCGTGCCGGTCCTCGATCTCGAGAAGTACGCCGGCGGGTTGAAGCCGACCAAGACCGGCGGCGGCATGCAGACGAAGACACTCCAATTCGACGCGGCGGACGGCCGCGAGTTCGTGTTCCGGACCGTCGACAAGTCCGGCACGGACCGCGCCGATCGAAGTGCGAAAGTCCCCGGCTGAACGGGCTGATTCAGGACCAGGTGAGCGCGATGCATCCCGCGGCGCCGCGGAGATCGCGGCGCCGATCGTCGCAAGCCGCCGGCGTCCTGCACCCCGTGGCGACAATCGTCATGATGCCCGACGATCCGACGTTGGGCGAATTCCGAAAAGAATTCGCGCGGCAAGCTCGGCATGATCGAAGAGTTGCCGAAATCGCCCAAAGAAGGCACGGGCTTCGGCGGCGCCACGAAAATCATCGAGAGCCCCGAGTTGCTGAAGCAGCTCGAGACCGACCCGAAAGATCACGTGGACAGCCGAGCGTTTCTGGCGGCGCGCCTCACCGACTTCTTGATCAACGACAACGATCGCGGCGTCGCATCAATGGAAATGGGCGCGCATCGAGGGCGAGTCGAAGCACGAGTGGGAACCGATCGCCCGCGACCGCGACCATGCGTTCGTGTCATACGACGGCTTCATGGACTCGTTCGGTCGTCACATTCAGCGCCAGCGTCGTCAAGTTCAACGGCGCCATCGGCACGCCCGGGTTGACATCGGTGAACGATCTCGACCGGCGATTGCTCTCCGAGCTGCCGAAGCCGGTCTGGGACTCCGTGGCGAACGCGATCCAGCGACGAGTCACCGACTCGGTCATCCACGCCGCCGTGCGCGCGATGCCGCCCGAGTATTGGGAGTCCGGGCCCAAGATGGAGGACATCCTGAAGCGCCGGCGCGCCGGCATCCCGAACGCGGCCGACGACTACTATCGGAGACTCGCCGCGCGAGTCCAGGTGCACGGGACCGATTCCGCGGACGTCGCCACGATTCGCCGGGTGAGCGACAAGTACGTCGAGGTTCGCCTCGAGTCCGGCGGGACGACTTTCTACTCGCGTCGCTTCGACGTCGATGAGACGCGCGAGATTCTCGTCTACCTGCACGGCGGCGACGATACCGCCATCGTGAGCGGGAACGTCGGCCAGAGCATTCTCGTGCGCGTCATCGGCGGCAACGGCACGAACACGTTCGTCGATTCGTCCACCGTCGGCGGCTCGCGACATCCGACGCGATTCTACGACGCCGGCAAGACCGAAGGCGTGTCGTATGGCCCGGACACGATTTTCGAACGACGCCCATGGGAGCATCGCTACGGAACGATGCTTCCGCCGCTCAACGACTACGGCGCCGCCCATTCGGCCGTCGGTGGGCCTGAGCTCGAGCGACCGCCTCGGACTGACGCCCAAGCTCGGCGTTGACGCGGTACACGTACGGATTCCTCGACCGGCCGTACGAGTCGATGCTCTCCGTGCAAGGCGCCTACGCGACCGAGTTCAATGGGGGAAGCGTCGCGCGTCCTGATGGACCGGCGCTTCGAGTCGTCGCCGCTCCACGTCACCGCGCTCGGACGCGTGTCCGACATTCAGGTCGTCGGCTTCAACGGTTTCGGCAACGCGACGAGTGACAGCGGACACGCACAGTCGTTCTTCGACGTCCATCAGCGCCAGTGGTTGCTCAATCCCGCCGTTGGCCTGTCGCTCGGATCGTGGACCGACATTTCCCTCGGCCCCGTCGTCCAGCACTCGGTCGTGGACAGCGCGAGAAGCCCATTCCTGGCGGAGACGCGCCCCTACGGATTCGGCACGTTCGATCAGGCGGGTCTGATGTTGAACGCGAAGTACGAGCGCGTCCCGGCGCCGGGCGAAGACGAGACGTTCGTCCGCGACCGGTACCTGGTCCAAGCCACGGGCGCCTACTACCCGGCGATGTGGGACGTTCGCTCCCCGTTCGAGGTGGCGTCGCTCGCGCTCGGCGCGTCGTTCGAGATTCCCGATTCCGACGCGTCCGCTGTTCGTGGCGCGCGCCGGCGGCAAGAAGCTCTTCGGCGACTTCCCGTTCTACGAAGCCGCCATGCTCGGCGGGCACGAGACGACACAGTACATCACACTCGCAGCGGTACGCCGGCGACGGCTCGCTCTACGGCACTTCGGAGCTGTACGTCCCACTCACTCGGTTCACGTTCTTGATCCCGGTGCGCGCGGGCGTCACCGGCGTCGCCGAATCGGGCCGCGTGTACTACAAGGGGAGCTCTCCCCGACGGCTGGCATTCGACGACCGGCGGCGGGATCTGGATAGGACGAGTCTACGGGTCCGAGATGTTCAGCATCGTTCAAACGACTGGCGAGCAACACGGGCTTCAGTTCCGGCTGGGACTCAGCTTCTGATATCGACGAACTGAGCGACGCAGGTTGATCGAGATCACGCCGACGACGGCGGCGACCGACCTCGGCATGATCACTCTTTCTTATAGATGGCCGTAGCATGCATGACTTTCTACGTTCTTATGCCCGGCGGTTCGTCATTCGCGCAACCGCCGTCGCCGTCGTGCTCCCATCGACGGCGTTCGCGCAGCAGCAGCCAGCGCCGCCGAAGGACATCCCGCCCCCGTCGGTCCGACTGAAGCCGGCGAAGGGACCGGCGGCTCCCGCGGAGAGCGCGTCCGTCGTCCCCGGCCCGCGCTACGAGGTCGGTCCGGTGCTGCGCTGGTTCGACGGCGACTCCTATCGCGACCTGTGGACGACGACGATCCGCGTTCCCGTGCTGAATCTTCAGACGTTCGCTCCCGGCGGCCTTCGCGCGGTGAAGGAAGGCGGCGGGATGCAGACGAAGAATCTGCGTCTCGAGACGAGCAACGGCGACGAGTACGTATTTCGCCTCGTCGACAAGGCGGCGAGCGGAGTGCCGTCGGAGCTGCACGGCACTCCCGTGCAGCAGGTTCTCCAGGACATCGTCAGCTCGCAAAACCCCGCCGCGGCGCCGGTCGCGGCGCCGATCGTGGAAGCCGCCGGCGTGCTGCACGCGACCGCGACGCTGATGGTGATGCCCAACGACCCCGCGCTCGGCGAGTTCCGCCACGACTTCGCCGGCCGACTCGGCGAGATCGAGCCCTTCCCCACCGTGCCCAAGGATTCGAAGGAGGGTTGGGCGGGTGCGTCGAAGATCATCGACAGCCCGGAGCTGCTGAAGCTCCTGAACACCGAGGCCGAGGAGCACGTCGAAGCGCGCAAGTTTCTCATGGCGCGCCTCACTGACTTTCTCATCAACGACAACGACCGCCACGCCGGCCAGTGGAAGTGGGCGCGCTTCCCGTCCGAATCAAAGACCGAGTGGGAGCCGATCGCGCGCGACCGGGATCACGCGTTCGTCTCGTACGAAGGCGTCGTCGGCAGCGCCGGCCGGATGGTCAAGGCGAGCGTGGTCTCGTTCACGGGCAAGCCCAGCGTTCGCGGACTCACCTCGCCGAACGACATCGACCAGCGGTTGCTGTCGGGATTGGAGAAGGCGATCTGGGACTCCGTCGCGCACGACCTCCAGCGGCGTGTGACGGACTCGGTGATTCACGCCGCCGTCATGACGTTGCCGGTGGAGTACCGGTCGATCGCCCCGCATATGGAGGCGGTGCTCAAGCAGCGGCGCGCGGCGATTCCCGCCGCGGCCGACCAGTACTACCGCGAGCTCGCGGCGCGCGTGCAGGTGAACGGGACGGACTCGGCGGACCGCGCGACCATCGTGCGAACCGCCGACGGCTCGGTCGACGTGCGAGTGGAGTCCGGAGGCACGACGTTCTACTCGCGCCGGTTCGATCCGGGCGAGACGCGCGAGATCCTCGTGTACCTCCACAACGGCGACGACACCGCGATCGTCACCGGGCGCGCCGATGAGAGTATTGTCGTGCGTGTGATCGGAGGCAACGGCAACAACGTGCTCGTCGACTCGTCGACCGTCGCCGGCCGCGCGCACCCGACTCACTTCTACGACGCCGGACCGACGAGCGGCATCTCCTACGGCCTTGATACGCTGTTCGTGCGTCTGCCATGGGAAGAGCGGAAGGGAAAGCTCGGTCCAGCGGTGCCGAACTATGGCGCCGACATCCTGCCGCACGTCGGCCTCAACGACCCACGCACGCTGGGACTGACACCGCTGCTCGGCTTCACCCGCTACTCGTACGGCTTTCTCGATCGCCCGTACTCGTCGATGCTCGACGTCAACGCCGAGTACGCGACGCAGTTCAACGGGGCGCGCGTGTCGGCCCTCTTCGACAAACGGTTCGAGGCGTCGCCGATTCACGTCGGCGTTTTCGGCCGGGTGTCTGACTTGCAGTACGTCAACTTCTTCGGATTCGGCAACGCGTCCGTCGATACGCTTCCGTCCAGCAACAACTTCTTCGAAGTGCACCAGCGACAGCTGGGCGTGAGCCCGGTCGTGGGACTCGCGATCGGTCAGTGGGCCGACGTAACACTCGGTCCGTCGATCCTGCACGCTACCACGGACAGCGCGAGCAGTCCGTTCCTCGCTCTCTCGCGTCCCTACGGGTTCGGCACTTTCAATGAAGGCGCCCTTCAGCTCGTCGCGCGCTACGACCGCCACCCTTGGCGAGTCGACTCGGTCACGCCGTCCAACCACATCCTCGCCGTCGCGAGCGGCGGCGTTTACCCGAAGATGATGGACGTCACCTCGACGTTCGGCAAAGCCACGCTCGCCTTCGACGCGGCGCTGCAGTTGCCGATTCCCACGACACCGACATTGACTTTCCGCACCGGCGGAACGAAGCTCTGGGGTGATTTCCCATTCTTCGAGGCGGCGACGATCGGTGGCGACCACACGACGCAGTTCATCGACGCGCAGCGCTTCGCGGGCGACGCCTCGCTCTACGCGACGTCGGAGCTGCTCGTGCCGCTGACGCGATTCAAGTTCGTGATTCCCGTCCGCGGCGGCGTCGTCGGAGTGGCCGAGGCGGGGCGCGTGTACGTCGACGGCTCCTCGCCGGGCGGATGGCACTCCACGGCGGGCGGAGGCATCTGGATCGGACGCGTCTACGGGTCGCAGACGCTCAGCCTGATCGAAACAGGCGGCTTCAAGAGCGGGGTTCAGGTTCGTTTGGGCCTCAGCTTCTAGCGAGGAGCACGTGCGGCGGCTCAGGCGCGGATCGTACGCGGCGTTTGCGCTCTGTCTGTCGATTCAGTGCAAGCCGAGCATGCACATCACGCCGCCGCCGGCCGCCGCGCCCGCGGAGCAGGTGGCGTTGAGCGGCGCGTCCGCGATGGTCGGCGTCGGCGACATCGCCAGTTGTTCGCAACGACTCGGCGTCGAGACGGCGATTCTCGTCGACAGCATCCTGCGCGCGGACAGCGCGGCGAAGGTGCAGGCTGCCGTCTTCACACTCGGCGACAACGTCTACTCGTCGGGCACCACCGAGCAGTTCGAGAAGTGCTTCACGCCGGCGTGGGGTGACCCGAAGCGGCGCATCATGAAGAGCCTTCACCCGACGCCGGGAAACCACGAGTACTACACGCCCAACGCCGACCCCTACTACAAATATTTCGGCCCGGCGGCGGGCGTCGTCGGCAAAGGCTACTACAGCTACGAAGTCGCGAAGTGGCACATCGTCGTCGTCAACAGCGAGCTGTTCGTGAACTCGATCTTCTCCGACTCGGCGCGGAAGGAGCAGCTCGACTGGGTCGCGCAGGATCTCAAGGAACACAAGGCGCTGTGCACGATCGCCTACTGGCACCATCCGCGATTCAGCTCGGGCTGGCACGGCAACGACGCGAGGTTCGATGCGTTGTGGCAGATTCTCTACAACGACGGCGTGGATCTCGTGCTCAACGGCCACGATCACGACTACGAGCGATTCGCACCGGTGAACCCCGCCGGCATCCTCGACTCCGCGAAGGGGATCGCCGAGATCGTCGCCGGAACCGGCGGCGAAGATCTGCGAGGATTCAACGCGATCGTTCCGAATTCGGTGTATCGCATCGAGGGTCGCGTCGGCGTGCTGCTTCTCACGCTCGGCGACAAGGAATGGCGATCGGCATGGGTCGAGGTCGGCGGGCGAGTGTGGGATCAGGCCGGTGGAAAATGCCACTAGCGACGAGCACGCCAGGGGACCATGGGGTCACGTCGCGGGTAGTATGACGTGACCTCGCTCGGTCGAAATTGCACGGCGGCCGGGCGAGGAAATCGGGGGATCACGGAGGGGCGCGCAATTCCTCAGCCCGCTCCGACCATCCGTGCGGAGGCAGCCTCGTCCAGCTCCGCTCCTACCTGGTCTTTGGCCTTCGAGGATTCTGCCGTGATGACACTCAAACGCGGAGCCCGCTTCCTCCCCGCGAGCCTGCTCTTTCTCGCCTGCAAGCCGCCCATGCACGTGACCCCGGTACCCGACGCCGACATGCAAGTACACCAGAGCGGCGGAGCCCAGGCAGTGAAACCGGGCGGTCCCGTCATGGCCGGCGTTGGCCTCGGCGTCGCCACGAGCGATCTCACGGCGGACAAGCCCGCTGGTCAAGTGATGGTCGGCGTCGGCGACATCGCGAGCTGCACGCAGAAGCTCGGGCTCGCCACGGCGATGCTCGTCGACAGCATCATCAAGTCGGACAGCGTCGCCGACGTCCCGACGACGACGTTCACGCTGGGCGACAACGTCTACTCGAGCGGGAGCGAGGCGCAATTCGCGAAGTGCTTCACGCCGTCGTGGGGCAATCCGAAGCTAGAAGTCATGAAGAACATGCATCCGACTCCGGGCAACCACGACTACGGACGCCGCAAGCCGCTCCGTACTTCAAGTACTTCGGCAAGGCCGCCGGCGTCGACGGCACGGGCAACTACAGCTACGACGTCGGGAAGTGGCACGTCATCGCGCTCAACAGCGAGGTCGTGTCCGGTTCAGAGTTCTCTGATGCCGACCGAAGCGCGCAGTTGAAATGGCTCGAGAAGGATCTCGGCGACCACGAGGCCGCGTGCACCATCGCGTACTGGCACAATCCGCGTTACAGCTCCGGCTGGCACGGCAGCGACACCAAGTTCACGCCGATTTGGCAAACGTTGTACGACCACAACGTCGATCTCGTCCTCAACGGGCACGACCACGACTATGAGCGGTTCCGTCCGATGACCCCCGCGGGCGTGCTCGACACGACGAAGGGGATCACGGAGATCGTTGCCGGCACGGGCGGCGAGGAGCTTCGCGGATTCAACAGCCTGAACCCCAACTCCGCGTATCACATCGAGGGTCGCGCCGGCGTCTTGATGCTCACGCTCGGCGACGACGGGTGGCAGTCGAAGTTCGTCGAGGCGGGCGGCCGGGTCTGGGACAAGGCAAGCGGCAAGTGCCACTAAGGGCGAACAGCCCTGGCCTCGAGGCGATCGCTGCAAGGCTGAGACTCAGGCGTCAGCAACAGTCGTCAGCGTCAGTCGATAGTGACTGGCGCTGACGATTTTTGCGAGAGTGATGTTTCGGCGGTTTGCTGCCGAGAGGCGCCTGGCCATCGCCGTTCGTGGAACCTCCGGAATATATTGGGGCACAACGTTATGTAGCCCTAGCCCGGAGGAAACACCCAGTGCGGTTCGAATTCGTGTCGATCGCGTTCGCGGCACTACGCGCGAATCTGCTGCGCTCATTGTTGACCATGTTGGGAATCGTCATTGGCGTGGCTGCCGTCATCGCAATGATCGCCATCGGCGACGGCGCGCAGCAGTCGGTGCAAAACCGCATCGCAAGACTCGGTACCACCACGCTGCAGATCGACGCGACCTTCGTTCGGCAGGCGGGCGTTCAACTCAACGCACGCCGTCGAATGACGATCGACGATGCCGACGCGATCGAAGAGCGCGCGCCGCACGTCGTGGCCGTCCAGCCGCAGCAGGACAAGCCGCTCCAATTTCAATGGGGCAACCGCAACACGAACATTCGCGTCACGGGCGCCACCCCGGACTTCCTGGACGTGCAGAAGTTCAGCATCGCCGCCGGGGAGATGTTCACCTCGGCCGACGATCTCGGGCGCCAGCGGGTCGCGGTGCTCGGCGCCGGCGTGCTGACACAGCTCGGCATCACGGACCCGTACGATATCATCGGGCAGCGAGTACGGATCGGCGGCGTGCAGTTCACCGTCATCGGCACGCTGGCACCGAAGGGCGCCGGGTCCGTGTTCGGCAGTCCGGACGATCAGGTCATCGTGCCGTTCGGAACGGGCCATTACCGCCTGTTCAAGACGGACTGGGTCGACGACATCTTCGCTCTCGCGGCCAGCGAAGGCGATCTCCCGATCGCGACGGCCGAGATCGAAGCGGCGCTGCGTCGAGCCCACCGACTTCGCGAGGGACAGCCGGACGATTTCCGTATTCGTAACCAGGCAACCTTCCTCGAGACGCTCAACGAAGCAACCCAGATCTTCACGTCGCTGCTCGCCGGAATCGCCGCGGTGTCGCTGCTCGTCGGCGGCATCGGGATCATGAACATCATGCTGGTCTCGGTGACGGAGCGGACCCGCGAGATCGGCGTGCGAAAGGCGTTGGGCGCCACGCGCCGCAACATTCTCATGCAATTCCTATCCGAGGCTCTGACGCTTTGCCTGCTCGGCGGCGCCATCGGCGTCGCGTGCGGCCTCGGCGGCGCGATCGTCTTGCGGGACGCATTCGGTTGGAACGCCGTGCTGGGCCCGACGTCGATCGCGCTCGCGTTCGCGTTTGCGACGGTGGTCGGCCTCTTCTTCGGTGTCTGGCCCGCGCGCCGGGCCGCGTCGCTCGATCCGATCCAGGCGCTGCGCTACGAATGACGGCTCACGATGCGGTTCTTAGTCGTGGCGCAGGGCGGTGGTGGGGTCGACGCTGGACGCGCGGCGTGACGGCAGAAACGAGGCAATCGAGCAGGCGAGCAGCACGCACGTAGACGCGGCCAGAACCGCAACGAAATCGAAGACTGGAACACCTGGCACGTTGGCCGCGATGACTCGGGCGAGACCAAGCGCGAGCGACAACCCGATCGCGGTACCTATCACTGCCTGACGCACCGATTGCCGCATGACGAGCGCGAGCACATCACTCGTCGTTGCGCCGAGCGCGATCCGGATGCCGATCTCGCGAGTGCGCTGGCCGACCAAGTACGCCACGACACCGTAGACGCCGACCACCGTCAGGGTGAGGGCAATCAAGCCGAGAATCAGCGCCACCCAGTAGGCGACGCGGAACGGGTAGATCGCCCCAGCCACGAACGTCTCGAGTCGGTCGATCCGATCGACACCACCGGGGACGGCGCGATCGAGCGCCACATCCAACGCCCGCTTCGATCCGTCCGCATTCCCTCGCACACGAACCAACAGGCAGCACCCAATCGATTCGATCGGGCTCGGGAAGTAGAGGACCGACGCCTCCTTTCCGGCTTCGACGGAACCGACGACGACGTTAGGCACGACGCCGACAACGCGCGCGTTCTGGTAACGGACGAGCGGCTCGGACGTGTCGCCGCGGAGACGCAGGTTCAATACGCGGCCGAGCGGATTCGCGTGCGGCCACAGGCGTCGCGCCGCTGACTCGCTGATGACGACCACAGGCGTCGCCCCATCCTCGTCCCCGCGAGTCAACGCGCGCCCGCCGATGACGCCGATGCCGAGTACGTCGAAATACGATGCCGTCACACGATTGTAGATCACGTCGACGAGCGCCGAGTCGCCGGCGACCACCGCCGACGGCCATTTCATGTCGAGTGGCAGCGCCGTCGCCGCCGCGACGTTGTCGA
This sequence comes from uncultured Gemmatimonadaceae bacterium, assembly GCA_963707105.1. GTDB lineage: Bacteria > Gemmatimonadota > Gemmatimonadetes > Gemmatimonadales > Gemmatimonadaceae > JAQBQB01. The sequence continues at coordinate 23,195 of CAVPOS010000015.1, forward strand.
CGAGTGGACTGGCTCTGACCGCGGAGAGCACCGCGGCCTTCCCCTTGGCCTCCGGCTCGATCGACACGACGTCGTGCGTCCGCAGGCCGGTCTCCGATTCGGCCGAGCCTCGCTGCCTCGCGCAAGAGCAGTGCGGCCATGATGAGCAACAGCGACGACGCCGCAATCTGGCCGACGATGAGAGCACCGCGCCGGCCACGCGGGGCACCGGTGTCGTCGAAGCTGCCCCGTGTCGCCTGTACCACGCTGAGCCGCGTCGCTCGGAGCGACGGAGCCAGTCCACAGAGGAAGCGGATGCGATCGTCGCGACAACGGCGAACGCGACGACTCGCCAGTCCGGCGCAAGCGGAACGAAGCGCACGAATGGGGCGAGGTCGGCCGGCAGTGTCGCGAACACGGCGCGGATTCCGACGGTGACGATCGTCCAGGCGAGTCCGAATCCGAGCATCGCGGCGGGCAGCGTCAACACGACGCTCTCCGTCACCAGTTGACGTACCAGGCGCGCGCGCGCGGCACCGAGCGCCAGCCGGATTCCGAGCTCGCGGCGCCGTTCGATGCCGCGCGCAAGCAGCACATTCGCGACGTTGGCACACGCGAGCAGAAGAATGAGCCCGAACGACAGAACGAGTGGCGCGAACATGACGTAGGACTTTATCGATCCGGGAATGGGACTTTCCCGAGACTCGAAGAACACTCGCGCAACGCGTCCGCTGTCGGGCCGCGCTGCCGTTGCCGATTGGAGGACGGCCGCCACGACCGCCCTGCCCTGCGCCTCCGACGTGCCGGCAGCGAGCCGCGCGATGAACTGTAGGTCCGCGCTCGACGCGCGCGTCGCTAGCGACGAATCCAGCGAAGCCTCGGAGCCCAGCGGGATCCACAGGTCACGCGGGCGCTTGAAGAGCCCGGAAAATCCCGGCTGAGCGATCCCAACGACTTGGAACGGCGATCCACGAAGCAGCACCCGCCGCCCGACGAGGCTCGAGTCGGCGGAAAAGCGCGTCAACCACGCCGCGTAGCTGATGACGGCGACCGGCAGCGCCGCGTCGTCCGGGCGAAACGTTCGCCCGAGCGCCGGGCGGACGCCGAGCATCTCGAAATAGTTCTGGGTGACGGCGTCGGCCGTCGCCGCCGATGATCCGAGTCTGAGGGCGAATGTCCGAAACGCGAGAACGTCGGAGATTGCCGCCTTCGGCCGCCGGACCGCGTCGAACTCCGCTCGATTGAAGTCGTGGAAGCGACCCGAGCGATCCATCCAATTCACCGAGTAGAGCGACGATGGATCGCGAACGTCGAACGGGCGGAGGACGTACGCGTTGAACACGGTGAACGCGCTGGAGCTGATGCCGACGCCGAGCCCGATGGTGACGACGAGCGAGAGCGCGAACGCGGGTGCGCGCGCGAAAGATCGCAACCCGTACCGCACGTCCTGAATGAACTCTTCGAAGAGCCGCGCACCGCGCACGTCGCGCGCATCTTCCTTGACCAGCTCGACGTTGCCGAATTCCCGCCGCGCGAGGGCTGCGGCCTGGCCGGCATCCATGCCGCCCTCGACGTGTTTCCGTATTTGCATCGCGAGGTGGAACTCGAGCTCCTCCGCGAGCTCGCGCTCGGCCCGGCGACGAGCGAGGACGGCCCGCAGCCGATCCATCCACGCGCGCATGGTCACGCCAGGCGCATGACTCGGCCGACCGCCGCCGAGAACTGGGTCCACGTCTCCCGCTCTCGCTCGAGCTGCTTTCGCCCCGCGGGCGTGAGGGTGTAGTACCTGGCACGACGTCCCAGCTCGGACACATCCCACTCGGACGCGATCCAGCCTTGCTGCTCGAGCCTGTGGAGTGCCGGGTACAACGATCCCTGATTGACGCGGAGAACGTCGCGCGAGAGCTCCTGAATCCGCTCGGAGATCGCCCACCCGTGGCGCGGCTCGGCGACGAGCGTGCGGAGGATCAGGAGATCCAGGGTGCCCTGGAGCAGGTCGAGGCGAGTGGTCATGGTGTCGACGGTCTACACCAACACTATTGCATCGTTGGTGTCGGATGTCAACAACAAGAAAAGGCGAAGGGCCCTGGCCGGATCGTGATCGCTGTTTGGGCGAGAGTCTAGGCGGCAGGCGGCAGCGACAGGCGTCGGGTGGGGCGCCGTTCGACTGGCGCTGCCGACTGTCGCTGACGCCTTGAGTGCCCGGCGCGCGCGACCGACTCCTTTAGTGCGCGCCCAGGGCCTTGACCTCGCGGCCGGAAGGCAGGATCGTCAGTCATGCCCACTCGCCGATCGTTCGTCTCCTCGATGCTTGGCGCCGGCGTGTCCTTGCCCGTCATGCGCCAGTCCGCGTTCCGCCAGCTCTTCCACGCCGAGCCCATCGCCGCTGGACGGGCCGCGGCCAGCGTCGCCGAGGACGAGACGTACTGGCGCGAGATCCAACGCGCGTTCGACCTCGACCGCACGATGGTGAACCTGAACAACGGCGGCTGCAGCCCCGCCCCGACGCACGTGCTCGAGCAGATGATCCGCGACCTGAGGTTCTCGAACGAGCTTCCGGTGGATCACATGTGGCGCGTGCTCGAGCCGCGGATCGAGTCCGTGCGGCGCGATCTCGCCACGGAATTCGGCTGCGACCCGGAGGAGATGGCGATCACGCGCAACGCGTCCGAGGCGAACGAGATCATGATCTTCGGTCTCGACCTCCAGCGCGGCGACGAGGTCGTCTTCACGACGCAGAACTATCCGCGCATGCAGACGTCGTGGCGCCAGCGCGAGCGGCGCGACGGCGTCGTGCTCAAGCGCGTGAAGATCGAGACGCCGGTCAAGAGCACGAGGTCGTACGTCGACCAAATCGCCGCCGCGATCACGCCGCGCACGAAAGTGATCGAGGTGATGCACATCAGTTTCATGACGGGCTACATCGCGCCGGTGCGCGAGATCATCGAGCTGGCGCGCCCGAAGGGGATTCAGGTCTTCGTGGACGGGGCGCACGCGTTCGCCCACTTCCCCTTCACCCGCGACGAGCTCGGCGCCGACTACTACGGCACCAGCCTGCACAAATGGCTGCACGCGCCGATCGGCACCGGCTTCCTCTACGTGCGGCGCGACAAGATCAAGTCGCTCTGGCCGCTCATGGCGGCGGCGGTGGAGCAGGACGCCGACATCCGGAAGTACGAGGAGATCGGCACGCATCCGGCGGCGAACCACAACGCCATCGCCGTCGCGATCGCGTTCAATCGCGGGATCGGCATGGAGCGCAAGATCGCGCGGCTTCGCTATCTGCGAGACCGCTGGGCCAAGCAGTTGCTCGCGGCCAGCGATCGCGTGAAGATGATCACCGAGATCGGTCCGACGAAGAGCGGCGCGATCGGCGTGTACGGAATCGACGGGATGGACATGGGCAAGCTTGGCGGCTGGCTGCTGTCCAAGCACAACATCGTCACGACGCCGATGGTGAACGACGAATTCTCGGGCATGCGCATCACGCCCAACGTCTACACGACGGTCGACGAGGTGGACCTGTTCGCGGACCGCGTGATCAAGGCGATCCGGCAGGGAGTGGCGTAGGAGTCGGTGGACCGGTGGACCGGTAGGCAGTAGACACGGTGGACGGGTGTGGCAACCCGGGCTGTGCACGCGCCGCGCCGCTCCCGCACTTTCACCGCACACCACCACCGCTCCCCGCACCCGAGGTGAAGATGGATCGTCGCACGTTCCTCGAAGCGTCCGCTTTCGCCGCGAGCGGCGTCGCTCTGCGCAACGCGTCTCCGCTCGCGAGCTCGCTCGCCGAGCGCGGCTGCCCTCCCGCCGACGCGCCGATGATCGGCATCCAGGCCGGCGCGGTGTCGTTCGTCGACGAAGGCGTGAACGCGGTCCTCGACAACTTCCAGCGCCTCGGCGACGGTGAACACGATCTTCCTCGCGACGTTCACATACGGGCGCGGCATCGGCGGACGACAGCCGCGAGGGAGCGCGCTGCCGGACCACGGCAAGCAGGAATACGACGACAACTTCCACGGCGGCAACTTCGCGACGCCGCACCCGCAGTACTACCGCAACACGAGGATTGCCGCCGAGAAGGCGCCGGACCATCCGAACTACGACGTGATCGCCGACGTCCTGCCCGCGGCGAAAAAGCGCGGGATGAAGGTGATTTGCTGGTTCGAGGACGTCATCGGCGCCAACGTGCCGGGATTCGATCAGGCGCGCGAGGTCACGCTCACGGGTCGCCCGTCGACATTCGCGTGCTCACGCAATCCAAACACACGCAACTTCTGGCTCGGGATGGTCGAGGACTATCTCCGCTCCTACGACGTCGATGGCCTCATGTGGGGCAGCGAGCGGCAGGGACCGCTCGGCAACGCGATCGTCGCGAACCACGGCGGCGCCGGCGCCGGCGGCGGCATCGCGTGCTTCTGTCAGTACTGCACCGCCGAGGCGAAGAAGCGAGGGATCGACGTCGATCGCGCTCGCGAGGGATACCTGCAGCTGGCCGCGTTCGTGAACGCCGGCCGCGACGGGCGGCGGCCCGCCGACGGCTCATTCGTCACGTTCTGGCGGCTGCTGACGCGCTACCCCGAGATCATGGAATGGGAGCGTCTCTGGAACGACGCGCTCGAGGACACGTATCGCGACATGTACCACCTCGCCAAGTCCATCGCTCCGACGAAGGGAATCGGCTGGCACGTGTGGCACAACAACTCGTTCTCGCCGTTCTACCGCGCCGAGCAGGACTACGCGGCGTTCGCGAAGTATTCTGATTTTCTCAAGGTCGTGATCTACAACCTGTGCGGCGGCGAGCGGCTCGCGCAGTACGTGCGCAGCGTGCAGCGCTCGCTGTTCGCCGATCTGACGCCGGAGCAGGTGCTCGAGCTGACGTACGACGTGATGCAATACCACGACGTCCCGCTCGACCAGCTCGCGGCGGCCGGCCTGTCGCCCGAGTACGTGCTACGCGAGACCCGCCGCGCCGTCGGCCAGGCTGGACCAACGATGAAGATCTGGCCGGGGATCGACATCGACATCCCGACGGCGCCGACCAGCAAGAAGACGACCCCGGACGACGTCTACCGCGCGGTGAAGGCCGCGTTCGAGGTGGGGCGCAGGGAGTCCTGCTGTCGCGCAAGTATTCGGAGATGAGGCTCGCTAACCTGGGCGGGGCGGGACGAGCGATTCGAGAGGCGCGCCGGGCGTGAGAACCGGGTCGACGCTGAAAACTCGTCGCAGATGCCACAGATTGTGAACGGCGATCCCGCAGATTCACGACGAAGGCGTTTCGCTTCTTCATCTGCGTCATCGCCGTTCACAATCTGCGGCATCGCGTTCCCCTTTTCTTCGCCGGTCCGCAGAGGCCGGCGACGCATCGATCGGCCCGCAACAAAAAAGCGCCGCTCATCGCGGCGCCCCCGTTCCGCTCTTCAGAGCCAGCGGTCGGGATTACTCGTCGGTTCAACCCCGACCGCGGTGCTGAATCTTCAGAGCCAGCGGTCGGGATTGAACCGACGACCGCTCGATTACGAATCGAGTGCTCTACCACTGAGCTACGCTGGCGATGCTGCTGTCTACCAGTCCTGCCTTACGACGACCATGGTACATGCCCTGGCACGGACTCGAACCGTGACGCCTTGCGGCACCACCCCCTCAAGATGGCGTGTCTACCAATTTCACCACCAGGGCCCTTCCACTGCTGCGGCCTGCAACCAACGATCAGCTATCAGAGAATCGGAATTCCAATTCCAAACTTCGCCTTTAGCTGTCCAACACGGGAGCGACGGGGCTCGAACCCGCGACCTCTCGAGTGACAGTCGAGTGCTCTAACCAAACTGAGCTACGCCCCCAATTGCGGCTGGACAGGCTAGACTGCTTGACAGCTGGACGGACACGCGCCTCGCAGCCAACTCTCCAATCCGCTTTCATCGCCTACTGTCCACCTACCGCCTGTCCGCCGTCTAGCCGTCCAGCGCCTTCACAGTAGCCCGTAGGGGAATCGAACCCCTCTCTGCACCGTGAAAGGGTGCCGTCCTAACCGATAGACGAACGGGCCAGGTCGACCACGACGACTGCAAACCTGATCGCAATCAACTCACCAAACACACACCCAACGCTCAATAGCGGTAACGGGATTCGAACCCGTGTTTGGGCCTTGAGAGGGCCCCGTCCTAGTCCCCTAGACGATACCGCCGTAATTAGCCGTCCGCTGCGACTCAGCTCCCCACCACTATGCATGCCTTTCGCTCTACAGGCCGGGAGGGACTCGAACCCCCAACCGCTGGTTTTGGAGACCAGTGCTCTACCACTTGAGCTACCGACCTAAACCATCAATCCCGCGCCGCCTCACTTCGGCGACCGCCGCAGGGTGACTGACGGGAATTGAACCCGCAACCCCCGGAGCCACAGTCCGGTGCTCTAACCGATTGAGCTACAGTCACCATCGAAACTGCCGCAGTCATACAACTCGACCGCAATCTCTCAGTCTAATCCGCGCTCGGGCGACGATCAATCAGCGCTGCTACTTCGCCCGTTCCTGATACTCACCCGTCGACGGATTCACCTTCACCTTGTCCCCCGTCCCCACGAACTCCGGCACGTTGATCGTCACGCCGTTCTCCAGCTTGGCCGGCTTCGTCGAGGCCGTCTTCGTCGCCGTCTTCATGACCGGCGCCGTGTCCACGACCTCCAGCACGAGCGAGTTCGGCAGCTTGATGCCCACCGGACGGCCGTCGTAGTACTCGGCCTGGATCTTCATGTTCGGCTGCATCCACTGCGCGTTGTCGCCCAGCGTCTCCTCGTCCATCTCCAGCTGGTCGTAATTCTCCGTGTTCATGAAGTGATACGTGTCGCCGCCCTGGTAGAGGAACTCCAGGTCGTGCGTTTCCATCGACGCCGGGTCGATCGAATCCGCCGCGCGAAAGCGGTGCTCGAAGCTCGAACCGTTGCGAAGGTTCTTGAGCTTGGCCTGCACCATCGCGCGAAGGTTGCCCGGGGTGTGATGGCGGAACTCTATGACGCGGCACGGGTCGCCCTCGAACACGAGGACCATCCCGCGCCGGATTTGGGTAGCCGGAATTGCCATAAACAGGTCGCTCTGGAAAACTGGGGTCTAAACGCAGACAGCCGTTAAGCTTATCGTATCACGGGCCGCCAGTCAACGACCCTGGCGACGGCGTCCTTATTTCTGACCCCGAGCCGCAAGAATCGGCTCCAATCCCCGCCAGACGTTCGCCGCGACGATCCGTTCCCCCGCGTTGTTCGGGTGGAGGCCGTCGCCCTGGTTGAGGCCGCGGTGACCAGCCACGCCGTCCAGGAGAAATGGCAGCAGCGTCACTCCCTTTTCGCGCGCCACCGTCGGATAGACCGCGTGAAACGCCGACGTGTACTGGGCGCCGAGGTTGGGAAGCGCTTCCATCTGGATGAGAACGATCGTCGCCTCAGGCCGACTGGCTTTGATCCGATCCAGCGCCGTCTCGAGGTTCGTTTTCAGCGTGGACGCCGGAATCCCGCGCAGCCCGTCGTTGGCCCCGGTCTCCACGACGAAGACGTCGAAGGCGCCTCGGAGCAGCCAGTTCAGTCGGTCGAGCAAACCGGACGAGGTCTCGCCGCTGACGCCCGCGTTCACCACCTGAAACGGCAGCCCCGCCGAGTCGATCTTCCGTTGAATCAGCATCGGGTAGGCGCTGTCGGGCTCGAGTCCGAGTCCGGCCGTGATGCTCGTTCCCGCGAAGACGATCGTCGATCGCGCGGCCGCCGCCGTCCGTGCTGGCCGACGTGTCCGACGCGCCGCGCAACTGCGTGGCTCTAGATTCCGTAGGGAGCGGCTGAGTCGGATCGGCCAACTACCGAGCCGGCTTGCGATCGTCCGCTGCCGCACGCCACCAGAAGGGCAAGCACGGCCGGCCCGGCCGCGCCCAAGGACAGCCGGCGAGCTCTGCGCCAGAACTCTTTCTCCCCCTTCACTCCGCCTGACCTCACGCGACATGCTCCTTGCCCGGGACCTCACCAAAGAATATCGCAGCGGCGACAACAAGCTGGCTGTGCTGCGCGACGTCTCGTTCAGCATCCCGCAGGGCTCCTTCGTCGCCATCGTCGGGCCTTCGGGAAGCGGCAAGACCACGCTGCTCGGCCTGCTCGCCGGTCTTGATACACCGACGCGCGGGCAGGTGCTCCTCGACGACGCCGATCTGACGGCCTTGAGCGAAGACCAGCGCGCGAAGCTCCGCGGCCAAAAGGTCGGGTTCGTCTTCCAGAGCTTCCAGCTCATTCCCACGCTCACCGCGCTCGAGAACGTGCAAGTGCCGCTCGAGCTGCGCGGCGAGTCCGGCGCGGCCGACCGCGCGCGCGAGCTGCTGCATCGCGTCGGGCTCGGCGACCGCCTGCACCACTTCCCGATGCAACTCTCCGGCGGCGAGCAGCAGCGCGTGGCGATCGCCCGCGCGTTCTCCAACGCGCCGCGCATCCTCTTCGCCGACGAGCCGACGGGAAACCTCGACAGCGACACCGGCGGCCGCATCGTCGAGCTGCTCGAGGCGCTCAACCGCGAGTCAAACGCCACGATCGTGCTCGTCACGCACGACCACGCGCTCGCGTCGCACGCGCAGCGGATCATTCGCTTGAGCGACGGCCGCGTCATCTCGGATTCGCAGACCGAGCGGGCGGCCTAGTGTCGGCGACGCGACAGCTCTTCGCCCTCGCCTGGCGCGAAAGCCGCACGGCGCGCCGGCGGCTGCTCCTCTACATGTCGTCGATCTCCCTCGGCGTCGCGGCGCTCGTCGCGATCGACTCGTTCTCCGAGAACACGATTCGCTCGGTGCACGAGCAGTCTCGCGCGCTGATGGGCGGCGACGTCGCCGCGCGCCGAAACTCGCCGCGCACGCCGGCGATCGATTCGCTCGTCGATTCCCTCGCGCACGCCGGCATCGCCAACGTGACGTCCACCGGATTCACGTCGATGGCGTTGGTGCCGAGGAGCGGCGGGACGAGGCTCGTGCAGGTGCACGCCGTGAGCGCGGGCTATCCGTTCTACGGGAACATCGTCACCGATCCCGCCGCGGCCTGGGGGCAGATTCAAAATGGCGCGTCGGCCATCGTCGATCCCGCGCTGCTCGTTTCGCTGGACGCACAGCTTGGCGACACGCTGACGCTCGGGTCGGCCAAGTTCGTCATCACGGGATCGCTGCTCAGCGTGCCGGGCGACGTCGGGATCTCGGCGGCGATCGGGCCGCGCGTCTACATCCCCGAGCGTTTCGTTCCGGCGACGGGCCTCGTCGTCTTCGGCAGCCGCGCCGACTACGAGACGCTGTTCAAGCTTCCGACCGCGCTCACGAGCGACGCGTTCGTGAAGGACTTCGGCAAACGTCTCTCGACGGGCAACGGCTCGGTGCAGAGCGCGGGCTACAACGAGTCGCGGCTCGCCGGCGCGATCGACCAGCTGCACGACTATCTCGCCATCGTCGGGCTCATCGCGCTCCTGCTCGGCGGCATCGGGGTGGCGAGCGGCGTGCACGCGTTCGTCATGCGGAAGATCGACCCGGTGGCGATTCTCCGCTGCGTGGGTGCGACGAGCTGGCAGGTGCTCGCCATCTACACGATGCAGGCGGCGGTGATGGGTCTCGTCGGCGCGGCGGCGGGCGTCGTGGTCGGACTCGGCATCCAGTTCGCGATGCCGTACGTGCTGCACGATTTCCTTCCGGTGGACGTGGACCTCCATCTCGCGCCGCGTCCGATCCTTCTCGGCTTGGCGATCGGCGTGTGGGTCGCCCTGCTCTTCGCGATGCGTCCGCTCGTCGCGCTGCGCCGCGTGTCGCCGCTGCAAGCGTTGCGGCGCGAACCCGACGCCGACGCGTTGCGCCGCGCGCGCTGGGATCCGCTGCGCATCGCGCTTGTCGCTGGCGATCGCGGCGAGCGTGCTGGCGCTCGGGCTCAGCCGGGCGAACACGCCGCGACGCGGCGTCGGATTCACGCTGGCGATCGCCGGCGCGATCGGCATCCTCTGGCTCAGCGCGGCCGGGCTGTCGTGGGCGGCGCGACGGTTGATTCGTCCGTCGTGGCCGTTCCCGCTGCGTCAGGGAATCGCGAGCCTCTATCGTCCGGGCAATCAAACGCGCGCCGTCGTGCTCGCGCTCGGATTCGGCGTGTTCCTCATGGGAACGCTGTACCAGGTGCAATACAACATTCTTCGGTCGCTCGACCTGCGCCTCGGTGAAGCGCGCGCCAACGTCGTCTTCTTCGACGTGCAGGAGAATCAGCAGGCCGGCATCGATTCGGTCATCCACGCCGCGCACGAGGAGCTCATCGACGAGACGCCGATCGTCGCCATGCGAGTCGCGTCGATAAACGGAAAATCGGCGACCGCGATCGCCGACGAGATCGACAAGAATCGTCGTCTTCGTGATTCGGCGCGCATCGCCGCGGGCCGGGGACGCGGCGGCCGCGGGGCGCGCGGCGAAGTAGTGCGCGATCGTCGAGGGCCCTGGGTCTTTCGGCGCGAGTTCCGGTCGACGTTCCGCGATTCGCTGACCGCGTCGGAGCGGCTCGTGTCGGGCAAGTGGTTCGGCGCTCCGGGCGGAAGCACGGGCACGCTCGGCCAAGTGTCGCTCGATTCGGGCGTCGCCGTCGAGATGGGCGTCAAGCTGCAAGACACGATCACCTGGAACGTGCAGGGCGTGCTCATTCCGACGGTCGTGACGAGCATGCGCTCGATCCAGTGGCAGACGTTCGCGCCGAACTTCTTCGCCGTGTTCGACCCGAAGTCGCTCGCCGCCGCTCCCAAGCAGTTCGCGATTCTCGTTCACGCGTCCACCCCGACCGCCATCGCGCACCTCCAGCGCGACGTGGTCGCTCGCTACCCGAGCATCTCCAGCCTCGACCTGACGCTGGTGCAGCGCACCGTGCAGAGCGTGCTTGGCAAGGTGACGATGGCCGTTCGCTTCCTCGCGCTCATCAGCCTCGGACTCGCCGTGCCGGTGTTGTTCAGCGCCGTCGCGGCGACGCGTCGCGACCGGCTGCGCGAAGGCGTGCTCCTCAAGACGCTCGGCGCCACGCGCCATCAGATCATGCGGATCATGCTCGCCGAGTACGCATTGCTCGGCACACTTGGCGCGCTGACCGGAGTGTTGTTGTCCACGCTCGCGGCGTGGGGGCTGCTGCACGTGATCTTCAAGATGCCGTTCCTGCCGGCGTTCGCGCCGGCGGGGATCGTGGCGGCGGCGATGATCGCGCTGGCGGTGTCGATCGGGTTGCTGACGGGGAGAGATGTGTTCGCGGAGACGCCGATGGCGGCGCTGCGTGAGACGTGAGATCTGAGTTTCGGGCTCGGCCACTCTCGGTTCGAGTGGCTTGGGAGCCACGTGGTTCGCTCGACGTCTGACGTCTGATGTCCGACATCTGACATCAGACCTTCGATTCGGGCGTCGGGTGGGTGCTGCTTTGGGTTGGGTCACGCCGGGTCTGATGTCCGAAGTCCGACGTCGGACCTCGGACTTCGAGCGCACAGCCGCACCAGCGCGCCAATCGAACTCAGAGTGGCCGGCAGACCGTGCGCCCTCCGCCCCACCGCTCGTTCGCCAACAACATTCTTACACCTTCCCCGCGCTCGAGCGTGGTATCGTTTGCCGATTCCTTTCACGGGGCGAACGATGCGCGTCTCGATGCCGGCGGTTTCCCTCCTCGCACTCGCTGCCTCCCACCTCTTCGCCCAGGCGCCCGCGAAGTTCCCGCCCGACTCGCTCGTCAACACAAAGGTCATTCCGAAATCCACGCCGGTGATCCAGGTCATCGGCACGATGCGGAACTTCACGTCGGACCTTGGCGTCCGCTGCCAGTTCTGTCACGTCGGCGAGGAAGGCCAGCCGCTCACCCAGTTCAACTTCGTGAGCGACGAAAAGCGGACGAAGCTCGTGGCGCGGCAGATGATGCTGCTCGTGCAGGAAGCGAATCGCCGAGTCGACACGTTGCCCGGCCATCAGCCCGACGATCCGCAGGTCACGTGCGCGACCTGTCATCGCGGGGTGAGCAAGCCGATGCCCCTGTCCGCGGTGATCATCGCGGCCGCGACCGGAGGCGGCACCGACTCCGCCGTGAAGGCGTACCGCGCACTCCGCCAGCGCTACTACGGCAGCGGAGCATACGATTTCGGCGAAAGCCAGCTGAACACGGCCGCGTTCCGGCTCGGCCGAGCGACCAAGTTCGACGAGGCGCTGGCGGTGCTGCGGCTGAACGAGGAGTTCTATCCGAATTCGTCGGGGATGTACGTGTTTCGGGGGAACGTGCTGCTGATGAAGGCGGATACGGCGGGGGCGGCGACGGCGTATCGAGAGGCGATACGGAGGGATTCGACGAACAATGAGGCGAAAGGAAGGCTGAGGGATATCGGGAGGCCGCCAGTTCATTGAGCGGCGGCTGACGGCGCGGGTGCTCGGCCACTCGGAGGTCGAGTGGCTTGGAAGCCACGTGGTTCGCTCGACGACTGGAACGGACCGCGGACCACTGACCTCAGACCTCCTGCTCGGGGGGCCATGGGTCGTCGTCTCTTTGAGTGCGTATGCGGGAAAGGCCGAAACACAGGCGAGACACTTCGTCGCCCTGAGTGAGCAGATCCTCGGCGAGCGAGCGTGCAAGAATTTTTAGATCCCGCGCTCTGATCAGGTCATTCTCGACTTCCTTCGACGATGCGTACGCATCGTCCGCATAGCGCGCCAGCTCGCGCCGACTCCGCTTTGCACACCCCTCGGCGAGATTGTCCGCGATCGAGTTGACCGCCCGAATGATCTGCGCGCGAAGTCCCGGCGAGATGTGCGCCTTGTTCCCTTTGAAGGCCGCGTGCACGGCCAGCGCGAACGCATGCGCCTTCTGCCACGCCACGAGCTGCTTGAAGTCACCCATTCTCTCCCCCAATTGAGGTGACAATGCAGCGCGGACCCTCCGGTCCCATCACCATCTCCTTCCAGTCACGCCCAAACTGTTGTCTGTGGTCCGATATCCGTTCCCGACTTCGAGCGCACAGCCGTACCAGCCAGGCGCCAGGACCCAGAGTGGCCGGCCCACCCGCGCCTTTCGTCTCGTAGCTTCCCACGCGACCTTATCCCAGCCACTACCTCGAGCCCCCCGTGCCTTTCGCTCGCGCCCTCTTCGCGCTGTCCGCTGTTCTCCGCCCCTCTCAGCGCCCAACTCCCCACCGAAACTCCGTCGAAGTTCACACCGGCCACTTCATCATTCGACTACCAACGCCGCGACGTCATGATCCCCATGCGCGACGGCGCCAAGCTCCACACCGTCGTCCTCGTCCCCAGGAACGCCCGCCGCGCGCCGATCCTCCTCACCCGCACTCCGTACGATGCGACGGCGACGACGTCGTATGCGCAGAGCGCGCACCTCGGGCCGGAGCTCAACGGCTACGACAACGCGCTCGACGTCATCATCCCGGGCGGATACATCCGCGTCGTGCAGGACATTCGGGGCAAGTACGGATCCGAGGGCGACTACGTGATGAATCGCCCGCTCGTCGGACCGCTCAATCCCACCAAGGTCGACGAGTCCACCGACACGTACGACACGATCGACTGGCTCGTGAAGAACGTCCCCGAGACGAACGGGAACGTCGGGGAACTCGGGATCTCGTACGACGGATTCGAGCCGTTGATGGGACTCGTCAATCCGCATCCGGCGCTCAAGGTCTCCGTGCCGATGAACCCGATGGTCGACGGCTGGATGGGCGACGACTGGTTCCACAACGGCGCCTTTCGCCAGCAGAACATGCCGTACATCCTCGAGCAGGAAGCGATGCGCGACAATTCGGCGAAATGGTGGACCGACCACTACGACGATTACGACGTGTACATGAAATCCGGCTCGGCGGGCGACCTCGGGAAGCTCCACGGGCTCGAGCAAGTCGGATTCTGGAACAAGGTCCTCCAGCATCCGAGCTACGACTCGTGGTGGCAGTTGCAGGCGATGGACAAGATCCTCGCCGCGCAGCCGCTCAAGGTGCCCACGATGCTCGTGCACAGCCTCTGGGACCAGGAGGACATCTACGGCGCGATCGCCGTCTACAAGGCGATCAAGCCCAAGGACGCGGGCAACGACATGGTGTTCCTCACCATGGGTCCGTGGCACCACGGACAGGAGATCGAGAACGGCAGCAGCCTCGGCGCGCTCGACTTCGACGCGAACACGTCGAAGGAATTTCAGAAGAACATTCTCGCGCCCTTCCTCGCCCACTACCTCAAGGATGCCCATCCGCCGATGGACGTCGCGCCGGTGAACGCGTACGAGACCGGCACGAATCGGTGGGAGCGCCTGAACGCGTGGCCGAGCGGCTGCGCGGCCGGGCTGCACGATCACGCGGACGCCGCTCTACCTCGGCGCCAATTTCGCAGCCGGGTTCACCGCGCCCACCGCCTCCGCACCGGATTCATACATCTCTGATCCCGCGAAGCCGGTGCCGTTCCGCGCGCGGCCGATCAAGCCCACGGGTTACGACACGTGCGCCACGTGGCCGTGCTGGTTGGTGGACGACCAGCGCGAGGCGTCCGGGCGAACCGACGTGCTGTCGTACGAGACGGCGGTGCTGACCGAGCCCGTGAAGATCAGCGGCCAGCCGATGGTGCATCTCGTGTCGTCGACGACCGGCAGCGACGCCGACTGGGTCGTCAAGCTCATCGACGTCTACCCGGACGAGGTCGGCGGCGACGCGAAGATGGGCGGATATCAGTTGGCGATCGCGATGGACATCTTTCGCGGGAGATATCGCGAGGGCTTCGACAACCCGAAACCGATCGCGTCGAACGCGCCGCTCGAGTACGGATTCGCTCTGCCGACGTCCAATCACGTGTTCCTGCCGGGACACCGGATCATGGTGCAAATTCAGTCGAGCTGGTTCCCGCTCTACGATCGCAACCCGCAGACCTTTGTCCCGAACATTTTTTGGGCGAAAGCAAGCGATTACAAGAAGGCGGAACACCGAATCTTCCACGAGCCCGGACACGTAAGCTTCATCGAGTTGCCGATCGTGTCCGGACCGCGATGAGCAACGCCAGCGCAACCTTCGCAGGGCCATTGCCATGAACTCTCGCCGCTTCGTCGGAGGCCTGATTCGCTTCGGCCTCGTCATCCTCGCCTGCTGGCTCGTGATCGCTTGGGTCAGGCGCAAGGTCTCGAGTCACAACCACGTGCGCGTCGAGGCGCAGGCGCCGCCGGAAGCCCTCGGCCCTGGCGACATGCGCATCTACAACGCCGACAGTTCCGTCGACGTCGTGTTGATGGGCGACAAGATTCTCGCCGGTCTCTCGTCGAAGACCGTCGCGAAAATCAAGAGCGGCCTCGACGAGTCCCGCTCTGGCGACACCTCGGGCTTCGGCGGCATGGTCAGCCAGATCGTGAAATCGTCTGTCGCCGGTGCGATCGGCACGCACGCCGTGTTCCCCCTCGCGGAAATCAAGGACATTCACTACGCCGACGGGAAGATCCGCGTGCAGTGGACCGACGGCGGCGACAAGGATCTGTTCAGCGGAACGACCGTCAACCATCAGAAGATGTCGGACTCCTTCAACGAGGCCGACGCCAAGCGTTTCGTCGCGGCGGTGCGCGCGCGAAAGGGGCTGCCCGCGGCTCCGTGACAGTTCGTCGATGAAGATTCTGGCGGTCGACGTCGGCGGCACAAACGTCAAAGTGCTCGCGTCAGGCCACCGCGCGCCCATCAAGATCAAATCCGGCCCCACGCTGACGCCTCGCGAGATGGTGCGCGCCGTTCGCGAGGCGACGGCCGGCTGGAAGTACGATCGGGTCTCGATCGGCTACCCGGGTCCGGTGCGCGACGGCAAGCCCGTCGAGGACCCCTGGAACCTCGGCCCCGGTTGGGTCGGATTCGATTTTGCCAGGGCGTTCGGAAAACCCGTGCGGCTCGTCAACGACGCAGCGATGCAGGCCCTCGGCAGCTACGAAGGCGGCAGGATGCTATTCCTCGGACTCGGCACCGGTCTAGGCACGGCGTTGATCAAGGACGGCGTGCTGATTCCGCTCGAGCTCGCGCACCTGCCCTATCGCGGCGGCAAGACCTACGAGGACTGGATCGGCGAAGCCGGGTATCGGCGGCTGGGCAAACACCGATGGCGACGGCACGTGCTCGACGTCGTCGAACTACTCTCGGCGGCCTTTCTCGCGGACTACGTCGTGCTGGGAGGCGGAAACGTCCAGCACATGAAACGGCTGCCGAGAGGAGTCAAGCGCGGCAAGAACGCGAACGCGTTCCTCGGCGGCTATCGTCTCTGGAAATCGAACCGGGCGAGCTAGCGAGCCGCGGCTGGCGTACCGCTGGCAAGGGTCGCGGCGTCGGAGGCCGACACGCGCGCGGCGCAGGCGAGGAACAGTCCAGTGGTGAACGCGAGAAGCGCGCGCTGCAGGAACCGGCGATCGAAGTTCATCGAATGGAGGGAGAGGCGTGAAGCGAGGGCGGGAACCACGATCGCGAGCGCGGCGGTCCGATCGGACACCAGAGTCGCGACCGACAATTTAATCTCAGTATCGGCTCGCGGTGCGCGAGCGTTGAACTCGCGTGATGGGCGACACAAAAGTGTCGCCGCGCGCCTACTGACTCGACCCGGGCAGCCGACTCGGCTCGACGACGAGAGCCGGAGTCGCCACGGCGGAGGCCTCGGTACCATCGCCGCGCTGCCCTGATTGCCCCAGGCCCCAACAGTAGAGGTTGCCACGCGTCGTCACACCGCATGTGTGGCTGCCGAATCCCGTGCTGATTTCGACGAACCGCTGTCGCCCGATGACCCCGACCGGCTTCGTCGCGCAAGGCAAGACCTGTCCCCCGCACCGTTCGACGAGAAGCGACGGCAAAGCGCCCAGCTGACCGAACGAGTCGTCGCCCCAGCAGTAGCCGGCGCCCGCTGATGTCGATGCCGCACGTCTGGACGATTCCGGCGCTGAGCTGCACGAACGCGAGGTCGCTCGCCACGCGCACAGGGACGATGCTCCCGTCCTGCGTTCCGGTGCCCATCTCGCCGCGGGGATTCGCTTCCCAGCAATAGGCGAATCCGGAGACGTCCGCGCCGCAGGTGGTGAACGAACCGACGCTCAGCCAGGCCAGCGCCGGCGCGCCGGGGACGAGCTGCGGCGTCAACTGAGTCCGCGAGAGCTCGAGCCCCGCACTGCGCTCCGTCCAGACGGCGCCCCAACAGTACGTGACGCCCACCGTCGTACGCGCGCACGTCCGCGACTGTCCCGCGCTCGCCGCCGCGACCGGCGCGGTTATGAGCGTGCGGGTCGTTCCCGGCAACAAACTTCCGTTGCCAAGTTGGCCGCGGTCGTTCGAGCCCCAGCAAACGAGCAAGCCATCCGAGCGGACCGCACAAGTGTGACTGAACCCCGCCGTGATCTGCGTCCACGGGAGTGTGCTCTGCACCTTGGTGAGCGAGGGTCCACCGTTGCCGAAGTCCGAGACCTGGCCGGTTTCGTTCGATCCCCAGCAGTAGGCTTCGCGCGTGCGCGTGATCGCGCAGGTGTGGCGTTGACCGGCGCTGATCGACGCGAACTGGAGCCCCGCCTGGACCAACTGCGGTATCGTCGCGCACGAATAGCGTGCGTTCAGCGAGCCGCAGGTCGTGTCGGTATGGCTCAGGCCCAGCTGTCCGTACTGATTGCTCCCCCAGCAGTAGGCGCTGCCATCGGTCTTGAGGGCGCACGTATGGTCGCCGCCGACCGACACCGACGCCCAGTCGCTCGAGCCGAGATCGTCGAGGACGGGAAAACGCCGCACCGATGTCGTAGGTTCACTGCACGCGCCACGAGCAGCATCGCCATGAGCGCGACGCCCGAGCCTCTCCACCGCACCCCGCCTCCGCCCTCCTCCCTCCGGCAGACAGGCATGCATCTCAGCAAAGGACTTCGAGCGGCGTTGGTGTTCGGAATCATCGCGGCGACAATCGAGATGGGCTTGATCCTGTGGATGGCGCGCTGATAGCGGCGGGAAAATGCGAACCTGGCGGTCAAGGAAGGTTAGCCAACGATCCGCCGGTTTGGACTGTCGAATCGACCGTCGGGTGGCTATCGTCGCAGCACGAAAATCCACCAGGTGAAGCCATGCCGTCCGCCCCCGCCATCCGTCGACTGATCGCGTTCGCCGCCCTCTCGAATCTGGTCGCTGTACCCGCCCAGGCACAGCGGGGTGGGGCGCCCGCGGGCCAGGACTACACGATTCACAACTTCCGGTTCGCGAGCGGCGAGACGCTCCAAGACCTTCGCATCCACTACGTCACGCTCGGCAAGCCGCGCCGCGACGCTTCGGGTCTGGTGCGGAACGCCGTGCTGGTACTGCATGGCACTACCGGGTCGGGAAGCGGATTCCTGAGCCAGACGTTCGGCGGTCAGTTGTTCGGTCCTGGGCAATTGCTCGATACCGCCAACTATTTCGTCGTGCTCCCCGACGGCATCGGACATGGACGGTCGAGCAAACCAAGCGACGGAATGCACGCGCGGTTCCCGAAGTACACGTACGACGACATGGTCGACGCCCAGCACGAGCTGCTCGCCAAGGGACTCGGCGTGAATCACCTCCGGCTCGTGATGGGAACATCGATGGGGTGCATGCACGCGTGGGTCTGGGGCGAGCGCTATCCCGACTTCGCGGACGGGCTGGTGCCTCTGGCCTGCATTCCGTCGCCGATCGCCGGGCGGAATCGGATGATCCGCACGATGATCATGGACTTCATCACAAAGGATCCGGGCTACAACGGCGGCGACTACACGACGCAGCCCGCCGGGCCTCCGACAGGCGATGGGGATGCTGTACATCATGACGTCGGCGCCCAAGGTGCAACACCGCCGAGCGCCGACGCGCGACAAGGCCGACTCGGTGATCCGCGCGTACCTCGACCAGAACGTGAAGACGCACGACGCCAACGACGTCGTTTACGCGTTCAACGCCTCGCGCGACTACGATCCGTCGCCGAACCTCGAGAAGATCACGGCGCGCCTGCTGGCGATCAATTCGGCGGACGACTTCGTGAATCCGCCGGAGCTGGGAATCGTAGATACGCTCATTCGATCGCGTGAAGAACGGGAAGTTCGTGCTGCTGCCGATCACCGACCAGACGCGCGGGCACGGGACGCATTCATTGCCCGCGGTCTGGGGATCGTACCTCGCCGATTTTCTGAAGACGTTGCCGGGCGACAACTGAAGACCATTCACTCCTCGCAGCCAACGACATGACTTTTCGTAGCGCGGTCCCTGCCCTTGCACTGCTCCTCGCGCCGTGCCTCCCGATCGACGCACAGCCACGCGCGATCGTGCCCGTCGTCCTCACGCTTCCGTCCGGGCCGCGCACGCTGGCCCTTGGCGACGTGGGCGTCACGAGCCGCGACGACGAAGTGATTTTCTTCAACCCGGCGCAGCTCGTCATCGCGAACGGCTTCAGCACCTCCGGCGAGCGCTATGGGGAAGGCTCGAGCGGCGCCGCTCTCTCCGCGGTGACGAGGTTCAACGGCGGCGGCGTCGCGCTCGGAATGCGCACGCAGAGCGCCGAGGCCAGTTTCGTTGTCCAGCCCCGGGACGCCAGCGGCATTCGAGCAAACGCTGGTGTCCTCGTCGCTCGAGTTGAGCGTTGGAATCGCCCAAGCGTTCAAGGGCATCCGGTTCGGCGCCGCCGGGAAATACGCCGAGCAAGAAGACGGAGGGTCGCGACTCGAGCGCGGTCTCGTCGATCTCGGGGTCTCGAAAGTATTGTTCGGTTCGTACACCGTCGGCGCCGCGGTGCAGAACCTCGGG
Organism: uncultured Gemmatimonadaceae bacterium; assembly: GCA_963707105.1. Lineage (GTDB taxonomy): Bacteria > Gemmatimonadota > Gemmatimonadetes > Gemmatimonadales > Gemmatimonadaceae > JAQBQB01. The sequence continues at coordinate 42,939 of CAVPOS010000015.1, forward strand.
CAGGACGCAGACTCGGGTCCGATCGAAGCCGAGCTTCCGCGCCAGGCGACGCTCGGCGTTTCGCGCGGCGGCTCGGTGGGCGAATTCGATCTCTTCGGCACCGCGCGCCGTGTCCTGGGTCCGCAGCAACACGCTCGCGCCGGCGGGCGGACTCGAAGTCAACTACAGTTGGCTGAGCGGCTACAACATCGCGCTGCGCGCCGGCGCGCGGCGCCCGCTCCCCGGCCGAAGAGGCGTTTACCGCCGGCGCGGGCTTCACCGTCGACCGCCTGTCGATCGACTACGCGCTCGAAACCTTGGGCGGCGGCCGGGTCGGCAATCGCCTGGGACTGAGGATTCGCTGATGCCCAACAATCGCGCGCGCGCCGCCGGCATCGCTCTTGGCCTGCTCTTCACCGGCTGCACCCAGGCGCTCCAGCTCACCAAGGACGACTCGCCGGTCGTCCTCTCGCACCAGCTGATCTCCGCGCCGAATCCCGGCGAGAAAGGCTCGTTCGCCGTCAAGACGCTCTACTACGGCAGCGGCACCGACAAGCGCCGCGCCGAGTATCGCGACTCGGTGACGATCAAGACGAAGACTGTCGACGCCTCGCCGTTCGTGACCACCGAGCCTGACAACGCGAAGTCCCGCGAAAAGGATTGGGGGTTCGGCTTCAGCAAGGTGCCGATCAACGGGCGCGTCTGGTATCCGGAGGGCAACGGGCCCTTCCCGCTCGTGCTCATCGTCCACGGCAATCACGACCCGCTCGACTACTCGGACCCGGGATACGGCTACCTCGGCGAGCTGCTCGCGTCGCGCGGATTCATCCTCGCGTCGGTCGATGAGAATTTCATCAACGGCAATCTGCGCGGCGAAAGCGACGGCCGCGCCTGGCTCCTCCTCAAGCACATCGAGGACTGGAAACACTGGAACGACAGCTCGGCCGGTCCGTTCTCGCACAAAGTCGACATGCACAACATCGCGATCATGGGCCACTCGCGCGGCGGCGAGGCGGTCGGGATCGCGGCGGCGTTCAATAGGCTCAGTCATTATCCCGATGACGCCAACGTCAAATTCAATTTCAACTTCGACATCAAGTCCGTGTTCGCGATCGCGCCGGTCGACGGGCAGTACAAGCCCGCCGGCGTGTGGACGCCGATCGAGAACGTGAACTACATGGTGATCCACGGCTCGCACGACGGCGACGTCTCGTCGTTCAACGGGTTGAGAGCGTTTCAGCGAATCCGCTTCACCGACGGCAAGCCCTGGTTCAAGGCGGCCTGGTACGTCTATCGCGCGAACCACGGCCAGTGGAACACCGTGTGGGGGAACAAGGACAACGGCCCGCGCAGCGGCCGCTACCTCGACCTGCGCGGCCTGATCACGCCGGAAGAGCAGCGGCAGTTCAGCAAGGTCGTCATCGGCGGATTCCTCGAGGCGACGCTCCACGGCAAGTCCGAGTATCTGCCGATGTTCCGCGACCACCGCCTCATCGGCGCGTGGCTGCCCAAGACGATGTACATCACCCGCTTCGAGGAGTCGGGGTTCAAGTCGCTGGCAACGTTCGAGGAAGACGTGGACGTGACGACCGGGTCCGTGCCGGGGGTTACCCTTTCGGGCGACAGTCTTGCAACGTGGAAAGAGAACACGCTCAATCTGCGCAGCGGGCAGAACGATCCGATCAACACAAACGCGGTGACGCTCGGTTGGAACAACCACATCCGCGGCGACGACACGACGAAGCTCGGCAAGCCGGCGTCGTACACCATTTCGCTGAGCGACTCGCTCGTCGGCAGTCTGCACCTCGGGCGCGAGGCCGCGATGTACCTCTCGCTCGCGCCGACGGACGCCAAGCCCGGTCCGCGCGCGCCGGCGCGCGACACGACAAAGAAAGCCGACAGCACCAAGAAAGACGAAAAGAAGCCGCCGCCCAAGAAGCCCGAACCGAAAGCGGGCAAGGACTCGACGCCCGTCGATCTCACCGTCGAGATGACCGATGCGTCCGGTCACGTCGCGCGCCTGCCGCTGAGCCACTTCGGCGTGCCGCGCAGGCCGCTCGAGATTCACATTCTGCGGCGACACGACCAGGAGCAGCAGCGCTACCCGACGCAGTACGAGATGGTGCTCCAGACGTACGTGCTCCCGCTCGCCGAGTTCGCGCAGGCGTCGCCGCAGTTCGATCCGACTCACCTGCGCTCCATGCGCCTGGTGTTCGATCGCCTCGTCGCCGGCACGGTGGTCGTGGACGACATCGGCGTCTCGGCGACGGCGGGGCCGTTCCTGACGCTCGGAGAGCCGTAGCGAACCCAGACGGGAGGAACCGGCGATGCTGATCCACGCGCTGCTCGCCGGTTCGCTCTTCGCGCACGCCGCGGTCTTCCAAGGCCCGGTGGAACTCGCGGGGATATCGCGCGCCGACTCGTCTCGGCTTCGGCGCGCCGCGGAATCGGCGCAGCGTTCGTTCGAGTCGTTTCGCCGCAGCCGCTTTCCCATGAGCGTCGGCGACGGCGGCGGCCCCTGCGACGTGCGCATCGGCCGCTACTGCTATTGGCGCGGCGACGACGCCGACGAGGCCCCGCGCTCCCGAAGATCGACCCGACGTCACGAAACGTCGCGGCGCGTTGATCGCGCAGCTCGACAGTACGTCGGGGCGTCTGTCGGGAGACGCATGGGTCGCCGGCCAACTCGTGCGCTACTTCGTCGACGCGCGTCGCACGGACGACGCGATTCTTTGCGACGACCCGGTGCGGCGCGGGGAAAGCATGGTGCACGGCGCTCGCCGGTTTCGCCGCTCACGCCGACAAGCGCTACGCGTTCGCCGACTCGGTCGTACGGCGTCGCGCTCGCCGCGATGGAGCTGCCCGAGCGGTGCCGCTGGCTCGACATCACCGATCTGCTCGACGGTCCGCTCGCCGATCGGTTCGAGCACACGCCGTGCGACGCGCGCGATTCACTAGCCCGTCAGATTCTGACGCTCGGCGCTCCGCTGTACTCGGTGACGACGACGGATCTGCTCACCGAGCATCTCACCGGTACTGCTAGCCAAAATCGCCGAGCACTCGGCGACGTCGGATGGCGAGGTGTGGGGCGACGATGCGCGACACCTCGTGATGCGCTACGGTTGGCCGCAATGGTATTCGCGCGGCCTTCCGAGGATGTCGCTCGACTCGCGCGCGGAACACGGGGCGCGACGGGAATGCCGTACGATTTCCTGCCCAGCGAGCACGCCGTCGATCACGAGGCGCGCATCACGAGCGACGACTGGACGCTCGACAACCGCTTCGCGCGCACCGGCTACGCGCCCGCCTACGCGCGCTCGATGCACGACCTGCCGAGCCAGATCGCGCGTTTCCGGCGCGGTGACTCGACGCTCGTCGTCGCGGCATGGGACGCGCGCCAAGACACGACGTTGATCGGCCGTCCGCTGCGCGCCTCGCTTGTCGTCGCCGGCGCCAATTCGCCGGCGGTCGTGACCGAACAGGATTCCGCCGCCGCGACTGGGCGACTCGTCTCCGTCGCGCGGGCTGATTCCGGAATCGTGAGCCTCGAGCTGTTGGCGGACCACGATCGCCGCGCCGCCCGGCGGCGCGAAGGGTTCACCGCGCTCGAGGAAACGTTGTCGCGCTGTCGGATCTGCTCTTGTACAAAGCGGACGCGTCGCCCAACGCCGACTTCGTCACGGCGCGCGACAACGCGTTGGCGAGCACCGAGATCCCGTTGGCGCGCGCCGTCGGCGTGTACTGGGAGGCGTACGGGCTGCGGGAAAAGGCGGAGCCGGTCCAGTACACCGTGAGCGTGCAGCAGACCGGTGTGAGTTGGCTCCGTCACGCGATCGAACGCGCCCATCTCGCCGACCCGACCACCGGTCTTCGCCTCCAGTGGGACGAGGTTCCCGAGCAGCACGACGGCATCGCCGCGCGCGGGGTGCGGGTCGACCTCGCGCCTGCGCTCGGGGACGTACGAGCTCGCCGTCACCGCCGAGACCGACAGGGGCCTCACGACACAAAGCGAGAGATCGTCGTGCGCTAGCGCGGCCGCTGTAGGCGCGCCGGCGGCCATCGCTCAAACGCTGGCGAGCGGCGCGGCGGCCAACCACATTGGACGACACCTGTTCACGGATGTCGACATGCGGTCTCATCTCGCTGCATCACTCTTTTTCGTCGCCACGCTGGCCGCGGCCCCTCACGTCGAGGGGTTCGCCCAGAACGCCGGCGGTCCGACGACGCGCGGCGTACCCGCCACGGCGGTGTCGAGCGCGGCCTTCACGATGAACGACGCGCTCGATATCACGACGGCGACGGTGGCCGACCTAAGCGACGATGGCCGTTGGCTGGCCCTCACGTCGTCCGTGCGGCGCGACGCCTACGGACAGGACTATCGGCGCGACGGCGACCCGACATACGTGCATCCGGTGCCCACGCGGCTCCTCGTCATCGACACGAAGTCCGGCGCGGCGCATCCGGTGTTCGCCGAAAAGCGGCCGGTTCGCCTTGCGCGCTGGTCTCCCGACGGCGACCGCCTGGCGACGCTGCTCTTCAACGGCGACGTGTACGAGCCGGCAGTGTGGGACCGCAAGGCCGATCGCGTCGTCACCGTGCACCTTCCGGCCGGCCGCTACGTCGCGGAGAACAGCGATCTGCGCTGGACGGCCGACGGCAAGTCGCTCGTCTTCACCGTGCATACGGCGGAGTGGCGCAAGAAGGCTCGCGACACGTTCACCAACATGACGACCGGGCCGGTCTTCGTGCAGTCGAGCCTCGACCCATTCCTGGCGTGGGACGACGTCCGCCGGATGGGAAATGTGCGCAGCGTCGTCGCGTTCGACCTCAAGACGAACGAGATGCGCGACCTCGTTCCGGAGACCATGGTCGGCCAGTACACGCTGGCCAAGGACGGCGCCGCGCTCGCCTACGACGTCGACATACAGAAGAAGACGGACTACGACAGCTTCAACAGCGAGATGTCGCTCCGAACCCGCCCCACGACGGGCGGGGCCGAGCGCGTCGTCTTCGCGACGACGAAGGGGATGCAGCTCCAGTGGGCCGACGACGGGCGCCACTACGCGTACTCGAAGGACGGCCGCGTCTACGTCGGCTCGATCGACGAAAAGGACGCGAAGCAACTCGCCGGACCGGCGGAACGGAAACCGGGCGAGACGCCGACGCCTCCCGACACCACGAAGGCCGGGCGCGAGCGCGCCGCGAAAGAGCGCTTCTCCGTCGTCCGCTTCAGTCCGACGGGCGACGCGGTGCTCGTCTCGAACCGCGAAGGACTCTGGCTCGTCGACGTCGCGACCTCGACGCGCGACCAGGTCGTGGCGACCGATGACTCGTCGGCGACCTCACCGCGCGTGAGCTTCGCCGCGTGGACGGACGACGGGCAACACCTCTACCTCACGTCGGCGTCGCGAACAAAGTGGGAGCGCGCCGTGCTGCGCTACGATCGGCCCTCCAAGCAGCTCGCGACGCTCGTGCGCGACGGGCGAACCTACTCCGGCATCCGTCTCTCGAAGGACGGGAAGACCGTCGTGCTGTCGATCGCGAGCGGCAACCATCCCGCCGACGTGTACGTCGCCGACGAGTCGCTCGCGTCGCCGCGCCGTTTGGTCGAGAGCAACCCGCAGCTTCAGGCGAAGCGCCTCGGCGCGACCGATCTGGTTCCCTTCCTCGACGCCGACGGCCACCAGAAGTACGCCGTCGTCTACTACCCGCCGGATTATCAGAAGGGCAAAGCATATCCGACGATCTTCAACGTGTACGAAGATTTCTTCGACGACACGTTCAACCCGCAGCTCGCGTTGCTCGCGGGACACGGCTACGTCGTCGTGCAACCGTCGGTGGACTTCGACATCGGCTTCCCCGGCGAGGCGTGGCTCAAGGGCGTCACTGCCGCGGCCAACAAGTTGATCGAGCTCGGCATCACCGATTCGTCGAAGATGGCCGTGCAGGGAACGAGCTACGGCGGCTACGCGACGAACCTGCTCGTCACGCAGACGAATCGGTTCAAGGCGGCCGTGAACATTTCGGGAAAGGTGGACCTGATCAGCTTCTACACCGACAGCCCGCGCCTCGGCGTGCGCAACGTGAACGCGGCCGAGAAGACGCAGGACCGCATCGGCGCGACGATGTGGCAGCAGCCGCAGAAGTACGAGCAGCACTCGGCCGTGCTTTTCGCCGATCGGATCACGACGCCGCTCATGCTCGTCACCGGCGCGCAAGATTCCAACGTGCCGGCCGACAACACGCGCGAGATGTACTACGCGTTGCGACGGCTCGGCAAAGAGGTGGTGTGGGTGAACTACATGAACGGCGGCCACGGCGCCGGAACGGCGACGGCGGACGATTTCCTCGACATGTGGCGTCGCGTCCTGGGATGGTACGACGCCAAGCTCAAGGGCGAGAAGTCGAAGCTGGCGACAAATTGACCGGGAGTCAGCCTCCAATGGCCCCCTTGTAGAAGCGCGGACTGGACAGCATGTTCTCCACCATGGGTGCCAATCCGACGCATAGCGCTGCCGCGTTGAGCAACGAGCGGCCGGTCGATCGTTCGATGAACGCCGTGCGAAGCATCGTGCGCGCGTTCCGCGTCAACACACGCGCGATCGAGCTGAAGATGGGCATCAGCCTCGCGCAACTCTTCGTGCTGCAACAGCTGACCGAGCGGCCGGCCGACTCGCTCAACGAGTTGGCCGAGCGCACGGCGACGCACCAGAGCTCGGTGTCGGTGGTCGTGCGACGGCTTGTCGAGCGCGGGTTCGTGTCGCGTTCATCGTCGTCCGCCGACCGGCGTCGCATCGAGATCGCCGTCACACCGGCTGGCCGCGCGCTGCTCGAGGATGCGCCGACAACGATCCAAACGCAGCTGATGACCGCGCTGCGCCGTCTCAGCCGCGACGAGCAGAACACGCTGGCGAGCTTGCTGGAGCGATGGCTCCGCGAAGCAAAGATCGATTTCGCCTCGCCGCCGATGCTCGGCGAGGACGAGGTCGCGGCACCAGCCCGCCACTAGCGGGCGCGGTCTCGAGCAGCCAGCGCTATCGCCCCCACTTCCTCTGCCGGGCGATCTCCACGCCGGTTACGCACGTCACCAGCCACACCAATCCCGCCGCGAGCCCGGCGCTCGTGTCGCTGATGTACTGCTGCCCCAGAAACAACCGGCTCACCGTGATCGCGACGATCATCGCGACGGCGAGCACCGAAATCGCCGTCCGGAGCAGTGCTCCGCGCGCGTGGGACGCGAGTAGGTAGCCCACCATTCCGTAGCCGACGAGCACTCCGAGCGCCTTGCGGCTGACGAGCCCCGTGCCCCAGTCGATGAGCACGACGTCGGCGAAGGGCAGCTCGGATCGTCGCACCACGAACCGCAGCGATGCGTCGAGGATCGAGCCGCCAATGAACGCGGCGCACCAGCCGGAGAGCTCGAGTCCCTTCCGCTTGATCGCGTAATAGAGCCCGCCCCCGATCAGGAACAGCGTCATCGCGCCGCGGCCGCCAAGGCTGCTCAACACGCGAAACAGCTTGAGCAACGACGCCGCCGCCGACTGCTCCAGTCGGCCGGCGACGGTCACGTCGAAGCGCGTGAGCGGCGACGTGTCGACGAGGCCTTCGGTGATCGTCGCGAAGAGGCCGATCACGGTGAGGCTGACGAGGAATCCGACGATCAGATGGATCGCGAGGTACTCGCCCCTCGCGAAATTCCCCGACGTGTACCGCCACACGAGCGGGTGGCGCTCGCGCCATTGGCTCATGCGCGGCGTTGTCGTCGCGCGGGCGTACGACTCGTCCAGCGACGCGACGACTTTGCCGCGATTTCGCTCGAACCAGCGCCAGGCGTAGATGACGCCGACGACAAGCGCCACGAGAATGGCCGCGATCAGGCTCACGCGCCCGACGTAGCGCACGAGCCGCGGCAGGTTGCGGCCGAACACGTAGCCGACCGCGCTGAACGTGACGACCCAGACGACGCCGCCCGTCGCGTTGTAGATCGCGAACGTGCGCAGCGGCATTCCCACGATCCCCGCGAAGATGCCGGCGAAGCTGCGCATGAACGCGACGAATCGCCCGAGGAAGATCGTCTTGCCGCCGTGGCGCGCGAACACCTCTTCGGTGCGCGCCATCCGCTCCGGCGTGAGCATGACCCATTTGCCGTAGCGATCGACGAGCGACCGGCCCTCTCGCGCGCCGAGCCAGTAGCCCGCGTGACCGCCGGCGACCGTCCCGACGCATCCGGCAATGATCACGGCAACGATCGAAAGCGTTCCCCGCCCGGCGAGAGCCGCCGCCGTCACGAGCGCCGTTTCCCCCGGAGCCGGCACGCCGGCGCTCTCCAGAAAGAGAAACACCGCGACGATGACGAAGCCGTAGTGCGCGACCCACTGGGTGACGACGTCGAGCATCGATCTGGAACGAAGTCCGGGTGGGTGGACACGCGCGCGCGAACCGTGGAAACTTAGACAGCCTCTCGCGGAGAATCGATGCTGGACGTACTCAATCTCGACGAGCTCGAGGCGAGAGCGCGCGAGCGTCTCGACCCGATGCTGTTCGACTACATCGCCGGCGGCGCGGCCGACGAGTGGACGCTCGTCGAGAATCGCGCCGCGTGGTCGCGCATTCGGCTGTTACCGCGCATGCTGCGCGGCGTCGCCGATCGCTCCATGTCGACGACGGTGCTCGGCACGCCGATCTCGATGCCCGTGGTCGTGCCGCCGATGGGCTTCCAAGGCCTCTGTCACGCCGAAGCCGAGACGGCCACGGCGCGCGCGACGGCCGCCGAACAGACGATCTTCTGCGCCAGCACCGTCTCGAACTGCAGCCTCGAGGCGATCGCTCAGGCGTCGGGCGGGCCGCGATGGTTCCAACTCTACGTGTACAAGGACAAGGGCATCACGCGCAGTCTCGTCGAACGCGCGGCCGCCGCGGGCTACTCCGCGCTTTGTCTCACCGTGGACACGCCGCTCGCCGGTCCGCGAGAACGCGACCGGCGCAACAACCTGCGGATGCCCGGTCATCTGAAGCTCGCGAATTTCCCCGAGTCACACACGGCCATGCACCATCAGGGCTCCGGCCCGGGATCGTCGCTCGCGCAGTACATAACGGCGCAGTGGGACCCGGCGCTCACGTGGAAGGACGTCGAGTGGCTGCGGTCGATCTCGCCGATGCCGGTCATGGTCAAAGGAGTTCTCGCCGCCGACGACGCCGCGCTCGCCGTCGACCATGGCGCGGCGGCGATCGTCGTCTCCAATCACGGCGGGCGCCAGCTCGACGGCGTGCCCGCCGGCATCACGATGCTTCCGGCCGTCGTCGAAGCGGTCGCGCGCCGCGGATCCTGCGAAGTTCTCGTCGACGGCGGCGCGCGGCGCGGCACCGACGTCCTCCGCGCCATCGCGCTCGGCGCTCGCGCCGTGATGATCGGCCGACCGATCCTCTGGGGGCTCACGCTCGACGGCGCCGACGGCGTGCGCGCCGTGCTGCAGCGCATTCGCGCCGAGATCGACCTCTCGATGGCGCTCGCCGGATGCGCGACCATCGCGGACGTGACGCCGGACCTGATCATGCACGAATGAGCAAACGCTCGACCGCCGCCGTCGCGCTGCTCGCGCTCGTCTGTGCGATCCCCGGGATCACGAACGCGTTCGTCTACGACGACGTCGGGCTGATCGAGGACAACGGGCGGATCCACGATCTCGCGAATTGGGGGCAGATCCTCACCAGCGCATACTGGCCGCCTCCGTTCGTCCCGCAGCTCTATCGGCCCGTAGCGTCGCTCTTGATGGCGTTCGAGTACGCGATCGGCCTCGGCTCGCCGATGGTCTTTCGGCTCGTCAGCTACGCGCTGTACGTGCTGCTCGTCGTGGCCCTTCTTCGTCTCACGTCGAAGCTGCTCCCTCGCGCCGCGGCTCTCGCGGCCGTCGCGCTGTTCGCGGTGCACCCGGTCCACGTCGAAGCGATCGCGTTGGGCGTGAATCAGGGAGAGCTCATCGTCGCGCTCATCGCCGTGCTGATGACGCATCGGTACGTGGCGCGACGCCTGGACGGCGCACTCTCCACAGGCGATTGGGCCGTGCTCGCGTCGCTGTATGGGTGCGCCGCCCTCACCAAGGAGAATGGGTTCGTCCTCCCGGCGCTGCTCGTGGCCGCAGAGCTGTTCGTCGTTCGGCCGCGCATCGCGCGCGACGAATTTCGCGACCGAACCTCCTCACGTTCGCTCGCCGCTGGCTTCGGCGTGCTCGCGATCGTCGGCGTGGCACTGTTGCTCGTCCGCATGGCAATCCTGAACGGAAGCGCGGCCGGCGCGGTCCCGGCCGAGGCGCTCGTCGGCGTGGGCTTCGGGCGACGCGCGCTCACGATGCTCCAGGTGGTTCCCACTTGGCTGCGTCTGTTGGCATGGCCGGCTCACCTGCAGGCGGACTACTCACCGAACGAGATCGTCGCCTCGGTCGGCTTCGGCGTTCGCGAAGCGGCCGGCTTGGCGCTCGCGGTTGCCCTAATCGCTTTAGCGTGGGCGGAGCGCCGCCGCGCGCCGGTGGTGACGTTCGGCATCGCGTGGATGGCGGTAGCGCTCTTCCCCGTGAGCAACCTCGTCGTGCCTACCGGTGTGGTGGTCGCGGAACGCACGCTGTTCCTGCCAAGCGTCGGCTTCGTGATCGCCATCGGCGCGCTCGGATGGCAAGTCTTCGAGGTGACGCGCGGCCGATGGCCGTCGACCGGGCAAGTGCTCGCCGCGGCGTGCGCCGTGGTTGTCGCGCTCGGAGCCGCGCGGAGCATTGGGCGCGAGCGAGTCTGGAACAACAATCAGCGCCTCGCGGCCGCGACAGCGCGCGACGCGCCGCGCAGCTTGCACGTGAAGCAGGCCCACCGCGACGCTGTGGCCGCTCTAACGAAGGACTATCAAGCGCGGATCGACGCCGCCGCCCAGCCATGGCTCCAGCGCAACGAGCTCGCGATGCTGCTCCACGCGATCGGCGAGGACGGCCTCGCGCTTGAACAATTGCGGCTCAGTCTGGCGGCAAACCCGCGGCAGCCCGAGGTCGAAGCCGAAATCGCGCAGTTGCGCGCCGATTCGTCGCGCGCCAAGAGCCCACAGTAGAGCACGAAGTCTCGCGGTGCTGCACTTCGCTCGTCGCGCCCGCTATAGTTCCATATGGGCGCCAATGAGACGAACTCCTGACAATCGATGAACGAGAACGGACATAAACCGCTCGGAACGCTCGAACCGAATTCAATAAATCCGACAAACGGCCTTCCCGTCGCACCGTCGCTGGATCTCGCGCTCGCCGACGTCCAGGGACCGCCGACCTACACTCCCGTCGACCGACGCGTCATCGCGATCTGTGCCCTGGCGCTCGGCATCGGCGCGGGTGGCGCGCTCGTCGCGACGATTCTCACGCACCTCATCGGGCTGATCACCAACATCGCCTACTTTGGGCGACTGTCGGGGAGCTTCACGCCGCCGTCGACCGACCGGTGGGGCGTGTTCTCGGTATTCGTCCCCGTCGCCGGTGCGTTGATCGTCGGCGTGATGGCGCGCTACGGCGCCGCGGCGATTCGCGGGCATGGAATCCCCGAGGTGATGGAGCGCGTGCTCACCGCGGGCAGCCGTATCTCGCCGAAGATCATGTTTCTCAAGCCGCTGTCGGCGGCCATCGCCATCGGTACGGGCGGACCCTTTGGCGCCGAGGGGCCGATCATCGCGACGGGTGGGGCGCTGGGATCGCTCGTCGGACAATTGATTCACGTCACGGCCGACGAGCGAAAGACGCTTCTAGCCGCCGGCGCGGCCGCGGGCATGGCGGCGATTTTCGGCTGCCCGGTATCGGCGGTGTTGCTCGCAGTCGAGCTGCTTCTATTCGAATATCGCCCACGATCATTGGTGCCTGTCGCGCTGGCATCCGCCGCGGCCACCGGCGTGCGCATCGCGTACGCGGGACCGGCTCCGGTGTTCACGGTCCCCACAGTCCTTCCGCCCTCGCTCCCGGCGCTGAGCGTCTACGTGCTGCTCGGCGCGAGTGATCGGTCTCGTCTCGGTCTTCGCGACGCGCGTCGTCTATCGCATCGAGGATCTGTACGAAGACCTGCCGATTCACTGGATGTGGTGGCCCGCCGTGGGAGCCGTCGTCGTCGGCCTGATCGGTCTCGTCGATCAGCGGACGCTCGGCGTCGGCTACGAGAACATCGATCACATTCTGAGCGGCCAGGTCATCGGGCTCTCTCTCGTCATGTTGATCGTCTTGAAGTTCGTGTCGTGGTCGATCTTCCTAGGCAGCGGCACGTCGGGCGGAACGCTCGCGCCCTTGTTCACCATCGGCGGCGGAATCGGCGCCCTGTTCGGCGGCGCGGCCGTGGCGTTGGCGCCGACGCTCGGCGTAGACCCGCACGTCGCCGCGCTCGTCGGCATGGCGTCCATCTTCGCCGGCGCGTCGCACGCGCTGTTCGCGTCGGTCGTCTTCGCGTTCGAGACGACGCGACAACCGATGGGGCTCCTGCCGCTCCTCGCGGGATGCAGCACCGCCTACCTCGTTTCGCTGCTGCTCATGCGCAGCTCGATCATGACCGAGAAGCTCGCTCGTCGCGGCACGCCCGTGCGCACCGAGTACAGCGCGGATTTCCTCGATCGCGTCTCGGTGGCCGACGCCGCGACGCGCGAAGTCGTGACGCTCAACGAGAACACGGCGCTCACCGACGTCATCGACTGGCTGTCGACGCGCGGACCGGGCACGGACCATCAAGGCTTCCCCGTGCTCGCCGACGACGGCACGCTCGTCGGCGTCGTCACGCGACGAGATCTCCTCGACCCCAGCGCCGACGAGACGTGGCCGGTGCGGGCGTTCTTACGGCGCGCGCCGGTGGTGGCGTTCGAGGAGAACACGCTGCGCGAGGCAGCCGATCACATGGTTCACGAGAAGGTCGGACGGCTGCCCGTCGTTTCACGCTCAGCGCCGCGCCGCCTCGTGGGAATCATCTCGCGCAGCGATCTGCTCGACGCCCACCGCGGACGCCTCGATGCCGCACTGGTCACCGAGGCGCCGCCGATCGGCCGGGCGTGGGTCAAGCGGCAAGCGACTCGAGCACTTCGTCGAGAGCCAGAGTGATCTACGCGCTTGGCTCCGCAACCGGCGCCGCGGCCGCAAAGCGATCTCCAACCGCAGCATACTCTCGCCCGCGGATCGCGACCAACAGGCTCGGCACGACGAACAACGTGATCGGCGTCGACAACGCGAGACCGCCGATGACGGCGAGCGCCAATGGGCGCTGCAGGTCGCTCCCTGCCCCGATCCCGAGCGCGAGCGGCAGGAGACCCGAACAGCGTGCACAGCGTCGTCATCAGAATCGGCCGCAGTCGAATCCGCGCCGCCTCGCGGAGCGCCTTTTCCAGCGGCAGCCCGGCTTCCTTCATCAGGTGCTTCGTGAAGTCGAGCAGGATGATCCCGTTCTTCACGATCAGCCCGACGAGCAGGATCAGTCCCATGAACGACGACACGTTGAGCGGCGTTCCGGTGACCAGAAGCAGAAGCATCGCGCCGACGAACGAAAGCGGCGCCGCGAGCAGCACGACAAGCGGCTCGATGAACGACTGGAACTGAATCACCATCACCGCGATCACGCTCGCCGCGGCGAGGGCCAGCACGAGCAGCAGCGCTCTGAACGCCGCCTGCTGCCCGCGTACTGTCCGCCCAACTCCACTCGAATGCCCTGCGGCGGCGGATTCTCGGCGAGGATCGCGCGCACGTCGGACATCACGGCGCCGAGTGAGACCGCGCCGCCGAGGTCCGACGTGGCGATGATGAGCTGCTGCTGATTCTCGCGGAGCAGCTCGGCGCGCGTCTCCGTCGGCTGGAACGTGGCGAGCGTACCCAGCGGCACGGACGCGTGCGTTTGCGCGGAGAAGATGGGGATGGAGCCGAGCAGCCTCGAGTCGAACCGCACCGAGTCCGGCGCGCGCACTCGAATGCCCACCGCCCGGTCGTCGAGCCGAATCTCTCCGGCGGGCTGGCCGAGCAGCGCGCCGCCGGCTTCATCCGCGACCTGCGCCGGCGTGAGCCCCACGCGATTCGCCTCCGCCTGGTTGATCGTCATCTCGAGCTCCGCGCCCGGCTCGCTCACGCCACTGAAGAAGTCCTCGAGCCCTTCGACCTTCGACAGCTTGGGCTCCAGCGAATGGGCGTACGCCTCGAGGGCGTTGAGGTCCGCGCCGAACATCTTGATCTCCACGGGACGCGCCGCGCCCGCGAGATCGTTGATGACGTCGGAAAGGATCTGCACGAACTCGATGCGTAGCCGCGGCACGGCCGCCTGAATCTTCGGGCGCACGTCGTCGATGACATCGGCCGTGGAGCGATCCCGCTGACTCTCGGGCTTCAGGCGCACGGTCATGTCGCCCCGATTCTGTTGCGTCGCGAAGAGGCCCAATTCCGCGCCAAGGCGCCGCGACGTGCCGGTGATCTCCGGCGTCTGCGCGAAGATCTTCTCGACGATGTGGAGCTGTCGGTCCGTCTCGGAAAGGGCCGTGCCCCCCGGGGCGAAGTAGTCGAAGACGAATGCCCCCTCGTCGATCTCCGGCAGGAATCCCGTCGGCACGTAGGCGTGGACGAGAACTCCGGCGCCGACCAACACGAGCGCGATGAGGACCATCCAGCGCGCGTGGCGGAGCGAAGCGCCGAGCGCGGCCTCGTAGCGATCGGACAGCGCGTCGATCCATCCGCCCGATTCGGGCCCCGACGCCGGTTCTGTCCGCCGATGGCTGGCCCTCGGCCGCGGCCTCGATGTCTTTCTCGCGCAGGAACTGCTCGCTCAGCAGCGGGATGATCGTCAGCGCGACGATTAGCGACACCAGAACGGCAATCGTCAGCGTGATCGACAGCGCATGGAAGAACTGGCCTTCGACGCCGGTGAGCAGTCCGAGCGGCAGGAAGACGACCACCGTCGTGATCGTCGACGACGTCACGGGCCAGATCAGCTCCTGGACGGCGTCGCGAATTGCGATCGGGCGGTCCTTTGTCAGGTGCGAGTGCCGGACGATGTTCTCGGTGATCACGACCGCGTCGTCGATCACCAGGCCGATGGCGATCGCCATGGCGCCGAGCGTCATCAGGTTGAACGTCTGTCCGATCAGCGACATCACGAAGACCGTCATCGCCATCGTGATCGGAATCGACGACGCGCTGATCGCCGTGATGCGCGCGTGACGCAGGAAGAGCAGCAGGATGATCATCGCCAGCACCGCGCCGATGATCATCGCGTCCCGCACCGACGTCACCGCTTCGCGGACGAGCGACGCCTGGTCGTAGACGGGCTTGAGGATCGACCCGGCCGGCAGCGTCTTGCGCAGCGACGTCGCGATCCGCGCGACGCTGTCGGCGATCTCGAGCGTGTTGCCGCCGATCTGGCGCGTAATGTTGATCAGCGCCGCCGGGCGGCCGTCGCCGGCTATGACGCGCGTGTGGTCTTCGGTGCCCGAACGCACCGTCGCCAGGTCGCCGACGCGCAACCCGCGGCTCACGACGATGTTCGCCACGTCGTCCGCCGAGTGCGCCTCGGTCGTCGTCACGATGAGATACTGGCGGTAGTCGCGCGGCATGCGTCCGACCGCCTCGACCGTCGTCGACGCCTGGATCGCCGACGCCAGATCCTGGTACGTGAGCTGTTGCGCGGCGAGCCGCCCCGGGTCGGCGATGACCTCGATCTCGCTGACGTCGCTGCCCATCACGTCCACGCGCCCCACGCCGGGCACGCGCGAGATGAGCGGTTTTATCTGATAGCGCGCGATGTCGTACAGCCTGGCCGGATCGCCGCCCTCGAGGTTGTAGGAGAGAATCGGGAAGAGCGAGGGCGTGAGCCGTTCGATCTCGATGTCGAGGCCCGCGGGAAGGTCGCCGCGAATCTGATTCACCCGCGCCTGCACCTGCTGCAGCGCGTAGATCATGTCGGTCGTCGAGCTGAACGTGATGTTCGTCTCGCTTCCCGATCGGATCGATCGCGATTGCACTCGCGTCACGCCCGGCACGATGCTCACGGCCTCCTCGATCGGCCGCGTCACGGTAAACAGAATCTGCCGCGCCCCGAGCGACGTCCCCTGGGCGACGACCGTGATGCGCGAGAACACCAGCTCAGGATAGATCGCCGAAGGCAGGCGCGTCGCGAACCAGATGCCCGCCACGCTCAGCACGACGATCGACATGTAGATGAATCGGCGTTGCTGTTCGAGCACGCCGAACAGCGAGCGTTTCTCGCCGGTCACGGCTTTTCCGCCGAATCCGGCTTCGCCGGCTTCTTACCCGCGTCCAACGGCACGACCTTGGCGCTGTCTTCCATTCCGTACGCGCCGAACGTCACGATCCGGTCCCCGGCCGACACGCCCTCGAGGATCTCCACGCCATTCGCGCTCCGCGAGCCGATCTTCACTTCCTGCTCGTGCGCGATGCCGGCGCTGTCCACGACGAAGACCTTGAACGTATCGCCCTCCGGCACGACGGCGTCCGACGGCACGACGATGCGCGCGAGCCGTGTGACGATGGCGATCGACCCGAACACCGTCTCGCCGATCCGCAATGCTCGGCGCGTCGACGGTGCCCGGACCCGGATCTCGACGCTGCGAGTCGTCGTGTCGACGGTTCCCGCCACCTCGGCGACCGAGCCGATTCCGAGCGGCTTCACCTCCGGCGCCCGACCCCGCGCTGAGCGTCGACGCGCATCCCCGACCGAACGCGCGCTGCATCGGTGGGCGTGACACCGAGCACCACGTCGACCGCGAGTGGGTCCGAGATCTCGACGAGTGATTGTGATGGATCGACGGAGGCGCCGAGCGTGGTCGACAACCGCGTGACGACGCCGGTGATCGGCGAGCGGATCGTCGCGAGTTGCTCCGCGCGGCGCGCGGCCATGGCGTCGGCGCGCGCCTTTGCCGCCTCGGCCTTCGCCGCTTCGACGTCTTTGCGTGGTGCGATCCCGGAGTCCGAAAGCCGCTGCTGTCGCGCCAGCGCCTCTTCGGCTGTCGCCAACGCGGCGTCGGCGCTCTGTCGCGCGGCCTCAAACGACTGCTGCTCCAACTCGATCAGCGGTTCGCCCGCCTGGACCGCCTGGCCGACAGAGACATTGACCTTGGCCACGCGCCCTGACGCCGGCGCGCTCGGCGCGGCGACATGTCCTGGGCGTGGACTGACGGTACCGATCGCGCCAAGCGTCTCGGTGAACGGTTGAGGAGTCACGACGATCGTCTGCGCGGCGACGACCGGCTTCGCCTCCGCGTCCGATTCGCCGCTGCCTTTGGACTTGCAACCGCTCGCCAGCACGATTGCCAGCGCCAACGCGGCGCGACCGACGGCGGCCGTTTCGCGAGATCGACGTTTCATGGGAGCTGCGTGGTGGGTGTGAGGGACAGTACACGGAGTTCCGCCGTCGCGATCCACGCGGCGGCGAGATCGTCGATGTACTGCCCGCGAACGTCGCGCGCCGAGCGCTGCGCCTCGAGCACGTTGGGCAGCGAGGCCGCCCCTTCCCGGTATGCCACGAGCGAATAGGACGCGACACGATCCGCGCTGACGATCAGCTGTCGATCGCGGGCCACCTTCGCCAGCGCGTTCTCCCGCTCGCGAATGGCGTGCGCGATCTGGTTGCGCGCCTCTACCTGCGCCAGCGCCAACTCCGCCTGCGCTTTGGTCTTCTCCGCCTCGGCGACGAGGATTTCGCCGCGATGTCGGTTGAAAATCGGCAGCGAGAGCCCCAGGCCGAGAGTCGGCAAGAGCCCAGGCTGACTCGGATCGCCGTGCTCGAATCCGAACGAGATGGTCGGCGCGGCGAAGACCGAATGGCGCTGGGCCTGGACGTTGAGCGCCGCACTCGTCAGCGAGAGCGACGCCGCGTCCTCGCTCAGGCTGGTCTGGCCCGGGACGCGCGCCTCGGGCGGCATCTCCAGCGAGTCGACCGCGTTGATCTCGAGGTTCACGCTCGTATAGCCCAGCGTCGCCTGCAGGTCGAGCAGCGTCGAGATCCAGGTCAGCGAATCCGCGGCGGCCGCGTTCTCCTGCTGGCCCGCGTTCACGCGCGCGAGCTCGACGTCCATGTCGCTCGCATCGCCGGCCGCGCGGCGGCGGTCGACCATGTGCAGAAGGCTGTCGCTGTCGAGCGCGTTGCGCCGCGAGAGCGCGAGGTGTTCACGAATCGCGACGGCGCGCGTGTAGGTGGTGTCCGCGTCGAGCGCCACGGTGGCGCGCGCGAGATGAAATCGAACGCGCGCTGCCGCGAGCGCGACCTGCGCCGATTGCGCGCGGGGCCCCCTGAGTCCCGGGAACTCGAGCGGGACGTCGAACGAGTAATGCTGCGTCGGAACGGCCTTGCTGTAGCTCGCCGTGAAGGACGGGTCGGGAAAGACCCGCGCGGCGACGATCTGTGCCGCCGCGAGAGCGGTGTCAGCGGCCGCGACGGCGACGCGCGCGCCACGGTTGAGCGCGGTCTGCACCGCCTGGGCGCGCGTGAGATTGACTTGCTGGGCGGACGCACGCGCGGCCACACCCACGGTCGCGCAGAGCGCCACTGTCGTGATCAGAAGACGCATGACCTCTGGGGCGTGTGGCCGGGAACGCTTGATCCTAGCGAGCCGGACCTGTCACCGGAATGACAGGCGGCCGAGACCAGCACAGGCAGGTTCGAGGCCAGTCTCGAGTCTGCCTCCGCGGCCATTCTTGGCTGTCTTGGTATCCGACGCCCAGTCTTTGAATCGAAGTCGGACGTCGGACACCAGACGTCAGACCGCGCCACCGAGGCGCGCACTCGGTCACGCCCGGTCTGATGTCGGTTGTCCGACGTCGGACACTGAGTTCGAGCGCTCAGCCGTACCCTCCGCTCCGAGACGAGCCCCGGAATGGCCGCGATCCAAAACGCCGTTCGCCGTCGCCGGAGGAAACTCGACTTTCACCTCGGTGCCCGACCCAGGTCGCGATGATACGAGTATCTCCGCCCGATGCTCTTCCGCGATCCACTTCGCGATCGAGAGCCCGAGGCCTGCCCCTTCGGTCGCACCGCCGCCGTCCGAGCGCGTCCGCGCCGGATCGCCTCGGTAGAACCGCTCGAAGATTCTCGGCAGTTCCTCCGGCCCGATTCCTACTCCCGTGTCCGAGACCGCGAGCGTCGGCGACCCGCTCGGCTCGATCCGCACGGCGATTCGAACGAGTCCGCCGGGCGGCGTGAACTTGATCGCGTTGTCGAGCAGAATGAGTCCGAGCTGCCGCAGCAGCGCGGCGTCACCGACGACCGGCGCTTCTTCGAACTCCGCGCACCTCGAGGCGAACCCCCTTCCGCTCGGCGATCACGCGGGCCGCCTCGGCGGCGTCGAGGGCGACGTCGTCGAGGAACACGCGTTCTCGTTGGATGGGGCGTTGTCCGGCGTCGGCACGCGCCAGCGTGAGCAGGTCCTCGACGATGCGACCGAGACGAATCGACTCGCGCTCGATGCCGTGCAGCGCGTCGACGTATTCGTCCGCGCGAGCGCGAACGCTGGAGCGCGACCTCGGCGCGGCTTCGGACTACGGTCAGCGGCGTGCGGAGCTCGTGGGCGGCGTCGGCCATGAAGCGACGCATCTGCTCCATCGATCGCTCGACGGGCGCCGCGGATTGGCGGGCGACGATCCAGCCCGCCGATAGCGACGAGGATCGCGGCGATGACGCTGGCCGCGGCGAACTCGGCGATGAGCGCCGTGTAGCGATCCTCCAGCTCGACCTCGTCGGCAACCGCGACAGCGACCAGCGTGCGACCGTCGGACGCGCGAAACGGCGTGGCCTGCGCGCGAAGGATGCGTTCGCCGTCGCGGTGGGTTGCGGCACGCGCGCCGTTGCGCGCCGCCTCCTGCGCCAAACCTTGCGAGCCACGGGTCGAGCGCCGCGGCGCCGGCGGCGGTCGGCAGCCCGGCGGCGTCGGCGATCGCCAGCCGCCTATCCGGGATTCGGAGCTGGTCGACGGCCGCGGCGGCTCCACGCTCGCGCGCGAGCAACGACAGCTGCCTCGTCGCGTCGACGAGCGACAGATCCAGATCGCGATCGAAGCGCGACGTGATCGTGGCGAACAGCCCGATCCCCAGCAGCGCCAGGATGATGAGGAACGTCCCCGCGTACCAGATCGTGAGGCGAAGCCGCAGACGCCGAAGCGTCTGCGGCACTGACATGGCTCGATAGACGGCGCGGCTCACGGTCTACGGTTTGCCCCTGGCGTGTTCGTCTCTTAGATGGAGCGTCGATCCATGCCGCGCAACGATCTCATCGGGAAGCGTGTGGCGATCCTGGCGACCGACGGCGTCGAGGCGGTCGAGCTGATCGATACGCGCAACGCCCTCGACAAAGCCGGCGCCAAGACACTCGTCGTTTCTCCCAACCATGACAAGATCCGGAGTTGGGAGCACGACGAATGGGCCGACGACATCCCGATCGACCTGCCGCTCGCCAAGTGCAGCCCGGACGACTTCGAGGCGCTTGTTTCTGCCCGGCGGCGTGATCAACGGCGACCGCCTGCGGCTCGACGTGCAGGCCGTGCAGTTCGTCCGCCGCTTCTTCGAGACGGGCAAGCCCGTGGCCGCCATCTGCCACGCTCCGTGGATTCTGATCGAGGCGAACGTCGTTCGAAACCGCACGCTCACGTCGTGGCCGTCGCTCCAGACGGATCTGCGCAACGCGGGCGCGGACTGGGTGGATCGCGAAGTCGTGACCGACATGGGGCTCGTGACAAGCCGCGGACCGGCGGACCTTCCGGCGTTCATCTCCAAGGTGATCGAGGAGTTCGAGGAAGGGATTCACGCCGGCCAGCGGACTCAGCGCCGAAGAGAGTCAGACGCCCAACCGATACCCGGCGCCTCGCAACGTGTGAATCAGCTTGAGGTCGAAGCCGTCGTCGATCTTGCGGCGCAGGCGGCGCACGAGGACCTCGAGGACGTTGGTGAACGGATCGTGGTTCTCGTCCCAGACGTGCGCCGTGATCGCC
The DNA here is from genome assembly GCA_963707105.1 of uncultured Gemmatimonadaceae bacterium. GTDB lineage: Bacteria > Gemmatimonadota > Gemmatimonadetes > Gemmatimonadales > Gemmatimonadaceae > JAQBQB01. The sequence goes on from CAVPOS010000015.1 coordinate 63,877, forward strand.
GCGCGGTCCACGACCTGATCGTGGTGCCGCACGAGAAACTCGAGTAGCGCGAACTCCTTCGCGGTGAGCTCGATGTCGCGGCCGCCGCGGCGCACGCGGTGCGCGCCGAGGTCGATGTCCAGGTCGGCGATCGACGTGCGCTCGGGGATCGGCGTGGGCGGACGCCGCGCCAGCGCCCGGAGACGCGCGACGAGCTCGCGAAACGCGAACGGCTTCGTGAGGTAGTCGTCGGCGCCGGACTCCAGTCCCTGCACGCGATCGTCCACCGTGTCCTTGGCGGTGAGCATGAGCACCGGCGTGCCGACGCCTCGTTCGCGCAATGTGCGACAGAGGTCGAACCCGTTGCCGCCGGGGAGCATCACGTCGAGGATGATGACGTCGAACGCGCCGAGCACGGCGCGCGAACGGCCGGCGTCGGCGGAGCTCTCACGCGCGACGTGAAACCCGTGCTCGCCCAACCCGCTCTCGAGCACGGACGCGAGCTGCGGATCGTCTTCGACCAGCAGGATCCGCATCAGGCGCCCGCGGTCACGGCTTCTTCGGCTTCGCGGCGGGAGTGGCCTTCGCCTTCGCTTCGTTCGCCTCCTCGGCCGCTTCCTTTTTCATCTGTGCCGGCGTCTCGTGCTCGACGGCGATGATTTTCCCCGTGAGCGCGTCGACGTCGACCTCGTCGATCCCGGACTTGCCGGGAGTGGCGATGTCGTACGACCACTTGAGGTGCCCGTCCTCGCGCTCGAGCTCGACGCTCTGGATTGCGCCCTTGGGGAACCGCTTCTGCGCCGTCGCCGCGGCCGCCGGCTCGGTGACCTTGGCCTTGGCGGCGAGCGAGTCGGGAATGTCGCGCTTGTAGGTGCCCTGGGCGTGCGCGGCGGTCGCCGCGACGACGATCGCGATCAACGACGCGAGGGTGGATTTCGACGTCATGAGGCCCCCTGGGAGGTTCGAGCGAATGGTATCCAGGGAACCTGTCACAGAGATGACGGCGAACGAAAGGCGCGTGGATCGCGGCCACTCTGGGGACTGTCTCGGCCTGGACGGTACGGCTGTCCGCTCGAAGTCGGGACACTGACATCTGACCTCGGACATCAGTATCGGCGTTGCGCGGCGACGCTCCGACGCGCTTCCAGGTCCCCACCGCGTCACGCAGGGTGCTGATGTCTGATGTCCGCTGTCAGTTCCCGACTTCGAGCGCGCAGCCGTACTCGAACGGGCGAGACAGACCTCAGAGTGGCCGCGCGCCCGTTTCAGCAGTTGATGACTTCACAGATGTGATCGATCGTCTTCGACGGATAGAACGTCACCGGCTCCACGAAGAACGCCTCCAGCACCGGCTCGTCGACCGCGCTCGGCGACGCGGGCGCCTTCGCCTCGGCGTTGGCCTCCACCCATGCGCTCTGCCACACGTTCGCCAACGTGCGAATCCCGGCGGCGATGACCGCCTCGGTCGCGGTGCCGAACGTGTTCCAGAGCTCGTCCGCCGCCGCCTTTCCTGTCGTCCCCTGCTGTTGAAGCGTGATGTACTTGGCGACGATGTCCTTGGGCTTGATGTGCCCGAACGTCTCGAGGATGAGCCGTGTGCACGCCATCGCCGCGTGCTTGCCGCCCTTGAAGTTGGGATGCAGCGGCGTCTTGTCCGCCTGAACCACGGGCGTGATGTCGCCGATGTGGAAGTTGACCATGTCGTCTTCGTACGCCCCGTGCACGCCGTAGCCCAGCGGAATCTTGTCCGGCTGGTTTGGCTTTCCCTTGTTGGGATTGTCGACCATCTGCGACGTGTCGCCGTTGAACCAGCTCGACACGTGCAGCGGCTGGCACGCATCGCCCACGTAGTGCGAGACGATTCCCGCCGCGCAGACAAATCGCGCGAAGTCCGGCTGTGGCTTTTTCAGATCCTGCACCATCCCTTCGTAGAACTGCTGCACGCGGAATGGGAGCAGGCCGCGACTCTTGTCCTTCACGTCGGTGTAATACTTTCGCCAGACGTCCACGTCCGTGTTCTTGGTGAGGCTCTTGCGAGCAGAGATCGAGCAGGTTGCCGCCCGCGCGCGGCGGCGTCCATGTCGGCGAAATGATTCGGATGCTCGTTCGGCCCACGATTCGAGTGCGCGCGCTTCCACGCGAGGTCGGCGTTCGCCGGCGGATTCTTCGAGCTGTGCCCTTTCTTCCAGACGAGATCCGGCACGTCGGCCAGCGCGACGAAATCGTGCTTCGACAAGCCGCTCGTGCTCTTGTCCGTGATCGATCCCGCGGCGAAGGTGATGCGCGGCAGGTTCGCCTGCATCAGCTTCTTGAGCTTCGGATACTTCGTTCCGTCGATGCGGTCGATGGCGAGCGCCGCGATCGTGTAGTGGCCGACGGCTCCCCAGTAGTCCAGGACGCCGGCGTTCCAGTCTCGCACGACGTCGACTTCGAGCTCGTTGCACACCGTCGCGAGACACGTCGCCAGCGCGTACGGCGCCACGATTTCGCGCCCCCGGTGCCGACGAACGTGTGGCCGCCCCACTGCAGCGCGAGCGGACGCGGGGCCTGCTTTCCATCCTCGAGCATCCACACGGTGCCCGAGTCGCCCGGCCGCGTCGGCAACACTTTGCCCTCCCGCGGACCGATCAGAAAATCGGAGCAGTACTCCATGCCGCCGACCGATTTGTACCGGTAGAACAGCGCCTTGATCTTGCCGCGCATCGGCCCCGACGCCGCGCCGAACGCGCGCACGTGCGCGTCGATCAGGCGGAGCGAGATGTTGTCGGCCGAGAGGTCGGCCAGCTTCCCCATCTGTCCGACGCCGTACACTTGCGCCGTCCAGCGAGTGAGGTCGTCCACCCGCACCAGACCGACGTCGAGGTTGACGTACATGTGCCGGTCGGGAAAGTCCGGGTACACCTCGGAGAATTTCTTTCGCGTCAGTTGCTTGTCCGATGACACGCCGACCCGGACCGATTCACCGCCGATCTTGGAAAACAGCTCTTCACCGGGGCGGCCGGCGACGTGGCGATTCGTGAGCGCGTACACGTCGTGCCCGTCGGTCACCATGCAGCCCACCGACGCGACGTGCTCCTCCTGCTGCACGCGCGCGAGGATCGGGTAGCCGCCGCCGATGAATTGCCGAGGAAAGCGCGGTGAGACCGGCGCGTACGCCGGCGCATCCACCGGCTGGGCGAAGACCACGCACACCGGAACTCGCGAGCCGTCCGGCATGTCGAGTGAACGAGGGACGAGGTCGGACGGATCCACTTTGCCCGACTGGACGTCCTCGAGGTCCATCCAGCGATCCACGAACACGAGCACGCACGGCCACGAGTAGGGCCGGACCTCCGAGTTGTACAGCGTCCGCGGCTCCTTCTTCGGCTGTCGCGCGACCTTCTTGTCGTGCTCCGCGGCGTCGCCGAGGTATTGCGGCCACTTCTCGTCGCTGCGAATGAGGTACCGCCCGACCGCCGTCGCGACGACGTGCCGCTTCTCCATCAGATGGAGATGGTAGGCGTCTCGGGCCGCGACGAGGTCGCGGAGCGAGAGCATGCTGAAGTCTTTCTCGGTGTCGAGCAGGGCGGACGCCGAACTGATCGGTTCGGTTCGGACGCGCGCGGCGGGGCGGCGGCGTGAAACGCGCTTCGGAGGGCGACGGGTGGCCATCGGGCGGCTCTCGCGAGATTGGTCTTGGCGAAAGTAGGGCCGCGGGCCTCCGGCGCAAGGGAGCGAGGTTCGGATTAGAGCGTTCTAATCCGACGACGGGATGTTACAGAAGCGTGATGAGGGCTGAGCGGCGGTTCGAACGGCGCTGAGTGGGCCGGCCACTCTGAGTTCCATTGGCCGTTCGGGTAGGGCTGTCCGCTCGAAGTCGGGAACAGACCTCAGACCACAGTCAACGGTTTCGGCGTTGCGCGACGACGCCCCGAACGCCTCGAAGGTCCACACCGCGTCACGCCTGGTGTGTGGTCTGAGGTCCGTTATCAGTTCCCGACTTCGAGCGCGCAGCCGTACCCACCAGCCGGCGACAGACCCCAGAGTGGCCGCGATCAAGCCGCCCTTAGAAGTCCGCCGTCTTAGTCCCCCGCAGCCGGCTCCGGCGCCCCCGCTCCAACGACCCCCACCCCACTCCTCGCCTTCTTCCGCGAGAACCACTGCTGCCACTCGTCGAGGTACGTATAGAACACCGGCGTCACGTACAGCGTGACCAGCTGCGAAAACGCCAAGCCGCCCACCACCGCCACGCCCAGCGGCCGCCGCGTCGACGCTCCGGCTCCCCAGCCTACCGCGATCGGCACCGCGCCCATGAGCGCCGCCATCGTCGTCATCATGATCGGCCGGAACCGCACGCTCGCCGCCTCGAGAATCGCCTCGGAGGGTGACCGCTTCTTGTCCCGCTGCGCCTCGATCGCGAAGTCGATCATCATGATCGCGTTCTTCTCCACGATCCCGATCAACATGATGATGCCCACAAACCCATAGATGTCGAGATCGAGCCCCACGAGAATCAGCGTGACGAGCGCGCCGAACGCCGCGAACGGAAGACCGGTGAGAATCGTGATCGGATGGATGAAGCTCTCGTAGAGCACGCCCGAGGATCACGTAGATCACGAAGACCGCCAGCAGCATCAGCAGGACGAGCCCTTCCTGCGTCGTCACGAACGCCTCGGCGATCCCCGAGAAGCTCGCCGCCACGGTGTTCGGCAGCACCTCGGCCGCCGTCTGCTGGATCTCCTTGAGCGCCGTGCCGAGCGACGTGCCCGCCGCGAGGTTGAACGAGACCGTGACCGACGGGAGCTGGCCCGAGTGGTTCACCGTCACCGGTCCGACCGAGTAGCGGAACGACGCGACCGTGTTGAGCGGAACGAGCGGGCCTCGGCTCGAGCGAACCCACAGCTTGCCGAGCGCGCCGACGTCCTGCTGGAATTCGGGCAGCAGCTCCATCACGACCCAGTACTCGTTCGTCGACGTGTAGATCGTCGACACCTGCCGCTGGCCGAACGCGTCGTAGAGCGTGTTCTCGATCTCGCTCGCCGACACGCCGAGCTGGCCCGCCTGCTCGCGGTTGATGTCCACCGTGACCTGCGGATTCTGGATGAGCAGGTCGCTCGTCACGTCGATCAGCCCGGGCAACTGCCGCATGCGCGTCTCCATCTGCCGCGCCGCGGTGTTGAGGGCGTTGATGTCGCCGCTCTGGAGCGTGTACTGGTACAAGCTCTTCGACGCGAGGCCGCCGATCGAGATCGCCGGCGGATTCTGGATGAACGTGCTGATGTCGGGAACGCCCGCCACCAACTTCGTGAGGTCGCGCGCGATCTGGTCGGCGCTGCGATTCCGTTCGGTGATCGGCTTGAGGTCGATCGTGAGCTGGCCTTGATTCGCCGCCGCCGTGGTGCCGACGGACGACGTCACGGACCGCACGTCCGGATCCTTCGTGACCGCCGCCGCCACTTCCTGCTGGTGCTGGACGAGCGCGTCGTACGACACGCCTTCCGCCGCTTCCGTCGTGGCGAGCAACTGCCCGGTGTCGTCCGTCGGGAAGAGCCCCTTCGGCGTCGACCAGAAGAGGTAGCCCGTCGCGATGAGGATCGCCGCCGAGAAGCCGAGCGTGAGCGGCCGCCGTTCCATCACCCAGGCGAGCGTGCGCTCGTAGAGCCCGAGCCACGCGACGAAGAAGCGCTCGCTCGCCTTGTACAGCGCGCCGTGCTCCTTGCCGTGATCCGACTTGAGGAACCGGCTCGACAGCATCGGCGTGAGCGTGAGCGACACGAAGCCCGACACCAGGATCGCGACGCCGATCGTCACGGCGAATTCGTGGAACAGCTTGCCGATGATCCCGCCCATGAATAGGAATGGGATAAACACCGCGGCGAGCGAGAAGGTCATGGACAAGATGGTAAATCCGACTTCCGCCGCGCCTTCGACCGCCGCCTGCATCCTCGGCTTTCCCATCTCGAGATGCCGCACGATGTTCTCGAGCATCACGATCGCGTCGTCGACGACGAAGCCCACGGCGAGCGTGAGCGCCATGAGCGACAGGTTGTCCAGGCTGTAGTGCAGCAGGTACATCATCGAGAACGTGCCGATGATCGACATCGGCAGCGCGAGACTCGGGATGATCGTCGCCGACCAGTTCCGCAGGAACAGGAAGATCACGAGGACGACGAGCACGAGCGTGAGCTCGAGGGTGAACGTCACGTCGTCCACCGACGCCTTGATCGTCGCCGACCGGTCGTAGAGCGTGTCCACGTGAACGGCCGGCGGAATCTCGGCCGATAGGCGTCCGAGCGCCGCCTTGACCTTGTTCGCGACCTCCACGGTGTTCGTACCGGGCTGCCGCTGAATCGCGAGCACGATCGACCGCTCGCCGTTGTACCAGCTCGCCGTCTTGTTGTTCTGCACGTCGTCGGTGATCCGGCCGATCTCGTCGAGGTGCACCGGCGCGCCGTTGCGGTAGGCGACGATGACGTCGCCGAACTCACTCGCGTTGTCGAGCTGGCCGGTCGCCTGGACCGTGAGCGCCGTACGCGGCCCCCACAGCACGCCCGTCGGCAGATTCACGTTCTGGCTCGTGATCGCCGTCGCCACGTCCTCGAGCGCGATGCCGCGCGACGCGAGTTGGCCGGGGTCGAGCTGAATGCGCACCGCGTACTTCTGCGTACCGTAAACCAGAACTTGTGCGACACCCCCTACCATAGAAAGCCGCTGCGCCAGCGTGGTCTCCCCGTATTCGTCGAGCGTGGAGAGCGGCACCTCGGTCGACGTGAGCGCCAACGTCAGAATCGGCGCGTCGGCCGGATTTGTCTTCTGGTACGACGGCGGGATGATGCCCTGCGGAAGCTGGCGGCTCGTCTGCGCGATCGCCGCCTGCACGTCCTGCGCGGCCGCGTCGATGTTGCGGTCGAGCGCGAACTGGATGACGATCTGCGTCTGCCCCAGGCTCGACGTCGACGTCATGTTGTCGATGCCGGCGATGGTCGAGAACTGTTTCTCGAGCGGCGTCGCCACGGTCGCCGCCATCGTCTGCGGACTCGTGCCCGGCAGCGACGCGCTGACCGTGATCGTCGGAAAATCGACGTTCGGCAGGTCGCTCACCGGCAACTGCCGGTACGCGACGATCCCGAAGACGAGAATGCCGACCATGACCAGCGTGGTCATTACCGGCCGTTTAATGAACAACGTCGTGAAATTCATCGACTACTCGAAAAGGAAAGTCAATCAACGACAACTACAACTGGCAACTGCATCTACAACGCAACGCAGACGCAGAGGCGCAGAGGACGCAGATGCGCTGACCTGAATCGGCGTCTCTTCGCAAGTCGACTTGAAGAATGCTTTTGGAAAAGCCACTCAGGATGCTTCCAGTCGATGAAGCCGGCTTCGCGGCCGAGAAGCCTCCCGAGCGGCCTTCACAAAGAATCCCGTTCATTGCGGGCCGAGCCCCAATTCAGCGTGCAGTCCTCTGCGCCTCCGCGCCATCTGCGGTGAGTCGGTTGCCGTTGCAGTTGCGGTCAGTCGCCGGCCGCCGGCACGGGCTCGGGCGCTACGGAACCGACAGCCCGGCTCGCCCGGCGACCCAACCACGCCTGCAACTCATCGAAATACGTATAGAACACCGGCGTCACGTACAGCGTGACGACCTGCGAGAACGCCAATCCGCCGACCACCGCGACACCCAGCGGGCGTCGTGAAGCTGCGCTGGCGCCGACGCCGATTGCGATCGGGAGCGTGCCGGCGATCGCCGAGACGGTCGTCATCATGATGGGACGGAATCGAACGCTCGCCGCTTCGACGATCGCCTGGGCGGGCGGCACGTGCTCGCTCCGCTCTCGCTCGATCGCGAAGTCGATCATCATGATCGCGTTCTTCTTCACGATCCCGATCAGCATGATGATGCCGACGTAGCCGTACACCCCGAGCTCGACGTGCGCGAGATAGAGCGCGAACAGCGCGCCGAAAGCGGCGAACGGCAGCCCGGTCAGGATCGTCACGGGATGGATGAAGCTCTCGTACAGAATCCCGAGAATGATGTAGATGATGAACACCGTGATCAGGAGCAGCAGGCCCATGCCGCGCTGCGAATCCTGGAACGCCGCCGCCGTGCCCGAGAACGCGCCGGTGATCGTCGCCGCCAGCGTTTGGCGCGCGATCCGGTTCACGTCGTCCGTGGCCGCGCCCAGCGCGACGCCCGGCGCGAGGTTGAACGACAGCGTCACCGACGCCATCTGCCCCGAGTGCGCGACGCTCAGCGGGCCGGTCGTGTGCTCGAAGTACGCGACGTCGGTGAGCGGCACCTGCGCGCCGTTCGTGCCCGGCACGAAGAAGTGCTCCAGCGCCGACGCGTCGAGCTGCGCGCTCGGCACGGTCTCCATCACGACCCAGTACTCGTTGGTCGCCGTGAAGATCGTCGACACCTGCTGCTGATTGTACGCGTTCGCCAGCGCGTTCTCGATCGCCGAGGGCGACACGCCGAGCGTGAGCGCCTTCTGACGGTCGATGTGCACGCGCAAGATCGGGCTGCGGTTGAGAAGATCCGACGTCACGCTGGTGAGCAGCGGGTCTTCCGCCAGCCGCGCCATCAGCTTGTTGGCCTCGGAGTACAGGTTCGTGATGTCCGGGCCGCGCAGCGTGTACTGGTACGACGACTTCGATCCGCGCCCGCCGATGCGGATCGCCGGTGGGTTTGTGACGAAGATCTGCAACCCCGGAATCCCCGACATCTGCCGCGTCAGCTCGTGCACCATGTCGTCCGCCGACGGGCGCTGGCCGGCCGGCTTCAGCGTGATGTTGAACTGCGCCTGGTTCGTCGACCCGCCGAAGCTGCCGATGTTCGCCGTGTACGACTGGACGTTCGTGTCCTTCGCCACGCGAGCCGACGCGAGCTGCGTGAACCGCAGCATCTCGACGAACGACGTGCCCTGCGCCGCCTCGGCGGTCGCGTTGATCGAGCCCGTGTCGTCAGGCGGGAAAAGCCCCTTCGGAATGACGGTCCAAAGCAACGCCGTCGCCGCGAGAATGACCGCCGAGAACGCCAGCGTGACCCATCGATGCCGCATCACCCACGTCAGGCTGCGCTGGTAGCCGCGCAGCGACGCGTCGAACAGGTTCTCCGTCCAGGCGAACCAGGCGCCGTGCTTCACCTTGTGCGTGTGCGGCTTGAGCAACCGGCTGCACAGCATCGGCGTCAGCGTCAGCGACACCAGGCCGGACACGAGGATCGCCACGCTGATCGTGATGGCGAACTCGCGGAACAGACGGCCGATGATTCCGCCCATGAACATGAGCGGGATGAACACCGCCGAGAGCGACAGCGTCATCGACAGAATCGTGAAACCCACCTCGGCCGCGCCCTCGAGCGCCGCTTGCATCGGCGGTTTCCCCATCTCGAGGTGCCGCACGATGTTCTCCAGCATCACGATCGCGTCGTCCACCACGAAGCCGACGGCGAGCGTGAGCGCCATCAGCGAGAGGTTGTCGATGCTGAAGTCGAGCAGCTGCATCACCGAGAACGTGCCGATGATCGACATCGGCAGCGTGAGACTCGGAATGATCGTCGCGACGACGCTCCGCAGGAAGAAGAAGATCACCAGCACGACGAGCACCAGCGCGATAACCAGCGAGAACTTCACGTCGGCGACGGCGTTGTTGATCGAGAGCGAGCGGTCGTACTGGATGCGCACCTTGAGCGTCGGCGGGAGTCCCTTCTCGATCTCGGCCAGCGCATCCTTCACCCGCTGCGCGACCTCGACCGTGTTGGTACCCGGTTGCCGCTGCACCATCAGATTGATCGACCGCTCGTTGTCGAACCACGCGACGTTCTTGTTGTTCTGGATGTCGTCGAGGACGTTCGCGACGTCGCCCAGCCGCACCGCCGCGCCGTTCTTGTAGGCGATGATCAGCTGCCGGAAATCGGCGGCGTTGTTCAGTTGACCGGTCGCCTGGAGCGTCAGCGTGTGTTCTTTGCCGTACAGGACGCCCGTGGGGAGCATCACGTTATTATTGCGGATCGCCGCCGCGACCTGCGACACGCCGATGTTCTTCGTCGCCAATTCCGCCGGGTCGAGCTGGACTCGCACCGCGTACTTCGCGGTCCCCCACACGCCGACCTGCGCGACTCCCTCTACCATCGACAGCCGCTGGGCGATCGTCGTCTCGGCGAACTCGTCCACCTGCGTCATCGGCATCACGTTCGACGTGAGCGCGATGTTCAGGATCGGCGAGGCCGCCGGATTCTGCTTGTGATAGTTCGGCGGCAGAATTGTCGACGGGAGGAACGGCAGCGTCTTGCCGATCGCCGCGTTCACGTCCTGCGCCGCCGCTTCGACGTCGCGGTCGAGCGAGAACTGGAGCGTGATGTTCGTGCCGCCGAGGCTCGAGTTCGACGTGATCTCGTCGATGCCGGCGATGGCGGAAAAAGCTTTCTCGAGCGGCGTGGCGACGGTCGCCGCCATCGTCTCGGGGCTCGCGCCGGGGAGGTTCGCGTTGACGTTGAGCGTCGGGTAGTCGACGGTGGGCAGATCGCTCACCGGCAGCTTGCGGTACGACACGAGGCCGAACACGAGGATTCCGATCATGAGCAACGTCGTCATGACCGGGCGCCGCACGAACAGGCCCGTGAGGCTCACGCCGTCACCCTCCGCGTTTTGCCGAGCTGTCGGCCGCTCCGCCCGTCGCGCCTCCGCCGCCGCCGCCGCGACGACCGCGTCCACGCCGACCGCCGGCCGCGCACCGGGGGGCCGCCGCCCATGTCGCTCGCGCCTCGCAGGCGCACCGGTGCGTCCGGCGTGAGACGTAGCTGTCCGTCCGTCACGACGCGGTCGCCCTCGTGGATCCCCGTCGAGATGACCGACAGGCCGCTCTGCGTGCGCTCGACGATAACGCCGCGCTGTCGCGCCGTGTCGCTCTGATCGACGACGTACACGTACATGCCTCGCTGGCCGCTCACAACGGCCTGCGACGGCACCACGAGCGCGCTCTCCTCGTCGAAGAGGTGGAGCGACGTCGCGGCGAACTGTCCCGCCCACAGGCGGCCGTTCGCGTTGTCGAAGGTCGCCTTGAGCTGCACCGTCTGCGTCGACGTGTCGATCGCGTTGTCGATGAACGACAGCTTGCCCATCAGTCGTTCGCCGGCCGGCGCGGCGCCCTGCAGGCCGCCGCCGGCCTGCGCGGTGCTTCCCGCCTGCTGTGCGGCGCCTCGGCCGGCGCCCGGAGGCCCGACCGTGCCGTTGGCGCCGGCTCCCGCCGCGCCCCCCCGAGGCGCCGTCGGTGGGTGGACCACCGCTTCCCGGCGGCCCGCCACCCGAGGAGCCATCGCTGCTCCCACCGTGTCGGCCGCGTCCGCTGCCACCACCGTTGCCGCCGTTGCCACCGCCGTTTCCGGTGAACCCGCCGCCGTCCTGCCCCGGGGGGTCGCCAACCGGGTTCATCGCCGCCGCGGCCAGCGAATCGATCGACGGAGTGGCCGGCGCTACTCCGCTCGGCACCGCCGCGACCGGCAGGCCCCCCGCCGCGCCGTACTGCTGCACGAGCGGCAGTTCGGACGACGGAATCGAGAAACGGACGTAGATCGGGCGAACCTGGTTGATCACGACAAGAGGCGTCGCCGCGCCCGAGTGAACGAGGTTGCCGCGCTTGACGAGCACGTTACCCGTGCGCCCCGAGATCGGCGCCCGAACCACGGCGTTCTCGAGGTTGAACCTCGCCTGCTCGACCGCGGCCCGATCCGATTGCAGCGTCGCCACCGAGGTCGCCGCCGAGGTGAACTGCACCTCGGCTTCTTGCGGCGTGATGACCTTGGCCGCAAGAAGATCTTTGTAGCGCTTCGCGTTCACCTCGGCGGCGACCCACGTCGCGCTGTCGCGCGCCAGAACGGCGACTGCCTGATTGAAGGCGTTTTGGTACGGGCGCGGCTCGATGTGAAAGAGCGGCTGCCCCGTCCGAACTTCCTGTCCTTCCTGGAAGTCCACCGACTGGATGATTCCATCGACCTGAGGCGTGACGGAGACGGTCTGAACCGGCGTCACGATCCCGTTCGATTCGATTATGTAGGGAACGGTCGCTCGCCGCGCGGGGACGACGGAGACCATCGCCACGGGACGTTGAGCGCGCTCTTGTTTTTTGGCACAGGCGGAAATGGCCAGCGACGACAGCGCGGCGGCATAAACCGGCAACGGTGCGCGACGGGAGAGGTGTCGCAATCCGATCATTATTTTCACAAAGATTTTCGAGGCTTCCACGAATGTATTACGTGTAAGCCCTTCAATGTGTTCGGAAGTTTCGGGCTCCGCTATGGAGAGCGTTTCGGGCTCCACTATGGAGAGCGCTTGACGGCACGACAGCTTGTCGGCTTGACAGCGGTCCAGCTGTCAGGCCGTCCAGCTGTCAGGCCGTCTAGCTGTCAGGCCGTCCAGCTGTCAGGCTGTCCGGCGCCTTTCTCACCCCAATGGGCCCCCGAAGGCCGTCCGGGCGCAGCTCGGCGTCGATGACCCGCCCGAGCCGAACGATCACGTCGATCGTGGCCTTCACGTCTGACGTCGTCGTCCGAAAGTTCACGATGCAAGCCCGCAACGCGAAGTTGCCCTCGATCACCGCGTTGGAAAGATACGCCGTGCCCTCGGCCTGCACCCGGGCAAGTAGGGCGGTATTTAGGTCGTTGAGATATTCGTTCGCGCCAACGGCCTGCCGATCGAGACCGGCCGGGATGTAACGAAATGTATTGATGCTCAACGACTGAGTGAGCGCCTCCAGTTCCGCCTCGCCGCTCGCCAGCCGATGCATCTCGCGCGATAGGGCGATGTCGTCGGCGATCATCCGCTCATACCCTTCGCGGCCCACTTGCTGGATCGTCGTCCAGACTTTGAGCGCGCGGAAGCCGCGCGAGTTTTGCGGCCCCCACTCGTGGAAGTTCGTCGGCGGATCTTCGGCCTCGGCCGTCGAACGTGAAGTAGGGCGGATGAAACGAGAACGCGTCCTGGAGCGCGGCGGGCCGCCGGACCAGAGCACAACCCGCCTCGAGCGGCGCATACAACCACTTGTGCGGATCGACGGCGACCGAGTCGGCAAGTTCCAGCGCGCGCAGATCGGCGGGAGCGTCGGTCAACATCGCCGCCGGCGCGCCGTACGCGCCGTCCACGTGGAACCAGAGATCGTTTTCCTTGGCGATCGCCGACAGCTCGCGCAGCGGATCGATCGCCGCCAGTGCCGACCGACCCCGCCGTTCCGACGACGATGGCCGGACGAAAACCATCGCGACGGTCCCGCGCGATCTGCTCGCGGAGGGCGTCCGTGCGCATCGCCAGCGCGCCGTCAACCGGGACTGGCCGCACAGCGTCAAGTCCAAACCCACAGATGTCGGCCGTTTTCTCGAGCCACGTGTGCACCTCGGCCGACGCGTAGACGAGCATGCGCTCCGCGCTGTTTACGCCGTGCGTCCGCAGGTCGGCTCGCGCCCTGTCACGCGTCGCCGCCATGAAGCACACGAGGTTCGCGACGTTGCCGCCGCTCACAATGATGCCGCCCGAGTCGCTCGGAAAGCCGATCAGCTCCGCGACCCAGCGAATCGTCTGGCGCTCGATCTCGGTCGCCACGGGCGACAACGCCCACGCGCCGCAGTTCGCGTTGAGCGACGCCGCGAGCATGTCGGCAAGCGCACCGATCGGCGACGCCGACGACGTGATGTAGCCAAAGAACCGCGGATGCCCGTTGAGTGTCGAGCCGGTCAAGAGAGCGTCGGCCGCGCGCTCGAGCACCTCGCGCGGCGGGAGCACCCACACGCGGAACCGGCGCATCGGCGCCGAGCCTCGCGCGGACCGCGGCCGGAGTCGTGTCGGGCGCGACCGGTTGATCGCGGATCGTCGCCAGAAAATCGGCGACGCGATCGACCAGCGCCTTGCCGGCGACACGGAATTCGTCAGGAGAAAGTTCGGCGGGAGAAGTACGCATCGCGCTCTGGCTGTTAGCCTTTCGCGCTTTTCAATACCGGCAACGCCACCCTGAATTCCGTCCGCCCGGGCTGTGAGTCGACTTCGATCGTCCCTTCGTGCGACGTCACGATCCGGCGGCTGATGTCGAGCCCGAGCCCTGTCCCCTGCCCCATCGGCTTCGTCGTAAAGAACGGATCGAAGATGCTCGGCAGGACATCGGGGGGAATTCCCGAGCCGTTGTCGGCGATGCGCACAACGACGCGCGAATCTTCCGGCCGCGCGCTGACGGCGATTTCTCCTCCCTGAGCGGGGAGCGCGTCCAGCGCGTTCTCGATCAGGTTCGACCACACCTGGTTCAACTCGCCGCCGTACGCGCCGACCGTCGGGAGGTCGCTCGGAATGTCGATGCGAACCGACGCGGATTTTGCTTTGGCCTTGGACGCGAGCACGGCGATCGTATCGGAGATTCCCTGCGCGATGTTCGCCGGCTCGCGCACCGTCGCGCTGTCCATGTACGTGAAGCGCTTGATCGCCCCCACGAGATCGTGAATTCGTGTGGCGGCGCGCTCGATGTCCTCGGCCAGCAGACGCGTCGTGACACCCGCGGCCACCGCGCGGAGCGCCGCGTCGAGCGCCTCGTCCGATACCGCGTTCGCGAGGTCGTCGAGGGCGAAGACGGGGACGCCGTTCTCGCTGAGGCTTTGGGCCGTGGCCGGGTCGGCGCCGTGGGCCTCGAGCCATTCGACCACTTCTTCTTCGCGATCGGCCCGCTCGATCGCCGAAAAGATTCCCGTCGCACGCGGAAACGCGCCGCCGTTCCGCATTGTGTCGATCAGTGCGATCTCGCGCTCGCCCAAGTTCGCCGAGCCCAGCTCGCGCGCGGCGGCCTCCGCCTGCGCGAGCGTACCGACGAGCGTGCGCGCCGCCCGCGCGATGGCCGACGCCGGGTTGTTGAGCTCGTGCGCGAGTCCCGCCGACAGGCGCCCGAGAGCCGCCAGCTTGTCGATCTGCCAGTCGGTGGCCGAGAACTGACGCGCGCGGTCGAGCATGATGTGAACGCAGATCTCCGTCACGACAGGACACTCGCGTTCCAGCTCGCGGAAACAGTCGCGGTGAAGCACGAGACCAAGGATCGGCTGCTCCGTCTTCGAGACGCCCGGAGCGCGCTTCATCCTCGAGTACGGGAGCAAGCCCGTGACGTCGCCCGCGTGCCACTCCAGGAACTTCTTCTTCTCGCCCGCGCGCTCGACGAAGACGGCCCCATCGCCCTCGAAAATGATGAGCATCTCCGTCGGTACCGTCGTGGGCTCGACGAATACGTCGCCAACCGCGTAGTCCCGCAGCGTGCCGTGGTCGGCGAGCCACTCGAGCTCCGGGCGCGGCGCCCCGCCGAGGGTACGATGCGCCAGCAGCAGCTCGATGATCTCGTCTCGGGTGGCCGGATGCGTTTTCGGCATCACACCGTCTCCAGATATTCGTGGACCATGCTCACCGTCGCCGAGCCTTCACCCACCGCCGCCGCGACGCGCTTGCCCGATCCGCGGCGCGCGTCGCCCGCGGCGAACACGCCGGGCACGCTCGTCTCGAACAGGAAAGGATCGCGCGCCGAGCGGCCATCCCGCCGGTGGTCGTCCGTCGACCATCAAATCGCGCCCGGTCTTGATGAACCCCTGCGCGTCGCGCTCGACCAAGCCCGCCACCATCTCCGTGCGCGGCGACGTGCCGATGAAGATGAAGAGCGCGTCGGCCGCGACCTCACGCGACGTGCCCGCGGCGAGATCCGAGATCGTGATCGCCTCGAGCTTGCCGGTGCCGCGCACGCTGGTGATGACGGACCGGGTGAGAACCTCGACGTTCTTCGTGTCGGCGATGCGATCGATCAGGTACTGCGACATGCTCGCGGTGAGCGACTCGCCGCGCACGAGCATCGTGACCTGGCGCGCGTAGCGCGAAAAGAACATCGCGCCCTGCCCCGCCGAGTTCGCGCCGCCCACGACAAAAACCTCGCGGTCGCGGTAGGTCGCCGCTTCGGTCAGCGCGGCGCCGTAGAACACGCCGGTGCCGACGAGTCCTTCGATGCCGGGCACGTCGAGCCGGCGCACCTCCATCCCCGACGCGATCAGCACGGCCTTGGCTTGCACCTCCGCTCCGTCCGACAACTTCACGACGCGATACGGATCTCGGCGTTCGATCGACGCGACGTCCTGCGCCGTCACCACCTCGGCCCCGAACCGCTTCGCCTGCGTCGTGGCGCGCCGCGCCAGATCGGCTCCGCTCACGCCGCTCGGGAACCCGAGATAGTTCTCGATCTGCGAGCTGGTGCCGGCCTGCCCTCCGGTCGCGTAGCGCTCGACGAGAATCGTGCGCAGCCCCTCGGACGCGGCGTAGACGGCCGCGCCCAGCCCTGCCGGTCCCCCGCCGATGACGATGAAGTCATACTGCTCCAACTTGGCGTGCGTCTGCATGCCGAGCCGCTCGGCCACTTCGAGCGCCGATCGGCTGCACCATCGCGTTCCCGTCGGGGAACAGCACGACGGGAAGTTTTCGAAGCCCGTCCGGCATCGCCTCGACCATCGCACGCGCCGTCGGATCGGCGTCCAGATCGACCCATTGATACGGCACGCCATTCCCGGACAGAAAATCCTTGAGCGCGTAGCTCGACGGCGACAGCGCCGTCCCCGCCACCCGCAGCCCGTCCTGCGGCGGCCGCACCTTCGCGCGCCAATCCGCCAGCAGATCGTCGAGCACCGGATACAGCCGCTCGGTCGGCGGCTCCCACGGTTTGAGCAAATAGTGATCGAGCCCGATCCGGTTGATCGCCAGAATCGCCGTCTCGGTGTCGGCATACGCCGTGAGCAAGACCTTCCTCGCGTCCGGATACAGCTTCTTCGCCTCGGCGAGAAACTGCGTCCCCGACATCTCCGGCATCCGCTCGTCGACGAGGAAAAGCGCGATCGGAGAGCCGCGCTGCTTGAGCTGAAGGGTCGTGTCGACCGCCTGGCGGCCGGACCCGACCTTGATCACCCGGTAGTCCGCGCGAAAATGCGCCCGCAGGTCGCGGTCGACGGCATTGAGAACCTCGGGGTCATCGTCGACGGCGAGGATGATCGGTTTCGGCATGAGGTAAAGATGGAGCGAAACTGGCGAACGGCGAAACTGGCGAAAGGCGAAACTGGCGAAGGGCGAAACCGGCGAAGGGCGAAACCGGCGAAGGGCGAAACTGGCGAAAGGCGAAACTGGCGAAGGGCGAAACCGGCGAAGGGCGAAACTGGCGAACGGCGAAACCGGCGAAAGGCGAAACTGGCGAACGGCGAAACCGGCGAAGGGCGAGACCGCCGAACGGCGAGACGCCGAGTCCCGAAACCTCGCTTGGTGAGCGGGGGAAGTGGTCGCGACCGCAATGGGATGGTGGCACGCGACGCATTTGTTGCGCGCATACTGGCGCATGTCCCCACGCCGCCCACTACGCGTAATCGACGCGGCCGAAGCCTTCGCGGCCGACGTGCACCGTTGCTTCAACGGGCCTGGTCGGCCGAAGACCTACGCCGACCAAGCAACTCGTGCTGCCGCGTCCGTGTATGCGAACCTCAAGGAGGGCTTCGGCCGGGGACCGGGACTGGATCGAATGCGGTTCTACCGGTACGCTCGCTCCTCGTGCGAGGAAGCGCTCGGTTGGATCCGACTCTCGCATCAGGTTGACGAACTCGCGACGCGCAAGTTCCATCGCCTCATGAATCGTGGCGTGGCGATCAT
This sequence comes from uncultured Gemmatimonadaceae bacterium, assembly GCA_963707105.1. Lineage (GTDB taxonomy): Bacteria > Gemmatimonadota > Gemmatimonadetes > Gemmatimonadales > Gemmatimonadaceae > JAQBQB01. The sequence goes on from CAVPOS010000015.1 coordinate 81,516, forward strand.
CAGGATGATCAGACGTCTCCGCTACTAGGAAACTGGCGCCCCAATGTCGTCCTCTCGGTCCTTCGGTCTTGGCACTTCCGCCTTCTGGTACTCTCGCCTCTCGCCAGTTTCGCCTTTCGCCAGTTTCGCCCTTCGCCAGCTTCGCCCTTCGCCAGTTTCGCCCTTCGCCAGTTTTCGCCCTTCGCCAGTTTCGCCTTTCGCCAGTTTCGCCTTTCGCCAGTTTCGCCTTTCGCCAGTTTCGCCCTACGCCTTCCTCGCAACCATCCACCCCGTCCCCCCAATCACCACAACCGCAAACAGATCAACCCCCAACGCATGCGACGCCAACCACAACGGCGCCACAGCATACGCAATCACGATCCCCCGAGTCCGACCCGGCTCCTCGCCGTTCGCAGCCACCCAGAACAACGCCGGCAACGCGATCGCAGCATCGTACGGCCACGCATGCGGACTCGTCGCCACCGCGATCGCCCCCGTGAGACTCGCCGCCTGCCTCACCCCGACTCCGCGAACTCGTAGCCACACCAAGCGCCGCCGACGAGCAAGACCATTCCAATCCCGAACGCCACGCCGGACGAAACCCCCGCGAGCATCAGCACTCCCGGCACACTCACGGCTTTGTACCGGTTGTACGCGAAATCCGGCCCCACGTAGTCGGCGAGCGATTGCAGATACGGCCGCGGCCACATCCAGTCTCCCCCCGCGGCGTACGCGCTCAGCGACGTACCATACCACGCCGCAGGCGGCGACCACACCAATCGCTTTCCACTTTCTATATACGAGAAGCAGCAACCCGAACGCCAGCCCATACGTCGGCTTGTACGCCAGCGCTCCGACGGCGAGTCCGGCGCGAAGGGCGTCGTCGCGCGCCAGGCCGTCGATCGCGACAAGCGACAACACGAGCGCGAGCGGGCTGTTCTGCCCCGTGACGACAGCCGCCGTCACCGGCGCCCACCCGATCGTCATGTAAATCGACTGCGCGCGGTCGAGCGAATAGACGCGGGCCGCGAGCAGGGCCGCGACGATCGCCATGCGCGGACATCAGCACCGCGTTGAGCGCGAACCCCCACGGGATCGACAGATGCGCCGCCGGCGCCAGCAGCCACGCGAAACCCGGCATGTACGCGAACGCCGTGACAGGGATCTTGTGCGCCGCTCCCCACGCCGCGTGCGCGGCTGGATCGACCAGAGCGCGCGTCCCCGCCATCGCGCCGGCGACGTAGAAGTCGACCCAATCCCAGTAGTGGCCGACGCTGGAGACGAACCGCAGTTGCGACAGGCCGATCAGGGCGAGTCCGATTCCGTAGAGGCGGACTCGGTCTCTCCCGATCCGCAGATCGGTCATTGCCCGGAGGTAATGGCCCGGAAACGCTTGTCGTTGCGGATGCTGTCGAAGGCGGGGTCGCGAAGCGCGGCGAGCAGCCACGGTCCGCGCGGCATCGAGAGCTCGAGGATGTCCAGTGCGCGGTTCGTCTCCCCCGCCGCCAGGAGCGCGCGGGCGATCGACGTTCCGTCCAGCACTCCCACAGCGCCCGCCGCCTTTACCTGCGTCCACTCGACGTTCAGCCGGTCGCGGGCGCGCGACGTATCGCGGGCGATCAGGTCCACCATCGCGCCGGCGCTCTCGCCGAGGTGACTCGCGCCGAGCTGCGTCGCGGTCTCGGCGTCGGCCCAGGCGAAGCGGAGGTCTCCGTGGCGCGCGCGCACGACGGCGCGCTGCGCCCACGCCGGCGCGAAAAGCACGTCGCCGACGATCGCCGCGTTGAGCAACGTGCAGGCGCTGCCGTCGCGGTGGTCGGCGACGGCGAGGCTCGCCAGCGCGGCGATTGGTTGAGCGCGTCCCGGCTCGAGGGCGAGCGCGCGCTCGAGCATCGAGCGGCCGGCCTCACGCGTCGCCGGTGCGAATGAGCGCGATCCCGTAGTCCTCGAACGCCGCCGGGTCGCGCGGATCGGCCGCGATCGCGCGCTCGTACGCCCGTCGCCACAAGGCCGACTGGCGCCCCTGCGCGAGCCGGGACTGCGCTTCGGCGCGCCACGCCACGCTCGACGTCGAATCGAGCGCGATCGCATGGCTCGCCGCGCTGCGCAGCTCGAAGAGGATGTCGGCGGCGAGCGTCGAGTTGACGCCGCGGTGAAGGACTTCGGCGTCGGCGAGCGCGAGCTCCGCGTACGCCGGCGAGTACGAGCGTGCGATGCGCGTCGCTTGGCGGAAGTAGTCGGCCGCTCGGCCGAAACTCCATATGTCGCGCGCGCCCTGGCCGCGTACGAACAGGTCATACGCCTTCGCGTTGACGTCGGGCACGCGGTCGAGCGCGCGCTGTTCCGCCGGTTTCAGCTTGCCGAGAATCTGCGACGCGACCTGCGTCGCCACGTTCTGCTCGACGAGCATCACGTGCGCCGAGTCGTGGGGCAGCGTGCGATACATCAGCGCGCGGCCCGTCACGCCGTTGTACAGCGTGAACCCTACGGTGCGGCCCCGGATGCCCTCGCTCACGCGACCGGCGAGCACGTAGGTGGCGCCGAGGCTGTCCGCCATCGCGCGGGCGGTGAGCGAGTCGACGACGACGAGGCGTCGCTGGGCGCGGCGGCCGATCACCAGGATGCGCGGGATCGAGCTTCCGATGCGGCTCGCGATCGCGTCGGCGATTCCGCCGGCCAACTCGCCGTCGGCGTCGGTCGAGTCGGACGCGAAGATCGAGACGGCGAGCGAACCAGGGATCCGCTGCGGAAGGTGCAGGAGCTCGGTCCCTTCGACGTGGCACGGCTTGGGGAGCGGCGCGATCCGCTGCGCCTCGGCTGCGCCGGAAACGAGCGCGCCGGCGACGAGCGCCGCGGCGAGTGTCACGCCGGCCAGCGCCGGGGACCGCATCACTCTTGGGGCGCGCGCGCGCTCGGTGCGAAGACGGCGCGCGCCGTGTCGCGGGCGGTGATCGTCACGGACATCGACCCGAACGCGAGGTTCCCGGTTCCCCGCACCGACACGACGTGCTTGCCGGGCGCGGCTCTCAAGACGACCGGCGCCTTGCCGCGGAGAATTCCGTCGACGAACACCGACACGTTCTCGCCGCCGTTGGTCGAAACGGCCACGAATCCCGAGCCCGGAAGGCTCGATCCGACGGCGTCTCCCGCGAGCGTCGCCCCCTTGTCGCGCGACGGCGATCCGATCGCGCCAGCGTCGATGGAGACCCGCGGGGAGCTATCCTGCGCGCGGCGCCAGGCTTGGTCGGTGCCCTCCTGAACGCGCGAACTTCCACTCGACTTTGGATCGTCGACTCGCTTCGAGTCTGGCGCGCCCTGACCGTTGGGAAGAGGACCCTTCGGGTAAGGATCGAACGTACGATCCGGCCCCGCGGCGGGACCCTGTCGCTGCGTTTCCACTCCGACGCGCGTGTTTCCCGGCGCCGCTTCGCTGCCGTCCCCGCGCTTCGACTGCTTCGAATCCGGACTCGGCATCGTCGGCGGCGTTGCTCGGATCCACGCTCGGCCCGGTGAAGCTGCCGCCGGGCACGAACATTGTGTTGTCCGTGAAGGCGACGTGCCACCAGTGGACCGCGGTCTTCTGCACGTCGGGGCGGATGCCCGCGGCGAGCATGATGAGCGCGGCGAGCGGCGCGAGAATCCAGATCGCGGAACGCCGCTTGACGTCGCTGTGGTCCACGCGCGCGAGCTGCTCCGACGGAGTGCCCTCGAGCGCGGTGCCCGTCAGCCCGGCGATGAAATCGTTGATGTTGTCGTAGCGGTAGCTCGGGTCCTTCCACGTCGCGCGCTTGATCGCCGCGCCGGCGCTGAGCGGAACGGCCGGGGCGATGGCGCGGTGCGGAACGATCTCGATCGCGTCGATCTCGAGGACGCCGTCGGCGGGGAGCCGCCAGGTGCGGCGCCCGCAGAGCAGCTCGTAGACGATGACAGCGAGCGAGAACTGGTCGGCGCGCCCGTCGATCGTCTGGAGGTTGTGCCGCTGCTCGAACGCGGTGTACGCCGGCGACCCGATCGAGTTGGGGAGCGGCGCATCGCGGTCTCCGCTCGGGAACTGTCCGAGCATGAAGCCGGAGATGATCGCGTTGCCGTCGCGGTCGAGGTGGATCTTTTCCGGGCGCAGCGCGCCGTGGACGATGCCACGTTCGTGCGCTTCGTCCAGCGCCTTGCCGATGCCGCGCACGATCTCGACGACGCGCTGGTAGGGCACGGGCGTCGCCGCTGTCGATCAGGTCGCCGAGCGTGCCGCCCTCGATGAGCGGCATCTCCACCGCGACGAGCGGCGGCGCGACGTCGAGACGGGTCATCGGGAGCACGTTCGGATGCACGACCTGCGCGGAGAGGTCGGCCTCGCGCACCAGGTCGCGGCGCGCGATTGGATCGTCCCACGCGACCTTGATCGCTACGTCGCGGTTGGAACCGCTCTGGCGGCGGCCGCGAACGGTGATGCCGGCGCGACCCAGGCCGATGGCCGTGCCGAGGACATACCGGCCCTGGAGCGCGTCGCGGAGCTTGCGAAGTAGCTCGGTGGCCTGCTCGCTCTCGATGCCGCTCGCGAGCACGGCTCCGCAGACCCCGCACACGACGGCGCGCGGGTCGGCGGGGCTCTCACACGACGGACAAACGATTTGGTCCTGCGTGTCTGCGAGTTCGGTCACGGCTCTATTCCTACCGCGACGAGCGGCCTGCCAACGAGAATTGCCAATGCGTCCCGCGCTTCGCCCAAACGCTGGGACGAACGTGCCCGACTAGAAAACGAGACGCGTCCTGATCTTCTCCACTGGCCCAATGCGAATTGTCCGATCGCCACGACGCCGCCGTGACAGCGGGGCGAGGCTGAAATAGCCCGATGACCTGGGTGTTCGAGCCGTTGCCGATAAACTTGGTCACAGTGAAGCTTGCGAGGTACTTGACGTGGAAACATCCATTGGTGCCACCAGAGCCGGGACCTGTCGGGCATCCGGCTGGCTGCGCAAACTGATCGGCGACCAAGACCACGAGCGTTACCGGGGGAGTCGCCGCCGGGGCGATCGTCGTCGATCGCACTCTTGGTCTGCGTTCGCCTTCGTGCCGTTGATCGGCTCGGTACCAGTCGCCGACGCCCAATTCGGTGTTCGGGTTCCCCGTGCACGTAAAGGCGTTCCTGAAGTCGAGCACGTGCTCGGCGGCCCCGGATTGCTGGCGCGCCGACCGGCTCGATCGCCGGCGGGACGTTGATCTGAGTCCAATTGCTTCGATCTGATGGAGTTCACTTTGGTTCCGTTCGGAATGTCCAAAGTGTCCAGCTGCGTGTTCTGGGCGGTCGCGTTTCCAAAGCGCGTCAATGTCCGCTTGGCTCAGGTCCTGTCGGCTGCCAGTGAATCCCGAGTCTGGGCGGCAAATCGCCGTACGAGCATCACGACGGGCGAGACGCAGGTCGACTCTGCGTCACCGTCTTTCCGCCGAACGCCGACCGCGACCGACGTCGCCGAACGAGATGTGCTGCGGCGATTCCCCCGGACAGCGCCGGAGCAAACGTGTAGTGCCCCGTCGTACCGAACCGTCACCTGGGCGGCATTCGTATCCGTTCCACCAGCGCGTGAACGCACGGTATCCCGACCAGTGGCCCATGCGCGAAATCCGCGATCGGCAACGGTAAGGCGGGTCGTGTCGGCTTTGAATCGATGGCGAACGCGCGCGCTTCGAGCTTGGCGCTGTCCGCATGACACGTCGCCGGCATCAGCCCGACCCCTAGTATTTCTCGATCGCCGCCAGCGCCGCGGCGTCAGACGCCGCGTGCACGTCTGCGCGCCGGCACTTGCATGTGCCCGACGTCGACGGCCATCACGGCCGCCCCGAGGAACACGAAGATCAGCAGCGCCGACAGGATGAGCGTGAATCCCTTCCGATTCGACAACTTCAATTCGAGCCTTTGCATGATCGCCCCCGATCTTACTGGCCCATCGCCGCGAAGACCGGGCCGATCGCGATGACCGCCGGGCCTCCGATGACCGCGAACAACGCGGGAAGAATGAACAACGCCAACGGGAACACCATCTTCGTCGCGGCGACCGCCGCTTTCTTCTCCGCCGCCTGACGGCGCTTGCGCCGCAGCGACTCCGAGTAGACGCGCAGCACCTTCGCGATCGACGTTCCCCAACGCTCGCTCTGAATCATGTTCGAGCCGAGCGACCGCAGCTCGTCGACACCGGTCCGCTCGAACAGGCCGTGCAGCGCCTCTTCGCGCCGCATGCCGGCGTTCATCCGCCGGTTCATCGTCAACAGCTCGTTCGCCAGCTCCGGGTGGAGCAGCACCATCTCTCGGCCGACGCGCAACAGCGCCGAGTCCAGACTGACGCCCGCCTCGACGCAGACAAGCAGCAGGTCCAGCGTGTCCGGAATCGATTTGATGATCCGCTCCTGACGCAGCCGGCGCATCCGTTCGAGCAACGCCGGCGGAGCGACGAGGCCGAGCGCGATGCCGATCGCGCCGCTCAACAGCACCATGAAGCTCGAGTCGTGCGGGCCCCACGCGAACAGGGCGCCCGGAATGATCAGCGCCGACAACAGCCGCGTCATCGTGTACAGCACCGGCGCCGCCGGCGACTCGAAGCCTGCCTGGATCAATTGCGACGACGCGTCGAGCGACACGGCCCCGTCCGGCAGCCATCGCTCGGCGACCTTCCCCATCCGCATCGCGACGCTGCTGCTGTCGTCGGGGAGCGTGATGAGCGGGATCGACGTCCGCGGAGGTCGCGGCGACGCCGCCGGCCCGCGCGAGGGCGATCGCCCGGCGCGCGTTCGCCTGGTACGCGCCGACCGCGACAACGACGGCGCCCACCAGCAGCATCACGAGAACGAGCAACAGCAGCGTAGAGAGGCTCACGGTGCACCCATTATATGTCGATGTCCGCGATCTTCATTAGAACGAAATATCCCACCGCGATCGACCCCGCCGCGTAGAGCAGGACCAACCGCCCCGTCGTCGTGGTCAACATCGGCACCATCATCGACCGGTTCAGGTAACTCAGTGCAAAGAAAGCGATTACCGGCAGCATGGCCAGCACGCGTCCGGTGAACTTTGGCTCGGCGGTCAGCGTGTCGATCTGTCCGCGCAAGGCGCCGCGATCGCGAATCAGCGTTGCCAGGCCGCCGAGGACCTCGCTCAGATTGCCACCCGTCTCGCGCTGGATGAGCAGCGACGTGACCAGCATCTTGGCGTCCAGCGTTCCCACCCGCTCCTGCATTCCGAGCAGCGCCTGCCGCATGTCGGAACCCAGCCGCTGTTCGTCATAGATCCGGGTGAACTCGTCGCCGAGCGGAGCGGCGATCTCGTCGCCGCAGAACTTGAGCGCCGCCTGGAACGAGAACCCGGCGCGCATCGCGTTCACGATCATGTCGATCGCGTCGGGAAGCTGCTCCTCGAACTTCTTCGCCCGGCGCTTCTGCATCTGGCGCACGACGATGAACGGGGCCACGGCGCCCAGCAGCGCGCCGAGCCAAGCGGTGAGCAAGTCCCCATTGCTCGCCGATCAGGAGAAGGAACGACGCGGCGATCGCGCTCCCGAGGACGAACTCGCCCACCGACCAGCTCGCGCCGGCGCGCCGCAGCTCGTAGTCGAGCGCCTCGGACACGGCCATCGAATCGAGCAGCCGGTCGAGCGCCGGCAGGCTGCTCCGGCGCAGGTCGCGCAGGATGTTCGCCGTCGGCGTCGCCGTCGGCGCGTCCTCGCCCATGCGCTGGCGCAACATGGCCGACGCGTTGAGCCGGCGCCGGTTGATGAGCGCGTACGTCCCCAGCACGAGCATCGCCGTGCCGAAGAAGACGAGGAGGAGAACCAGACCCTGCATCGTTCAGCTCACCCGGCGGCAAACAGGTTGGACGGCAGATCGACGCCCGCCACGCGGAGCCGATCGGTGAACCCGGGGCGAACGCCGGTCGCCTCGAAGCGGCCGACAACAGCGCCGTCGTTCGAGACGCCCTGCCGGCGGAACCGGAAGATCTCCTGCGCCGAGATGACGTCGCCTTCCATGCTCGTCACCTCGGTCACGCTCGTCACGCGGCGCGTGCCGTCGGAGAGACGCGACACCTGGATGATGAGATCCAGCGCCGACGAGATCTGCTCGCGCATCGCCTTGCTGGGCAGCGACGTGCCGGCGAACTGGATCATCGTCTCGATACGCGCCAGCGCGTCGCGCGGCGAGTTGGCGTGGATCGTCGTCAGCGACCCTTCGTGACCCGTGTTCATGGCCTGGAGCATGTCGAGCGCTTCGGTGCCGCGCACCTCGCCGACGATGATGCGGTCGGGGCGCATACGGAGCGCGTTCTTCACGAGGTCGCGCGCCACCACCTCGCCGCGTCCTTCGGCGTTGGGCGGGCGCGTCTCGAGGCGCACCACGTGCTCCTGCTGCAACCGCAATTCGGCGGCGTCTTCGATCGTCACGACGCGCTCGCTGGCCGGAATGAACGAGCTGAGCGCGTTGAGCAGCGTCGTCTTGCCCGAGCCCGTACCGCCCGAGATGAGAATGTTCAGACGGGCCTGCACGCAGCCGGCGAGCAGGTAGACCATTTCGCTCGTCAGCGCGCCCAGCTCGAGGAGCTGGTCGATCGTGATCTGCGCGCCGAACCGGCGGATCGACAGCACCGGGCCGTCGAGCGCCAGCGGCGGAATGATCGCGTTGACGCGCGAGCCGTCGGGCAAGCGCGCGTCCACCATCGGCGACGACTCGTCCACGCGGCGGCCGACGCGGCTCACGATGCGGTCGATGATCGCGATCAGGTGCGCGTCGTTGCGGAAGTTCGTCGGCACGCGGGACAGCTTGCCCTTGCGCTCGACGTAGATGTCCTTGGGGCCGTTGACGAGGATGTCGGTGATCGACGGATCGCGGAACAGCGGCTCGATCGGTCCGAGGCCGGTGACCTCGTACACGATCTGCTCGATGACCTCTTCGCGCTCGGCCTGGCTGAGCGGCGCCTTTTCGTTGCGGAGGAACTCGACGACGGCGTTTCGAATCTGCTGAATGAGCACGCCTTCGTCGGAAATCTTCTCCAGCGCCTCGAGGTCGAGCCGCTCGATGAGGCGGCGGTGCAGGTCGACCTTGAGCTGGTCGACCGGGCTCAGGACCGGCGTTTCGGCTGCGCGAGCCGAACGTGCGGCCCGCTGTCGTGCGGCCGGTCGTCGGCGCGGTGCGCGAGGTCTGCTGCGTCGTGCGCGAGGTTGGACGCGTGCTCGAGGCCGTGACGGCGCCGGTCATGCACGCCTGTGATCGGGCCGGTCCGGATTGGACCGGTCGGCGCCGCGGCTGGACCCTGCGGTCCGCCCGGGGCCGCTGGCGTACCGCCCTGACGGCGTGCCCGCGGGAGCCTCGCCGGGCTTGCCGCCCGCGCCTGGCTTCGGGGGCTGAGGCTTATCGCGACCCATGAGTCGCTCACGAAGGCTTGCCATTTAGCTCTTTCTCCCCATGCGCAAGAGTCGGCCGAAGCGCGATCCGCTCGCGTCGGCGCCGTTGCTTTCCGCGTCAGGTGCTTGCGACGAACCACCCAGCTTCGCCGCCAGTTGGACGAACGATTTCGCGAGCGGCGTCGAGGCGTCCTTGTCGATGATCGGCTTGCCGCGCGTGAGGGCGTCGGTGAAAGCGCGATAGTCGTTCGGGATCCGCCAGAAGACCTCTCGCTTGAGCACTTCCTTGGCGTCACCCACGGCGACGATGTCGCCCGAGTGGTGCCGGTTCACGACGACGAAAATCTTCGATTCCGGGTACCCCAGCCGCTCGCACAGTTCCAGCGTGCGCTTCGTGCTGCCGAGCGCCGGGATCGTCAACTGCGTCACTAGAACGATACGGTCCGCCGCGTCGAAAGCCGACAGCGTCCGCTCGCTCATGTGGTGCTCGCAGTCGATCACCACGTTGAAGTGGGCGCGCAGGTGGTTGATGATCGACGACGACGCCGCGGCGTCGAGCATCTCGGCCACCTCGGCGCGCTCGGACGCCGGCAGCACCCACACGCCGCCTTCGGTCGCCGACAGCACCGACATCAACAGGTCCTGGTCGATGCGGTCCATCTTCGAGACCAGGTCGCCGACGTCGTACGCCGGCTTGAGATTCAGGAACACGCGCACGTCGCCGCCGCCGACGACGAAGTCGGCCAGCGCGACGCGCTTCGTCGGGTGGTTGACGGCGAGCCCGTAGGCGAGGTTGACCGCGACGCTCGTCGTGCCGAGACCGCCCTTCCCGCTGAACACCGCCATCACGAGACCGCGCTGCGCCTCGGTGCCGGAGCGCCGCACGAGCCGGTCGAGCGCCGCGGCGAACTCGGTCGGGTCCGGCGGCGAGACGAGAAACTCCTGCACGCCGGCGCGCATCCCGGTCAGAATCAGCTCGGCGTCGGCCTTGGGGGCCGTGCCGATCAGCAGCGAGCTCTCGCGCCGGATCTCGCGCTCGAGCAGCGTCATCTCGACGTTCGAGAGCTTGTCGATCGGCGCTATTACGAGATCGTAATGCTCGGCGCGCAGCTTCGGCGTTGCTTCGTTGAGCGTCGGCGAGTCGTCGATTCGGACGAATCCGAACCGATGCAGCACGTCGGCGGCGCTCTTCGGCGGCCCGGCCGCTTCGCCGATGATGAGGACCTTGCGCTGCGTCGCCACGTCGAGTCTCGCTCCGCCTACGGCTTGATCGGGGGCGGCGGAAGCCGCTTCTCGATCGCTTCTCGGGCCGGTAGCGCCGTATCCGGGAGAATGCGCAGCACCGAGCTCGCCGGCGGATTCATCGGATTCACGATCACCGGCGTCACGACGATGAGGAGCTCGGTCTGATCGGTCTCCCAGGACGAGCTGCCGAACAGCGCGCCGAGAATCGGAATCGAAGACAGAAGGGGAACGCCCGTCCGCGTGCGCGAACGCTCGTCGTCCAAGAGCCCGGACAGAATCAGCGACTGGTCGCGGCGCACGTCCACCGTGGTGGCGATGCGGCGCGTCCGCAGCGCGGGAATCCGGAAGCCCGGAGATGATCACCGCGTTCGCGAAGTCGAGGCTCGACACCTCGGGATGTACGTTCAGCTTGATCAGGCTGTCGCTCACGATCTCGGGAATGAACGTGAGGCGAATGCCGAACTCCCGGTACTGGATCGTAACCGTGGGCGCGCCGTTGGTGCTCGGCTGGGCGATCGGAATCGGAATCTCGCCGCCCGCCAGGAAGCTCGCGGTGTCGTGGTTCCCCGCCAGCAGGTTCGGCTCGGCGAGGATCTTGGCGTGCCCGAGCGTGGCCTCGGCGTCGATGAACGACAGGAGGCTCTTGGTGCCGAAGTCGGTGAGCAGCGTGGCGAACTTGGTGGTCGCCGGATCCAGGATGACGTTGCCCGTGACCTTGTCGATCGAGTTGTCGGTGTTGAAGATGCCGGTCCCGACGCGAGCGTGCCCGCCGGGATCGCGATACAGCAGGTTCACGCCGAGCTGCTCGAGGTCGTTCCTCCGAACCTCGGCCACGCGCACGGAGAGCATCACGGCCTTGCGGTCCGCCGGCGACCGGACGGAGACGCGATAGTGCCGGCGCGGCTCGTTCGTGATCCACATGATGATGTCGGTCTCGCCCATCGCCTTGGCGTTGATGACGATGTTGCGCTCGTCAACGACGACAGCGTCGGCGATTTCCGGCGTCGCCACGGAGACGCGCGTGATCGGGTCCTGCGTGGTGATCGGTAGCGATCGCCCCGCGGGGAGCTCGATGCGTGTGATCGTGTCGTCGATTGCCTGCGCGCCAGCGGTGGGTGCTTGCGATACGAGTGCGCTGAGGGCGGCGGCAAGAGCGAGGAAACGAGGGGTGTGGCTCTGACGGAAAGGTTTCACGAGACGCTGGGACGAGGGTCGGATCAAAGCGGCGGTTTGTTCCGCTTTGCTGAATCGGCTTTCGCGGAATCCTTGCTGACGAACTTCCGCGTATCCTGCTTGTCGGCCTTGAAGATCGTGACGACGTTAGTGTCGGCCGCTCTCGGCTTCGGGGCGACTTCGCCGGTAGACGGCGGCGCGGCGACCACCTGCGGCGGCGCCGGCGCCTGCTGGACCGGCGCCGGACGGCGACCGGATCGCCGGACGACGACCGATGCGCCGGCGCCGGGTCCACGACTCGCCACGGGAGCCGTGCGGAGCTGGGCGAGGACGTCCTCCGAGTTGGCGCCGGTGGTGCGGATCGAATCCGGGTCGCCGTAGCCGCGCAGCGACAGCTGAATGCGCCCCTGGGCCTGCGCGATGCGCGAGCCGCTCGGCCTCGGCGGGCGTCACCTCGAGGCTGACGGTCGGTCGCCTGGATCGGGCGGTTGTCGGCGCTCTGTCTGGTTGATCGTACCGACCGCCAGCACGCGCATGTTCGACATGAACGTCTTCGCGACGTCCTTCTGGCGTCTTCGGGTCGCGGGTGGTGACGAGCACGTCCACGCGGCTGTTCGGCTGGACCATGCCGTTCAGGCCCGAGACGTCGTCGATGCGCAGCGCCACGGCGCGCTTGCCCGGGTTGATCTTGACCTGAAGTCCCGGGCCCGGTGCCATCCGGCGCCAGCCGGCCCGGGACGATGACCTCGCCGCGGAACACGTCGACGCGCGTCACTCGATTGACCACCGAATCGACCGACGCGTAGGCGCCGGCGGGGATCGTGTTGATCGGCCACTCGGCAACCGTCACGCTCGCGCGATCGATCGCCTTGCCCTCGGCGACGTCCTTGAACGCGATGACGACGGGCCGCGTGATGACGCGATTCTGGGCCTTGGACGCCTGCAGCACCCGATAGATGCCGAACGTCGCCAAGGCGGCCGTGACGAGCGCGGCCCCGAAAATTGTCGTGTAACGTCGCTCTGCCATAAGAAGCGTCCGAAAGAGGATTGCAGTCGCGTAAATCGCTGAACGCCGGTCAGCTCGGCGAGCTCTAGCGACTACGGCGTCTTCGTATCTGATATTCCGCGCTGCGATGAAGCGTCGGTCGTAGTCTCGATGCCGTGACGACCACCCGAGCGAGGCAGGCAACCGGCGTGATCCACTTGAACGTGTACGTGATCGATGACCTCGACGGACGGCGAGGCGACGATGCCGGATCGAAATCGGTACCGCGATGTTCGCATCCTTCAGAGTATCGCCGCCGAAGGTGTACGAGTTGAATCGCGACTCGCACGACGCCTTGATCGTCGGCTGGCGATCGACCGGCGGTCTGGACCGCGCCGAAACGCGCCCCTTCTCGAGCCGCCGAGATCGAGGCTGTTCGACGTGTACATGACGCGGCCGAAGTCGATCATGCCGAACGTCAGCACCAGCAGCACCGTGATCATCAGCGCGGTCTCGAGGATCACGCTGCCATCCTGCTTCTGAAAGAACGTCCGCCGTCGCCTGTCCATCTCGCACCTCAGCCGATCAAGTGCCCGGGCCACCAGAACGCCAGGAGGACGCCGGCCGAGATGGCCAGCGCGTACGGCATTCGACGGCCAGCCGCCGGGGGCGCGTTGCGCAGCATCGCGGGATGCTGCACGCCGTGTCCGAGGCGAATGAACGTCCATGTCCAACCCGAGCTGAGGATCATGTAAACGAGCGCCAGCGCGCCTCCGAAGAGAGCGGTGTACAGTGCCCCTTCGACTGCGCCGCGGGCGCCAAGGAAAGTCGCCGACGCCGCGAACAGCTTCACGTCGCCGGCACCCAGCATTCGCAGCAGGTAAAACGGAAACCACACGACAAACCCGGTCAGGAGCCCCGCGCCCGCGTGTGTGAGACCGTGTTATTCCAGGGTTTGTAACCATCGCGAACACGACTCCGGCCGCGATGGTGACCAGCACGATCCGGTTCGGGATCAGCCGCGTCCGCAGGTCCGACACGCAAGCAGCCGCCAGGAGGCCAACCAGCACGACACTCCCGGCGACGACCGGCGCGGGACCCGCGAACACGCGAGCTTCCAGCGGTAACCGCCTCGCCTACGGGAGGCTGGCGTTCACCGAGTTGAAGCCGTTGCTGATCTTGCTGCCGATGGTCTTGATGGCCACGATGCAGAGGACGGCGATGAGCAGCACGAGCATGCCGTACTCGAGCAGGGCCGCGCCCTCTTCTTCCTTGACGAAGTTGCGGGCGATGGCGGTGAGGCGGTTCATGAGGGCTCCAGATGAGGGTAAAGGGACGAGCGACTGCGATCCAGCGAACTGCAACTTCGACGGGGCGCTACAGATTCAGACGGGATCTTGAATCGGAATTCGCAAACGTCCAACGCTTACGGAAGCAGCGTATTCGCCGAGTTGAAACCGTTGGCGACTTTGCTTCCGATCGTCTTCACCGCGATGATGCAGAGCAGCGCGACGAGCATCACGAGCATTCCGTACTCGATCAACGCGGCACCGTCTTCGTTTTTGACCAGCCGTTTCGCGACCTCTAACATCCGGCGTCCTGTTGGCGTCATGTTCAGTCTCGACTTGCTAAAGCGTAAGGGAGAGGGCTGAGCTTCGCGGACGGAGCATTCTGTGACAGGTACGCGACGAACCATCTTCGCAAAACGCAACGGAGATCTATGGCTCCCAAAGGCTTCCGAGACGATCTGATGCCAGAATGACGCGCGGCGAACATTGGGCTGGCGTTCACGACCGCGCAAGCCTGCCTCATGCGGCCGCCGTCACGCCGCGATCCGCGTGACGCGGCTCACCCTCTGCAACGCTGGGACCGCCAGTTCGAAAATCGGCCAAACTGCCGGCCTCGCTGTGAATCGGGCCCATCCGTTCGACGCAGCGTACATCGGCCGAAGAGAAAGCGATGTCAACGTCTTACGACGTCCTGTGTCGACCGCAAGCAGCCCGGAACCGTTCTCCTGCACGCGGATGGGCTTCGGTTTCCGTAGACACGTTTTTGTGCTTGCCAGCCTCAAGCAAAACGCGCCGACTGTTGCGTTTTGTCAACAGCCGCGGAATAGTGTCCACAACAATCGAGCACTACAATTAGCTCCAATGCTTTTTTTTGGCTCGGCTGATGCTCGATTCGCCTCGTCCTGGCGAGACTTTGACCGACGGTCACCGTCAGGCTACGTCCGCGACGCCCCGAATCGACTTGGCTCGTCTCGAGATAATTAAGGAATCTTAATATGCGCGAGCCGATCGCCCTCTCCGTGGTGATCCCCGCCTATAACGAAGCGGCGAGACTTCCGGCGACGCTGCGCGACCTCCGTGCGTTCCTCGATCGCGACGGAAGGCGCGCCGAAGTCATCGTCGTCGACGACGGCTCCACAGACGGCACGAGCGAGGTGGTCCGGCGAGCCGAGGCCGAGGACGACCGGATCCGTCTGATTCGGTTGCCCCAGAATCGCGGCAAGGGATACGCGGTGCGAACCGGCGTCGTGAACGCCGCGGGCCGGCTCGTCCTCTTCGCCGACGCCGACGGGGCGACGCCGTTCCCCGAGCTGGCTCGCCTCGAGTCGCACCTGGCCGGCGGGGCCCGCGTCGCCATCGGCTCGCGGGGCATCCACGATCGCGCGACCAAGGTGGAGGCCCGCCTCTATCGCCGAATCGCCGGGCGAATCTTCCATGCCGTGGTACGCCTGTACGCGATTCGCGGATTCACCGACACGCAGTGCGGCTTCAAGCTCTTCGACTCCGCCGCGGCGCACGACCTCTTCTCCCGAATGCGAATGAGCGGCTACAGCTTCGACGTCGAGGTGCTGCTCATGGCGCTGCGCTCGGGCTACCGCGTGGACGAAGTCCCGGTGAACTGGACGCACCAGCCGGGCTCGAAGGTCCACGTCGTTCGTGACGGACTCCGGATGGCGATGGACGTGATGCGGATTCGCGCCAACGCGCTGCGAGGCCTCTACGACCGGCCGCACATCGCGCTGCCCGAGTCGGCGATCGTGACGCCGGCCGAGACCTCTCTGCCCTGACCCGGGCGCCCTGGGGCCGATGCTATTCGCGGCGCGGCGCGACGACGAGCGACTGACAACTGGCGCGTCGCGGCTCGAGCGAGTGCATCACGGGCAGGACCGAACGCGGCAGCGGAATCGTTCCGGCCTTCTCCCACCACGAATCCTTCACCCAGAGGCCGATCATCCGCGCGGGCCCTTCGAGCTGACTGGTCATCGCCACGCGATGCCAACCCGTGCGCGTGTCGAGCACCGCCGCCACGGGAAACGCACCGGGAAGATCGCGAGGTCCGCCGTGCGCCACGGCTGGAGCGGGATGTCCCGCGTGAACGGCGTGAAGTACGTCTCGGGCCGCGAGACGGAATCGGCAAAGATCACGCGGCCGTCGATCGATTCCGACAGGTACGGCAATCGCCACGGGACGTAGCCGCCGTAGTTGAACATCGTCACGAGCCTGCCGCCGACGTCGTGGCGGGTGTTGCAGTCGAGCCACCGCGCGAGCGACTCGATCGATTTCGCGTTTGTCGACGGAAGGTAGCGCGACGAGATGTCCCCGGCTCGCAGCGCCGGATCCTCCCACGATTCCAGCCCGGCCGCGGCGACGAGCGCGAAGATGACCAGAACGATCGCGCGCTGCGCCGTGCGAACGACCGGTAGCGTCGGCGTCCGCAGCTGCGAGAGCGCAAGCCCGGACAAGGGAATCGTCACCAGCCACCAGACGACGAGAGAGCGAACCGCGAGCGCGAACATCAGCAACCCTGCCAAGCCAAAGCAGCCCATAGAGAACCCGACTCTTGGCGTCGAGGCGCGACGCCACGGCCCACGGCAGGAAGGTGAAGAAGAGGCACAATGCGAGCGACCCGTTCCCCGCCGTGACCAGCATCAGATAGCCGGGCTTGTACTCGTTGATCCCCGTCGGCGGCCCGAACAACGCATTCGGCGCGAAGTTGAGCCGAAAGACCTCGTGCCAATGCAGCGCGTACGGCGAGATGAACCATCCGATCGCGATGGCGATCGGAACGAGCAGGATCCGCTTTCGATCGGCCGGCGGTTTGGTCAGCAGCAGCACGCACGGCGCCGCGGCGATCGGGAACAACAGATGGGTGTTGGCGAGGACCGCGCTCGCGCAGGTCAAACCGACGAGCGTCGGCCCGTGAGGCGCTCGGTGTCGAGCGATCGATAGACCAGCGCCCAGATCAGCGGTGTGACAATGAGCAGGATGCTCTGCGGGCGAACGTACGGCGTAGCGCCGAGGGTCACGATGAGATTGCCCGCGACCATCACGGCGATGACCCATGGGTTCCAGCGCGCCGCTTTTCCGAGAACCACCATCACCGCGGCGAGCGCGACGTAGATCAGTCCCTGAAGCACGCTCAACCCGATCGGACCGAAGTGCTCGATCAACTCGAAGTAGAGCAGCTCGATCGCCCACGAATACGCCTGGAACGGAGCGCCGGGCCGCGTCCAGGCGAATGGCTCGACGAACGGCACGGCGTGGTGCTTTGCGACCCACTCGCCGGTCGCGAGATGAATCGACAGATCCGGATCGGCGAACGGCAGCGAGAACCCGGCGGCGAACAGGAGCAGCGCGATCAGCGCGAACTGCCACCGCCACAGGGGACCGAGGGCTTCGCGCCATTGTTCGTCCCAGCTCGTGATCGCTTCAGGCATCGTTTGCCTTCGAGAACACGGCGATCACCGATCGTCCGGCCGAATACGCGACGAGTCGGTCGAGCACGCGCGAGACCGGAATGATGAAGCCGTCCCAGAATTTCACCTGGCCTCCTCCGGGCGCGTCTTGACGCAGGACGAACTTGTTCGCCAGTGAGGCGACCATGCCGAGGGAGTCAAGGTAGAAGACCTCGCGCCGCTGCAACGTCGCGGAAAAACCGCGGCAAGCGTCGCGCCGTGTATCGGCGGAAATGACCCAGCGCCGTGTCCATGGCGCTGAACAGAACTTGAAACGCCGGACAAAGGACGACCAGCGCGCCGTCCTTCGCGAGGAATCTCGCCGCCCGCGCCAGCTCGCCGGTGTCGTCCTCGATGTGCTCGAGCACGTCGATGTACAGGATGCGATCGAACCGCTCGGCGGGATCGAGTGCGCCGATGTCGCCCACGACGACGCGGGTCGGGACTGGCGACGGATTGGCGGCGAGCGTCGCCGACAGCTCCTTTGCCAGTGAGGCATCGGGCTCGAGGCAAACCCACTCGGTCTGCGACCCGGTGCGGAGGTGCACGGTCGTCCCGCCCAACCCGGCCCCGACCTCGAGGACGCGCCCGCGTACGTACTTCGCCAGGCGCGCGCCGAAGTACGCCTTCCAGTTGGTGGCGTGCCGCGCCTGCTCGAGTTCCTGCCCAGCGTAGGAGAAATCAGTCATGAGTAGGGCAATCGTGGACCTCGACGATTGCCCACGGTCAGTCGAAACTACCGGGATGCGCGAAGACACGTGGAATCGGAGCCGAGCAACGGCGGGGCGTTAGCCATCGGCTGCATCGTAGCCGCTCATCTCGTGGACGGCCTTTCCGTTCACCCACGGCGCCGACTTCGCGCAGTTCCACTTCCACGCCCGCAACTGGCTCGCCGGCCGCGACCCGTACGTCGGCGGGTTCCCCATCATGCGGCGGACTCGCGTCGTCCCCGAGCCGCTCTTCTATCCCTTCCCCAGCCTCTTCGTCCTCGCGCCGTTCGCCCTCCTTCCGCTGCGCGCGGCGATGGCGCTCTTCGTGGGATGCTCGACCGCGCTGCTCTCATGGGGAATCCTCGCGAAGTCCCCCGAACGGCTTCCCGATGCTGCTCGGCGCCGGCTTCATCGTCGCCAGCGGGCTGGGACAGTGGACGCCGCTCGTCACCGCGACGCTGCTGATCCCGGCGTTGGATTTCTCGCCGTCGTCAAACCAAACGTCGGCCTCGCGTCCGTCGCCGACGATCCGTCGGCGATCCGAATACTCGGCGGCGGCGCGCTGCTGCTCGTGTCGCTTGCGTTCCATCCGAACTGGCCAGCCGAGTGGCTGCACAATCTGCGCTCCATGCCGGGCCATCCGATCCCGATTCTCGTCCCCGGCGGCGCGCTCGCGCTGCTCGCGCTCCTGCGCTGGCGCCGCCCCGAGGCGCGGCTCCTCGTCGCGATGGCGTGCGTCCCGCAGCTCATGTACTTCGCCGACCAGCTTCCGCTTTGGCTCGTGGCGAAGACGCGCCGTGAATCGATTCTCTTGAGCGCGACGAGCCTCGTCGCTTGGGTGATCTCGCTGCAAGCGTTCAACCGGAGGGGGCCAGCCGGCGTTCGACTCGAACTGGCTCGTGCTCCTCGGCGTCTATGCGCCGGCGCTGATCATGGTGCTGCTGACGCCGCAACGCGGCTCCGTCCCGGCGTTCATCGAACGACGAGTCGCACGCTGGCCGACATGGCTTCGAGGTGGACCGGTAGACCGGTGGACCGAGGACCGGTAGACCACGGCGGCAGTCGACTGAGTCAGCGGGAGCCGTGAAGGCAGGCGTCCACGTACTCCGGCGGTCCGGCCATCGCGCATTGACGCTCGGCGCTCTTGTCGTCGGCGAAGAGCGGCGCGATGCGGACGCCGATGGACTCGAAGCATTTCCTGCGGGCGCCCGCCGGAACCGCCCCGCAAAAATCGATCGCGCCAGTGGCGCCGAGGTCTCGATCGACGAGCGCCTCGACCGCGCCCGCGAAACAGTCCGCCTCAAACGCGCCCGCCCCGCGAGCACGTCCCGATGACCTTCGGCCGGTTCCACGCGAAGAACGCCTGGCTCTGCTTCCCGAACCCGCGGTAGCAGTTGGACGCGGAGCTCGACGGGGCGAGCGAGCAGTCCTTGAGCGTTCTCTCAATGTCGTAGTCGCGGAGCCGCGCGATCACGAGCGGCTGATACGACCAGCACGACGGCTGGTACTGCGCCGCGACGCTGTCGCAGGGAAACGCCAGGTCGGATTTGCGAAAGCGGTCGGTCGACGGCGCGGGACCCATGTCCATCGCCATGTGGTCGTGCGCCGCCATCGCGCTGTCGCCGACGTTCATTCCCTTCGCGCCGACACCGTGCACGGCGTTCTCCATGAACACGCCGTCGTGGCATTCGCCGGCCAGATCCTTCGCCGCGAACGCGTCGCACGCGCCGAGCGCGCGCGAGAGATCGTAGCCCATCGCCTCCGTGAATCCGTGCCCGAGCCCGTGCGCGCACTCCATCGTCAGTTGCCGCGCGTCGCCGGGGCGCGCGAACGAAGTGCACAGCTTCGCCATCGCCGGCGGATCGACGTTCTTCTGTGACGGCGAGCAGCCCCTCGAGCACTCCGTGATAGCACCCCGCCTCGAACGTCGGCCGGCACTCGCGCAACACCGCGGGATCATGATGGTTGTTGGCGATCGCGAAGCGGCCGAGCGCGTGGGCGATCATGTGGCCGTCGCCCTCGAGCGTCGAATCGTGCTTGACCAGCGCCGCCAGACTGTCCATCGCGCGGCCGACGCCCTGCGACTTCGCCGTGAGGAAGACCGAGGCGATGTCGAGGTCGCGCGTCGAGACGGCGGACCAGTCGAAGGGCGCCGGCGGCTGCGGACGCGACGCGGCATCGCTGGCGCGGAGCCAGGCGAAGACGAGAAGCGCAATCAATAGAACGGCGGTGAGGTCGATGAGGCGGCGGATCATTGAGCGAGTGCGGAGACGGTGTGCGGAGAACTGGGACGGGTGCGGGGACGGAGTGCGGAGGTGCGTTGATCGTGTGACCGAGCCGCCTCGACATGACGCGTATCACGAAGCTCTAGTGACATCGCCGTCGTTCGCCGTCCAGCCGGTCCAGCCGGTCCAGCCGTCCACCCGAAAAAACGCTCGAATCTCGCGCTCCGAAGTGAACTATAGAACACGTCTTGCAATCGTGGCGCGCCTCGGTCGAAAACTCGCATCCCGGAGGAACCGATGCCCCGCTCTACGACCCTGACCGCCGCCGCATTGACCGCTCTCGCCGCCTGCGCCTTCGCAGCTCCCGCCGCCTCGCAGGTCACCACCGCCGGCGGCGAAGTAGTCTCCACCGCGCAGAAACATCTCGATCGACAATCTGATCACCATCGACTCGATCCAGGCCGCGACGGCGAAGCTCGCGGCGATGAAGACGGAGAACCCCTCCGTGAAAGAATTCGCCAACACGCTCGCCGCCGACCATGCCGCACACGCCGGCGGACTGCAAAAGGTCTCCGACAAGAAGGACGTCGGGCGCGAGGCCGATCCCGGCAACCCGCTCGCGACGGAGTTCGCCAAGCGATACTCGGCGCTCGAGTCGACGCCGGCGGGCCCCGAATTCGATCGCGCCTTCCTGAAAACCGTCGTCGCGAATCATCAGGCCGAGATTTCGACGATCAACGATGGAAAGGTCGCCGCGAAAGACGACGACTTGAAGAAGGATCTCAACCAGAACGCTCAGCGGACTTCAGAGCCATCTCGCGAAGGCGAACGAGCTGGCGGCGACGCTCGACAAGCCTGGCGCGGCGAAGCCGCCGCTGTAAGCCCAAGGTCCACTCGCGCTCCCGGCTCTGAGCTTCAACTTGGAGCCGGGAATCGCGACGGCTTGACGGCTTGACGGCTTGACGGCTTGACCGCCGCCGGCGGCGTCGTTCGTTGTCACTCAGATGCATCGAAGAAGTCCAATGAGCATCCGCAGCATCGTTTCGCTCGCCGTTTGCGCGACGCTGCCCGTCGTCGCCGCCTGCTCCGACCCGCATTCGACCTCGCCGGCCGATACGTCCAACGCCGACGCCACAGTTCGACTCGTCAACGCCACCGACGCCGCGCTCGACTTGCGACAAGGCAATTCCGTCGTGGACGGCGGCGACAATCTCGCGTTCGGCACCGGAACGCCGTGCACGCAAGGTGAGCGCTCCGGATCCGCAGCTCGCCGTCACCACATGCCGGAAGCAAGAGCAACCTCCCCGGCTTCGACCCCTCGTTCGACCGCGGCCGGAGCTACACGATCGTCGCGTTTCCCGGCGGCGGCTCGGCGACGAGCTTCGCGATGCTCCTCAACGCGTTCCAGCCCACGTCGAGCACCGCCGGCTTTCGCGTGCTCAACGCCACGAGCGATCCCGCGGCGCTCGACGCATTCGTCACGAACCCCGGCGCCACGCTCGTGACGCGCACCACCGCCAACACCGCCCCCGGCACCGCCTCGGCCTTCGTCGCCGTCGCCGCCGGCATGCGACAAATCCGCCTCACGCCCGCCGGCTCGCACACAGTGGTGCTCGATGCGGGCGCGAATCGGCTAAATGCAGGCACGAGCTACACGATCATCGTCGCGCCCTCGGCGCCCGGCAAATCCACACTGCGCGCGATCCTGGTTAGCGCCTGCTAGCCGGCGCGAGCTCGATCGCGTTGGGGGGCTCGGGGTGGGGCTGTCCTCCGCGGACCAGTGCAGTTTTGCCGACACTGCCCGGCAAAACTGCCTCGGCTCCGCTCCGGACAACCCCACCCGCTCGCCTCCCCCGTGCGCGCGCATGACTGCGTGACGCGGCGAGGAGCCGGTGCGCGCGGTGGGGTGCCGCGTGCACAGGCCCGATCCGCGGGCACGCGCCCGCACAAAGGCACGCGCCCGCACGGAGGCAGCGTCGAGACGGCCCGGGGTCTGGAGCGCGAGCCGAGGCAATGCTGCCGGGCTGTGTCGGCAGCATTGCACTGGTCGCGCGGAAGACCTCGGGCGGCTCGGCGCGTGTGGCGGCTCGGGCGCGTGTCGGCCCCGGCGCGTACCGCGGGCGCGCGCTTCGGAATCAGTTCTTCAGGATCGCCGCAGCGAGCGGATGTCCGTCGATGTCTTCGCTCGGCTTCACGCCGGCGATCTGCGCGAACGTCGGCGCGATGTCGACGGTTCGCGCGAGCTCGTCGTAGCGACCGGGCCGAATCCACGGGCCGTAGAACACGATCGGCACGTGCGTGTCGTCGTCCCACGGCGACCCGTGAACGCCGGGCGTGGTGCCCCACACGCTTCCATGGTTGAGCGTCACGACAACCGCGACAGGCCAGTCGGGCGGGATGGCGTGACGCCAGCGGCGCGCGATCACGTCTTTGACCGTGTCGGCCGAGAGAAGATCCTTGAACAGATCCGCGCGCATGACGCCGGGTTGATGCTTGGCGGAGTCGGCGAACGCGCGGGCGAGTGAGTCGGCGTTGATGTGTGAGCGGTTGAGGCGCGAGCGGTTGAGCAGGAGCACGGCGTCTTCGAAGGCCATCGCCGAGTCGGTGTTCATCTTCTTGGCGAGCGTCGCCTGAAAGTCGGCGGCGAGCGACGACAGGTCGACGCGCATCGGGCGCGGCGCGTCGCCCCCCAGTGCTCGTCGGCGAGCTCCGGCATTTGCGTGACGCCGTGGTCCGCGGTGAGCGCGAACACGATCGTCGACGAGTCGCGCATCTTGTACAACGAGTCGATCAACACGCCGACGGCGCGATCGACGCGGAGGATCTGGTCGTGCAGCTCGCGCGACGACATCCCGAAGCGATGCCCCACCGCGTCGGTCGACGAGAGCGAAACCGCGAGGAGATCGGTTGAGCGGCCAGCGCCGAGTCGCATCGCGTTCACGCCGGCGAGGGCGAATTGGACGGTGACGTCGTCGCCCCACGGGAAGGCGAGCAGGTTGCGCGCGGCGGCGTCGGAATCGGCCGGCATGACGTGCGGAAACGCCGGCTCTCGGCCGGCGTCCTCGAAGATCACCGTGTCCGGCTCGGGGTACGCCGAGAGCGGGAGGAGCGGCGTCCACGCTTTGCCGGCGTAGCTCTGCGGAATTCGCAGAGCGTTGAACGCGTTCACCCAGTCGGGGAGCTCGTCCGGCGTAGTAGCTGCTCGTCGAAAAGCGCCCGTCGCTCTGGTACCAGTACACCGACTGGCGCGAGCGACCGATCGGCAGAATGGCGCCGCGGTCTTTTCTCGAGACCGAGAGCGCGCGCGACCGCGAGTCACGGTTCTTGAGCCAGTCGAAGAGCGTCGATCCACGAAAACGAATCGGCGACGCGCCTGGACCGCCGCCGCCGATGACCGGCGAATCCGGGTCCGGGACTCCCTCCGCGTTGAAAACGATCCCCGTTCGATACGGCTCGCGTCCGGACAGAAGGGTGGAATGGCCCGGCGCCGTCTCGCTGTTCGCGTGGTCCTGGAATGCGTTCGTGAACACGGCGCCGTTCTTGTTGAGGCGCGCGAGGCCGCCGGTGAATTGGCTCGACCACTTGTCGAGATAGTCGGCGCGCATTTGGTCGATCGTGATCAGCACGATCAGTTTTGGCGGGGAACTCGGTTGAATTGACGGTACACTCGGCTGCGCGCGAGCTCGGGGGCGAACAGGCGCAGACGAGGGAGAGAAAGGCGAAGGCAGGGAGCCAACGCGGAGGGGAAGACTTCATCGAAGGGAGGACGAGGGGAGGGAAACGAAACTGCCGAAAGCCGAAACTGCCGAACTCCGAGGCGACGCAGAAAGGGGCCACACGGCTCGCGCGAGATCAAGGGCTGCCAGTCGCCCGGCGAGATGTACAGACCGAGATGATTGGTAAGTAGCGGACCGGGATGATAGGTAAGTCGGGGATGCACGTTAGGGCTTCACGCGGAGGAGCCCCATGCCCTGGCGTTCCGAGTCTCTCATGTCCCAGCGTCTGGAGTTTGTCGAGGCCGTCGTGCACCGCGCTCCTGGCCAGAGCATTCGCGACATTTGCCGTCGGGTCGGGATCAGCGAGCGCGTCGGCCACAAATGGCTGGCGCGCTTTGGGGCGGGCGGACCGGCGGCGCTCGCCGATCGGTCGCACGCGCCGCACGTTGCGGCGCATCAGCCGCCGCGCGCGATCGTCGAGGCCCTCATCGCGCTCCGGGAGCAGCAGCCGGAGTGGGGCGCGCGCAAGCTGCGCGACGTCTTGCGGCGCGAGCAGCCGACCGTGACGTGGCCCGCAGCGAGCACGATCACGACGGTGCTCAAGCGCGCCGGGCTGATTGTCCCGCGCCGCCGCGCTCGCCGGGAGCGCGCGGCGTGGGCCGCCCCCGCGCTCACGCAGCCGCGCGGGCCGAATGACGTGTGGACCGCGGATTTCAAAGGCGAATTTCGCCTTGCCCGCGGGCCGTACTGTTATCCGCTCACGATCAGCGATCTCTGCTCACGCTACATGCTCACGGTCACCGCGTTACCGAGTACCGCGAGTGAGCCCGCGGCCGCGCAGTTTCGGCGTTGCTTCGCGACCTACGGCTTGCCGCGTGTGATTCGCACCGACAATGGCGGCCCCTTTGGCGCGCCGGGCGCCCTCGGTGGGCTCTCCACCTTGGCGGTGTGGTGGATTCGCCTCGGCATTCGGCCCGAGCGGATCGACCGCGGCGTGCCGCAGCAGAATGGCGCGCACGAGCGCATGCATCGCACGCTCAAAGCCGAGACGACCCGGCCGCCCAGCGCGACCCTCGAGCTGCAGCACCAGCGCTTCGAGCGCTGGCGGCGCACGTTCAACGACCGGCGGCCGCATGGGGCCTTGGGGAATACGCCGCCCGCGGACCACTACACGCCTTCCCCGCGCCCGCTCCCCCGCCGACTCCCACTGCTCGAGTATCCCGACGATGCCGAGTTGCGGCGCGTGACCAGCGGCGGCACCATCTCCTGGCGGACGACGCGATTTTTTCTCTCGACGACCCTCGCCGGCGAATACGTGAGCCTCCGCGAAACGGCCGACGGCGAATGGACGATTGCCTTCGGGCCCCTGACCCTCGGCATCTACTCCGCCTCGGCCCTTGCCTTCCATGAAGCGCTCGCGTGGACCCCCGGCACGCGATAGCGTCAACCGAGGACTTCCTGCACCGCGACCGGCCTTACCAATCATCCCGGTCTAGCGCTTACCAATCATCCCGTCCGAACAAGAGCTGGTCTGACGTCCGACGTCAGACGTCCGTCCTCCGATTTCGAGCCCAAGATCGGGGCCAGTCTGCCAAGACAGACCGCAGAATGGCCGCGATCCCACGCCGTTTGCCGTTCTTAGTGTTGGCCCTCCGCCCGCTCCGATCTATAGTTTGCACGTGATGCGTCGCCCCGCCTGGCTCCGCGCCTTCGCCGCCGTCTGGGCCATCTGGCTCCAAGCCGCGCTTTTGGCTCCGGCGAGCTTCGACCATTGCCCCGAGCATGGCAGCCACGCGGTCCAGATGCACATGGCCGGTCACGCCGGGCACGCCATGGCCCACGACCACGGCGCCCCGGCCGATCAACACGGCAAGCACGCCTGCACCTGTCTGGGCGCCTGCTGCTGCGCTGTCCCGGTGGCGGTGGTGGCGACCCGCATCGACGTCCCCGCCGTCACGACGGTGGACGTAGCCCCGATTCGCGACCACGACGCACGCGTCGCCGTCGCCCTTCGGCCGCATTCCCTTCCCTTCGCGAACGGCCCTCCGATCTCCCCGGCGTAGGCGTCCGTAGCCGGACCGCCTGACGCCCGATCCCGTCGCGTCCTCGCCGAATGCGCGAGGCGCGCCGTGCCGCGTATTCGCGCGGCCGCGTCGTGCGTGCTTCAACCGAGCGCGCCCGCGGCCATCACCGATCGCTCATTGGGGAGAGAAGAGGACATGCCAGCAGTCTTCCGTCTACGACATTTCGCGTGCCCGCTCGTCTTCTGCGTCGCGGCGCCGCTCGCCGCGCAGGACTCGACGCACGCCGCTCACCGTACCACGCGCGCCGACTCGGCCGCGCGCCTCAAGCCCGTCACGATCGTCGCCACGCCGCGCCGAGCGTTCCGCAGCCGATGGCGGCGACGACGATCGACGCGGCGACGATTCGGTTGACGCCCGCCGCGACGCCTTACGAGCTGCTCCGCCAGGCGGCCGGGCTCGAGGTCCATCAGCAGGGTCAGGGTCCGGGCTTCGGCTCCGACGTCTCGCTGCGCGGCTTCAGCTCCGACCACGCGACCGACGTCGCGCTCTGGGTGGACGGCGTGCCGATGAACGAGCCGGTGAACGGCCACGCCGAGGGGTACAACGATTTCTCGGTGCTCTTCCCCGGCGGCATTCGCGACATCGACGTCATCCACGGTCCGACGAGCGCGCTGTTCGGCAACTTCGCGCTCGCGGGGACGGTGAACGTGCGCACGCTCGACCGCATGGCCGGCAGCGAGCTGACGGCGTCCGGCGGATCGTTCGGCCGGGCCGACCTCATGGGCATGACGGGCTTCGACCACGGCGCGCGCGGCGGCGGTGTGCTGGGCGCGCGCTACGTGCAGGAGAACGGCTTCCGGCCCAACTCGCGCTACGACATCGCGCAGGGTCACGCGCGCGTCGTGCACGATCTGTCACGTCGAGCGTCGCGATCGACGCCGGCGCCGAGCTGTATGGCACGAACTGGGATTCGCCCGGCTTCCTCGGCGAGGACGAGTTCGCCCGCCACGAGTACGACATCGTCTCGAATCCGACAGACGGCGGCTACAAGCGCCGAGCGCAGGAGCGGGTGAGCCTGCGCGTGCTCGGCTCGAACTATCTGTGGCGCACGACGGTGTACGGGACGGAGGGGCGCTGGCAGCTCTTCCTCACGATTCCGCCGGCCGGCGGGAAGTTCGAGGGGTCGGGGAGCCAGAGCGGAGGAGGAGGATTCGCGCGCCGGCGCGGGCGCGACGAGCGCGATCACGTGGACGCTGCCGCGCAGCGAGGTCACGGCGGGCGTGGAGACGCGGTGGGACCGGTCGAACTACGAGAACTATTTCACGACGTCGCGCCGGCGCGACTCGACGGCCGCGGACGTCGCCGGCATGCAGGCGTCGGGTGCGCCGTTCATCCAATCCTCATTCGAGTTGACCGATCGCCTCCGCGCCGACGTCGGCGCGCGCTACGACGTGCTGAACACGCGCTCGACGCCGAAGGATTCATCGGCGGTGAGCGCCACGCACGGCGTCTTCTCTCCCAAGCTCGGGCTCATCGGGCGCGTGTCGTCGTCGGTGAGCGCGTACGCGAACGCGTCGCGCGGATTCCGCTCGACGGACGGTCTGATCGTCGACCCCACGCTCGCGCCGATCACGGCGTGGGCGTACGAGGGCGGCGTGAAGGTGGATCACGCCGGCGCGAGCGCGTCGGCCGGCGCTGTTCCGGATGGACGTGAGCAACGAGCAGACGTTCGATCCGGTGCGGCTCACGACGACGAACGGCGGCGCGAGCCGGCGGCAGGGGGTGGAGCTCGAGTGGCGCGTTCCGCTGGCGAGTCAGACGGTGGCGGTGAGCGGCAACTGGACGTTCAACGACGCCCGGTATCGGAGCACGGTCGTGGTGAACGACGACGGCGACGTCGTGCCGCTCAGCGGGCTTCGCGTGTACAACACGTCGAAGTACGTCGGCACGTCGGCGCTCGACGTTGCGCCGCTCGGGCAGCCGTGGCGGCTTACGGGTCGAGCGGGAACTGGGTCGGTCCGTACTCGCCGTTCGACGAACCGGGAGCGGTGCTCGGCGCGTACGGGCTGGCGCATGTGAGCGGGGCTTGGACGTTCCCGCGGAGCGAGGTCGAGGCGGGGGTCCGGAACGTGTTCGATCGGGCGTATCCGGAGGTGGTGGCTGGGGGGGTCGTGTCGCCGGGGGAGCCGAGGACGGTGTTCGTGTCGGTGAGGGTGAGGCCGTGACGGGCGTGGCCGAGGCGCTCCGCGCACGGCGTGCGCTGATTGGACCTGCTCGATTGCGACTACTTGGCGCTGTACTGTTGCTCGCCGCCCTACTCACTCTTGTGGCCTCAGTCCTTTCTCGGCTGGCACCAAGCGCTCGACGGGCCCCGTCTCGCGCTACTGATTTCGTGGTTCGCTGGGCGACTCACTCGTGATCTCCAAGGTAGATTCGACCATTCTAACATTCACGAAAGGGGCGACGCCGGCCCCGCCATCGGAGGATCGGCGTTCGTTTCGACGCGGACTTCTGGCGATCAACGGCATTGCCCTATGCGCGGCCATGGCGCTGCTCCTCCGCGCGACGCCACCCGGATGGTGGATGGCGGAAATGTTTCTGAGCGCGCCGGTCATTTTCCTTGCACGCGTCCGAGAGCCCCGGATGGTGCGGGCAATGCCGTTGTTGGGAGTCGCGATCGCCGTTGCGTATCAATTCTTCTATCCTAGCTGGCAGACGGCGCTAATCGGGCTCGCCTACGGGTTGGGAGCCTCGAGCATTGTGGTCGCGGTTCTTCGGATCGCGGAGCCGGAAGAAGGTGGATTGGCAGCTGCGCGGACTGCTCTCGTTGTGGCGATGTTCCCCGCCAAGTTTTACTGTGGATTCTTGCTTCTGACGGCTGCGGCGGCCAAGACACCGCAGACGTTTGATACCATCCTCACCTCTGCTGACAAGTCGTTGGGGGGAAGCCTCAGCTTCGCGATCGGTCGGTTTGCATCAGCCTCCCCCGCTGCGCATTTCATCTTGGTCCTCGCGTACAACTCCCTTCCGACCGCGGTCATGTTCGTAGCCTTCCTTCGGTGGCGGCGATTTGGGCCCGACGACGAAATAAACATCCCCCTTATGGTGATCATCGCCGCAGTTAGCGGCGTCGCACTCTACTCGCTCGCGCCAGCAGCAGGCCCCGCCTACCGTTGGGGAACCCGATTTCCGTTTCACCCGCCATCGACCGCTGAACTGGTTTCGACCGTCTCGCCGGTTCCCACTGGCGCATTTCGAAATGCGATGCCGTCGCTCCACTTCGCCGGCGCGGTGTTCATTGCCTGGGGAACCCAGGGCTTAGGTCGGTGGCAACGTTCTTTCGGAATGGTGTTTCTTGTGCTGACGTTTGCCGCAACCCTGGGGACCGGAGAACACTATCTCATCGATCTCATCGTCGCGGTTCCATTCTCGCTCAGCATCACGGCGGCCGTTCAGCGATGGGCTGGCTGGCCGAGCGACGTGGCGTTGGGCTGCGCCCTAGTCGCGGCTTGGTTTTTGTGTTTCCGGCTCACCCCTCGGATGCTCACCACGCCCGTGGGCATGTGGATCGCGGTTACAATAACGCTCATGACGTGCGCGGCCTCCTTTTTGAAACGCCCGGCAAACTTTCGCGCGTTGGGGGAGCCGGCACCGGTTGCGACGTGAGCGATTTTATCCATCCGCCTACCACTCGCGCTCTCACGAACGTCAACGGGCGCATCGCCTCTAGTCCACGGTTGCGCCCGGGTATGCGTTATAGGGTAAGCGGCGAGTCAGATCTGACGATACTTTGGTGAGGCTGCGTTGCCAGGTGCGAGGCCGCGGCGGACCCTAGTCGTCTCACCTTGTCCGAATTTCCGATGGCATCCGCCGCTCGACCACTCAAACCCGCAGAGCGCCAATCAGGACTGCGACGTGGCGGTCAATCCACCGGCCAGGTGAATCCGTGGCTCGCCGCGATCCGTGAGTCAAGGTGGTTCTTGTGGGCCGTTGCCGCACAGCTTGCGTTCAGTCTCGTCGTTTGCAGTCTCGCCGGCCGCGATGCGCTCGTTGGACCGATCGACGCCTACGAGACCATCCTCGGTGCCGCTGTCGTCTTCGGAACGATGGCCCTTGCCGGAGAGGTTTTTCGACGACGATTGCGGATACCGCCATCCGTCCCGCCGATCCTGGCGTACCGTAGAGTATGGGCGTCGTTGCGCGCGGAGTTGCTGACGTCGGAGTACTTGGCCACCGTCGCCCTGACTTTCGCGATCGCGCCGCTCGCCCTTTCAGCTTTCTCGTCCACGAAGCAGGCGATCCCGACGCTCAATCCCTTCACGTGGGACAAGCTCATCGCTGCGATAGACGCCGAGTTGCACGGCGGGTTCCAGCTGTGGCGAGTGCTGCAGCCGCTCCTGGGACATCCCGCAATTACGGTTCTCTTGGACTGGTTCTATCATCGCGTCTGGACCGCGCTGCTTCTCGCGATTTTCGTCTTTACGGCGCTGATGCAGCCGTCGAATTTGCGACGGCGATTCCTCCTTTCGTTCGTCCTCATCTGGCTTGTCGTCGGCAATCTGTTCGCCTTGGCGATGGCTTCGGCGGGACCGGCGTATTATCACATCGTTGCGCCCGGACACGGGGATCCATACGCGGGCTTGTTCGCCTACCTGCGATCCGTCGACACGCAGACGCCGCTATTGTCGTTCCGAGGCGAGCATGTGCTCTGGTCGGCGTACGCGCAGCACACGAAGGGATTCGGGTTTGGCGTTTCGGCGATGCCTAGCGTGCACGTCGCGACGGCGGCGCTCGTCGCGCTCTTCGGCTTCGGTCTGTCGCGCACCATGGGAGCAATGCTGTCGGCAGTCGCGTTGTGTACTTTCGTGGCGTCGGTTGCTCTAGGGTGGCACTATGCATTCGACGGATACGTCGGCGCGGTTCTGGCCGCGGGGATCTGGTGGTTCGCAGGACGAGTGACCCGAGGAGGCAGGCCGCAACTTCCTGCCATCGTGGGGTCACAGGACGAGCCGAGGTTGTCGTCCATGCTCGTCAGTGAGCCCACGAGCCGACCATGACCGGTCAGCGCCGACTCCGAACCACTCGTTCTATCCGAGGCGAAATGTGTTTGAAGAATTCCCGTGCTCGCTGCGGGCCTTCGCCGCTGTGGGCTTCGGGAGCGCCCTGAAGCCAGGCTGGGAGACGACGGGCCACCTTCTCCGCCCAGTCCGGAATCGTGCCCCGATTCGGCCTCGAGAGCACAAAGAGAAGAGAGGGGAGATAGAGGTAGTGCACGACACGAATTCCGCTGGCAACCACCGCGTCGTTTAGCGTCGCCGGACGGTCGCCGAGATTCAAGAGATTCAGGAAGTGAGAAAGCGCCGCCAATGCGATGGCTTGGCTCGCCCGATCCGGCACGAAGAACAACAACAACGCGTCGTAGTGACCGAGCGTTTGTGGAACGATCGAAAGAAGGAGCAGAAGCCGCGCTTCGGGCCGCCGCCATTTGAGGCCGGACAACAACAGCAGAAAACCCCCGGAGCGAGCAACTGCCGCCGATCGATTGGGGTCTGCAGCGAGAGACTCCGGCCACCAGCGTGGCCAGTGTGGCGCCACGATGAAGCTGACAGGATGAGCGCCACACTCCCGCCCAACGCGGGCCACAAGAATCGTTTCTCGAGTCGCGCAGCAACGATCGCAGTCGCTATGTTGGGCTTGACGACGAGAACGCTCGCCACCCAGGGAAGAAGCCACGCAGCGGCGAGGAGAAAGGACCACTGCACGAGAAGCAGCGCAGACTGCGCTGCGATCGTAAGGAGCATGACATAACGCCAAGCTGGTTGGCGGGTTTCGCCATCGCGAACCCGAAAAGGAACACGGTAACCGCGACAAAAACGGCGCGCGCAGTTGCCAGGCCAAGGCCAGCCAACGGCGAAATGAGGACCAGTGCCGGCACAGGATAATATAGCGTTCCACCCCACCGGAATTCGCGACCGGGCCCGATGAGCTGATATGGGTTTCGCCCGGCCAAGAGAAAGCGGGCGCCAGCCAACTGCACATCGAGGTCGCTGTGATAGTTCGTCAGTGCCCTCTCATAGTGTGATAGGTATGCAACGGCGATTATGGCAAGCGCCACTCCCACACCAAGGGGCGTGAGCGTCTCTCGATACCTATTTTCGGGGAGCTGCAACGAGTTCATGGCGACGCGAACGAAGACAGAGGTTGAGAATGGGGCAATCTCGGCGGCTTGTCGACCGGAGGGCTACGTGACTCCGTCTCGCCTCGCCCGGCGAGCAACCGCCCGACAGACCCCTCGATGACACGTCAGCCTAACCTGCCGCAGGTTGGCCCCGCACCGGATCTTCGCGTCCGCTTCGCCATCGCGTTTGGTGCTGCGGTATGTGCGGGCGCGCTTGCCGCTCACACGCAGGTGTACGGCGGGGACAAGGAAGCGACTACCGCGTGCTATTGGACGCAGCCCACGCTGTGGCGCGTCGCGTCGATCCGTACGGCATTCGCGTCGACGGGTCGCTTCCGTCACTCGTTGATCGATTCTTCTACCCGCTCCCCGCGGTCCTCTTGGGCGCCCCGTTCGTGTGGCTCTCAGTGCAGCTCGCCGCGATTTGCTTCGCTGCCTGCGCGGGCTTCGCGCTGCTGTTCGCCATTACGCGCGACGGCTTTGAGCGGGTACCGATCGTCTTGTCGATTCCCTTTATCGTGGCTGCAAAGATCGCGCAGACGACCCCTCATCATGGCGTTTGCGCTGCTTCCACCCCTCGCCGGATTCGCTTTTCTCAAACCGAATCTGGCAACCGCCTTTTTCGCGCGTTCGCCAAGTATCTCTTCACTGGCGACTTGCGCCGTGCTACTCGGCCTAGCAACGCTCGCATTCCCGCACTGGCCGGTGCACTGGTTTCAAATCGTCCGCAGTTCGCCGGTCCACACCGCACCGATTCGAACGGCCTTCGGGTTTGTCGGCGTGGCAAGCATACTTCGCTG
Source organism: uncultured Gemmatimonadaceae bacterium (assembly GCA_963707105.1). Taxonomy (GTDB): domain Bacteria; phylum Gemmatimonadota; class Gemmatimonadetes; order Gemmatimonadales; family Gemmatimonadaceae; genus JAQBQB01. The sequence continues at coordinate 114,672 of CAVPOS010000015.1, forward strand.
GCGGCGACCAGAAGCCCGGTTGTTGTTCGTGATGACGGTCGTTCCACATGGCCTCGCTTTTTATGACGAGTTGCCACTGTGGTTGGTGGCTCTGACCCGCCGCGAGGCGATGCTTCTCACAGTGGCAAGCTGGCTCGCGTGCTTTGCTGGTTGGGGGTGGGCGACGGCAAGTTCATGCACTCGGGAACGTGGTCGACTGCCTTTCTGTACTTCCCCGCAACGGTCCTCGTGCTTCGGCGAGCCAATCGAGGGAGTGCTCCCAAGTGGATTGAGCAGCGAGTGCACATGCTCCCTTCATGGCTTCGAGGCGATGCCGGCTTGACTGCCGAGGCGCGATGCGACCGTCGAAAAGACTCGGCGTCCGGCACACGATCGCCCTGAGCGTCGCCCTCACGACGGCGTCGATTCTGCTTCTCCTCCTGAAGTCCTCCCCTCCGCGATGGTGGGCGGCCAGTTGCTTCGCGTCTTCGGTGGTGATTTTCTGGGCGAGAATCCGTGGCCGCAGTGAACGGCTCGCGGCGGCCTGCCTCGGCATCGCGATTTCGACCGCGTACCAGATTACCCATCGCGAGGCTGGGGCGTGGGGGATTGCGCTTGCATACGGGGTCGGTTCGGCGGCCATCGTCGTCGCGTTCGCTCGATCTTGGCTTGGAGAAGCCGACGACACCGCGTCGCGATTGCGCACTGCGCTGGTTACCTCGCTATTCCCGGCGAAGCTCTACTTCGGTCTCATCCTTCTCACCGCGGCGGCGGCAGGAACACCGCAAACGTTCGATACAGTCCTTACCGCTATCGACCAATCCCTCGCCGGGAACGTCAGCTTCTCGACGGGTCGCCTGCTGGAAGCACACGACATCGTTCACGCACTCGTCCTGATTGCGTATGACGCGGCGCCTGTCATGGTAATGCTGGCCGCCGCGTTCCGGTGGAGACGCTTTGGCGCGCGTGACGCGACGAGTTTGCCGCTCGCCGCCGCGCTCGCGGCTGCGAGCGGCGTCATTCTCTATCGGCTCGTGCCCGCGGCGGGACCGGTCTATCGCTGGGGGCCCTCGTTTCCGAGTCTTCTTCCGCTCGCGGACCTGGCGCTCGTTCCGTCGCCGGTCGACATAGGCGCATTTCGAAACGCGATGCCATCCCTCCACTTTGCCGGCGCCCTGTTCGTCGCGTGGGGAACGTGGGACCTCGGATGGCTGCGCCGGCTATTTGGCCTCGGATTCCTGGCCCTAACGGCCCTCGCAACACTGGGAACGGGGCAACATTATCTGGTAGACTTGGTCGTCGCGGTTCCGTTTGCGCTTGCGGTAGAGGCGAGCGTTAGACGACCTTCAAGATGGATGGTTTTGTTCCTGTCTTCCACCGGCGTGGCACTCACGTGGATGCTCGCAATACGGCTAATCCCGAAAGTGCTGGTGATTCCGGGCGTGGCCTTGGCGGGCTCGCTAGCCACGGCGTTCTCAGCCGGCATGGTGGCGCGAGTTCTTTTCCGCGGGTGGATCAAACTTCCCCCTGCCGGTCAGAGCAAAGAAGGGGGATCATCGGTGATGCTTGGCTGGGTACCTCGACAGCCCGACGCGCGATAACCGCCGAGCACTGGCTGTTCGTCGCGCCGCTGGTTCCTCTGCTGGGCGTGGCACTCGCGCTGCTCCTTCGTATCACTCCAGCGCGCCCATGGACTATCGCCAGTTTCCTCAGCGCACCGATCATTCTAGGCTCGCGGGCCCCCGATAGGCGAACGTGGGTACAAACCCTTACGGCCGGAGTCCTTGGGGCTTTTTGGTATCACGCCTTTCACCCAGGCCCCGCCATTTGGCCCGCGAGCGCGGCGATTGGGCTCGGCGCGGCATCCATGATCGTCGCCTGCGCACGCATCGTGGGAGCCGCGCCCGACGATGAACGCGAGCGTTTTCGAACGAGCCTCGTCGTGCCGCTATTCCCGCTCTATTTCTATGCCGGCATATCCGCACTGATTCTTGCCGCCCAAGCGACGCCGCGCACGTACGACACGGTCCTGACGGCCGTCGACCAGTGGTTTGGGGGAAACGTGTCGTTCGTCGTCGGGCAGTTCCTCGACTCACACACGGCGCTACGCTCGATAGCGGCGGAGCGCGTACGCGGGCCTGCCCATTGCGGTCATGATGGTGGCGGCAGTCCGGTGGCGCCGCTTCGGTTCGCGCGATGCCGTGTCCATTCCACTCCAAACGGCGATCGCCGCGGCGCTAGGCGTTGCCCTCTATCTGGTCGTCCCGGCCGCCGGCCCGGTATTCCGGTGGGTGGGACGGTTTCCCGCCCGCCCACCGACGGGCCAGGAGTCGCCCCTGGGTCTATCGCCGTTGGACGTCAACGCACTTCGAAACGCGATGCCTTCGCTGCACATGGCTGGCGCATTCTTCGTCTCGTGGAACACGTGGAGCTTAGGGCGCTTGGCGCGCGTGCTCGGGACTATCATGCTGATTCTCACGTTCGTCGCCACGCTCGGTAACGGACAGCGCTACCTCGTCGACCTGGTAGTTGCTCTTCCTTTTGCGTTCACGGTCGATGCAATGACGCGTCGCGGCGTGACATGGCGTATTCACGCCGTTGTCGGCGGTGCGCTGACACTCTTCTGGGTCCTCGGCCTGCGCCTCGTTCCAGCGATTTTCGTCATGCCTGGCGTGACTCCGAGCTTCTCGGTGTTGACCATCGGGATCGTTTGCGGCCTGGCGTGGCGTTCAAGTAATTTGCGTGCCGTTTCGGTGTGGGACGTATCCTTTGAGCCGGAGCCAGCGAGTCCTTCCTAGAATCCCGCCATTCGCCATTCTCGGGCTTCCTCTCACCTGCTCCACGCCGCCAGCCGCGCGCTGCTCGCCCCCTGGCAGCGTGTCGCCGTGGCCAGCGCTCTTCTCGGACCAGGGTGGCCCGTCTTGCTTCGTCTTGTCCCGGGCGCATGGACACATCCCGCGGTGGCGTGGAGCGCGTCCGAGCAACCTTCATGGGATTAGCCGTCGCAGGCTGGCGAATATGGCGAGGCCTGTCGCGCGCACATGTCGCGGTCAACACCATGTCACAATGATTCCAGCGCAGGAGCAACGGAGGACTCCGATGTGGCTGGGCCCTGCTTTTCTGGCATCCGGGTTCGCCGCGCTGATCTATCAGGTCGTCTGGCAGCGGGTTCTGTTCGCGGTCTTCGGAATCAACATCGAGGCGGTGACCGTCGTCGTCACTGCGTTCTTGCTCGGCCTCGGATTCGGGAGCCTTCTCGGCGGCCACCTCTCACGAAATCGCAGTCCGCGCCGTTACTAGCGTTTGCGTATTTGGAGTTGTCCGTGGCCGCCTATGGTGTCGTGTCAGTGCCGCTTTTTCGGACTGTCGCCGAACACAGTGCGACGTGGCCCGCTATGGCGACGGCCGCGTTGACGTTTGCCTTCGTGCTCGCGCCGACGCTTCTCATGGGAGCAACCCTCCCACTACTGGTGGCCTTCGCCGTGCGCGAGTCCGGTGCCGTAGGACGCTCGGTCGGCATGTTGTACTTCGTCAACACCGCAGGTTCTGCGCTCGCGGCAATTGCCGCGGCGCTCGTCTTGATGGGGGCGCTCGGGGAAACTGGCTCGGCGCGCCTGGCGGCCCTCGTCAACATGGCCGTCGGAACGTTCGTTTTGTCGCGCCACCTCCTCACTCGTCAGGCAACTTCGTGAGTCTAGTTCTGGCGTTGATCATCGCGACGATCACAGGCGGCGTGGCGTTGTCATATGAGGTATTGTGGTTTAGAGTTTATGCCTTCGCCTCGGGCGGATCGCCGCAAGCCTTTGGCTTGCTGCTCGGCTTCTACCTCGCCGGCCTAGCGGTCGGCGCTCAGCTCGGAGGCGTTTCCAGCTCCCGAGGCGAACGTTGGGGCGAAGCTGCTGGTGCTGCTCTTTCCGCGCTGCTGCTGATCGCGAGCTTGGCCGGGTATGCCGTCGTCCCCACCGCGGCGACACTCGTTTCGCGATCCGGTGGGGGGCTCGGTCTCTTCCCCGTGGCTATCGCATCGGCTTTGTTTGGCGCCGTCCTCCCGATCGTAGCCCACCTGTCAATTCGCCCCGATGATCTGGCCGGAGCTCGCCTTTCTTACATCTACCTGGCCAATATCGTGGGCTCCCCGCTGGTGCACTGACAACAGGTTATTGGTTTCTCGACATCTGGACGACGCAACAACTCACTCTCGGACTCCTCCTCGTGGGGCTCGGACTCTCGGCCGCAGTTCTCGTTTTGGTGCCCTCTCGAGGAAAAGCGCGACAGGCGACGGCGATCGCCGTCGCGGCGGCCGTCGTGCTCGTGGCGCACCCGCATCTATTCGACCGCCTCTACGAACGACTACTCTACAAGGACTCGAGCAGGACGGATCGGTTCGCGGACCTAGTCGAGGATCGCCAGGGAGTGATCGCTGTGACCCCATCGATGGTTGTTTATGGCGGGGGTGCCTATGACGGAGTGATCTCAACCGACCTGGTTCACGATCGTAACATGCTCGTTCGCGCGTTCGGCGCGGTCGGGCTCCATCCGCATCCGCGCCAAGTGCTCATGATCGGCCTCTCAACCGGTGCATGGGCCCAGGTTATCGCGAACTCGGCCGATGTAGACCACCTCACGGTCGTCGAGATCAATCCAGGCTATCTGTCCATCATCGCGCGGCACGCGGAAGTTCGTGGCGTCTTGTCGAATCCCAAGATCACGATCGTCATCGATGACGGGCGACGCTGGCTGGTCCGCCACCCCGCGAAATTCGACCTCATCGTGCAGAACACGACCGAGCATTGGCGGGCGAACATCACGAACTTATTGTCGCGGGAGTACCTCGAGCTCATTCGGCGTCACTTAAGACCCGCGGGGATCTACCACTTCAACACAACCGATTCCCAGGACGCCTACAAGACGGCCTTCACGGTGTTCCCTTACGGATTGCGGTTTGTGAATTTCGCGTCAGTGAGCGACTCGCCAATTGGTCTCGATTCGGCTCGATGGCGGAGTGTGCTAACGAACTATCGTATCGAGGGCCGTCCCGTGCTCGATCTCTCACGAAGCCAGGACCGGGCGCGCGCCGATACACTATTCGGTTTTGCCGGGAGCCAGGGCCGGCCACCGGTGCGAATGGGCCTCGAGTCCCGAGAGCGAATGTTGGCGCGATTGACCCGGGCATCAGTCGTCACCGATGACAACATGTTGCCTGAATGGCGCACCCTCCTCTTGGGGCAGTGACCGTCGGTCGAGTCTCCATTGGACGGAGCGGCTTCGGTGCCTTTACCCCGCGACGCCCCGCTGCGAGTCGCCACCAGCACGAATATCTTGAACGTCGAGTTGTTTCATCGTGCCGACGGCGCCTTTCTTCTCAGCCGAGACTCGCCTTTGGCTCAACCCATGTCCCTTGAATCCGCCGACGGCACGCCCGCCTCCGTGACCGGGTCCCCGCGTCGGTGGGCCGCGATCGGCATCGCCGTGACAATTGCCGCCATTGGCGTCGGGTACGCCGCGCACGTTCAGGCAACGGTGAAATCGGCGTTGGACTTCGACCAGCTGTACATGGCGGCGAAGTTCCTCCTCGCGAGGCGCGATCCATACCGCCTCATCGGCCCGGGTCGCGAGTACAACTGGCCGTTTCAGTACTTCCTGTATCCGCTGACCAGCGCCGCGGGAATCATTCCGTTGACAATTCTCCCCCTTGCAACAGCGCGGCTCGTTTTTGCGGGCGTAACCTCATCGCTCTACCTATACGCGCTCGCCTTCCAGCCCGGCTCGCGGTGGCGATACGTCACGGTCCTTTCGAAGCCATTCCAGGCCACCCTGCTCGTGGGCCAACCGACGTTTCTGTTGGCGAGCATGGTGACTCTGCCTTGGACGTGCGCTTTTGGCGCGATCAAGCCGAACATCGCCGCGGCAGTGATAGCCGCGAACCCGAAACGGCCAGCGATCATCGCCGCGCTCCTCGGCGGCGTTGCACTGCTCGCCGTGAGTCTCGCGTTGCAACCGCGCTGGCCGCTCGAGTGGCTCGAAATGGTCCGCGCGGATCCGTATCGCCGCACCGCGGTGGGCCAAACCGGTGGTTTCTTGCTAATCCTGGCCGCGCTTCGATGGCGCAGGCCGGAGGCTCGCTTGCTCCTCGCGCTCGCGGTCGTACCACAAACGCTCGGCATGTACGACGGCCTCTTGGTCTTCGCGATACCCCGACGGGCCAGCGAGTTCATCGCCTTGGTCGTCATCTCGCATTTCGCGTTTCTGGTGACGTTCTTCGATCCGAGTCTTACGACGATGGACAACTACGTCGCGGCGACCGCGGCCGCGGTGACTCATTGGCTGTTCCTGCCGACCCTCCTGATGGTTCTTTGGCAGCAGAACGTCGGAGTCGTTCCCGCCCCTGTTGAACGCCTGATGTCGCGCGCGCCAAAGTGGCTGCGCGGCCAGCCGCTCGCGACGCCGACATGAGCGCGCTCTCGGACCGCCAGCACGCCGCACAACCGGTGATCAGGTGATCGCCGGCAAGAGGGTGGTAGTCGTGATGCCGGCCTACAACGCCGAGCACACCATCGAGAAGACATGGCGTGAGGTGGCCGACCAGGAGATCGTGGATTTGGTCATCGTCGTGGACGACCACAGCATCGATGCGACAGTCGAGCGCGCGCGAAGCTTGCCGAAGGTCGTCGTGCACGTGCACGCGGAGAACAGAGGCTACGGCGGGAATCAAAAGACATGTTATCGTCTGGCGGTGGAGCAAGGCGCGGACATCATTGTCATGGTGCATCCCGACTATCAGTACACTCCGAAGCTCATTCCGGCCATGGCGGGGCTGGTCGCCAGCGGTCTGTACTCCTGCGTCCTCGGATCGCGCATCCTCGGTGGAGGAGCGCTGCGGGGCGGCATGCCGCTCTGGCGTTACGTATCGAACCGCGCGCTTACGGCGGTCGAGAACGTGTTGCTCGGCACGAAGCTGTCGGAGTTCCACACTGGATATCGCGCTTTCTCTCGGGAACTCCTTGAGCAACTCACGTTCTCGGCGTACTCCGATGATTTTGTGTTCGACAACGAGATCCTGGCCCAAACTGTCTGGATGGGTTTCCAGATCGGCGAGGTGTCTTGTCCGACGAGGTATGCGCCCGAAGCGTCGTCGATCAATTTTCGGCGAAGCGTCAAGTATGGATTTGAGTGCCTTCGGACGGGGTTACGCTTTCGACTCTCCAAATCAGGCTTCTCTCGCTCGCCACTCTTCTCGGGCCCATTGAGCGAGCGAGCGTGAGTGTGATTCTCGACGATGAGCCCTTCGCCGATCACCAATCCGATCTTCCCTCGCGTGCCAGCTCTTCCGCTGTCCGGCTCAGGCGCCGGCGTCGGTCCGGCGACGGGGTAGCGCTTTCAGATTGGAACCCCCTGAGTTGCATCACACGACGAAGCCGCAAGCGAACGGGCTCGTCGAACCAGATCGCGACGGCGTACGCAACGAGGCACAGCACCAGCGTGGCCACGATCGAACCGGCCGTCGACGTCGGGCGACGCGTGAGGAAGTGAATCAGGGGAAAGTGGATCGCGTAGAGCGGATACGAGAGCGCGCCGAGCGCACTCGCGATCCGCGCGACAGCACCGCGAAGTTCGACCCGCGAAGCCGCCAAGACAACCATCGGAAGGATGGCGAGCGCGAGGAGCGCATCGCCCGGCGCACGTCCGACCGACCGCGGAAGTGAAAACACGCCCACAAGCACAACCGCGGCAACGAGCGCAGTCCAAGGGCTGAGCGGTTTTCCGGTGCGAACGCGATGGAGTGCAACACCCGCGAAGAACCCATAGGCGACACGCGCTGGGCCGAAGTATTCGCGACCTCCCAAGCGGATCGTCGTCACGAGCAGGGCCACGCCGGCTCCCGCAACAACCATCGCCAGCACGCGGCGCGTCAGCCAGGGTGCGATCAGCGCATACGCGACGTTCAGCGACAGCTCATGGAATAGCGACCAGTGCGGCGGGTTCAGCGGATTCAGTTGATAGAAGGATGCGTTTGGGGTGAGCACCGGAAGGATCAGGAGCCCGCAGAGCAACGCTGGCCACATCGCGGCGGACCAATCGCCACGTGTCGCGAACTCAATCGCCCCGAGGACGATCCCGAGGGCAGCAACGGGCCACAGCCGGAACCAGCGTGCCCACGTGAAAGCGCCGGCAGAAAGCCGGCGCGACTCGAGCGCCAGACCGTACGCGTGATCGAGGACAAGCCCGCTAAGGATGAAGAAGAAATCGACCGCCAGGTAGCCGCGCGGTGTCAGCCTCGGCCGGCTCAGGCCCGGCGAAGTGGAACAAAACGACGGCGATCGCCGCGACCCCTCGCAGCCCGTCGAGGGCGACGAAGCGGTGCGCCGGGTGCGCGGTGGGTGGGGCGATCCTTTGAGCCGACTGGGCGGCGGTCGACGTCACCGCTGCCGACCCCACAACGATGCGGCGGCCACAATAGAGAAAATCGCGACCGCGAACTCGACTGCCCGTCCAATCGGCATGCCCGCAAAGTATCGTCTCGCCACATAAGGGTCACGTCGAGTCTCTTCCGCGACCTCCGTTGCTGAACTCCCGGGCTCCGCAAACGCAATCCACCTAGCGCGCACGCGCGCCCCCGAACACGTCCGTGCGTACACCGGCCTGTGTTCCGCCCAACGCAGGGGCCCAAGGAATTCCCGGCAGAGTCGCCTGTACTTGTTTCAATACACCAGGTGCGTCCTCTGCGTCGTGAGCGGACCAGGTGAGGTGCTAGTCGCGGTCACGCCGCCGGCGGCGGACAGCACGGTGAAATAGCCTGAGATCCCCTTTCCAGACGTCGCCGTGACGGTGAACGCGCCCAGATAGCGGACCTGAAAACACCCATCCAACGCCGCGGAACCCGGTCCGCTCGGGCACCCGCCCATCGGCGAATGCGCGGAAAACTTGTCCGCGATGATGACCTGAATCGTGACGGGAAGGCTTCCGGTAATGCCCTGTATCGCCTGCTTGGTCTTCTGCGCCTTTTGCCCGTTGACCGGTTGGATCCAGTCTCCGACGCCTATCGGCGAGCCGCCCCCCGTGCATGTAACGCCGTTCCGATAGTCGGATGCGCTGGGCGGTCCAGAGTTCTGTATCGTACCATCCGCGGTCTCCGACGGTGGCGCGTTCACCTGATAGAACTCCCCCTCGTCGAGCGACGACACCTTCGTTCCGTTCGGTATGGTGAGCGTGACAGCGTCCGTCGCTGTTGCCTCGGAGAGCTTGGTGATGTCCGACGCGGTCAGCGCATCGGCCATCGTCTTGCCGCCTCCGAGTTGGGCGAGCAATTGCTCATACGAGACTACCGCGGGTGCGACACACGTCGACTGTGTCACCGACTTGTTGGTCCCGACCGCGACCGAGGTCGCCGACGATTCGTGCGATGCGATGCCGAGCAAGGGGGCAAAGGTATAGCTGCCGTCGTAACGGACCGTCGCCTGCGCCGCGTTGATGTCCGCCCCGCCGGGTGAGAACGTGGTTCCATCCCAGAAGCCCAACGCGAAATCACCCGTCGCGAGGTTGAGGTGAGACGCATCCGCCTGGAACTTGGCGGCAAATGCTTGGGCCTCGCTCAACGCCCGGTCCCCGCGACTCGTCTCGCTGAATTCCTCGATCCCGGCCAGCGCCGCCGCGTCCGCCGCCGCGTGCACCTCGGCCCGGCGCAGCTGCGCGTGTCCCACGTCCACGGCAAACGCCGCGGCCCCGATGAACACGGTCATCAGCAAAATGCACAGAATGAGCGTGAAACCCTTCCGATTTGATAACTCTACCGTACGCCTTTTCATTGGCCACCCCAAGGAACGCCCGTCTTCAGTCGGCGAGGGAGCTGCGTTCACCATGCCTCCCCAGTATCGGCCGCTGGCCCGCGTTTCCCTGAGGCCGTCCCTGTTTTTGCTGCGGTATCGACTGCGGAGAAGCTGAGCCTCAGCGCACTCAGTCCGCGATCCGGGAGGGGCGAGCGGTCGCTCGTACCCGCCAAGCTATGTCTCGCGGGATCGGCGACGATGCGTCAGTTCGCGGCAGGTCGTCACAAAACGAGACGGTCTGTCGAACCGCTCGAGCAAACCCCGCGTGCCGCGCATCGGCTCAGCCAACCAGCGCGGGTCGATTGCGGCGCCGCCGCCGCCATCCCTTTGGCTTCTCGGGCCGCGGAGCCATTTCGGGCGGCACTCTCATCCCCCTCTCCCTCAACGCCGCGCGAAACGCTCGCTGTGCGCTGACGATGTGCTTCTTCACCGTGTCCGCCGAGATCCCCAACTCCGCGCCCGCGGCCGCGTAGCTGAGATCTCTGTTCCGTACCAGCTCAAACGCCGTCCGGCACGCCGGCGTCAGTTTCGCCAGCGTTGCCTCGCGGAACGCATCGATCTCCGCGGCCTCCAGCTCGAGCTCGGGATCCATCCACTCGTGGACGGTCGACTCGCGATCCCACCAGTACTGGTAGTCTCGCTCCAGCTCCGGGATCTCCGGCCGTTTGAGATTCCGCAGCTGCCGCCGGACCAGGTAACCGATGTGTGAATCCAGCGCCCGATCGCCGATGTCCCAGCGCCCCTCGCGCAGTCGCTTCAGGCAATACAGGACGACGTTCTGCGCCGCGTCCTCGGCGCGCTCGCGCCTCGCCATACGCTTGGCGATCCGATGCGCCAGCGTGTGAATCTCGACGATGAGCGTGTTTTGCCCTTCTTCGCAACTGAGATCGATGGTCTCCATTCGCACTCCCGTTCGGGTGATTCGTTCCGGGAGGCCCTCGGGCGCCGCCTCGATCTCGCGACGCAGGTCCTCCTACTTGGGTCTTTGCAGCAAAGCGCGAATCGGGTACCTGTCGCAAAACGTTACAGTTTACTTAAGCCCCGATCGTGACAGTTTATAAGTTGTAAGCGTCAATCGATCGTCACGCGTGACGATCGATTGACATTTTCGGGTGTAAACCGAAAGGGTCATGGTACCCGATTTGCAGTCGGCTGCTAAGACTTAAGTAGAGGGACTCGTGTCATCGCGGTCCGACCGAGCGTTCCTCATTTCCGCCTCGCCACTCGGCCTTGCGCCGCAGCGCCGCTGAGCGGAACAGCCGAGCCGCTCGCGCCGGCAATGGAAACGCGCACCAGGTCACGCAGCGTGTGTTGAAGACAGTCGCTGCGGTGCGCGGGCTCGATTCGACACCACGGCAGTCGCTCACATCCATGTCCGCGTTGGCCGCGAAGGCAGTCGGCTCTCGCGGTCACTCGCCGAGCGCGCGCCGACAGGTCTCCCGCCGGCAAAGCGCGCCCCATCAACGACTGAAAGTCGCTGATTCGCCGTTCGCGGCCAGCCCTGAAAACCGAGTAGTCGGCCCGCCGATCGATGCCGCTGCCGCGCTTTTCCGGCGCGTCACTCGGCCTCACGTCCCGATCGACCAACCGATCGCGACGAGCACTCCTTACCCACACCCCGGAGGCTCCCCCCGCACCCCACACACCTCGCTTCTCGTTCGCTCCACCCGACATCGCCTTCGCCGGCCGAGGCGCCGCCGGCGAACGGCCCACTCGCCGCGCCGATTCCCAAACAAGGAGACTCATTTGCAAACCAAGCAGGGCCGAATGCTCGAATCGCTCCGTTCCGTCGAACAGTTCCTCGACGAGAACGCCGACAAGCTCGCCAACATCGTCAACACCGGCGCTCGGCAGCGGCTCACCGCCGCCATCACCGATCTTTCGGCGCACGCCAGCGAGCAGACCGGCAGCAACCTCGCCGCACAGGGCGCCACGCAGAAGAAAGAGGCGCTCCGCCTGGCACTGCTCCGCGATCACATGGCACCGATCGCCCGCATCGCCGCGGCGGACATCCCCAACCTGCCGGAGCTCTCGCCGCTCCGCATGCCGCGCGGCAAGCCCACCGCCGAGAAGCTCGCGAGCTACGCGTACGGCATGGGCGCCGCGGCCACGCCTTTCGCCGACACCTTCACCAAGGCCGGACTCTCCGCCGACTTCGTCGCGCAGCTGAGCGCCGCCGCCGATGCCGTCGTCGGTGTCGTCGCCAACCGCACGACGAGCCGAGGCAAGCGGCGCGGCGCCACGGACGGACTCAAAGCCAGGCTCACAGAGGGACGCCAGGTCGTGCACATCCTCGATGCACTCGTCAAGAGCGCGCTCAAGGACGACCCCGCCCTTCTCGGCAACTGGAACCTGGTCAAGCGCGTCACCAAGGCCTCGCCCGGCCGGCCCGCCGCCGCGACGGCAACGCCGCCGGTTGCGACGCCAACGCCGCCCACGGCGACACCCGCTGTTCCGGTAGAGATCATCCCCGCGACGCCGGCGGCCGGATGAGACACCGCGCTCGCGCTGGCCACATCGACGGCTGTCTGCCGCTTCCACGGCACGGCCCCAACGTGTGGGTCGTCCGGTTCGGCCGGCTCTTCTCGGTGACGGAGGAAGGAACGCGCATTCACCTCGTTCCGCCAATTCCACAGCGCGCCGCGATCGTGCTCGCGCGGGCCATCGCGCGCGCGAACCGCAGCGGTTTGATCGTGCAGAGCCGACGGGGTCACATTCGCTTCCGCGACGGCCGCGGTGTGTCCCGTCCACCTGTGCACCCGTCCACCCGTTCGCCCGCTCACGCTGCGAGGCGCTGAGCCATGCGCACCATACTGCTCCCCAGCGCCGCGTGGCTCGGCGTGCTCCAAGCGTTCGTGTCGCCGAGTGCGACTGGCTTCGGCTTCGAGACGGTCGCTCGTCTCGTCGCCCTGGCCAGCGTGCTCGGAAGTCTCACCGTCATGATCTATCGCCTGGGCGTGTGGCGACAGGAGATGGAGAACACGAAGAGCAACGTGACCATGGGGATCGAGCGCATCGAGCGACGGCTCGAGGCGATCGAGCGGAGGCTGGACTCGCTCGAGGAGGATACGCCGTGAGCCGGCTGTCTACGCGTCCACCCGTCCACCTGTCCACCCCCCGAAGCATCCTCCTCGCTCTCGTCACCCCGCTGCTCGAGAAGAACATCGTGAAGACGTTCGGCCTCGACGCGCCGTTCGTCGTCTCGATGAGCCGAGTAATCGTGCTGGCATTCGCGATTGGAGAGCTGCGGCAGATGTGGCGGGCGGGCATCGCTGGCTGGCCCGAAGCCACACTCGCTATAGCGATCGTGCTGGCGTTGCCGTTGCTCGGTGCGATCGAGCGCGCGCGTCCGGCGGATGTGATGGAGCTCGCCAAGACACTCGTCTCACGCTTCGGCGTGGGTGGAGTACGTCCCATGGCGAGCGTCTACGCGCCGGCGCGAGAGCCGTCGAAGTTCGACGATCACAGGGAGGATGGATTGGGAGCATAGAACTGACATGGAGAAATCTGACGTCTGACGTCAGAAATCTGAGTTCAGATTTCTCCACGTTAGTTCGCCCCGCCTAGTCCAGAGACCCGTGCCCCGAGACCCGACCCCAATTCCCGGAATCCCGGTTTCCGACCGCCGTCACTCAAACGTCTTGCAGTCCCCACTCGCCGTCCCTCGCGCAGGGCTCATGCTCCATTACGACGATTCGTCGCGCGATGACTGGGCCGTCGAGTGGTTTCACGATCCACGGTGCACGAACGGATACACCTGGCTGGTGCTCGATGACGGACGCGTCGTCGAGTTGGCCGACCCGGCGTTCCGTACTCCGCATGCAGGACCGTGTCGCACGCCGAACGCGAACTCCGCGTACTACGGCGTCGCCGCGGCGACCAATGGTCTCGTGCCCGTGACAAAACCGCAGCTCGCCGTCATCACGGCGATCTGCGTCGCAGTGATGAAGCACCACCACTGGATCGTCGAGGACGACGGCGCGCTCGATCGGCGCATCGTCGGTCACGACGAGCAAGCCATCTGGACACCCGCCTACACCCACGAGCGCGCGCTCTGGGGGCAACTCGGCCGCAAGACCGACCCGCGTGGGCAACGTCCGGACGGCACCCCGATCCTCGATCTCGCCGCCCTCCGGAAGCGCGTGCGAGACGCCGTGTGAGCGAACGGGCCCGACAACCGAAGCACCAACAAACCCCAGGAAGTCAATCCAACCACACATATACAGGAAGGAGAAGCATGACTGTCTGCTTGAGCGGTTTCGTGTCCTGGAGCGCCCTCGCGCTCGTCGCCCTCGGCGTCGTCGCGTTGGCGTGACCCGGACCACCAACCGAAGCATGGGGAGGGGCGCGCTTGCGCCCCTCCCCATGCTGGTCCTCGCGCTCGTCGCCGCACTCGTCCTCGCGGTGAGGATCGAAGAATGGCGACTTGCAGCGCAACGCCGCCGATCGGCGGCAGCATTGCTGGCAACGTCGAACGAGAGCGCGGCGCGCGACACCTCACGCGACGTCGCACTACAAAACGCACGTGTTGCGAAGCTACTCGGCGATTCCCTGCGGCTCGTCGAGAAGCAGGCCGTGCAAGTCTCGCAGAAGCGCGACGCCCTCGATCGCGCCCTCGACCGCGAGCGCGTCGCTCGTTACTCGGCGACCGCCGTCGTCGATTCCCTCGAGCGCGTAGTCGCGGCGCGGGATTCCTTCGTCGGAAGTACCGCGCCCGAGAGGCGAGTCGTGACGTTCCACGTGCGGCAGGAACCGTACACGATCGACGCGGAGGTGGAGGTGCCACCGCCGCCGGATTCCGCGACGATGCGGGTGAAGGTGGCGGTGGATCCGATTCCAATCGAGGCGCGGGTTACGTGCGCACAGATCTTGGAAGGATCGAAAGTGGCCGCAGTCTCGGTGCGAACGCCGGCCTGGGTGAACGTACGGATGGGGATCGTGTCTCAGTCGCCCGAGGTCTGCGCGACAAAGCGGCGAAGGTTCCTCGCGCGGCGATTCATGTCGCTGGTCTCGCTTGCGTCGCCGCGTCTCGTTGTCGGTGCGGGCCGAGCCTGGAGCACCGATCGGCGCGGCCGCTGGTCAATCTTTGTCGGCGCCGCGGTCGCGTTGTAAGCGCCAATAGCGCGTGCCCGCGCGACATCTTAGCGGCATTTCGCAAGTACTCATGCAAAACGCACCAGGGGTGTCATCTGACATCGGCCTGATGCCACGAGCGTAAACGCATGCGTACGAACACGTTAATTTCTTAGTCCTCACTGGTCCTTCGGATGCCTAACAATGGGCCCGGATTCATCCCGCCCAACCTTCACCAATCACTCCAGGCTAGACAAATGCACAACCGCAAGGGCTTCACCCTCATCGAGCTTCTCATCGTCGTCGTCATCATCGGCATCCTCGCCGCGATCGCGATTCCGAAGTTCGCGAACACGAAGCAGAAGGCGTACGTCACGGCGATGAAGTCGGACCTGCGCAACCTCGTGACGGCTGAAGAGGCGTATTTCGCCGACAGCTCGCAGTACACCGGGACGGTGTCCCTCCTGAAGTTCCAGAGCACGAACCAGGTGTCGTCGCCGGCGATCACGGCGGGCACGGGCAACTGGTACGCGTCGGTCACGCACTCGCAGATCGCGAGCCCGTTCGCGTGCGGCGTCGGCATCAACACGACGAACCCGGTCAACGCGGGCGCGTCAGAAGGCGAGCCGATCTGCCAGTAAGACCGAAACGCGAGACAGACGGCAAGATCGAGAACAGAGAAGTCTGAAGGGCAAGAAGGGCGAGCACGGCGCCGAGGGGACGCTGGGCTCGCCCTTCTCGTCGGCAATGAGGCGGGTGATGCGTCGTTCGAAGACCCCGAGAAAGACGGTTGCCGACTCTCGCGCTTCACCTGCTACCGTGCGAAACGCGGGGGTCCCAGGCCTGATCCAGATCGAATCACATCGCCGTAAACCCTTAGCACATCAGTCCTTGAAATTTCAGTTTTTTTTGGTTCCTGGCTTGCACCCTACGGTCCCGGATTCTTTCCCGCCGCACTCACTCCACTCCGGGCCAGGCATAAATGCGCACGCGCAAGGGCTTCACCCTCATCGAGCTCCTCATCGTCGTCGTCATCATCGGCATTCTTGCCGCGATCGCGATTCCGAAGTTCGCGAACACGAAGCAGAAGGCGTACGTCACGGCGATGAAGTCGGACCTGCGCAACCTCGTGACGGCTGAAGAGGCGTATTTCGCCGACAGCTCGCAGTACACCGGGACGGTCGTCCCTCCTGAAGTTCCAGAGCACGAACCAGGTGTCGTCGCCGGCGATCACGGCGGGCACGGGCAACTGGTACGCGTCGGTGACCCACTCGCAGATCGCGAGCCCGTTCAAGTGCGGCGTCGGCATCAACACGACGAACCCGGTCGTGACGGGCGCGGCGGAAGGCGAGCCGGCTTGCCAGTAGGACGGACGGCGAAAACGCCGGACGGCGAAAAGGCCGAACGCCGAAGATGCCGGACGGCGAAGAGGCCGAACACCGAAGGTGACGAACACCGAAGGTGACAAACGGCGAAGACAGGAGGGCGAGACGGCGTCGAGAGACGTTGGCCTCGCCCTTCTGCCTTTCCAAAGCGGCACTCTCACCCCCCTCCCCCTCAACCGCTGCGCGAAACGCGTCATCCGGTGCCGTTCATCGCGACGTCATCCTCTCTACTGGGGTCTTATGGCCGGGGGGTGTTTTGGCTCCAAAAACGTTACAATTCTCTCTACGAATGACGCTCGCGTGACATTTTCGGGCGCATTTCGGTTTGGCTGATTGCTACCATTTCGGGGGTCGGCCATAAGAACCAAGTAGAGACACGAATCTCACCGCGAGCATTTCCATCGCGACGTCGGCCCCTCTACTTGGGTAATAGCGCCGGGGTGTGTTTTGGCGTCAGGCCTAAAAAAGTGACACTTTTCTTAAGTCGCGATCTGAGCGGTTGATAAGATGTAAGCGTCAATCGATCGTCACGAATGACGGTCGATTGACATTTTCGGGCGCGCTTCGGATTGGCCGATTGAGGCCATTTCGGGGGTCGGCGCTATTACCCAA
Source organism: uncultured Gemmatimonadaceae bacterium (assembly GCA_963707105.1). Lineage (GTDB taxonomy): Bacteria > Gemmatimonadota > Gemmatimonadetes > Gemmatimonadales > Gemmatimonadaceae > JAQBQB01. The sequence continues at coordinate 131,545 of CAVPOS010000015.1, forward strand.
GTAGAGGGGCGCGAATCTCAGCGCGAGCGGCACACTTCTCATTTCCGAGTCGCCACCTCGCTTTTCGCGCCGGCGTCGGAGAGTGGATGAGCTGACGCGTTCGCCCAGGCGACGTCGCCATCGCTCCGGTCGACGCGACGCTCGGCGCCGAGACACTCGGGCCACGCATCGGCGACGCTCGACATCCGTCCGGCTCATCGTGGCGGCGCCGGTTCCTCGACGCCTACGTCAAGCGACGCCGCAGCCAGCCGCCCGCTAGTCGAAAGGGCGAGCCGTTCTCGCCCGGACGCCCCACTAGAACGCCGGATCGATCGGCCGGAGCGTGCCGCCAGCTCCTCATCTCGTGACCGCCCGTCGGCTCGCGTGTGAGCCTGGCGAATCAAAATCGCTCAGTGAGCGCAGCGAGCAGTGACGCCAGTTCACCATCCTCGACGCTCGCCTCGCATTACCGGCGTAACACTCGATGCCTCGCCGCGATCGACGAACCGATACGACGATCACCCGTCACTGCCACCCCGGACGGCCATCGCACGGACCGACCACCTGACTCCCGCCATCGCCCGCCCCAGCGCCGCCGGCGAACGGCCCACTCGCCGCGCCGACTCTCAACCTCGCCGCTTCGGCTAGGCCGCCCTGGCCAACAGGTCGCGCACTTCGTCGTCCGTCGTCGGCGCGAACTCCTCGTACCACTCGCCGACGGCCATGAAGAGCGGCGGCGTGAGCGCGCAGACCGTGTCGTCCGCCGACTCGGCCACCGCGTCGCAAGACTCGGCCGCCGCCACCGGCACCGCGACCACGACCTGCGCGGCGTTCGCGCCGCGGATCGCGGCGACGGCGGCGCGCATGCTCGCTCCGGTCGCCAGCCCGTCGTCGACGAGGATGACAGTCTTCCCTTTCACGTCGGGCAGCGGACGATCGCCGCGCAGCTTGCGCTCCTGGTTCTCCAACTCGGCCTGCTCGCGCGTCGCGAGGTCGTCGATCTGCTGCGGCGCGAAGCCGAACAGCTGCACCATCTCCTCGTTCACGAACCGGTAGCCGCCGCTCGCCAGCGCGCCGAGCGCCAGCTCTTCGTGTCCCGGAGGACGGACCTTGCGGACGACGAGCACGTCGAGCGGAGCGTGCAGCGCGCGCGCGACCTCGTACGCCACGGGCACGCCGCCGCGCGCGAGGCCGAGGACGACAAGGTCGTCGCGGCCCTGGTAGCGCTCGAGATCCTCGGCGAGCTTGCGGCCGGCCTCGGCTCGATCGTGGTACGGCGCTCTCACGGCCGCTCCATCGTCAGTCGGCCCGCGCGGCCGCGGTGAGATTCTGCGTGAACCAATCGCGCGCGAGATGCGCGACCTGTTCGAGCGCGCCGGGTTCCTCGAACAGATGCGTCGCGCCCGGAACGATCTCGAGTCGGACGGGCGTTTCCCGCTTCATGCGCGCCATCGCCCGCTGATTGAGATCGATCACCGCTTCGTCTCGCCCGCCGACGATGAGCAGCGTCGGCGCCTTGACGTTGGGAAGGTCGACGTCGGCCAGATCAGGCCGTCCGCCGCGAGACACGACGGCGCCGACGCGATCCGGCAGCCGAGCGGCCGCGACGAGCGCGGCGGCGCCACCCGTGCTCGCGCCGAACACCCCGACGCCGAGCTCGCGCGTCGCCGGCTCCCAGCCGAGCCAATCGATCGCCGCGACGAGCCGAGCGGAGAGGAGGCCGATGTCGAAGCGGAGCTCGCCGGTCTCCTCGTCCACCGCGCCCTCGCGCTCGGTGAGGAGATCCATGAGCAGGGTGCCGAGTCCGGCGGCATGGAGCTCCTCGGCGACGAAGCGATTGCGCGGACTGTGACGGCTGCTGCCGCTGCCGTGAGCGAACACGACGACCGCGCGGGCGGCGTCGGGGAGCGTCAGCGTCGCATCGAGCGAGAGCTCGTCGAGCGGGATCATTACGGAATGCTCGACGCCGGCGCTCGAGACCGAGGAACCGGTTCGCATCGAAATCGATTCTGGCCGTCCAACTTTCCCTCTGCGTTGGGCTCGCAGAGGGTGGGGCGGCAACTTTTGATCCGTGAGACGAGGAGGAGCGAAAAAGCGACTGCGAAGAGGCCGAACGCCGAAGAGGCCGAACGCCGAATAGGCCGAACGCCGAGACGGCCAACGGCCGAGACGGCCAAACGCCGAAACGGCCATGCGCCGAGGGCTCACACGCCGTCTCCCTCGGCTTTCGGCCTCTTCGGCCTTCGGAAGTCTCGGCTCTCGGAAGTTTCGGCTTTTGGACGTTTCGGCGTTCGGCCTCCTCGCCGTCGCTTTCGCCCTCGGCCTCTTCTTCGCCCTATCGAGGCAGATAACTCTCGATCTGCGCTCGCAAGCTCGCGCAGCAAAGCCGTTTCCTTCTCCCCTGCCCTCCCGTCCGCTACGGCCTTCAGCGCCTCGACATGCGCGCGCTTGAGCTTGTGCGGATCGTCGTCGTTCATCGCCGCGTTGGCCAAGGCGATGAGCGCGGTGAGACGGGCGACGTTGCGGCCGATCGTGATGTGCTGCGCGCCTTCGATCAGGAGACCGAGCTCGCCGGCGAGCGAGAGCACGACGCCTGTATCACGAAGGGTGCTCTGTCCGTTGCGCCATTCGTGGTCCTGCAGGGCGGGAGGAAGCATAAAGAATCCTTAACGACCGTGAGGAGGCGGTGTCAAGGGAACCCAAATATTAGAAATTCTAATAACATGAACGGAAGCATGAACGGCGGACGGGCGAACGGCGAAACGGGCGAACGCCGAAAGGGCGAACGGCGAAAGGGCGACGGCGAAGACGGCCGAACGGCCGAAACGGCCAACGGCCGAAGACGGCCGAACGGCGAATGCGCAAACGGGCGAGAAGGCGAGAACAGCAGACTTCGCCGTTCCTCGCCCTTCTCGTTTCTTCTTCGACAGCTTCGCCGTTCGGCAGTTTCGCCGTTCGGAAATTCTAATGATATGAACGGAAGATGAACGGCGAGACGGGCGAACGGCGAAACGGGCGAACGGCGAAGATGCCGAACGGCGAAACGAGAAGGGCGAGAACAGCAGACTTTCGCCGTTCTCGCCCTTCTCGCTCGTTTCGGTCACTTCGCCGTTCGGCAGTTTCGCCGTTCGGCGTCTCGCCTTCTACGGAGTCGGAGTAACGTTCCCGTTCCGAGCCGCAACTTCACCCGACGGAATCGGAATCGCCGTCTGCAGCGGATCATTCGCGTGGCTCGGATCCGAGGTCAGCGTCGGCATCCCCGCCTGCGTGACGTACGCCTTGGTGAGCAGCGCGTACTCTCTCAACGCATTGAGGTGGAACGGTCCTTCGTAGATGAGCGAGTAGCGCATCTCGTACAGAATCGCCTGCTGCGCCGCGTCACGTTGACGCGAACGCGCCCACCGGAGCCAGCCCGCCCTCGGCGACGCGCACGGCGTTCACGTCCGCCGCGGCACCGGCAAGGTCCCCGGTCTCCGCCTTGGCCTGAGCGCGGAAGAGGTAGAAATCGGCGTTGCGCCGGATCGGGATCGTCTTGGTCAGGTTGGCCGTGATCGCCGGATCGGTGATCGGATCGCGCATGGTGAGCTGAAGTCCGCTCACCGTCGCCGACGCCGTGGCCGCCTTGACGATCTTCGACGAGCGGAGGTCGCCCGCCGCGATCGAGTTGACGAAGTTCGTCGTCAGGAAGATGTGGTTGTCCACCATCGGATTCGAGAACGACTCCGGCGCGCCGGGTTGTACTCGTAGTACGGCCCCTGCGCGAGCTGCGCGGCGGTCGGCGTCGCGCCGGTCGGCGCGAGCGCCGAGTTCAACGCCGTGATCGGCGGCGGCGAAGCACGTCGAGCATGGCGTCTGCCGGTCGAACCCGCGCATCACGGCCACTTCTCCGGCGAGGCCGCGGTTGAACAGCGCGAGATTCGCCGTCTTCGTGTAGTCGCCGCTCGTCTGGTGTAGCCGCTCGGCAGCGTGATCGGCATCGTCGCATCAACGCCGCCGGCGGTGAGGTTCGCGTAGCCGGAATCGAGAACCGCCGCGACGTACGCGAGCACGGCACCCTTCGTTCGGAATGGATCGATCGCCGACGGATCGTTGCTCTGGATCGGAGCGCCAAGCGAATCGCGCAGCTGCATGATTCGGATGTAGTCCAGCGCCTTGATCGTCTGCACGAGACCGCGCACCGCGGCCTGATCGCCCGGGCGCCATCGCGCCGAGCGTCGCGCCCGGTCAACAGCTGGTTCGACGCGCGGGCGGTCTGAAAGCCGTTCGTCCATCCGGAGCTTCCGATGAAGTCCGAGTTGTCGATCGGTACGGCGATCAACTCGTTGATGTAGCGCGGCTCGTTGGGGTCGATGCGCGCCGAGTTCCGGGCCATCGTCTCTCCGTAGAGGAGGTACGAGAACGCCGACGCTTGGCCGCGATCCGTGGCGAGAATTCCCGTCACGAGGTTCTGCACGGGCTGCTGAGTTCCGGCGACGAGCGCGTCCTGGCTCGGCGCCGAGAGCCCTTCCTTGCAGGCGCCGCTCAACACGAGCGCGCCTAGCAGGGCTCTGGTGATGTATTTCTGCATGATTGCTCCGCGGTCGCTGTTTAGAAGTTGGCGGAAATGGAGAAGAAGAACTGACGGCTGGGCGGATACGGCGCCAAATCCTGCATGCGACTCAGCTGGGAATCACCGAAGTTCGACACTTCGGGATCGAGACCGCGATAGTGCGTCCACGTATAGAGGTTGCGGCCGCTGATGTTGAGGCGCGCGTCCTTGGCCGATCCGCGGAACAACCCGCTCGTCAGCTTCGGGCTGAGCGCGTAGCTCAACGTCACTTCGCGGAGCTTGGCGAAGCTCGCGTGCTCGAGGAACGCCGACTTGCCGGCCGCGAAGTTCGCCTGGTCGGTGCTGTCCATCACGGTGTTGGCGAAGTTGCCGCCCTTGATGCGGGCTCTGGCCCGAAACGTCCTCGAGGTACGTCTGGCTCAGATTGGCCAGGTACCCGCCATGCCGCCACTCGACGCTCGTCGAGAGACGGAAGGGGCCGTGGGTGAAGTCGTTGGCGAAGCCCATCTCGAAGTCCGGGCTCTCGGAGCCGAAGAACTGCTCGTGCCGCGAGCCGTCGGCGTTGAACCCATTGTACGCCACGACTTCATCCGGAGCGTAGCCGACCTGCACCTTCGTGCGGCCGTAGCGCTCGCGAGAAGATCGAGCCCGTGTAGAAGGCGGGCACGGGCAGCGACGTCACGAGTCCCTTGTTGTGCGAGAACGTCGTGTGCGACTGCCAGGTCAGGAGGCTGTTCTGCATCGCCAGGATGCTGAGGCCGATTTCCTGGCCGCTGTTGGTCAGCTCTCCACCGTTGATGATCTTCGTCGTGAAGCCGCTCGACGGCGGCGGCGCCGACTGGAGCACCAGGTCGTTCGTCGTCTTCTTATAGAAGGTGACTTCGGCTTGGGCGCGGCCGTGGAGGAACTCGATGTCCGCCCCGCCCTCGGTCTCCGCGGTGTGCTCCGGCGTGACGCCGGACAGGCCGACGGTCGTCGACGGACGGAGACCGACGATGCCGTTCTCCAGCGCCTGCGTGAGGAACGTGTACTTGAAGTTGTTCGGCACGCGGTTGCCCGCCTGACCCGGTCGCCACGCGGAACTTGACGTTGTCGATTCCGAACCGAGCGGAGCGGCAGGTTGTACGACGCCGCGAACTTCGGGAACGCGAAGAACGCCGCGCTGTCGCCGTTCGTGCTCGAGCGCTCGGCGTTGACCGCCGCGGTGAGCATCAGCCGCTCGTTCATCGCCAGGAATTCCTCCTGCGCGAAGTAGGAGAAGGTGCGGGTCACGCAACTGCGTCTGCGTGACGCCCGTCTGCACCGCCGTCGCGAAGTTCGTGACGCCCGGGAACAGGCCCTGTCCGCGCACGGTCCCCGAATTGACCGACGCGTGCTCCTGCCGCAGACCCACGGAGGTCGTCGCAATGCCGAAGCCTGTCGTGAACCGGTCGACGAGCGTGGCGTTCAGGTTGGCGTTGACGGCATCGGTGTTTCCGTCGACGACCGACCCGGGGTACGGGCTGATGTTGCCGCTCTGCTCGATGTACGTATCCGGCGGCGAGTAGACGTGGTTGTGGTCGTTCAGCGCGTCGATGCCGCCTTGCAGCGTGGCGTTGATGCTGTGGTTCGCGCCGCTGAGGATGGACAGGTCGCCCTGTGCCGTGCCGAGCAGTCGGAAGACTTCCTCGGGCGTGCGAATCTCCTGCATGTCCTGCAGCGGGTTCGCGCCGCCGGTGATGAACGGATTCTTCACCAGCTTGCCGGTCACCGGATCGGTCTTGCTGAAGTCGAAGTACGTCGGCGTGACGCCCATGATCGTGTAGGGCGCGATGTTGTTGTTGTCGTTGCCCGAGATGCCGCGCTCGGTGAGCGTGTGGAGGAGCTGGCTCGACGCGCGCAGGTTCAGCCTCGAACCGGCGACCTGGTTCACGTTCATGAGCAGCGACTGCCGCGAGGCGCCGCTGTTCACCGACAGGCCCGCGTCGTGCTTGAGCGTGCCCGACATGAAGTACGTCGTGGCGGCGTCGTTCGTGCCGCCGCGCATGGAGAGATTCGTCTCGTACGACAGCGCGTGGTTGCCGTAGAGCGTCTGCTGCGGGTCCTTGCAGCCGGCGTACATGTCCGGCGTGAGCGTGATGCCGAAGTCCGACTTCGCTTCGGCGACCGCCTGGTCGAACGTGAAGCAGCGCATGTCGTAGTGGTGCGCGAGCTGCTGCGTGCCGAGGCCCTGCGTGAAGTCGAAGGCCGGCTTCCCCGCCTGGCCGTGCTTCGTCGTGATCACGACGACGCCGTTGGCGCCGCGCGAGCCGTAGATCGCGCCGGCCGAGGGGCCCTTGAGGACCTGGATGTCGGCGATGTCTTCGGGGTTCAGGTCGGCGACGCGGTTGACCTGCTGGTCCTGGCTCGACGTGATGCCGCCGCCGGCGCCGGTGATCGAGTTCAAGCCGATCGGAATACGCGTCGTTGTTGATGACGACGCCGTCGACGACGTAGAGGGGCAAGAAGGCGCCGTTGACCGTGTTGGCGCCGCGGATCGTCACCTGCATGCCGCCGCCCGGGGCGCCGCTGTTCGGCCGTGATGACCGCGCCCGGGATTTTTCCTTGGAGCGCGTTCTCGACGTTCGGCTGCGGAACGCGGTTGATCTCGGCGTTCGAGATGACCGTGACCGCGTTGGCGGCGTTCTTACTCGACACGCTCGTCCCCTGTCCGGTGACCACGACCTCTTCGAGCTCGAGCGGGTCATGACCCATGGACACGTTCGCCGTCGTCGCATCCGCCGACAGCGTGACGACGGTGCGGCGATAGCCGATGCGCCGGACGATGAGCGTCTGCGCTCCGGCCGGCACGTTGTTGAGCGTGAAATTTCCGTCGGCGCCGAGAGGGCGAGCAGCGTCGTGCCCTGCACGCTGACCGTCGCGCTGGGGACCGGATTCGTCGAACCTTCTTCCGTCACGCGTCCCGTCACGCGCCGCTGTGCGGCCGCGGCGTGACCAACGCCGACGAGAAGGAACAGAACCGCGATGAACTCCGAAACTCGTCTCACGTGGACCCCCACACTTTAGAGTTGTTGAAAGGTCTTACTTCGCGCTGCCGGCGTTCGTCGCCATGCATCCACGCATTCATTCACGCAGTGATTCACGCAGTCACGTGCGAATCGGGCGAACGTATGAGGCGGCATGCGACGGGTCAAGGCGGTCTCGAGTGTATACGAGTCGGCCTTGACGCGCTTCCATCGGGATTGTTTCCGTGAACGCGAGGATAACCTCGCCTGTCCGCTGGCGCGTCACATGACGCGGCGAATTATTTCGGCGCGATCGACGAGGCGTAAATCGCCACGGGCGCGCGCGATGGCGCGCCGTTCCGGCGCGCCGAGACGACGTCAATGAAGGCGTCGTTCACGCGTCCGTCAAGACGTGAGAATGAGAGGGCTCTAATTCTTCGCGCGTTCTTGCGCGCACACAAAGATATCTTCGCGCGCAGAGGGAAGAATGGGAAGATGCTAGACGGGTGAAGCGAATATTGGATAAACTGTCGGGCGCGGGGCGCCACGAAGGCGAGGAAGCCGCGCTCTCGCCTTTGAGTGGTCCAATTGTTATATGCTTCCCACAATGCCGACGGCCCGAAGAACCTAATGTCAGCTGTTTGCTTCGACGCACATGTCACCGGCGATCAGACGCATCGACGGCGCGCGTGGCTCGCTTCACTTCTTCTCCTGGTTGTCGCTACCGGAACGGCTCCGGCGCAATACGTTCGTCTGCGCGTCACGAACGACGCGGACGACGCGCCCGTGCCCAAGGCGCAGATTGTCTCGCTGAACGACCGCGCCATCTGGCGCACCGATGACGCGGGAATCATCGTCGTCACCGCACTGCATTCCGGGCCGAACGTCTTCACCATTCGCCACCTCGGCTTCGCGCCCATCACCACGACGCTCAACGTGCGGGAGCACGACACGTTGAAGGTCCACGTCGTCTTGAGCCCCGCCGCGCAGGTACTCGAGCCCGTGGACATCAAGGCCCGCGCCTCGGCGGACAGGCCCCTGAGCGCTTTCGACGATCGTCGATTGCACAGCGTCGGCGGCCATTTCATCACGTGGGCCGACATTCAGCGCCAACAGCCGTTCGAGACGGTCGATCTCTTCAGGGGAATGCTTGGCGTTCGCGTGGTCAGGCCCCCGAACGGCGACCCGATCGTCGAGTCGACGCGCGGCGTCGGCGTCATGGGAGGCACGTGCCCGCTGCGCGTCGGGCTCGATGGCATAGTGTTCGGGAACACCATCGACTTCAGCGTCAACGATGTCTCGCCTCGCGAGATCTATGGCATCGAGATTTACAGCGGAGCGGCGACGATCCCGGCGCAGTATCTGGCAGCGACGTCGGGAGGATCGTGCGGGCTGATCATGATCTGGACGGCCGACGGGGCGCAGCAGACCGTCAAACGACCTTAGGGCGAACCGGCTCGCTTCTACGTCTGATGCGAGAGACCACCGCGGCGCCCGCCTCGTTGCCCGAGCGTGGGGTGGTCAGACCACCTGGATGCTGCGCCACTTCCCCTGATTGAATCGCACGACGGTCAGGACGCAGCGCGTCGCGTGGCCGGCGAGGATCGCGAGCCAGATGATGATCGGCTGCAGCATGCCGAGCCGCGAGAACACGAAGCACGTCCCGAGCGGAATGACGAGCTGCGAGAGGAGCGAGATGTAGAGCGGGCTCTTGGTGTCGCCCGTCCCTTGCAGGCCGCCCGTGTACGTGAGCGCGACGGAAATGAACAAGCCGCTCACGCTCAGCACGTGGAGCAGTTGGACGCCGATCCCGACGACGACCGGATCGTGCATGCCGAAGATCGCGAGCAGTTGCCGCGGGAAGAACCAGAAGCACAGACCGATGAACGCCGCGCCCGCGACGCCGAATCGCGCCGCGGCGTGCACGCCCTGCACCGTCCGGTCCGGCCGCCCGGCGCCGAGGTTCTGGCCGGCGATCGCCGCCGCGGCGCCGAGGAGTCCCTGCGACGTCCACGTCACGAGCGAGAAGAGCTCCGTGTACGACACCGCGTACGCGGCTTGAGACGCCGCGCTATGCGCCAGCGAGCCGATGAACGAGAGCAGGAGCACGCCGCCGACGTTCATCGCGATGCCCTGAATGCCGGTCGGCAGCCCGAAGCGGAAGAGCGCGCGAATGATCGGCCAGTCGGGGCCCCACCCGCCGCGGTGCGCGAACGACACGACCCATCCGCCGCGCACCATCTTCCACAACGAATAGACGGCGATGATGCCCGACGCGATCGCCGTCCCCATCGCCGCGCCCCGCGTGCCGTACGCGGGGATCGGTCCGAGCCCGCGGATCAGCGTCACGTTCAGCGCGACGTTGAGCGCCGTCATCGTGATGCCGAGGACCATAGGAGTACGTGCGTCCCCTGCCGCCCGAAGCGCGCCGCCGACCATGAAGAAGATCATCATGCCGCCGCTGAACACGAACATGATGCGGAGGAACGGCAGCGCCTCGTGCTGCACGGCCGGCGCCGCGTTCATGAGCGCAGCAGAGACGGCGCGAAGAAATAGCCGAGCGGGGGCGAGGACGCCGAACGACAGCACGATGACGGCGAGGAAGGCCTGGTAGATCGTGCGGTCGGCCATGTCGCCGTCGCCCGCGCCGACGTACCGCGACACGAGGACGCTCATCCCCATGAACATCGACGACAGGAACACGATCACGACGAGGAAGATCTGCAAGCTCACGCCGATCGCCGCGTTGGCCGTGTAGCCGACCATGTTGCCGACGAGGGCGTGGTCGATCATCCCCTGCAGTCCCCCGATCGCGTTCGTCGAGGACGCTGGGCCAGGCCAGCTTCCACACGGCCGGCGCCAGCGGTCCGTCGACGATCGAACGATCGAAGCGGCGTCGCTCGGCGGTCTGCGGACGCGCGGGGGCTGCGGTGGTCATCCGCTCAATTTAGGCGCTAGGACTCGGCGCGACTAACGACTCTCGCCAAAGACCTCGGCGAAGTACGCGACGAGGTCGAGCACGAACGGCTCCGTCGCGCCGGCCGGCGTCCAAATGATTTGGTCGCTGACTATCTCGGGCCGATCGTCGGCGGGATGCCAGCGCTCGAAGACACGCGCCGCGGTATCGACGATCCAGTATTCCGGGACGCCGTTCCGTTGATACGCCTCGCGCTTGTCGACTCGATCGCCACGTGCGCTGCTCGGCGAGATCACCTCGGCGGCAAGCAGCAGTTTTCTCACCGGCTTGCTGCCTCGATATCGATCGACCTCACTCGAGGGAACGACGAAAACGTCGGGCTGCGTGGTCTCATCGGCCGCGGGGCTGTCACAAATATTGCTTCAGCTCGCAGTCGATGTGGATTCGACGCTCGAACGGATCGACGCCGCGCGACGAGGACTGAGTTACGCCTTCATCGTCTTCATCACGCCGCCGTGGCTCGAACACCTGCCCTGCGCCGATTTCGCGTGCGAGTACGTACCGTCTTTGCACTCGGCGGTCGCGCCGGTCGAGTCGTGCTCGGCCTTGTTTTCGGCTTTGGTCGCCTTTGACTCGGCGCGTTTCGCCTTCGAGTCCGCCGCCGCGGCCTTGGACGAATCACCGGACACTTTCGTCGCCTCGGCCCGGGCCTTGGTCGCCTTGGCGGATTTCTGCGCCGCCGCCGTCGCCAGCGAGTCGACGCCGCCGTGACTCGAGCACGCGCCCTTGCCTTTCGAGGCGGAGGTCGTGCCGTCTTTGCAGACGCTTTGGGTCGTCGCTTTTGCCGTTGCCTGAGCGGCGGCCGGCGAAGCGACGAGGACGAGGGCGATCGCTATCGGGAGGGCGCTGAGAATTGGAGAGGCTCGCACATGGGTCTCCGAAAGAGGTCCCGTGCGGGTGTTGCAGTAATCGAGCCTCCGCACACGGCCAAACCCCGATCACGGCGGCGGCGGGGCCACCACGGGCAGATTCGGCGTCGTTCCGCGCGGTTTCCGGATGGAGAGATTGGCGAACAACAGCGACGGCATCAGGTAGGTCACCGTGCCGTTGCCGGCGCCGGCGAGAATACTTGCGCCGGAGATGAATGCGTCGGTGTGTACGGTTCGTGTTTGCGAGGCCGCGGCGATCTCCTTGAAGCTGCCGGCGCTCAGTCCCGAGATCTCGGCTCCGCGCATGGGCTCTTCGCGCCCGTCGGCGTAGACCTTCGCGACTCGCATCCCGCGCACCACAGGGGCGCCTCCGCCCTGCTGGTTCATCATGATCGCGATCAACGCCTGGGGGTCGTCTCCCGCCGAGCCTGGACCGGACAGCTGCCGCACAATCACACCGTACGGGTGGCCCTGGGCGGCGGCCAGCGCGATCAGCTTGCGCCGCACGTCGGCGTCGGGGAGCGCGCTGTCCGCGGTCACGATCACGTGGATCGGCCGCGCGCCGCCGCCGAACCGGTTGCCCGTACTGTGCTCGACGCCGGTCACCGGCGTGCGGCTCGTGAGCAGCGTCTTGAGCATTCCGTGATCGACGACCGTCGTGGCGTGCGTCGCCACTCCGTCCTCGTCCACGCGATAGCTGTCGACCGGGCGTCCGTCCATCGCCGCGAGCGTGGGGTCGTCCACCACGCTCATCCAGCGCGGGAGCACCAACGACCCGATGAGGTCACCCCAATCATTGCCGCGCGGCGCGGCCACGCCGGCAAAGGTGGGACTCGTGACCATCGTTCTCGTTCCTGTCAGCTTGCCGGCCACGAGCTGATTGAACAGCTCGGCCGCCGCGGCGCCCTCGAACAGGACCGGTCCGTCGTACGCGTCGGCGAGCGGCACGTGTCGCTGCTCGGTAAGGCGAGCGGCCAGGTCGCGCACGCCCTTCAGCAGCGAGTCTCGACCCGGCAGCTCCGCGAACGTTGCTGCCTGGGCGCTGTACGACATCGAGAGGGCGGTCCCATCCAACGCCTGGGTGGACGCTTGCGCGGTCACCGAGGCGTGCGGCTTCGTGCGAACCCAGGACGTGCCTTCGCTGTTCAGGTATATCGTGCGCGTCCACGACGTCTGCACGCCGACGTTGGAACTATAGATCTCTGACGCGGAGCGAAACGTGGCCGACAGGTCGCGTGCGAGTGCTCTCGAGAGCTTGGCGGCTCGGCGGCGCCGCCGGGGGCGTCTCGTCCACGGTGTTCGTCACCGGCTCGTGGCTGAAGTCGCCGAGGTCGTCGGTTCGCGAACGCGTCTCGAGGGCGGCTCGTTTCTGCGACAGCGCTTCCAAGGCCTGCTTGTACGCCCGATCGGTGGCGAGCCAGATCTGACGGCGCAGCTCCGTATAGTCGTCGTCCACGCGGCAATCCGCCGAACCCGATGAACTGCGTCGGCACGAAGCCGGCCCCGAAGTAGTTCGTGTTGTCGAACGAGTAGTCGCCGACCCTCAGCTCCACCTGCAAGAACCTGTTTCCGCGGGCGTCACCCTCGCTGAGCAGGCCGCCCAAACGGGCACTCGCGCCGACGCCCTGGCTCTCCGTCACGCGGTAGGCGATGAAGTACGGCTTGGGGAGCGTGTCCAGCCGGAGTTGCTGGATCGACCGCGCGAGCTCGTCGCGCATGGCGCGCAACGACCACGTCATTCTTGGGCGCCTGCGCGGCCGGCGGTGCGCGCTGCGCGCCGGCGAGGTTCGCCGCGCCAACGAACGCGGAACCTAAGACGGCGAGACACGCTGCATATCGCATCGCCGGCGCGCTCATCGGTGGTTCCCCGTTCCCGCGTGATTCGGCGTCGCCGGACGCACCGGTTCGGCGAGAGGCGCCGGCAGGATGGGCGGACGTTCCTGCGACTTGCTCTTTTCTGCACTTCGACTTGCGAGATGAGCAACGCAGGCGACGACGCCGACACGGGCACGGCGCCGGACTCGGCGCCGCAGATGCCATTGAACGTCGCGATCTGGTCGTCGGCGCCGGCGATCTTGCTGAAGGTGGTGAGCGGCGTGCCAATCAGATCGACGCCGCGGACCAACTCCTGGCGCCCGTCGGGGAACACCCGGTAGACCATGATCGGCAGGACGTTGAAGGCGTTCGGCATGAATCGCTGCGTGATCGTGAATCCGCCCTCGATGTCGTCGAAGATCAATCCATACGGCTTGTTCTCGCGCTTGAGCTGATCGATGAGCATCTGCTTGAGCTGCGCCTGGGTGACCGGATTCGCGACCTGCACGACAAGGTTCGACTGGCGGCCCACCGGGGCCAATCCCGGCTGGCCGCGTCCATGGCCGTTCGACGCGGGGAACCCCTCGATCGGCGAGCGCGACATCAGGAAATTCTTGAGCACGCCGTGGTCCACCACCTTCACTGGCCGCGCCGCGACGCCTTCATTGTCGTAGCGGTACGAGCCCATGAGCTCGACCCCGCCGACGCGCCGCAGCGTTGGATCGAAGACGACGGAGAAATTGTCGGGGAGCACCTTTTCGTTGACGCGCTTCTTGAATGTTTGCGCCTCGTCCTCGTTCTTCTGGCGTTGGCCTTCAACGCGGTGGCCGAAAATCTCGTGAAAGAAGACCGCCGCCGCCCGGCCTGTGAGGATGGCCGGCCCCGAGTACGGGTCGACGACGGGCGCGGTCCGCAGGGCGTGCAGATCCTTGATCATTACATCGACGGCCTTGAGGATCACTTCGTCGCTCGGGAGGCCGCCGGGTGTCGTCGCGAAGAAGGTCTCGTACCGCGGCAGCTCCATCCCGTCGGCCGCCTTCGAGTAGGCGTACACGAACAGGCGATACCCGGGCTCCGACACCTGGACCCGTGCGCCCTCGCTGTTGACGTACCATCGGGTCTCGACCTTCGCCTCGAAGCTGGCGCTGGCTCCATACAGGTCGCCGTAGCGTGCGAAGGGCGCCGTGAACGTGCGCAGTCGCTTCTCCCACGCCGGCCGGTCTACTTGGAGCTTGACCACCGGCTCCGAATACGACGCGGGCGCCTCCGGCGAATAGTCTCCCGATGTGTCCTCGGCGGCGATGGCGACCCGGGCGTTCGTGCGTGCGCTCGAGAGCTGCTGCACGGCGGACTTGTAGTGGCGGTCCGTCTGGTACCAAAGGGCGTTGCGAATCGCCGCGGGATCGTCGTCGATCGGGATCACCGCCGTGCCCCCGAACCGATCCAGCATCGCGTCGGCTCGGGCAAAGTTTCCGCGAACGGCGTGGGTGTTGTCGAACCGGTAGCTGCCGACCCGAAGTGCGACGTCGAGCTGGCGGCTGTGTCGCTCGCCGCTCGATTCGAGGGCGCCGAACCCGGTGGACACGGTCGCCGTTCGCGTGTCGGTGATCTCGTAACTAAGGAAGTACGGCGGCGTCGGTTGCGACTTGAGCGCCGAGAAGTTCCGCTCGAGCTCGTCGTGCATGGCGCTGAGCATCGGCGACGACGCGGCGGTCTGCGCACCGCCGATGCGGGTTCCAACCGACAGTGCAACGATGGCGAGCGCGGTCCGCGGCAGAGCGCGGGAACGTGGAAGCGTGAGCATGCGCCAATGTGAGCCTCGACAACGCGCGATGCAAGCGAGTGGTAAATACACTCTCATAAATAATTATTCTCCCCCCGTTCTTGCTACCTTCGCCGCGTGTCTTCCCCCCAACCTGCGAGGGCCGGGCTCAACTCTTGGCCGGTCCGAACCCAATCGTCCCGGCGTCGGCGGCGTCAGGAGGCGCCTTTACTTGCTGCCAGGCAACGTCCGGCGCGTCGGCGGCGTTACCGAGCCACATCGTGCCGTCGTCGCACAGGAGAAACAGTCTGTTCTCGACGACCACGATCCGCACCGGCTTTCGCTTCATGGCTGCCATCACTCACGCTCCGTAGGTCCGCATGTTTGCCCGCGCCGGCACCCGATCCTCCGAGTCGCAACTTCGCGCAATCGCGTGCATATGCGCCAACTGATGGCTTCGACATACTGTGGACGCGACGCGGCAACGGTCGCTCATCGCCCCGTGCTCAGAAACGTTCGAGATCTTTTCCAAAAATTACGCGTCCCTGATACCCTTCGCCGCGTATCTGTGCGATTGCGGCGGCGCCCCCGTCCGCCGGGGTGCCGTGGTGGTAGAGCACGAGCATTTTCGGCTTGGCGGCTGCCGCCAAGCGCCCCAGCTCCGCGACGCTTGTGTGAAAGGCCCGCCGATAGACCGCGAACGCGGAATCGCTCTGCGTGCGGATCACGGGCTCCGGATAGGCCTCGTGAATGAGCACGTCGACCCCTCGCGCTGCTTGCTCGAGCGCGGGCGACGGCCGCGTGTCGCCCGACAGGACGATGGAGCGGTCGGGCGTGTCGACGCGATAGCCATACGCTTCCTTCCAGCTGCCGTGCAGCACGGGGATGGCCGTGATCTTGACGCCCGCGCTGTCGTACACGACGCCAGGTGAAATCTCGTGAACGCGGACGGCGTAGCTATTCGGCAGGCGGTGCTCGAGACCGTTGGTACGGACGTCGATGTCCTCTTTCCAGGCGGCGACGATGTGATCCGTCATCGACTGGAGGCCATGTGGGCCGAATACGTCGAGCGGTTTCGTTCGGCCCATGATCCACGTCGTGAAGATCACGTCGGGATATCCGAGCGTGTGATCGCTGTGAAGATGCGTGATGAAGAGCGCCGTCGGACCGCTGACCGGCAGCTTGGCGGCGCTCACGCGACGCATGACACCGGCGCCGGCATCGAACAGAAATACGCGCGAGCCAACGACGATGGCGGTCGCGGGTCCGGCCGCATCGGGATTCGGGATCGGGTTGCCGGTGCCGAGCAGGATGACGACGGTGGAGTCGGCGGATGGGACGATCGCCGTGGCGGATCGCGCCGTGGCGGCCGAGAGCACGGCTGAGGTGACGGCTAGCGCAAGCCAACGCGACGACCTTGTCCTTTTGCGATCATCTGTTTTGTTCGGCATGCGCTCTCGGTCGAAGTGGTGGCCGCGAAGCTACCGGTTCGGCGGCACCTGGCAAGGCGGCGTACTTTGCCACGTATGTCGCTCGAATCGCGCCCTCGCGTCTCACTCGCCACGCTGCCGACGCCCATCGTCGACGCGCATCGTCTGCGCGCCGCGTTGGGGGGCGCCGCGCGGTGTCCAAGAATCCTCATCAAGCGCGACGATCTCACCGGGCTCGCGCTCGGCGGCAACAAGGCGCGCAAGCTCGAGTTCCTGATGGGCGACGCATTGGCGCAGCACGCCGACGTCGTGGTCTCGAGCGGCGCGACGCAATCAAACCACGCCCGGATGACGGCCGCCGCCGCACGCGCCGTGGGACTCGACTGCGTACTCGTGCTGTCGGCGCGAGCGGCTGACCCGCCGCTACAGGGGAACCTGCTGCTCGACCGGTTGTTCGGCGCGACGATTCACTTCATTCGAGCGAATCCGGATCCGCGCTTCGCCGTCGCCGCCGACGAAGTGGAGCGGGTGAACGAGGTCGTCGACGACCTCGCGCGAGGCGGCCGGCGGCCGTACGTGATTCCGATCGGCGGCTCGAGTCCCATCGGCGCGCTCGGGTACGTCGACGGGACGCGGGAGATCGTCGAGCAACTCACGGCGTCGGCGACACGGGTCGATCGGCTCTATTACGCCAGCGGGTCGCGCGGAACGCAGGCCGGGCTGGAGCTCGGTGCGCGAATGTTCGGCGCCGAGTATCGACTCCATGGAATCGCCGTCAGCGCCGGAGAAGAAGAGAAGCGGCGTCGTGCCGCGGGGCTCGTGAACGAGGCGGCGGCGTTGCTCGGGCTGACCGTTCGCGTGGATCCGCCGGAGCTCGTCACGGACCAGCGGTTCATCGGCGAGGGATACGGCATTCCGAGCGCCGAGTGTCTCGAGGCGATCAAACTGCTCGCGCGGAGTGAAGCGATTCTGGTCGACCCGTGCTACACGGGAAAAGGAATGGCCGGGCTGATATACGACGTGCGTGCCGGAGCGATCTCGCCGGAGGAGACAGTCATATTTCTCCATACCGGCGGCGCGCCAGCGCTATTCTCGCAGCCGGACCCTGCGGCCCTCGTCCGTTAGTCGGCTCACGCTTAGCGATACAAGGCTACTCATATCGTCCAGCAAGCGCAGTCGCTACATCCCGTTCTTCCACATCCGTTGAGCAGTCATCCGCCTATCTGCCGAGCAATTCGTGCGTTGCTCCGGGGTCATTTGCCGCCACAGCGAACAGGCGGGACCCAGGCCGCAGTAGCATTCCAGCACCGCTTGGCGGAACTCGGCTATCTGTTCGGCTTTCGGACGCGTGGGATCGATCACACTCGGTGAATCGGGTCGCATACAGCCTCCTTGGCTCCCTACAGCGGGCCGCCGTCCACACGTTGCCTGTCGGCCCGTCCTCGCGCAGTAGGGTTCTCCTGACTTCTTCGTCAGGCGGACGCGGACAAGCGAGTCGGCCCCCGACGCTCGCCTTCGTTTCATATGTCTGGTACGCTGAAATCGATTTCATATGGACGATCTATTCGACGGTGTTCAACTGAACGACAATCAGCGGCGGCACTTCGAGGTGTTGCTCACTCGTCTCGAAGACTCGCTGTCGACGATCGAAAAGCTCCTCGCGGCGCCTCCCGTGCGACACCTCACTCAGCTCACCGACGACGTGTCGCCCGCCTTTCGGAGGCTGGCCGAGGCGGAGATCCCGCGGCTCAGAGAACAGGTCGAGCGCATGGCCGTCGCGCTGCGTCTTCGGCCGAACGTCGTGTCGCTCCGCCGCATCATCGGCGCGTCGCTGACCAACGACGCCGTACGGCTGCAAGACAGCCTGGCGTCTCAGATGCGCGGGTACGGCGCTGTCGACCCGAGCGTGGCCGAGCGCCTCGATCCGGCGCTCCTGCGCCTGGCCGAATCGCTCCAACACCTCGGGTCGGCGCTCAAGCGATAGGAGAACTCACTTACGGAGTGATGGACACGATGACGACTTGACGCACGCGGCATCCGCTCGCCCGCGCCGGTTCGTATCGCCAGCGGCCGATGTTGTTTTGCACGCGGCGGAAAAGCGACGAATCGGCGACGTGTAGAGCGACAAGCGTGCTCGGCTCTACTCGCCCGGTGGTGTCGACAACGAAGCTCACCACGTTCGCCGAATCGCGCTGCGTCGAAACCGGGCGCGGTCGCACGGTCGAATCGGCGACAAGTCTCGCGGGAACCTGAACCGACGCTTCCGTGAAGAGCGGAAGTCCGGTCGGACACGGGGCGAATACGGCCTGGACCGGACTCTGCGCGGATGTCCGCAAGGAGCCAACGACGAGACACAGCGCTGCGAGCCCGATGCTCGTTCTCATTCGCGTCGCCTCAACTGAGTATTCCCAGCCCGCGCCTTCGGTGCCCTATCGCGCCACCGTCCGCGGAACGTTCCATCCCCGGACGACGACGCTTGGTGGGCCGTGGATGTCCCCCGAACGATACCTCGCCGTCAGGACGCGCGTTTCACCTGGCAGGAGCGACACATAGTTGTCGTCCCATAGCACGGGCAGCGCCTCCCCACCATCGCGTCCCGTGACCTGCAGCCGCAGGAAGAACGCGACGGCTTTCCCGCGATTCGTCAGCGTGACGCGGGCCTCGTTGGTCGCAGTGGCGGCGCTGCGGTCGAAGCGCGCGATGACCTTCACGGCGGCCTTCGGCATGTCGCGAAGCGCGGTGAAGTCGGCGAACGATTTCACCGGCGTCATGTACCAGGTGGACGTGTCGGCCAGCACGTCGGGACGCGTCGAGAGCCAGTAGAAGTTGGTGCTCCGGACTCGCCCGCCCGCCTCGGTCACACGAAGATCGACGAAATAGGCGCCTGAGATACCCGAGGGCTCGGCGAGTGTGAAGGCCCGCACCGTACTGTCGGCCGGCACGTCGAGCACGGTGTCACGCGTCAGCTTCTCCGTGCCGTCGGGCGCGAGCACGCGCGCACGCAACCGCGCGCCGGCGAGCGGTCGGCGCGTGCCGTTCACGACGGCGATGGAGCGGTCGTCGTAGGAGAACAGCACGTGCACCGGCTCGTTCGCCTTCTTGGCGCCGAAGTAGCCGCCGCCGGGCCGCAGATACCAGTCGAACAAATGCCAGTAGATCGACGGCCACGCGTTGTCGAACATCCACTGAATCACGCCCGTCGAGAAATATTCGTTTCGCCGGTACGCCTCGAACATCGCGCGCTCGCCCTCGTACGTCATGAGCTGCGACGTGAACGTGTAGTCCTCGACGCTGGTCGGAGCGCCGAAACGCGTCGAGAGCGCGGTGTTGAAACGATCCAGCAGGTGTGTGAATTGTCCGCCCGCGGCGTGGTAGAGCCACACGCTGTCGAGCGGCCATGCGACGTCCCGCGCCGGAATCATGCGGCGCATGCTCTCGATCGGCGGCACGGCGGCGCCGGGGCTCGTCTCCGTGTTGTACGCCCAAGCTCCGCCGTGTGTGCTGTCCTGAAGCCAATAGGACGGCGGCACCCAGTCGTACGGCCCGGTCATCTTCACGCCGCTGGCGCCGGTGACCTGCGTCGGCTTGGCGCTGGCCGACGAGATCGTGGGGTTCGGCCATGCCTCGCGCTCTTCGATGCCAAGATACGTTTGCTCGACGTTCGCCGGCGGCGGATTGTCGCTTCCGTTGAGCCACACGAGCGCGCTGGGGTGCGCACGCAATCGTCGGATTTGATCGCGCAGCGACGCCGCGGCAATCGTGTACTGCTCCGGTCCCCACTTGGGCCACTCCTCCCACGCGCTGCAACACACCCACCCGGTCATCACGAGCACGCCGACGCTGTCGGTCCGCTGCCAGAATCCGTCGTCCTCATAGTTTCCCTCGAGACGGATCGTGTTGAGATCCATGTCCAGCGCGTAGCGAAGTTCGGCGTCCTGCCGGCTCGGCTGCGGACGGAAGAACATGTCGGGCGCCCAGCCGCCGCCGCGTACCAGAATGCGTCGCCCGTTGACGCGGAATAGCCGTCCGCCCCTGGGCGTCATCTCGGCGGTGATCTCGCGAATGCCGAATCGGACGCGCTGCCGGTCCGACACGCGGCCGCCGACGACGAACGTGAGATCGAGGCTGTACATGTCGGGTTTGCCGAGCTCCGCCGGCCACCAGAGCCGTGGGTTCGCCACGCGAAGTTGCGGGAAGCTGTCGGGCGTGAAGCGAACGAGTGCACTGTCGTGCGGCCCGAGCGTGATCGAGCGGCTGAACGACACGCCTCCTCCGAGCGCCCCGATACGCCCGCGGAGCGTGCCGGTGACGGATCGCGCTGTGAGATTCTTGACGTCGCTTACCACGGTGAGGTCGGCGCGCCGCAGCGTCGCCGTATCGACGTGGCTCACGACCTCCGGATATCGTACCGTCACATCGCCCGTTGCGGTCAGATGGACGGGCTGCCAGAGGCCCATGTCCTTGTCCGGCGGCGACGGATTCCAGTCGACCCACGTCGTCTGTAGATCCGGCGGCGTCGGCGCGAAGATCTCGACCGCCAGCACGTTCGCGCTCGCTGGCGAGAGCACATCGGTCACATCGAGCTCGTAGCGCCGGTAGGTGCCGGCCACCTGGCTCGAGTCGGCGATACGCCGTCCGTTCACCCAGATGTTCGCGCGATAGTTGATGCCGTCGAACTGGAGCGCGAGTCGCCGGCCACGCATCGCGGCCGGCACTCGAATCGTCGTCCGGTACCACCACGGCACGGCGAACGGGCTTCCCGGCGCCATCGCCGTGTGCACGAAGTTCGCGCCGATCGGATACGTCATCCCCGGCAGCGATCGCAGGTTCATTCCGAAGAATGGATCGCGATAGACGCCGTCCTCGACGAGCGTGCCGACGACCGTCGACGGCGCCGTCGCCCGATACCATCCCTTCGGCCGATAGGCGCGAGACGAAATCGTCGCGCCATCCGATCCCACGCTGTCCGACGACTGCACGAGCCAGCCATCGTGAAGCAACAGTCGCTCCTGCGCCTGGGCGACCCCTGCTCCCAGCGTCAGCCCGAGCACGACCGCTCGGCCCCACGTCACGAGTTCGCCGCCTCGAGACCGAACGGCCACCGCTTCGTGTTCCACGACCACAAGAGAAAAACGACACAGCCCAGCGCGAGCGCGCCGACGCCGAAGGCGATCACCCACACGTCCGTCGTCGCGAAGACGAAGATCCAGCCCAGGAGGGCGATGAGCGCCGGCAGCGGATAGAGCCACATCCTATATGGACGGGCCATGTCCGGGGCCCGCCGTCGCAGCAGGATGAGCCCGAAGATCTGTCCCATGAACTGCACGAGAATACGCGTGACGATGAGCGCGTCGATGACGGTGCCGAGCGAGAAGAAGCCCGCGACGATAGAGATCGCGCCGAGCACGAGGAGCGACACGTAGGGGAAGTCTTTCGTCGGGTGCAGGCGCCCGAAAGCGCGGAAGAAGTAGCCGCTCTCGGCAGCCGCAAACGGGATGCGCGAATAGCCGAGCAACAGCGCGAACACGGATCCGAATGCGGTCCACAAGACGAGGAGCGTGAAGATCGTCGCGACCCGCGAGCCGTACAAGCGCTGCATGAAGATCGAGACGATGAAGTTCGATTCCTGGTGCGCGGCCGCCGGCACGAACGTGCGCCACGGCACTACGCCGATGATCGACAGGTTGATCCCGAAGTAGATCACCGCGACCGCGGCGGTGCTGATCAGGATCGAACGCGGGATCACCCGCCCGGGATCGCGCACCTCGTCGCCGATGTAGCAGACGTTGTAATAGCCGAGGTAGTCGTAGATGCCGATGCGCGACGCGGCGCCGACGCCGAGAAAGAATCCGAGCGAGAAGTTGAACGCGCCCGGCGGAAAATCGAACGCGACGCGCGGATTGAAGTGGACCGCCCCCGCCGCGATCACGGCCACGACCGTGATGAGCGTGCCGATCCACAGCGAGATGGTGATGTTCACGATCGAGTGAATGCGGCGGTACAACAGCGCGATATTGACGATCCCGATCACGGTGATGAGGATGATCGAGTCGACGCGCGTGAGCCCCGTCCAGATGTAGCTGGCGTAGTCGGAGAACCCGATATAGCCCGACGCGATCTCCAGCGGACCGCTGAGCACGAACTGCCAGACGAACAGGAACGCCATGAGGCGGCCGACGCGCTCCGGCCCGAAAGCGACGCGCAGGTAGTGAAAGGAGCCGCCGGAGCCGGGCATCGCGGCACCGAGCTCGCTCCACACCATCCCGTCGCAGACGACGATCACGAGGCCGACGATCCAGCCCAACATGGCTTGGGGGCCGCCGAGCGCCGACATGAGCAGCGGGATCGTGATGAACGGTCCCACGCCGATCATGTTCGTCATGTTCAACGCCGTCGCCGGCAGGAGCCCGAAACGGCGGGTCAGGTGCGGCTGTTCGGGCGCGGCGGCGCTCGATGGGGACCTGGCCATGCCAGTCAACTTATCGACCGCTGGCCATCGTGCCAAAACGCCCCTCTCTCACGAGGCGCCAACCGCTTCCGACGTATTAGTGTAGTGTCGCCAAAGTTTCGTTCGCTTTGTTGACCTTCTTCCTCAAGATCTGCTGCACGTGCTACCGGTCCTCCGGGTCGAAATGCCGGATCAGATAGATGTCGCTGAGACTCGGCGCGACGATCCCGATCCACCGCCGTCCGTCGCCCGACATGTCGCAGGTGCAGTGGTCGGGGGCGAACGGAAGCTCGCCGTCCGATTCAGGCGCTCCGCCGCTGAGCGGCACCCGGTACTGCATGACTCGTGGCACGCCCTTCGGCTGGATCGACAGATGCACCCACCCATCCGCCGTCCATCGAAACATGCCGACCGCAAGTCCGAGGATTCGAACTTTGTTGAAGCGCCGGATCTGTCCGGTCGCGAGAGAAACACGGTAGAGTTGCACTTCCCAGCTTTGGTCTTCGGAGGCGAAGGCAACGGAGTCGGGGAACGCCAGAAAGGCAAGCTCATTGGCGTCGACGGACGGCGTCGTCATTTGGGCGCGCCCCAGCGAGTCGGGAATCCCGATGCGCCGCCGTTCGTGGCCTTTCCCGTCAAGTACGAGCAGCGTGTCGGCGGCGGGGTTGATGAGTACGATACCGTCCGTCCCTGCCGGCCACACGCCATAGCGGTCCGACGGAAGCTCCGGACCGAACGGCGCCGCTAGCCCTGTGGCCACGTCGTACGCCGTGAGCCCGGCGTGGCCATTGCTTTGCGCGGTCTCCACGATCAAGCGTCGCCCGTCGAGCGTCACATCCCAGCTCGTCGCACCGGCGAGCAACGGAGTGACGGGGCGTGCCGCGCCGCTGTCGAACGGGGCCATGAAGAATTGAGATCGAGGAGCGCCCCCCGCGGTCACGGCCAGTTCGTAATAGATCTCGCGGCCGTTCCTCGAGACTTCCCCATCTATGTGCACCGACGCCGACTGCACGCGTCTGATGGGACGAGGCGGTCCTCCCGACGCCGGCCGCTCGAGGGTCCACAAAGTCGATTCGCCGGTTCGAGTGGACGCGTACACCAGTGAATGGCCCGACGCCGAAAGGTCGAAGCCCGCAAGATCGTCCTCGCCGCCGGCGATCCTCAGGGTGTCACGCGCGCCGAAATGCCCGGTCGCCGGGTTGACCGCGACGCGGTAGATCGCGCCACCGGGGAGGAACAGCGCGTCGGACCGAGCGTTCCACCTGAGAGGAATGGTACCGAGGTTCACGTCCGGGGGCGTGGTGGTGTCGAGCAGTTTCCCCGCCCGATCGTAAAGCGCCAGCGTCGCCGCGCCGCGTGTACGTCCCCAGACGGTGCCCACCAGCCGGCCGTTCGGCGCAATCGCGAACTCTTGGAGAAACCCCGTGCCGTGCGGAGGAGTAATCGTGACGCTGCTCAGGACTCGGTTCGCCGGCAACGAGACCACGTGCAGGTGGATGGGTTGCGTTGCCACCCACTCATCGGTCACCAGCACCGAGTCGCCAGCCGGCAGGAAATCCGCGAGGCCTTGACCAAGGAAGGTCATCGGACCGCCGAGTGCCGACACCACATATTCTCCCTGTGGCTTCTCACCCGAGAAAGACAACAGGCGCAGCCACGAGCCGCTCGGGCTCCAGCGTTCGAGGGACATGCCCTGGGCGCTATCCGTGACGGTGCGCTGGGCGCTCGTCGCGATGTCCTGTATCACCATTCGCCAATGGCACGCGCCGACGTCCGCGCACTGACGGTCCACATACGCCACTTGGCGGCCGTCGGGCGACACGATGGGGTCGCGCGCGTGGCCCGTCCCGGTGAGCCGAACGCGATCGTAGTTCGTGGCGGGCGCCGCCGCCGGATGCCGGGTGAGCATCACACCGGCCGCGATGGCCGCGACCACGACCGTGCCACCCGCAATTGCTACGAGCACAGAACGGCGCGAGAGAGTGACCTTTCGTGCCGAAGGCGGTGGTGCGCGCAACGCGCCAACGAATTCGTCGGCGCTCCGGTACCGGTCGGCCGGTACCCTGGCCAGCGACTGTGCCACGGCGCGCTCGATCCCCTCCGGCACCGTGTCACGCAGCAATCGGACGCTCGTTGGCCGCTCGGTGAGCAACTTGGCGATCACCGCCTGCACCGTCGGTCCGGTATGCGGCGGCTCCCCGGCGAGCATCTCGTAGAGTACGGCGCCAAGACTGTACACGTCGGTGCGCGCGTCCAGTTGCCGATCACCCGTGGCCTGTTCGGGACTCATGTACTGGGGCGTGCCAAGGCTGATGCCGGTCTCGGTGAGACGGTTCCCGCCCGCTTCGCGCACCGCGAGGGCGATGCCGAAATCGGTCAGCATCGCCTCGCCTTCCTGCAAGAGGATGTTCTCGGGCTTGACGTCGCGGTGCACCACACCTTGCCGGTGCGCGTACCCCAGCGCGCCGCCGACCTGTCGCGCGATGCTGAGCGCTTCCTCGACACCGAGTTGTTTCTCGCGAACGAGCTTCTCGCGCAGCGACTCCCCGCGAACGTACGGCAGCACGTAGTACAGGAAGCCGTCCGCGGCGCCGGAATCGATGAGCGTGAGGATATGCGGGTGGTCGAGCTGCGCGGTGACGCGAATCTCGGCGAGAAATCGTTCGCCACCCAGAACGACGGCGAGATCGGGTCGCAGGACCTTGAGCGCAACGAGCCGGTCGTGCTTGACGTCGCGCGCGAGGTATACGGTAGCCATTCCGCCCGCGCCAAGCTCGCGCTCGATCCGGTATCGATCGTCGAGGGCGGCGGAGAGGCGCGTGGTGCTCGTCATGCTCACTGGCGGTGCGGCTGGAAGTCAGGGGTCGCCGATGTTGACAAAATACGAAACCGTCGCCGGCGGCCGCCAGTTCCGAGCCGCACATATTGGCCTCCTGCTCGGGCTCCGCAGTAAATTGAGCCAGTGCAGTTGACCCCTGCATCGAGCGGGCGATGACTGATTTTCTGCAGGACATCCGATACGCACTTCGCAGCTTCAAGCGAACCGCAGACGATGTCCGATCGGCGGCGAACGACGCGGCATTCTATTGATGGTGCTGCGGCAAGGCACGGAGCTCACTGTCGCGGGGGTGGTGGCCGGGCTGCTCGGCGCCGTGGCTCTGACGCGCGTGATGGCCAGTCTCCTGTTCGGCGTAAGCGCGCTCGATCTGGTGACGTTCTCGATCGTACCGATCGTCCTGATCGCGACCGCGATCCTCGCGACATATGTCCCGGCGCGGCGCGCGACGCGTGTAGATCCAACGGTCGCGCTGCGCGAGGACTGAAAGCTGCGCCGCTCCGGCTACTCCAACCGAAGGGCTACCAACGGCCCGACTTACGCCCGGTAGCGCCTTCGGTCTCACCACAGAGCGTACTAGTTCCGCCGGATCGCCACCGCCGGATCGATCCGCGCCGCGCGCATCGCCGGAAGCCAGCAGGCCGCGACGCCCACCACGGCCATCAGCCGCGCCACACCCAGAGCGTGATCGGATCGTTCGGCGCGACGCCGAACAGCAGTCCGCGAATGAGGTGCGTCCCGCGACGGCGCCGATCACGCCGATCAGCCAGTCCGCCGATCAGCAGCACGCCGCCTTCCCACAAAATCATCCGCTGCACACGGCCGCTGTCGGCGCCGAGGCTCATGCGGATGCCGATCTCGTTCGTGCGCGCGCTCACCGAGAACGCGAGCACGCCGGCGATCCCGACGGCGGCGATGATCACCGCGAGAATGCCGAACGACGACACGAGCATCGCATTGAGCCGGCGCGGCGCCACGCTCTCGTCGCGAATCTGGCCGACGGTCAGCACGTTCTCGATCGGCTCGTGCGGCGCGATGCCGCGGACAAGCCGCGTCGCCGCCGGCGCCAGTGACGCCGCGGCGTTCTCGCGATCGCCTCGGCGCGGATCACGAGCCCCGCGCCCTGAAAGACAGGCTTCTGCGTGAACGGCAGGAACACCACGTTGCGCGGCTCGGCGTCCAGTCCGCCGTCCTTGGTGTCGCCGACGACGCCGACGACCGTGCGCCATTCGCTCGTGCATGCCAATGAACCGGAGCACGTCGCCCGTCCACGCGATGCGCTGGCCGATCGGGTCGCGATCGGGGAAGAATTTCGTCGGCGAGCGTCTTGTTGAGGATCACGACGCGCGCCGAGCTGTCGCGGTCGGTGGTCGCGAACTCGCGCCCCTTGATCAGCGGAATCCCCGCCGCGCGGAAGTAGCCGGGGTCGCCGTGCGGAACTCCGCGTGCGGCTGCGCTTCGCCCATCGCCGAGCTGGCGGCCCTCGGCTTTGACGTCGAGCTGGAACTGTGTCGAGCGGAGCGGCATGGTCGAGCCGACGCCCACGTCCTTCACGCCGGGAATGGCGCCGACCTCGAGACGCATGCGGTCGTACATCGCGCGCGCGTCGGCGTCGCTCCGCTGGCCGATGGCGATCGGCACTTCCATCGTCAGCACGTGTTCCGTCGTCAGTCCGTCGTTCACCTCGGCGAGCCGCATCATCGTGCGCGTCAGCAGGCCGGCGCCGGTCAGCAGGATGACCGACACGGCGATCTGCGCGACGACGAGCGCCGCGCTGCAGACGCTGGCGTCGCACGCCGCCGCTCGAGCGATTCGCGCCCGCCGAGATCCACGCCGCCGAGCGAGCCTTCCTTGGCCAAGCTCGGCGCGAACGAGAGCAGCAGTCGCCACGACGACGCTCAGGAGCGAGCGTGAAGCCGAGCACCACGCCGTCGAGCTGGATCTCGTTGGCGCGCGGCGAGTAGCGCTGCGCCAGCGACACGAGCAGTTGCACACCGCCGACCGCGATGACGAGCCCGAGCACGGCGCCGCCGAACGCCAGGACCAGGTTCTCGGCGAGCAGCAAGCGCCGCAGCCGCGCCGCGCCGGCGCCGAGCGCGGCGCGCACGACGAGCTCCTGCTCGCGGCGCACGCCGCGCATCAGCGTGAGGTTGGCGACGTTGGCGCAGGAGATGATCATCACGAACGCCGCCGCGCCCATGAGCAGCCACAGCGTGAGCCGCGCTTTCTCGCCGAGCACTTCCTGGAACGGCATCAGCGTGACCTTGTAGCCCGAATTCTTGTCGTACGCTTCCGGATACGCGCTCTGCACGCGTTCGCGAATCGTCTTGATCTCGGTGCGCGCCTGCTGCGACCGTCGCGCCGGGCGCGAGCCGCGCGATCATCTCGGTCATGCGGTGCGTGCGGCCCTGCACCATCAGCGCGCTCGTGTGGTGCGGGCTGATCACCATGTTCAGCAGCGCGTCCATGCGCTGCGGGAAGTCGGCGCCGGCTGCGCGACGCCGACGATCGTGACCGGCTTGTTGTCGACCGTCACCTTGCGGCCGACGACGCTCGGGTCGCCGCCGAAGTGCTTCATCCAGTATTCGTGGGTCAGCACCATGACCGGCGAGACCGCCGTGCCGTCGTCGCTGTCGTCGAGCAACCGGCCCATCACGGCCGAGAGGCCCATGACCTTGAAGTAGTTGCCGGTCACGAGTCCGACGTTGATCCGCGACGCCTGCGCCTCCTTCTCGCCCTGGAGCGTGTACGTCATCTCCGAGTACTCGGCGATCCCGCCCAGCGTCTTGGCGCCGTTGCGGAAGTCGAGGATCTCCGGCACCGAGAAGTCGATGTTCTCGCCGCCCGGCCCGTTGATCGACTGGCGCAGATAGACAGCCGGTCGCCGTCACGGTAAGGCAGCGGCTTGAGCAGCACGCCGCGGACGACGCTGAAGATCGCGGTGTTCGCGCCGATGCCGAGCCCGAGGGTGAGGATGACGGCGATGGCAAACCCGCGCGCGCGCGCGAGGCTGCGGAGGGCGTAGCGAAGCTCTGAGAGAAACATTGTCGGTCGGGGAGAGACGTGTGTCTGACAGCTTGAGGGGGGAGGACGGCGTCGTCAATGCTCCCTATCCCACGTCGTTTGGGCGGGCGAGAAATCGACACGCTGAGCGCATATCAACGGCCTCAGGCTATCGGACGCGGATCCTACGACGTTGCGGGGACGAGCAACAGCAGGATCGCGGATGCGCACGGATTAACGCGGACGGACGCGGATGGGGCTTTAGGGGCAGGGGTACGCCTCGCGAGGAATCGATGACGGGGCGACTCGGACGGCGGTGCATCTTGCTGAATGGGCGAGCGATCAGGGCTCACGCGGCAGGAGCTTACTGGCTCCATCATCGGGGCCTTCTATGAGGTCTACAACGGACTCGGGTTCGGTCTCCTCGAATCGGTCTACGCGGCGGCCCTGGCGCTAGAGTTGTCGGCGCGGGGTCACCTCGTCGAGCGAGAGGTCTTGGTTGACGTCTACTACAAGGGGCAACCGATTGCCCGCCAACGGATCGACATTATTGTCGACCGAGCGGTAGCCCTCGAGATCAAGGCGACGGAGGTCCTGCCACGCTTCTCCTACCGCCAGCTTCTCAGCTACTTGACGGTAACACGCCTGGAGATCGGCCTGATACTCCACTTCGGCCCGCGAGCCCGATTCTACCGAATGGTCTCCACCAATCCCCGTTCAACCCGAAGCGGTTCATCCGCGTAGATCCGCCCGCATCCGCGTGTGTCCGCGATCGTGCTTGCGTCCCCTCGAGCGACCGATGACCGATGAGGCGGCTGGCCGATCAACGACTCAGCGCGGCCGCCCGATCCGAGAACCACTGGAACCAGTCGAGGTCCATTTGCGCCAGAGCGATCGCGTGGTGCCTCACGAAGACTTCGTCGAGTGGCCGGTTGAAAATGTGCGCGTCGATCATTTCTCCGATGACGTCATACCCGAGGCGTGCGGCCAGATAGCGGCCCACCAGCACCGACTGGGCATCGAACAGCGCGCTTCCCTGCGGACCTCTCGACTGCTCGTTTTGCGATTGGGATGGCGTTCCACCGCGCATACCGCCGCGGCCCCCGCCCATGCCTCCGCGACCGCCCATGCCGCCCATGCCGCCGCGACCACCCATTCCCCCGCCGCCGCCCGTACCGCCGCCTCGGCCGCCGCGATCGCCGCGATCGCCCTCGCCCGTCGCGACCATTGGATTTGCCGCCGGCGCTCGCTCCATGGCGAGGTACCTCGGGATCGGAATGAGCTCGTCGCGGTGCGGAGCCAACAGCTTCACGAACCGATCGACTAGCGAATCAGCCGTGAGGGACGGCACCACTTCCTGCGCCCACGCAGGCACCCGCGGATCCTCGAACTCGCCATTGGCCTCGGAGGGGCGCGCCGGGGTCCC
Source organism: uncultured Gemmatimonadaceae bacterium (assembly GCA_963707105.1). GTDB lineage: Bacteria > Gemmatimonadota > Gemmatimonadetes > Gemmatimonadales > Gemmatimonadaceae > JAQBQB01. Next base: position 161,623 of record CAVPOS010000015.1, read on the forward strand.
GCTCGCGGCGCTCGCGTGCGCGGACAGCCAGGCGCGAACGACCGGAAGCGAGGGCGTTCGCTCAGCCAGCAGTCCAATGCCGAGCGCCGCCGCCGGACTGCCCTTTTCGGGGTCCTTCTTTTTCGCGTTCGGGTCGGGCAGCACGACTTCCACGACGGATTGAGTACCTGGCGGGAGTGGCGGCGCGGGGATGAACGGCTGCCCTTCAGGAACAACACGTCGCACCCGCACGACGACGGGCGCGATCGAATCCTCCGGAAACAGGCGACGAATCATGGCCTCCTCGCGATCCAGCTGCGCGGGAAGGACCACCAGGTCGGCCTTTGACCGGACGATCAACTCGTAGCCGGGCCTCCGCGTGACCCAAGTCGTCTCACCGCCGACGAGGCGGAGCTCCGGCTGCACCGCCGGGACCGCCAGGGGATCGGTTACGAGGTTGCCGGGGCCGCGGGACGCGCACCCGTCGCTCGCCAGTGCGATCGCACTGACGAGGATAGGAACTTCGCGAGGTTCTTTCCAATCATTCGGTCGTCCACGGTGCGGATGCCATTCGTTAAAGAGACACCAAGGCCGGGCGCGACCAGTGACAAAGAAAGCCTAATTCGACCTTCAACTCGAGTGTGACCGATGCGACTCAGTCGATTCGCCGCCGTTGGCCTGTTCGCATGCGCCGGTGCGCTCCCGGCGCAGCGCGGACCGATGCCTCCGGCCGAAATGGTTCACTCCGCACGGCTCAAACAGCTCGGCGATTCGTTGACGCCGGGCGCGTCGCGCACTGCGCAGCTCGGACGCGGGCCCAACTTCACGTACGCCATCACGCACCGCGACACGTCGGGTGGGCTCGAGCGACACGAGGCCTGGACCGACATCCTCGTGATCGAGAGCGGAAGCGCGACGCTGCTGTCCGGCGGCGTTCAGGAAGGCGCAACGGAAAGTTCGCCCGGCGAATGGCGAGGCGGCACCGCGCGAGGAGCGACACGCCAGGCCATTCGCGCCGGCGACGTCGTGACCACTCCCGCCGGCACGCCGCATCAGATGCTGCTCGCGCCGGGGGAACGAATCACCTACATCGCGTTCAAGGTCGCGGCGCCGTAGAACGACTATCCACCGAGCGGCTGCCGCGATCAGTTGGCACAACGTCCAACTCCTGCGGTGTCAGGGCCGGACTACGTTGGTCTCCGGCGCAAGACGTAGACGACACCAAGCTTGTAGAGAGGGAGCAGTCTCATGGGGGGACGAAAGCTGGCACCGGTCGCGCTAGCCTGCGTCGGCCTTTTTGCCGTTGTATTGAACGGATGCGCCAGGGACAGCACAGCGCGTCAGAGCGCACCCGCAGCGAGCTTCCCGTTCTCATTCGCGGTATTCGGCGACTCGCGAACGATGATGTACTTGCCGCATCGATCCGAGCAAAAGGCCGAGGCGGCAAACCTCATCGCCGAGATGCTCGAGCTGGAGATGCCGCCGAAAGAGGCGAAGGAAGTCGTAGAGAAATACGTGAAGCTCGACTACGACCCGACGAGCGGCGAGCTCACGAAACTTGTCATGCCATTCATGACAAAGAGCGAAGTCATGACTGTCACCATGGACAGCGGGTGGGCAACCGAAGCGTCGGTGGAAGACGTGAAGCTGCAGCCCGGTGTTCACTACACGATGTATCGCATCAAGGGCGGTGACTGGGTGACGGCCGGAGTGCTGAAAGCTCTCACGGGCGGTCAGGCCGACTTCGCGCTGCATACCGGCGACTGGGTTTGGTGGGGCAAACAAGGGCCGTCGCCGTCCGACAACCCCTATTGGCAACGGGTCGATGAGCGTTTTCTAAGGCAGTTGCCGCCGCCCGACAATCGATTGAAGCAAGCAGGATTGGAAGGACGTGTCTTCGGTGCGCTCGGCAATCACGAAGTCTGGGGAGACTCCACCGCCGAGGGTTTTCGGGCTGCCTTTCCCTACGTGACAAAGCTCGGCGTGTCCGACGACCAGTTCACGTACAAGTTCGACTACGGCGGCGCCAGGTTCATCCAGTTGTGGACGGGCGGATATGATCCTCATGACCCCAGCGCTTGGACTGCGACTCAACCCGCGTACGCGAAGCAGATGAAGCAGCTACAGGCGTGGCTGGACGAGGCGAAGGCGGCTGGGATCAAGAACGTATTCATCTCCTTTCACGCCCCGGTCTTCTGCCGGTCCGGCATGGGCCCGATCCCGAGTCGCAGAATCCGCACAAGCTGCTCGCCTCGTACGCCAAGGACCTCGACATCGTCGTCTTCACCGGGCACGTGCACACGACGGAGGCGTACGACGTGGACGGAGTGAAGTACCTCGTGCGGGCGGCGGCGGCGCCGAGCAAGACCCGATCTTGCCGGGGCGAACGCACATCAAGGTGCCCGCGGACTATCCGCCGGACCAGTACTGGCAGGGCGCGGAGCCGAAAGAGGAGTACAACTATCTGTTGGTGAGCGTGAAACCAGGCGAAAGGACCAGGTTCACGCTCAACCGATACCGGCCGTGGGCGACGCAGCCGTTCGAGAGCGTGGAGCTATTCAAGTAGGGCTCACGGCAGATTCGCCGCCCAACGGCCAGAGCGAACGGGTACAAGCGAACGGGCACAAAGCCGCGGCGCATTGCTCTTCGCCCCAACGGGAACGGGATCGACGGCATTGCGCCCGCGGTGAAGCTCATGATAATTCGCGTCGCGTATTGGCAACGCGTGCGCGGCGATGCCGAAAATGACCGCGTTCAGCGCGGCATCGCATGACGCGCTTTCCCTCTCATTCAACTGTCCACGACGCTCGCCCTCTCGGAAGATGGCGTTCGCGCGTCCCGTTCGAACGCCTTATGCTCAAGAAGATCGAGTTGCTCAAGCCACAACAGCGGACGATTCGCGGCTACCAGACTCATGTTTCGCCTTGGGCAACCCGACGATTTCTCAGGCGAAGGCGAGAGGGAACGCCTCGTCCACTCCCCGTTTCACCTGCGGCTGCGCCAAGAAACCGCGCCCCATCACCAGACGCTCGAGAGACAGCTGGACCTGCTCGATCCGGAGCTTACGCTGCACCGCTATCGACTCGTCCTTGAGAGGTTCCACGGGTTCTACGCGGCAGTAGAAAGCGAGCTCCCGCGGCTGGTTGCGACGGCGCCCTCGCTTGGGTTTCCACTCCGAGCGAGGGCCGAGCTCCTGGAGCGCGATCTGCTTTCGCTTGGCTTGTCACGTTCTGACATCGCCGGGCTCCCCCGATGCGCTGACCTACCCCGCTTGTGCCGAACCGAGCATCTGGCGGGCTGTCTATATGTCCTCGAGGGAGCGTGTCTTGGAGGACAGATCATCGCCAAAGCTCTGCGCGGCCGGCTGCCACTCACCAACGATTTCGGGCTCTCGTTCTTCGTGGGTGACGGGAGCCGGACAGGCACGAGGTGGCGATTGGTGCTCAGCTGGCTGGAAGACCTGGTGCGCCGCGGCGCCCTTGGCGACGAGATCGTCGCATCGGCACGCGAGACCTTTGGCTCGCTCGGGCGCTGGGTGGAACTGATGGGGGCGTCCAGATGAACGAGGAGCGCGACGTCGTCGACCTGACGAACTGCGACCGAGAGCCGATCCATGTCCCCGGCTCCATCCAGCCCCACGGCGTGCTGCTCGTCATGACGGAGCCGGAATTGGCGGTCATACAGGTCAGCGAGAATGTCGTCGACCATCTCGGTATGCGCATCGAAGACGTCCTGACGCGACCACTCTCTGCTCTTTTCGATCGGTCGTCAGTCGAGGCGGTCCGGACGGCTTTGTCGGGAGGACCGTCGGACCGGGCGAATGCAATCCGCATCCTGACGTCCGGCAAGCCCTTCGACGCCATCGTCCATCGCCACGAGGGCGCGGCAATCCTCGAGCTCGAGCCGGCGTCGGCAGTCTCCGCCGAAGACATCGGGCATCACCCGCTTCGGCAGACCCTGATACGCGTGCAGGACGTGGGAACGGTGCGTGAACTTGCCAACGTCGTTGTCGAGGAGGTGAAACGAGTGACCGGGTTTGACCGGGTCATGTTCTATCGGTTCAACGAGGTCGGGGTTGGTTCCGTCGATGCGGAATCGGTCGCGCCGGGCCTCGAGCCCTACCTGGGCCTCCACTATCCGGCGTCCGACATCCCGCAGCAAGTGCGTCAGCTCTACCTCGAGAACAGGCTTCGGATCATCGCCGACGCCCGTTCCACGCCGGCGCACATCGTCCCGACACTGCGGCCGGATACGGGTGCTCCGCTGGATATCAGCTTCGCCGTGCTGCGTAGCGTTTCGCCCATCCACCTCGAGTACATGGCCAACATGGGTCTTCGCGCTTCGATGAGCATCGCGCTCGTCGTACGCGACCGCTTGTGGGGCCTCATCAGCTGTGCGAACCACACTGGCCCGCGCCCTGTCCCGCAGTACCTGCGCGTGGCGTGTGAGTTTCTCGGTCGCCTCACCTCTCTCCAGATCGACGCCCTCGAGGACCGCGAAGCGGCTGCGCGACGCGCTTCGAGTCAGGCCACGGCTTCGATGCTCGCCGACACGATGCGCACGGAAGACGACGATGCGACGGACAACGTGCTCGAACGCCTGCTTGCGCGCAGTTCGGAGCTACTGCGGCTGGTGGATGCGGAAGGTGTCGCTGTCGTCGAGGGCACAGGGGAACCGGTAACGGCAGGAGGCACACCGCCGCCTGCTTTCATCAAGGAAATCGCCAAATGGCTCGAGGACCGCACGAGCGCGTTCTCCACGGCATCTCTGGCGACACAACTTCCCGCAGCCGTGAAAGCCAAGGACGTCGCCAGCGGCCTGCTCACGTTCGCGTTGCCCGGCCTGCCCCTGCGTCGCGTGCTCTGGTTCAGGCCGGAGATCGTCAGGACGGTGACTTGGGGCGGCGATCCTGCCAAGTCGGTCGAGCACGATCAGTCGATGCGTTTGCGCCCCAGGGCTTCGTTTGCCGCGTGGAAGGAGGAAGTGCGGCTCCAATCCCATCCGTGGACGGTCAGCGATCTCGCAGCGGCCGAGGATCTTCGCCGGTATGCGCTCGAGATCGACCTCGAGCGTCAGGTCGCACGCGCATCTCGAGCGGTGTTCGCCCGAGATGAGATCCTTGCGATGGTATCGCACGACCTCAGGAACCCGCTGGGGGTCGTGCAGCTGGACGCGGGGGAACTCAAGACATGGGAGATTCCGGGCGAGAAGGACATTACCGACAAGCTACGGGCAAGCGCCGATCGGATCCTGAGATCGGTTGGTCTCATGAGCAGGCTCATCGCCGATCTTTTGGATATGGCGAGGATCGACGCGGGTCGTCTCGACTTGCGGAAGCAACCCGCACCGAGCCGCGCTCTCATCGAGGACGTGGTGAGCATCCTAGAACCGCTGGCGCACGCCAAGCAGATCACCATCGAGAAGAAGCTGGCCGAGGCACCGCCGGTGAATGCAGATCGCGATCGTATCTTCTACGTGCTCTCGAACATCATCGGCAACGCGATCAAGTTTACTCCTGAGCGGGGAACGATCACGCTCCGCACGGAGCGGCGGCGGGACGAACTTCTGATCATCGTCGACGACTCCGGTCCCGGTATTCCACCCGAGCAGCTCGCCCAGGTGTTCGACCGTTACCGGCGCGGCTCCAGTCAGGGAGGCACCGGTCTCGGACTCTACATCGCCAAGGGAATCGTCCTCGCGCACGGCGGAGGCATTTGGGCCGAGGCTGCGCCCGGCGGCGGAGCGAGGTTCTGTCTGACACTGCCCCTGACCGCGCCCGCAGCCGGCTAGGCGAGCACCTTTCAACGGCCGGCGGCGCGACGTGCTAATGAAGGGGTTCGGTCGTCAGAATTGAGTACCGACCCGACGCGGGCGCATGTCCCTCATCCGAGCAGACCTCGCCGGTGCTGCCGCCGCCGGTGATGACGATCCGACCACCGCCACGGGCGCGCAGCTCGCGGCGGGGAGCGCGGGCATCGCATCACCGCGCCCGACGGAGCGCCGGCGGTTCTCTCGCGCGAGCTCGGCGACTTTCTGGTCGAGCTTGCGATCGCCATGCACAAGCACGCGATCTATCCCGCCGGCCATCCGCTCCTCGACGGCGCAGTCGACGCCGTCGCGCGCACCCTGCTCGGCCTGCTCGCCGAATACGCGGTGCTGTCGATCGGCGTCGCGCGCCGGCAACTCGTGATCGAGGGCGTCGCCACCGACCCGAATCATCCGCTGCTCAACGAGCTCGCGCTCCGCTTCCATCGCCACCACGTCGGCGCGGTCAAGTTCGAGCGCGGCGTGGAGCGCGCGGAGCTGGCCGACTTTCTGACGACGCTCGCGGTCGACGCGGGACGAAATGGCGTCGCGATCGGGCTCGACCCGGACTCGCTGCCGACGCGCTGGAAGCGCATCCACGCCTTTCCGCTCACCTACGACCGTCTCGAGTTGCTCGACAGCGAGAAGACGGACACGGTCGAAGGGCAGATCGCCGCCGGGCGCGCCGCGCAGCTCTGGGTCGGTCTCGCCACCGCGGCGCTCGCGGCCGAGGCCGTGCATGGCGGCGAGATGGACGGCGGGACACCGCTCGAGCCGATGGCCGTCGCCAAAGCGATCGACGAGCACGAGCACGAACGAGCGTACGACCAGGTCATCGTCGGCTACATGCTGCAAATCGCCAACGAGCTGACCGCCGCGCAGCTCTCGGCATTCGGCGCGGGGCAGGGCTCGGGCGGAGCGGTGTCGCTCGAGTCGGCGGCGCTCCAGGCGCGCATGTCCACGATGCTCGGCGCGCTCAAGCCGGAGACGCTCGCGCGGCTGCTCCACATGGGCGGCGACGTCGCGCAGCGGCGCAAGTTTCTGCTCGAGGCGACCGAGGGGATGAGCGCCGAGGCCGTCGTGTTCCTCGTGCAGGCGGCCGCGACGACGGAGAAGCAGACGGTGTCGCACTCGATGGTCCGTCTCCTCACGAAGCTGGCGAAGCACGCCGAGTCGGGAGGAACGGCGCGGCGCGCGATGGCGGACCGCAGTCTTCGCGACACGGTCATGCGAATCCTGAACGAGTGGACGCTCGCGGATCCGAATCCCGCACACTACCGCGCTGTGCTCGAGGAGGCGTCGCGGAGCGCGGCGCCGTCGATCGGCGAGTCGGTCCCCGGCCTCGCGCCGGATTGCGAGCCCGAGCGCATCGTGCAGATGGCGCTGGAGATCGGCGCCGTGGGCGCGACGCTCTGGCGCGCGGTGGAGTGGCTCGAGCGCGACGGGCGTGCGGGCCTCGTGCTCGATCTCGTGGACGACGCGCCCGATCAGAAGGCCGCGGCCGCCGTCGTCCACCACATGGCCACGCACGACGGGCTGCGCCGCCTGCTCACCGCGGACAAGATCGACTTCGCGACGGCGGAGCGGATCGTCGAGCGCGCGGGCGTGGAGGCCGTCCCGGCGATTCTAGGGGCGGCGGCGTCGGTCGCCGACGCGCGCTCGCGCGAGCACGTCTACGATCTCGTCGCGGCGCTAGGTGATGCGGCGCCGCCGCTCGTGGCCAGGCGGCTGTCCGAGCTGGATCGTCCCGGCGTCGGCGCCGTGGTACAGCGCGATCTCATCGCGCTGCTCGGCCGCCTCGTGCCGAGCGGTGTCCTTCCGCACGGCGTCGATCTCCGCCGGTATCTCACCGCGCCGGACGCGCAGGTGCGGCGCGAGGCGATCAAGCTGCTGCTCAGGGCCGGCGGGTCGGCGCGCGACGAAGCACTGGCCGCGTCGATCGACGACGGCGACGCGCGCATCACCTACCTTGGGCTCACGGCGGCGTGCGAGCGATGCCCGCCTCACGTCGGCGCGCGCATCCGCGCGCGCCTCGACCGCGGCGATCTGGACCCGTCGCTCCGCGCACTCGGCACTCGCGCGGCCGCGACGGTGCGCACGGCGGACACGCTGGCCTGGCTCGTGTCGCGCGTGGTGAAGTCGTCGCGGCTGTTCGGACGGCTGTCGCTGCTTCCGGCGACCCCGGAGACAGTGGAGGCGGTGACGGCGATCGTCGCCGGATGGCGGAACGATCCGGCGGCGGCGCACGTCGTGGCGCTGGCGACGAAGAGCCGCGACGCGCAATACCGCGCCGCGGCGCGCGGGCAGGCGAACGCAGCGGCGGGCGCCGCATGAGCGATCCCGTTCGCTTCCTCACGTCGTTCGTGCAATCGCTGTCGACGATGGCGTTGTACGCGGATAAGCATCCGGCGCGGGAGCGCGCTGTCGACCGTTCGTTCGACGTGCTGCGCGAGCTGCAGCTCGTGGACTCGCGCCCGCAGTTCACCTTTCTCGGCGCGGAGACGGTCTACGGGCAGGTTTCGCTGCGCGAGATGCGCGATTGGGAGTGGGCGGCGCGGCTCGGCAACGCGGGCGTGCAGCGGCTCGAGTTCGAGCCGGAGGTCACGCGCGACGAGTACGAGGAGTTCCTCGAGGAGGTGCTGGCGCGGCTCGCGCTGACGGCGATCGACACGTCGGAGATGCGGACCACGCGGCGGACGACGATCAAGTTCGGGCCGATCGGCGTGCGGGGCGAAGCGCGCGACGCGCGGGCCCCTGCGGCCGCCGTCGACGCGCTGGCGACGATCGTCAGCCTGCACGAGGAGGCGGCGGCGATCGAGTGGATGCACGAGGAGGTCGGCGAGCGCGGGAGGCTGCCGCTCGCCGAGGCCGAGACGGTGGTGCGCTCGCTGTCGCTGGCGATGCACACCGAGAGCGAGATGCTGCTGCCGCTGCTCGAGATGCGGCAGTTCGACGAGTACACGACGACGCACTCGCTCAACGTGGCGGTGCTGACGATGGCGCTCGCCGAGTCACTCGAGCTGTCGGCGCGCGAGGTGCGCGCCTTCGGCGTGGCCGGTTTGCTGCACGACCTCGGCAAGGTGCGCGTGCCATTGGAGATATTGAACAAGCCCGGCAAGCTCACCGACGAGGAGCGCGGCGTGATGCAGAGCCACACGGTGGACGGCGCGCGCATCATCATCACGAGCGACCACGCGTTGGATCTGGCCGCGGCGGTGGCGTACGAGCACCACATCATGCTCGACGGCTCCGGGTACCCGCGCTGCCACTATCACCGCGACTGCCACAAGGGGAGCACGCTGGTCCACGTGTGCGACGTGTACGACGCGTTGCGCACCAACCGTCCCTACCGGGACGCGTGGGAGGCCGATCGGGTGCTCGATTTCGTCGAGAAGCGCGCCGGCGTCGATTTCGAGCCCGCGATCGCCGCCACGTTCGTGGGGATGATGCGTCGGCTGGAGCACCGGGTGCAGCGGGGGCCCAGGGGCTAGGCACGAAATGCGTCGCGAACACCGCCCGGGCCGAATGTCCTCGTTGACTGAAGCCTTGCGTAGTAACGGCGTGCGTCTCGGCGTAGGCCAGACTGGCGCACCCGCGTTGCACAGTTGGCCGGACACACCCTTCCTCAAAATTTCGCACCGCGACTTCGATGCCATTCTTAAGAAGAAGCTCACCGGCGTTCTTATGCGTTGCCGTTGTTGCCTTGGGCTCGTGCGGCGGGAGCGGGGAGTCAAGTACGTCGCCCGGCAACGCGCCCGTGACGGTCGGCGGCATCCTGTACGGTGCTGCTTCCGGCGGCGGTGTCGCGGCCTACGCGATCAATGCGTCCAACGGCGTTCTCACACCCATCGCGGGAAGTCCCTTCGCGGCGGAGGCTTCCGAGCCGGCGGCGTTTACCCAGTGGCTGTCGGCCAATCACGCGAGAAGCGTCGTCTACCTGGCGGTCGCCGGCGCCAATATCGAAGCGTGGTCCGCCAATCCCTCGACTGGTGTGCCTACTGCGACGAGCGGAGCGCCGTTTGCCATCGCGCTGAATGGCCGAATCGCCGTGTCCCCCGACGGGAACCGCGTCTACGCCCCAACCGGTACGGGCCTGGCGACATATAGCGTCGGCGCCGACGGCATCCTCGCTGCTGTCGACTCGAGGTCGGACTCTCCCGGAGCCGGCGCCGCGGCGGCGGTGACTCCAGACGGGCGCTTCGTCTATCTCGCGAGCGGCCCGGGCCAGAGTAGGATCTCGACATTCTCCGTGTCGAGTGCGACGGGCGCGCTCAGCCCCTTGGCAGTGAACACGCTGGCACCGTCCGACACCATTTTCCCAGGCGACGCGGGAATGGCGATCTCACCGAATGGCCAATTCCTCTTTCTGTCTTCCCTTAGCACGCTAGGCCGGATCGAGGCGTACACGATTGCGTCCGGCACGGGCGCGCTCTCGCCGGTCAATGGCTCACCCTTTGCCTCGCCCGGTTCGCCGAGGGAACTGGTGCTCGATCCGAGCGGCAAATTCCTGTTCGTTGCAACCGGTTCTGGAGTGGCCGCGTACGCGGTGGATGCGGCGAGCGGCGCGCTGACGGCGGTAGCGGGCAGTCCCTTTGGCTTTTCGAGCACGGCTCATGTCGCCGTCGACGCATCGGGGCATTACTTGTACGCCTCTTACCTGTCCTCGCCGATTGCCGCGTACACCATCGACCAGACGACGGGCGCTCTCTCCGCGATCGCGGGCGGCCCCTTCGGCACCGCCACGGGAGATCTCGCGATTCTCAAGTAGCTGAGATGCCGAGAACATCGTTTCGCTGCTGATCTTCCTCTCGCACGTTGGCGGGTGCGGAATTTCGCGGGGGAAACACGAAGCCCCGCCGACCGGGTAGATCGAGGCGGGGCAACGGGCTTTCGATGGGCCTGGGTAGAGTTGAACTACCGACCTCACGCTTATCGGCCGGGCAGCCTTCGCGGACAGGGGCCGGTCGACAACCATCTGGCGCCTTCGCCGCGCGAGGCAGGGAGGAGGCCGTCGAGCGCGCTAAGGCCAAGAACAGCCCCTGCGCAGTCTTTATCAGCTAGTAATATCATTCAGGCTCTGGAACATTCGAAGCACGCTGAGTGTCTCTGAGGCTCATCCAGCTCCATTCGGAGGCCAGATGCTGCGCTCGACGCTTTTGCTTCTGGCGGTGCCGTTGACCGAACTGTGCGCGCAGCAGGTGCCGGTGGACACCAGCCTCGCGCCGTTGTTTCGCTCGATCGACAGCGCCGCTCTTGCACGTTTCAAGACCCAACAATTCTCCGGCATCATCCTGATTGCACGTGCGGGCCGCGGGACGCCGCCAGGCGGAGTAAGACTGTTCGAGCGAACGTTCGGCATGGCCGACCACGCCCAGATATCGGCATCCACTGAGTTCATCACCGGCTCCATCGCGCAAACATTCGTCGCCGTCGCGATTGCGCAAATGGTCGAGCGTGGAGCCATCGCATTGGACTCAGCCGTCTCCCGCTATCTCCCCGATTCCGTGGTCTCGCAAGTGAAGTTTCGGCGAATCACCATTCGTCAACTGCTGACCCACTCTACCGGCGGGGCTTTTCACGACGCGGAGGCCGACTACACGCTGCTTGGCAAAGTGATCGAGCGAGTCAACGGTGAGCGGGTCGCGACCTACATGCGGGATCGCGTTTTCATTCCGGCCGGAATGAAGCACTCAGGATTCGACGGCTCGGGCGCTGTTGCTTCCTCTACGGCGGCGGATCTTACGAGCTTCGCCGATGCGCTCTTTCGAGGGCGACTATTGTCGCGCATGACAACGTCGCTCTGGTCGAGCGCTTTGCCGACGGGTCAGCTGGACGCTAGCGCCGGGTTCGGATTCGGCTTCTTCGTCGGATCAACGGGAAACGCGCGGATCGTCAGTCAGGGTGGAACGGGACTCGGAATCAACAACGTGTTCGACATCTATCCGGACCTTGGGTACGTCGTCGTCGTACTGGCGAACCGGGATCCGGCAGCGACGCAAGACATTCGCCGTCTCTCGAGAACTGCAATCGGGGCGTTGCCCTCGCCGTCCTAGCTCCTCCGGTCAAGGCCGCCGGAACAAGCCGAGCCAACCGTTTGGGACTGGTTGGCTCGATTGCGTACGGAGCGTTGGCCGACGGGGACAGCGCAACGGACAGCACGGCCCAAGATCGACCGACAAAGGAAAACCTCGCATTGCGATGTAACGCCAAGCGAGGCAACCAGACTCGAAGGGGATGGGCCTGGGAGGAGTTGAACCTCCGACCTCACGCTTATCAGCTGTGCAAAGCACAGCCCAAAGTCCGGCACGCGGCCGGTTAACCCTGCAGAAGCCACTACCAACGTACCATTTGCCGGCCGCATTTGTCCGGACTTTTGGACGAACGGGTACCTAAACGGGTACCGACAAAGGGTCCTAAATAGCGCGCCCCTTGCAGCGCGCCCGTGCGCGCCGAGGCATTGCCGAACTGCCCCTCCGAATGCAACGGGCGCCGGCCCTGCTTGACTGAGCAGCAAACTGCCCAGCCTCCCCGACCTAGGCAGCCATTTTTCGACAGACGTCTGCGCACCGATGCTGTGAGCCCCAAATGGACGAGACAGTTTGGAGAGCGTAGGTTGGCTTTTCAACTGAGGATCGTTCGATGGAAACACAGCGCCGGGGTTCGGATGGACGGCGGCTCTTCAGCGCCGAGTTTAAGCGGGAGCAGGTCGCTCGCGTTCTCCGCAAGGAGATCACGTTCGCGGAGTTGAGTCGCGAGTTAGGCATCGATCAATCGGTGGTGCGGCGGTGGCAGCACCTCGTCGATCGAGGCAGCCGGGCGGCGGTCGCCGCCAACGAGGACGTGGTGCCCGCGAGTGAGCTCCGCGCGGCGCAGCTCCGCATTCGGGAACTGGAACGGGCGCTCGGCAAGAAGACGATGGAGGTCGAGATTCTCCAGGCCGCGCGCGACGAAGTCAAAAAAAAGCCACGCTGGTACGGCGTGTCCAAGCGATGACCGGACGCAAGATCGCCTCGATCTGCCGCGTGCTCGGCATCGGCCGGGCATCCGCGTATCGCGCCGAACACCCGCGAGGCCGCCGCTATGCGCGGGCGGACGATCGCGTCGTGACGGCGCAGATTCGAGAGGTCATCCGCACGCGCGCCACGTACGGGTCGCGCCGGACGCGGGCGCTCGTGACCCGGGCCTTTGCGACCGGCTACAACCTGAAACGGATTCGTCGCGTGATGGAGATCGCCGGGTGGAAGCTGCCGAAGTCGGCGCGCCGACGGACCGGTCGCGCCCACACGGGGCAGATTCAGCGCGCCGTGTCGAACGAGCGCTGGTGCAGTGACGGGCTCGAGATCGCGTGCTGGAACGGTGAGCTCGTGCAGGTGGGCTTCGTCCTCGACTGCCACGATCGTGAGTGTCTCGCCTGGACCGCGGTCGCACGGGATCTCACCGCGCGCGAGATTCAGCAGCTGATGCGCAGCGCCGTGACCCGGCGGTTTGGCGAGGGCCAGCGGCCGGCGGCGCCAATCCAGTTCTTGAGCGACAATGGATCGATCTATACGGCGCTCGACACGGTGTGCACCGCCGAGCGGCTCAACTTGGAGCCGATTACGACACCCAAAGCGAGTCCGGAATCCAACGGGATGTCGGAGGCCTTCGTGAACACGCTCCGACGCGACTACGTGAGCGGCGCCGATCTGAGCGACGCCGAGACGGTGTTGGATCAGGTGTCGGGATGGATCGCTGACTACAACACCATCGCGCCGCACTCGGCGCTCGGCTATCGCTCGCCGCAGCAGTATGGCAGTGAGGTCTTGGAATTGGTCTAACTGGTCACCCCAAGCTGTCTCACGAATTGGGGCTCACAGCACCGGAACGAAGGCCGAGCTGCGACATTTTAGGCCGCCGATTCTGCGAAATCTTCACCCGCCGCTAACAAGACAATCATCCTGCCAGTTCGGGCTACTACTCCAATCTTTGGTCACGACGTCGTGAACGAATTCTGACGCATGCCCATCTAGAACTAGTTTCTTGGCCGCTGGGGTCTCGCCGGCCGACCTGTTCGAGTATCGAGCGATGTCCCACCGATGCTTGGCGGGTTTTGGGGCCCCCATCGCGAGAATTTTCCGCACTGCCGTTCGCCTACACCCATCGAAACCATCTCGTCAACCGACATGCCGCTCAAACGGGTGTCAACGCGCTTCTTGTCCGCCGCGTCGGACGGTCGAAAAACCGTGTCGACCATGCGTTGAAAGGCGTCGTGGGTGGCGTTGGCACCGTGGCCCCAGCTTAGTCTTGCCATTTCGCAATCGATCGCTCGCTGTATCGGGACCGGGTTGTCGGCGCGCAGCTGCGCTCGGATGAGGCGGTACAGCGAGTCGGTGTTGACGGTCCTCGAGATGGAGTCGACGACGATGGAGTCGTGCACCCATTTTATCGAATCCTCGCTGTACTTCGCGGAGTCTTTGCTCCATTGCGCCGCCGCAGCCGTGCGCGACGCCGGGGACCGCCCCGCTTGACACGCGGCCCCGGTGCCGACTGCAGCAAGCAGTGATATGGTTGTCGCGAGACGCATTGGGAAGCTCAGCTGGCAATGCTTGGTCATGGGTGGAACGGCATGGGTGAGAGCCGCCGCCTGAGGATCGAGTCGGGCTGCGGGACAGATTTCGGCGCGACTGAGTTAGCGTCGGTACTCGCGGGTCGTTTCGGTCTGTCGGTTGCAAGCGGAGTTGCGGGCCTTCGCACGCGACTCTGTGATGCGCCGCAGCGGTCGGAGAGGCAAACTGTATCACTCGTCATGACGACGTTATTTACGTTCAGTGATTGGAGGACCACCTCTTTCAGACAGTAGTCTTTGCCACAGGCCGTGAGGGTGTCGACGAACGGAATGCCAGGACTCAAGAGAAGGCCGTTGGGCCCACCCTGGGTCAACGCGCCGTCCGGATAGTTGGCCGTCTGCACGCTCAGCTTCGTGCGAACCGGCATCGGATCGGCAGGCACTTGGAGCACGTAGAGTCGACTGCATTGTTGCGCCCAAAGTATCCAGGCCGTGCCGGCGGTGGTTTGCACCCCTCTATTGCAATCACCTGGCGTCCCATCCCAGGATGGCTCAGGCGGCCTCGGTGGAATGCCTGACGTCGAATCGTTCTGGCTGTGTTCTGCTGTGTCAATCCAGGTTGACCCCAAGTATTGACGAATCGTGGCCGGGAACGGCACCGCCGGTACCGTCACCGACACGAAGCCGAGGACTTTGTGGGTCGATGAAAATTGAACCGGGACGAGTTCGGCCCCCGACGTCGGTGCATTGGCGACGATCACAGAGTCGTTTTGGAGGTTGGCCCGGAGACCGTTGCCGACGAAGGGCCGCCCGAGGAGAACATCACCGGCGCGGCTCAGAACCGTGACCGTGGCCTTCAACGAGTCGCCTAGCAGGACGGTGACCGGGTCCGGAGCAACTTGAATGGTACCGGCGTCGCACTCGTCACGTAGCTCGCCCAATAGCGTTTTGACGCGATTGACGCTGGCAGGATAGGTGAAGTAGCTGTAGTCGACATTGTGAATAGCTGTTCCCCAGCGCGCTCTGGCCGCTTCGATCTCCGTCAGCGATTTGTTAGCCGCTATCAAACTCGTTATGTCAACAAAGCCCGCTGTTGAGGTATCGGTGTCGACCTTGGTGAAGTCGTTCGGGAGGCCAAGGACGAGAAGTTCGTCCCCGTTCACATCGAAACCACGCAGGTAGTTATGATCGAATCGGAACGTGGGGCTCGCGATTGGCGATGCCATGGTCAGCTGTGCCGTACAGTAGCGAGTCTCGAGCGGCAGCCCCTCCAGGTTCGGAAGTCTCTCTATAGCCGCCTCCGTCAGCATGTTTCCCTGTGAGTGCGTCAACAGGATTGTGTGAGTGTCTTGCTGGTGGAGTCTGTGGATGAACGCTGCAAGGTTGTCCACGTCGGCGACAAGTGGCGAGTCCAAGTGAAAGCGATTTTGGACGAATTCGATGATTGACTCTGAGATATCGTTTTCGACTACAGATTTGACATAGTGGATGCCCTTGCATTTCGCATATTTGACGCCCGCGACCAGGGTTGACCATAACCCGCCCCTACGCTGATTCTGCGCAATGCAAGCGTGGGACGCGTCGTACGCAGCGAGCTGCGCCGCGAGGTTCCGGTTGTAGAAATTTGTGACCGCGACCGAGTTGGCATTTCCGCTGGCATCCACCACTCCGGGCATGCTATACACCAGTTTACGCAACCGGTCGGTTGTTGCGACGGCGCTGTGCTGTCCCGCTACGTTGGTCACATTGGGAGTAAAGATCCCATTGACATAAATGATGGTGATCGGCTCGTCGGTCCACGCTGTCTGTTCGTCGATCGTGGCCGCCGATCGCAATGAGCCGCTCGCGGTCCGGCGTCCGGGCCCTCGAGAAAGGAGCGCCGGTGGTACGCGGTGAGTGCCCGTACGACCGTGCAGCGGCTGAACTGGTTGTTGACTCCGGACTGAATTCGCGACGGCGCCGCCCCCGTAATCCTCCGGCGCGTAGTAGTACGTGAAGTCCGCACCATCGAAATGATCGACCTCCGTGACGATTCCGGCCATGGCATTATCGAACGCGATTAGGGCGGCGGCATCGCGATACGGATCGATCGCCAATCGACTGGCGAACTCCAGTTGAGCCTGAAGGGAATCGCTTCCCACCACTGTGGCCCGATCGAGGTACCACTGCAGAAAGTCGCTGTAGGCCGCTGGGATATCGGGGGCGGCTAGTATTGAACTAAGTCGGTTTTCGAGATCCACGATCGCCGCACTCGGCACGACAATGGAATCGGCATCGGCCTCGATCGTGTGCGGGCTATTCATGACGACGGAGTCGCTTGCAGTCGCAAGTGTGTCGTCGACAACGACCGCAACGCTGTCGTGGCCGGGCGCTGCTGAAAACTCGAAGCGCACGACGGCGCCCGGCGTATAGTCCGAGTCGACCGGTAGGTGGGTCCCCGCGACGCTCGCCGGAATCAACGTATGAAGGTGCACGAGCGGCGCCTGTAACTCGAAGTCGAACACGGCCGTCGTCCCACCGACGCCGATGACAAGTTGATCCACGTTGCCGCGGAATCCGGCCCAGTTCGAACCTGCCTTTAGCACAACGGCGCCCAACGTCGCGTGGATGCCGATGTCAGGAAATGCCGCGAGCAACTGGGTCCATGTGCAGGGTGTTGCCTGTACACAGGGGTTCGTGACCGCCCCGCCGTTTTTTCGTACCGAGCTCTTGGTACCCCACCATTTACCCGCCTTCGCGTCCCAGGTCTGCCACGTGTCTTGGGGAACGTTCCCGCCGATCCCCTGATACGGCTCGAACACGATCCGACCCTGATAGGCGTGCGCGGTGTCGGTCAGGTCGTAGTCGACATTGAACTGCAACGAGATCGCGAGGTTGTTTCCCGGGTCCGCGGTCTGCCGATAGGTCGAATAGTGGAGATCTGTGATCGAATCGAACCTCGTGCCCGCGTATGCGGGAAGGAGAAGCGCTTTGCCGTCGCTCGCCGTTGGCGTTGCCAGTTCGGCGCTGCCACTGCCTAGCGGTACCGGGGCTGGCCCCTGCACGAGTTGACACACGGTGGCGACCGTGCACAGGGTGTCGTGCTGGTCGTCGTAGAAAACCCAACCCTGCATATTGCCCGGAGTCACCACGGTTGACCGGTGCGGCGCCGCCGGTGACAGACGGCGTGCGGTCGCTGGCGGCGTAACGTCTTGACAGGCTAGTGCCACGACGACGAGGGCGATAACCGCGAGCCAAAGGCGATTCCCGTGTCGGCGAATGATCTGCGTGCGGATTGGTCGCATACGTTCCTCAGACATGATGTGGTCCTGCGCGTGGCCGCCGGCCGATCCGACCGCCGCCGCGGGGGCGCCGCCGTCATCGCCCAGTTTCCCCGCCGTGACGAGAGTTACGCGATGATATGAAGGTTGCGCTTAGCACACGTCAAAAGGCGTGCGTGCTCCCGCCGCTCTGGCGGCACTAGGCTGCGACAGACTCGATCAACAACGCGCGACTGCTGCGCGTTGACGCGCTCCGGAAGGAAACCAAGATGTTGGATTGCCGCACGTACCAGACGCCGCAGCCGGCGTAAGTGGCGCATCGCCGCACGTGTAGTCCGCGACAATCGACCGCAGGGTGGAGAGGCGGTTGACTCAGTTCGCGGCTCCTGCGGCTTCGCGGGAGCTCAGGAAGTGCTCAAGAAGCAGCCGCAGCTCTCGGCGCCGGTCAGACTAAGATCATTGTGCGGATCGCGCAAGGGGATCTTTACGTTAATCACAAGATTAGAGCGCTCTAATCTTATCCCCGCCTATGGCCGAGTCGGCGCTAATGATCCCGTCAGTTCCAAATGATCGTGACACGCCGCCGCCCCTTGCGGTGGTGTAAGGCGCTCATGACTGTGTCCTATCTACAGGCAATAAGTGTCAGTTCACAAAATTGGCTTCCGCGAGCATCAGAGCGCTGCTAGCGTCTAAGGCCTCGCTCATCGCATCCGACGCGCTCCACGAGAACGGCGCGAACGTCACGATTTCGCTGCTCACTATGGGGAACGGCGAGAACGTCTGGGAGTTGTTCGGTCACAGCGCGATCTGGATCCATGACAACCCGACGTCGCGCGACACGGTCTTCAACTGGGGCGTGTTCGACTTCCGGCAGCCGCACTTTCTTCAGCGCTATCTCAGGGGCAAGCGGCTGTACTCGATGGGTGGCGATTCCATGGAACGCATCCTTCTCGAGTACCGCTACTGGAATCGCACGGTAGTGGCGCAGGAGCTCGATCTCACGACCGAGCAAAAGGAAACGATCCTCGCGGCCATCCGCACCAACGCGCGTCCCGAGAACGTGAACTACCTGTATGACGACTTTCGAGACAATTGCTCGACGCGCATTCGCGACATCTTCGACCGCGCGCTCGGAGGCAGCCTGTTCTCGGGCGCGAGCCACCGGAAAGGCACCACCTATAGATGGCACACGCTGCGCCTCATGCAGGGCAGCTTCTGGACGATGCTCGGCGTCGATATTGCCCTCGGACTGCCGGCCGATCGCCCGATCGCCGTGTGGGATGAAATGTTCCTCCCGCGACAACTGCACGACTATCTGGCAGTGACCCAGCTCGATTCGCCGACAGATGCCCGCCCGCTCGTGAAGAGCGAGCGCGTTCTCTTCCAGTCGACGCGAGGCCCTGAGCCCGAGCGGCCGCCAAAGCTCGGCGTCAAGCTCGGAATCGCCGGATGCACGTTTGCGATTCTCCTGTTGTGCCTCGGCGTGGCGTCCACGAAAGACACCCCATGGATCCGTGGCGTGACGGCGACGCTCCTCGGGCTCTGGGCGCTCGTCGTCGGCTTGTTGGGCGTGGCACTCACACTGCTCTGGTCGGTCACCAACCACGTCATCGCGCACGGCAACGAAAATCTTCTGCTCTTCAATCCGCTCTGGCTCGTTCTCGTCCTGCTGCTGCCCAGGTTCGTCTGGTCGCGTAAAGCCGTGCGGCCGACACGCTTCGTGTGCGCGGCGGCGGTGACGATGAGCGTCCTGGCGCTCGTCGCACATCTTGTTGGCCTGTCCGGACAGGCCAACCTGCCGATCATCGGCCTCGCCCTGCCGCCGGCACTCGCGATCGCGGTAGTCGTCGCGCGGCACAGTTGATCGCACAGCGATTTCCCGGCGGCATCGATGGTGCGCGCACGCGCGTGCTCTTACCATGACTCGGTGGACATCGATCTAGCCGTCGATCCTCTACCCATCCCACCGAGTTAAGGCCGATGCGCCGAGTTCGACCGCGCATGCTTGCGGAGGTTCGTCCCTCGTCATAGACTCTCTTCCATAGTCTTGCCCAGGGATCGGTTTCGAATCATGGCCTCCAATTCCGGCGACCTCCTTCAAGGCACGCTCGGCATCGTTATCCTCAAGGCACTCCTCACCGGGCCGGCCCACGGCTACGGCATCGCGCGATGGGTCGAGGATGCAACCCAAGACGTGCTCCGTCTCGAGGAGGGGTCGCTCTATCCCGCCCTGCGTCGTGTGGAGGACCGCGGCTGGGTGACGTCCGAGTGGGGGCTGTCCGAGAACAACCGCCGCGCCCGTTACTACAAGATCACCGCAAAGGGCCGCGCGCACCTCCGAAGTGAAGCCGCCATCTGGCTCCGGTACTCCGGCGCGATCACGCGCGTCCTTCGCACCGCGCCTTCGGTCGACTGACGATGCCGATCATCCCCGACAAGCTCCGACGCTATTTCCGTTTTTGGGGTGCCGACCCCGACGCGGACGTCCATGACGAGCTGCGCTTCCATTTCGACGCTCGCGTCGCCGAATACGAGGCGCGCGGCATGTCGCGCGCCGACGCGGAGCGCGCGGCGCGTGAACGACTCGGCGATCTCGGCGCTGTCGAGGCGCGATTGAAGGCGCACGATCGCTCGGTCGTCAAACGTGCCGGCCGAACCGACCTCGTGAGCAAGCTCGGCCAGGACGCGCGCTTTGCGCTCCGCGGCTTCCAACGTACGCCCGGCTTTTTCGCGACGGCGTCGATCATCCTCATGCTGGGTATCGGGATGTCCGTCGCCATGTTCACCGTGTTTCGGACGGTGCTCATCCGCCGTCTGCCCGTCGTCGATCAGGATCGCATCGCAGTGATGTGGACGTATCGCGACGACCCGAACGTCGAGGTGACCGTCGGGGCGAAGCCGCTGCAGGTGTTCCGCCGCGAGGGCAAGACGATTCGCGACGTCGCCGCCGTCGCGCACTGGCCCGCGATCGGTGCGCCGCTGCTCGATGGCGAGCGCACGGTGACGCTCAACCGCGCCATGGCGACCGGCAACTTCTTCGATGTCCTCGGCGTGCGTCCCGTGCTCGGCCGCCTCTTTCACTCGAGCGACGACGACGCCAGCGAGCAGTTTGATATCACGGGAAGAACGGCCTCGAAGGCGCTGGTCCTCAGCTACGAGGCGTGGCAATCGCATTTCGGCGGAGACTCATCCGTCATCGGACGCAGGCTCATCGAGCCGCTGCTCGGCTGGGAGTATCGGGTCATCGGCGTCGCGCCGCCGGGCTTCAGCTTCCCGTCGGGCGCGGAGTATTGGTACCCGATGTGGCAAGGATGGGGCAGCAGCGTGGCATCAATCGCGGTCGCGCGGCTCGCCCCAGGAACGACCCTCGGCGCGGCGAGCCAGGAGTACGTCGGCATAGAGAACCGCGAGGTCCCGAACGCGCGGTTTCGCGGCGCTCACGCGACGACGTTCACCGACGCCGTCCTCGGCGACGTGCGGCCCGTCCTCGACACGCTCACCGCCGCAGTAGGACTGCTGCTCCTCATCGCGTGTCTCAACGTCGGCAACTTGCTGCTCTTGCGCGCATCCGGCCGCGCCCGCGAGATCGCGGTGCGACGGGCGCTCGGTGCCGGTTATGGCGACATCGTTCGCCAACTGATGGTCGAAGCCGGGGCGCTCGCCATCGCGGGCGGCGTACTTGGCTTCGCGCTGGCCGTGGGACTGCTTCGCGCGCTCGTCGTCATCGCGCCCCCACACCTTCCGCGTCTCGACGACGTGCAATTGAGCGGCGCACCACTGTTCGCCGCCATCGGCATCTCGACCGCCGCTGTCATGCTGTTCGGTATCGCCCCCGCTGTCCTCTCCGCGCGCAGCAATCTCGCGACGCCGCTTCGGTTCGACAGCCGATCAGGCAGCGAGACGCGTCGGCGCCGGGCCGCGCGCCAGGCGCTCGTCGCTTCGCAAATCGCGCTCGCCATGATCATGCTCGGCGGCGCGGCGCTGCTGGCTCGAAGCCTTGCCCGCTTGCAGAACCAGGATGCAGGCTACGTCAGCGAGCATTTGTCGATTCTCTCGTACTCGTGGAACGGGCGCGAATACCGTTCCTATCGAACGATGATCGAGCTGTCGGATCGCCTCCTCGCCGCCATCGAGGCGATTCCCGGCGTGACCGCGGCGACCCCGATCTACACGCCGCCGCTGATCGGCCTCAACATCGTGGAGCAGCGCATCGACCTCGAGGGACAGACGAAGGAGGAGGCCGAGAAGAACCCCGCCCTTCCCCTCGAGATCGGCGGACCCGACTACTTCAAGACATACGGTATTCGCATACTCAAAGGTCGAGCGTTCACCGACGACGACCGCAAGTCGGGGCCCTACGTCGCCGTCGTGAGCGAAGCGGTCGCGCGCCGGTTCTGGCCCGGCCAGGATCCAATCGGCAAGCGGATTCGCATGCCGGGAGACACGTCCTACACGCCAGGTGGCAACGCGTGGCGCACCGTGGTCGGCGTCGCGAGCGACACGCATTTGCGCTCCCTGCGCGACGTGGCGCCGATCGTCTATTTCCCGACGCGTCAAGCGTGGTGGCAAGGGGGCTTTGCCGTTCGGAGCATCGTGGACGTTCATGCGCTCGAGCCGGCGCTCAAGGCCGCGGGCATCGCCGCCGATCCGCGCACCGTACTCTGGAAGACTCGCACGATGGATCAGATGCTCGACGAGCCGCTGGCGCAGCCGAGGTTGGGCGCGACGCTCATGTCGGGGTTTGGGTTGGTGGCTTTGTTGCTTGCCGCGATCGGCCTGTACGGCGTGATGTCGTCGCTGGTGCGGGATCAAGTACGCGAGATCGGGATTCGGGTCGCGCTCGGAGCGTCGCCGAACCGCGTACGCCGTGAGGTGCTGAGACGCGCGGCGATCGTGACCGGGATCGGGGCGGCCATCGGGTTGATCGGTGCGCTCGCGGTCTCGCGGCTCTTCGCGAGCTTGCTCTTCGAGGTCGCGCCGACCGATCCCATATCCCTCGGCGGCTCCTGTCTCGTGCTTCTCGCCGTCGGCGCGCTCGCCGCGTACGTGCCAGCCCGTCGCGCGACCAAGATCGATCCGGTGCAGGCGTTGCGCGCCGACTAGAAGTGGGGCCGGCTTCGAGGCGCTCGCACATTTTCGCGGACGGAAGCGACCCAATCCTCGCCAACGAAATCATCGATCGAGCTCGGCGCTGGCCAATTGGCCACCGGTACCCGTTACTGGCCCGTTTGGTACCCGTTGGTTGGTGGGTAGCAAAACGCCGCCAAGCAGGTAAGTGCTTGCGGCGCTTGCAGTGGGCCTGGGTAGAGTTGAACTACCGACCTCACGCTTATCAGGCGTGCGCTCTAACCACCTGAGCTACAGGCCCTTACGGGCATTTCGTCGAACCGGGAAAGCTAGTGGCACTCGACGACTCGGTCAATCGAACGCTTCGTGAGTATCGGCGCCCGCGCGCGCGTTCTACTCCAGCGGGGCAATCGCGATCGGCGCTTGGCTCTGCCGCAGCCGTTCCCAGTTGCTCAGCAGCTCCTTTCGATGTGCATCCCGCCACGCGAACAGGAGCGGCAAGCGGTGCGGCGGGAATGACCCGCTCAATCCGTCGCCGTCGATTTCCATCGAAATCGAGTGCTCGCCAAAGCGGGCGTGAAAGTGCGGGCGCGCGTGATCCACGTAGTACATCGTGATGACAATGCCATAAAAGCGGCTGATCTCCGGCATTCCAGTACGCTGCCGGAGCTCGCTCCACAATTCGGCATCGTTCGCACGCCGATGATCCCCTTTCGTCGCCGCGAGCAGTCCGTGGAGCGCTTCGGGCGCCCAGTCGGCGCCATTCGGCCAGGCGAGTGCGCCGGCGTCGATGCGAACTCTCGAAAAAAGCCGCTCGTCGCGCAGCGGTGCGAGGACCGGACCCGACAGTTCCCCGAAGTGCGACGCGAGATCGATCTCCCCTTCGAGCCCGTCGTTGAATTGAAGCCAGAGCGTGTGAGCGCGAACGTGGCGTACGGCCACAATGCTAGGCAGGGAGAAAGACAGCATCTCTCTCACTCGTGCCGATCGATCAGATCCGTCAGGTCGAACGCCTGTGAGAGCTGGATCGCTATGGCGTGGCCGCCCTGCCCTCTGAACCCCGCGCCCGGCTTCACCCACCAGCGATCTCCCCGCACCGACACCTTGAGCAGCGCGCTCGTCGACACCCGGTAGCCGCCGCCGAATTCGCCGTCGACGAAGTCGGTGAGACGGCGCGGTGTACGACGCGACGGGGTCGACGGACGGGCGGATGAACGGATACTTGTTGCGCTCAGCGCGCGCGGCGAGGAAGAAGCGAGGCGTGAACGTGTACTTCGCTTCGCCGTAGTACGTGAAGCCGGTGATTCCGAACCGCGTGCCCAGGAACGTCGTACGTACTCCTCGCGCCGCCTCGGCGTGCGTCTCGAGGTAGCCGTCGCGCGTACGACGCGTCGAGCGCCGCCACTCGCTGGTGGAAGTCGGACCAGCGTCGTTCCGGCCGGAGCGAGAGGCCGCGTCGTCCTTGTTGAGGTACGGGACCGACGGTGAACGAACCGCCGAGCCTCAGACCGACGATCGGCGTGATTCCTCCGCCGACCGCCGGCCGGAGTCTCGCGCTGGGTTCAGGTTCGTAGCCGACGTGTGTCGTCGGCAGCGAAACCATCGCCACGCGATAGTCGAAGATGCTCACGCGTCCGGAGACTTTCGCTCCCAGCGGATACTGAAGCGTGTAGCCGTCGGGCGTGCCGATGAGCGGATTGCGCGTCGAGAAGTGGCGCGGCGCGAACGTACCGATGACGGGCGTCATCTTGCCGACGTCCACCACGAACGCCGGCGTCGTCGCGTAGCGGACGCCGAGCTGGTTGCCGGTAGAAGCTGGTCGTCGTTGCTGCGTTCCGGTCCGGCGGGGCCGCTTTCACCAGCGCCCTCGGCGTAGAACACGAGCCCGTGCACCGGCTCGGCGGCGCCCCACAGATCGAGGCGCAGCAACCCGGCGGGCCGTCCGGCGTTTCTCGTGAGAAGATTCGACGAGTTGTTGGTGAACCAACCCTCGGCGTCGGCGATGCCCTGGATGAGGATGCCGCCCTGGGCGCGCGCTGGGACGGCCGTGAGTAACGCGAGCAGCAGCGCGCAAATGAGACGGCTTGACGGCTTGACGGCTTGACGGCAGGACAGCAAACCGTTTCGTCGGCTGTCCAGCTGTCGAGCCGTCCGGCTGTCCGGCCTCCAGTTCAGTCCGCAGCATTTGCCCCCGCCGCCTTGTGCGCGTCGAGCGCCGAGCGAATGACGCGCGCGAGCGTCGAGGGAGTGAAGGGCTTGCGGACGAATACCACGGCCGGGTCGAGCTCGTACTGCGACAGCGCGTCGTCGGCGTAGCCGGACATGTACACGACGAGCGGGCGGTCGTTCATCGACGCGTACTTGGCGACGAGCTGCGGTCCGCTCGTGCGGGGCATCACGATGTCGGTGAGGAGCAGATCGACGGGCCGCGCGCCGGCGATCTCGATCGCTTCCTGCGCGTCGCGCGCCACGAGCACCGTATAGCCGCGCTCCTGGAGCGTCCGTCGCGCGAGGATGCGGACGTCCTCCGCGTCCTCGACGATGAGCACCGTCTCCGTGCCGCGCGGCAGCTCGCCCTCGTCCGGCGTTTGCGCTTCGCCGCCGCCGACCATCTCCGACGCCGGCAGCGCGATGGTGAACGACGTGCCCTGACCCGGCGTGCTGTCGACGCGAACCGTTCCGCCGGACTGGTTCACGATGCCGTACACCGTCGAGAGCCCGAGGCCGGTGCCCTTCCCCGGTTCCTTTGTCGTGAAGAACGGCTCGAACGCCCGGTCGCGGACGTCGTCGGTCATGCCTGCGCCTGTGTCGCTCACCGACAATTCAACCGCGCTCGCGCGACCGGACGTCACAACGGTGCGCGTGGCGATGGTGAGCTTGCCGCCCGCCGGCCCGGACATCGCGTCGCGCGCGTTGACGGCGAGGTTGAGCAGCACCTGCTCGAGCTGCCCGCGGTCGGCGCGCACGCGGGCGAGCGGGCCGGCCGACTCGATGCGCAGCTCGATGTGCTCGCCGATGATGCGCTGGAGCATCGGGGCGATTCCGTCGACGACGGCGCCCAGATCGAGCACCGTCGGCTGGAGCACCTGCTTGCGGCTGAAGGCGAGCAGCTGGTGCGTGAGGTTCGCGGCGCGGTCGGACGCGTCGACGACCTGGCGCAGGTCGGCCGCTTCGGGCGTGCCCGGCGGCGTGCGCATCAACGCGAGCTGCGTGTAGCCGGTGATGACCGTTATGAGATTGTTGAAGTCGTGCGCGATGCCGCCGGCGAGCGTGCCGATGGCCTCGAGCTTCTGCGACTGGCGAAGCTGCGCCTGGCTCTCGCGCAGCGCCTGCTCCACGCGCCGGCGCTCGCTGATCTCGTCGGTGAGCACGACGTTCGCCGTGATCAGCTCGGCCGTCCGTTCCTCCAGCTCCCGCCGTCGCGTGGCGAGCGAATCCATCAGCTGGTTGAACGACTCGTTGAGCGTGCGTACCTCGAGCGCCTCGTTTGATGCATCGAAGCCCCCCTGCCGTTCCTCGGCCGCCGCGCCGGAGCGCATGTATCCGACGAAGCGTTTCACCGGGCCGAGGACCGTGCGCGCCGTGAACGCCGCGCCGACGGCGGCGACGAACACGGCGAACGCGCCGTAGACGAAGAACTTCGTCCGCAGCGGGCGCATGAGGGCGGTGACGCGCGCGGTGAGCGGATGCAGCATCCACAGGCGCACCGGCTCGCGCGCCTGCGTCTCGCCGAGGAGAACGGGAGCGACGACGTAGTCGGCGCCGCGGACGCGCACGACGGCCGCCGCCGTGTCGGTGCCGCGCGACGCGAGGAGCGGCGCGGCCGCCGCCGCGTCGACGACCGAATCACCCACACCGACGACGGTCCCGCCGGCGGTGAGAATCACGCCGGCGTCCGACGTGGCGCGCGCCGACGCGATGAACGCCGAGTCGAGCCGCCGTCCCAGCACGAGCGAGCCGAGCGTGATACCGGCCTGCACGAGTGGATACGCGGCGACTTGATAGTAGCCGACGTCGGTGCGCAGCACGCCCAGACCGCCCACGTCCGCCGGCGCACGCGGGTCGAGCGCGCTGCGCGACGGCGCCGAGCGGCGTGAGGTTCGTCCCGCGAGGAACGGTGATGCCGTTGGATCCCGCCGCGGCGAAGACGCGGCCGGAGTCGTCGGTCACGAGGAGCAGATCGCCGTCCACGCGGCGCAGCCGCGTGCGGAGCTCGTCCTCCATCGTGTTGACGAGATCCGTGCGCGAGCGCCCGGCGGTGTTCTTCTCGACGCGGTAGATCGAGAGGTCGTACTGGAAGCTCGGCACCTGCGTGATGAGGCCCGCGGCGAAGACGAGCTGCGACGCGTCGTGCGCTTCGATTTGCTGCAGCGTCTTCTGGTTGCGCAGCAGCTCGGCGTTGAGCGAGCGCTCGGTGTCGCCGCGGATCTCCACGCTCAGCGCGAGAAACGCCAGCAGGACGACGATCGCCGTCACCGTGGCGCCGAGCGCGGCGAGCTTGACGCTCAACGCGCTGCGGCGAAGCCGCATGAAGAGCGACGCTCCGGACTCGGCGGGCGTGGTCGGCGCGGCCATCGTAGATGGAGCCGCGCTACGGCTTGGGCGCCGGAGCGAGCGGAATGTTGAAGTCCATCGACGTCGTCTGTCCGGCGACGACGTGGATCCGCTTCACGACCGCGTTGGCCCGCTCGTGCCACCCGACGATGGTGTAGTCGCCGGCGGGGACGTCGTCGATCACGTAGTGGTGATCGTCGGCGGGCGAGGCGAAGTACGGATTGGGACGCACGAGCACGACAGCGCTCATCTCCTGATGAATGTGGCAGAACACCAGGACGGTTCCCGGCGTGTCGAAGGTCCAGGACTTCGACGAGCCCTTCGGGTAGCGGCCGAGGTCGAACCCTTTCCCGTTCGGAGCCGCCTCGCTCGAGAGCGAGAACACATTGTGATAGACGTTGTCCTCGTTGGGAAACTGGACAACGGCGCCGCGGAGGACCGGGAGGACGTGCGGGACGAAGCGCTCGTCGCGCTGGGCGATGCTGCCGTGGCGATAGCGCTCGGCGCGCTCGGGCGATGCCGGGAGCGTCGTCGAATCGCCCTCGAGGTAGATGACGACGTTCTTCAGCTCCGCGGCCAGTTGGTCGCGGGAGCGCGGCGCGGGCGGGATGGAGCCGGTGCCGGGGTCGGCGTAGATGCGGAAGTCCGGCCGTCGCGCGGCGAGCGCGGTGGAGACGATGACGTTGCCTGCGATACTGCCGGTGGACGGGTGGACGGGTGGACGGGTGACGGGAACTGACTGCTGGCGACTGACGGCGGACGGCTGGGTTGTTCGCCCGTCCACCCGTCGACCTGTCCACCTGTCCACCCTACTAGCCGACAGCGGCACCTATCGCGCAGAGCGAGAAGCGTCGACCGTGCCGCGAAGCCGCGCTTCTCGTCCCGCGCCCTTCACTCACTCTTCGTAGCGGCCTGGCCGCGGGGGTCGATCTTCCTCGTCGACGTCGTCGTACTCGTCGTCGAGGTCCACGAGCTCGTCGTCGAACTCGTCGAGGTCCTCATCGTCCTCGTCGTCCTCGTCGTCCTCGTCATCCTCGTCCTCATCCTCGTCCTCATCGTCGTCGTCTTCGTCGTCCTCGTCGTCGAAGTCGACGTCGTCGTCGAGATCATCGTCCTCGTCGTCGAGATCGTCGTCGTCGAGGGGTTCGTCGTCGAGATCGTCGTCATCGCGCTTCTTGGCGTCCAGAAGGCGCGACGGATGCGACGACTCGAACATGGCCGACATTGCTCGGTTCTCCTTTGGAGATCGAAGAGTGAAGAAGGGGGTCGAGAAGGGTATCGCGTTTCCTTCGAAACGTCACCCCGACGCGCGTTCGCGCTTGGCCTCGCGCGACTGGCGCTTGCGGTCAGACGTGCTCAGGTAGCGTTTGCGCAACCGGATCGCCTGCGGGGTCACCTCAATCAGCTCGTCGTCCTCGATATACTCCAGGGCGGCTTCCAGAGTCAACTCCCGCGGCGGCTCCAACTGGATGTTCTCGTCGCTCGACTTGGACCGCATGTTGGTGAGCTTCTTTTCCTTCGTCGGGTTCACGTCCATGTCGCCCGGCCGCGCGCTCTCGCCAACGATCATCCCCTCGTACACCACGTCGCCCGGCTGGACGAACAGTGTGGACCGCTCCTGCAGGTTCGCCAGGGCGAACGCGACGATCGTGCCATGCTCCATAGAGACCAATGATCCGCGCGTGCGGCCCGCCAGCGGCCCCGCCCAAGGGCCGTAGTCCAGGAACCGGTGGTGCATGATTCCCGTTCCCCGCGTGTCCGTGAGGAATTCGGAACGATAGCCGAACAGGCCGCGGGCCGGAATGCGGTACATGAGCCGCACCAGTCCCTGCCCCGGATTCTTCATCTCCAGCATCTCGCCGCGCCGGGGGCCCAGCTTCTCGATCACGGTGCCGAGGAATTCCTCGGGGACGTCGATCGACAGCTCCTCGTAGGGCTCGAGTCGCTCGCCGCGCGAGCCTTCGCGCGTGATGACGCGAGGGCGCGAGACCTGGAACTCGTAGCCCTCGCGGCGGATCGTCTCCATCAGAATCGTCAGGTGAAGCTCACCGCGCCCGGAGACGGTCCACGTGTCCGTGGAATCCGTGTCCTCGACGCGCAGCGCGACGTTGCGCTCCAGCTCGCGGTAGAGGCGCTCGCGCACCTGCCGCGACGTGACGAATTTCCCTTCCTTGCCGGCGAAGGGTGAGTTGTTGACGATGAAGTCCACCGAGATCGTCGGCTCCTCGACGGCGATGCCCTCGAGACGGTCCGGGTGCTCCATGTCGGCGAGCGTCAGCCCGATCTCGACGTCCTCGATCCCCGCCAATGCGACGATCTCGCCGGCGGGCGCATTCGGCACTTCGACGCGATCGAGACCGTCGAAGGTGTAGAGCTTGGTGATGCGGGCCTGCTCGACCTTCTGGTTCAGGTCGAGCGGCAGCAGCGCGATGTTGTCGCCCACGTGCGCCACGCCGCGCTCGATCCGCCCGATCGCCAGCCGTCCGAGATATGGCGAGTGGTCGATGGTAGAAACGAGCATCTGGAACGGACTCGCCGCATCGCTCGGCGGCGGCGGCACCTTGGCGACGATCGTCTCGAAGAGCGGCGTGAGATCCTGGAGCGGCTGGTCCATGTCCATCGTCGCGGTGCCGTCGCGCGCCGAGACGTAGACGACGGGCGCGTCGAGCTGCGCCGCGTCGGCCTCGAGCTCGATGAACAGGTCGAGCACTTCGTCATGAACCCGGAGCGGGTCTGCTCCGGGTCTGTCGATCTTGTTGATGACGACGATGGGCGTGCGTCCCAGGGCGAGCGCTTTGCGCAGCACGAACCGCGTCTGGGGCATCGGCCCGTCGAACGCGTCGACGACGAGCAGCACGCCGTCGACCATGCGCAGGATGCGCTCGACCTCGCCGCCGAAGTCGGCGTGTCCCGGCGTGTCGACGATGTTGATCTTGTTGCCGTGCCAGTGGACGGCGGTATTCTTGGCGAGGATCGTGATCCCCCGCTCGCGCTCGAGCGGGTTCGAGTCCATGACGCGTTCCTGCACGACCTGGTTGTCGCGGAACGCCCCAGCCTGCCGCAACATCTTGTCCACGAGCGTTGTTTTGCCGTGATCGACGTGGGCGATGATAGCGATGTTGCGGATTTGCATAGCCTTGAAAGATAAGGTGGCACGTTGGCCACATGCAGGGCGGGGGCGGGACCGGTAGCGGCTGCCGTCAGCCTAGCGGGCAGCCGCAAGCCGTAAGCAGCAGCCTGGAGCGCTCTGAGTAACCCTTGCGTAACAGCCCGGTCGAACGCACAATGCGGAGGGGGGTACGATCCCCTGACAAGTCTCAGGACGCCCATTCGCGGAGGTGAGACCATGAATCAGGCGGACGAAGCCGCGTTGGAGAATTATCCCCACGGACGCGGTTACGGACACGATTACATGCGCGGCGGCGAAGTGTTCGGCGGGTACGGCTACGCGGAACGCGACGAATACGCCAAGGCTCGCGGCGAGTTGACCGGCGAGCATCCGATCCAGGAAAGCGAACAACAAGAGAACTGTGGCGGAAACGTAGGCCGAGTCGGCCGCGGGCTGAAGTTCCGCAGCGGCCCTATGGGTGCGGGTGCAGCTCTCTCCCTCCTAGCGCCTCGCACTCCAGCTGAACGGTGACGTGCTGGATCCCCATCTCCACAAGGAGATCGTGGGCCTGTTCGAGCACGCCCTGGTGGCACCCCGCGTCGCGCACGATCGCGTGGGCGCTCATCGCGACCATCCCTGACGTCACCGTCCAGACGTGCAGGTCGTGGACGGATTCGACGTTGGGGATGGACTCCAGCTTCGTTCGAACCGCGTCGAGCGCGATGTGGGGCGGCGCGCTCTCGAGCAGGACGTCAACGGACTCCCGCACCAGTCGCCACGAGCCGGCGACGATCAGCAACGTCGTGAGGAGCGACGCGATCGGGTCGGCGCCGAACCAGCCGGAAAACCGGATGATCACGGCGGCCACCACGGTGCCGCCGGATGCCAGCATGTCCCCGAGCACGTGGAGGTACGCGCCGCGGACGTTGAGGCTGCCTTCGCGCACACCGTGAAGGAGCCACACGGCGACGCCATTGACGACGAAGCCGAGGATGGCGATGCCCATCATCAGACCACCGGACACCGGCTCCGGCGCCTTGAAGCGCGAGATCGCCTCGATCACGATCCACACCGAGATCAGCAGCAGCGTCGCGCCGTTGATGAGCGCGGCGAGAATCTCCCACCGCAGATAGCCGAACGTTTTCGCGCCCGAGCCCGGCTGGCGAGCGAGCCAGGCGACGAACAGCGACAGGCCGAGCGCGCCCGCGTCGGTGAGGACGTGTCCAGCGTCGGCGAGCAAGGCCAGCGAGTTGGACAGCCATCCGCCGATGCCCTCGGCGATCAGAATGATGACGGTGAGAACGAGCGACCATTTCAGCGCGCGAGTCGAGGCTGCCGCTCCCGCGCCGTACACCGGGCCGTGCGTGTGGCTGTGGCCGTGAGTGGCCGTGCGAGTGGCCGTGGTGATGATGATCGTGTGAATGCCCCATGACGCTCCGGTCTTGTACGTACGTTCCCCGTCGCCCGTCAGGATCGACGGTGACCCACGGGCGCCCTAGATTCACCCCGTGCTCGCGCGCCTGATCGCCATCGCCGTTCTCCTGCTCGTGAACGGCTTCTTCGTCGCCGCCGAGTTCGCGTTGGTGCGGTCGCGAAGGACGCGGTTGGAGTCGATCGCGCGCACCGGCGACTGGAAAGCCAAGCTCGCCCTCCGCGCCTCCGCAAATCTCGCGCGGGTCTACTCGGCAAGCCAGTTGGGCGTGACGCTCGCGAGCCTCGGCCTAGGCGCGCTGGCCGAAAGCACTTTAGCGGGTGTGTTTGCGCGTCAGCTCGCCGAGCTGCCCTTTTTCATTGAGGTTTCTTTGCGCGTCGGCATCGGCGCTACGATCGCGCTGACCATCGTCACGTTCCTCCACGTCGTGTTCGGCGAGCTCGCGCCGCGCGGCGTGGCGCTGGCTCATCCGGAAGACGTTGCGCGATGGCTCACGCCGCCGCTGCTCGCCTTCGCCTGGCTGATGACGCCGTTCACCAGCCTCCTCAACCGGTCGTCTCAGATCGTATTGAAGACCTTCGGCCTTCGCTCGGCGCGCGAGAACGTGCACTCGGCCGAGGAGCTTCGCATGCTCGTCGAACAGAGCGAAGAGGGGGGCGCGCTGGAGACGGGGGACGCCGACCTCCTCGAGGGAGTGTTCGAGTTCTCCGAGAAGAACGCGCGCGACGTGATGACTCCGCGCACGGCGATCGACGCGCTGCCGATCGAAGCGACGCTCGACGACATCGTCGCCCTCATCGCGGAGAGCCGGCGGTCGCGCTACCCCGTGTACGAGGACACGATCGACGACATCGTCGGCATCGTGATCGCCAAGGACCTTCTCCCGATCCTGCGGTCGCCGCCGCGCGACTTCTCTCTGCGCGACATCGCGCGAAAGGTCCACGTCGTGCCCGGCTCGAGGCAGGTCGAGGAAGTCCTTTCCGACTTCAAGCGACTCAAGGAACACATGGCCATCGTGCTCGACGAGTACGGCGGCACGGCGGGGCTCGTGACGATGGAGGACCTGCTCGAGGAGATCGTCGGCGAGATCCTCGACGAATACGACGAGCCTCCGGAGCACCCGGAGCGCGCCAGCGCCGACATCATCATCGTGCCCGGCGCGACGGACGTGGCCGAGCTGAACGAGCGCTACGGCCTCCAGGTGCCGGAAGAGGACTACACGACGATCG
The DNA here is from genome assembly GCA_963707105.1 of uncultured Gemmatimonadaceae bacterium. Taxonomy (GTDB): domain Bacteria; phylum Gemmatimonadota; class Gemmatimonadetes; order Gemmatimonadales; family Gemmatimonadaceae; genus JAQBQB01. Next base: position 194,603 of record CAVPOS010000015.1, read on the forward strand.
GCGGCTTCGTCTTCGGCGCGCTCGGGCGTCTGCCCACCGTCGGCGACCGCGTCGCGGCGGGCGGCGCAGTTTTCAGCGTGACTGAAATGGACGGCCGGCGGGTGGATTCACTGGCGGTGAATCTCGGCGCGGCGCGGGCGGCTCACTCGACGAACGACGACAAGAATCAGCCGCGTTAGCGCCACGGCTCATTGTTTGTTCCCCGCGACACAACTCTGTCGGACGGCCTACGCCTGTGTACTAGCCACGCGCGGCGCGGCGGCACCGACTCGCTTCGCGATGCGGGCGCACATGAGGATCGCTTCGATCATGCTCGACGGATCGGCCACGCCGCGGCCGGCGATGTCGAGGGCGGTGCCGTGATCGGGCGACGTGCGCGGGAACGGAAGGCCGAGCGTGACGTTCACCGCGGCGCCGAAGGACGCGACCTTGATCGCCGTCATCCCGACGTCGTGGTACGGCGCGATCACCGCGTCGAACTCGCCGCGCATCGCGCGCACGAACACCGTGTCGGCCGGAAACGGCCCGGCGATCTCCGACTGCGGCGGCCGCCGGGCGCAACACCGTATCGTCCTCGTCGCCGAAACGTCCGTCGTCGCCCGCGTGCGGGTTCAGTGCGCAGAGCGCGATTCTCGGCTCGGCGATGCCGAACCAGTCTATGAGACCGCGGCGAGCGATGCTCGCCGCGGACACGATGGCTTCGGTCGTCACCGCCGCGGGCACGTCGCGCAACGGCAGATGCGTCGTCGCGAGCACCACGCGCAGCGGACTCTTCGAACCGGGCGACGGTCGCGTCGCGGCGAGCATCATGGCGACTTTGCGTCCCGTGTACGTCGCGATCATCTCGGTGTGGCCGGGGAACGAGTAGCCGCCGGCGAGGAGCGCGGCTTTGTCGATCGGCGCGGTGACGATGCCGTCGACTTCACCCTGCAAGGCGAGCGCGACGGCCCGCTCGATGGCGCGCCCCGCGAAACGGCCCGCGTCGCCGGCGGAACCGCCCGGCGTCCACGATCCGGTCGCTTCAGTCACGGTGATGCCGGCGCCGGAGGGCCCCACGAAAACGAGATCGGCGGCCTCACGCACTTCGCGCGACGCCGCCGCCTTCTCGATGATCTCCGGTCCTATTCCGCGCGCGTCGCCGAGCGTGACGGCGAGCAGCGCCTTGCGTTCCTCGTTCACGACCGGCGTCGGCCCCCTACGGATTCTGCGGCTTTGTCGCGTCGCCCGACTTGCTGGTCAACGCGTCGTACCGAATGGCCACGAACGTCTGCTTCTTGAGCTGGTCCACGTAGCGGCGAACGCCGCCGCGCTGGGCGAGATCGCTTCGCACGGCGGACTTGAGCTCTCCGAGTGTTTGCGGACCGCCCTCGTCCGCCGTGAGCAACTGCACGACGACGAACTTTGGGACGTCGGGGCGCTGCGACGAACCGGGAATCTGGAACGAGACGACGTCGCCCGCCTTAGCGGTGCCGAAGCCTTTCTGATACGAGGCAGGAAGACTGTCGCGCACCCACGGCGTCAGCAGGCTCGTCTCCTCCTTGCCTGCGTAGTCGTGGAATTTCTTGGCGAGCGTGTCGAACGCCACCCCATGGCGCAGCCTGTCGGCCACGCTGTCGGCGAGCCGCGCCGTGCGCGCAATGTCGTTGGAGTCGATGGCCGGCATGATGAGGATCTGGTGGGACTTGACCTCACCCGTCTGCACGCGATCGACGCGCACGATGTGGAAGCCACGTGCGGTCTCGAAGACTGCGCTGAGTTGTCCCGGCGCCAGGGGCGCGAGGAACGGCCCGCCGAACAGCCAACGATCGAACTCGGGAACGTTGTCGCCGCGACGCGCCCAGCCGAGATCGCCGCCCGACTCCTTCGTGAGCGGGTCCATCGATTCGTGCCGCGCCGTTTGCTCGAAGTCCGCGCCGGCCTTGAGGCGCACGAGGAGCGATTCGGCGCGTACGCGCGCCGCTTCCTTCGCCGCGGTACTCGGCTGCACCGCCATCACGATCTGCTTGAACGTGACCATCGGCGGCTTCGGCGGCAGAAACTCTTTCGAGCGGTTGAACTCGGCCGCGACCTCGGCGTCGCTCACCTGAATAGAGACGATCTTGCCGTCCTGTTTCAGCTTGCTGACGACCTTCTCGAGGAGGAATCGGCGCTTGTACTGGTCGAGCATGAACTTGCGGTATTCGTCCGGCGTGCCGAGCGACGCTTGGGCGAGCGCGGTTCGATACTCCGACTCCGTCGTGAACTTGGAGCGCGTCTCGCGCACTTGCCGGTCGACCATCTGCGAGACGTCGGCGTCGGTGACTTCGATCTTGAGGTCGGCCGCCTTCTGAATCAGCAGCTCCTCCTGGATCATGTCGTCGAGCGTCTCGATCTCGAGGGCCCGCTCCGACGAGTCATTCGCCGGCTTCGGCACTTCACCGCGCTGGATTCGACCCAGCGCGCGCTCCCTGAGATCGATCATCGTGATCGTCTGATCGCCAACCACCGCGACCACGCCGTCGAGCAGCACCGATGGCTGCTGCGCTTGCGCGGCGGGCGGCGTCGCCGGAACCGGTTGCTGAGCAGCAACCGGTCCGGCGGCGAACAGAGCGAGTGAAGCGACAGCGGCGATGCGTTTCATGCGAAAAGGACTACGGTTTCTTCGTCGTCGGCGGTTTGGTCGGCGCCGGCGCGGGCTGCGCCGGTTGCGCGCCTTGCGGAGCTTGTCCCGCAGGAGGCGCGCCTGCGCCCGGAAGCGGAACCTGCGACTTGGGCTGATTCGCCGCGCGCGTCGAGTCCGCCGACTTGCGGAGCTTCTGCGCGCGCTCGAGGCCCGCGATCGATGCCGGCCGCGTTGACCGACGACTCGTACTTCGCGTCGAGCAGCTTCTTGAGCGGGAGCGGAATCGTCATCGGCTGGGCCTGTCCGGCCATCATGCGGTCGAGGTACGCGTCCACTCGCGCCGCGGCGAGACGTTCCTTTTCCGGAACGCTCTTCGCGCTGTCGGCGAGCATCTTCGGTTCGACGCCGAGCGTCGTCTCGAGGTTGCCGACGAGCTGCCCGATCGACGAGTACATGTTCGCCTTGTCCTCTTCCTTCAGCGTCACGTGAGCGCTGTCGGCGCGATGGAGAAGGACCTGCTGCAGCGCGACCTGCTGGAGGAACGGCTTGAGCGCCGAATCGGGCGCGCCGGGAATGCGCTGCATGATCGACTGCTGCGGCGGCACGGACTCCATCCAGCTGATGAAGTCGCCCGTCGTCAGCTCGCCGCCGTTGAACGTGGCGAGCGTCGCCTTGTCGGTGCGGTGCTTGGCCGGCTCCTTGGCCGCTTCCTTGATCGCCGCCGGAGCGTTGTCCTTGACCTGGATCTTCGCCGCGGCCTTGGCCTGCTCGAGGTACGTGCTGTCGGCCAGGCGCGCCGAGATCTGCGCGTACTGCTGCGCGAAATCCTTCTGCGCTTCGGCGTACGTGAGGCGCTGAATGATGTGGAAGCCGTACTGCGTTTCGACGAGCTTCGAGATCTCGCCGGGCTTGAGCGCCGCGGCCGCGTCGTAGAACTGCGGCACCATCGCGCCCTTCGCGAAGACGCCAAGGTAGCCCTTGTTCTGCGCGGCGTCGGGTCGTTGCTCGTACTTCTTCGCCATCTCGGCGAAGTTCGCCGCGTTGACCTGGGGAAGAATCGCTCTCCGCCTTCTTGCGCACCGAGTCCTTCTCGGCGGCCGTCGGCGGAACCTGCGGATTCTTGAAGGCGATCAGAATATGTCGCGCCGCCGATCAGGCCGCCGGCGGCCTGGTTGTACGCGGCTTCGCTGCCCGAGTCGACCTTGAACGTCTTGGCGACCGAGTCCATGAACATGTTCAGGCGGCTCGCGTTCGCCATCGGCGCGAGCGCGACGTCGATCGCCTTATGGTCGTTGAGCGAGTCGCCGTGAGCGGCGGCATAGGCCATCTGCTGATAGCCGGTCCAGATGTCGGCGAGGATCGCGGCGGTCTCGCGGGTGACGGGAACCTGGATCTTGGCGTTGCCAAGCAGTTCGCCGAGCCTGTTGACCGACAATTCCTGAGAGCCGGCGCGAGCGACGACGTCGACGTGCGCGGTGAGGGCTTCTTTCAGTCCTTCGCACGCCGCCAACAGCGCGCAGCCGGCGACGAGGCCGACGAGAGAGCGAGATCGCATTCGGGAACCGGGAGATATGAACGAGTGAGAGAAAAAGAACTGCGGAAACGTTGTTGCGGACTTCGTGCGGCCACTAGCGAGCGGCGGGCTGAACCAGCCCTCGCAGCGCCCGGACGAGTCCGTCGAGCATCGGTGCGCCGCCGAGACGAGTCAGCTTGAGCGACAACGGAACCGCGCGGCGGACATCCGCCTGGAACTGCACGTCGTGAAACGCGGCCGAAAGGCCTTTGACCCGCGGAACCGCGGAACCTCTAAACGTAATACGCGCCTCGTCGCCTCGCACCAGGATTCCTTCTATCCCCAAGGCGCCTCCAATGATCCGCAATTGAGCGAGCGCGAGCATCGCTTCCGCCTGCGCGGGGACCGGGCCGAACCGGTCGCGCAACTCGCCCCGCAGTTGCTCGATTTCGCTCGGTTCCTCGAAGCGGGTGAGACGCCGGTAGACGTCGATTTTCGCATCCTGCGACACGACGTAGTCGTCGGGCAGGTAGTTGGGAACATCGATCGTGACTTCGGATGGAACAAATTTTGGCGCCGAGTCTCCGGACATGAGCCGGCGCACCGTGTCCTCGAGCATCCGCAGGTACATGTCGAAGCCCACGGCCTGCACGAACCCCGACTGTTCGGCGCCGAGCAGGTTCCCCGCTCCGCGCATCTCGAGGTCCTTGAGGGCGATTCGATAGCCGGCGCCCAGCTCCGTGTGGTGCTCGAGCACCTGTAGACGCCGCTCGGCGTTGGGGTCGACCGAGTCGGGCACCATCAGGTAGCAGTACGCGCGACGGTGCGACCGGCCCACGCGGCCGCGCAGCTGGTACAGCTGCGCGAGTCCGAAGTGGTCGGCGCGGTTCACGAACATCGTGTTCGCGTTGGGCACGTCGAGGCCCGATTCGACGATCATCGTCGACACGAGCACGTCGATCGAGCCGTTCACGAAGGCGTGCATGACTTCTTCCAGCTCGCGCTCGCGCATCTGCCCGTGCGCGACGCCGACGCGGGCGCGCGGCGCGATCCGCTTCACGTGGTCGGCGTTCGCCTGAATCGTCTCGATGCGGTTGTGCACGAAGAACACCTGGCCGCCGCGATCCAGCTCGCGCGCGATGCCTTCCTCGATGAGACCGTCGTCGTTCGGTTCGACGTAGGTGAGCACCGGCGACCGGTCGCGCGGCGGCGTCTGCATCACCGTCATGTCGCGCAGGCCGGCGAGCGAGAGATGGAGCGTGCGCGGGATCGGCGTCGCGGTGAGCGTGAGCACGTCCGTTTGCAGCTTGAGCCGCTTGAGCCGCTCCTTGTGCTTCACGCCGAAGCGATGCTCTTCGTCGACGACGATCAGGCCGAGCTCGGCGAACTGCACGTCTTCGCTCAGGAGACGGTGCGTGCCGATCACGACGTCGATCTTCTTTTCCTTCAGCTCGACGAGCGTCGCGGCCTGCTCTTTCGCGTTCTGAAACCGGCTCAGCGCGGCGACGCGCAGCGGGAAATCGGCCAGGCGCTCGCTGAAGGTGCGGAGATGCTGGTCGGCGAGGATCGTCGTCGGCACGAGGACGGCCACCTGCCGGCCCGACTGCACGGCCTTGAACGCGGCGCGCACCGCGATCTCGGTCTTGCCGTAGCCCACGTCGCCGACGAGCAGCCGGTCCATCGGCCGCGTGGACTCCATGTCGGCCTTCACCTGCACCGTCGCCGTACGTTGGTCCGGCGTGTCCTCGAAGAGGAACGCCGACTCGAGCTGCCGCTGCCACGGCGTGTCCGGAACGTGCGCCGGACGCGTGGCGATCTTGCGCCGCGCGTAGAGGTCGAGCAGCTCGACCGTCATCTCCTGAATCGCGGCGCGCGCCTTCTCGCGCTGCTGCGCCCAGCGACGTCCGCCCAGGTGGTGCAGGCGCGGCGGCGGCGCGTCCTCGGAGACGTCGTCCGCCGAGCGATATCGCTCGAGCTGGTCTATACGATACAACGGCACGTTCAGGCGGTCGCCGCCCTCGTACTCGACGACAGCGACCTCGATCGTGCTCTGGCCGACGAAGATCGTCTCGATGCCGCGATAGATCCCGACGCCGTGCTCCAGGTGCACGACGAAATCGCCGGGCTTGAGCGACAGCGTGTCGATCGTCGTCGCCGTCGCGTAGCGGCGCGCGCGACGAATGCGGCGTTCGCGGCGAAAGATCTCGTGGTCGGTGAGAAGCCGCAGCGTGTGCGGAATGAGAAACCCGCCGTCGAGCACGCCGATCGAAAGCGCCGCCGGCGACGGCCGCCGATCGTCGTCCGCCAGCAACTCGTCGAGACGCTCGGCCTGACCTTCGTTGTCGCAGAGGATGATCGTCGGCGTCCCGTCGCGCACGAGACGCTTGAGCTGCTTGATGTCGCGGTCGATCGGCTCCGGCGGCTTCAGCGGAAGCACGACGTCGGCGTCCTCGTCGGCCTCCGACACCGCGATCGTTCCGAGCCGACGGAGCGCGGCGGCCGTGACGTCGGGAGACTCGAACAGCTCGGCGCGGTCGCTGACGTCTTCGCCGCGGCGGTGCGCGAGGTCGATGTGATGCTGCGCGTCGTCCCACGTTCGCTTGAACTCGGGCTCGAGGTGCGCGCCGCGCGGGATGAGCAGAAGCGTGTCGGGCGGCAGGAGCGACGTGATCGCGCCGCGCTCACCGTCCATGGCCTCGTGGCGCACCTGTCCGTCGACGGGAAGCACGAGCGCGCGATCGACGACGCGGCTCGAGCGCTGAGTCACGAGATCGAAGTGGCGGAGGTCCACGATCTCGTCGCCCCAGAACTCGGCGCGCACCGGCTCCGCCATGCCGAACGAATAAACGTCGAGGATGCCGCCGCGAATCGCGAACTGCGCCACGTCCTCGACCAAGCGGAACGCGCTCGAATCCGATGCTCTCGAGGTGATCCGACAGCGCAGGCAGGCGGTGGCTGTCGCCCTTCTTGAGCTCGACGCGAAGGTCGCGCAGCGCGCCAGGCATGCGCGTCTTCTCGGCGAGAGCGCGCGCCGTCGTCACCAGCACGCGCAGCTCGCCGCGCGACAACCGCTCGAGTGTCTCGACGCGTTCGCCGGCGACTTCCATGTGCGGCTCGGCCTCGCCGAATCCTTCGCGCGGCGGATAGAGCGCCACCGGAATGTCGGTGAGCAGCGTCTCGAGGTCAGCCAACCATCGCTCGGCTTCAGCGACGCCGTCGGCGGCGACGACGAAGAATCGTGTCGGGAGTCGCCGCGCCGCCGTCGCGAGCACCGCCGCGCCGGCCGAACCGGGAAGTCCGGAGACGCGCAGCCGCTCACCCGGCGACGGCAGCGTGTTGACGATTCTTTGAAACGCCGGCAGTCGCTCCAGCGTGTCGAGCAGCGAGTCGAGCGCCATCAGGCCGCCTGACGAAGCGCGCCGCGCCGGCGAATGACGAGGGTCTCCGAGACGAGCAGCAGGAGGGCCGCGATCAACGCGGGCTCGATCAGCGACCGGCGCGCGGCGGCCCGGAACGACAGCGACGCCCACGCCCCGGCGTCCGGCGCGACGAGCACGCGGTTCACGCGCAGGCTCGGCGCGAGCTCTCGCGCGGAATAGCGATCGAGCACCGACTCGCCCGGCGGAGGCGCCACGACGAGCGCGCCGACGCGGCGGCCGTTGAGCGTGAGGAAGTACGTGCCCGTGCGATCGGGAACGTCGAGCGCGTCGCCGATCGGCGTTCGCTGTCCGTCCGCCGTTTCGATTCCGTCGGCCCACCGCGGACGCGGCAGATGCTTGCCGGGCTCGGAAGTCAGCACCTGCCCCGGTTCGCCGACGAGGCGCTCGGTGAGCACGCCGCCGAGCCATGGCACGAACGACGCGCGGACGGGAAGATTCGTCGCGTCGGGGGAAATTGGCGAGCCGACGATGACGTATCGCGCGCCGGCCACGATCCACGCGTCCTGACCGACACTGGCGAGCGTGTCGGCCACCGCGCCGGTCTGCGCCACCAGCTCGTAGCGCGCCAAGCTCGTCACGCCATCGAGCTCCGCGCCGCGCGCCGTCGCTTCGCCGGATCGCCGCGCTCCGAATCGCCACGGGATGCCGAGCCGCTCGAGCGCGCGGTTCGCCGCACCGAGTTGAACGGGATCGCTCGGAGCGACGATGAGCGCGGGAAGCGTCGCGAGCTCGTTGGCGCTGACGACCGCTATGTCGTGCCCGTCCACGACGCGCGACGACGATTTCAGGACGTCGATCGCGTCCTTGAGAAACTGTCCGGCGCCCGGCGACACGCTCACGCCCGGCGCGGAACCGATCCAGACCGCGAACGGGCGCGAGTTGTCCGCGGCCAACTCGTCGGGCTCGAGCTCGACGGTGCCGGCGAGCCAGCCGCGCTCGGGCGGCGCGGCGTGCACGGTGACTTCTTCATTGGGCGCCGCGGTGCCGCGCGCGAACGTGCGCCCGTTGAGGGTGATGCGGTACGTCGTCGAATCGGTGGATTGGAATCGCGCCGCGACTTCTCCGCGCGGCGTCCAGCGCGGCGGGCGCGCCTCGGCGAGCGTCACGGCGCGATTCACCGCCACGGGGCCGTTCGGCACGTAGAGCACGATCTGCGCGTCGGCGAGCGGAGGGATGTGCTGCCACTCGGTGCGCTGGCCGTCGGTGACGAGCGTGATCTGCCGAGCCGCGAGTCCCGACGCGCGCACGACCGCCGCGGCTCGCGTGAGCGCGAGCGCCGGATTGCCGGCGCCCGATTCCGCTTCCATACGGTCGATCTCGTCGCGCAACAGCGCGACGCTTCCGCCGCGCACGTTGCCGTCGATTGTCACGATCCACACGCGGTCCGCGGACGTGGTGCTCGACAGCACGTCGCGCACCATCGACTTGAATTCGGCGAGCAGCGGATGCCCGTTCACGACGACGGACGAGCTCAGCGAGTTGTCGACGACGATGGCGAGCGCCGTGGGTGCGTGCCCGGCGCCGACCCATTCCGCCAACGGCCGCGCCGCCGCGAACGCGATGGCGAGCACCGCGAGCACGCGCAAGAACATGAGCAGCAGATTCTTGATCCGCAGCGTGCGGCTGTGCTCCTTCTCGGCGCGAAGCAGATAGCGCGCCGCGGGAAAGTCGACGCGCGCCCCGATGCGGCGCCGCATCAGATGGATGAGGAGCGGCACCGCGATCGCGGCGCCGAGTGCGAGGTACAGTGGTGCGAGAAAGCTCACGGCAGCTGCTGGCGCACGGCGAACGCGCGGCGCAGCGGAACGCCGAAGGGAGCGTCGGTGGAGACGACCTCGTAGCTCACCCCGGCCGCCCCGAGAACACTACGCCACTCATCGATGACCTCGACGACCGTGTTCCGGTACGCCGCCCGAACGTCGGCGACGCTCGCCGGCACGGAGAGCTCGCTTTCCGGGTCGACGAAGAGCGCTTCGCCCGCGGCGGGGAGGTCGCGCTCGTCGGGGTCGAGAATGTGGAGCACCACGACGTCGTGACCCATGGCGCGCAGAGTGCGCATCGCCCGTTCGACGTCGGGCATGTCCATGAGCAAATCAGAAATCAGGACGATGAGCCCGCGACGGCTGATCAACCGGGCCGCCTGCTGGAGCGCGTTGGGGGCGCTCGACTCCCTGCCCTCTCCCGGTTCCTCGAGCGCGGCGATGACGCGGCGCCACTGGCCGTGTCGGGAGCGGGGTGGAACGGCGCTTCGGATGCGATCGTCGAAGCGGACGAGACCGACGGCGTCGCGCTGTCGGAGCAGCAGCAGCGCGAGCGCGGCGGACAGCCGCTCGGCGTATTCGAGTTTCGTCAATCGCTCGGATGAGCCGCTCCAGGCCATGGAGCGGCTGACGTCGAGAACGATCGTGGCGCGGAGGTTTGTTTCTTCCTCGTACTGGCGAACGACCCACCGGTCGGAGCGCGCGGCGATCTTCCAATCGATGTAGCGGAGGTCGTCGCCTGGCTGGTAGGGCCGGTAGTCGGCGAATTCGACGGAGAAGCCCTTGCGGGGCGAGCGATGGAGGCCCGACATGAAGCCGTCGACGACCCACCTGGCGACAATCTCAATGCGCCCCAGGGCAGCTAGGCTGGCTGGGTCGAAGAGGTCTGCGCGGAGGGCTCTGGTGCTCTCCATGGGAGGCGGGAAAGGTAAACCGGGAGGGCGCGCGGTTGCGTTGGGGCCGCAACGCCCATCTACTTCGTGGCGTAGGTGTAATAGAGGTAGGGAAAGGTCGGCCGGGCGGGTTGGTCGGAAGGGCGCCGAAAATTGGGTCTTGCGTGACCGGCCGTGTGTATGCTTAATTGTATACACCTCTCTTTCGCGGGAGTCGCGAATGATGTCGCGTCGTCGAGTTGTCGCATCGATCACCTGCGCTGCGATGGCGGGCAGCGCGTGCGTCGCTTCGAGCGGCGCGTCCTCGAGCTCCTGGTTCAACCAGGACCAGGCCACGGCCTCGGCGCCCATCCGAATGGCAATGAATCGTCGCCCACGATCACGCGCGCCGGCGGATCCGCGAGTCAGGACGGGGGCCCCCGCGTCTCGATCTACGCTGAGGTGGAGAACTCCAACGGGCGCGAATCTCGTGCGCGCGAACTTTCACCTCGACGACGACGCCTACGTTCTCGTCGGGCACATCGACGCCGACGGCGTACTGAGAATCGCGTTTCCCGAGACGCCGGTGGACAACGGATTCACGCACGGCCACGCGTCGTATCAGAGCGCGCAATTCCTCGGTGGATTCGTCGGCCAGTATCGCGCGCGCTTCACGACCGGTGGCGTACCGCATATGAGCGGCACGGTGCCGAGCGATTCCTACGACGGCGGTCTCGGTTGGGTGTTCGTGATCGCGTCGTGGCAGCCGATGCACTTCGAGAAATTCTCGACGGGCGGCTTCTGGGATTCGTTCGAGCTGAACGACGCCGACTACATGAAGAATCCGCGCCCGGCGGTGTACGAGCTGGCCGCGCTGCTCGCGGGAACGAATTCGTCGAGCTACACGGTTCGGTTCGCGAACGTCGAACGATACGCAAACGCTCTACGGCGGCTCGCGTTCGCTCTTCCTGGCCAACAATTTTGGCGCGGAGATGTGCAACGGGTTCGGTTACGGCTTCTCGTCGGGTTTTGCGTCGACGCCGTTCGGACTGAGCTCGTTCAATCCGATCTACATGTATGGATACGGGCAGCCGTTCTGGTGGCGCGGAAGCCAGTATTTCTACGACTCGGCGTTCGATTGCTACTATCGCGCCGGAACGTATCTGCCCTTCGGGTACCGCCCATATGGATACGGATACGGCTACGGCCTCATCGCGCAGGCTCCGCCAACGGCGAACCCGGGTATCGGGCGGCTGATCGGCGATCAATCAGATTCGCCGTCCACCGCTCACGCCGCAGCCCGGACCGATGCGCCTCGCGCCGGCGGCGCGACGGACGTCGGCGGCGCGGAGCGGATCGAAGATGGCGTTGGCGCCCGACAATCCGTCGCCGCAGTACCGGACGCGCGGACTCGTCGCGCACCAGGATCCGGTCGGCGCTGAGGTTGTCGCGCCCCAGACGTTCGGTCCCGAACGTCGCGCTCGCGACGCCGGCAACGGTTTCCAGACGAGCGGCATGGTGATTCGCGGCGGCAGCGATTCGCGCGCGCAGGCCGACGCGGGCAACGACGCCTCAGGCGCTCGCCGCGCGCCAAGCGCTCGCGGTGGCGACGTTCCGAACGTGAGCTCGCCGCACGTCGATTCGCCGCGCAACGACGCGCCGCGTGCCGCTCCGCAGCCGCGTGTCGAGTCTCCGCGTGCCGACGCGCCGCGCATGGCGCCGGCGCCGTCACCGCGCGTCGAATCTCCGAGATTCGATACGCCGCGCGCCGCCTCGCCGCCGCCACCGCGAGTTGAAGCGCCGCGGTCGGACGGCAGCCCGAAGTGCACCAGCGCCGGCTCCGGCCCCCGCTCCTGCATCGTCGTCGTCCTCGTCGAGCGGAAAGCCGCCTGGGCAAGAACTAGCGTTTCGCGTTTGGGGTGAGGGGAAGACGGGCCGCCAGTCTTGGCGGCCCGTCTTCGTTTCCGCGACTCCGATCGCGCCGGCGGGCGAATCGAAGGCGGACACGACCGGATTCGCGCGAACATCAATAGGTTTCACACGCGCGCAAACGGCCCGGGCGCGCGCCGTGCTCTTTTGCCCACCACCTGGACCGCCGACGCGACGAGTCCTGAATTTGAAGCTCGACCATATCCGCAACTTCTGCATCGTCGCGCACATCGACCACGGCAAGTCCACGCTGGCCGACCGCCTCATCGAGGCGACCGGGACGCTGCAGAAGCGTGAGATGAAGGAGCAGGTGCTCGACACGCTCGACCTCGAGCGCGAGCGCGGCATCACGATCAAGCTCAACGCCGTGCGGATGACGCACACCGCCGCGAACGGCGAGCCGTACGAGCTCAACCTCATCGACACGCCGGGGCACGTGGACTTCACGTACGAGGTGTCGCGCTCGCTCGCCGCGTGCGAGGGCGCGATCCTCGTCGTCGACGCGTCGCAGGGGATTCAGGCGCAGACGCTGTCGAACCTGTTTCTCGCCCTCGACGCCGGGCTCGAGATCATTCCCGGTCCTCAACAAGATCGACCTGCCGGGCGCCGAGCCCGAGCGTCGCAAGCAGGAAGTGCACGACCTCATCGGCGCGAGGCCGGAAGAGATTCTGCTCGTGAGCGCGAAGGAAGGCCTGGGCATCGACGCGCTCCTCGAGGCGATCGTCGCACGCGTGCCCGCGCCGACGCGGGCGACCCGGACGCGCCGCTCCGCGCGCTCATCTTCGACTCGTACTACGACCGCTATCGCGGCGCGGTCGCCAGCGTGCGCGTCGTCGACGGATCGATTCGCCCGGGCATGCTGGTGAAGTTCGCGGCCGGCTCGGGCGACTCGTACCCGGTCGCCGAGGTGGGCTACAACCAGCTGCGGCAGGTCGAGGGCGACGTGCTCGGGCCGGGCGAAGTCGGCTACATGGTCGCCAACGTGCGCACCGTGCGCGAGACGCGCGCGGGCGACACGGTCCTCGACGCGTCGGCGCCGCCGGTCGAGCCGCTGCCGGGCTACAAGGACGTCCACTCGATGGTGTTCGCCGGGCTCTACCCGACGGACACCACGCAATACGAGACGCTGCGCGACGCGCTCGAGAAGCTCCAGCTCAACGACGCTTCCCTGCACTACCTCCCGGAAACGTCCACCGCGCTCGGCTTCGGATTCCGCTGCGGCTTTCTCGGCCTGCTGCACATGGAGATCGTCCAGGAGCGGCTCGAGCGCGAGTTCGACCTGGCTCTCGTCACCACCGTGCCGAACGTCGAGTACCACGTGTACCACACCGACGGCACGATGGAGCTGCTCGAGAGCCCGGCCAAGCTCGGGGATCCCGGCGTCATCGCCCGGATCGAGGAGCCGTACGTCAAGGCGCGCATCATGGCGCCCGCCGACTACATCGGCCCGATCATGACGCTCGGCACCGAGCGGCGAGGCGTCTACAAGAACATGACGTACCTCGACTCGTCGCGCGTCGAGTTCGACTGGGAGTTTCCGCTGTCGGAGATCATCCTCGATTTCTTCGACAAGCTGAAGACGATCAGCCGAGGATATGCCAGCCTCGACTACGAGATGCTCGACTACCGCGAGAGCTCGCTGGTCCGGCTCGACATGCTGATCAACGGCGACCCGGTCGACGCGTTCTCGGTGATCATCCACCGCGACAAGGCCTACGAGTGGGGGCGCAAGATCGCCGACAAGCTCAAAGAGCTGATTCCGCGCCAGTTGTTCGAGGTCGCGATCCAGGCGGCGATCGGCAACAAGGTGATCGCGCGCACGACGGTGAAGGCGCTGCGCAAGGACGTCCTCGCGAAATGCTACGGCGGCGACATCACGCGCAAGCGCAAGCTGCTCGAGAAGCAGAAGGAAGGAAAAAAGCGCATGAAGCAGGTCGGCTCCGTCGAGATTCCGCAGGAAGCATTCTGGCGGTGCTTGCAGGTGGACTAGACGGCGCCAGCCGGCGTACTTCATGCAGCGCTCAGACGCTCACACCGTCTGACGGAGGCAGGACCATGGCTTTCGAAACGCTGCGCGATTTGTACGTCGACCAGATTCAGGATCTCTATAGCGCCGAAGGGCAAATCCTCGATGCGTTGCCGAAGATGATCGACAAGGCGACGCACGTGAGGCTTCGCGACGGCTTTCAGCAGCATCTCGAGCAGACTCGACAACACTCGGCGCGGCTCGAGCAGATCGCCCGCCGCCTGAACGAGCCGCCGCACGGCAAGACGTGCAAAGGCATGGAGGGTCTGCTCAAGGAAGGCGCGGAGTTCATCAAGGACGATGGAGACGAGGACGTGATCGACGCGGGGCTCATCGCCGCGGCGCAACGCGTCGAGCACTACGAGATGGCGGCCTACGGCTGCGCGCGCGCGTACGCCGGGCGCTGGGTCTCGACGAGGACGCGGAGCTCCTTCAGCAGACGCTCGACGAAGAGGGCGAGACGAACAAGAAGCTCACGCAGATCGCGGAGAGCGTCGTGAACCCGGACGCCGAGAAGGGCATCGCCGTCGACCGCGAGGTCCCTTCGATACCGGTCCGCGAACGCGATTTCGGCCGCGACCGCGATTCGGAGATCCGGCCGTAGAGCGCTTCGTCGGCGGCGCGAGCTCAACCGGCTCGAAGCACGTTGTCGCCGCGCCGCCGATTGCGAGCTACCGTCGACAGCAGCGCCGCGCAGATGACGAGAGCTGTCTTTGGTTTCACCGCTGGTCCAGAGTAGGGTCCGCTACCCAAGGCGTTTAACAACGCAGCGCTCGGGCCAACGCGGCGCGAGGTGGCCCACGCGCGGCGGGTCGATCGTTCACGCGCGCGGCATCGTCATCGTTCGGGGGCATGTTGATTGCGGCGGGAAGCAGGCTGCCAATCGCTCGGCGCAAACGGCGCCGAGCACCCCATGCACTTCGCTCCCCGCACCTTGGCGGGGCCCACAGAGGATCCAATGGCTGACGATCGGGACTACACGCGCGATGAGAACCCTCATCAGGGCGCAAGCCACAGCTTCGGGAAGAACATCGGTAGATCCGACGCGGAACGCTCGATAGAGACGGGACGCGAGACGCGAAACCCGAGCGCGACGAGCGCGCCGCCCGCGACGCGCCGCGGGCGCGCCGGTGCGCGGCACCGGCTCCAGAGCCTTCACGGTGATGCGGCGCATGGCCGACGACATGGATCGCCTGTTCGAGAACTTCGGGCTCGGTCGCGCGTTCGGTCTCGGAGCTCCCGGCAGCGTGTGGCGTGGCGTTGCCGCCGAAGACCAATCGGCGTGGCTCCCGGAGGTCGAGACGTTCCGCCGCGGCGACAAGCTCGTCGTGCGCGCCGACCTGCCCGGTCTGAAGAAGGATGACGTGAAGGCGGAGATCGACAACGGCATGCTCACGATCTCGGGGCATCGCTCGTCGGAGCGTGAAGAGAATCGCGACGAGTTCTATCGGAGCGAACGGAGCTACGGGTCGTTCTACCGGGCGATCCCGTTGCCGGAGGGCGTCGAGTCCGACAATTGCGAGGCGACGTTCACAGGACGGCGTCCTCGAGATCACGCTGCCCGCGCCCAAAGTCGAAGCACGTCGCGCGCGGCAGATCCAGATTCGGTGAGCCTCGGCCGCCGGCGACACAAACGGAGGGTCCATGCCGGAACGAGCAACGATCGAACGCGCGCATCACGACGCGGCGCAAGGTAAGTCGCCGTCGACGCAGGCGGGCGAGTTCGTGCGCGAAGAGGTGCACCACATTCGCGAAGGAAAGCACGGCGCGCGGTCGACGAAGCAGGCGATCGCCATCGGCCTGTCCAAGGCGCGCCGGTCGGGCGTGAAGCTGCGCGCGAGCAAGACCAGCTCGGCGCGGACGCGCGCCCAGGCGAAGCGTGACCTCGCCAAGGGCAAGCGCCCCAAGCGCAAGCCGTCGCGCACTCGCGCGCGCGCGGTGGAAGGCGCGCTTGCGCCGCGAGGGCAGCCGCGCCGCGACGCGCAAGTCGCTGAGCCGACAAGCTCACGCGAGCGCGCGACGCCGAAGCGCGTCGGCACGTTCCGCGTCCGCGCAGCAGGCGGCTCGCACCAAGGGCGCGCGTGGACGATCGGCCGCCGCGAAGAAGGCGGCGCGCACTCGCGCCCGGAACGCGCCGTTAGCCGCCGCGATCGGCGCTAGCCGCGGCCAAACGCGTGCTTGAGCTCCGCCTTCGCGCGCTCGAGCACGCGTCGCCGCGTCGGCGTCAGGTTCGCCCCGGCCCGGTTGACGTAGAACGTCAGCATCGACATCGCCGACCGATACGGATCCGCCTTGCGCCGCCGGCTGCGCTCGGCCGAGCGCTTGAGCGATCTCGCAATTCGCTTCGGATCGTCTCCACGTGAACACGCCGCGGTCGAGATCGAGCGCGTTGCTCTCTCGCGTCACTCTCGCCGACCACCGCGCGTCCGGCTTGGACTTGGCGCGACGCCGCTTTGTCGGCTCGCGTCTGCACGTTCGGCCCTCGTTAGCTTCGCCCTATGGCTCTCTCGCCCCTCGGCTCCTTCGATGTTTGAGTTCGCCCTTTGTCATTCGACGTCGCCGTAATAGGTGCGGGCGCTGCCGGTCTCGCCGCCGCCTCAAAGCTCCGCGAGCGAAGGCTGTAGCGTCGCCGTGCTCGAAGCCCGCTCCCGCCTCGGCGGCCGCATCTTCACCCAGCATCAGGCGGACCTCGAAGTTCCGATCGAGCTCGGCGCCGAGTTCATTCACGGCGAGGCGGAGCCGATTCGCGACGTCGCGTCCGAGCATCATCTGCCGACGCTCGACATCGCTCAGCACCGCGTGTTGCGCGGGAGCGGAAGGCTCGCGGTGGTGGACGACTTCTGGAAGCGCATCGATCGTGTCATGCGGCGACTCGATCCCGACCGCGACCCGGATCGCTCCTTCGCCGACGCGCTCGCCGCGAATCGATCGTTGCGACCCGCGGACCGCGAGAGGGCGAAACGGTTCGTCGAAGGCTTCCATGCCGCCGATCCGGAGGTGATCAGCGAGCAGGCGCTCGCCGACGGCGGCTGGCCGGAGGGAGACCATCGCGAAATGCGCATCGGGCGAGTGGTCGGCGGCTACGACACGCTGGTCGAGCGTCTTGCCGACCCGGTGCGCGCCGACATTCGATTCGAGACGATCGCCGCGAGCGTCGCTTGGAGAGACGGTCACGTCGAGGTCGAGTGCCGCGACGTCGCCGGGGCGGCCATCGCAAGCGTTCGCCGCGCGGGCACTCGTCGTCACCGTGCCCGCGGGTGTGCTCTCCGCGCCGGACGGCGCGACGGGCGCGATCCGCTTCGATCCGCCGCTGCCGCCGGCCATCGCTGCGGGCCATGAGCCTCACCGCCATGGGCGCGGTGATAAAGCTCGTCCTCAGATTCAAGCGCGCGTTCTGGCGAGACGAAAAGCTCGCCGCGTCGACTCGGAATTCCGGACCTCGACACGACGTCGTTCCTTCAGGCGCGCGAGCGACTGCCTTTCCCTGTGTGGTGGACGTCGTACCCGATCAACTCGCCGATAATGGTGGCGTGGGTCGGCGGTCCGCCGGCCACCGAGCTCTCCCGCTTGCCTCGCAAGGAGATCGAGCGCCGCGCGGTTTCGTCCCTCGCGACGATTCTCTCGATGAAGCCCGCGGCGATCCGCCGCGAGCTCGTCGCCACCTTCCACCACGATTGGATCAACGATCCATTTTCGCGAGGGCGTGTACTCGTACTCGCGTGTCGGCGGCGCGCGCGCGTGCGAGACGCTCAGCCGTCCCGTGCGCGACACAATCTGGTTCGCCGGTGAAGCAGCCGATCGCCTCGGCCGCACCGGAACCGTTCACGGCGCGATCGATTCCGGCTGGCGCGCGGCTGCCGGAATCCTTCGCCGCCGGTGACGAGCCCTCGTCAGATCGGGCGACGGCCCTGGATCACGCGCAGCAGCACCGCGACGATCGCGATGACGAGCAGCAGATGGATCAACCCGCCGCCGACGTGAAACGCGAGGAAACCCAGCGCCCAGAGAACTATCGAGTACGACGGCCAATGTGTAGAGCATTGATTCAGCCTGAGTTCGAGTCGGTGGTTCAAAGGGCAACTGTCGTACCCAACGGTTTGCGACCAAGCGGCCGCGACCGAGTGGACGCGGCGCGGGGCGGCGGACATACTCTCTCCCCTTGCCTTCCTTTCTCGTCGTTCAAACGAGTTTTCTCGGCGACATGATTCTCACCACTCCGCTCCTCGCCCGCCTGGCGACGGAGGGGACGGTGGACGTCGTGTGCACGCCGGCGGCTGGTGCGCTGCTGGCGAATCACCCCGCGGTGCGCGAGGTGATCGTCTACGACAAGCGCGGCAAGGATCGCGGGATCGGTGGCATGGCCAGGCTCGCGGGCGCGCTCCGCGCCCGACGGTACGATGCCGCATTCCTCGCGCAGGGCTCAGTGCGAAGCGGCGCGCTCGCGCTGGCGGCGGGAATTCCCGAGCGAGATCGGGTTCTCGACGTCGGCCGGACGCGCGTTCTATACGAAGCGCGTCGTGTCGCGTGAAGGCGAACACCACGCGTCGCGACTCCTTTCGCTGGCCGATCGCGGCGCGACGGTCGACGACGCCGAACGCGCGCATCCGCGGCCGAGTCTCTTCCCGGGCGACGACGAACGGGCTGCCGCCGACGATGCTATTGCGCCGCGTCGCGCCCGGTGAACCGATCGTCGCGCTCGCGCCGGGGAGCATCTGGGCGACCAAGCGGTGGCCCTACTACGCGGACCTCGCGCGACTTCTCGGCGGCGAGGCGCGCATCGTCGTCGTCGGCGGCGAAGCGGACCGCTCGCTCTCGGACGAGATCGCGGACGCGACCGGCGGACGTTCGATCGACGCTACGGGTCGTCTCTCGCTCCTCGCGTCGGCCGAGGTCATCGGCCGCGCTCGATTGTTGGTGACGAACGACTCCGCGCCGCTGCATCTCGCGTCGGCCATGAACACGCCGACCCTCGCCGTGTTCGGCCCGACCGTCCCGGCCTTCGGCTTCGGCCCGTTGGCCGAGCGCGCCGCGGTGGCGGAAATCGAGGGGCTCGAGTGCCGCCCGTGCGACCGGCACGGGCCGCGGCGATGCCCCCTCGGACATTGGCGCTGTATGCGCGAGATTACTGCCGGCGACGTGGCGGCCCTGGCGCGCGCCCTTCTCGTCCCTCGGAGCTCCTGATTCATGGCGACCAAGTCGTCGGCCACCAAGAAGCAGCAGCAATACATCATCGGCGTGGATCTCGGCGGCACCAACATCGTCGTCGGCGCGATGTCGGCCGACGGCACGCAGCACTACGCCATGCGCTCCATTCCGACGAGCGCCGAGTCCGGCGCCGAAGCGGTAGCCGATCGGATCGTCGGACTGATCGAGGACGTGATCAAGGAGACGATGGCCGAGACGGGTGCGTCGCGCGACGAGTTCCTCGGCGTGGGCATCGGCGCACCCGGTCCGCTCGACCGCGAGAAGGGCATCGTCATCGTCGCGCCGAACCTCGGCTGGCGAAACTTTCCGCTCCGCGACCGAATCGCCGAAAAGCTGAACCTCCCCGCCACGCTGGACAACGACGCGAACTGCGCGACGGTCGGCGAGTGGTGGCAGGGCGCCGCCCAGGGAGCGACGAACGTCATCGGCATGACGATCGGCACCGGCATCGGCGGCGGGTTGATCATCGACGGCAAGCTCTTTCACGGCTCGTCCGACGTCGCCGGCGAAATCGGCCACACGACCATCGACCTCAACGGCCGCCACTGCAAATGCGGCAACTATGGTTGTCTCGAGGCCTACGCGTCGGGCCCGGCGATAGCCACGCGCGCGCGCGAGGTGCTGGTGCGCGAAGAGACCGCGTCGCTCCTCCCGTCGATGGTGGACGGCAAGCTCGAATCCATTACGGCTGAGACGGTGTACAAGGCCGCGCAGCAGGGCGACGCCGTCGCCAACGAGATCGTGCGCGACACCGCGCGCTATCTCGGCGCCGGCATCGCCAATCTCCTCAACATCGTGAACGCGGACGTGGTCGTAGTCGCGGGGGGCGTCACCCAGGCCGGCGAAACGCTCTTCACGCCGATGCGTGCCGAAGTCCGCCGCCGCGCCTTCCGCCCCGCCGTGGATGCGGCACGAATCGTCCCGGGCACCCTCCCGGGCACCGCCGGCGTCGTCGGGGCCGTCGCGACATTCAAGATGCAGCACCTCGGCGGTTTGTAGGCGAGTCCGCTAGGATTGCCGGTGGACCGGTGGACCGGTGGACCGGTCGGAGTTCGGCAGTTCTCGGAGTTCGGCAGTTTCGGAGTTCGGCAGTTTCGGAGTTCGGCAGTCTCGCAATTCGGCATTTTCGCAATTCGGCACTTTCGCCCTCGTTTTGCTAATGTCCGCACCTTCCTCGCCCGAGCTCGACTCCCGCCCGTCCTACCTCGCCGCGCTCGGCGTCTCGCTCGGCGCGCTCGTGTTGTACCTGATCACCCTTTCGCCCTCGACGGCGATGTGGGACACGAGCGAATACATCGCGGCGGCGTACACGTTCGGGCTTCCCCACCCTCCCGGGAATCCGCTGTTCGTGATCCTCGGCCGCACGTTCTCGATCCTGCCGATCGCGACGACCGTGGCCGTGCGCATCAACATCCTGGCGGCGATCTGCAGCGCGGCGTCGGCGGGGATGTGGTTCCTCATCACCGAGCGGATCCTTGTCGGCTGGTTCCCGGCGCGGTGGCAGCGAGTGCTCGGCGGCGTGCTCGGCGCGCTCCTCGGCGCGACGGCGTTCACCGTGTGGAATCAGTCGGTCGTGAACGAGAAGGTCTACACGGTCTCGCTCGTCGGCATCGCCGTGATCTCGTGGCTGATGATCCGATGGTCCGACGACCCGGACGGTCGCAAGGCGGACAGGATCCTCGTGCTCGTCGCGTACATCTGCGGACTCGGATACGCGAACCACATGGCGGGAATGCTCGCCGCTCCGGCGGTCGGCATCGCGGTGCTCATCCGGCGGCCGCGAACCGTCTACCGGTGGAAGCTTCTCGTCGCATGCCTCGGCGCCGTGGTGCTCGGCCTCACGCCGTTCGCGACGCAACCGATTCGCGCCGCCTACTTCCCGGCGATCAACGAGGGCGAACCGACGGCGTGCCGCACGAAGCTCGAGCTCTCCTGCACGTTCTCGAGGGGGACGTACGACGCGTTCGAGTACAACTTCAACCGCGGCCAGTACGGAAAGCCCGACCTGAGCGACCGCCAGGCGTCGTTCCCCGAGCAGGTCGGAATGTGGTGGCTCTACTTCAAGTGGCAGTGGATCCGCGACGCGCACGGCGACCATCCGTTCGCGCAGGCGCTGCTCGCCGCGGGCGCGCTGGTGCTCGGCATATTCGGCGGCTGGGTGCACTTCAAACGCGACCAGCGGAGCTTCTGGTATTTCGGCTCGCTGATGTTCACGATGACGCTGTTGTTGATATTCTATTTGAACTTCAAGCTGGGAGCGTCGCAGGATCCGTCGTCGCCGGCGCCGCACGAGGTGCGCGACCGAGACTACTTCTTCCTCTGGAGCTTCTCGGCCTGGGGCGTCTGGGCCGCGCTGGGACTCCTGTACGTCTGGGAGTCCATCGCGGCGCTGTTCGGCACGGAGACGGTCAAGGTCGGACGCGAGGCGGTCATCATGCCGACGCAGAAGAGCTGGCGACTCAGCTCGCCGGTGCTGGCGATGGCGCTCATCCCGCTTTTCGGCAACTGGCACTGGGCGTCGCGCGCCGGCCACCGCGACACACGCGACTTCGCCGCGGACCTGCTGAATTCCGTCGAGCCGTACGGCGTGCTCGTCACCGTCGGAGACAACGACACCTTCCCTCTCTGGTACGCGCAGGAGGTCGAGGGAATCCGCCGCGACGTGATCGTCGCCAACACGTCGCTGCTCAACACCGACTGGTACGTCCGGCAGATCATTCGCCGCCCGATCTACGAGTACGACGCGGCGAAGGGGCCGTCGATCTACAGCCACACGCAGTGGACCAAGCCGACGCGATCTCCGCTCAACATGACGATGCTGGACGCCGACTCCGTGCCGGCGTACTACCCGCTCAACGCGCCGATGAATTTCACGGCGGGCCCGCTCAAGGCGACGATCGATCCGCGCAACCTCGACCACGGCGTGCTCCAGCGCGCCGACCTGTTCGTGCTCCGCATGATCCAGGACTCGTGGCCGAACCGGCCGATCTATTTCGCGCGCACGTCCGGCAGCTACGCCAAGCAGCTCGGGCTCGGCGACAACGTGATCACGCAGGGACTCGCCGCGAAGCTCTTCATGCCGCCGGGCGTCGCGCCGAAGGATTCCCTCTATCTGCAGGGCGACGGTTGGCTCGACGTGGCGACGAGCGACTCGCTCTGGACGCACACCTTCGTCGGCCCCAAGTCGGTGCTGAACACCGGCGACTGGATCGACCGTCCGTCGGTCGGCATCCCGTATCTCTACGTCGCGACCGGCATCGAGCTGGCCGAGGCGCTCAAGATGCAGGGCAAGACCGCGCAGGCGAACGCCGTCTTCAACACGTCGCGCCAGGTCGCGCAGGCGGTGCGGCTCGAGGATCTGCTCCGCGGCGCCGAGGCTGAGTTCAACCAGATGACCGACACCGGCGCGGCGACTCCGCTTCCGGGCGCGATCCCCGGAGCGCTGCCGACGACTCGCGACTCGGCGGGCAAGGCGGGGGCGAAACCGGCGGCGACCAAGCCGGCCGCAACCAAGCCGGGCGCAACCAAGCCGGCGACGAAGCCGCCGGCGAAGAAGCCCTAGTCGCGCCGCGGAGGTCGCAAGACCTCCCGGCGCGTGGTGATCAGGCCGATGCGATTGGCGTCCACGGCGACGCCGAGCCCCGGCGCTTCGCGCGGCACGTGGACCATGCCGCGCGCGTCCATCGTCCACTCGGGCGACACGATGTCGGTCGCCCAGTAGCGCGAGCTGGGACTCAGGTCGCCGGGGAGCGAGAAGTTCGGGAGCGACGCCAGCGCGACGTTGTACGCTCGCCCCACTCCGCTCTCCAACATTCCACCGCACCACACAGGAATTCCGGCTTCGGCGCAGACGTCGTGAATCGCCTTCGACGCCGCGAGTCCGCCGACGCGCCCCGGCTTGATGTTGACGATGCGGCCGCTGCGCAGCGCGATCATGTCGCGCGCGCGTTTGACGTCGGTGATCGACTCGTCGAGGCAGATGGGCGTTTGCATCCGGCGCTGCAGCGCGGCGTGATCCAGCAGGTCGTCGGCGCCGAGCGGCTGCTCGAGCATGATGAGCCCGTATTCGTCGAGCCGCGAGAGATGCGTCGCGTCGTCGATCGTGTACGCGGCGTTGGCGTCGGCCATGAGCTCGATGTCGGGTCCGACCGCTTTGCGAACCGCGCGGACGAATTCGACGTCGCGGCCCGGCTCGATCTTGAGCTTGACCTTCTGGTAGCCCGCGGCGACGGCGGCCATGGCGCGCTCGACGAGGGCGGCGGGCGTTTCCTGGAGGCCGAGCGAGATGCCCGTCGGGACTTCGGTGCGCGTTCCACCGAGGAGCACGGACAGCGGCAGCTTTCGCATGACCGCCTCGAGTCCCCAGCATCCCATCTCGATCGCGGCCTTCGCCATGTTGTGGCCGCGGACGTTCGCGGCGAGCTCGAACTGGGCGTGCGACGCGTCGACGAGCCGCCGGCCGAGAACGCGAGGCGCCAGCCACTTGCTGATCGCCAGCCACGCGGTGTCGATCGTCTCCGAGGTGTAGTTGGGCAGCGCCGACGCCACGCACTCCGACCACACCCTCGCGCCGCTCTCGTCGACCAGCTCGAGCAGCAGAATGCGCCGCGTGGATTCGACGCCCGACGAGATGCGAAACGGCTCCTTGAGCGCGAGATGGATCTCGCGCATGGTGATTCGTTCGAGACAGATCATCGCGTGATCGTGGAGGGACTGCCGCCGCGCTAGTGACGCGAACCGCGCGACGGATGCACGAGGGGAGAGAAGGCCACGCCGTCGGACCAGTTGCCGGTCGGCGCGACCGCAATGATCGCGCCACGCTCGAGGTCGATCGTCGCCACGCGATTGCGCCCCTGGAGCGTCACGAACGCCCATCGGCTGTCGCGCGAGATCGTGACGCCCTCCGGCGACGGCGATCCCGCCACCTCCGCCGTGGCGACGAGGCTGTCGGCGGCGACCGCGATGTCGAACCGCTGGCGACGCGTGGCCGCGTCGAACACGCGCACGCGGGCCTTGACCGGATCGGTGACGACGGCGGTGCGTCCGTCGGGCGAGATCGCCATGCGATACGGGAGACCGAATCCGCGCAGCGTGTCCACGACCGCCGCGCTGCGCAGGTCCACGACGACCACGACGCTGTCGCGGTTGCTCCCCGCCCACGCGAAGGCTCCGTCGGGCGAGATCGCGACGCCCTCGGGTTGCGCGGCGACGCGAATCACGCGGCCGCTGTCCGTCGCGAGCGGATCGAGCACCGTGATCGTGCCGTCGCTGATGTTGCCCATCACGAGCCGATCGCCGCGCGCGCTGAGTCCGAGCATGTGCGTGCCCCGCCCGGAGCTCGGCCGCGTCGCGACGACCGCGCCCCGGCGCAGATCGACAAGCAGGACCGCGCGACTCACTTCCGACGTGACCGCGAGCAGCGTGTCTCCCGGAAGAAAGACCATGCCGTGCGGACGCTGATAGTCGTGCAGGTCGATCGTGCGCAGCGTGTCGAGCTTCTCGACGTCGACGAGCGTGAGGGAGTGTCCCCGGCTTTCCGCGCACGCCGTAGTTGCTCACGACGGCGCGGCGCCCGTCGTGCGAGACGGCGACCTCGTGCGGTCCTTCGCCGGTCGGCAGCGTGGCGAGCGTGCGTCCGCTCTCGGCGTCCAGGAGCATCATCGTGTTGTCGTTCATGTTGCTCACGACGATCGTGCCGCGCGGACGCTGCTGGCCTTGCGCGCTTGCCGCGGCAACCGCCACCGCCAGCGCAATCGGAACCGCGGCGCGCGTCAGCACTCGATCCTCCGCGATGTCGTCACGAGAGATTCATTTTCTCGAGGAGCGCGACGAAGCGCGGATGCGCCCGCAGCGGCGTGAACAGGAACGACCCCTTTACGCCGTAGATGCTTCCACCGCGGTCCGCGTACGCCCGCTCCAACCAATCCATCGCGCGATCGAGCTCGCCGAGACCGGTGTGCACGTAGGCGAAGTGGTACGGCGACACGTGGCGCTGATGCGAGAGCGCCTCCAACTGTCGCAAGATCTCCCGAGCGCGGGCCGTGTCGCCGGCCAAGGCGAGCGCTTCGCCGAGTTGCGCGAGGAACATCATGTTCTCCGGCGTCTTCGCGACCGCCTGCTCGAGCAACGCTATTCCCTCGGCGGGTCTGCCGAGTTTGAGATGCGCCCAGCCGAGCACCGCGTGGGCGCGCGCGTCGTCGGGGTCGAATTCGACGGCTTGCTTGGCCGCCTCGAACGACGCCTCGAACTGGCCGGCGCGGAGCAGCATCGACGCGACGTCCGTCCGATGAACCAGCGGATCCAGCTCGTGAGCCCGCCGGACCATGCGCAGCGCCTCGTCGAAACGGCACATCGATCCGAGCAGCCAGCCGTAGTGATCGTAGATGTCGGCGCTGCCGGGGCTGAGCTCCAGCGCGAGCCTGAATTCGTCCTCGGCCGCGACCCAGTCGAAGTCCTGCGAGAACTTGATGAGCGCCGACACGGCGTGCGCGTCGCCGAGACTGTCGTCGATGGCGAGGGCCCGGGTCACCGCGGCCCGCGCGCGTTTGATCGGCTCGGACTCGTTCACGACGCCGCTGATCGCCATCTCGGCGTAAGCCTGCGCCAACGCGCTGTGCGCCAGCGCGAACTGCGGGTCCACGGCGATCGCTTGCTGGTAGTACTCGATGCCCTTTTGGAAACTCGGCGCGGTGTAGCGCGTGTTCCAGTAGCGCCCCTGCAAGTAGAGCTGATACGCGTGGACGTTCGCCGTCGGCTCGCGACGGATTCGCGTTTGCTCGTCGTGCGACAGCTCGGCCCTGAGCGCGGCCGCGATCTGCAGAGCGACGTCCATCTGGATCGCGAAGATGTCGGTGAGCTCGCGGTCGTACGTCTCGCTCCACAGGTGCTCGTCCGTGTCGACGTCGACGAGCGAAGCGACGATGCGCACGCGGTTTCCCGCGCGGCGGATGCTGCCGTCGAGGATCGTCGCAACCTGAAGCGCCGCGCCGATCTCGCGCAACTCCTGGTCGCGCTTCTTGAAGCGAAGCACCGACGCCCGAGAGATCACCTTCAGCGACCGGATCCTGGACAGCTGCGCGATCACGTCTTCGGTGATCCCGTCGGCGAAGAATTCGCTCTCCGCCTCGCCGTTCATGTTGCGGAACGGGAGGACAGCCACCGATGCCGGGCGCGTCTCGGCGCCGGCGGGTTGCGTCAACGCCTCGGCGAACGCGCCGATCGTGGCAAAGCGGTCCGCCGGCGAGCGCGATAGAGCCCGCACGATCGCGCGGTCGACGGCGAGCGGAATCGTCGTGCGCAGACGCCTGACCGATGGCACCGGATCGACGAATCGCTTGGCGATGACAGACTGCGCGCTGTTGCCGATGAACGGCGGCTCGCCGGCGAGCAGTTCGTAGAGCACGCAGGCGAGGCTGTACTGGTCGCTGCGCCCGTCCACCTCGCGTTCGCCGGCGGCCTGTTCGGGGCTCACATAGGCCGGCGTTCCCATGACGAGCCCCGTGGCCGTGAGGCGCTCGTCCGTCGACAGCGCGATCCCGAAATCGGCGACGACCGCCTGACCGTCCTGGAACAGAATGTTTTCCGGCTTGACGTCGCGATGGACGACGCCGCGGTCGTGCGCGTATTGAAGCGCCTGCGCGACGTGGCGCGCGATGTCGATGGCTGCGCCGACCGGCACCTGGCGTTCGCGCTCGAGCAGCGACCGGACGCTCTCGCCCTCGAGGTACGGCATCGTGAACCAGAGGAGCCCGCGGGTGTCGCCGGAGTCGTGCACGGCGAGGATATGCGGATGCTGAAGGCTCGACGCGACGCGGATCTCCCGGCGAAAGCGGTCCGGCCCGAGCGCGTACGCGACCTCGGGGCGCAGCACCTTGAGCGCGACCATGCGGTCGTGCTTGAGGTCGCGCGCGAGGAACACCGTCGCCATCCCGCCGCTGCCGAGCTCGTGCTCGATCGCGTAGCGGTCCGACAACGCCTCAACGAGAGACGAATCCAGTTCGGCCAACGGTCGCAACGAGACGCGGGGAGAAAGAGGGCGGGAGCGGTCGTCTAGTGAGAATCTACGGCGATGAGCGGGCGGACAGGTGGGCCGGTGGACCGGTGGGCCGCTAGACCGGTGGACCGGTCCAGCGGGCTGCGCGCTTTCCCTTCGCGTTGGGCCCGACGATCTTTGGAACGCGGGAGGGCTGGCAGAATGGCTAATGCACCGGTCTTGAAAACCGGCGTCCGCAAGGACTTGGGGGTTCGAATCCCTCGCCCTCCGCTTCACAAGCCTGGATCGTGGGCCCGGGGACTCGACGGATTTCCATCGCGGCCATCCGATGGAGCGTCGCCTCCTTTCGGCCGCTTCTCGCAGCTCTGAAATCCTCGCGGCCTCCTGGCCGCAGAACCTCGAGGATCTCGTTGCTTCGCTGAGTCGGCGCCATCGCGTAGGCTCGGAGTTCGTGTCCCTCGAAGCGGGACCGATTGGGCCGGTTTGCGGTCGCAGCAAGCGACTCGTCGCGGCCTTGCGAGCGCCGTTCCGGGTGGCGATCTTCACGCGCCCTGATTGACACTTCCCACCTGCAACGTCGCTGATCAGATGACCCAGTTTCGAGTTCGTGCATTGGTGGCCGCGATGTTCGCCGTCGCATGCGGCGGTGCCGATACGTCCGGTCCCGGCGGGACCACGATCCGCGGGCTTCGAATCGTCGACGGCGGGGGCACGACGGACACCGCGGCCGCCGTCCTGGCGCAGGCGCTTGTCGTTGAGGTGCACGATTCGACCGGCGCCCTCGCGCCCGTCGGAACCACGGTGCGATTCACCGGCGTTCCGCGTGCGCAGTCGACGTCCACCGAGACGCTCGTCGCCGCGTTGTCCTCGACCACCTTTTCCAACTTCGCGACCGGTACGACGGACGCGACGGGGCGAACGGGCGTGATCGTCAAGCTCGGCACGGTCGCCGGGCCGGCGCGATTGACGATCGGCGTTCCGATCTACGGATCGCTGGACACGGCGCGCTACACGGTGACACGCCGGCGCCGCCGCCCACGTGACCATCGCCCCGGCAGACACGCTGGTCTATGTCGGCGCCGGCTACGCCTTCCGAGGCGGCGTCGTCGACCAATTTGGGAACACCAGATCCGACCCGATCACGTGGACGGCCTCGGGCAACGGAGTGACGATTTCGTCGAGCGGGGCGTTGTCGGCGGCATCGCTGGGCCGCTATACCATCACGGCGAAGAGCGGCAACGGAACTGGAACCGCAGCGGTCAGCGTTGCGCCGCACGGACGGCTCGCCGGTTTGGTCCTCGGCTCGCCTGGTGGCGTCGGACTCGCGGATCCCGACGGATCGCATGTGCGCGTTCTCGCCTCGCCGACCGACGGCGGTGTCGGCATTCATCCTGTATGGATGCCTGGCGGCGGATCGGTCATCTTCACGGCGTTGATCGGAGGCATCGAGACGCTTCAAGTCGCCGACACAAACGGCGCAGTCCGAGCGTTCCTTCCGGCTCCGCCGTCCAGCATGACCCATCAGGCGGACGCAACTCCGACGTCCGACGGCCAGTGGGTCTACTTCGGGGCGTACGACAGTCGCTGCGCCATCGCGTATTGTCTTTATCGCGCTCATCCGGATGGGTCCGCGGCCGAACTGCTCGGTACCTCCGCGACGAGCGGAGGGAATCTCCATCCGGCGCCATCGCCCGACGGATCTCGCGTGGCCTACGTCACCGGGTCATTCGGCTCGGGCGCCATCAAGATGTTCGACGTCACACCCCGAACCGTCGAGGCGTGGCAGGCCAACGGCGACTATCCGGCATGGTCGCCGGATGGTACGCTCCTCGCGTTCGTGGCGCCGTTCGGCGGCCCGCTCTCGGTGATCAAGCCCGACGGCACCAGTCAGCGGACACTCAACACGCGTTCATACGGCTGGTCGCAGATCGGCTGGACGGCGGACAGCCGGTACGTGATCGCGCGCAACAGCTCGGGAGCGATCGAATTGGTCGATGTAACCAGCGGAGCCGGTCTCCCGCTGTCGTGGTCGACCAGCTTCTTGAGCGGCAGCCTGAAATAGCATCTCACGACTGACCACCCGTTTCGACAGAGTTCAGCAAGCGCGCAGGACGTCCACCGGATTCGCTCGCACGGCCTGACGAATCGGGCCGAAGCAGGCCAGCACGGCTGCCACGAAGAGGAGCGCTTCGGCGGCGACGAGCGCGAGCACCATCTCGTATCGAACGTTGAACATCGTCTCGGCGAACGGGTGCGACGCCCCCAGCGCGACGAACGCGCCGATCCCGATGCCCGCGAGCACGGTGACCGCGCAGTCATGAAGCACAGCGCGCGCGATGTCGCGAGGCTGAGCGCCGAGCGCGATGCGAGTCGCGAGCTCGCGAAACCGCCGCCTCACCGTGTACGCGACGACGCCGTACAATCCGACAGCGCACAACACGAGGCCGAACATGCCGAACGCGGTGAACAGCGACGCGAAGAAGGCGCTGCCCTGACGTCTGCCGTCGTAGCCCTCGAGCCAGCGCCGGACATATCGTGTCCGCATCCACGGCGCCGCGGCTTCTATCTCGTGCCGAATGACGACGCCAAGCCGCGCCTGCCCCTCGGCGCCGCCCGCGCCGTCGCCGCGCACCACAAGGTGACGGTCCCGGTCGCGATCGTGGCCGTAGAGCACGTAGAGCATCGGTTCGGCCGGCAAGTCGAGATCGATTCGCGGCTGCAGCTCCACGGACCGTACGACGCCGACCACGCGCAACCACGGCCGCTTCGACGCGCCCGTCCCGAGCTTGATCATGCGTCCGACCGGCGACGGGAGTCCCGGCCATAGGCGATGAGCGGCGCTGTCGTCGACGATCACCACGCCGGTCGACGAGCCGCGATCGCCCGGCTGAAAATCACGTCCGTCGACGATCGGCAGGCCCAAGGTCGAGAGATACGACGGGCTCACCGCCATGTACTTGTTCACGTTGATCCAGTGGTCGCCGCTCTTGCCTTCCTCGGCGAACACGATGCCGCCGTCCGGCTTCTCCTCGCGTGACGTCGCCGCGTTGCGGACGCCCGGCAACACCTTCATCCGTCCGACCAAGTCGTCGTAGAAGCCGTCGACAGCCGAGTCGCTCGGCATGTCGCGCGAGCGAATCGAGAGGTCCGCGATCTGCAGCTGTTTCGCCGCGTAGCTGAAGTCGAAGCCGTTGAGCCGCACTACGGCGATCACGAAGAGAAAGGCCATCATCAGGAGCGCGGTCGACAGCGCCACCTCGACGATGATGAGCGGATTGTAGCGGTCGCGAATACGGCTGCTCGAACCGGCGCCCTCCTTGATCGGCTCCGCCGGGTCGGTCTTCGCCGCGCTCAACGCCGGCAGCGCGCTCGCGAGTATGACGGTCACGCCCGCGATGATGAAACCAAAAGCGAACACGCGCCAACTCGGCGTCGGGTTCATGTCGCCGATTTTCGGGGCGAACGACGTCGCGTAATGCGGCAGGAGGTACACTGCCCACGTGGTGAGCAGCATTCCAAGTCCGACGCCGACGCCGACGATCATCCCGCACTCGGTGAGCACTTGCGTCACAATCGCACGACGCGTGGCGCCGAGCGCGATGCGAATCGCGATCTCTCGGCGTCTCGCCATCCCGCGTGCGAGCAGCATCGTTCCCAGGTTGGCGCACGCGATCAGGAGTACGGTCCCGACGATCCAGAACATCGGACTGCCTGATATCCATCCATTTCCCTCCTTCCCGTCGAACGCCAGAAGACGACCCTCGACGGGCGATCGCGGAGCGACGGCGGCGTTCAGCCCCGCCAACACCATCTTCATGTCGCGGTCCAAGTCGTCTCGGGAGACGCCGGGTCGCGTCCTGACGACGGCGTACGGCCCCAAGGGACGATAGAGGCTGTCGCCGACGAGTTTTCCCGGTGGCAGCCAGACGTCGAACGCGGGAAAGTGCATGCCGCGCGGCATCACGCCGACGACTTCAAAGTTTCCTCGTCCAACGGTCAGCGTCAGATGCTTCGCCAACGGTTGCTCGTGGAAGACCCGGAGCCATAGCTCGTGGCTGATCATCACGACCGGGAGCGCGCTGCGGCTCGTGTCGGATTCGTTGAACGAACGGCCCACTTCGGGGCGTACGCCGAGAATGTCAAAGAGCTCGGGTGGCGCGTTCGCGACATATTGGTCTTCGATCGCGTTCTCCCGCTGGATGCTTGTCGCCGAGAGGTAGTAGGGTACGACCGCATCCACGGATCGCAGTCCCCGGCGCAGCGCGTCGAATCGTTCTTCGATCGTCGACGTTTTCCGCCCGCCGGCCAGGTATCGGATCGTGTAGGCGCGCTTGGCGTCGTGATACGGCACCGTGGGATGGATGAGCGCGTCGACGAGCGCGAACACCGTGGTGTTCACCGCGAGCGCCAGCGCGAGCGACAGCGCGGCCACCGCGGTGAAGGTCGGGCTCTTGGCGAGCGAGCGAATCGCGTATCGGATATTGGGCGTCATCGAGCCGGAGCGTCCCCGTTCAGGTCGGCTGAATGACGAGCCGGGAGAGGCCGGAGTCATGCGCGAGCCGAGCGGCACGCGTTCGCGTCACAC
>CAVPOS010000016.1:0-189233 GCA_963707105.1 uncultured Gemmatimonadaceae bacterium
CGCGCAGGTACATCCGAGTTGGCGACTTAAACGGTGCCGCTCGACGCTTCGAGCGGGGCGCGTGTGCCATTTCGTTACATCAATGCTGAGACTCTAACGCGAGAAGGGGCAACGATGCGTCCAGCGGCCTCAGCACGCAAGTGGCCGGAGTGTTACAGCAGTACGCGTTGGGAAACTGTCATAACGCAGCGACGGCGGGGACGGGTCCTCCTCTCGTCCTCTTCCTGCCAGGCGTGTGCAAGGCTGTACGGACAACGGAAGAGGGCCGAGAAGATGCACGATTTCCGCACTCGTGCTTGTGCCGTTCCTTCCCCAGGGGCCGCTTTTGTTTCACGCTGTCAGAGTGAGTCCGATTCTCCCTCTGGGGCGGTCGCTCTCACCATGCCGGGTCGTGGGTTCGAGTCCCAGCCTTGCGATGGCGCAAACGGCGCAACTGACCGCGAGTTGGCCGTTTTCTTTTGAAAGCCATGTGGCAAGCCACCGATCAGCACGCCGCTGCACGCCTGGCAATTTCCAATCACGAGATGAGGGAATGTGGTATACTCAAAGGACGTGTAAGCGGCGCGCTCACTTGTTCCAGTCAATGGCGCGCCATGGCCATGCTCGACCGCGACGACGACGCAGGGACCAATGAACGAGCGGGTCCTCGTTTCACCCCGAACTCCGCGTGGCACGAGCACGGGAGACCCGGCCAGACCGGCGCGGCCACTTGCCGATTCTGAGAGTGCTCTAATGTCTGACCGACGACTTTCGGTGCGCGCTCTGTCCGTCCTGTTCGTGGTTGCGGTCGCGGGGGGAGCGCCCGGCGGCCTCGCGGCTCAGGAGTCGAGCTGCGAGGAGCGGGGCTGGGGCGGCCGCCCTGTCGCTCGGCGCCCCCGGCCGCGCGATCGGTTCGTACTACGTGGGCGAGCCGCGACACGCCTCGTGTTCACCGGCGGGGTCGCGATGAGCGTGCTCCTCGCCGTGTACGAGTCGCAGCACGTGTCGACGTACAACGGTCAGCGGGTCGGTAGCTGCGTCGGCCTCGTCGGATGCAGCTCGGGCCCGCGCTCGTCGACTCTAGCGACCTCCGCCGTACTCCTCGCGACGGGCTTCTGGATCGGCTCGGCATACTCCGCCGCGGACGGTGCGAAGCGCTACAACAACACGGTGCGCTCGCTGCGAGCGTCGCGCGTCACGATCGCGCCGACGGTGATACGAGTCGCCGATCGACGCGAGGCTCCCGGCGCCGCGATCTCGTTTCGGTTCTGATGCTCTCGTCGGCTGGTCTTAGTTCCGTCGACGAGCCGGATAGCGAGCGCGGCTCGGGAGTTGCACTCAGGCTGAACGGGTAGACAAGGCCCAACAGCCCCAGCCATGGAGAACTGACATGAGGAAACACGCAATCGCGCTGGCGCTGTGCGCCGCGGTGGCCACGGTGGGAACCGCTCGCGCCGAAACTCCGCGAGAGAAGCAGAAGGGCCGGGCGGCAAACTCGCGGACGCGACGAAGGTGTATCGCGAACTGATCTCGGCGACCGACAAGGCGATTCCCAAGGAGTTGCTGGACCACGCCAAGTGCATCGCGGTGCTGCCCGGTGTGATCAAGGCGGCGATCGGCTTCGGGGGCCGGCACGGGAGTGGAGTGATTTCCTGTCGCACGGAGAGCGGGTGGAGCGCACCGGCGTTCGTCAGCATCAGCGGCGGAAGTTGGGGCGTGCAGCTCGGTGTCGAGCGGTCGGACATCGTGTTGTTCTTCATGAACGACCACGGGGCGCGCTCGCTGGTCAAGGGATCGCGCGTGACCCTCGGGGGCCAGGCCAGCGTCGCGGCGGGCCCGTTCGGGCGCAGCGCCGAAGCGTCCACCAACCTCGACCTCAAGGCCGAGATCTATTCCTACGCCAAATCGAAGGGCCTCTTCGCCGGGCTCTCGCTCGACGGCGCGGATCTGACGCCGGACAAGGACGACAACAGCGACTACTACGGCAACGGCGTGACCTACATGCAATTGCTGTTTGGTGGCGGCCCGGCGACCGTGCCCGCGGAAGCGCAGACATTTCGGCAGGCGCTCCCGTAGCGACTAGCTGGAAACGAACCCCGACGCGCGGGGCAACCGCAACGTGAAGCGCGAGCCGATGCCGACGGTGCTCTCGACCGTCAGATCGCCCTTCATCGCGCGCGCCAGGTCGCGGCTGATCGTCAACCCCAGGCCGATACCCCCGCGCCTCTCGGTGAGACCGTTCGCCAGCTGAACGAAGGGCTCGAAGATTGCCACCAACTTCTCGCCTGGAATGCCGGGACCGGTGTCGCCCACATGAACGGACACAGTCTCGCGGCGTCGTGGCGAAGCTGAGCGTGATGTGCCCGCCGGCAGCGGTCGCGTATTTGACGCCGTTCATGACGAGATTCAGAAGAATTTGCCGTGTGCGGTCCGGATCGACCCACACCATCGCATCGACATCCGATGGCCAATGAACAAGCGCGAAGCGACGTTCGTCGACAGCGCCGCGGAGCGTGTCTGCGACCTCGTGGAGCATCCCCTGAATGGAAACCGCGCTGAATCGGTACTCCAATCGGCCGCTTTCGCTCTGCACAAACGTGAGCAGCTCCGAGATCAGCGTCAGCAGATTTTCCTGGCTGCGCCGGATGCGCTCGAGGTCGACCATTTGTTCAGGGCTCACCGGCCCGCGGAGCCCCATCTCGAGCAGAGAGACGTAGCCGCCGATGGCGTTGAGGGGCGTCATCAACTCGTGGCTCATCTTGCCGAGGAAGGTCGACTTCGCGCGGTTCGCGAGGTCGGCCGCGTGGCTCAGCTCCCGGGCCTGGCGATAGAGTCGCTCGTTGTCGAGTGCGAGGGCGCAGAGATCGGCGAGGTCCGTGGCGAGCGCGACCTCTTCCGTCGAGAACGGTGGGTCGCCTTCCCGCGTGATGAAGGTGATCGCCCCGAGCACCCGCGCGTGCACGACGAGCGGCACGACTAATAAGCCGCCGAAACCGAGCGCGCGGCGCGCCGCCGCGCCGTGCGCCTCGTTCCTCTCCAGTACGCGCGGGTCCCTCGAGCCGGCACTCAGCGGCGGTGGCGGCGGGAACCACCGGTCGGCGAACAGTTGGGCAGCGCCCTGCCTCTCCGAATCCGGATGCGCCACGGGCAGCCGGTGAATTGCGCCGTCGAACTCCACGACGTCCACGATGCACCAGCTGCCCTCACGTGGCAGTGCGCGCCGCCGAATCCTCTCGCGCACGGTCTCGTCGTCGAGCGACACGGCGAGTTCGCGTCCGGCCGCCGCCAGGAACGTGGCACGACGGCTCGCCGCGACCGCCTCGTCGGATGCGTCGCGCGCCCGTAGCGCCGAGAGCAGGAACTGTTCTGTGATGGCGCGTTGACGGATCAACGCCGGTGCGGCCGGCGCTTCCTCCTCTGCGAGTCCGCCCTGCACCACGCTATCCATCGACGCCGACTGCCATCGCCTCGTCCGCGAGATCCGGAACACCTGTGGTGATCCCGCGATAGCCCGAGAGCGACTCGCCCATGACGGCGCCGTCGGACGTCAGCGCGTAGGCACGGAAATCGGTCGCGTGCGCGCTGCCCCGCATCTTGACCACCGACGAGCACCTTCTGGAGCTTGCCCTCGATCTCGACATATCGTTGCACGAGGATGTCATCCGTGATGAACGAGACGCGCTCGTGCGTGAATCGCCCGCCGGGATTCGCGTCGACGACCTCGTCGGTCATCAGCACCGTGACGCCGGTCGCCGTGAGCGCGCCGACGAGGCGATACAGCGATTCGCGAAAGTCCGTGCGATACGTCGGCGCCAGCGCGACTTCGAAGCCCGAGAGCGAGTCGATGACCACGCGCGTCGCGCCGACGCGTTCGACCGCGGCCTGGATTTCGGCCAACATCTCATCGACCGACAAATCGAGCGGCCGTAGATAGGTGATGGCGAGCCGTCCGCCCTCGACCATGCTGTCGAGATCGATCGAAACCGTTTTCGCGCGCGCGAGATACGATTCGGGGTATTCCTCGAAGACCGCGACCACGCAATTCTCGCCGTCGCTGAGTCCCTGCGCGATGAAGTGCGTCGCAAACGTAGTCTTGCCGCTTCCGGCTGGACCGGTGAGCAGCACGACGTCGCCGGCTGGAATGCCGCCGCCGATCATTTCGTCGAGCCCCGGCACTCCGGTCGCAAGGCGCACATTCCGCCGAACGACGCGTTGCCGCTGTTGCTCCGGGATGCGCGGAAAGACCTGCATGCCCGCGTCGGTGAGCCGAAAGGTGTGCAGCCCCGGCATCGGGCTGCGTCCGCGAACCTTGACCGCGCGTAGCTTGCGCGTCGCCGAATTGCGATCGACGTCCTCGGACAGCCAGAGAATCGTGTCGGCCACCGTAAAGACCGGATGGCGCTGCTCGGTGTCCGCGTATTCGCCGATCAGGAACGATGTGACCTCCCACGTCGTGAGCTGCTGCGCGAGACGATTGACGAAGCGCGCGAGCTCGATGACGCCGCCCGACGCCGGCGACTGATGCTCGCCGACGATCGTCCGGAACGAATCGACGGCGATGAACGACGGCCGCACCGACGGCCACTTCAGCCCCAACACGTTGGAAGACGGCGTCGAGGTTGCCGCCCGTCGCCTCCGCGGCCAGGTTGATGAACCGCACCGCCGCGGGAACGCGCGCCGTATCGAAGAAGTCGAACTGCGACTGGTAGCGGAGCATCTTGATCGTCGGCTCGCCGAGAACCGTGAAATAGAGCGCCGGCCGTTCACGCGACGCGTTGGCGAACAGAATCTGTTGCACGAGCGTTGTCTTTCCCGACCCCGGCGCGCCCGCGATCAGGTTGAACGAAAACTCGCACAGCCCGCCGCCCAGGACGGCGTCGAGGCCCGGCACGCCCGTGGGGACGTTGCGGATCACCAATGGCTCTGAGACGCTCATGGCGCTCCTCCGACGCGTGCCCGACGTGTGTCATCGTGATCCAGGAGGTTTCGCGCCATTTCCACTCCAATGAGGTCGCTCAAGATGTCGAACAGCGCCGCGACCAGCGATTCGAGCGCGGCGCCTACAGCGTTGGCCCCGTGCCGCTCGACTGCCACGACGACGTCCAGATCAATTCCGAGCCCGGCGTATCGAGTGGCGGTCCACACG
The DNA here is from genome assembly GCA_963707105.1 of uncultured Gemmatimonadaceae bacterium. Lineage (GTDB taxonomy): Bacteria > Gemmatimonadota > Gemmatimonadetes > Gemmatimonadales > Gemmatimonadaceae > JAQBQB01. The sequence goes on from CAVPOS010000016.1 coordinate 5,126, forward strand.
GGCGGGTCGGACTCCATGCGCGCGATGGCGCGTCCGACCAAGGCGCGGTATCCGTCCTCGCCGAGCGAGCGGCGGAGATTGTCCGATACGCGCGAGAAGGCGCGCTGCATGTCGGCGCCGGTCTGCGGGAGCTGCCCATTCTCCACCGGTCCGCGCCCGAGCAGCTCGCGGGCCAGTAACGGCGCGATCGCCGATCGCTGCGGCGGCAGGGGGAGGTCGACGCTCCGATGTGCGCTCCACTGAGTCGCGGAATCACGCTAGCACGAGTACGCGTCATCGGCGCGCGCCAGCCATCGCACGAAGGGGTGGTCGGGGCCCTACGCCACTTGTGGGAGCAGCCAGGGCGGGCGGCCGGGCATGGCCCCAGGCGGCGCTATGGCGCGCCGTCTCGACGCGCGTACGCGGCAATTTGCAGCCGCGTGTGCAAGCGCGAGCTTCTCCATGACGTTGCGCACGTGACTCTTGACCGTGTGGGCCGCGATGTTGAGCCGCTGGGCGATTTCCTTGTTGCTCAGGCCCTCCCCGATCAGCTCGATGACTTCGCGCTCGCGCTTCGTCATGCGCACGTCCTCGAGGACGTGCTCGCGGCCGTGCGCGGCGGCGGCACTGGCGATTTGCGAGAACAGAGACTCGGCCATGCGCGGCGGCAACACTTTGCCTCCGGCGGCCACTGACCTGATCGTCGCCACGAACTCGTCGAACGTGGCGTCCTTGAGGACGAAACCGGACACGCCGGCGTTCACGAACTGCACGATGTCTTCGTTCATCGGAATGAGATCCATCACGATGATCTTCGTGCCCGGCGCCTGTTTGGTGAGGGCGGCGGCGACGCGGAGGCTGTCCTCGTCCCCCAGGCCGACATCGAGGAGCAGCACGTCGGGCTTGGCCTCATCGATGAACGCGGGATCGGCGACGCTCGTGCCGACGACGCGCAGATCGGGAAGCCGATCGAGCATCGCGGTGAGCGCCTCGCGCACGAGGCGATTGTCGTCCACGATCGCAACCGTGATCATGTCACCGGGCAGAGGGGGCGCCGCCATGCACGTGGAGTGCGCGAATCGCGAGAAGGCACGGAATGGGCTGCCGAGGAACTGAATCTACCGCCGGCAACTACCGCGGCCATCCCCGGCATTTCGGACGCGGTAGTAGGTCTTCTAGTCCGTTCGTGTGATTGTGGGCGGTCCATACGACTCCTACGCTACGTCAATATGACGCGCAACGAGGTTTTCTCCCGAGCGAGCGCCGGCCCCGCGGCCGGCCGCAGCTCGCCAGACGAGCGCTTGTTGTTGGACATCATCGACACCGTGCGCGAGCCGCTGCTCTTGCTCGATTCCGACTTCCGCGTCACGCACGCCAACCGCACGTTTTTTCACACCTTTCGAGTCGCAGCCTGAGGACACGATCGGTGAAGTGCTCTTCGCCCTGGGTAATGGTCAATGGGACATTGCGCCCCTTCGGGCGCTGTTGCACGACCGCCTCGCTCGCCGAGCGCGAGTTGTACGACGTCGACGTCGACCACGTCTTTCCGGGCATCGGCCGAAAGATCATGCAGCTGAATGCCCGGCTCGTCTCGCATGGCACGGACGTCTCAGGGCTGATTCTTCTGGCGATCGAAGACGTGACCGAGCGACGGCTCGCCGAGCGACTCCTCGCCGTTCAGCGCCGCGAGCTCGAGCGATCGAACACGGCGCTGAACGAGTTCGCGTTCGTCGCATCGCACGACCTCCAGGAGCCGCTGCGCAAGATCGTATCGTTTGGCGAGCGGCTGGGCACCTCGGCTGGACCGCTCCTCGAGGGCAACGCGCGCCAATACCTCGACCGGATGCTCGACGCCGCGACGCGCATGCGCGCCCTCATCGCCGATCTGCTGGCGTATTCGCAGATCAAGACGAACGCCGCGGCCTTCGCGCCGACGAGCCTGGCCGCGATCGTGCGCGAAGTCGTCGCCGACCTCGAGACGGCCATCGCCGACACCGGCGGCCGGATCGAGGTCGGCACGTTGCCGGCGATCGACGCCGACGCGTCGCAGATGCGGCAGCTGGTGCAGAATCTCTTGAGCAACGCGCTCAAGTTTCGCCGTCCGGACGTGGCGCCGGTGATTCAGGCTCGGCGCCTCGATCTCGCGCGACGGCGTCTGCACGATCACCGTGACCGACAACGGAATCGGCTTCAAGCAGGAGCACGACGAAAAGATCTTTCGAATGTTCGAGCGACTCCATACCCGGACGCAGTTTCAGGGCTCCGGCATGGGACTCGCGATCTGCCGAAAGATCGTCGAGCGTCACGGCGGCAGCATCGCCGCGACGAGCATCGTCGGTCAGGGAACGACGTTCACCGTCAACGCTCCCCGTCAACCAGGCGGAAGTGGAGTACACGCCATGATGATGCAAGACAAGCACAAGATTCCGATCACGATTCTCATCTGCGATGACGATGACGACGACCGGATGCTGACCCAACAGGCGCTCGAAGACGCGCACATCTCCAACGAGCTGCGATTCGTCGAAGACGGCGAGGAGATGCTGGACTACCTGTACCAGCGTGGCACGTTCTCGGGCGAGACCGGATCCGCGCCGCGGCCAGGACTGATTCTGCTCGACCTCAACATGCCGAAGATGGACGGCCGCGAGGCGCTGCGGCTGCTCAAGGGCGACGTCACGCTGCACGACATCCCGGTCGTGATTCTCACGACGTCGAACCTGGACGCCGACGTCATCCGGAGCTACCAGCTCGGCGTCAACTCCTTCATCACCAAACCGGTCACGTTCTCGGGATTGGTGGAGGCGATGAACGTGCTCGGAAGATACTGGCTCGAAATCGTCGAATTGCCGCCGGTCGCGGCGTAGGCGCTCTTCGCCGCGCCGCTTGCCCGTGAACCGTCGCGACGTTCCGGGAATTGCTCGACAGCTGATCGCGCCGCCGTCGTACCTACTTAATCACCCTTTCGTGTGATGGGTGATCGCGGCGATGAGGCGTAGGCTCATTGGATGAGCTTCTTCACACGAATGATGTCGTATCTCACGCCTCGGCTCGTCGCGGCCGATTCGGCGCCTCGCCGCCTACTACGCGCTTCTCGCGATCGCCGGCCTCGTGGTGTTCCATTTCTTTCCGGCCCTCGACGGCTTGCTGACGGGCGACCGCCTACAACACCTGGCGAAGGCCCCCGCGGCACTGTTGCGCGACAGCGTTTCCGCCGCCCAGTCGCAAGCGCCGCCGGCCGATCTCGTGGCGCGCGCCACGTTCGGCTTGAGCACCGCTTTCATCCTGCTCAGCACGCTGGCGCTCATGCTGCCGGTCACCTGGGTGTACATGTCGGCGCGATCGGCCCAAGGGCACAACCAGTCCGTCGTGCAAGTGCTGATCGTGCTGCCGATGATCGTCGCCGGTGTCGTGCTGATCGTCAGCAACAGCCTGGCCCTGGCGTTCAGCCTTGGCGGCGTGGTGGCTGCGGTGCGGTTCCGCACGAACATGTCCGACTCGCGCGATATCGTATTCATCTTTCTCGCGATCGCCGTCGGCTTCGCCGCGGGCGTTCAGGACATCACGATCGCGTTGACGCTGTCGTCATCTTCAATTTCGTCCTCGTCTTCATCTGGCGATACGATTTCGGGCGCACCGTGCTCGAGCCGACCGCTTCGTCGCAATGGGCCGAGCCGCTCGGCGACCTCGCCGGGAAGGACCACGGTGGCAACGTCGTTCCCGATCGCGACCTCGTCCTCGCGCTGACGCCGAACAAAGTGGAGGCGCTGGCCGAACGATTCGACCGGGTGCGCGTTCTCCTCGGACGGAATGGAAAGAAGCCGAGGTTCGACGCCGTCCTCGCCGTCACCACGACCGAGTTGGACGGTGCACAGAAGCACATCGAGAAGACGCTCAATGACGTGAGCAAGCGATGGAAGCTCGACGAAGTCGTCACCAACGAGGGCAAACCATCCGAGCTCTATTATCTCCTTCGCACACGCAAGTCGGTGAACCGCGACGCGATGTTGACGGCGATCCGGTCGGGCGGCAATGGGTTCATCGATCAGGCGGACGTTGAAGTTGGCGATGCGCTGGCAAAGGAAGCCGGCGAGGTTCGCCAGGAACGCAAGAAGGCTGAGGCAGCCGTATGAACGCCACATGGCGTGCCGCGTCGATCGTCATCGGGACCGCGACCCTCGTGTCAGCGGTTTCATGGCCCGCCGCGGCACAGCCTGGGCTTTCGCCCACGCTGAAGCCGGAAAGCGTCACCGTCGCCGCCGGAGCACGATACCAGGCGGGAACGCTCTATCGATGGTTCGCGGGTGGGACGTACCGCGACCTGTGGGCGATGCCGATTCGCGTCCCCGTGCTCGAATGGGAGACGTACCTCGGCGGGCTTCATCCGACGAAGGAAGGCGGCGGGATGCAGACCAAGTCGCTGCGTTTCGAGACGTCCGACGGCAGCGAGTACGTGTTCCGTCTCTCCGACAAGGGTGCGACTGGCACGCCCGAGGGACTCCAGCACACGCCGGTCGGTCGATTCTATCAGGACCAAGTCAGCGCCGAGCATCCGGCGGCCGCCGAAATCTCGGCGCCGATCCTCGAAGCGAGCGGCGTCCTGCATCCGACCGCGGTGCTCGTCGTCATGCCCAATGATTCCGCGCTCGGCAAATTCAGCGCGGATTTCGCCGGACGTCTCGGCATGATCGAGCAGTACCCGAACGTGCCGAAGGGCGCGGCGGGGTTTGCCGGCGCGACGAAAATCATCGACAGCCCGGAGCTGCTGAAGCTCCTCAACGAGGACCCTAGCGAGCACGCCGACGCCCGCGCGTTTCTTGCCGCGCGGCTGACCGATTTCCTGATCAACGACAACGATCGTCACTCCGGCCAATGGAAGTGGGCGCGGATGGAATCGGGGCCGAAGAAAGAATGGCAACCGATCGCCCGCGACCGGGACCACGCCTTCGTGTCCTATGACGGCTTTCTCCTGAGACTGGCCGCGCTGGGCAAAACGAGCCTGATCTCGTTCGGCAACGCGCCGGACGTGGTGGGACTCACGCAGCCGAGAGACTTCGACGCGCGGCTGCTGGCGGGGCTCGAGAAGCCGGTGTGGGATTCGATCGCGCTGGCCGTGCAGGCCCACGTCACCAACGCCGTGATCAACGAGGCCGCGCGGGCGATGCCGCTCGAGTATCAGGCGTCGGTCGCGAAGCTCGAGGCGGTGCTCATCAAGCGCCGCGACGCGCTGCCCAAGGCGGCGGACGAGTACTACCGTCTGCTCGCGGCCCGGGTCGACGTGCACGGGACCGACGCGGCCGATCGCGCGCTGGTCACGCGGCATGAGCGATGGCGTGGTGGACGTTCGCCTCGAGTCGGGAGGAACGACCTTCTTTGCTCGCCGCTTCGACCCGCGCGAGACGTCGGAGATCCTCATCTACCTGCACGGCGGCGACGACACGGCGTTCGTGACGGGTCACGTGCAGCAGAGCATTCCCGTCCGAATCATCGGCGGGAACGGCACCAACACGTTCATTGATTCGTCGACGGTGGCCGGACAGCGGCACGCCGCGCGCTTGTACGATTCCGGCACGGTCGTCGGCGTGTCGTACGGGCCGGACACGATGTTCGATCGGCGGCCGTGGGAAACACGGAACGGAACGCTCGCGCCGCCGGGCGCCGACGTCGGTACGACATACATGCCCCGCGTCGGAATCAGCGACCACCGTGGCGTCGGCATCACGCCGCGAATCGGCGTCGCGAAGTACACCTATGGATTCGACCAGCGCCCGTATGAATCGATGGTCGCGATCGACGGCGAGTACGCCACCGCGTTTCGCGGAGCGCGCGTCACCGTCGTGGCGGATCGGCGACTCGAGTCTTCGCCAATCCACTTTGCGGCCGTCGCGAGAGCGTCCGATTTCGAATTCACCAACTTCAACGGCTTCGGAAACGCGACCGCCGACTCCGGCGGCACGAATCCATACTTCGCGGTGCATCAGCGGCAGTGGATGTTTCATCCCGCGGTCGCGCTCGCGATCGGATCGACGACCGACATTTCGCTGGGGCCCGTCATCCAGCACTCGGTCAGCGACAGCGCGCGAAGCCCATATCTGGCGACGGCTCGCCCATATGGATTCGGCTCCTTTACCCAAGCCGGGATGCAACTCGGCGCGCGGTACGAGTGGCAGGCGGCGCCCGACAGCGAGGAGCACACGCATCACAGAGTACTGATCGAGCTCAACGGATCCTACTTCCCCGCCGCGATGGACGTGCGCTCGCCGTTCGAGGAGGTTCGCCGCCGCGATCGCCACGTCGGTGACGATCCCCGTGCCGACGCATCCGTTGTTCATCGTCCGGACGGGCGGCAAGAAGTTGTATGGCGACTTTCCGTTCTACGAGGCGGCGGCCATCGGCGGTGAAGGAACCACTCGCTACATGGATCCGCAGCGATACGCGGGCGACGCGTCGCTCTACGCGACATCGGAGCTTCGCATTCCTCTCGCGCGATTCACGCGTCCTGCTGCCGTTGCGCGCCGGGATCCTCGGCATCGCCGAGGCAGGGCGGGTGTACGTCGGCGGGAGCTCGCCCGGCGGATGGCATTCGCGGACCGGCGAAGGAATCTGGCTTGGCGCGGCAGACGCGTCGCCCGTCGTCACGTTGACGCGAACGACGGAGCCCGGTCAAACCGGATTGAGACTCGGGCTCGGTCTGAACTTCTGAGCGGCGCGCTGTCGTCGCCGTCGCAGTCTTCACTCGCAAACAAGGAACGGTCATGCGGTTCAGGCAGTCCATGGGTCCACTCGTCGCGTTGCTGGTCGCGTTGCTCGTCTTGGACTGCAAGCCAGCGGTCGATCTCACGCCGCCGCCCGCCGCATCGCCGGCGGCCCTCGTGGCGCTCACCGGGGCCTCGGTGATGGTCGGCGTTGGGGACATCGCCAGCTGTTCGCAGCGATTGAGCTACGGCACCGCGCGATTGGTCGACAGCGTCCTTCGTGCCGACAGCGTCGCCAAGGTGGACAACGCCGTCTTCACGCTGGGCGACAACGCCTACTCGTCCGGCACGACCGCCCAGTTCAACCAGTGCTTCGCGCCGTCCTGGGGCGATCCGCAAAAAGGAATCATCAAGAGCCTGCATCCGTCTCCCGGCAACCACGAATACCAAACTCCGAGTGCCGATGGGTACTACAAGTACTTCGGACAGGCGGCCGGCGACGAGGGCAAAGGCTACTACAGCTACGACGTCGGCGCCTGGCACGTGGTCGTCGTCAACAGCGAGATCGTCGTGGGCTCGAGCTTCACGGATTCCGCGCGGCAGGCGCAGATGGATTGGGTCGAGAAGGATCTCAAGGCGCACAAGAAGCTCTGCACGATCGCCTACTGGCACAATCCTCGATTCAGCTCCGGGTGGCACGGCAGCGACCGCCGGTTCATTCCGATGTGGCGGATTCTCTACGACAACGACGTGGATCTCGTGCTCAACGGCCACGATCACGACTACGAGCGCTTTCGCCCGATGACGCCGGAAGGCGTCGCCGATACGACGAGGGGGATCACGGAGATCGTCGCCGGCACGGGTGGTGAAGAGCTGCGCGGATTCAGCAGCCATCAACGCCAACAGCCTGTATCGAATCGAGGGGCGCGCCGGGGTGCTGCTGCTGACGCTCGGCGCCGCCGAGTACCGATCCGCGTTCATCGAGATCGGGGGACGGGTGTGGGATCAGAGTGGCGGAAAGTGCCACTGATGGGCTTCGAATATCGTTGGTCTCTTTTTTGGGGGGAATGATGGATACGGGTGTCGTTCGGCGTGCGAAGAGTAAGGGTAGGGTGCTGGTCGCATCGACCAACGCGGCCTTTGCCACGACCGTCGGGCAAATGGTGTCCGAGTGCGGCTTCACGGCGGCATTTCCGACGGAATTCGAGGGGCCGTGGCTGTCCCTGACCCGGACGCAGCCGAGGGTCGTGATCTGCGACTATGACGCGCAGGTCGGTCTGGTCCACCGGTTGATCGTCGAGAGCTCGGCTCGGCGCGTACCGATGGTGATTTGCCACGCGTCGGAGAAGAGCGCGGCGGTGACGGCGTTCGCGCCGGTGGAGCGGGTCAGGTGGCTCAAGCTTCCCGTGTCGCCGGCGGCTTTCGGCCAGGTGCTGCGCGAACTCGTTCCTCCGGCGCGATACGCGGCGGCGTAGGTTGTATAACAGTTGTATGTTAGAGTGCTAATGGCACGACTGATGCCTTAGACAAGTGGTTGATTACCTTGGCGCTTCGCCAAGACTCGTTGCCTGGAGGCAACACCTTATGAAACGATCGACAACTCTCACGACGTTCGCCGCATTGCTGCTCGTCGGCGGCGTCGCCCACGCCCAAGGTGATCCGGGTCGCGGTCGCGGCCGCGGTCAGGATCCGAAGGCCATCCCGCCGCAAGAGCAACAGCAGCGCGTGAACGATCAGCGCCAGCGCGACACGGCGTACAAGGCGGTGCTCGCCGACCGGGTGCGCAATACACAACAGGCGTCGGCGGCGTTGCAGCAGCAGAAACGCAGCGCGCAGTACACCGTGAACCAGCAGTACGCGGCGAACCTGCGACTGCAACAACAGCGGCTCAACACCCCGCGCAACGCGCGCGACCCCTACTACTCGGCGCCAATGACCTTCCGCTATACCGTCGGGTCGACCGATCGGGAAACCAACAGATATGGCGCCGACGTGATGCGACAGGCGGTGAACAACGGCTACCAGCAGGGATTCAAGGCCGGACGCGCCGATCGCAAGGACCACTGGGCCTCGAACTATCAGCAATCGTACGGCTATGAGGATGCCAACTTCGGCTATAGCGGCAACTACCTGCCGCAGAGCGACTACAACTACTACTTCCGCGAAGGGTTCCGTCGCGGCTACGAAGACGGGTTCGCCAAGCACGCGCAGTACGGCACCGTGGTGAACGGCTCCCCGTCGATCCTGGGCACCATCCTCACGGGAATCCTCGGGCTCCACAACATTGGTTGAGTAGCTCGCGGGTCGAGCAGCACCGGGGAGCGGCGCGCCGCGCCGTTGCCCCGTGCGGCTTGACGACAGCGGCCCGCCGACACCACTCGGCCGAGAGCCTTGCCAGCATCCATGGGCCCGGGATCTTTCCATCCGCAGGGTCGGTACGATTCTGCGCGGTGGTCTCCCGCCACCCAGCCGCCAAACGCGGCGCTCTCCGATCAGCCAACTGAACTTGGAAGCCGAGGATGCCAATGGGCTTCGCCCGATTTGCTTGTACCATGCGCCGCGATCGCCCTGGTCGCCTGCACTCACGCGTCGTCGGTCCCGCAAGGCGGCGTGACGTCGTCGTCGCCGGCGCCAACCTCGAAAGAGGACCGAATCGACTTCACGCGACAGCTCCGCGATCAGGCCTCGCTCACGCCGGCCGAGATCAAGTCGCTCCAGTTCTATCTCGCCAAGCCGATCACACTGCAGCGTGAACTGTCGTCAGGCGAGCGGCAGGTGAGCCACGGGAAGCTGGTCACGAAGGACGGCAAGTTCATCGAAGAAGTGGACGTCCTCGAGGGCACGCCTGGCGTGGCGGTCGACGTGAACCCGGACGGCAACACGATCGACGTCAGCTTCGAGTCGGGCACCAAGCTGAAATTCACGGGCCTGTCGTACACGCTGCTCGCCGACACATGGGGCGGCAAGGACGGAGCCGGCAAGATCACGTTCGATGGGCGCGTCTATGACGCGATCAACCACAGCTATCTCGCCCATCTGTCCATCGACCGGCAGTCATTGTCCAAGCTCGAGACGAACCGCCGCGTGTTGAAGGGCGTGCGCGTGGACACGACCGGAAAACCGCCGGCGTCGCGATAGCGAAGACCGGTGGACCGGTGGACCGGACAAACTCTACGGCCGCTGCGCGTCCTTCCAGCTCCGCGGCGCCCGGTCGCACTGCGGAACCTGCATCGGCTGTCCGGTTCGCGGGCTCGTCGGCGGCACCCGCCGCGCGCGTGAGACGAAGTTCGGGTCCTCGGACGCCTGGTACGCGAACATCGCCACCAGCGTCGCGTTCCGCTTCACCTCGTCGAAGTTGATCTTGTCGTAGGTGTCGCGGTTCGTGTGCCAGGTGTAGTCCGTGTACGACCAGTCCGACGACGACAGGAAGAACGCCGGCGCGTCTCGGCAGTCGAACGCGTCGCTGTCGGTGCTCTCGTCGTGCGCGACGCCGGGCAGCATCAGCGCCACGTTCTTCGTGAGATCCGCCGGCATGCGCGACATCCAGCGCGCCAGCGAGGGCGCGGCGTCGATGAAGCCGTTCGTCTGCACGGAGTCGATCTCGCCCGTGCCGTTGTCCTGGTTGAACAGCGCCTGGAGTCCCTTGAGGATCTCCGGATGGTCGGCCGCGAACGCGCCCGACCCGATGTCGCCCTCCTCTTCCCCGCTCCAGTGGCCGACGAGAATCGTCCGCTTGGGATTCGGATAAGCCGTCTTCAGGATGCGCATCGCCTCGAGCATCGTGATCGTGCCGGTGCCGTTGTCCGTCGCGCCGCTCCCGGCGTCCCACGAGTCGAGGTGCGCCGAGAGCATCACGTACTCGTTGGGCTTCTCCGATCCGTTGATCCTGGCGACGGTGTTGAAGACCGGAGCCTCGTTCGGCGCCAGCGTGGCCTCGGCGAGCGCGTCGCACTCGCGGATGCTGCCCGTTGGACGCGAGCCGCGCGAGCAGCGTGTAGTCCTCGCACGAAACGTCGAACGACGGGACGAGCGTCGCGCGCGCCGACTGGATCTTGTCCACGCCCCACCCGCGCGACCACGTGTTCGACAGAATCCCGGCGACGCCGGCACGCTCGAGCACGGGACCGAGCATGCGCCCGTTCACGCGCGCCGCGGTGAGCCGCGCGTTCCAGTTCTGCCTGCGCGCTGTCGCGCAGCGCGACGGCGTGGTGGTAGACGGCGGAGTCGGCCCAGAAGCGAAGGTCGGAGTCGGGGCGGCAGGTCGTCTGCGGCATGCTCGCGAGCACGAGCTTTCCCTTTACGCCGCCGAGCCAGCGGACGAACCCGGCGCTGTCGCCGATTTCCGCCGCCGTCGGAATGATGACGACGTCCGCCGTGACGCCGCCCGCCGGCGTCGCCGCGCTCCAGGCGTGCATCGTCGCCTCGAGCACGCGCACGCGCGGCGCGACGAGCTCGAGGCGGCTCGGTCCGCGCGTCCAGTCGCGCCACGTGCCGTACTGCTCGTTCTTGGCGTCGACTCCCCACGCTTTGTACGTGCGGAGCAGCCACTCGTTCGCCGCGCGGTTCGCCGGCGATCCCGTGAGCCTCGGCCCGATCGAATCCATCAGCACCTGCGCGAGACGGGAGGCCTGCGAGCGATGCATTCCCTCGTCGTAGATCTTCTGGACGATCGGGTCGCCGGTGGGATTGTCCTGGGCGAGCGCCGAGGTGGACGCGAGGATCGAGACGAGAGCGAGAGAGACGGCGTGAGATCGTCGCATGAATCGAAGTGAGTGTCAGTTCACAAGAGTGGGTCGGGCCGGGGGACCGGCGCAGCGACGCGCAGAGTCCTCAGTCCCCAGGTCAGAATTCCCGCTTCCACCGGTCCACCGGTCCACCGGTCCACCGTCCATCCCTCTTAGGGCCTGCCGCCGCGTCCTGTCGTGCTCCCAGCTTGCACGGGACCTGCCCCCGGCGCGGTCGTCCCATCCTTTAGAATCTTCTGACGCGCGAGATAGGTCTCGCCGTCGGTGATCCACGGCGCCGGCGGATCGCCCTTGAGGAAATAGCCGAACCACTCGAGCTGCCGGTGCAGATAGTCGGCCTGGCTCTCCGGACGCGCGACGTTGTGGTTCTCGCCCTCGTAGACGAGATACACGACCTGCTTGCCCAAGCGCCGGCCGAAGTTGTAGAGCTCCTCGCTCTGGAAATGGTTCACGTTTCCGTCGGCGTCGCCCTCCTCGAGCAGGAGCGGCGTGTGGAGCGAATCGACGGCGTACACCGTGGAGTTGCGGATGTAGGCCTGCGGGTCCTCCCACAGCGGGACCTGCATGCGCTCCTGGCTCGTCTCGTAGTGCCCGGTCTCGGGAAGGCCGCTGTTGCCCGACGTGTAGCCGTACATGCTGATCAAGTCGGTGAGCGGCGCGCCGGCGATCGACGCAGCGAAGGTGCCGTGGTTGTGCACCGCGTAGAACGCCGACTGATAGCCGCCCCACGAGTGTCCCATGTTGCCGACGTGCTTCGCGTCGATGTCGGCGACCTTCGACTCGACAGCGGCCACGGCCGACGTCACGCAGTCGAGGCCCGAGTATCCCGGATTGCGCGCCTGGAAGACGATGTCCGGGCGAAGAACGAAGTATCCGTTCTGGGCAAAAACAGAGCTGTTATAAGGGTTCCGCTCGTTGGGCATCAGATACTGATGGAATCCCTGCGACAGCTTTTCATAGTAGTAGACGACCATCGGATACTTCTTGCCCGGCTCGTAGTTCGCCGGATACGTCAGCATCATTTGCAGCTTGTCGCCGCGCTTGTTGCTGTAGTTCATCAGCACCTGCTTGGGCCACGCATAGTCGGTCTGGAACGCGTTCGTCTGCGACACGCGCTTGGCGTCGCCGAGCGACGCACTGGCGACGTAGTAGTTCGGCGACTCCTCCGCCGTCTGCTCCTCGAGCAGGAAGACGTCGGCGTTCTCGGCGCGTCGAAGGCCAGTCACGCTCTTGTCGAGCCAGACGAGCTGTTGCGCCGGCTGGCCGATCGTGAGCCTCGCGTACCCGCTCTTCTTGTTGTACTCGCCGGTGGCCGACAGCACGAGGGGCTTCGACGCAGTCGATCGTTCTGCCTTCGCCGTCGAGCTGGCACGGCGTCGAGCGTGCCCCGCCGCCGCCGCGCCCTCCCCGGCCACCGCCGCCGCCGCCACCGCCGCCTTCGTTCACACAGCGATACACCGTCGAGTCTTCGCGTCCGTGCGTGAGGCGCGTCGCCGACGATCCGTCGATCGCGACCTGCCAGAGGTCGAAGCGGTCGTTCACGAGCACCGACTTCTCGGCCGTGGTGAAGCCGGCGAGCCCGTACGCGCGCCGCTCCGGCACCGGATGGTCGTCCTCGGTGTTCACGAAGCCGACTTTGAGCTTGCCGGTGAGATTCGTGCGCGCGCCGCTCTTGAGGTCGAGCACGTTCCACTGGCCGTCCTGCTGGTACGCGGCGTATCGGCCGCTCGGGCTCAGCGTCGCGCCGTAGAGGGACTTGGTCAGGATCTTCGTGCGCTTGCCGCTGGTGACGTCGACCGAATAGACGTCGCGATACTGGCGGCCCGACATGAACTCGCGCGCGTACGGTCCTTCGTCCGTCGCCAACGCGGCGGCGCCGTTCTCCGACAGCTGCACGGTCTCCTGCGGGTCGACGCTCAGGCGCACGACCGACGGCTCGCCGATGTGCCAGGAAACAAGCGTGGTGCGCGAGCGATCCTGGTTCGCGCTGACCTCCTGCTGGTGGAACTCGCGCACGTCCTTCCAGTGCCAGACCTGCACCTTGGCCGGCGGCAGCTCGCCCGGCGCGCGGCGCTCGGGTGTGACCTTGGGCTCACGCTGCGCGACGCCGAAGAACAGCGTCGCCCCGTCGTCGGACCAGGTCGCCGTGCGGTACGCGGCGACGCGAAGTCCGGCCGGGAACGACCGGTCGTTCGAGAAATCATATACTTGTTTCGTAGCGGCGGCTCCTGTTCCACGCCAGGCCAGCACCGCGTACGCGGTGTCGGCGAACGCGCTGTCCGGCTTGCTGCGCATGGCCGCGAGATCGGTCGAGTGCGCGCGCCACGTGAGACCGGTGTAGATCGCGTCGCTCGCGTCGAGGGACTTGATCGCCCCCGTTCGCGTGTCGAGCATCTGGACACCGTTCCCGGTGCGGCCGTCGACGTCGATCGTCATGGCGAGCATCGCGCCGTCTTCGCTCCACGCGGACTCCGAGACGTTGCCGAACGCCAGCTCGGTGCCCGCCTCGAGGTCTCGCACGATCACGTCGGCCGCTCGGCGTCCGCCCGCCGGATAGCGGCGCAGCGCGACGTGCGATCCGTCGCCGCTCAGCGTGTACGATTGCACGTCGTCGAGCGTCGTGAGCGAGCCCGTTCGCAGGTCGACGACGCCTACCTTGTTCCGATTCGGAGCCGCGCCGCCCTCGGCCGGCGCTCCGCCGCCGCCTCTCCCTCCACCGCCGCCCGCACGCCCTCCGCGACCGCCGCGTCCACCCGCGGTGTCCGGCGTGATCGTGTAGAGAAGCCAGCGGCTGTTCGCCGAGAACTGCGCGTTACTCGCCGAGCGCGCCGACTGGTCTTTGTCCGCTCCGACGGCGCGGTAGTGAAGCTCGGTCGTTCCGTTTCCGCGCCGGAAGTCGAACGCCACCCATTTTCCGTCGGGCGAAAGCGCGCCGGCGCCAAGCGTCTCCCATTTGGCGTAGTCGGCGCTGGTCAACGTCGGCTTCGCGGGGGAGGCGGCGGGGCCGTGCGGTTGCTGCCCGAAAAGAGGCGCTGCTGTCAGAACGATGGCGAGAAACCAGCCGGAGCGCGGCATACGAACCTCGAGTAAAGGCGGGGAGATCATGAGATGATACCGTAGGACTGGGCCGTTTGCGAATCCGTCCCCGAGCGTCTTGACGGGGCGCCTCTCCTACGCAAGACAGCCCGCGACGCAAAGTCGCGGGCTGTCGACATGCTACTGAAACTTCGCCTACGGCTTGCGATCGAGACACCCCGTGAATAGCGGGTTCGTCAGTTCCGACGTCGCAACCGGGAGGACGATGGTGTGACCGTAGGAACCGCCCTTGAAGTACTGGCCAGTCGGGAAGACCTGGTCTTCGGTCCGACCGTATTGGCGCATGAGGCGGCGCATGTCGTTCAGGCGCTGGCCGCGGCCGAACGTCCAGAACGCCTTCTCGCGGAAGAACAGCGTGACCGCGTCGTCCTTGGTGGCGGGCGCTGTCAGGTTGGTCATCGCGCCGGGCTGGAAGTTGCTGATCTTCGGCGGAGCAGCACGGAGCGCGTTCAGAATCGCGGTCATGCCCGGATAGTCGGCCGCGCTGAGCCTCGCTTCGGCCTCGATCAACCGCGCGTCGATTCCCGACACCTCGGCGATCGGGTCGAATCGAGCCCAGATCAACTGCACGAACTGCGGCGTAAATCCGTCCTCCGCGACGACCTTCGGCGAAACCTGGCTGCCGGGCTTGATCGAGACGCGCGGGTCGTTCGCCGAGGCGAACGGTAACGCGTTCTTGGTCGTGGTCGGAGCGCCGTTGACGATCTCGAAGCTGTCGCTGACGCTGAGCCGCGCGGTCGAGTTGACGATCGACCAGAGACCGAGGCTCGTATTCTTCGCCTGTGACGTGGCGAAGAAATACCCGTAGTTCGATGGAACCGCAGATATCGGGACCAGCGCCGCCGCGTCGGAGAACTTGCCCTGATCGACGAGCACGCGCGCCTTGAGAATCAGCGACTGCTGGTGAATGAACCCCGCCTGCGCGCTCGTGCCCTTGTTGATGATGAGGGCAGTGTCCAGATGCGCGGATGCGCTGTCGAGCACCTGTAGGTCGGTCAACGCCGGTCCGTACGTCACGACGCCCGAAATGGTGTGACCGAGTGGGATGCCGTTGCAGAAGTTCTCGGCAAGTGACAGCTCGAGGAAGGCGAGCGAGTTGTACATCTCGCCCAAGTCCGCCGTGCTGTCGGGGATGTACTTCGACACCGCGGCGATCGCGTCGCGCACGAATCCGCGCTGCTGGCTGACGCTGGTGTAGGGGTTCGACGGATTGTCGTCACCCATCGACCGCTGGTCGATGTCCTGCCGCGTGTTCTGGAAATCGGCGTTGTGGTACTCGTCCGTGAGATTGCCGATCTCCTCCCAAAGACACTCGGAGTTGCCGCCGCAGTCGACGACGAAGGTCGTGCGCCCAACGGCGCCTACCTTGAGCGCAAAGGCCGCCGCGGGCGTCGTAACCTGGGATGGATCGATCAGTCCGGGGTTCTGCGGCGCCAGCAGCTCCTGCTTGACGTTGCAGCCCGACTGCCACCGCCACGACCGCGGCGGCGGCGCAGTATGCCGCGATGAACCGGGCACGATTTCGAATGCTCGTCATGATATCGTCTCGGTTGGGTTCAGTATTTGAGGTTGAGTCGCACAGTGAAGTACGTCGGCGCGGCCCCGGTCTGGAACTCGTTCTGGACCTCCGAGCCGCCGACACCGTAATTGGCCTCTGGGTCGATGCCCCAGAAGTTCGTCCACAGATGCAGGTTTCTCGCGGCAAACACGATGTTCGAGCCGTTTTGCGCACGCATGAGATGCGTGACGCGATCCGGCAGCTGCACGATGGCCGATGCTTCGCGCCATTTCCAGAATTGGCCGTTCATGAAGTAGCCGGCGCCCGACTTGAACGATGCACCGCCCACCGCGGTGCCATAGGTCTTGGCGATCGCGGCTGCCTGCTGCGCGAGCGGCGCGTGCGGATCCTGCGTCGATTGGCAGGACAACGGGGTGGAGTTGCACTGGAAGTTGTCGGCGCCGTCCTGGGTGCTGTAGCCGCCTTTATAGTCGAACAGCGACGTGATGCGGAGGCGGCGGCCGAAGAAATCCCAGCCGCTTTGAACCGAGAACAGGTCACGCGGGATGCCGTTGCCGAAGTTCTTGAACGCCGAGTCGACCTGCACTTCCGAGACTTGAATGATGCCGTCGCCGTTGGCGTCTTTGTACGTATACGGGTGGTACCACTGCGCGTCGATCGGATCGCCCGCACGCTGTTCGGTGAGGCCACCGGCGCCGATCACGCGCGCTTTGCCCGTGGACGGATCGATGCCAAGGTTGAGAACCAGCGCGGTGTTGTGCGAACCCGTGAGGGTGACGTCCCAACCGAAATTCCGCGTGTCGAACACCGACCCGCTGACCTGGAGCTCGTGTCCGTAGTTACGCGTCGAGCCGACGTTCTGAAGAACGCTCGCCACTGCCGACCCGGCCGACGCGGCGATCGGCACGCTGATCAAAGCGTCATGCGTGCGCTTGTCATAGTACGTGTACTCGATGCGCACTCGGTTGTGCAGTACCTGAGCATCGATGCCGGATTCGATTTCGGCCGATCGCTCTGGCTTGAGGTTCGCGTTGAGCGGGTTGCTCTGTATGAGACTCGGGGTGTCGGTCCCGCTGGTCGTGCTACGACCGTCGATCGTGACCGTCCCCGGATTGAACAGCGCGAGACCCTGCGTGCGCCCCGGTTGCACGCCGCTCGCGCCGTATGACGAGCGCAGGCGGAACTGGTCGAGCCAGTTGTAGTGGGGGAACCAATTCTCGTCCGACATGAGCCAGGACAGGCTGGCCTTGGGGTAGAGAACCCGCTGGAAGTTCGTGCCGAATGCGCTGTTCTGGTCGGAACGGGCCGCCACGGTGAGGAACATCCGGTCGCGGAACCCGGCCTGCTCCTGAAGGTAGACGCCCAGGGTCTTGGTCGCCGTGGGTTGCGCCTCGCTCGCGCCGATGGACGTCGACGAGCCGACGGTGGACGCGCCCGGCGGGAGACCCTGACCGTTCGAGCTGACGTTGTCAGACTCGAGGTTGGTGTAGTCGGCGCCGACCGTGGTCTTCAGGTTGAGCGACGGCCTCACGTTCCAGCTCGACGTGCTGACGACCCGAGCCGACAGGTTGCGGTTGTCGCTGCGAGTGTCCTGGACGTTGCCTACGCGCGCCGTGGCGCTCTGCGGCGGGCACTGGTTGAGCGCGCAGAGGTGAAAGAAGTCGACGGTGGCGAAGTCCATTCCGACCGTCGCCTGGTTGGACATCCAGGCTAGCGGACGCCACTCGGCGTTGAAGCTGCCGATCATCCGCTGAATGTCGTTCGAGCTTCCAGCCTGCATGATGTCGCCCGGCGCCCACTGGAGATAGTCGTTGAGCGGCGTGCCGTCGACTTGGTTCGTGACCTTGTCGAGACCTGGGCCCTTGAATCCGTAGTTCTGCAAGCCGGTGTACAGGAGCGCGATGATTAGATCGCTCTCCGGCTCGATCCGGTTGTCGGTCTTCGAGAATCCCGCAGTGCCGTTGAGGTCGAACTTCGGGCTGACGTTGGCCGAGACGTTCACCCTCGTAGAGAACTGCTGCTGCGCGAGCGGGTGGAACCAGTCGTCGCGAACCTGCACGTTCTGCGACTGGAAGCGCTGAACCTCGAAGCCCGGCATCTGAATCGGGCCGACTTCGTTGTTCAGGTCTGCGCTGGCGAAGAAGCGAACGGCGTCACTGCCGCCGCTGACCTGCGTGCCGGCTTCCTTCCTGTTCCCCATATGGATGAAGGTGCGGCTCGGATCCGCCAGCAGGTTGTAGTGCGTGACGCTGTCCGAGATGCACGTGCTGGTCGAAGTCGGCGTGGTTCCGGGAGGCGCCATGGTCCCCAACTGGCACCGCACGTTCTTCGTTGGGTTGGCGAGCGTATGCCCCCAGTTCGCGTACATGTCCGGGTAGTTCGTCCGGTCGTCGACGTTGCCCAGCGTGCCGTAGTACGACCAGCGCGACGCACCGGCGCGACCTTTCTTCGTCGTGACGACCACGACGCCGTTCGCGGCATCCGTTCCATACAGCGTGGCCGCGGCGGGTCCTTTGACGATTTCGATGTCCTCGATCTCGTCCGGATTGAGCGTGTTGAGCAGCGAGAACCGCGTGTCGGTTCCCGATGTCAGCGCGTCGGTCGAGATTCGCACGCCGTCGACGACCCAGATCGGCGCGTTGCTCAAGCTGATCGACGATACGCCGCGAACGCGGACGGTCGGCGCGCCGCCGAGGGTCGATCCCGGCAGTACGACGACGCCCGGGCGCCTTGGCCGTGAGCATGTCGGCGGTGTTCGAGATCTCGCTCTCTTCGACCCTCTTGCCGACGTCGCCCAGCGTGGCGAGCGCGTTTCCGAGCTCTACCTTGCGCTGCTGGCCGGTCGCCGTGGTGACGACTTCCTCGAGCTGCGCCACCGCGATGTCGAGCGCGAAGTCGCTGGTCGTGGTTCCACCGGCGCTCACTTCGACCGTTCGCTTCACCGAGCGATAGCCGACGCGGAGCACCTGGAGCTGGACGCTCCCCAGCGGGACGTTGCGCAGCGTGTACTTGCCGTCCTCACCGGAATTGGCGGAGAGGCTGCCGCCGATGATGATGACGCGAGCATCGACGAGAGGCGCATTGGCCTCGCGCGAGGTGATGTGTCCGGTGATTGTCGCGCCCTGCGCGGCCAGCCGGCCGCCGAGGGAAACGAGCGTGAGCGCTGCACCTGCGACGGCGAGCTTCCAGCGTCCCAAAGTCATTGTCACTCCTTTCGAGGAGGTCGGGCGGGGAACGACCGAGATACGTGATCGGCCAAACGAACCGGCCCCGGATTCGGTGGTCGGGGCGGGTGGGCGTGGGTGAACTACGGTTCTACAGCTGCTGGACTGCGTGGACTGCGGGTGGACTGCCCCGGCTCCGACAGGTCCGAACCGCGCTTTTTACGCCGGTTCCGGGTGGCGGAGACGGTACGGGTTCGGCGAATCAACGTCAAGAACCACGGGCGACCACGGATCGGTCACATAATAGATGTAAGCGTGCTGCCGTTCTTCGGTTCCCCTTTTCGCAGCCTGTCAGTGCTGGTGCGATGCCGCCGCGCATCGCATTTTCGCATCGTCGCACATTGAAATCACCCCGAGGAGACCACCTTGTCCCGGATCATGCGTCCAACCCGAACGCTGTTCCTGCCCATCGCGCTGGCCGCCGCTGCCTCGGCCGCCGCACAGCGACCGCCGAGCGCCCCAGCGGGGTCGTCGATCCCGACGCCGGAGTCTGTGTTCGGATTTCCGATCGGCAAAGACAGCAACCTCGTCGACTACGAACAGTCGATCGACTACTTCACGAAGCTCGCGAAGACCAGCAATCGCATCCACCTGATCAACGTCGGCACCACGTCGTTCGGCCGGCCGTGGACCGCGGCGATCATCACGTCGCCCGAGAACTACGCGAAGCTCGATCACTACCGGCAGCTCAACATGCGCATCGCGCATCCGGAGGGCCTGACCGACTCGGCCGCCCACCGAATCGCGCGCGAGGGAAAGGTCTTCGTCGACATCAGCGGCGGCCTGCACGCGTCGGAGATCGCCGGTTCGCAGCACACGCCGCAGCTCGCGTACGAGATTCTGTCGCACGCCAACGATCCGCAGATGAAGGAGATCTTCGACAACGTGATCTTCTTCCTGTGGCCCACGATCAACCCGGACGGGCAAGACATCGTCGTGAAGAACTGCCGCGAAACGATGTTCGGCCGGCCCGGCACCAACGAGCCCTACGAGAAGTACATGGGCCACGACAACAACCGCGACAGCTACATGATGAACGGCATCGACTCGCGCGTCCGGCAGCGCGTGTGGCGCGAGTGGGAGCCCGACATCATCTACGTGCACCACCAGTCCTCGCCGTTCCCCACGCGCATCTGGATTCCGCCGTTCGCCGATCCCGTCGGCCTCCGCGCGCCGCCGATCCCGGCGCGCGAGATCAATACGATCGGAACCTTCATCGCGCAGGAGCTCGACGCGCACGAGCAGCCGGGCGCGACGCACATGCTCGCGACGTACGACGCGTACTACCCGGGCTACATCGACTACATGCCGGTGTACCAGAACATCCCGGCATGGTGGACGGAGACGTACAGCGCCCCGCCGGGCTGTGCGACGTCGCGCACGACGACGCAGGCGGATCTGCCGAAGGACTATCAAGACACGCGTCCGACGCCGCTCTATCTCAGCCCGTGGATCGAAGGCAAGTGGGGTCTGCGCGACGCGGTGAACTACATGGTGACGGCCTCGATCGCGACGCTCCGTTACGCCGCGAAGTTCAAGGAAGACGTCATCTACAACCGCTATCAGTCGGGCCGTGACGTCATCGAGCACTACAGCACGAAGGGACCGTTCGCGTACATCATTCCGCAGGACCAGCGCGATGCCGTCGCGCCGGTGGAACTGCTGCGACGCTTCGCGTTCCACGGCATTCATGTCAGCCAGCTCGATCACGACGCGGCGTACAACGGCACGACGTACCCGAAGGGCACCTGGGTCATCCCGATGAACCAGGAATTTGCGTCGCTCGTGCAGGAAGTGTTCGAGGTCCAGCACTACCCGGAGAATTCGGACGACAATCCGTACGACGCCGCAGGGTGGACCCTGCCGTTCCAAATGGGCGTGAACGTCATCGAAGCGTCGACGCCGCTCTCGGCCGACTTCAAGTCCGCGCTCAAACCGGTGCCGCCGGGCAAGGCCGTGGATTGGCACACGGCTGCCGATGCACCGCTCACGATGAACGCCGAGGCCGCGGGGATCGTCCCGCGCGCTGGTGGGTTCACGGGCACAGGCGATCAAGTGTTGGTCGATCCGGCGCAGAACAACTCGTTCAAGTTGCTCGCGCGCGCGATGGCCGCGGGCGGCAAAGTGAGCTTCCAATCAGCCAACGGACGCGGTCGATACGTGCTTTCCGGCGTGGCCCCCGCGACGCTCGATGGCTGGGCGAAGGAGCTCTGGGTCACCGGCGAGCGCACGTCGGGCGCCAGTGGAGCGAGCGTGTCCGGATCGCCGCCGCGCATCGCCCTCGCGTTCGAAGGCATGAACTGGACGCAGTGGGTCTTCGACACGTTTGGCATCACGTATACGGTCGTCAATCAGACGGATCTCGCCGCGGGCAATCTCGCGTCGAAGTTCGACGTCCTCGTGCTCGCGGGCACGGGAGTCGGCGGGAACGGTCGTGGCGGCGGCGGCGGCGGCGGCGGTGGTCGCGGCGGTCGAGGAGGACGCGGCGGCGCCGCACCGGGCGGAGCGAATGAGGCGGTGAAGGCCGTCGACGAATTCGTGCGCGGCGGCGGGACCGTGGTCGCGTGGGGCAACGGCGCCACGGGCATCGCGCAGGCGCTCCAGCTCCCAGTGACGAGCACCACCACGGGACTCTCGCGCAAAGAGTACTTCACCGGCACGTCGATCATGCAGATGCAGGTCGATCCCGCGCATCCGGTGATGGCGGGCATGGCGGACCGCGCCGACGTCACGGTGAACCAGCCCCCGGCCTTCACGACCAACACCGGATTCACGGGCGAGGTGATGGCGAAGTTCCCCGCCGACGTGTCGCCGCTGCGATCGGGCTTCATCACGCAAGGCGGCGACAAGTTCCTCAAGGGCTACGCGGCGGCGCTCGACGTGAAGCACGGCGACGGACATGTCGTGCTGTTCGCGTTCAACCCTGATTGGCGCGGGCAGCCGACCGGCTCGTTCCGCATGATCTTCAATTCGCTGTTCTTTGGAAAGGAGACGGCGAACCAAGCCGCACCGACGTCGGGATTCTGGAATTCGCCCCCGGCGCCGGCAAGACCGGACTCATCGAGCGGAGGAAGAGGGGGAGGGCGGCCGCCGAACTGAGTTTGCTCGGGCGAAATGCGAAAGCGCGAGAGGCGGGTCTCAGATAGAGACCTGTCCTCCAACCCCCGGACTCGGCATCTTTCTCGGGGCGCGGCGGGCATTTGAGTCGCACCATTGCGCGCGTAGCTCAGCTGGATAGAGCGTCGGCCTCCGGAGCCGAAGGTCACAGGTTCGAATCCTGTCGCGCGCGTCCTTGACCCTCTCGGCCGGCATCCATAGTTTCGCTGGCCTCAGTTCTTCAGTTCACGGCGCCGCCCCCCATCGTGCGGCACAGCGCGCGCTCTACGGTACGTCGCGATGTCGCGCGCACCTGGCATGGCTGAGCTACGGCTCGAAGGCCCCCCCTCAATTCGCCCTTCCCACCCAATCCCGTCCGAACCGAGCACACAGTTCCGCCCCTTCGGCGCCGGCGCTGGCGCTGAACTCGCATTCGGATCTTAGGGCCAACGGCCCATTCCTTTCATGAGCACCGCTCCGAGCAATACGCGGTGCCCCAGCGTCGCGCCAACGTTCCCCCCCTCCCCCCTTTGAACATCGCCGAGTTGAAGCGGAAGTCCGTCCCAGAGCTCCACGAGATGGCGTCATCGTATCTCGTGGACGTCGACGACGGCCTCCGCAAACAGGATCTCATCTTCCGCATCGAGCAGAAGCTGCTCGAGGTGAACGTCGCGCTGACCGGCGAAGGGGTGCTCGAGATCCTGCCCGAGGGTTACGGCTTTTTGCGCAGCCCTGACTGGAACTACCTGTATGGCCCCGACGACATCTACGTCTCGCCGTCGCAGATCAAGCGGTTCGATCTGAAGACCGGCGACATGGTGTCGGGCCAGGTGCGTCCTCCAAAGGAATGGGAGCGCTACCTGGCGTTGCTGAAGGTCGAGTCGGTGAACGAGGATCCGCCCGAGGTCGCCAAGGGGCGGGTCACCTTCGACAACTTGAAGGTGCGCTATCCCGAGGGCCGGCTGCGCCTGGAGACGCAGGACGGCGATGTCAGCATGCGGATCATGGACCTGATCGCGCCGATCGGGAAAGGACAGCGCGGGCTGATCGTCTCGCCGCCGCGCGCCGGCAAGACGATCCTGCTCCAGAAGATCGCCAACGCCATCGTCGAGAATCACCCCGAGGTGACGCTCATCATGCTCCTCATCGACGAGCGGCCGGAGGAGGTTACCGACACGCTCGCCAGCGTCGACGCGGAAGTGATAGCGTCCACCTTCGACGAGGAGGCGACGCGCCACGCCCAGGTCTCCGACATGGTCATCGAACGGGCGAAGCGGCTCGTCGAGAGCAAGAAAGACGTCGTCATCCTGCTCGACTCGCTCACTCGGCTCGCGCGGGCGCACAACACGGTGACGCCGCAGTCGGGCAAGATTCTCTCGGGCGGCGTGGACGCGAAGGGTCTCGAGAAGCCGAAGAAGTTCTTCGGCGCGGCGCGGAACATCGAGGGCGGAGGCTCGCTCACCATCATCGCCACCGCCCTCATCGAGACCGGCTCGCGCATGGACGAAGTGATCTTCGAGGAATTCAAAGGCACGGGCAACATGGAGCTCGTGCTCAGCCGGCACATCGCGGAACGGCGCGTCTATCCCGCGATCGACATCGGCAAGTCCGGGACGCGAAAGGAAGAGCTGCTGTTCAGCCAGGAGGAGCTCAACCGCGTCTACCTGCTCCGGAATTTTCTCGCCGACATGCCCGAGGCGGAGGCGATGGAGTTCCTCCTCAAGCAGATGTCGCGCTCGAAGAACAACAAGGAGTTCTTCCAGCAAATGGCGCAGGGCTAGTGCCGAATGAGTCGCGCGGGCGGCTGATGGCGATCGACTACGGCGAACGGCGCGTCGGACTCGCGATCAGCGATCCGACGGGCACGATCGCGTCGCCGGCGGGCGCGATCATCCGTCGCGCGGGAAAACGGCCGCCGGTGGCGGAGATCCTGCGACGAGCGGAAACGCTCGAGGCGAGAGGATTCGTCGTCGGGTTGCCGCTGGATGGGAACGGCGACGAGACGCAGCGCTCCCGCGAGGTGAGACTCGTCGCCGACGCCATCGGCAAGCGCTCGGGCAAGCCTGTCGAGCTCGTGGATGAGCGTTATACGACGGCAACCGCTTTGCGAGCCGTGCGCGAGATGGGCGGGTCGACGCGCGGACGAAAGGGTGACGTGGATGCGCTCGCCGCGGCGGTGTTACTGCAACGGGTGCTGGATCGACCAGAGTAGGTGGACAAGCAGACGGGTGGACAGGTGAACGGGTTGCGAACCCTGCGGGCCTCGGCGCGCCGCGTCGCGCTGGCTTCAGCCGCGGCGACTCTTGTCGCGTGCGGCGCTGGACAAGGGCCCAATGTACGCGTGACGATTCCGCCGGGCGCATCGATGCGCGTCGCCGCGGAGTCGCTGTCGCACGCGCACGTGATCTCGTTCTCGCGCGGCTTTCGAGTTTACGCATCGCTTCGCGGCAACGACCGCGACATTCGCGCCGGCACGTACCTGTTGCACCGCAACGCGAGCTGGAGCTACGTGCTCGACGCGCTGCGGGCCGGCAAGGGGCTCGTGCACATCGTCACGATCCCCGAGGGTTTTTCCCTCGCGCAGATCGAATCCTCGCTCGAGACAAAGCTCGGCTCGACGCACGACTCGATCGTCGCCGCCGGACGCGACACCGGGCTGCTCCACTCGCTCGACCTGTCCACGCCGACGCTCGAGGGGTACCTCTTCCCCGACACGTACGTCTTCCCCGACGGGACGACGCCTCGCGCCGCGGTCGCGGCGATGGTACGCCGGTTCGAGCAGATATGGAAGCCGGAGTGGACCGCCCGGCTCGACACCATTCACCTTTCTCGGAACGACGTGATCACGCTCGCTTCGCTCGTCGAAAAGGAGGCGCGCGTCCCCGAAGAGCGGCCGGTCATCGCCGCCGTTTATCTCAACCGGCTTCGAGAAGGAGTGCTGCTGCAGGCCGACCCGACGGTCCAGTACGCGTTGGGCAAGCACGTGGCGCGAGTGTTCTACAAGGATCTCGAGGTCGACTCGCCGTACAACACATACAAGCACAAAGGTCTGCCGCCCGGCCCGATCGCGTCGCCGGGCAAGCCGAGCATCGAAGCGGCGCTTTACCCGGCAAACGTCCCATACAAGTACTTCGTGGCCTTCCCCGACGGTCACCACGAGTTCAGGAAGGATCTGGCCGCCCACGAGCTGGCGGTCGCCCAGGCGCGCCGAGCGTGGGATTCGGTCGACGCCGCCGGTGGACGGCGCGGGGATACGCTTCGCCCCAAATAGGATTCGTACGACGTTGGTGTAGTGGCGCGGCCCTGTTCGTCATCATATCTTCGCCGTAATCCACTCACTCGAACGCAGGACGCACGATGCGGTGGTTCGCCGGGGTGCCGCGGCAGTTGGATGGCCGCGAGATACGCCTCCTCGCCTGTTGCGCCGGCCTCGCCGCCGTCCTTGGTGGGGCGCGGACGAGCGCGGCGCAGACCGGCGTGTTGCGAGGGGTCGTCGTGGACTCGGCCGACGGCGCGCTCATCGAGAACGCCGACATCCTGGCCGCGTCGATCAAGCAGGTCGGGCGCTCGAACGCCAAGGGCCAGTTCACGCTGAGCAAGCTGCCGAAGGGCGCGCTGGAGATCGCAATCCGCCGCCTCGGCTACCTGCCGCAGCAGCAAACCATCATGCTCTCCGGCGGCGACAACGATTCCGTGAAAGTCGTGCTCGTCGCGCAGCCGGAGGTGCTGGAAGCCGTCGCCGTCGACGCGGGCGAGCGCCACCGCCGCCAAGGCGTCGAGGACTTCTACGTCCGGCGAACGCAAGGGATCGGCACGTACATCACGCGGCAGCAGCTCGAGCAGTTGCGCGGCACGCAGGCGACCGAGGCGCTCCGCAACGTGCCGGGGATTCAGCTTTTCAGAACGCGCAACGGCGACAACACGGTCCGCTTCACCGGCACGTCGTCGATCAACCACCGTGACTGCCCGCCGAATCTGTGGCTCGACGGCCAGAAGGTCACGAACATGGAGCTCGACCGGATTCCCGCGAACGACATCGAGGGAATCGAACTGTACCGCGGTGCGTCGACGACGCCCGCGCAGTTCTGGCAAGGGAACTCACAAAACACGTTTTGCGGAACGATCGTCGTTTGGAGTCGTCTCCCCGGCACGTGAAGTCGGGCAGGCCGTCGGCGCGCGGGTCGTGGGTGATTCCGCTCGCGATCGCCGCCGTCACCGTCGTCGCGTTCCTGCCCGTCTTCGGCAACGGGTTCGTGAGCTGGGATGACGAGAAGAATTTTGTCCGCAATCCGCATTTTCGCGGCCTCGGCCGGCCGCAGTTGCATTGGATGTGGACGACGTTCCACATGGGACACTACGTCCCGCTCTCCTGGATGACCCTGGGGCTCGACTACACGCTCTGGGGGATGAACCCGCTCGGCTATCACCTGACGAATCTGATTCTGCACGCGGCGAACGCGGTGTTGGTTTACGTCATCGCGCGTCACGTATTTCTTCGAAGCGGATGGTCGAGGCTCCAGGGTCGGGAGGACCTCGTGACGCTCGGAGCCGCCGCCACGGCGCTGCTGTTCTCCATCCATCCGTTGCGAGTGGAGTCGGTCGCCTGGGCGACAGAACGTCGCGACGTGTTGTCCGCGTTCTTCGCGTTGGCGAGCATGCTGGCATATCTCCGTGCCCTCAGCGCGCCGCGGCCGCGCGGAGGCTGGCGCTATTGGGTAGCGGTCGGCCTGTTCATCTGCGCGCTTTTGTCCAAAGCAACGACGATGACCCTGCCCGCCGTGCTGGCAATCTTGAATGTGTATCCGCTTAGAAGGCTCGGTGGCGGGGCGGGCTGGTGGAGCGGCACGGCCCGCCGCGTTTACGCGGAGCTGATTCCTTTCTCGCTCCTCGCCGTCGGCGCCGCGACCCTGTCGATCGTGGCGCTGCATCCGCTCGGACAGCTAGGTCCTACCCAGAAGCTGGCCGTGTCGGCCTTTAGCCTCGGGTTCTATGTATGGAAGACGATCGTGCCGATCGGCCTCTCACCGCTGTACCAGATGCCGCAGCGGGTAGATCCAGCCGAGCTTCAGTATCTCGCGAGCTACCTGGTTGTCGCCGGCCTCGCGCTCGCCGCTTGGCTGACGAGGCGGAAGGCGCCGGCGGTGACGGCGTGCATTGTCGTATTCGTCGTGATCACGCTGCCGATGCTCGGTGTGGTGCAAAACGGACCGCAGATCGCCGCGGACCGCTACACGTATCATTCCGGCCCGGCACTCGCGCTCCTGGGCGCGACGGCGTATCTGTCGTTGCCGCATCCGCGCGCGCTCGTGTCCCTCCTTGGACTATCTGTCGTTCTCGTGGTTCTCGGCGCGCTCACCTGGTCGCAGACCCGCGTATGGCGGACCTCGGAAGTACTCTGGTCGCGCGTGCTCGAGGAGGACAGCACGTCGTCGATCGCACAGTCCGTGATGGCGAACATTCGCTTCGAACAGGGTCGCGTTGCCGAAGGCGTAGCCTTCGGCGAGCGCGCGGTCGCGTTGGGGCCGGGGTCTGCGGAAGCGCACAACACGCTCGGAGTGGGATACGCGCGGACCAATCGCGTCCCGCAGGCAATCGTAGAATATCGACGCGCGCTCGAGCTCAAACCGGAGTACGACGAAGCCGAGAACAACCTCGGGATCGCTCTGGCGAATAGCGGCTTGCTGGACAGCGCGATCGTGCATTACCGCAGAGCGTTGGCAATCAATCCGGACCTCGGCGGCGCCGAGATCAACTGGGGGAACGCGTTGGTGCGCGGTGACCGGCCGGCGGAGGCCATCCCGCATTACGAGCGTGCGCTCACAGTGCAACCGGCGAATGCCGACGCGCACCTCAACTGGGGCGTCGCGCTGGCCCGCCTGGGCAGGTATGCCGACGCCGTCGAGCAATTCCGCGCCGTGCTGGCGGTGGATCCCGAGAACGCCGACGCCACAGCCTATCTAGAGCGCGCGACGCGGCTCATGCCGGGGGGGCCCCCTCCTCGCACGTGAACGGGCAACTACAACTACAGCTACAACTACAACTACAACTACAACCGCAACCGCAACTGATTAGACGCAGAGACGCAAAGGACTCAGAGACGCAGAGAAAACAACGAAAGAACTTTTTATGGGACGACCTCGGGGTGCCACATATGGCTTCGGGAAGTCGTTCTCAAAGGCCCCTTTGTTGTTCCCTCTGCGTCTCTGCGTCTCTGCGTCGAGTAGTTGCCGTCGCAGTTGCAGTGCCTCCGGCGTCGCGACTGCACCCCAACGCCGAGGCCGCCGAGCAGTGCGACGCTCGCGCTCGATCGCGGGAACGGCGAGGCTCGCATGTACCTCGAGTGCGCCAGGCAGCTGACGCGCGGAACGCATCCGGGCCGATAGCCGCACCGCGCGAGCAACGCCGCCGGGCCTTGATTCGTATACATAACGACGGTAATTCGTATACATAGTCGAGGTAGAGATCCTATCGGGGGAGGATCACATGTCGGCTCGTACGTTCTGGAGCGCTCTGCAATGGAGCGCCGCTATCCTGCTGGTGCCGCGCGGGTTAGTCGCCCAGCAGGCGGACCTGCTCAAGCCCGCCGGACCTCGAACCATCGTTGGCATCGTGAGGGACACGCTCGGCAATCCGGTGGACAGCGCCGAGCTGCTCATCGCTTCGGTCAAGCGCAGGACGGTGACCGGTCCCGACGGGACGTTTCGTTTCGACGACGTCAAACCCGGGTCATACGATATCGCGGCGCGCAAGCTCGGCCTCTATCCGCAGGTTCGCACCGTGATGGTCGGCGACAATGGCGGCGCGGTGTCGTTCTCGCTGGTGCCGGGCACGCGCGCCTTGCCGCCGGTGGTCACGTCGGCTGCGCGCGGCGGGTTGAGCGGCGTCATCGGCGACACGGCGTACAACATCGTCGAGGGAGCGCGAATCGCGGTCGTGGCGAGCGACCACCGAACGTCGAGCGATTCAATGGGCCGGTTCTTTCTGGAGCTCAAACCAGGGAAGTACATGGTGAACGTGTCTCGCCCCGGCTACCGCACGCGTCTCGTGAGCGTCACGATCCCGAATGACAGCGGGCGGCGGATGACGGTGTGGCTCACTCCGTCGGATCAAGCGCAATCGGCACGAGAGGCGGCGGCGTTCGACTCGCTCACACTCCGCCTCGAGCTTCGCAATCCGGCCTTCTCGACCATCTTCACGCGAGAAGACATCAATCGCCTCCACATCGAGGACGGCGTCCAGTTGGCCCGGCTGGGTGGAAGTTCGTGGAAAGGGCCAGTCGACGACGGGTGCCTTGCGATCATCGACGGCGGACCACGCAAGCTCCCCATCTGGTCCATCGACGCGGCGGATATCGAAACCATGGAGACCTACACCCCGCCACCGTCCAGGGGCACCGTCACCAACATACGGGCCGATGCGATAACGTCGGCCGCGCCGCCCCTTCTAGACGACCACTGCAACGGCACCAAGGTCTACGTCTGGCTGAGGAAATAGCCGCCGCCCAGAGACATGAAGATTTTGGCCGGCCATTGACAGTTTCGGCGGGGCCGCCGAGTGTTTTGGTTCATTAGAGAGTTCAACTTAGCCCAGTCTCGAGGGAGATCAGTGATGGCTCTTGGACGCTGTCGTGCGGCGCTGTTTGGAGTCGTCGCTCTGACTGTCGCCGCGGCGACAGCACGCGCCCAACAGCCGGCGGCGCCGAAACCGGCCGGGCCGAAGACGCTTGTCGGCATCGTGACCGACACGCTCGGCAACCCGGTGGACAGCGTCGACCTGCTCATCGCGTCGGTCAAGCGGCACGCGCTGACCCGCTCCGACGGCACCTTCCGCTTCGATGATCTCAAGCCGGGGCCCTATCAGATCGTGGCCCGCAAACTCGGCTTCTATCCGCAGGTTCAATCGGCGACAGTCGACGACAAAGGCGGCGTGCTGTCGTTCTCGATCGTGCAGGGGGTCCGGGCGCTGCCGCCGATCGTGACGTCGGTCGCGCGCGGTGGATTCAGCGGCGTCATCGGCGACACATCCTACAACATCGTCGAAGGAGCGCAGATTGCCGTGATCGCCAGCGACCATCGAGTGCTCAGCGACTCGATGGGAAGGTTCTTCCTCGACCTCAAGCCGGGCAAGTACATGGTGAACGTGACGCGGCCGGGCTACCGATCGCGTCTCGTGAGCGTGACGATTCCCAATGACAGCGGACGGCGCATGACCGTGTGGCTCACGCCGGCGAATCGCGGGCAGAACGCGCGCGACGCGTTCGCGTATGACGCCCTCACCCAGCGGCTCGAGACCCGCAATCCGGTCTTCTCGACCATTTTTACTCGCGAGGACATCAACCGACTCGGAATCGAAGACGGCTCCCAACTCGCGAGACTGGGATCGAACTCACAGTTCGGCCCCCCGGACGACGGATGCCTGGCCATCGTTGACGGCGGTCCGAGGACACTGCCGCTTTGGGCAATCGACGCCGCCGACATCGAGGCGATGGAAACGTACGCGCCGCAGCCAAGGCGCGGCGGTGTCACGAGCATCACCGGCAGCCGGTCGAGCTCCGCCGCTCAGGCGCAGACTCCCTGCAAGGGAGTGAGGGTGTTCGTGTGGCTGCGGAAGTAGGTGCACGGGTGGAAGAGTGGACCCGTCAACGCCGAACGACCACTTCCCTGACGCCAGATGAACCGCGGTGCGCGTCTCGAACAATCGCGACGCGATGGCATTCGACGGACTCGCCGCGCGGCTCGCGCGCCGCAATCCGGTCTGGTCGAATATCTACACGCGCGAGGACATCAACAGGACGGGGATCGAAGACGGCGTCCAGCTCGCGCGTCTGGGCGCGAACAAGAACATGGACGACACGTGCTCCGCGATCATCGACGGCGGACCGCGGCGGCTCCCGCTCTGGGCGATCGACGCGGCAGATATCGAAGCGATGGAGACGTACACGACCCCGCCGGCGCGCCGCACCGTCACGAGCATCAACCGAAATAGGCCGATCCGCGGGCAAGCGCCGGAGAACAATGTCTGGGGCGCGACGGTTTTTGTTTGGCTGAGGAAGTAGTGTGGACGAGTGGGCGGATCAGCGCCTCGAGTCTCGTGGACGTTGCCTCACGAGTCGCCAGCGACGGCTTTGCGTTGATGATGCTGGCTCACGTTGAAGCCGTCTCTATCGGACGTGGTCATCGCGTTCGAGATCGGCCATGCTTCCGGCGACAGCGCGACGGCATCACCGAGCGCCGGCGCAGTCGTGATCAACCGCGGACGCTCGAAGTCCGGGTAGACGCGGGCCCGCAGCTCCATTTGCGCCGCGATGAAAACGGAGAGTGCGCCGGCCACACTGTGGACACCGAGTTTCGCGAATACGTTGTGCCAGTGGGTATGCACGGTGTGCTCGGCGATGTCCAACTCTTCGGCGATCGCCCGCTGGCTTTCGTCGTAGCATGCGGCGCGCATCAGCTCGCCCTCACGCTTGGTCAGACCAAGCGCGCAAACGACTCGCGACCATTCTTCGGTGGAGAGGAAATCAGGGGCGCGCGCGCCGCCGGTGGTGGCCGGCAGCGAGCGCCTGGACTCGCCGGCGCGCTGCTGCATCGCCGGCGATTTTATGAGATGGGTTCGCGCGACGCAAGGGCGAATTATGGTTCTGTGATGCTATTCCACTAGGTGTGTACCGCTCGGCGTCTTGCTCATGTTACCTCGACACGCGAGTCGAGTGAGCCCGGTCACACCAGAGGGCCTCAATGCTCACTTTGCGATGGCATACGCGGCATCCCAGCCGGCGACGAACATCGTATCGTGACTGATCAATGGAGCACTCATGAAGAGTCCCACGGGTGGCCGGCGAAGCCACTGCCTTGTCCCCGTGGCTAACTCGTAGGCACCGATGACGCCATCGGTCAACGGGATGTAGGCCAGGTCCGCGTCGCTGGTAACTCGGTTCAAATTCCCCTGCGCGGATCCTTGATCGGACTGCACCCGCCAGAGCTCGCGCGTCGACGTGAAGTCGTAGCCAGCGATGAAATCACGACTCGCGCTCGTTCCTCCGGTCGAGGTCGCCACGAGGACGTTGCCTGATACGGTCATCCGCCGATCGTCGCTGGTTGTTCCAACCGCCACCCGCGCGATCGTCCAGCGCACTCCGCCCGTGGCCGGGTCCAACGCGACGATTCGACCGTCATCGAGCATGAGCAGGAAGAGTGAGCCGGATTGGCCTAGGGAACTCAGGACCGCCTCATCGGCGAGACTCGATCGTCCCATTTCGTAGGACCAGACCACGGCGCCCGTGGCTGCGTCGAGCGCGTAGGCGCGCGCGACGTAGAACGGCCCATTGAAACTCACTATGCAATAGACCCGGTTGTCCTGCACGGCGATCACTCGAACCTGGTTGTCGCTCCCACCTGGCACGAGATCCGCTCGCCACACCTGAAGTCCCGTGCCACCGTCGACCGCGAAGGCCGCACCGATGACCGAGCCCGCGTACACGTGCGTGCCGTCGGTTCGGAAGGGATAGATTCCGACGCGCGGCTCGATCCCACCCTGTCTTCCCGAACACCCATCGCCGCGCGCCGTCCTTGAGTTCGAACCCGTACAAGTACTCATCGCCGAACACCACTACGTCGGCCGCCCGTACCGGCGTGTCGCGAGCCGGCGGAGACCCGCTCACATCAGAGTACGCCGCCCAGCGGACATCGCCGGTCTTTCGATTCACCGCCGCGAGATAATGATCCCGCGTCGAGAAATAGACCGAGCTGTCATCGATCGCGGGCGGGCCCATCGCAGTGATCGGAGCTTGCCAGAAGACCTGGGCGACTCGAACGGTGTTCGGCGCGTCGACCTCCGCAGCCCGGCAACCGACGGCACACGCGAGGCCGCCGAGTGCCGCGGTCTTCGCCATCGCCAAAACCATGGCGGACCGACGCCTCACACCGATCAAAACCGCAACTCCCATCAATGTCGCCCGCCTGGAGCTCTGCCCGCTCGTAGGGCCGCAGGTTTCAAGCCGCCCGGGAGTTTGTTGCGTTGTACGGGTCGTTGCTGGAAGCAGTCCGAATTCCCATCGGACACCGAAATCGATTCGGACGCGTCGCCCCCATGTCCGCTGTCATTCCAGACTTGGAGCTCTAGCGTGAAATCGGATCCAGCCGAATACGAGAGCTCCTGATTGGTGCCAACGACCTGGCCGTTGACCTGCCATTGATAGCTCGCGTTTTGAACGTTCGTCGACGCAGACCAGTTGCAGGTGTTTTCCGGACGCATGCTAGTAGGGCCAATGATGGTGACTACGTCACCCACAGGCCTTCTCGGAATCACAAAAACATTGTCGAAATCATTCTGGAGTTCAGCGTCAAGTTCTGAGCTGCGCGTCTCCTCCGTGTGCGACGGACCGGAGATGCTCTTGCTTACCGTGGCGCCGGGATAGACTTGAGCCGTCGTGGGCACGATACCGTCGCTTGCTCCGCACTGTTCGCCCACACCCAGGAAGAAACAATAATCCTGGTTTAAGCCATCCAGGTCGACCGCGGCGAGTTCCCAACGATCGGCTCCTCCATTGATTGCCGCCTGATACCCAGGATCCTCGTCGTTCTCGTAGAAGGCGGCCGCAGTGTAGGCAGCCCAGAATGCGGCTTCCAAAACATCCGCCGTGTTCTGAGCGGTGTGCCAGTTCTCTCCGAGCAGCCCCTTCCACATCACGCCGGTATTGCTCGAGAGAGTCGATGTGATCCCGACGCGAATCGGGATCGCCGAGGCCTCTCGGCTGAGGTTGCTCTGCGCGTTCAGCACATTGGCCAATGTGTTGGAACCAGGTGCCATGTCGGCGCTGACGGGATTTGAGCTAGCGAGCCAAAGCGTTCCCATCGCGCTAAAGGCGTCGCCTGCCAAGTTGACTACGCCGTCACGATCCGCAATCGCTATGTAGAGCGCCGCGGGGTCATCGCTATCCTGGTTGGTTAGCACGCTGACATAATAGTTCACGGCATCCCCGACATCCTCTAGGACACCCGAGAGCCAGAGGCCCACGTCCCCATCGAGGATCGACGCCATGAGCGGCACCCCGCCGTGCGGGCTGCCGACAGTCACGAGGCCGCCCCATGACCGGTTCTCATACGTTGGCACATTGGCGAGCCGGCCGATGAGCCCGCCGTTACTGTGACCCAAGAGGATTGCGTCGCTGCCAGCGGACGTTACTTGCGAAGCGAGTTGCGCCGCCTGCGTAGACCACAGTTCCTTCGATGACGTCGACGTTGAAAACGGAGCGATGAGATACAGCGAGGCGAGATTGGCCGACTCCTGCATCCACGTGGTGTCGTTCGACCAGATGCCATGCTGGAAGACAACGCCTCGCGAAAGCTGGGCACCTGCAGCGGACGACGCGCCCGATGCCAATCCAACGCCTGCGAGGCAGAGAGCCGCTGCACGCGCTGCGCGGGCAATCGTGAGGCGCGACGCGTGCTTGAAGACTCTTATTCTATTTGTCTTAGGCGCGATTCTCATTGTGGCAGCGCCTCTACGCGAACCGTTGTGAAGTCCTGAGTGAGCTGCGTCAAAGAACCGTCCCGCTCAGTGTACTGAGTGCGGATTCGCCGAATGGCGTAGCGACCATTCCCTGCTGGTGCGAACTCCTTCGTCACCCGCATGTGACGCCCACGCGAATCGGAGAGCGTCTGTTGAACAACGGCCCCGGTCGACCGATCGAACATCTCGTCTTCAACGACACCGCCGTGAACAACACGATAGTGCTCCTCGGCTCCCGACCGCTCCACAGGCACGCCGTACTGCCGTGATAGCCGAGCGGCGGTCCGCTCTCGAGAAGCCGGTGTAACGATCAGCTGATCGAGCCACGCGCGGCGCGCTGAAGAGGCCGCCCCTGCGATCGACGTACGCGCACCAGCCGCAACGCGTGATGCGGCGACGGACGGATGGACCCCGGGAGAGGCCTCGTTGGAGAGCAGCGTTCTGGCTGAGGCAGCGAGGCGGTCATGTGCGGCAGGACCCGCAAGAGAAGCGATGAGGCGCGTGATGTCGGTCAACGTGCGCTGCGGCCCGGCGCGAGCCGGAATAGCGATGGTGCGACCGCGGGCATCGTACGCGGCAAGCATCGACCCCTGCGAATCAAACCGAACTCGCGATACTGTGCCTGAATCGTCGGGGGTGCGCAGACTGCGCTCCAAACCAACTTCCGTCTCCCATCCGTCGCTTTCAAGCCAGCGTTCGATGCGAGCCCGATGCGTCGCGCTCGCATTTTGATTGAGCGGCGCCCCACGAGCGGAGGGTGCGCCGTCACGTCGCACCGCTATCTCGATGACGACATGATTCCACGCGGAGTCTGGACCCGCTATCGCGGTACTGACGCGCGCCGAAGGCTGTGTGAGATCGCCCGTAGGACCACGCCCGTCGGCACATCCGAACGCCGTCATGACGGTCGATGCCGTGACGATGAGTCGCAGGAGTCTTGAAGACCTCGGTGGTCGGTCGGAGTGAGCGAAAACCTGTCGCATGGGCCGCCTCAGAAGATTGGGCGGCCAACTTTCACTTGGCGAACGGACTCCACAATCGACCGATTCGGCTAGCCCACGTGTCCTAGCCCGCGTGGGTTAGCCCATACAGGCTACCCTCCGACGTCCTGGTTCTCAGTATCAGCTTCGAAACGATGAGAGGACATCAATTCTTGACCACGATTTCATGCGCATCTGCGGGGATTGGCGTCCTTGTCTCGCGGCCGCCAGGCCATCGCACCCACACCGCCGTCGGCGTGCCTGCCAGTCCGAACACCTGCGTCGCGCCGTTCTGCGACCAGTAGCCTGAACCCGCCTGGATCTCGCGCACGGGCCCCATGCGATCGCCGTACACGACGCGCACCTGGGCGCCGATGGCGTCGGGATTCGACGCGGGACCGACGACGCGCACCCGAAGACCGGGCTTCGCGCCGCGGTTGTGGAAGAGCCTCGTCGTCGAGCCATTCTGAGAGACGACGAGGTCGAGGCGGCCGTCGTGATCGTAGTCGGCGTACGCCGCGCCGCGCTGGTCGCCGTACACCTCGATGCCGGACTGCGCGCCTGACATCGGCGTGAGTCCGCCCTTGCCGTCGCCCTTGAGCAACAGGCCGCGCCCATTGTCGTAGCGCGGCAGCCCGACCGCCGTCGGGAAGAAATTCTGGCTCAGGAACACGTCCTCGTTGCCGTCGCCATCGAAGTCGGCGATGCCGGCGTACGACGCCGGCGCCAGTTGCGCTTCCATCGGCAGCGGATGCGCCTCGAAATGGTCGCCGCGGTTGAGGAACACCATGTTGTCGAGCGTCACCGCCGACCGGCGCTGGACGTCCTCGATGTGCGGCCCCAGCACCTGGTCGAGCGTCGCATCGGCGTAGGCGCCGAACGTCGAGATGCGCGTCGCCAGGTCCGGCATCACACTTCTCACACGCGCGTAGCTGTTCAACGGCGCCAGGCCCTTGAGGCGGGGATCGTTCTTGGCGATCACCATCTCCACTTCGGCATTCGGCGCGAAACGGCCGTAGACCATCACCAACGGATCGGCGGTGTCGGCCTTGGCGGGCACGTTGCGCCCCCAGCTCGTCGCCACGATGTCGAGCTTCCCGTCGCCATCGAGATCGCCCGCGGCGATGCCGATCCAACGGCTCGTCCACTTGTTGAAGCCCCACGAGTCGGGCGCCGGAACGAAGGTGCCGTTGCGGTTCAGCAGAACGAGAATCGACCCCCACTCGCGCGCGAGCACGAGGTCGGGATGGCCGTCGCCGTCGATGTCGGCGAACATCGCCGCCGAGACCATGCCGACGTCCTTGAGCATCCGCGTGTTCGCCGTGTCGAGGACGTAGCTGCCGCGAATGTTTCGATAGAGCTCGGACGACGCCGCCAGCGGATACTGCCCCGGGAGCGCGCGCCCGCCGATGAACAAGTCGAGCGTGCCGTCGCCGTCGTAGTCAGCGACGGCCATCGGGCCGGTTGACGACGGCTGCGATGGAACGACAGTCGTCGCGGCGGCGGCCACGCCCTGCGCGCCGGCGTTCACCTGCAACGCCGCGGGCACGTCCTTCCCTTCCCAGTTCGACAATCCGAGCAGCACGCTGTTCGAGCCGTTGCCCGCCACGCCGAGGACGGTCGTGAAGTCCGCCGGCGCGATGGGACCTTGCGACGGTTTCGGCACGAGGCGGCCGTGCTCGTTGTGGAAGACGCCGAGCCGCCCGCCGCTCCCGGCGCCGATGAGCAAATCCTCATAGCCGTCGCGGTCGTAGTCGAACCAGGCGACGCCTGGGCCGAGCTGCGAGAGCGAGTTGGGAAGGAGGAACTGCCGCTCCCAGTCGTCGAACCACGGATCGACGTGCGTGTGGCCGCCGAGCTGCGGCGTCGCGTCCTCGAAGAGCGCATCGCTGGACGGCTTGACGGCTGGACGGCTAGACAGCTGGGGCGGCACGGGCGGCGCGGCGGTCTGTTGGGAGATCTCGTACAGACGATTCGGCTTCACACCGTGCAGGGTCGTGCGGCGGCCATCGCGCCAGTCGATCTCCAGCGTCGCGCTGTCCGACTTGCCCATCGCCAGCGAGACCTCGTAGTCGCTGTGCGACATGTACAGGCCGCCGACGACGATCTCCTTCTCTTGTTCGGGCACCGCGCCACCGAGGAGGCGCACCTTGGCGCCGACGGCTTGCGTGTTTGGCGCGTCCCCGGTGAGGCGCACGGCGACGCGCGGCGCCGACGCGTTGTTGCGGAGGACGAGCGGGGGCGCGCGGAGCCGGTTGATGACGACGTCCAGGTCACCATCTCCGTCGAGATCGGCAGCCGCGATGGCGTGCGAGTAGTCGGCGTCGGCGCCGAAATTCCACTTCGCGCTCACGTCCTCGAACGTCAGGTCGCCGCGATTGCGGAACGCGACATTCTTGAGCGGGAGCGGCGGAAACTGCCAGCGAAGGCGCTGCCACGGAAAGCTCAGCAATCGATTCTGGAGCGCCTCCTGGACGTCGGCGTCCATGATGTCCCAGAGATGTCCGTTGGCGATGAGAATGTCGGGGCGCCCGTCGAGGTCCACGTCCATGAACAGCGTTCCCCACGACCAGCCGCTCGCCTGCACGCCGGCGTACATCCCGACTTCGGCGAACGTGCCGTCGCCGCGATTCAGAAAAAGCGTGTTCCGCTGGTGTTGCAGCTCGGTCTCTATGTCGCCGGGCTTCTTGGGCAACGCCGTGTGCGTGGGGATCTGCGTACGCAGCTTGTGCGTATCGTTGCTCAGCATGTCGGTGACGAAGATGTCGGGCTTCCCGTCGCCGTTGACGTCCGCGACGTCGACCCCCATCGCCGAGTTGCTGATCTGCCGCTGAGCGGTCCAGTCGGCGCGCTTGAAGTGTCCGTGCCCGTCGTTCCACCAGAGCTCGTCGACGTCCTCGAAGTCGTTGCTGACGTAAAGATCCGGCGCGCCATCGCCATTCAGGTCGACGAACTTGGCGTCGAGCGTGAACGACTCGGCCGGCTCGGCGATCGGCTTGCCCTGCGCGTCGAGGAAGCGGCCGCCGGTGAACGGGACTTTGGTGAAGTGACCGTGGCCGTCGTTCGTGTAGAACTCGTCGAGAGCGCCGCGCTGGGTCATGCGCATGCCGCCCATGTCCGGCCGCATCACGATCTTGTAGTCGTTCCGGAATTCCGGGACGACCTCGAACTTGTTCGGGCCGACCTGGCGTACGGTCTGATTGAACTGGTGGCGCTGCGGCGGAATGCTGTCGTCGATGTTGTACGCCTTGTAGTTCGCGACGTACATGTCGAGGTGGCCGTCGCCGTCCACGTCGGCCATCGTGATGGTCGTGCCGCCGCTGCCGACGGTGTCGAGGCCGAGGTCGCGGTGCTCGGTGAAGTGGCCGTGGCCGTCGTTCAGAAAAATCGCGTTCGGGCCGCGCGTCGACAGCAGGATCAGGTCGAGCGCGCCGTTGCCGTCCACGTCGGCGAACGCGGCGCCGCTCGAGTTTCTGTCACACGCACCGACGCCTGCCGCCTTTGTGATGTCCTCGAACTTCCAGTTGCCGAGGTTCTTGTAGAGGGCGCTGCAGCCCTGCGTCTTGGCGAGGAAGACGTCGGGAAGCCCGTCGCCGTCCACGTCACCCAAGGCGACGCCCGCGCCCTGCCCGAGAATGCGGTTCCCGAGCAGCAGCGAATCGCTGACGTCGTTTTCGAAATGGATGCCCGTCTTGTTCGCGGGCATCGCGGTGAACCCAGGCTCGCCGCTCGGCACGATGAGGTCGCGCCAGCGATAGCCGGTCTCCTGATGCCACGCCGGCGTTGGCGGCGCGGCGCACGCGCCGGCGGCCGCGGACAGGCAGAGCGCCACGCCCGCGGCCGCGCGTCGGTTCATCGTCGGGATGTCGAAAAGCCCTCGAGCGTGGGGACTAATGCGATCCAGGACCGCCGCCGAGTTTGTCGCGAACCATGTCGTCGGCCTCGGCGTGCTGTTTGTCGAGCAGTTCCTTCGCCTGCTTTTGTTGGGTCTCGTCGAGCAGTGAAGCCGCGTCGGTCGCCGCCGCGTCGTATTGAGTGCGAATGCCGTTCACGACTTCCGTGAAATGGCGCCGCGTATCCAGCATGCGTGCTTTGTCGCCTTCATCCGGGCTGCGGCTCGTCGGGGACGCAATGCGTCGCAGCGAATCGAGCGCGCCGAAGGCGAGCTTCGTCGACTCTTTGAGCTTGTCTTCTTTGTCCTTGAACTTGGTGAGCTGGTCGTCGGTGAGTTTGAGATCCTTTCGTTTGTCGATCAGGAGCTTGATGGGGCTGATGTTCTCGAGGTCCTTGTTCGACAGCTTGAGGGTACTGCCGTTCATCGAGCTGTAGTCAGGCGGCTTTGTGCCGCGGTCGCGGCTACCTCCGCCGCCACCGCCGCCGCGCTGGGCGAGCGCGGGGAGAGGGAGCACGGAGAGCGCGGGAAGCGCGGCCATCAGGGCGATTTTGAGCGATCGTGTGCGCATGAGTGTTAGTCCTCGGTGACGACGGCAAGCCGATGGGTGGGGGGGATCGGGGCTATCGGGGGATCGACTGGTCCGTGGCTGCTTCAGGACGTCCCTAAAACGCTGTGCTCGGGCAGTGCGTTCGTCAATACACAGGTCTCTGGTCTCTGGTCACAGGTCTCTGGGAAACCCTGAGACCGGAGACCAGTGATCTGAGACCAGTTACGGATTCGCCTCCGGCGAGAACCGGAAGTCGTACTCCAACTTGATCGTGTCGGCCACGCTGAGGAGAACCGGCACGCGCGGCTGGTCGAGGCCGAAGTCCTTGAAAGTGAAGATCGTGGCCGCGGAGCCGACGACGTCCGATCCGTCGGCGTGGGCCGTCACGTGCCAGGTGGTCGGGTGCGTGACGCCGTGCACCGTGAGGTCGCCGATGACGGAGAAGGTCTTTGTCGTTCCGGGCGGAATCGGCTCGGTGAGACCGTCGAACATCGTCGGCACAAGCGCGACCTGCGGATATTTCGCGGTCTCGAGGGTGTTCTTCTGCACGTATCCGTCGCGCCGCGTCTTGTCGCTCTTGAGGCTCGTGACTCCGACGACGATGCGGGAGCTGTCGCGGACGATCTTCCCGTCGCGGCCGACGACGACCCGCCCCGTGACGTCTTTCGTCACGCCGACGGCGTCGTTCGGGAGGTCGAGTCCGACGAGCTGCTCGCGAACCCGATACCGTGCCTCGTTTCCGGTCGGCGCTACGACAAAGACGAGCTCAGCCAGCTTTGTGCCGGACGGCGGGCGATGAGTTTGCGCTCGGGCAGGCGATACGACACCGGCGATGAATAGCAGGAACGACGCGACCGTCGCTGCACGACTGCGCATGGACATTCTCGTTTGGCTCGGGGCTGCGGGGCCCTTGGAGGGCCGTGGGGGTCTCCCTTTCATACGCGACGCGCTGGCGCCCCGCTGACCCCCGTTTTTGATGCCTTCCCCGTCCTGGCCGTCTTGCCGCCCTTGTCGGGCGGCAACACATGCGCGAACAGGTCCTTTCTCACCTCCGGGTTGCTGATCTTCCAGATCACCCCGTCGGTGAAATAGTGGTGGATGTTGATGAACATGAGCAGCAGAATCGGCGCCGATTTGCCGGGTGTCTCGCCGAACACGTTGCCGATGATGCTCATCGCCGTGCCGGGGACGAGCTGCGTGACGACCACGCTGACCACCAGCAGCCCGAGCCCGTAGAGCGCCATATGACGCGCCAGACGCGTCGCGCCGCGCGCCCGACCCGCGATCGTGCGGTTGATCTCGACGCGAACCGGAAACGCGAGGTACTGCAGCGCGTGCGCGATCTGGATCCAGAAGAGCGCTCTCGGGTCGCGAGCCATCATCGCGTACCAGACGAACAGCGCGATCCAGGCGACCAGCGTGCGCGCGGGCGGTAGCACGCCGGTACGGCGCCACATTCTGTAGAGGCCGATCGCGCCGAGCAGAAACGCCAACCCGATCCCGGCGCTCACGACGATGTACACGGGGCGCACGACGCCGCGGAATGGCTTGTCCAGCTGTGTGTAGACGAACCAGCAGACGTGCCACGCCAGGAGGATGCGCAGGCCCGTGCGGATGAGCAGCCGCTCCGATTTCTCGAAGCGCGCGCCGCCGAGGTAGGCGTAGGACGCCATCATCCCCCACACCTGCCCCGTGTAGTGCCAGGCGAGATATCCGCTGGCGACGGCGATGAGAAGCGTCATGAGCAGCGGCCGGCACCCCGGGTCGGCGACGTTCGCTCGAATCGCTTCCGTGCAGCCCTGAGGGAGGAAGTACTGGATCTCCATCACGGCGAACGCGATGTACGCGACTAGGATGAGCGGCACGTAGATCGACGCCCACCTGTGCTTCATGATCGTCTCGCGGTCGCGGTACACGAGGCGGTACGACGCCATGAAGTGCGGCATGTTGATCGCCGTGCCGATCCACGCCTGCGCTCCCGCGCCGACGAGCACGAGATCCGTCCGGCCGCTCAGCAGGAGTGGCACGAAGACGATCAGCGACAGCCCGCCGACGAGGAGAAGGTCGATCGCCGGCGTGAAGATCGAGCCCGGCTTGGCGGTCGCCGGCGGCGTGAATGAACCGCCGACGGCTGATGCTCGCGCCGCGACTGGCGTTGGAGGCGGGGAACTGGTCATGAACTACGAGGAGGGACCCTGGGACCGCCGGCCGATCAGCGGCCGGAGAGCGTCACCCCAAACGTAGTGTCGGGACGGACGTGGCGAAGCCTGACCACCAGCGTGACGACCGTCGCGCGGGGCCCGTATTCGTTCTGAGACTGCGTCGGGCCAAGATAGCGGACCTCTTCCACAGTGCCGGCCGTGAGACTGTGCAGTGCCTCGAGGCCGCCCGCGCGACGCGCCTCGATGTAGACCGTCACCCCCTGCGGGGCGCTGCCGGGCTGAATTCCAGGCGGCGGCTCGAAGAAATGGGGGCGGAGGCTCTGCACCGCCTCGTAGAGGTCCGACCCATCGCGGCCCGTGGTCATGATCTCGTCGTGCGTGAGCACGTTACGGTCGCGCGGCGTGGGCCCGCTGGGCGCGGGCTTGCCGCAGGCGAGCGCGACAAGCGCGAGCGCTGATGCCGCGGCGAGGAACCAACGTATCGTCATGTCGTTCTTCCCCTCCCCCCGCCCGATGGGATGGCATCGGGTCGCCAAGTGAGAAGGCCGTCGGGCAAGTGCCCGACGGCCAATCTCGCATGCTCCTTCAGTTGACGCGAGTCGTCAGACGCCCGGCGGACGTGGCGGCCGGCGATCCCACATCGTGATGACGTTGGAAATCGTGAAGGCCGCGGTTTGTGGGGTCCTCGCTCCGGCGACGGACCGCGGGAACACGATCATCGTTGTCGCGGAACCGGCGACGGTTGTTCCTGGCGAAGCGTCGATATCGAGCTTGCCGCCCGCACCGGCGCTCGAGAATGCCGCCGTACCCGGCAAGGCTTGGCGATCGGTGAACATCGCCGTGCTGCCGCCTGCCGCTCGAATGTTGTAGTCGATGGTGCCGGGCGGCTGGTTCACCCAGGACGACGCGCTGTATGCGGCGACGTTGGCCCAGGTCGGTGTCGAGGGAACCGCGCTGCCGCGAGCGTAGGCGCGAGCGTCGATCGCGGCGCTGGTGGCGTTGATGACGCGCAGGCCGACGTTGCTGGCCGGATCAGCCGGCGCTTCGTCGAGGATGCTCACGTGCATCGCGTCCGCGGCGCCTTTCGCCGATCGGCCGTTGCCCCAGATGATGACCGAATAGTTGTGGTCCGCCACCAGATTCGCCGTGGTGTCGAAAACGACCACCGACGCGATCGACTGGAGCGTGTCGCTCAAGAAGATGCGGAAGTGGCGCGAGCCGGCGCGCGCATCCTTGAACTGGATGCTGCTGCCGACGACGAGCGTGTCGGTCGTTCCGCTCGCGACCGTCTGGTTCGGCG
Organism: uncultured Gemmatimonadaceae bacterium; assembly: GCA_963707105.1. Taxonomy (GTDB): domain Bacteria; phylum Gemmatimonadota; class Gemmatimonadetes; order Gemmatimonadales; family Gemmatimonadaceae; genus JAQBQB01. The sequence continues at coordinate 48,871 of CAVPOS010000016.1, forward strand.
AGTTCCGGAAGGTGATTCGGAATTGGGCATTGGATTCGACTATGTCGATGAAGCGCAAGTCGAAGCCGAACGCGCCTGAGCTGTCGGGCACGGCGTTGATGAACCGAACGCCCGCTGTCGGGATGTTCTCCGTGTTCACGACCTGGTCTGGATAGCACGCACTCACGACGCTTGCGGCGAGGCAGAGCACCGAGAGTTGGGAGATGCGGCGCATGACGTACTCCGTGAAGGTGGGCGACGTCGCTGGCGCTCAGGGCCGGCGACGAGTGGAGGAACTTGTGTCCGGGGGACCCTTGCCGGGATCGGCCATTCCGCCGCCGTGGATGGATTGCGTGGCGATGATCGCCGCCAATCCGACTCCGACAACGCCGAGAGCGATCGATTTTCCCCGTGAGAACTTTCTTTCGTAGACTGACGCGACGAACTCGGACTTGATGCGAACGGGTTCACCGGACCACACCTGTTCGCCGCCTCGCAGCAGATGAACCGCCGAAACGGCGACCAGGTAATCCGCACTACCCTTCTCGATCAACCGTCCTTCGATCTGAGCGATCTCGGGACCCATCGAACCGCCCAGGGCCACACGACCAGCGTCGGTGACGTCGAAGGCGATCTGCGTTCCTACTTCGGGCGCCGGTCCCTGGACGGGCTGCAACTCGTAGCAGCCCGCGACCAGGAACGCCGCCAGCACGGCACAGCAACGTCGAAACACTGAGACCCTCTCTCCTCTTACCAGCCGTATGTCGTCGGGCCGACCGCGACCGAATTGGGCGCGTTACCCGGGCCAGGGCCGGTACCATAGATCGCTGAAAGCGGGCGACCGCGTGCCTGGAGATCCTGGTACGGCGTCGCCCAGAACGTCGGGGAGTTCGCCGGCAGATCGCCCCAGCCGCGCTCGTCGAGGTACCACGGCGCGTACGCGACGTAGCCGGCCTCGATGTATTTCTCGTACTTGATCGCATCGAGCAGCTTGCCGCATCCGACCGTGCTGAAGTTGGGCGCCTGCGGCACCTTCGGGATGCACGACGACGCCGTGCCCGGGACGGGCGAGGTGGCGTCGAACGCCGTAATCGGCGGCAAGCCGTTCTTGGTTCGCGTGATGTTCACCAGCGCGGCCGCCGCGGCGAAGCTGCCCTGCCGGTACAGACCCTCTGCCTGGAGCATGTCGAGCTCCGCCTTCACGAAGAACGGCGTGTTGCCGTTCTGCGCGCTGCCGGCGTCACCCTTCGAGACCCATCCGTGGAAGCGGGCGAAGTCGTACTGCGAGAAGCCCCAACTTTGACCGGTGAACTGGTCGTTGCCGGCCGGACGATTCACGAAGTACCGCTTGCAGTTCGTCGTCCCGGCGATCTCGCACCCCTTGATGGAGAAGTCAGCCTGCTGAGCGGCGCGCGTGTCGCCCTGTGGGAAGCGCAGGTCCGGCGTCGCCATGAAGAAATTCGTATTGCCCCCACCGCGAGCGCCCAGCGGCTGCGCGAGCCACGCGGCGTAGCTGCCCGACGTGTCCGCCCACCCGATGATGAACGGCGTCATCTGGTGCCACGTGCCGAACGAGTCGTACTGAGTACGCCACGCAGGCCCACGCGGGTTGTTCGTCGTGCTTGTCGTGATGAGATGGTCGGTCGTGATGCCATTCTGCGCATCGGCGATCACGGCCGCCCAGTCCACGGCGCCGCGCTCGGTCGGCGTTCGCGCCATGTTCGCGCGAATGCGTGCCCGATACGTGCGAATGAGCTTGATGAACTCCGCCTGCGTGAAGCTCGTCGGCGACGGGATCCACGTGGACGGGAGCGGGAAGCCCTGCGGCGACGAGTTCGACGCGTTCGTCAGGTCGATGGCCGCCTGGAGGTGCAACATCGCGGAGTCGGCCGCCGCCTTGTAGCCGATAAGAACACCAGGGTCCTGGGTGCTCTGACCGGTATACACGACCGCGAGCGAATCGTACATCATCGCCACGTATCCGATGGAGATGCCGTTCAGGAATTCGGCGAACGCCTTGTCGCGGTTGTCCTGCGCCGCGCTGCCTTCGGTGAGACCCGCGCCCTCCAGCGTGAGGAAGTTGCTGGCGACGCGGTTCACCTCACCCATGATCGAGTACAGTCGCGACTGCTCTCCCTGGCAGGTGTTGCCAGGGAGGTTGAAGTTCACGGACGTCGAGAACGGATAGTGCGAGTTCTGACAGTTGTTCGCCAGGCTCGACATGTTCATCAGCGAGAAGATGTTCGCCATCCCCTCGATGTCCGTGGTGCTGCCGTAAACGCCGGTGGACCAGCGCTTGTAGTACGTACCCAGAAGATTCTCGGCGTCGGCGGGGGAACCAAGCACCCGCTTCGTGTCACCGGAGTTGGGGTTTGTGAACGCCAGCGAGTTGTCACTACACGCGCCGACGCCAACCACAGACGCCAGGACAGCAAACCGAATCAGGTTGCGCATCATGTCAGCTGGCTCCTAGAAGCGCGTGGACAGTGAAACCGTGTACGTGCGGAGCGTCGGGAAGTTGAACGCATCGACCTGGTTGATCAGACCGGAGCCCGCGTTGCCACCGTCCACGCCGACCTCGGGATCGTAGCCCGAGTACTTCGTGAAGGTGAACACGTTTCGGCCGATCAAGCCAAGCGTCCAATCGCCGCCCACACCGTGGACGCGACCGATGCGGTAGGTCAGGCTGAGCTCACGAATCTTCGCGTACGACCCGTCTTCGGTGTTGTAGTTGTTCGGGCCGAGGATGTCGTAGAAGCCACCGTCGCCGGCGCCTTCAGGCGCGCCGACACGCCAGCCGTAGCCGACCGGCTTCGCGTTTTCGACCGTGCGGCTTCCCTGGTCGAAGTAGTTCGATGCGAAGTCGAGAAGGCCCCAGCCTTCGCCCTGGTTGTTGATGTGGTTGCCGATCGTTCCGTCGAGCAGCCCGTACAGCGTGAGCCGCTTGTACGTGACCGTGTTGTTCCAGGTGAAGCGGAAATCCGGGAACGCGTTGCCGAGGATGTGGTTGGTGCCCACGCCTTCGCCCGGCTGCCCGCGGAGCGGACGGTCGACGATCGGGTGACCGAAGTAGAGCGGGAAGTTCCACGGCGACTGCGCCGACGGGAGCTTCGTGTCCCAGAGGTTCTTTGTGATGCCGTCCTTCCAGGTGTTGCCGTCGCCGACCCACACGACCCAACCCTGGTCGTTGACCTGGTACGCCTTGCCGTCGCCGCACTGCGACTGCACGGAGGCGGGCATGTCGCCGCAGGTCTTGTAGAACTTGCGGCCCCAGATGCTGCCGTAACGATTGAGCGGCACGCCGTCCTGGAGGTCGCCGCGGGCCGAGATGAAGAAGAAGCTGCCCGTGCCCTGACCCGTGCCGGCGCTCTGGAAGTACTCCGGAACGAACAGCTCGGTGATGTAGGTGCGGGTGCGATCCCACGTGCCCTTCATGTTCCAGCTCAGGTCACGGCTCTGGATCACCGGCAGGTTGGCCGCCAGCTCCCACGTGTGGTTCGCGAGGCGTGCCGGCGTTCTGCCACTGGTTGGTGAAGCCGAGGTTCGACGGAGTCGGGACGTTGAGGATCTCGTTCTTCGTCTTCGAATCGGCCTTGGTCACTTCGATGCCCAGGCGGTTGAACAGCGTGAAGTCCGCGCCAAGCTCGGTCTCGGCCGTCGTCTCGGGGCGAAGGTTCCGGTTGCCGGCCTGCGCCAGCGAGCATCCACCGGTTCCGCAGCTGTACGTCTCGTACTGCGCGTTGAACGACGGCGTGTTGCCGGCCGTGCCGTGCGACCCACGGAGGCGGAAGTCGGAGATGTGCGGGACCTTCCAGAAGGACTCCTCGGACACGCGCCACACACCGGACACGCGGCCGAACGGCGCCCAGCGGTGACCCGCGCCGAACAGCGAGCTGCCGTCGTAGCGGTACGTTCCGTCGACGATGTACTTGCCCTTGTAGTCGAGCTGTCCCCCGGTGACGAACCCGACGTCCTTCACCATCGTATAGGCCGACGTAATGGTCTGGTTCTGGCTCGTGTTACTGAGCGTGAACACGTCCTTCACGACGAACTGCTCGCCCCTTCCCTGATCCTGCAGTTCCTTCGTTTGATCGAACTGGCCGCGGACCGTGAGGCGCCCCGTGAGGTCACTCGTGATGTTCTTGCGGAGCAGAGCACCGTAGCTGCCGTTCATGGCCTCGGTGTTCCGGTCGTTGATCGTCATGTTGCCGAAGTTCGTGCCGGTGCTGACGCGCCTGCGTGCGGAAATCTTTCTGCGCGGCGGACTCCTCATAGCGAGACCGCTTGTCGTAGGCGAAGGTCCCGTCGAACGTCACCCAGTCGGCCGGGAAGTACGTGCCTGTCGCCGAGGCGATGTAGCGGCCCGCGACGAGCTGGTCGGTCGAGGCCGACGACCCATAGAGGAACGTCCCGGCGCCGTTGCCCGAGCCGCGGATGTTCGTGCCGCCGCCCTGGATGATCTCGCGGCCCAGCGTGTCGCGCGCGAGATAGTCGGTTCCGGCCGGCGCGCCGCGGAGCAGCGTGCCGAAGTCGAAGCCGCGCGCGTCCTGCACTTCCTTGTCGTACACGGTGCTCAACGACAGCAGCAGGTTGCTGCGGAGGTCGTAGTCGAGGTTCACGCGCGCCCGCGACTGCTGGTCGCCGGTGAGCTGCTTCAACGCGCCGTGGTTGTCCGTGTACTGGCCGCTCGCGAAGAAGCGCACCGTGCCGACCTTGCCCGTCGCGTCGACGGAGCTGATCTGCGTCGGCGCGGAGGTCGCGACCTGCGCGAGCGTGTTGTAGTAGTGGTTCGGCCAGATCTGCGCCTGATAGACGTTTTCCAGCGAACCGTCGCCGTTGTTCAGCGCGTTCCACTGGAAGTTCTGCGGCGTGCGGTTCGTGTCGGCGTTGACGTTGTTGATGCGGAGGATTTCCGTCATCCAGTCAACCGTCTTCGAGCAGGGCGCCGACGTCGACGTGCCGGAGATGCAGAAGCGCTTTCCGGTCTCGTCGAGCTGCAGGTGATGGTTCATCGGCTGGCCGTAGCGCGCGCTGTTCAAGTCGCTCACGCCGTACTCTTCGCGGGCGTTGAACTGGATGCCGTCGCTGTTCGCGCCGCGCTTCGTCTTGATCGTGATGACGCCGTTCGCCGCCGTCGTTCCATAGAGCGACGCGCCGGCGGCGCCCTTGATGACCTCGATCGACTCGATGTCGAGACCGCCGAGCTCACCCAGGTTGCCGACGTTCATGACGACGCCGTCGACGACGATGAGCGGGTTGGCGCTGCGACCGGTGAGGTTGATCGACGTCGGGCCGCGGAGCATGATGTCGGGCGTCGAGCCCGGCTGGCCGCTTGTCGAGGCGATTCGCACGCCGGCGACCTTGCCCTCGAGTGCCGTCATCGGGTCGAGCTGCGGAACCGGCAGCTCTTCGGACGTCACGCGGCCGATGGCGAAGGGCACCTTCGAGCGCTCGGTCGCTTCGATGGATCCCGTGACGACCACCTCGTTCAGGCGGTTCACGTCCTGCTTGAGCGTGAAGTTCTGGGTTTGCGATCCCGCGGTGACGCGGATCGGAATTACGCCGGGCTGGTAACCGATCGCGCGAACGCGAAGGTTGACCGCCTGACCCTGCGAGCGGGCCGCTGGAATCGTGATCGTGAACACGCCTTGGGCGTTCGTCCCCACCGAGATCGATAGATCATTGATGTAGACGTTTGCTTGGTCGACTGGCTGACCAAATTCGCTCATCACCTTTCCGGTGATGACCGCGCCCTGTTGTCCTTGCGCGCTGGCGGCCGGCACTGCGAGCCAAAGGCCCAACAGTGACGCGGCGACCACTCGAACACGATGCAACGTGGTCCTGGTCGTCATCTCTCACACCCTCGGGGGGAAAAAGGGGGACTGCCACTCTGCACCTACGGTCGATTCGCCTGCTGTCGTGCGAGGTCTTGCGCCTCCACCGCGTCGCTTCGGCCGCGAAACATGGCCGGTCACGTCACGGGTACCGCAACAAAAACCGCAAGCCGCCGCTATCCCGGCGGCGCTCAATCAGCGCGTCTGGCGAGAACTCTGGGGGTACTTCGATGACAACCGGACGTATTAACTCGGCAGGGATGACAAAGCGTCACATGCACTGCCTCGGGCGGCCTTAGGGTGTGGCAAGCCGTCCCGGGCGGGTCGAGCGGGCAGGAACGTACGTTCAGGTTCAAAAGGCCGCAAGATCAACTCGAATACATTCCAGTCCGTTCCACGGCCCGAGCGCATCCCCCTGTGAGACAAGCACCTCGATGACCGAAGCCGCCCACGTCTCGGCCCGCGCAGCGCGCCGTTGGTCCCTCGGCCACCCGTGGATCTTTCGCAGCGATGTGACGGTTCGTCCCGACGCGCCGGCGGGAGCGGTTGTCGTGCTCGACCATCGGGGAAAAAAGATCGGCACGGCGCTCTGGAGCCCCGCGTCGGAGATCGCCCTCCGCATGGTCGACGCGCGCCCGCTGGCGGACCTGGACCACGCCTGGTGGCGCGACCGGATCCACGCCGCGGTCCGTCGCCGAGAAGCGCTCTCCATTGTCACGAACGCGTACCGCGCCGTGCACGGCGAGGCGGACGCCTGCCCGTCGCTCGTTTGCGACCGCTACGACCGATGGCTTGTCGTGCAGCTTCTCAGCGCCGGTCTCGAGGCGTTTCGCGCGCCAATCGTCGACGCGTTGCGCGAGGTGCTCTCACCCGACGGCATTCTCGCCCGACACGACGTTCCCGTGAGAAAAAAGAAGACCTCGCCACGGGCGTCGAGCTCCTGGCTGGCGACGTCCCACACGAAGTCGAAGTGAACGAGCACGGCGTGCGATACCTCGCCGCCCCGTGGACGGGACAGAAAACGGGTGCGTTTCTCGACCAGCGCGAGAACCGCGTGATGATCGGCGACACGCGCGCGTGGCCGCGCCCTCGACTGTTTCAGCTACCACGGCTCGTTCGCCCTGCACCTCGCCCGGCGCGCCGACAGCGTCGTCGCCGTGGACGTCTCCGGCGACGCGTTGAAGCGCGCGCAAGAGAACGCGGCGCGCAACGAGCTCACGAACATTCGGTTCGTCGAGGCCGACGTGTTCGACTACCTGCGAGAAGTCGAGCGCTCTCGCGAGCGCTTCGACACGATCGTCGTGGACCCACCGGCGTTCGCCAAGACGCGCGCCTCGGTCCCCGGCGCGCTCCGCGGATACAAGGACGTGAACCTTCGCGCGCTGCGCATCCTCGCGCCGGGCGGGCTGCTGTTCACGGCGAGCTGCAGCTTTCACGTCGGACGCGCCGAGTTCCTCGAGATGCTCCGGTCGGCGGCGGCGGATTCGGGGCGGCGCGTAGCCTTGCGCGCCCTCACGGGGCAGCCGACGGACCACCCGGAGATCATGACGATTCCGGAGACAGGGTACCTTAAAGGGGCGCTCCTCGAAGCGTTGGACTGACAAGGGCGCGGCGAGGCTTAGAGGCGATCGTTGTGGCGTCTGGCACTCTAGGCGGCAGCGACAGGCGGCAGGGTGAGGCGGCGGCTGATTGATCGAGAATCTCCATCGACAAACGCCGAAACTGATGTCAGTTGTCTGATGTCAGTTCCTGATTTCGAGCGCCAGCCGTCCTTCCCCAGTGCGCGCGATCTCGCGTGGGAAGCGCCGTCTCAGCGTTGGCACCCCGGGCAGTAGTACGTCGACCTCCCCGCCTGCACGATCCGCCGTATCGGCGTCCGGCATCGCCGGCATGGCTTCCCTTCTCTGTCGTACACGGCGAGCCGCGCGGTCGAGTCGTCCGTGTACCGCGCACCCGTCGCGCGGCGAATCACAAGGCGGAGCGCGGAGAGGAGCGCGGCGAGTTGGCGCGTCGAGAGCGATGACGCGGCGGCCGTCGGCGAGATGCGGGCGTGCCAGAGCGACTCGGCCGCGTAGATGTTGCCGATGCCGGCGATGACGCGCTGGTCGAGCAGCACCGGCTTGATCGGCCCGCGACGCTTCGAGAGCGCGGCGGCGAAGGTCTTCGCGGTGAGTGAGCGGTCGGTCGGCTCGGGGCCGAGCGCGAGCGAGGGCGGCGATCCCGCCGCGTGAAGATCCAGCGTGCTCAACGCGCGAGGATCGTCGAGGACCACGCGCGTGCCGTCGTCGAACACGATCGCCGCGCGCGCGAAACGAGGCAGCGGATCGCTCGAGCGATCGATGGTCCAGTCGCCGGTCATTCGAAAGTGCGCGTGCAGCGTTCGCCCGTCGTCGAGCGAGATAAGTTGGTGCTTGCCGCGGCGATCCACGGCGCGAACGAGCGCGCCGCGCAGCGACCGCCGCTGGGCCGGTTTGAGGCGGCGTAACAGCGAACGGTGCAGCAGGTCGACGCGTCTCGATTCGATTGCCGACGATGGCGCGGCGGAGCCGTCGCGCGGCGCCTTCGACTTCAGGTAGCTCTGGCATTTCTCGATGGCGGTTGACCGGAAGTTCGACCGCCGCGCAAGTTGCACGGGTGACTGTCCCCGCCCCAGCCCCCCAGCCCCGTCCGATGACGACGCCCTCCGGATCGAACATGGCGCGCAACGCGCCCGCGGACTGGGCCGGCGTCCGGCGCGTGCTGGTCGTCGTCCTGCTGCTCAATGCGGCGGTCGCGGTGGTCAAGGTCATCGTCGGCATTCGCACCGGCTCGCTCACGGTGCTCGGCGCCGCGCTCGAGTCGACGCTCGACATGCTCAACAACCTCATCGGCGTCGCGCTCGTCGGCGTCGCCGCGCGCGGGCCGGACGAAGATCATCCCTACGGCCACGACAAGTTCGAGACGCTCGGCGCGCTCGCCATCGTCGGATTTCTCTCGATCTCGTGTTTCGAGCTGCTGCGCGAGGGCATCACCGCGCTGGTGACGCATCGTACGCCTGCCACGATCGAGATGGGCGACGTCGGCGTCATCGCGGCGACGCTGCTCGTGAACGTGTTCGTCGTCTTGTACGAGCGGGCGAGCCGCGCGAAAACTCGGGAGCGCGTTTCTCTCCGCCGACGCCTCGCACACGGCCGGCGACATCTTCGTTACGCTTCTCGCGCTGTTGACGCTCGCGCTGACCCGCGCCGGCCTCGCGTGGCTCGACGCGCCGCTCGCGATCGCGGTCGCTCTGGTGATCGCGTGGAGCGGAGTCGGCATCCTGCGCCGCTCGATCCCGATCCTCGTCGACCAGGCCGCGATCGAGACGAAGGCGCTCAAGAGCGTCGTGGCAGCCGTTCCGGGGATTCGGGACGTCCGGAAGACGCGGTCTCGCGCGACGGCGTCCGGCCAGCTCTTCGCCGAGGTGACGATCGTCGTCGCCGGCCGAACTTCGGTGGACGACGCGCACCGGCTGGCCGACGCAGTGGAGGAGGCGATCGAGCGCGCTTTCGGCACGTCGGAGGTCACGGTGCACGTCGAGCCGGCATGAGCACTTGCGAAACTCGATGTGACGTCTAGGTTTACGCGCATTCGGCCTCGTCTTATCTCGACCGCAGCGGCATGGCGCCTTCATCTCCTTCGCCCCATCGACCTACGCGATCGCTCCGACACGAGTACCAGCTATACGTCGAGCAGGAGATCGAGAACTACAAGGAGTCGGTCGCGCGCAGCGTGCTGCTCGCCATCGGCGACGAAGCCGTAGCGGTCCTGGCGTCGGCGCCCCAGTTCGCGCTCACCGAGCTGCTTCTCTGCGAGGAGGTCGACCGCATCATCGTGCGGCGGCTGCGCATCCCGAGCTACGACACGTGGCGTCGCCGCCGAGTGAGGCTGATCGACGAGCTGCGCAGGCCGGAGCACTGGGGACTTGGCCCGGACGACGTCCTCGTGCGCGCGCTTCAGCCGTCGAGCGACAGTCGCGTGCTCGTGGCGGGCGCGAACGACGAGAGCTCGACGCTCTACTTCGCCGCGAACGGCTGCGACGTCACCACGCTCGGCGAAGAGATCGACGCCGTCGAGCGTGTGATGCAGGCGGCGATCGGTGCGGGGCTCGCGGGGCGCGTGCACGCGGAGCTCGCGGATCTCTCGTCGTGGACTCCGCCGAGCGAGCGGCTGCTCAACGCGGTGATCGTGAATCCCGCCGCGCTCGACAGGCTCTCGTCGGACGAGCGCGCGCGGGTGATCGCCGATCTCCAGCGCGCGACGCTCAGCGGCGGTGTGCATCTCGTGCGCACGATTACACCCTCGGCGCGAAGCGCGGGCGGTGGAACCGCAGTGTCCCTCGAGGAACTGCGGAGCCGGTACAAGGGCTGGGAAGTGACGGTTGAACGATCCGAGGGGCGAGCGAAGACCTTCTTCGCGCGAAAGGGAGCCGCCTAAGACCGGTCGCGGCTGTCTCGATCTGACGCGTTGTGTCAGATTGAGCTGTGTCCGAGCGACACCAATGGGGTTGTTCGTCGGGTCGCTCGCAAACGCAAATCGTTGGCGAGTAGCCTCTTAGCATCGGATGCCGAGTTCGGCACCATGGGTGCTAAAGAGCCTGCGGCCGGCGGAACACGCCGAGCCCGTCGCGGGGCCCGTTGCGGCGAACCGTTCTCGCCGCCGGGCCAGACGATCCAGTAACGCGACGCTTCGAGCCGGCTCCTTTCCGCATCTCCTCATATATGAAGGCACCTCAGGTCCAAGCCCCGCAGGAACCGATGGGGATCATCATCTCGCCCGGAGCGCGTCAGGATCTCGCGCCGGCGAGATTCGCGTACGTGTGGGCGCCGCCGCCGGACGACAAGGGCGAGGAAAGCAAGTAAGCGCCGCGGCCCCAAAACCCGCAAGCAGGCGCTAGCGCGGGCGCGTAGTTTCGGCGAGGATGCGCGCCGAGATGAAAGAGAAAGCTCAGCTACGTTCGAAAAAGAGACGGGGATCGGCGCGCGACGCGAAGGGGCGTGAGCGCGCGGGTCCGGCGACGGTCGAACCGAGAGGCGGCGTTGGAGTCGTCTGCGCGGTCGCGATCGTCGCGAGCATCGCGGGGATCCTGAACGCGTTCACGCAGGATGACGTCTCGATCCTCGTCGATTCGGCGAGGCTCCACGGGTTCGGGGCGCTGCGGGAAATTCTCACGCTTCCCTACTGGCCGCCGCCGGCGGCGCCGGATCTGTATCGGCCGGTCGCGTCAGTGTTGCTCGCGGCGCAGTATGCGTCGGGCGACGGGGCGCCGTTCGTGTTTCGCATCGTGAGCTACGCGCTGTACGCGCTGGCGAGCGTCGGCGTGTATCGGCTCGCGCTGCGCCTCGTGCCGGCGTCGATCGCGCTGTTCGTCGCGGTGGTCTTCGCCGCGCATCCAGTGCACGTCGAAGCGGTGGCGCTGGCGGTGACGCAGAACGAGTTGATCGTCGGCGCGCTCGCGGCGTTCATGACCGTGCTGTACCTCGACCGGCGTCGCAGCGAATCCGGCGCGCTCTCGGCGCGAGACTGGGCGATGCTGGGCGTGGGCTACGCGATCGCGGGATTCTCGAAGGAGCAGGGACTGCTGATCCCGGCGTTCTTGATTCTCGCGGAAATGTTTCTCGCGCCAAGTCGCGCGTTGGGCGAGCGTGTGCGGCAGCTGTGGCGCGGATTCGCGTTGCTGATCGCGATCGCCGCGGGGATGATCGCCGTTCGGACTCTCGTGCTCGAGCGGTGTCGTCGGGCCGACGATGATCGCCGAGGCGTTGCGCGGGCAGACGATGGGCGGGCGCTTGCTGACGATGCTCCAGATCGTGCCGCAGTGGGCGCGTCTTCTCGTGTGGCCGGTGCATTTGCGGGCCGAGTACTCGCCGCGCGAATTCGTCGCGTCGACGTCGTTCGGCGGCGAGGAAGCAACAGGACTCGCGATCGTCGTCCTCGTCCCGCATGTCGATCTGGCTCGCCCGCAAGCGTGCACCCGCGCTGTCGTTCGGCCTCGCGTGGTGTTGCGTCGCGCTTTTCCCCGTGAGCAACGTCGTGATCCCGACGGGAATTCTCCTCGCCGAGCGGACGCTCTTTCTGCCGAGCGTCGGATTCGTGCTCGCCCTCGGCGGCGCGCTCGCGTTCGTCGCGAGTCGACGGCCCGTCGTCACGCAGCAAGCGAAGACGATCGTCGCGCTTGCGGCGAGTGTGGTCGTGGTCGCCGCGTTGGGCCGCAGCATCGAGCGACAACGAGTCTGGCAGGATCCGGTCGACGCTCACCGTCGCGAGCATTCAGGACGCGCCGCTCAGCTGGCGCGTGCAGCAGGTGTACGGCGACATGCTGTTCAGCCAGGGGCGCGCGGCCGACGCGATCGCGGCGTTTCGGCGGGCCATCGACCTCGCGCCCGAACGGTGGCGGCCGCGCAACTATCTGGCCGAGCGGCTTCGCATGATCGGCGACGACAGCGACGCGGTCACGCTGCTCCGCGCGAGCCTGGCCGAGGATCCGCGGCAGATCACTACGATCGCGGCGTTGGCGCCCGCGCTGATCGGCGCGGGGCGATATGCCGAAGCGAAGCATCTGGCGGACAGCATCGTCGTCGCCGAGAACGCGCCGCCGATCATGGTGCAAATGAGCCGGCTCGCCGACAGCGCGATGAAGGTGAACGCGCCGCCGGGCAGCATTCGAATCGGCGTTCCAACGTATTGAGCGAGGCTTCCGTCGTACCATCGACGGTGCGACGTTTCGTGCGCGCCGCCTGCAGCGCTTTCGCAATGGTCTCATAGCGCGCGCGGCGCACGCCCCACCAACACTCACGGAGCAAAGCACGCGTGAAAGCGCTTGTGAAGGCCGCGGCTCGACCGGGTTTCGAGCTGAAGGACGTTCCCGAACCGACGATCCGCGACGACGAAGTCCTGATTCGCGTCCGGCGTGCCGGCGTGTGCGGCACCGACGTCCACATCTACGACTGGGATCCCTGGGCGCAGGGGCGGGTCAAGCCGCCGATCATCGTCGGGCACGAGTTCGCCGGCGAGGTCGTGCAAGGTCGGCCGTCTCGTGACCGACGTGCACGAGGGAGATCGTGTGACGGCGGAGGGCCACATCGTCGACGGACGATGCCTGCTCTGCCGCACGGGAAACTCGCACGTCTGCCCGTTCACGAAGATCATCGGCGTGGACCGCGACGGGTGTTTCGCCGAGTACATCGCGATGCCGGCGACGAACGTGTGGCATCTCGACGACAACGTCTCGTTCGACGTCGGCGGCATTCACGACCCGATGGGGAACGCGTTTCACACGGCGCTCACGGCGCCGATCCCCGGGTCGACGGTGCTCATCACCGGCTGCGGGCCGATCGGGATTTTCGCGGTGGGCATCTGCAAGGCGGCGGGCGCGTCGCGGATCATCGCGAGCGACGTGATCGAGGCGCGGCTCGCGCTCGCGAAAAAGATGGGCGCGCACGACGTCGTCCATCCCAAGGAAGCGGAGGCCGTCGTCAAGCAGCACACCGACGGACTCGGCGTGGACGTCGTGCTCGAGATGTCCGGCGTCCCGGCGGCGATCCACCAGGCGTTCTCGCTCGTGCGCGTGGGCGGGCGCGTGCAGCTGCTCGGCATTCCGTCGCAGCGCGTGGATTTCGATCTGGCGAACGAGATCATCTTCAAGGGGCTCACGGTGTACGGCGTCGTCGGGCGCCGGATGTACGACACGTGGCTCCTGATGACGCGGTTCCTTCGGTCCGGCCAATTCGATCCGACGCCGGTGATCACGCACCGCTTTCCCCTCGACGGCGCCGATGAGGCAATCCGAGCGATCAAGTCGGGTGAGGCCGGCAAGGTCATCTTCGAGATCGCCTGAGGCCGCGCTCGTCGCGGTCCTCGCGATCGGCGCGTCGATACGCGGAATCTTCAACGATTTCGTATACGACGACATTCCGATCATTCGGGACAACGTGCGCGTGCATCAATTCGATTTCGCGCACGTTCGGCGATCTTCGCGAACGCGTACTGGCCGCCGCCGTTCGTCGAGCAGTTGTATCGGCCGTTGACGCTCGTCGGTCTGGCCGCGCAGTACGCCGTGGGCGCGGGCGGCCCGATGGTGTTCCGGTTGGTGAGCTACGCGCTCTACGCAGTGACGGCGGTTCTCGTCTACCGTCTGGCGACTCGCGTGCTCGATCCGTGGCCGTCGCTCGGAATCGCGGCGTTGTTCGCGGTTCACCCGGTACACGTCGAAGCGGTGGCGCTCGGCGTGAACCAGGCCGAGTTGCTCGTCGGGTCTGATCGCGCTGGTCATGACGACTCTGTACATCGACTGGCGTCGAGCGGGCGCCATTCGCGGACGAAGCTGGGCGCTGCTCGCGGTGCTCTACGTCGCTGGCGACGCTCGTGAAGGAGAGCGGCTTTGTATTGCCTCTCTTTCTCATCGCGGCGGACGTCACGATTCTACGATCGGACGAGGCGCGGTGGCCGAGACGAGCCGACGTTTTCGGCTATGCGTCTGTTAGCGGCCGTGGCCGCGGTGTCGTTGGCGCTGCGGTTTGCGGCGGCCGGTTCAGCGGCATTCGCCGTCGTACCCGCGGCGGAGTTGCGAGGGCGGGACGTCTTCGGCCGCCTCGGAGTGATGCTGCACGTCGTGCCGATGTGGCTGCGGCTGCTCGTGTGGCCTCGGCATCTGCAGGTCGATTTCGCGCCGGGTGAGATCGTGTCAGGCGGCGCGATGGAAGCGGTCTTTGGCTTCGCGATTCTTTGCGGCCTCGTCGCGGGTATCGTGTACGCACTGCGACGCGACCGCGTTCTCGCCTTCGGGCTTTTGTGGATGGCGATCGCGCTGCTTCCCGTGGCGAACATCCTGCCGACGGGGGTGGTGCTCGGTGAGCGGACATTGTTCTTGCCGAGCATAGGATTCGTGATCGCTGTCGGCGCGGTCGCGCAGCGTGCGCTCGACGCACAGGCGATGTCGGCGAAATGGCGACGGCTCGCGCTGGGCGGAGCGTGCTCGCTGCTCGTCGTGCTGGGACTCCTGCGAAGCGCCGGGCGCCAGGCGGTGTGGAACACACAGCACGTCAGAATGAATTCGAGCTCGCCGCCGACAGGAACACCGATTCCGTAGCCGCTGTGGCGAGCCACGCCGATTTCCGCGGGCGATTATTCTGAACGGCATGACACTCAACACGGAATTCACCAAATCGCTCGAGGACACGATCGAGCAACTCAAGCGCGATCGCGTCTACAAGCGTCTCAACTATCTGGATTCGCCGCAGTCGTCGCGCGTGAAGATGGAAGGGCGCGGTGACGTCCTGATTCTGTCGTCGAACAACTACCTCGGGCTGTGCGACGAGCCGGCGGTCGTGCAGGCGGGGATCGACGGACTCAAGCAGCTCGGCGCGGGCACGGCGAGCGTGCGCTTCATCTGCGGCACGTTCGCGATCCACCGCGAGCTCGAGGCGGCGTGGCCAGGTTCGTCGGCTGCGAGTCGTCGCTCAGCTTCGTGTCGGCGTGGAACGCGAACGAAGGACTCACCGGCACGATCGCGCAGGAGGGCGACTTCATCGTCTCCGACGCGCTCAACCACGCGTCGATCATCGACTCGATGCGGCTCGCCAAGGCGATCAGCAAGTGCACGACGGCCGTCTTCAAGCACGGCGACATGGACGACCTGCGCGCCAAGCTCGCCGAGGCGAAGGGGTTCAAGCGGCGGATGATCTGGACGGACGGAATCTTTTCGATGGAGGGCGCGATCGCGAAGCTGCCGGAGATCCTCCAGATCGCGCGCGACACGAATTCGATCGTCGCCGTCGACGACTCGCACGCGACGGGCGTGCTCGGCAAGAACGGGCGAGGGACCGCCGAGCATTTCGGCGTGCTCGGCGAGGTGGACATCATCACGTCGACGCTCGGCAAGGCGCTCGGCGGCGCGGCGGGCGGATTCGTCGCCGGGCCGGAGGCGCTGACCGACTATCTCACGCAGCGCGCGCGGCCGCAGCTCTTCTCGAACGCGCTGCCGCCGACGGTCGCGGCGAGCGCGCTGGCGGCGGTGCGGCTGGTCGAAGCGGAGCCGGAGCGCGTCGAGACGCTGCGCCAGAACACGAAGTATTTCCGCGAGCAGATCACCGAAGCCGGATTCAAGCCGATTCCGGGCGAGACGCCGATCGTGCCGATCATCGTCGGCGAGACGGCGGCGGCGATTCAGATGAGCGACATGCTGCTCGACGAGGGCGTGTTCGTCACCGGGTTCGGATTTCCCGTGGTGCCGCAGGGACCGCGCGGGTGCGGTGCCAGATCTCGGCGGGCCATACGCGCGACGATCTCGACGAGGCGATTCGCGCGTTCAAGAAGGTTGGCGGAAAGCTGGGCCTGGTTTAGCTGGTAGAGGAATTGCGGCTGTGACGGACCGCACGGCTCGGCGCGCGTTCGGCGCGTTTTCTTAGCGTTCCTCCTCGGTAGTATCGTTTCTTTTCACTCCCGACTTTAGCCCTTTCGCGCCCCGAATTCCTCGCGTGACCCGGCGCGCGTCGTTTCGTCCGACATAGAGACCAACCGAAGTTCTCTCCTTGTCGAGGACCTGTATGCGAATTCTCCGTGCCCTGACGATTGCCGCCTCCGTCGTCGCGCTTCCTTCACTCGCGACGGCGCAGCAGGGGCGACCGTTCAAGGACGCGTGGTTCTGGGGCGTCAAGGCTGGCGGCCTCTCTGTTGCCGACACCGGCGGCTCGTACTCGTTCGCGCCGATGGTCGGCGCCGAGTGGCTGATCACGCGGACGCACGGCGGCCTGTACATCTCGGCCGGCCAGGCGTTCTTCAATACTCAGACGCTCGCCGCGTCGAGCGCGTCCGACGCCACCCTTCGCGTCATCAGGCTCAACAACCTGCGCAAGCTCGACGTCGCGATAATGGGGTTCCCGGGTGAGCATGACCGCTGGCATCCGTACGCCGGCGCCGGGTTCTCGTTGAACGCGATCGCCGACGCGGACGGCCAGCCGCCGTTCAACAACGTCGACGACCTCGCCTTCACGCAGGCCCTGATTCAGCAGAACAAGGTGAGCTTCTCGCCGTTCGGGATCGCCGGCGCGCAGTATCGGTTGACCGGGCTTTCGGTGTTCGGCCAAGCGACCGTCAACCCGACCCAGCACAACTTCCTGCTCTACAACGGGCAGGCGTTCAACTTCTCGTTGGAGATCGGCGTGCGGTACAACGTCGGATCGTCGATCGAGAAGAACTGACCGGACGGCTGAACTAAGAAGTCTGAGCGGCCGGCCCCCAAAAAGGGGCCGGCCGCTTCGTTGTTTGGGCCTGAGGTAGATGGGTCCCCGCAATCCAAACGAAGCGGGCACTTCGGGGTTAGCATCGGCGTGAGCACGCGTCACCCACCCCGACTCGGCTGGCTCGCCGTATTTCTCGTCGCCGCCGTCGCGGCGTACGCGTCGGCCATTCGCGCGCCGTTCGAGTTCGACGACCTGCCGGCGATTCAGCAGAACGAGACGATACGGTCGCTGTCGCCCGCGGCGCTTGTGCCTCCCGCGCAGACGGCGGTCGCCGGACGGCCGCTCGTCAACGTCAGCCTGGCGCTCAACTACGCGATAAACGACGCGCTGGGTGTCGACCAGCGGAGCGACCCCGACGGGGCGAACAAGACGGTCGGCTATCACGTTCTGAACTTGCTGCTCCACATCGCGTGCGGCCTGTTCCTGTTCGGCATCATAAGGCGCACGATCGACCGCGATCGGTCGGCCGCGACGACCGTCGATGCGCAACGCGTGGCCGGGTTCGCCGTTCTCTTGTGGCTGATCCATCCGATTCAGACCGAGGCGGTGGACTACATCATTCAGCGCACCGAGCTGCTCGTCTCGCTCTGCTACGCGGCGACGCTGTACGCGTCGATTCGCGCGTGGGACTCGAAGAAGCGCTCGGCACGCTGGTGCGTGGCGTGTGTTCTCGCGTGCGCGTTCGGGATGGCGAGCAAGGAGGTCATGATCGCGGCGCCGCTCGTGGTTCTGCTCTATGACAGGACGTTCCGCGCCGAGTCGTGGGCGGCGCTGTGGCAGAACGGGCAGCGCCGGCGATTGTACATGGCGCTCGCCGCGACCAGTGTCATCGTCGTGATCTCGATCCTGGCCGGCGCGCGCAGCCAGAGCGTCGGTTTCGGGCTCGGCGTGCCGTGGTATCAGTATTTCTATACGCAGGCGTGGGCCATCGCGCGCTATCTCCGCCTGCTCCTGTGGCCGAGCGGGCTGACGTTCGACTACGGCGAGCGGCCCGTGGCGTTCGCGAGCAGCATTCCGGGCCTGGTTCTATTGACGGCGTGCGCGATCGGCACGGTCGTCGCGTTCACGCGCAAGCGCTGGATGTGGCTTGGCTTTCTCGGCGCGTGGTTCTTTCTCGTGCTGGCGCCGTCGTCGAGCGTGGTGCCGATCAAGACCGAGATCGCGGCGGAGCGGCGAATCTATTTGGCGAGCGCCGCGATCTTCGTCCTCGTGGCGGTCGGCGCCGAGCGTTTGGCCCGCCGCTACGCGCGAGGCCTGACCATCGAGCGGGTCGCGTTCGGGCTTCTGGCAGCGGCGCTCGTCGCCGTCACCGCCATCCGTGGCCTGACGTACCGCAGCCCGGAGACGCTCTATCGCGACGTGATCGCCAAGGCGCCCGACAATCCGCGCGGCTACGTCGGCGTCGGGCTGGCGTATCTCGAGCGCGGGCCCGCGTCGTTTGTGGACGCGTCGGCAATGTTTCGGAGGGCGATCGAGGCGGACTCGAATTCATCCATGGCGTGGCGAAGTCTCGCGCTGATGGCTGCGTTCAACCGCGAGTGGCCGAGCGCGGTCGCGTCGTATCGCCGAGTGCTGTCGATCGACTCGACCGACGTCGGCGCGACGGACGGTATCGCGCGCGCGTTCCTCGCGCGGGGCGAGACTGACGCGGCAATCCCCTACGTCGAGCGCATGGGGAGCGCCGATCGGGAACTTCTCTGGGCGCTCGGCGGCAGGCTCGTGGCCCTCGGACGCGGAAACGCCGCCGTGCGCTACCTCGAGGTTGCGGCGAACAGCGAGGTACCGTCCGCGGAGAACCTGGCCATGCTGAGCAACGCGTACGCGCAGAGCGGGCGGGTCGACGACGCGGAGAAGGCCGCGGCGGTGGCGACGGCGAGCGCGGGCGATACGGCGGCCGTGTTTGTATCCGCGGGGCGCGCGATGGTGACGGCAAATCGGGTCGGCCAAGCGCAGCGGTACTTTCGGCAGGCGCTGGCGATCGATTCGACGCTAGGAGCTGCGCGCAAGACGCTCGATTCGTTGAACATCGTACACTGACCGCCCCCACGCGCAACACTGCGTCGG
This sequence comes from uncultured Gemmatimonadaceae bacterium, assembly GCA_963707105.1. Classification (GTDB taxonomy): domain Bacteria; phylum Gemmatimonadota; class Gemmatimonadetes; order Gemmatimonadales; family Gemmatimonadaceae; genus JAQBQB01. The sequence continues at coordinate 68,006 of CAVPOS010000016.1, forward strand.
CCGTCAGCCGCGAGCTGAAGGTGGCGGCGGCTTCTGCGGGACAAACGCGCTATCGGCAACGATCCAGCGTAAAGGCCAATCGACGCAGCGCGAAATGCCGATGCGCGGCGTGATCGCGACGCGTGAATCGGGGATCGGGCGAGCCTTCGCGAATCGTCAGCGGTCCTCGCTGAAGCACGGCGCGGTTGAAGTGGCCGTCGATTCCGAGCGCCTCGCACAACTTCGCGGGACCGTTCGTGAGATCGACGTCGCGCCGCACGCCGCGACGCTCGCGCATCAACTCGATGCCCCGCACCGGCTCGATCGCGCGCACGAGCACCGCGCTCGGCTCGCCCTTGGCGCGCGTCACGGCGTTGAAGCACCAGTGCATGCCGTAGATGAAATACACGTACGCGATCCCGGGCGGCCCGTAGAGCGGTGCGGTGCGCGCGGTGAGGCCGGCGGCGGCGTGGCAGGCGAGGTCGTGCTCGCCGAGGTACGCCTCCGTCTCGACGATGCGGCCGGCGGCGACGCCGTCGCGCGTGCGGCACTCGAGGATCGCGCCGAGGAGGTCGCGCGCGACCTGTTCGGTGGGACGGTCGTAGAACGACGCTGGAAGCGGCGCCCCGACGCCCTCGTTGAGACGAGAACGCCGCGCTTTCGGCGCGGCGTTCGCGTTCATCTCGACCTCGTCAGCGCGCATCGTGTCATTCGTCCGGGGACGAGGGCACGGCTTTCTTGCCGCGCGGGCGGGCGGCCGTCTTTGTCGCGGATTTCTTCGCGGCCGTCTTCGTCGCGGCGCGACTGCCGCGCGTGCGCTTGCCGCGCGGCGCGGGCGGACCGCCGTTCGATTCTTCTTCGACGAGAGCCGCCACCTTGGCGGGCGCCGGCTCGTCAACGACGCCGACGGCGAGCAGCTCGGGAGGCGGTGCGCTCGGCAGACCCCGCGCGCGCCCGCACGATTCCGTCCGCCGCCGCCACGCGGACCCATGCCGAGCCGCTGCGTCGGGACGGCCGAGGCGGGCGGCTGCGACTGCGCGATCGCCACTTTTTCGTGCTTCGCGAGTTGATCGGCCACCGATCCCGACTCCGTCGCGCGCGCGATCTCGAAATCGTTGCCGCGGCGGCGCAGGTCGATGATGCCTTCGTCGTGCGCGTCCTTGAGGATGCGAACGAACATCCGATCGCTGAGGCTGTCGGAGTCGCGGCCGAGGAGTTGGCGCGCGCGCGCGCGGACGGCGCTGGCGCGAATCGATTCGTCGTCGCGCACGAGATCGGCGACGGTTCGCTTGAGGAGATCGAACGCTTCGCTGCGCGTGAGGCGATCACCGCTCGTTCCGGCCGCGTTTTCGCCGGCGGCTCTCGCCTCCGCTGCCCCCCGGCCAACTCCAACTGATCGCTCACGGCGGGGCGGCTCACCGGTGGCGTCGGCGTGACGGCGTGCGGGGTGACAACGTGCGCCGCGACGTCGGGCGTCGCCGCCATTGGTGTGGCGACAGGCGTCTCGGCAGTCGTCGTCATCTCGCGCGGGACGCGCGGCTCGCGGCCTTCGCGATCCCACGGCCGCGTCCGCCGCGTCGTCCTCGGCGCCGGCCGTTGGGGCGCTCTTCTGTCTCCAGACGGCGCACCGGACGCTGCTGCCGCCGCTGGTTCGGCGGCGGACGTTTCTTCGGTACGCGCGGCGCGGCTCGCCGGCCGGCGCCGTCTCCGGCAGATCGACTTCGAGCTGGCCGTTGTCGAGCTTCGTGACGCTGAGGAGGCCCTTCTGCGCGGCTTCCTGGCAGAATCGCGAGAATTTTGATATTCCGAGATTCTTCTCGTCGAACGTCGCGTCGATCTCCTGCATCACCTGCTTGAGGCGGTCGGAGCGCATGACGTCGTTGCTGCGCTTCATGCGCTGCACCGCTTCGGTCACGAGCTCCCACGGATCCCACTTTCGCGCGGGCTCGTCGTCCTGCGCCTTCACGAGGCCGGCGAGGGCGTTGTAGCTGTAGTACTCGTCGCAGTTCTGGACGAGCAGGTCGCTCGACGATTCGCGGATGCCGACGCCGATGACGTACTTGCCGTACTCCTTGAGCTTGATCACCAGGCTCGAGAAGTCGGAGTCGCCCGAGAGGAGAATGAACGTTCCGATCTCCGGCCGCGTGAACACCAGCTCGAGCGCGTCGATGGCGAGGCGGATGTCGGTGGCGTTCTTCTTCGACGATCCGTACGCCGGCGCGAAGATCAGGTCGATCGACGCTTCGGCGAGCGGAACGATGTACATCGGGTAGCGTCGCCAGTCGGCGTAGGCGCGCTGCACCGCGACTTTGCCCTTGATGATCTCCGACGACAGGAGGCTGCGAAGCTCCTTCCCGAGGTCGGAGCGGATCCCCATCGTGACGTTGTCGAAGTCGATGAGGAGTGCGGCGTTGGGCGCGTGGATCGGCGGCCCGGGACGAACGGGACGACGGCGGACATCGCCTGCGGCCCGCGGTGAATGAGGGCGCTCGACGCGCGAGTGGGCGAGCGCGGTTGTCTAGAATTCATGCATCGGCTGTGCGAGTCAAACCAGAAATGTAGGGCGCAACACCGCGTAAAGCCATGCTGCGGCTCAATCTCCCATCGCCTTGAGAATGACCCGTTTGGGACGCTGTCCGTCCCATTCGCCGTAGAAGATCCGCTGCCAAGGGCCTAGGTCGAGCTTTCCGGCCGTGACCGGCACGATGACCTCGTGGCCGATCGTGATCGAGCGAAGGTGCGCGGCCGCGTTGTCCTCGCCCGTGCCGCTGTTGTGGCGGTATCGCTCGGGTTCCCACGGCGCGACGGACTCCTCGAGCCAATCGAGGATGTCTTTCCACAGTCCCGGCTCGTGGTCGTTGACGAACACCGAGGCGGAGATGTGCATCGCCGAGGCGAGGACCATTCCCTCGCTGATCTTGGCGGACGCCCGACAGCGTTCGACGGCGTCGGTGATGTCGATGATCTCCTGGCGCAGCTTCGTATTGAACGTCAGGTAGTCGGTGTGGGTCTTCATGTCGTTTCTCAGGGTGGTTGGTGCCCAGTACCACCAGTATGTTAGACCCCGAAACCGTCGTCGTCCGCACCTCGTAGGAGCCCCTGTGAAGCGCGTCGGATTTCGCGGCCGCCTCTTCGCCATTCTGCTGGCATTCGCCCTCGTTCCGTCGATCCTCATTGCCGTCGCGTGGAACGCCACCGGATCCTTCGTGCTTCCGCTCGTCTCGGGGACCGCGGCGTGGGACAGCGTGGCGGCGACCGGCGAGCGGGCGGTGACGGCGATCCGCGGAGCGAACCTGTCGGACGCGCAACGACGAGCGCTCGACGCGCACGAGCGTATGCTGCGGAGCAGCGTGGTCCACTCGCGCCAGGCGGATTTCGTGTTTCGGCAGGGCGCGAAGATGATCGCGTTCACGACGCTCATCGGCGTGCTGGTGATCGCCGTCGTGGCGTCGCGCGTCGCGGGCCATCTGAGCCGCAACCTGAGCCGGCCGTTGCGCGAGCTGGTCGGCTGGACGGAGCGCATCGGCCACGGCGAACAACTGCCCACGACGCCGCCGCGCCGCGGCGCGCCGGAGTTCGAGGTGCTGCGGCGCAGCATGCGCGAGATGGCCGGCGAGTTGGAGATCGGACGCGCGAGAGCCGTCGAGAACGAGCGCTCGGCCGCGCTGCGCGAGAGCGCGCGACAGGTCGCGCACGAGCTGAAGAATCCGCTCACGCCGATCCGCTTCGCCGTGGAGCGATTGCGACGCGAGGCGCCGCCCGAGCTCGCCGAGACGGTCGAGGTGCTCGCGACGGAGTCGCAGCGTCTCGAGGCGTTGGCGCGCAGCTTCGCGCAATTCGGCCGGCTTCCCGAAGGACCGCGCGCCGAGGTGGACGTGGGTGAGCTGGCGCGCTACACGGCGCGCGCGACGATTCCGCCGAGCGTCAACGTGAACGTGGACGTCGCCGACGACGTGCCGATGATCCAGGCGCACCACGACGCGCTGGCGCGCGCGCTGTCGAACGTGATGCTCAACGCGGTGGACGCGTGCAAGGACGGCGGCGCCGTCGGCGTGCGCGTGCGCCGCACGGCGCACGCGGGGCGAGACGCGGTCGAGATCGCGGTGGCGGACACCGGATGCGGCATCTCGCCGGACCGCCTGTCGCGCATCTGGGATCCGTACGTCACGTCCAAGCCCGGCGGCACGGGGCTCGGCCTCGCGATCGCGCGGCAGGCCGTGCTCGCGCATCAAGGCGCCGTGAGCGCCGACAGCCGCATCGGCGGCGGCACCGAGATTCGATTCGTGCTGCCCGTCGACGGCAACCGCAATGGAGTGGAGGAAGCGCATGCATAACGAGGAGTATCTCGTACCGATCGCGTTCTTCATGATGATCGCGGTGACGGCGATCGGCGTTCCGATCGCGCGGGCGTTCGCGCGCCGGATGGAGCGCCAGCCCATCGCGCCGGCGATTTCGCCGGAGCTCGCGGCGCAGATCGCGCGAATGGAGCAGGCGATCGACTCCATCGCCATCGAGGTGGAGCGCATCTCCGAGGGGCAGCGCTTCACGACGAAGCTTCTCGCGGAGCGGGGCAACGGCGCCGCGAGCGAGTCGGCGGCGGCATCGTTCGGGAAGTCGACATGATGCTGATCGCGGCGGCGATCGTTCAAGGGTCCACGCCGACATTCCGCCCGGCGCGATCGAGATCAGCGAGGCGTTCTTCGCCACGATCGCGGTCATCGCGCTCGGCATTCCGATCATCCGCGCCATCACGCGGCGCTTCGAGCGCGGCCCCTCGGCGCCGGCGCAGGTGTCGCCCGAGGTGCTGAGCCGCCTCGAGCGGATCGAGCAGGGCGTGGAGGCGATCGCCGTCGAGGTCGAGCGGATCTCCGAGGCGCAGCGGTTCACCGCCAAGCTGATGGCCGAGATGCAGAAGAACGCCCTGCCGGCACGCCGACTCGACCTCTTAGAGAAGTCTAATGCCGAGCGTGCTGATCATCGACGACGAGTCGAACATCCGCCGGATGGTCGGCGCGCTGCTCGTCGCCGAGGGCTACGAGGTCCGCGACGCGCACGACGGCGCCGGCGGCTTGTCGCGCGCGCTCGAGGCGGAGCCCGACGCGCTGCTGCTCGACCTGATGATCCCCGGCGAGTTGGACGGGATGGCGACGCTGGCGCGCGTGCGCGAGTCGCTCCCCGACGTGCCGGTCATCATGATGAGCGGACGCGCCGGGCTGAGCGACGCCGTGAAGGCGACAAAGCTCGGCGCGTTCAACTTCCTCGAGAAGCCGCTGAGCCCCGAGAGCGTGCTGCTCGCGCTGTCGTCGGCGCTGGAGCTGCGCCAGGCGCGGCGCGAGGCGCGCACGCTGCGCGCCGACCTCGGCCTGAGCGGCGAGATGGTCGGCGACAGCCCGGGCATGCGCCAGGTGCGCGCGCTCATCGAGCGCGTCGCGCCGAGCGATGCGCGCGTGCATGATCACGGGCGAGTCGGGCACGGGCAAGGAGCTCGTCGCGGCGGCGATTCACGCCGGCAGCGGGCGGCGCGACCGGCCGTTCGTGCGCGTGAACTGCGCGGCGATTCCGCGCGACCTCGTCGAGAGCGAGATGTTCGGCCACGAGCGCGGCGCGTTCACCGGCGCGACGGACCGGCGCATCGGCCGCTTCGAGCTGGCGCACCGCGGCACGCTGTTCCTCGACGAAGTCGGCGACCTCGGCGCCGAGGCGCAGGCGAAGCTGCTGCGCGCGATCGAGGCGAAGGAGATCGAGCGCGTCGGCGGCGGAAAGCCGATCCGCGTCGACGTGCGCATCGTCGCGGCGACGAACAAGGACCTCGCGCGCGGCGTGATCGACGGCGCGTTCCGCGAGGATCTGCTGTTTCGCCTGAACGTGATTCCGATCCCGCTGCCGCCGCTGCGCGACCGGCCGGGCGACATCCCGCCGCTCGTGCGCCACTTCGCCGCGCTGCACCGGCTGCGCACGGGACAGGCGGTTCCGGACTGGACCGACGACGCGATCGCCGCGCTGTCGCGACATCGCTGGCCGGGCAACGTGCGCGAGCTCGCGAACATCGTCGAGCGTCTGGCGATCCTGCACGCCGGCCGTCGCGTGACCGAAGCCGACGTCGCGTCGGTTCTGCCTCTCGAGCGCGCGCCGCGAATGTCGACGCCGCCGACGGCGCTTCCCCTCCCCGATCCCGCCGAGCTGGAATCGTCGCTCAGCGACACGCTCGACGACTACGAGCGAACGCTGATCTCGCGCGCGCTGTCGATGGCGAATGGCAACGTCGCCGAGGCGGCGCGGCGCCTGCGCACCGACCGGCCCAACTTGTATCGAAGGATGCGACGGCTGGGCATCGCCGTCGGCGCCGAGTAGCGGCTGACGGTCCGCGATCCTTGACTGGAGTTCTCATGTGTAGGCGAACCTTGGCGCTGATCGGCGCGGCGTGCGCCGTCGCGATGTACGCGCCCCGCGCCCGCCGGCGCGCAGGAAACCGTATCGACGGCGCGCTCGTCGCTGCCGCGCGACGTGCGGCGCGAGGCGGTGGACCGGTGGAACGGACAGAACGCGCTGCGCGCGACGGAGCAGGTCGAGATCGCCGCGGGGCAGGAAGTGAGCGGCAACGTCGCGGTGCAGCACGGCCCGCTCCTCATTTCGGGACACGTGACCGGCAACGTGCTCGCGCTCAACGCGAGCGTCGTGCTGCGCGCCACCGCTCGCATCGACGGTGCGTTGCTGGTGATCGGCGGCCGAGTGGAGCGCGCGGACTCGGCGCGCGTCGACGGCGGCGTGCGGACGTACGCCGACTCGCTCGTGTATCGGCAGGACGGCGAACGGATCGTCGCGATCACGACCGGCGAGGCGGACGAGGACACGTGGTGGCGCCGCCTCGAGCGAGAGCACGACGAGAACTGGGCGAAGGCGGTGCGCATCGTCCAGGCGGGCGCGTACAACCGCGTCGAAGGATGGCCGCTCAACGTCGGGCCGGTGCTCCACAGACTGACGCCGTGGGGAAGCGTCGACGCGGGCGCGTCGGCGATCGTGCGCACGGGGAGCTTCGAGTCGGAGAACGGCGACGTCGGCCACGATCTGCGGAGCGAAGTGCGCTTCGGCCGAGAGCGCGGGATCGGCATCGGCGGACGCGTGTTCAGCGTCGTCGACCCCGTCGAAGATTGGCAACTGAGCAGCGTCGAGACGGCGCTCGCGGCGTTTCTCGTGCGCCGCGACTACCGCGACTACTTCCAGCGGCACGGCGCGACGGCGATCGCGACGCTCTACGGCACGGGCAACGTGCGCCTCACCGGGCACGTACGGCGAGGAGCATTGGGATTCGCGTCTGCTCAAGAATCCGTTCACGCTGTTCAACGACGCGCAGGACTGGCGCGCGAATCCCGAGGTCGACGCCGGCGTGTTCCACATCGGAACGCTGTCGCTGACGTTCGATTCGCGCACCGATCAGAACGACCCGTGGTCCGGTTGGTTGGCGCTGGCGAATCTCGAGCACGGCGCCGGCCGTCCGACGGAAGTCGGCCCGACGTCGCTCGTGCGCGAGACGCGGGCGGGCGATCACGTCGAGTACACGCGCGGATTCCTCGACCTTCGCCGCTACAATCGCCTCGGACCGAACGACCAGCTGAACCTGCGCCTCGTCGCTCGGCGGGTGGCTCGGCGGCAACGAGCTGCCGCTCGAGCGACGCCTCTCCGTGGACGGCCCGGGCGCGATTCCGGGATACGACTTCCGCTCGGTGGTCAGCCCGAACGTCGGAGACTGCAACTACGGCGGAGTGCTCCTGCTGGGACAACCGGCGCAGTGCGATCGGATCATGCTCGCGCAGGTCGAGTACCGCGGTGATTTGCGCTTCGATTTCACGGGAAGATGGCCGGATTGGCCGCGGAACTATCACAGCGAGCACGGCGACGTCGCGTACGTCGTGTTCGCCGACGCGGGCCGCGGTTGGCTCGTCGGCACGGCGCCCGGCAGCGTCGGGCATCGGGTCGACGGAGGTTCCGCCGCTGTCGAGCTTCCGAACGGACATCGGATTCGGTCTCGACGTCGGCGGCATCGGCGTCTACGCGGCCAAGTCGCTCTCCACGCCGGCGCAGAAGCTGAACTTCTTCTTCCGGCTGAGGCATCGGTTTTGAGCCGTCGGCCGCGCCGGTCGTCGGCGATGTCGATCGTGGGGAGCGTCGCGCTGATTCTGGGCGCGCTCGCCTCGCCTCTTCTCGCGCAGGAAGGCGGCGTGCGTCTCGGCGTCGCCGTCACGCCGGCGACCGCGATGAAGGAAGGGCCGTCGATCACGAGCGCGAACCTGCTCGCCGACTCGAAGACGCGCGAGCTGCTGCGCAACGGATTCCCGGCGCGCATCCACTACCGGCTCGAGCTCTGGTCGAAGGGAGGATTCGGCGGCGACAATCGCGCCGACTTCACCGAGTGGGACGTGCTCGTGGCGTACGATCCGACGAGCCAGCTGTTCAACGTCCGCCGCCACAGCACGGTGAACGGCGCGCCGAACGGCATCAACGAGAACTTCGGCGGATTCTCATCGCTCTCGGCGGCGGAGACGCAGTTCGGCCGTCCGTACCACGCGGCGATCCACCCCGATCGAGCGGGGAGTTTCTACTACAATCTTTCGGTGGACGTGCAGACGCTCACGGTGAGCGATCTCGACGCGCTCGAGCAGTGGCTTCGCGGGTCGTCGGCGCCGAGGCGGAGCAACGTGTTTCGTGGGATATGGAGCGGGATCGGGACGCTCGTGTCGCGAATACTCGGCGGGGACAAGCGGAAGTATGAGCAGAGGTCGGAGGTGTTTGAGGCGCAGTGAACGGATGCGCTTGACGGCGCAGCTGACTAAACTGCGCGACTAAGTAGGGGCGTGAACTGCCGAAGGGCGCGACTGCCGAACGGCGCGAAGGGCGCGACTGCCGAACGGCGTGAAGGGCGCGACTGCAAACTGCGCGAACGGCGCGACTGCCAAAACAAGGCGCGACTGCCGAACGGCGCAGGCTTCCAAACGGCGCGGCGACTGCTGGGCGCTGCGTTGGAATGCATCCGAGTCGCGACGAGGCGGTGGTGGTTCCGGTGAGCGGCGGCGCTAACGTCGCGCATGGACAACCACCGGCATCTCGCCGTCCTCGAAGCAGCGCAGGCCGTCGAGGATGAGATCAATCGGCTCATCGATGACCGCGGGCGGCGGCTCTTGCACGTTCATCAGATGCGTAAGGCCGCCCACGCGATCGTCGCGAACATCGACGAGGCTTTGGTCGCGGGCCGGACGGCGGCAGAGCTCAGGCGCTACGCGTGGCGCGAGGCGAGGCCGAGGAGACGATCGGTCACTTACGGTCCAACTTCGCGGTCAAGCGCATCGACAAGGCGACCTTCTGGCGCCTCCGCAATCGCCTCATCACGATCATCAAGATGCTGAACTCGCTCGGAGCGCCTGTAGCCTTCCCGTTCAACCGCGCCGTTTCGTCAGTCGCGCCCTTCGCGCCGTCTGTCAGTCGCGCCGTTCGGCGAGTTCGCGCTCCTACTCAGTCGCGCAGTTCGTCAGCTGCGCAGTCCAGCAGTTTTCAGCCCCCGATGCTCCAACTGCTCGAGATGATGCAGTACTTCGCTCCCGTAGAACGTCTTGATGTACCGCGCTTGCGTCGGCGTGAGACGCCGCACCGCCCAACTGAGGTGCACGAAGTGCGGCTCGACCGGGTGCGAGAGCGGGTGCATCCCGATCTCCTCGGGAAGCCGATTGCCTTTGCGCGTGTTGCAGGCGCTGCAGGCGGCCACGACGTTCGTCCAGTCGTTGGTGCCGCCGCGGGACAGCGGGATCAGGTGGTCGCGCGTGAGCGCCTCGCGCGGCTTGAACTCCGTCATGTGGCGGCCGCAGTACTGGCACATGTAGCGGTCGCGCGCGAACAGGAAGGTGTTCGTCACCTGCCGGCGGAACCGCCGCGGCACGTGGATGAACTTCGTCAGCCGGATTACGGCTGGCCTCGGCATGGTGAGTCGCTCTGACCGCACGACGCGATCGGAGTCCGACTCGACGATTTCGGCTTTGCCGTCAATCACGAGTCGGAGCGCGCGACGCATAGGGACCATCGTCAGCGGCTCGTACGATGCGTTCAGGGCCAGGCAACCAAGCACCACGAAGCTTCCCCTCCCTCTATTCGAGGATCGGCACACGGACTCCCCCAGTACAGCGGCGGGAGAACTGCGACAGGCGGTCGACGGCGGAGCGCCCAAACTTGGCCAAACATGGGGCTACGGGCGCAACTGCATGTGCCGGAAGGCTCTACAGCAAGCTATTCAGACGCCAGCGACGCGACAAGATCGAATCCCCCCAATCGCTCCATTGTCGCTACGGTCTCGTTTCCCCCCCGGCGTCGAGCCAATCGGCGAGCGCATCACCCAACTCCTGCATCCTCGCGGCAAGTTCCGGGCGCCCGGCGATGAGCCGTCCGCCGGACACGAGCGGTTTCCCGGCCACGGCCACGAACTCGGCCTGAGAGCCGCCTAGCGCGAAGACGGCGGCCGTCGTCGGATCGGTCGTCGGGGCGACGGCGTCGAGCGGGAAGGCAGCGAGGTCGGCCTGCTTCCCTTCCTCGAGCGACCCGACGACGTCCGCCAGGCCGAGCGCCGCGGCGCCGCCTAGGGTCGCCAGCTCGAGGACGTCGGCGGCCGACGGCGTCTCGAACGATTGGAGACGCGTCCGCTGCGAGAGCAGCGCGACGCGGGCTTCGTCGAGCAGGTCCATTCGATTGTTGCTCGCCACCGAATCCGAGCCGAGGCCGACCGTCACGCCCGCCGCGAGAAGCTCGACCAGCGGCGCGACGCCGTGGCCCAGCTTGGAGTTCGAGATCGGACAGTGCGCGACGGCGCACCCGCTTCGCACGATCGCGGCGATGTCGCCCTCGTCGGCGCGCACGCAATGAATGAGCAGCGGCCGCGCGTCGAGCACGCCGAGCCGGTCGAGCATGTCGATCGGCGAGCGGCCGCGGATGCCGACGTGAATGCCGCGGCCGCGCAGTCCGTCGGCGAACGGACCGGCACCGTCGGCGATGAGCCGTTGCTCTTCGCTGCTCTCCGCGGCGTGAATCGCCATGCGGAGCCCGTGTTGTTTCGCGAAGTCGGTCGTCGCGCGAAAGAGAGAATCCGAAACCGTGTAGGGCGCGTGCGGCGACACGCCGACGCGGACGAGCGGCGTCTCCAGATAGCGAAGCCCCGCGACCTTCTCGCGCAGTCCGGCGATCGACGCTTCGCACTGCGCCGGATCGGGGCCGAACACTTCCTGGTAGACGATGCCGCGCACTCCCGCCTCGCGCATCGCGCGCACGACGACGCCCGAGTCGCTCGTGTCCGCGAACGTCGTGATGCCGGCGCGCAGTCCCTCTTCGATTCCATAGCGCGCCGAGTCGAGCAGCGCGTCAGTGTCGAGCACGTCGCGGCGAGCCGCGGTCAGTCGGAGGATCCAGCGGCGAAAGTCGAGGTCCTCGAGAAAGCCGCGCATCGCGGTGAGCTCGAGGTGCGTGTGCGCGTTGACGAGACCGGGAAGGAGCAGCACGTCGCCGAGGTCGTGGTCGTCACCCGGCGGAGCTTCTTCGCGCGGACCGACGAACGCGATGCGATCGCCGTCCACGGCGACGACACCGTCGCGCACCGGCTCGGCGACAATGGGCACGACCCAGCGCGCGCGATATCTGATCACGCGGGGAAAGATATGAGTTTCCGGCCGGTCCGCCCTAAGTTTGACCCATGCCAAAGCCGGGATTGCTCGATGAACTGAAGTGGCGCGGGCTGTTGTATCAGCACACGGAGAGCGTCGGCGACGCGCTGGCCGCGGGGCCCGTTGCCGGGTACATCGGCTTCGATCCGACCGCGCCGAGTCTGCACATCGGCACGCCTGCTCGTGATCATGCTGCTCGTGCGACTGCAGGCGTACGGGCATAAGCCGGTCGCGCTCGCCGGCGGCGGCACCGGCTTGATCGGCGATCCGTCCGGCAAAGGATCAGAGCGCCCGCTCGCCGATGCCGACAACGATCGCGACGAACACCGCGGCGATCGGCAAACAGCTCGAGCGATTTCTCGATTTCACGGGCCCGAACGCCGCCAAGCTGCTCGACAACGCCGAGTGGCTGACGTCGCTCAAGGCGGTGGACTTCATGCGCGACGTCGGCAAGCACTTCACCGTGAATTACATGATGCAGAAGGACTCGGTGCAGGGGCGCATGGAGGCGGGGATCTCGTACACCGAGTTCTCGTACATGCTGCTCCAGGCGTACGACTTTCTGGAGCTGCGCCGGCGCCACGACGTTCGGTTGCAGATGGGCGGCAGCGACCAGTGGGGGAACATCACGGCGGGGATCGAGCTGATTCGCCGGACGCCGGCACTCGACGCGCACGCGATCACGTCGCCGCTCGTCACGACGGCGGCCGGGACCAAGTTCGGGAAGACGGAGGCGGGCGCGGTCTGGCTCGACCCCGCGCTCACGTCGCCATACAGGTTCTATCAATTCCTCGTGAACGTCGACGACCGGGACGCGGGGAAATACCTGCGCTACTTCACGCTGCTGACGCAGGAGGCGATCGAGGCGCACGAGCGGTACGGTCGAAGCGGCGCCGGAGAAGCGCGAGGCGCAGCACGCGCTGGCGGCCGACGTCACGACGCGGGTGCACGGGGAGCGCGCGGCTGCGACGGCCCGAGAGGTGTCGGATCTGCTCTTCGGCGGCGGCGAGGCGCGCGCGCTCTCGCGCGACGCGCTGGCCGCGCTGGCGCTCGAGATTCCGGTGTTCACGGTCGCCTTCACCGACCAGCTGACGACAGGCGACGTGCTCGACGTTCTGTGCGTCGGGTCCGACGCGCTCTTCAAGAGCAAGGGCGACATGCGGCGGATGGTCCAGCAGGGCGGCGTCTACATGAACGGTCGCCGACTCGGCCCCGAGCGCGAGCCCATCGGTTTTGGCGAGCTGCTCGGCGGCGAGTATCTGTTGATTCGAAAAGGCGCAAAGACGTATGCTCTCGTCCGGGTGACGCGGTCTTGACGGGGTAAGGCCGGGCTGCAATTGTATGCAGGACGGCTGGACGGCTTGACGGCGGGACGCTCGACGGCTGGACGGCTTGACAGCTGGACGGCTGGACGGCCACGGACGGAGACCTCGGATGAGGGTGCGGCGTTTTCTCGTTGCGGCAATCATCGCCTCGATGGCGACTGCGATCGCTAGTGCGCAGTCGATCCGCGGGACAGTGGTCGATTCGACGTCGGGCAGACCTGTGCCGAGCGCGCGGGTCGGCGTCTACGGCACCGCGCTCCAGACCGTCGCTGATTCGGTCGGGCGATTCGAGTTCTCCGACGTATCAGCCGGAGATCGGGCGCTCACGATTCACACGGCATCGCTCGACTCCTTGAATGCGTCGTTCACCGTGCCGGTCCTTGTTTCGGGTGAGACGACCGCGGTCGTTGTGCGCGTGCCGAGCGCGCTGCAAATCGCGGCGATGGCGTGCGGAAGCCGAGGCTATGGAGACGGTGGGATCGTCCTCGGCAAGATACGTGTCGCCGGTGATTCGGCGGCACCGCTTTCGGGAACGGTCAGCGCCGAGTGGACCGCGACCGGCGCGGAGTCGCCCAAATCGATCTCGGCGACGTCTGACCCGGGCGGGCGGTTCGCGCTGTGCGGCGTGCCGCTCGACGCAGCGTTGAGCGTGCGAGTGACGACCGATGGCGCGAGCGGATCCGCAGGAGTTCGCGTGTCGTCGGCCGCGCGATTCGCTCGTGCAGAGTTGGTATTGCGCGCGCAGGCGGCGACGACAGCGGTCCTTGCCGGCTTCGTGACCGATTCGTTGAACCGCCCGCTTGGCGGTGCCGAGGTGAGCGTGCCGGAGCTGGCGAAGACGACCGCTCACCACCGCGGACGGCGCCTTTGCGCTCCGTGAGATCCCGCCCGGTGAACAGCTCGTGCGCATTCGACGACTCGGCTACGGTCCCGTCGAGACGCGGCTCACGTTTCTGGCCGGACACACGCTGCAACGGCGCATCACGCTGGTTCGCGCGACCGTGCTCGACTCGGTGACCGTGACGGCGAAGGGATACGACCCGGTGCTGGGCGATTTCGAGGACAATCGACGGCTCGGCCTCGGCCATTTTATCACGCGCGAGGAGTTGGCGAAGCTGGAAGGCGTGTCGACCGCGTCAGTCTTACGCTCGATACCGGGCACCTCGATCGTCGGCCGAGGCCCGTACGGCTTCATCTCGAGCGCCCGCGCCCAGACGATGATGACGTCGATTTCCGGAAAGGGGACACAACCCTCTCGGCCCTGGGGATGCGTTGAAGGGCGCGCCGTCGGGCTTGTGCTACTCGGCCGTGTATCTCGACAACATGCGGATGTACGCGGGGAGGCCGACTGCCAATCAGTCCCCCGAGCCGCTGTTCGACATCAATAGCATTCCGGTCGCGGAGATCGAAGCCATCGAGTACTACGCTTCGGTCTCGCAACTACCGGCGAAGTACCTCACGTCGGGTGCGGTGTGCGGAGTGCTTGTCATTCATACGCTCCGGTATCATCGGGACACGACCGCTGCCCCGGGGAAGCCGCCACGATGACGGGGCGACGATGGCTCACCGCGGCGCTCATCGCGTCGATCGCGTCTCACCTCGCCGCCGCGCAGACGATTCGCGGAACGACAACGGCGATATTCGCCGGCGTGGTGACGGATTCGTCGAGCAAGCCGATCGCCAACGCCGAGGTCACGCTGCCGGACCTCGGCGAGGGCACGGCGACCAACGAGCAAGGCGCGTTCGTGCTGCGAGACATTCCCGCCGGCTCGCAGCGCGTTGTCGTGCGTCACGTCGGCTACGGTCCAGTCGAGGCGCAACTGACGTTCGTCGACGGACAGACGATCGAGCGCCACATCACTATGGTGCGAAGCACGAAGCTCGACTCGGTCGTCGTCACGGAGAAATCGGTCGACCGCCAGCTCGACGATTTCGAGGTCAACAAGAAGCTCGGGCTCGGCCACTTTCTCACACGAGCTGAGTTGGCGCCACAGGAAGGGCGATCGACGGGCGCTGTGTTGACCACGATGCCGGGCATCAAGGTGTTTGCGATGGGACCGTACGCGTGGGTTGGGTCAGGGCGTCACAACGCCACCTCCTTGGGCGGCGGGGCGGTGCTGGACGATGCGGACGAACTCAAGCGCGCGCCTCACTGGGACTGTTACGCGTTGGTGTACCTGGACAACCATCTGGTCTTTCGCGGACAGAAATTCAGGAACATCACGCACCTCCACGGCACCGTGCTTCAGTGGGAGCCGTTGTTCGACATCAATACCATCTCCGTCGCGTCGATCGAGGCCATCGAGTATTACGCCACGCGCGGCCCAGACGCCGATGAAGTACGCGACGCTCAATTCGGAATGCGGCGTGCTCGTCATCCACACGCTTCGTTTCCACCCGAAGGACACGACGTCAGCCGGAGGTAAACCGCCGTCATGAGAGCTGAAACGATGCTTCACAGCGGCGATCGTCGCGTCGATCGCCACGCACGCCGCCGCGGCGCAGACGATTCGCGGAACCATCGTCGATTCAGCGTCCGGCAAAGGCGTCGCAAACGCGCGAGTGAGCATCGCCGGAACAGCGCTTCAAGCGACGGCGGACTCGCTCGGCCGATTCACTATCACCGGCGCGCCGAGCCGGCGAACAGACGCTCGCGATTCACACAGCGTCGCTCGATTCGCTGAGCGCCGGCTACTCGGCGGCGGTGACGGTCTCGGGCGCCGCCACGACGATCGCCGTGCGCGTGCCGAGCGCGTTGCAAATCGCCGGCACGGCTTGCGGCGACGGATACGGGAGCGGCGGAATCGTGCTCGGCAAACTCAAAGTCGCCGACGATTCGACTGCTTCGCTCGCGGGGACGGTAAGCGCCGAGTGGAAGACGGCTGGCGGCGCGGCAGCTCCCAAATGGGTCTCGGCGACGGCGGACGCACGCGGACGATTCGCGCTTTGCGGCGTTCCGCTCGACACAGCGTTGAGTCTGCGCGCGGTGACCGCCGGGGCGAGCGGCCAGGCCGCGGGATTCCGCGTGTCGTCGGCCGCGCGCTTCGGCCGCACGGAGATCGTGCTTCGTCGCGCGGTGACGACCATGGCGACATTCGCCGGCGTGGTGACGGACTCGACGAACAAACCGATCCCCAACGCCGAGGTCATGCTGCCGGACTCGGCAAGGGAACGGGGGCGAACGAACAAGGCGCGTTCGTGCTGCGCGACGTTCCCGCGGGCTCACAGCACGTTGTCGTGCGTCACGTGGGCTACGGCCCCGTCGAGACGCAGTTGACGTTCGTCGGCGGACAGACGATGCAGCGCCACTTCATGCTGGTGCGGAGCACGACGTTGGATTCGGTGGTCGTCACGGAGAAGTCCACCGATCACGGGCTCGACGACTTCGAGGCGAATCGGAAGGTCGGGCTCGGCCATTTTCTCACGCGCGCCGAGTTGGCGCCTCAGGAAGGGCGGTCGACAGCCGCGGTGCTGACTTCAGTGCCCGGAGCAAAGGTCTATACCATGGGATCGCACGGCTGGATAGGATCCTCCCGTCACAACGCGGCCTCCATCCACGGGGGCGGTTCCGCCAAGTTGGGTTTGGACAAGAGCGACTCGCTCAAGTTCGCGCCGCTCTGGGAGTGCTACGCTCTCGTCTATCTTGACAACAGCCTGATCTGGCGAGGCCAGAAGTTCCACATAATGACCCGCTACGGCCCGGTGGATCAGTGGGAACCGCTGTTCGACATCAACAGCATCCCGGTCGCCAGCATCGAGGCCATCGAGTACTACGCCACGGCGGCGGAGACTCCGATGAAGTACGCGTCGCTCAATTCCGAGTGCGGCGTGTTGGTGATTCACTCGCTGCGCTATCACTCGAAGGACACCACGTCAGCGTCGCCGAAGCCGCCGGCGCACGACCGGTCTCGATGAAAGGACGAGCGGTCGTCGTTGCGCTGGCGATCGCGCTCGTCTCGCGCGTCGCCGCAGCACAGACGATTCGCGGAACCATCGTCGACTCCGCGACCGGCAAGGGCGTTTCGCATGCGCGCGTGGGCGTGAGCGGCACGACACTTCAGGTGACCACCGACTCGCTCGGACGATTCACGATCGCGGGCGCGCCGAGTGGTGATCAGATGCTCGCGATCCACACGCCGTCGCTGGATTCGCTGAACGCGGGCTACTCGGCGCCGGTGACCGTTGGCAGCGGAACGACGAACGTCGCGGTGCGCGTGCCAAGTGCGTTGCAGATCGCGGCGACGACGTGCGGAGGCGGCGGGTACGGAGCGGGCGGCATCCTGTTGGGCAAGCTTCGCGTCGACGGAGACTCGACGGCCCCGCTCTCGGGCACCGTGAGCGCCGAATGGCGGACGCGTCCATCGGGAACGGATGCGACGTCGGCACACGCGCCGGGCGATTCGCGTTGGGTCTCCGCGACGGCTGACGGTCGGGGACGATTCGCGCTTTGCGGCGTGCCGCTCGACACGGTGCTCACGCTCAAGGCGCTGACGGATCGTGCGAGCGGGCAGTCGGGGAATGTGCGCGTGCCGGCGTCAGCGCGGTTCGCACGTGCGGAGATCGTCCTGCACAAAGAGGTGGCGGCCACCGGGATCCTTGCCGGCATCGTCACCGATTCGGCGAACGTGCCGGTCGGCGGCGTCGAGGTGAGTCTGCCCAACGTTTCGAAGACGACGCTAACCAACGAGCAAGGTGCGTTCGCCTTGCGTGACGTTCCACCGGGCGCACAGCGCGTGCTGGCGCGCCGAGTTGGATATGGTCCGGTCGAGGCACAGGTCGCGATCGAGGCGGGCCGCACCGCCGAGCGGCACATTCGGATGGTTCGCGCGACGAATCTCGACTCCGTGGTGGTGACCGCCAAGACCGTCGATCACCAGCTTGATGATTTCGAGGTCAACAAGAAGCTCGGGCTCGGTCACTTTCTCACACGGGCCGAGTTGGCGCCGCAGGCAGGGCGATCAATGGGCGCGGTGCTGACCACGGTGCCAGGAATCAGAGTGTTTACGCGGGGCCCATACGCGTGGGTGGGATCGGGGCACCGCAACGTGACGTCGCTTTCCGCCAGCACTCAGGTCGGTTTGGATGACGTGGACTCCGAAAAGGGGGCGCCGCTCTGGGACTGCTATGCCTTGGTCTACCTCGATGATCACCTCGTCTGGCGGGGGCAAAAGTTCCCGGCATCCGGTCAGCGTCATGCCCATACCCCATACGTCTGGGAACAGCTGTTCGACATCAATAGCATTCCGGTCGCAGAAATCGAGGCAATCGAGTACTACACCAGTTCCGCCGAGACGCCGTCGAAGTACAGCACGCTGAATTCGCAGTGCGGAGTGCTGGTCATCCACACACTTCGATACCACTCGACTGACACGACCGCAGTCGGAGGTAAGCCGCCCCGATGAAAATCCGCGCGTGCTTTGCCACGGCGATCGTCGCGTCGATCGCGTTGCACGCCGTCGCCGCGCAAACGATTCACGGAACCATCGTCGATTCCGCCTCCGGCAAAGGCGTTGCAAGTGCTCGAGTGAGTGTCAGCGGGACGGCGCTCGAGGCGACCGCGGATTCGCTCGGCCGATTCACGATCGCGGGCGCACCGAGTGGTGATCAGATGCTGGCGATCCACACGCCGTCGCTGGATTCGCTGAACGCGGGCTACTCGGCGCCGGTGACCGTTGGCAGCGGAACGACGAACGTCGCGGTGCGCGTGCCAAGGGCGTTGCAGATCGCGGCGACGGCCTGCGGCGACGGCGGATACGGGAGCGGCGGCATTCTGCTCGGCAGACTCAAACTCGCCGACGATTCGACGGGGTCGCTCACCGGGACCGTCAGCGGCGAGTGGAAGACGGCTGGCGGGACGAAACGCCTCCAGGTGGGTCTCGGCGACGGCGGACGCGCGCGGACGATTCGCGCTGTGCGGCGTGCCGCTCGACACGGTGATCACGCTCAAGGCGCTGACGGATCGCGCGAGCGGTCAGTCGGGAAGCGTACGCGTTCCGGCATCAGCGCGGTTCGCGCGAACGGAGATCGTGCTCCGCAAAGAGGTGGCGGCGACCGGAATCCTGGCCGGCATCGTCACCGATTCGGCGAACGTGCCGGTCGGCGGGGTCGAGGTGAGCTTGCCCGACGTATCCAAAACCACGTTGACGAACGAACAAGGCGCGTTCGCGTTGCGTGACGTTCCGCCGGGCGCGCAACACATGTTGGTGCGCCGCGTCGGATATGGCCCGGTCGAGGCGCAGGTCGCGATCGAAGCGGGTCGCACGGTCCAGCGGCACATCCGCATTGCTCGCGCGACGAACCTCGACTCTGTCGTGGTGACCGAGAAGGCCGTCGATCACCAGCTCGATGATTTCGAGGTCAACAAGAAGCTCGGCCTCGGTCATTTCCTTACGCGCGCCGAGTTGGCGCCGCAGGAAGGGCGATCGACGGGCGCGGTGTTGACCACGCTGCCTGGAATCAAGGTGTTCGCGATGGGGCCGTACGCGTGGGTCGGGTCTGGCCGCAAGAATGTCACTTCGTTGCAGGGCGGAGGGGGCGGTCGGTTGCAGTTGGACCGCGGGGACCAGGCCAAGCGGGCGCCGCTCTGGGACTGCTATGCGGTGGTGTTCGTCGACGACCAGCCTGTCTTCCGCAACCAGAAACTTGGGAACGTGATGGAGCCGTTGTTCGATATCAACAGCATCCCAGTCGCGCAAATCGAGGCGATCGAGTACTACGCGTCGGCCGCGCAGACGCCGATGAAGTACAGCGTTCTCAATTCGCAGTGCGGCGTGGTGGTCATCCACACGCTCCGCTATCACCCGAGGGACACGACGTCAGCCTCGGCGAAACCGCCTGCGCCCTGACGATGCGTGGCGCTACGACGCGATGAGCGCGAGCGCGCGATCGATCTCGTCGTCGCTGTTGTAGAAGTGCGGCGAAAACCGGATCGCGCCCTCGCGGAACGAATGGACCACGCCGGCCGCTGACAGCCGCCGACTGGCGGCGAGCGCCTCGATAGGACGCACGGCTATCACCGCAGCTCGGTAGCGCGGATCCGCCGGCGTCACCAGCTCGACGTCGTCGCGCGCCACCGCCCAGTTCACGATCCGCTCGCCGAGCCGCTGCGCGCAGCGCGCGACGTTGGCGAACCCGATCTCCTTGAACAGCTCGAGGCTCGCGTTCATCCCCGCGTAGTCCTGATAGGGCAGCGTCACGAACTCGAAGCGTCGCGCGTCCTGCCGCCACTTGAGGTCGTAGTCGGTGAGGCGCGTGAAGTCGTCCGACCCTTCGACGGCCATCCAGCTCACGTCGTGCGGCTCGAGCTTTTCTATGAGCGGCTGTCGAACGTAGACGAACGCCGCGCCCCACGGCGAGAGCAGCCACTTCTGCGCGCCGCAGGCGAGGATGTCGACGTGCGTCTTCGACATGTCGAGCGTGAGCGGCCCGAGCCCCTGAATCGCGTCGACAACGAAGTACACGCCGCGCTCGTGGCAGAGGGCGCCGAGGCGCGGCCAGATCCACGCGCGCGCCGGAAGCGAACTGCACCCACGACACCGTGACGAGCTTCACGCGCTCGTCTTCCAGCTCGCGCTCGAGGCGGTCGCGGTGCAGCACGCCGTCGTCGCACTCGAGACGGCGGTACTCGATGCCGCGCCGCTCGGCGAGCTGCATCCACGGGTAAACGTTCGCGGGAAACTCGCGGTCGGGCGACAACACGACGTCGCCACGTTTCAACGGAAGCGAGAACGCGGCGAGGTTGATGCCGAACGTCGTGTTCGTGGCCAGCGCGATCTCCGCCGGCTTCGCGCCGATCATCGACGCGACGATCTCGCGCGACTTGGTGAGCGTGCCGAACTGCAGATCCTGCGACACGAGCGTCGGATTCGCGCGGCAGCCGGTTCCACTCGTCGAGCACCGCGATCGATCCGCCGCGGGTACGGTCCCGTGGACGCGTGGTTGAGGAAGACCGGTCTTCGCCGTCGGTGACGGCCGGGAAACTCCTCGCGACGCAGCGCGTCGAGGTCGAACGGTGCACTCGCTTCAACGAGGGAAGTCACGAGAGGCGCCTCACGGAGTCGCCGGGTTGGTCAACGCGCTGGGCATTCGAGTCTTCAGCGTGCGCGGGTCGAGCGCGTCGCGCAATGCGTCGCCCATGAGATTGAATCCGAGCACCGCCGCGCCGATCGCCAGTCCCGGAAAGACCGACGTCCACGGCGCGTGCCGCAGCTGATACAAATCGCGGCCGTCGGCGATCATCGACCCCCAGCTCGGCGTCGGCGGCTGCACGCCGAGCCCGAGAAACGACAGCGACGACTCGGCGATTATCGCGCCGGCCACGCCGAGCGTGCCGGCGATCACGACGGGCGCGATGACGCTCGGCAACACGTGCAGCAGGATCACGCGCGTATCGCGCGCGCCGAGCGCGCGCTCCGCCTGCACGAATTCCAGCTCGCGCACGACGAGCACCTGTCCGCGGACGATGCGCGCCATCCCCGCCCACCCGACGACGCCGATCGTCACGAAGACGACGGTGAGGCTCGGCTGGAGCGCGGCGACGAGCGCGATCAGCAGAAGCAGAGTCGGGAACGCGAGCGTCACGTCGGCGAGACGCATCACCATTTCGTCCACCCAGCGGCCGTAGTATCCGGCGACGAGGCCGAGCAGAACGCCGAGCGACAGCGCGATCCCCTGCGAGACGATGCCGACGGTGAGCGAGATGCGCGCGCCGTAGACGAGACGGGCCCACACGTCGCGCCCCTGGACGTCGGTGCCGAACCAGTGCGCGCGCGACGGCGGCAGCAGCGAGTTGACGAGATCGATGCCGAACGGATCGTGGCGGGCGACGAGCGGCGCAGCCACAGCAAGCCCGATGAGCAATAAGATCGACGCCCACGCCGAACCACGCGCGACGATCGGTGCGGAGACGATCGGTCGCGCGGCTCACAGCGGATCTCCGAGCTCCGGCGGCGTCCCGGGCCGCTGATGTTTCCAGCGGCGGTGATGCCAGAAGTACTGCTCGGGCGCACTGCGCACGTGCCGCTCGAGCGCGAGCGTGTAGTCGGCGACGATGCGGTCCACGTCCGCCTCGCGATCGCCGGTCTCGACCGGATCGATCGCCTCGAACGTGAGCATGTAGCGTCCGGAGGGCCGCCGCACCACGGCGCCGAACACGATCGGCGCGCCGAGTCGAAGCGCGAACACCGCGGGTCCCCGCGGCGTCTTGGCGAGGCGGCCGAAGAACGGCACCCACGTCGACGCGAGGCCGACAGCGCCCTGATCGACGAGGAACGCCACGACGCGGCCGGCCCGCAGCGATCGCGGCACGCGCTTCACCGCTTCCTCGTCGTGAATGATCGGCATCCCGATCCGCTCACGCGTTCGCGTCAGGTAGCGATCGAAGAGCGGATTCGCCATGTGCCGCGCTACGGCGTCGATCGGCACGCCGCGCGCGGCGACGTACGCGCCGCCCAGCTCCCAGTTGCCGAGGTGTCCGGTGGCGACGATCAACCCTTTGCCGCGCGCCAGCCGCTCTTCGACGATGCTCCAACCCTGCACGTCCTCGAACAGATCGATGATCTGCTGGCGCGAGCGCGATGGAAGAATCGCCGTCTCGACGCTCGTTCGTCCGAGGCTTCCGTACGCCGCGCGCGCGATCCGCTCGATCTCCGCGCGATCGGTAATGCCGAGCGCCGCCTCGACCTGCCGCTCGACGACGCGTCGCCGAATCCCCAGTGGAGAAAATCCCAGCCGGCCGATCGCGTCGCCGATCGAGCCGGCGCGGGAGAAGCTGAGCGTCGCCGCGGCGGCCACGGCGCTGCGCAACGCCGCGTATTCGGCGCGGTGGGCGAGCGACGGGTGCATGACGTCGGCGGCGCTCAACTGGCCTGTTTGACGCGGTCGCCCGCCGCGTTCACCGCGCGGTCGAATCCGTCGATCATCGCGCTCTCGGAGAACTCGCGCTGGAGGCGCGCGCGTCCCGCGTTCCCCATCGCCGCGCATCGCGCGCGGTCGGCGATGAACTCGGCGACTTCCGACGCGGTGTTCGACGGATCGGCCTGCGCGAGCAGGAGACCCGTGATGCCGTCGGCCACGTACTGCTGCGTCAGCAAGTTTCGCTCGGCGATGACGGGAAGGCGGCACGCCATCGCGTCGAGACAAGCGTAGGCGCCCGCGTCTCCCTCGGCGGCGACCCACCCGATGTTCGCGGCGCGCATCACCGCCGGCGCGTCGTCGACTTCGCCGAGGAAGGTGACCGATGCGTTGACGGCGAGAGCCGACGCGTGCATGCGCAGCGCTTCGTCGAGTGAGCCGGGGCCGAACACAACCGCGTGCAACTCGGGATGGCGCGGCGTGAGCAGCGCGAGCGCGCGCAGCACTGTCGCGATGCGGGCGCGGCCCGACGGTTCGTACGAGCAGGCGACGAGCAGCGCGTCGCTGGACAGACCGAGTGTCGCCGCGCGGAATCGCCTCGGCCGCGTCGAACGGCGCGGGGTCGACGCCGAGCGGCGCGATACACGGCGGAACGGCCCAGCCTTTCAGCGTGGCCTCGGTCGCGTCCTTCTCGCTGGAAAAGATGAGGCCCGACGCGGCGAGCTTGAGGGCGAGCTTTCCACTGCGCCCGAGTTGAATTCGTTCGAGCGGCCGCACGTGTCGCAGGATGGCCCCGCGATTTCCGAGCAACCGGGCCGACGCGACGACGAGGTGGTCGCGCTCGTTCGTGACGATGGCGACCTCGATCGAGCGGTGCTCCATCGCGCGGCGAAGATCCCACGCGTCGCCGGCGGCCGACGCCGATTTCCCCATCGTGACGGCGTCGATCCGCGCGTCGGACGTGCGCGCGGCGAGCTGGCTGCCCTCGGCGCAGGCGACGGCTACTTCGTGCCCGCGCGCGGCGAGACCTTTGGCGGCGGTTATCGCGACGCGCGCCGACGCCGACCAGACGGGGCTGCTCACATAGAAGAAAACGCGCATCGTCAGACGCCCGCGGCGACGCGCTCGTCGCGGAACTGGAGCGCGTGCAGCCGGTAGTACGCGCCGCGCTCGGCGAGCAGCTCGGCGTGCGTGCCGCGCTCGACGATGCGGCCGTGGTCGAGCACGAGAATCGTGTTCGCGTGCGTGATCGTCGAGAGGCGGTGCGCGATGACGAACACCGTGCGTCCGGCGAGGAGGCGATCCACCGCTTCCTGGACGAGACGCTCGGATTCTGTGTCGAGCGCCGACGTCGCTTCGTCGAGGATGAGGATCGGCGGGTCGACGAGCAGCGCCCGCGCGATGGCGAGCCGTTGCCGCTGGCCGCCGGAGAGGCGCGTGCCGCGTTCGCCGAGGACTGTGTCGTACTGCTGCGGGAGCGCCATGATGAAGTCGTGCGCGTTGGCCGCGCGCGCCGCGCGCTCGATCTGCTCCTGCGAGAATTGCCCGGCCGACGCGTACGCGATGTTGTTGCGCACCGTGTCGTTGAACAGCACCGTGTCCTGGCTGACGATGCCGGTCAGCGAGCGGAGCGACGCGAGGGTGATGTCGCGCGTGTCGATTCCGTCTATACGAATGTGCCCCACCGTGGGTTCGTAGAAACGCGGAATGAGATCGACGAGCGTGCTCTTCCCCGCTCCGCTGGCGCCGACGAGCGCGACGATCGAGCCTTTCGGCGCGTCGAACGTTATGTCGCTGAGGACAGGCTCGGTGTCGTAGGCGAACGACACGTCGTCGAATTCGACCGAGCGCTCGAAGCTCTTTATCGCGCGCGTTCCGCGATCGAGCTCCTGCTCGGTGGGTTCATCGAGCACCTCGAACAGGCGCTCGGCGGCGGCGAGCGACTGCTGCGCTGTCGTCGGCGCTTGCGAGAGCTGCTTGAGCGGCGGGAGGAGCGTCATGACGAGCGTCATGAACACGATCAGCGACGCCGCGTCCATGCCCGACGCCGGTCAGCACGTCGATCGCGCCGATCCAGAGAATCAGCACGGCGATCGCCATCCCGATCACTTCGGTGAGCGGCTGCGAGAGCGCGGACACGCGGTTGATGCGGACCATCCCTTCCGAGTAGCGGTGGCTCGCGTCGCCGAACCGCTGGTCCTCGTAGCGTTCGCCGCCGAACGACTTCACCAATCGCACGCCGCTCACGACTTCCTGGAGCACGCTGGTCGCTTCGCCGAAATCAGCGCGGCTGCGGCGGTACCCGCGGCGCAGGCGCTTGAGCACCGGCTGCAGCGTGAGCGTGAGGATCGGCGCGATGACGAGCGACAGCAGCGTCAGCTTCACGTTCATCGCGAGGAGGACGGCGATCGTGGCGACGATGTTCGCCGTGTTCTGCACCGTGCGCGTCACCAGCTCGGTGACGAGCGCTTTCGTCTGATCGGTGTCGGACAGGATCTTCGAGATGATCTGGCCGACCTTGGTCCGCTGGAAATAGCGGAGCGGCAGCCGCTCCATGTGCGAGAAGACGGCGTCGCGCATGTCGCGCGTGACGTACTCCTGGAGCGACGCGCCGAACTGCCCGGCGAGCCAGACGAACACGTTCTTTATCGCGACGACGATCATGATGACGATGATCACCGCCGCCAACGACCGTCGCGGATTGTCGGAGTCGACGAACGCGCCGATCGTCAATCGCTGAGCCGCCTCGACCCAGCCCGCCGCTTTCGAGAGCGGGTTGGGCTGGTTGAACAAGCGTGTTTAAGAACGGAACGAGCAGCGTGTACGAGAACGCGCCCAACGCCGCGCCGATCACGTTGGCCACGACGTTGCCCGCCATGCGCCACCAGTGCGGCCGCAGGAACACGAGCAGCCGGCGATACTCGGCGAATCGTGCGCGGCCGATCGGCGGCGCGTCGGGGCGGGCGGTGATGCTCACCGGCGTGGCGTGAGAAGGGCAACCGGCAGAATGCACTCCTCCGGCGTCACACCGCCGTGGAGGAACGAGCCGCGATACCGGCTCTGATATTCACGCAGCTTTGTCGGATAGACGAAGAACGAATCGCCCGTCGCGAGCAGCGAGTTGGCGCCCATTCCGCGGCGCGGCAGGCGAAGCGAGTCTTCGTTCGTGAAGAGCATCGCCTGCTCCGGGTTCTCGGCGCGAAGATCTTCACCAAACTTGTAGCGCAGGTTCTGCGTCGCGTCGCGCTTGGCGAAGACGGTGGCCGGCGTGCGGCAGTGGATCGAGCCGTGGTCGGTCGTGATCAGCACCTTCACGCGCTTGCGCGACGCTTCCTGCAACAGCGCGAAGAGCGCCGATCGCCGGAACCACTGCTGCGTGAGCTGGCGAAGGGCGATCTCGTCGCGCGCGACCTCGTACAGAATCGCCGACTCTGACCGCCCGTGCGTGAGCAGATCGACGAAGTTGAAGACGAACGCCGAGATGCCTTCGGGCGCGATCGCGCGAGACATGCGTCGCTCGAGGTCGTCGCCCTCGGCGGCGGTCGAGATCTTCTCGTAGCGCACGGGAAGCTTGCGATTCAACTCGATGAGCTGCGCCTCGAGAAGCTGCCGCTCGTGGGCGTTGAGCGTCTCGTCTTCGCGCTCGCCCCACCAGTCGGGGAAGCGCGCCGCGATCTCGCCGGGGAAGAGTCCGCTGAACAGCGCGTTGCGCGAGAACGGCGTCGCCGTCGGCAAGATGCTGTAGTAGTACGTCGTCTCGACGTCGTAGAGCGGCGCGATGAACGGCTCGAGCGTGCGCCACTGGTCGAGGCGCAGGCAGTCGATCACGACGAAGATCGCCTGCTTGGCCGAGTCGAACATCGGCATCAGGAACTCGGGGATGATGTCGATCGACAGCGGCGGACGGTCGCCCTCGAGATTCTTGAGCCAATCCGGGTACGCCCGCTTCATGTAGCCGGCGAATTCGCGGCGCATATCGGGGTACAGGCCTTGGAGCGATTCGTAGAGGCCGGTCTCGTTCGCCGCGGTGAGGTCGAGATCCCAGCGCGTGATCTCGGCGTAGCGCTCGATCCACTGTCGCCAATCGAGTCCGCGGAACGACTCGGTCTGCATCTCGCGAAAGCGCGTCACGAACTCGCGCGCGACCGCCTGCTGGCGAATGCGCGCGCCCTCGAGCAGACGCGTGACCGCGGCGTACACTTGTCGCGGCGTCACGGGTTTGACGAGATAGCCCTCGAGCGCGGCGCCGATGGCTTCCGTCATCGTCGAATCTTCTTCGCTCTTCGTGACCATGACGATCGCCAAATGCGGATCGATCTCGCGCAGCTCGCGGAGCGCGTCGAGGCCGCGGCGGCCGGGCATCTGCTCGTCGAGCAGCACCAGGCTGAACGGGCGGCGTCGCACGAGCTCCAGCGCGTCTTCGGCGTTGGTTACCGTCTCGACCTCGAACCCTTTGTCTCGCAAGAAGATGCGATGGGGTTCGAGCATCTCCGCCTCGTCGTCGATCCAAAGGACGGACTTCACCGGATGCGCCATGGCCCAAATATATCGGCCGCGTGAGCGGCCAAGCTATCGGACTGCGTTTTCAAAACGCACATTGTCTTTCGATGCCGAATCCGCCGTACGCGGTCCCAGCCACCAGCTTCCGATTCGCCGCGCTCGCGACGCTCGCCGGCAAGGCGCCGCTCGGCGGGCGGCGAGAGGTGGCGCTCGCCGTGTATCTCGCGGCGCGGCTGGCGGACGACACCTTGCCGGAGCGCGGCGTTTCGGCCGAGGCGAGAGTGGAGCGCGCGTCGCACGCGAAGAGCTGGCTGTCGTCGATGGCGCTCGCGGCGCCGATCCGGTCGGCGCTGGCTCGTCTGCTAGACGCAACGGCAACGGGGCGAGGCGCAGCCGCGGCCGCATTGCCCGCCGTCATCGCGGCGACAGGGACCCAGCTCGACGCGGGCGCCCGCGCCGAGCTCGATCGTCTGACCGCGGTACTTGCGGGCGCGTGACACGCGCAAACTCATCGTCGTCCTTGCCCTCGGCTGCGCAACCGTGAGTATTGGGGCTTCATGACGCGCACAACAGACATCTCGCCGCTCTCCGTCCTGCTCTCGCGCGTCGACGCCGTTTCGGACGGCGCGCCGCCGCCGTGGACCGTGCCCACCGGATTCGCCAGCGTCGACAAGATGCTCGGCGGCGGCCTGCGTCGCGGCGATCTCGTCGTGCTCGGCGGCGACACGGCGAGCGGGAAATCGGCGCTTGCTCTGGCGTTCGCGATCCGCATGTCGCTCGCGTCGGCGCGCGTTCTCTTTCTCACGGCGGAGATGTCCGCCGATCGCGTGCTCGAGCGCGTCCTCGCCATCGAGGCGCGTATGAAGATCGACGACCTGCGCCAGGGCACGCTCGACGACATGACGCGCGCCAACGCGGGGTCAGTCGCGCTCAAGCTGCGCGAGAATCTGCCGATCGTGGACCGCCCGCCCTTCGGCGGCGTCGCGGCGCTCGCGTCGATGCTCGACGGTCTGCCGCTCACGGAAATCGTGTTCGTCGACAGCCTGACCGCGACGATCTCGGGAAACGCGTTGTTCGACGAGGAGATCGCGCGTTCAGTGAAGGACCTGAAGACTCTCGCGGTCGAGCGCCATGTCGCCATCGTGACGACGGCGACGGTGCGCGACCTCGGCCCACGCGCCGATCGACGGCCGACGCTCGAAGACTTCGACTCGCGCGGCGCGATCAAGGAGCATGCGGACGTCGTGATGGCGCTCTTCCGCGAGCAGATGTACCAGCCGGGCCGCGACGTCGAAGGCGCGACGGAGCTGATCGTCCGCAAGAACCGCAACGGTCCGACGGGCTACGTCGACCTCTATTTCTACGCCCAGTGGTTGCGGTTCGAGGATATGCTGGATCCGGAGAGGTGAGCGGAGTGCGGTGGCGGAGTGCGGAGAGAATGCCGTTCCCGCGCTGGTCACCGTAGTCCGTTCCCCGCACTCCGCTCCCTACTCGGACTATATTGAACCCGAACCTCTGCCCGGTTTCGCGATCATGGCTGGCCACAGTAAATGGAAGCAGATCAAGCACTACAAGGCGGCCACCGACGCCAAGCGCGGGGCGCTGTTCACGAAGCTGATCCGCGAGATCACGATGGCCGCCAAGATCGGCGGCGGCGATCCCGGCGGTAATCCGCGTCTTCGCCTCGCGATCGACACGGCGCGGTCCAACTCGATGCCGAAGGAGAACATCGAGCGCGCGGTAAAGAAGGGGACGGGCGAGCTGGAGGGCGTCGACTACAAGGAAGTCACGTACGAAGGTTTTGGTCCGGGCGGCGTCGCCCTGCTGATCGACGCGGTAACGGACAATCCCACGCGCACAGTGGCCGAAGTCCGCAGCAAGATGACCCGGCTCGGCGGCAACCTCGGCGCGCCAAACTCCGTGGCCTGGATGTTCGAGAAGAAGGGTCAGATCTACGTCGAGGCGTCGACGATCGGCGAAGATGCGCTGATGGAAGTGGCGCTCGACGCCGGCGCCGAGGACGTCACGCGCGAAGACGAGCGATTCCTCGTCTCGACAAACCCGCACGATTTCCATTCCGTGCAGGACAAGCTCAGAGCCGGCGGCGTGAAGATCGCCGAAGGCGAGCTGGCGATGGTCCCCAAGAACACGGTGAAGGTGAGCGGCAAGGACGGCGACGCGCTGCTCAAGCTGCTCGAGACGATCGAAGACCTGGACGACATCCAAAAAGTCTGGGCGAACTTCGACATGGACGTGACCGAGATGGCGCGGAGCAACGAGTGACGCTCGCCCCGGCCCGGTGATCGTCCTCGGCATCGATCCGGGCACGGCGAACACCGGCTACGGTGTCGTAGAGGGAGACGGTCCGCGCGATCGGCGCCGTCTCCCTTGTCGAATGCGGCGTGATCCGAACGCGCCCGCGCGATCCGCTCGCCACTCGCCTGCGCGACATCTATGAAGGGGTCGTCGAGCTGATCGAACGCCACAAGCCGAACGCGATTTGCGTCGAGGACGTGTTCTACGCGAAGAATGTCCGGACGACAGTCGTCCTCGGACATGCGCGGGGCGTCGTGCTGCTCGCGGGTTGTCGCGCCAATCTCGAGATCCGCGAGATTCCGCCGGCCGAGATCAAGAAAGCGGTTGTGGGAACGGGCGCGGCGACGAAGGAGCAAGTGCAGTTCATGCTCATGCGCCTGCTCCGACTGAAAACCGCTCCGCAGCCGTACGACGCCGCCGACGGCGTAGCGGCGGCGATCGCCGGGCTGGTCTCCGCACACCGCCCCCGCACTCGTCCCAGGGCGAGCCTCACCGAGGCTCGCCCATGATCTCCCACGTCAGCGGGACCCTCGTCGCCAAAGAGCTGGACCGCGTCGAGATCATGACCGCCGGCGGTGTGGCGTACGAGTTGGCCATCCCGATCAACGTCTACGAGTCGCTGCCGCGAGCCGGCGAGCCCGCGTCGCTGCACACGTATCTCGTCGTGAAGGACGACGGCTGGCAGCTCTATGGCTTCTCGACCGCGCACGAGCGGCGGGTCTTTCAACGGGTGCTCGACGCAAAGGGCGTCGGCCCCTCGCTGGCGCTCGGCCTGTTGTCGACTCTCACCGCCGACCGCCTCGTTCGGGCCTTGCGGGACAAGGACTTGGCAACGCTTCAGAGCGTGCCGCGCGTAGGCAGAAAGAAGGCCGAACAGCTCATCCTCGACCTCGCCGACAAGCTCGACGACCTGCATGTTTCGGCTCCCGGCGGCCGCCCTGGTGGCGGCGTACCCGGAGCCGAGGACGCCGTCCGCGCGCTCGTGTCGTTGGGCTACTCGACGCCCGACGCGGAGCGAGCGGTCAAGGCGGCGCTCGACGACGGTGGGAAGCCGGGGGAAACCGCCGATCTCGTTCGCCGATCGCTCGGCAAAATTCGAGGCTAACCGCAGGACGGAGGCGACACGTGCTCGCAGCTCGACGAACCTCGACGTTCACCGAATCCGTGATCCGCGAGATGACGCGGATCGCCGCCATGCACAACGCCGTGAACCTGGCGCAGGGATTTCCCGACTTCCCGATGCCCGACGCGATGAAGGCCGCGGCGTGTACGGCGATCAACGGCGACATCAATCAATACGCGGTGACGTGGGGCGCGCCGGTGCTGCGCCAGGCGATCGCCGAGAAGTATCGACGCTTCTATGACATGGAAGTCGATCCCGATCGCGACGTGACGGTGACGTGCGGCGCGACCGAGGCGATGGCGTCGGTGTTCATGGCGCTGATGGACCCGGGCGACGAAGTGATCATCCCCGAGCCGTTTTATGAGAACTATGGGCCTGATGCGATACTGGCAGGCGCCAAGCCCGTGTTCGTTCCGATGGAGCGCCCCGACTGGACGTTCGACCCTGATCGTCTGCGCAAGGCGTTCAACTCGCGCACGAAGGCGATCATCGTCAACACGCCGCACAACCCGACGGGCCGCGTGCTGACGCGCGATGAGATGTCGATGATCGCGAACCTGTGCGTCGAGCACGACGCGTGGGCGATCACCGACGCGCCGTACGAGCACATGATCTACAAGGGCCACCACCACGAGATCGCGACGTGGCCCGGCATGCGCGAGCGCACGATCACGATCTCGTCGCTCTCGAAGACGTACAGCTGCACCGGCTGGCGGATCGGCTGGATCATCGCGCCGCCCGCGCAGACGGGTCCCATCCGCAAGGTCCACGACTTCCTCACCGTCGGCGCGCCGGCGCCGCTGCAAACCGCCGCCGCGGTCGGCTTCGCGTTCGGCGCCGACTACTACAACCAGTTCTCGGCCAACTACAAGCAGCGCCGCGACTTCTTGTGCAGCGTGCTGCGCGAGCAAGGGTTCGAGTTCGCGACGCCCGAAGGCGCGTACTTCGTGCTCGCCGATTTCTCCAAGATCAGCGATCTCGACGACGTGACGTTCGCCAAGTGGATGACCGCGGAGATCGGCGTCGCGACCGTTCCCGGGTCGAGCTTCTACGCGAACAAGGAAGACGGCCGTCAGTTCACCCGCTTCGCGTTCTGTAAGAAGCAGTCGACGCTGGATGATGCGGCCGAGCGGTTGTCGCGACTCAGAGCTACGGTGTAGGGCCGACGAACTGCAACTGCTCGACGCAGAGACGCGGAGGACGCAAGAGCCGCTGGGGACAGCCGCCCCGGGGCAGCTCCTTCGCGCAACGAGCCGGGATTCTTTGACGAAAGCCGCTCGGGGAGCCTGCTAGTACGCGTGGAGGCTCACGCCGCCGGCATTGAGGCTTCCCGAGCGGCTTTCAACAAAAAATCCGGCTCGTTGCGGGACGGACTAAACTCTGCGGCTGTCCCCTGCGTCCCCGCGTCCTCTGCGCCTCTGCGCCTCTGCGGCTCTGCGTCAAGTAGTTCAGAGCCTGCCCGACAGGGTACCTCGAGGCGGGATAGAAAGGCACCGTCCTGCGCGCGAGTGGTGACGGTCCGGGTCGTTAGCTGGGCGAAGTTCGTCGGCCCATGTGGCCGCCGTGGTGGGAATGGGAGTTCGAGCTCAGCGCACACCTGTTGAAGCGGATGTTGGATCGTTCGTTCAACGAGGTCGACGTGCGACGGATGCTCGCGGTCGCACATGGCGTGCGCCGCGACGTCGCGCCGGGACGATGGTTGATTCAAACCCGTCACCGGCGGACGGCCTGGGAGATCGTTGTCGAACCCGACGCCGACAGCGAGATTGTCGTGGTGATCTCGGCCTACCCGGTGACGCTATGAAGGAAGCGTATCTCGAAGTGACCTATCGACACGGCGAGCCGCTCGCGGCGTACTATTACTTGCCGATCAAAGGTCGTCGGAAGAGCGTCCGCACGAAGCGAATCGAGCCTGGGCTCGTCGTCGACTTCAGCGCGGCCGGGGACCCGTTGGGGATCGAGATAACCGCGCCTAGGCAGATCACTCTCGCCCGGTTCAATCGCGTGCTTCGCGGCCTGCGGTGCTCGCCCCTTCGCCGCGGTGATTTGGCGCCGCTCCACGCGGCATAGATGTCGCGCGCCGAGATCACCACGCCCGAGGTGCTCGTCGACGAATCCGTCGTCGAGCTGTCGCTGCGACCGCAGCGACTCTCCGAGTTCATCGGCCAGGACAAGGTGAAGGACGCGCTGCGGATCTACATCGACGCCGCGCTCCAGCGACGGGAGCCGCTCGACCATACGCTCTTCTTCGGGCCGCCGGGGCTCGGCAAGACGACGCTCGCCGAGCTGATCGCGCGCGAGCTGGGCGTGAACATCCACACGAGCTCGGGGCCCGCGCTCGAGAAGCCCGGCGACCTCGTGTCGACGCTCACCAACCTGCGGCGCGGCGACATTCTGTTCATCGACGAGATCCATCGGCTGCGGCCGATCATCGAAGAGTTCCTCTATCCCGCGATGGAGGACTACAAGATCGAGATCCGCCTCGGTGACGGGCCGAAGGCGAACACGGTGACGATGGAGATCGAGGAGTTCACGCTCGTCGGCGCGACGACGCGGCTCGGCATGCTCACGGCGCCGATGCGCGCGCGGTTCGGCATCGAGCAGCGGTTGAACTTCTATCCCGCCGACGATCTCGAGCTCATCGTCCAGCGCACGGCCGACGTGCTGAAAGTCGACGTCGATCCGGCCGGCGCGACCGAGATCGCGCGTCGCGCCCGCGGCACACCGCGCGTCGCCAACCGCCTGCTCCGCCGCGTGCGCGACTTCGCGCAGGTGCGCGGCAACGGCGTGGTGACGAAATCGATCGCCGACCAGGCGCTGTCGATGCTCGACGTCGACGCGTTCGGCCTCGACGACATGGACACGCGAATCCTCCGCACGATCATCGAGAAGTTCGACGGCGGCCCGGTTGGGCTCGAACACGATCGCGGTAGCGATCGGCGAGGACGCGAATACGATCGAGGAAGTGTACGAGCCGTTCCTGGTTCAGCACGGATTCCTGCAGCGCACGCCGCGCGGGCGGACGGCGACGACGGGCGGCATACGAACACTTTGGGATCATCGCGCCCGGTGGGCAGGCGACGCTCTTCTAAGAGGCGCGAACGGCCTCGGGCTGGTTTCTCGCGGCTGGCGAGCATCGCGGATTCGGAGGCGAGCCTTGCCTTGAGCATGAGCCTAAGCAAGAGCTGTGAGCCACAACTGCGGGCATCGACGCGTCGAACTCAGTGACTGTGGCTCGCTCATGGCTCATGCTAAGGCTCATGCTCGTGGCAGGGCTCGCGCCAACCGCGGAGATGTCCGCCCGGGTCCCAGAGCCAGAACGTCCATTCAAGAGAAATGACCGCAGGTGACCGCACTTCCGACTACGATTTCGCCCTCCCGCGCGATCTCATCGCCCAAGAGCCACTCTCGCGCCGCGATGCGAGCCGGCTCATGGTTGTCGATCGCGCGTCAGGCGAGATCCGACACAAGACGTTCATCGACCTAGCGCGAACTAGTCGCGCCGAGTGACGTCCTAGTCGTGAACCGTACCCGCGTCATTCGCGCGCGGTTGCTCGGCTCGCGCGCCTCCGGCGCACCCGCGGAGATTCTGCTTCTCAAACCGCTCGGCGACGGGCGATACGAGGCGATGGTTTCGCCGGGCGGAAAGCTCAAACCGGGTCGCCGGGTCGACAATCGCGCCGGGGTTCGACGCCGAGATTCTCGAGGTAACCGAGCGGCGTACGCGTATCGTGCGGCTCGAGAGCGACCTGCCGCTCGACGAGGCCATCGAGCGGCATGGGCACGTGCCGCTTCCGCCGTACATCGAGCGGCCGGATGCATCCGACGACGCGGAGCGCTACCAGACTGTGTTCGCGCGAGAGAAGGGATCCGTCGCCGCGCCGACGGCCGGGCTGCATTTCACGCCTGAGTTGTTGTCGTCGCTCGAGCGCCGCGGCGTCGCGACCGCGGAGATCGTGCTGCACGTCGGCGCGGGAACGTTCAAGCCGGTCGAGGTGGACGACCCGTCGGCGCACGTGATGCACGAGGAGTGGTATCGCGTGTCGCCCGAAGCGGCGCAGACGATCAACGACCGGCGCGCGGCCGGTGGTCGCGCGTGGGCGGTCGGCACGACAACCGTGCGGACGCTCGAGACGGTCGGCGGGCGAGGACGGCCGAATTCGCGACGGCGAGGGTGAGACGCGGATCTTCATCCGGCCCGGCCACCGCTTTCGCGCGGTGGACCGGATGGTGACGAACTTTCACCTGCCGCGATCGACCCTGATCATGCTTGTCGCGGCGTTCGCCGGGTACGAGCTGACGATGCGCGCGTACCACGAAGCCGTCGCGGCGCGTTACCGGTTCTATTCCTACGGCGACGCGATGGCGATCATCTAGCGTCGTCGCATAACGTCGTCGCATAGCACTCAAACCACGCACCCTTGTCCGGCTTCGGCTTCACGATCGAGCAGCGAGGACGGCGCCGCGCGCGCCGGCGTCTTCACCACGCCCCACGGGCGCGTCGACACGCCCGCGTTCATGGCGGTCGGCACGCTCGCCACGGTCAAGGCGCTCGACCCCGACGATCTGCGCGCCCTGGGCGCGCAGATGATCCTCGGCAACGCGTACCACCTGCACCTGCGCCCCGGCGACGAGGTCGTCCGCGAGATGGGCGGCCTGCACGCGTTCATGGCGCTGGGACGGGCCGATCCTCACCGACTCCGGCGGCTTTCAAGTCTTCTCATTGGAGGGGCTGCGCACCGTCTCGGAGGACGGCGTCGAGTTCCGCAGCCACATCGACGGCTCGCTGCGCGCGTTCACGCCCGAATCCGTGATGCGGATCGAGCGCAACCTCGGCGCCGACGTGATCATGCAGTTCGACCACGTGATTCCCGGCCAGAGCGACGAGCCCACCGCGCGCGACGCGAGCGAGCGGAGCCTGCGCTGGCTCGCGCGCTGCGCGGCCGAAGTCGCGCGATGGGACGCGAGCGAGTCGTCCCAGGAACAGGCGCTGTTCCCGATCGTGCAGGGCGGCATCCACGAGTCGCTGCGGCGCGCCGCCGCCCGATCGATTCGCGATTCCGGCGACTGGGTAGGCTACGGCATCGGCGGGCTGTCGGTCGGCGAAGCGAAGCCCGACATGTATCGCATCCTGGAGGTCGTCGACGGCGAGCTGCCGCGCGACCGTCCCCGCTATCTCATGGGCGTCGGCTTTCCGGAAGACCTCGTCGAAGGCGTGCGCCGCGGCGTCGACCTCTTCGATTGCGTCGCGCCCACGCGGATGGGGCGGAACGGCGCGGCGTTCACGCGCGACGGCCGGCTCAACATCAAGCGGGCCGAGTTCCGCCTCGACAAGCGGCCGCTCGACGAGGAGTGCGACTGCTCGGCGTGCCGCCGATTCTCGCGCGCGTACATCCGGCATCTCTTCACCGCCGACGAGATCCTCGGGCTTCGCCTGCTTTCCCTGCACAATGTACATTTCCTTGTTCGTCTCATGCGCGACGCGCGCGACGCGATTCGCGACGGGACGTTCGACGCGTGGAGCGAGGCTTGGCTCGCGCGCTACCTCTCACGACCGGTGACCTCGGAATGACCACGCTCGATCTGCCGCTGGCGCTCGCCGATCATCCAGGCGCCCGGCGGCGGCTCCTTCGGCCCGCTGATCTTCGAGATCGCGGCGTTCGCGGCGATCTTCTACTTCATCGTCATGCGCCCGCAGCAGAAACAGCGGCGCGAGCACGAGACCTCGCTCAAGTCGCTCAAGAAGGGCGACGAGATCGTCACGGCCGGCGGCATCGTCGGCGAAGTGATCCACATCCGCGATACCGTCGAAGGACGGCGGCGCGAATCGCATGGACGACCGCGTCACGATCAAGTCCGGCGAATCGCGGCTCGTCGTCGAGCGCGGGCGCATCGCGCGCATCGTCGGAACGTCCTCGGCCGCCAGCGCGCCCCCCAAGCATCGTCGTGAGCGTCCTCGACATTCGGGTCCTCGGCGACCCGGTGCTGCGCGAGGAGACGAAGCCCGTCGCGGCCGTCACCGACGAGCTGCGCGAGCTGATCAAGAACATGTTCGAGACCATGGACCTCGCCAAAGGCATCGGGCTCGCCGCGCCGCAGGTCGGGCGCACCGAGCGCGTCGCCGTCATCGGCGTGGAGGAAGCTCGCTTCGCGATCATCAACCCCGAGATCATCGAAGCCGACGCCAAGCGCGTGAAAGCCGAGGAAGGCTGCCTCTCGATCCCGGACGTGTACGGCGACGTCGAGCGGCCGGCCCACGTCAAGGTGCGCGCGATGGGACTCGACGGCCAGACGTTCGAGGTCGAGGCCGGCGAGTTGCTCGGGCGCTGCCTCCAGCACGAGATCGACCACCTGTACGGCAAGCTCTTCATCGACTACCTGAGCATCCTCAAGCGGCGCTCGGCGATGGCGAAGTGGGCGAAGGAAAAGGACAAGTACCCGGGCTTCATCAGAAAACTCGAAAGCGACCCGTCGCGGAACCACGAGCACCCCGACGAGGAGCTGTGAGTGCGCGTGCTCTTCTGGGGCACGCCCGACTTCGCGCTGCCGCCGCTGCGCGCGCTGCTCGGCGAAGGGTTCGACGTCGTCGGCGTCGTCACGCAGCCTGACCGCGCCATCGGACGATCGCGCTCGATGCTCGAGCCGCCGCCGGTAAAGCGCGTCGCGGCGGCCGAGTCGATCCCCGTGCTCCAGCCGGATCGCCCGCGCGGCGACGAGTTCGTCGCGCAGCTGCGCGAACTCGCTCCCGACATCTCCGTCGTCGTGGCGTACGGGCACATCCTGTCGCAAGCGATCATCGACCTGCCGCCGCGCGGCACGATCAACATCCATGCGTCGCTGCTGCCGCTCCTCAGGGGAGCGGCGCCCATAGAGGCGACGATTCGCGAGGGCCACGCCGAGACCGGGCGTCACGATCATGCGCATGGTGAAGGCGCTCGACGCCGGACCGTCGATCGTCCAGGTGCGCACGCCCGTCGCCGACGACGAGACCTCCGGCGAGCTGCGATTGCGGCTGGCCGAGCTCGGAGCGCTGGCGTTGATCGAAGCGCTCGCGCTCATCGAGTTGGGCCGCGCCGAGGAAACGCCGCAGGACGAATCCAAGGCGACCTACGCGCCGAAGATCGATCGCGCCATGGCGCGCGTCGACTGGACGACGGACGCGGCGACCGTGTCGCGGCTCGTTCGCGCGTTCGATCCGCGGCCCGGCGCCTACGCGCTGCGATCGGCTGGCGAGGCCATCCACGAGGTCAAGCTGTTCGGCGCGCGCGTCGCGCCGCGGACCTCGGATCGGCTGCCCGGCGAGGTCCTCGCCATCGACGACCAGGGCATGACCGTCGCCTGCGGCGCGTCCGGGGCGGGAGGCGGCTCCGTGCAAATTGCAAGCGTGCAGCCCGCCGGGAAGCGCCCGATGTCGCCGCGCGAGTGGGCGAGCGGCCGGGGCATCGCGGTGGGCGAGAGGCTATCTTAGACACCATGCCAGGCGCAGATCAGGACCGGTCGCCCGCCGGCGTTGTCGAAGGGGGAGGAGTTCTCGCTGTTCGCGCGGACGACGTCGGGGCGAATGCAACGGTGGGGCACAACGCCCTTCGCAAGCCGGCCTCGCCGAGCGTGACCGACGCGCGGCGCGCCGCGGCCGACGTGTGCGCGGATCTTCGCGCCGGTGACCTCCTCGACTTCGCGTTCGACCGCCGCACGACTCGCCTCGACGGCCGCGATCGGCGTTGGGCGCGCGAGCTGCTCTACGGCATGCTCCGGCGCCGCGCGTGGATCGACGCGCACCTCGACGCGCGCGTCCGAGGCGGCATCGCGCGGCTCGACGGCGATCTCCTCGACCTCCTCCGGCTCGGCGCGGCGCAGCTTCTGTACATGGAGAGCGTGCCGGCCTACGCGGCGATCGCGCAGAGCGTCGAGTTGGCGAAGCAGCGGCACGGAATGGGCGCCAGCAAGCTCGCGAACGCGGTGCTTCGGCGCCTCGATCGCGAACACGAAACGCTCTCGCTTCCCGTGCCGGCGGAGATGCCGAGCGCGCTCGCGCTCGCGGGCTCGCACCCGCGGTGGCTTGGTCGCGCGGTGGTTGGAGCGATTCGGCGCCGACGAAACGCGGCGTTTGCTCGAGGCGAACAATCGAGAAGCCCCGCTCATCGCGCGGCCGTATCACGTCGTGCGCGAGCAGCTCGAAGCCATGCTCGAGACGGCCGGCATCCGCGTCGACGACGCGCCGCTCGTGCGCGACAGCATTCTTCTGTCGAGCCCGGTCTCGTCGCTCACCGAGTTGGGGGCGTTCCGTCAGGGACTGTTTCACATCCAGGACCCGGCGTCGACGCTCGTCGCGCAGTACGCGTGCGTGCCGACGGGCGCCGTCGTCGCCGACATTTGCGCCGCGCCGGGCGGAAAGTCGATCGAGCTGTCGCGCGCGGCGTCGACGCGTGTTCGCGAGCGACTCGTCGCTGGCGCGTTTGCAGCGCGTGCTCGACAACGCGCATCGCCTCGAGATTCCGACGCTCGCCGCGTACGTCGCCGACGCGAGACATCCGGCGATCAGGCCGGTCGATCTCGTGCTCGTCGACGCGCCGTGCACCGGCACGGGCACGTTCCGCCGGCACCCCGACGCGCGCTGGCGCCTCAAGGTCTCGGACATCGCCGTGATGGCATCGCTGCAGCGCTCGATCCTGCGCGCGGCGGCCACGGTGGTTCGCCCGGGCGGCCTGCTCGTGTACGGCACGTGCTCGCTCGAGCCCGAGGAGAACGACGAGCAGATCGATCGCTTTCTGTCCGAGCATCCCGGCTGGCGTCTCGATCCTCCGCCCGAGGGTGTCGTGCCCGCCACGGTGCTCGATCGCGGACGTCTGCGCGTGCTGCCTCAGGTGCACGGGGCGGACGGCGCGTTTGCCGCGCGGCTGCGGAACGTCGGCGGCAATGTCGGTGTCGAACCCGGAGCGGGGACGGGGCACGCCGAGTGAGCGTTCGGATCGTCCCGTCCATCCTCAGCGCGGATTTCGCGCGTCTGGGCGAACAGATTGCGACAGTGGTTGCGGGCGGCGCCGACTGGATTCATATCGACGTCATGGATGGGCGCTTCGTCCCCAACATCACGTACGGCGCGAAGGTCATCGAGACGGTGCGCAAACTCACGACGCTGCCCCTGGACGTGCACCTCATGGTCGTCGAGCCGGAGAAGTTCTTCGACGACTTCGCCTCGGCGGGCGCGAGCGGCATGACCGTGCACACCGAGGTCTCGCCGCATTTGCATCGCCAGCTCGACCGCATTCGCGAGCTGGGATGTCGAGCCGGCGCGGCGATCAACCCGTCGACGCCGCTCAGCGCGGTGCGTGAAGTGATCCCCGAGCTCGACCTGCTGCTCGTGATGACGGTGAACCCGGGTTTCGGCGCGCAGAAGTTCATTCCGTATTCGCTTGAACAAGGTGCGTCGCGCGCGCGCGATGCTGACGGAGGCGCGCAGCAGCGCCGCGCTCGAGGTGGACGGCGGCATCGGGCGCGACACGATTCACGCCGTGTGGGACGCGGGCGCCGACACGTTCGTCGCCGGCAACGCGGTCTTTTGCGCGAGCGATCCGACAGGCGGAGATCGGCGCGCTCCGCGCGCTGTGCGGGGTGACCGTATGACCGCGCGCAAGCAGTGGACGATCGTCGGCGCGATCGTCGTCGTTCTCGCCGCGGGATTGGCGGTCACGTCGCACTTCTTGCGCGACCAGCTGTTCCCGGTCACCGAAGGCTCCGACGCGCCGAACTTCCGCGCGAAAGTGCTCGGCGAGAATCGCTACAAGACGCTCGCCGACTACAAGGGCCAGGTCGTGCTGCTCAACATCTGGGCGACGTGGTGCGGTCCGTGCCAGGTCGAGATCCCGAGTCTGCAACGCCTCTACCAGGCGTACGGCGACAAGGGGCTCAAGCTCGTCGCCGTGAGCATCGACGACTACGTCGGCGAGGATTCCATTCGCGCGTTCGCCAAGCATTTCGGCGTGACGTTCGAGGTGCTGCACGACTCGACGCACTCGATCGAGCGCGAGTACCAGGCCACGGGCTATCCGGAAACCTTCATCATCGGGCGCGAAGGTTCGATTCGGCGAAAGTGGATCGGCCCCGACGACTGGAACTCGCCCGGCAATCGCGCGCTGATCGCGCAGCTGCTCGGCCTGCAACAACCCAAGACCGTCGCGAACAGCGGCGATCGCTGAGCGGGACGCGTTTGCGATGTCCGACGTCGCGCCTCCGTCCTTCCCCCCTTCCCTGCCGCCGCGGTCGTCCGGCTCGCTGCAACGGCGCGTCACCGCGGCGTTCACGCAGCAGCTCGGACTCAAGGGAATGGCGGTGCTCGTCGCCGTCGTCATATGGTTCGTCGTCAACGCCAAGGAGCCGCAGACCGCGCTCTTGCCGGTGCGATTCACGCCGCTGCTCGACAGCTCGCTCGTGCTGCGCGATCCGCTGCCTGAAATGCAAGCGATCGTCGCCGGCTCGCCGAAGGAGCTCATCAAGCTCGCGTCCAATCCGCCGGCGATTCGCCGGCCGATCGGGGCCGACTCGCCGGACACGGTCGTCGTCGACCTGCGCCCCGATGACGTCACCCTGCCCGAGGGCGTCGACGCCGTAGTGCGCGACGTCCAGCCGCGCAGCATCACGCTTCGCTTCGAGACGACGGCCAGCCGAAAGGTGCCGATCGTCTCGGCACTCTCGGTCACGGCGACCGGCGTCACCGGGCCGATCGCGACGCGGTTCGATCCGGAGAGCGTGCAGGTGTCGGGGCCGCGCCTGCGTGTCGCCCAAGTGAAGACGGTGCAGACGATTCGCGCCGTCATCACCTTCCCCGATTCGCTGCCGCACCTCGTCGACGTCGACACCACGGGGTTCGGCACGCTTCGCGTGAAGCCGTCGCAGGTGAAGGTCATACTCGTGGGACCGATGCCCGTCCGCGCCGACGCCCGCGGCGCCACACAAGTGACGCGAATCCTCGGCATCGAAACATCGTGCGACGAGACGTCGGCGGCCGTCCTCGAGGGAGCCGGCGACGACGTCCGCATTCGCTCGCTCGTGATCCTGTCCCAGGACGTGCACCGCGTATTCGGCGGCGTCGTGCCGGAGATCGCGTCGCGCGCGCA
Source organism: uncultured Gemmatimonadaceae bacterium (assembly GCA_963707105.1). Lineage (GTDB taxonomy): Bacteria > Gemmatimonadota > Gemmatimonadetes > Gemmatimonadales > Gemmatimonadaceae > JAQBQB01. The sequence goes on from CAVPOS010000016.1 coordinate 109,905, forward strand.
CCTGACCGCGATCGTTCCCGTCGTCGAACAGGCGCTGGCCGATTCCGGTTCGACCGACGTCGACGCGGTCGCGGTGACCAACGGGCCCGGACTCGTCGGCGCGCTGCTCGTGGGCGTGGCGTTCGGGAAGGCGTTCGCGTTCGCGCGCCGAGTTCCGATGATCGGCGTGCACCACATGGAGGGACATCTCTTCGCGACGGTGCTCGAAGACGCCGCCGCGGTGCCTCCCTTCACGGCGCTCCTCGTCTCCGGCGGCCACACGTTGCTGATCGACGTCGAGGCGTGGGGGCGCTACCGGCTCCTCGGCCGCACGCGCGACGACGCCGCCGGCGAAGCGTTCGACAAAGTTGCCAAGCTGCTGGGGCTCCCGTATCCTGGGGGGCCTCACGTCGAGCGCATCGCCGCGCTCGCCGCGACGCCGCGCGTCCGCAACGGGCCGCAGGCGTTAAGGTTCTCGAGGCCGATGCTGCGCCGCGACCAACGTCCCGGGGACGCCGAGTACTATGACGTGTCGTTCAGCGGGCTCAAGACCGCCGTGCTCAACGCCGTGAAGTCGTCGCCGTCCGAGGCGGACCGCGCGCCGATCGCGCGCGCGTTTCAGGACGCCGTCGTCGACACGCTCGTCGAAAAGACGGCGCGCGCCGCGCAGGCCTATCGGCGCCGCCGCGTCGTGCTGGGCGGCGGCGTGGCGTGCAACGGCGCGCTCGTCGCGGCCATGCGGGAACGTTTCGCCCGCGACGGTGTCGATGTCTTCGCCCCGACTCCGCGTCTCGCGACGGACAACGCCGCGATGATCGCGCGCGCGGGCCTCTTCCACCTCGAGCGCGGCGAGCGTTCGGGGCTCGACCTCAACGCGTTCGCCGCCATGCCCATTCCGGGACTCGTCGCCGCATGATTTCCAATCTTATGATTCGCGCCGCCGGCGGCCCGTTCATCCACCATCCGTTCACGTTCACCGTGTTCGGATTCTCGTTCACGGGCTTCGGCATCGCGGTGCTGCTCGCGTTCCTCATCGCGCAGATCATCTCCGAGCGCGAGTTGGCGCGCCGCGGACGCGAGAAGGAATCGGCCGCCGTGAGCGACGTCCTGTTCGCCGCGCTCCTCGGCACGCTCCTCGGCGCCAAGCTGTACTACGTCATCGTCGTGACGCACAACTGGCGCGACCTGCTCGGCCGCGGCGGATTCGTGTTCTGGGGCGGCTTCATCGGCTCGGTGGTGCTCTGCGCGTTGACCATCCGCTACAAGAAGCTGTCGTTCGTTCGCTTCGCCGACGTCGGCGGGGATCGCGATCGCCGCGGGCTACGCCGTCGGACGCACGGGATGCTGGGCCGTCGGCGACGACTACGGCCGGCCGTACACCGGACCGCTCGCCGTCGCGTTCCCGCAGGGCACGCCGCCGTCCACCGCGTTCGAGATGCAGCGCGCGTTCAACACCCCGATTCCGCCGGGCACCGATCCATCGACGGTCCTGTCGGTCTATCCGACGCAGCTGCTCGAGGTCGCGCTGGGCATGATCATGTTCGGCATCCTCTGGCGCTTGCGAAATCACAAGCACGCCGAAGGCTGGCTGTTCGGCGTCTACTGCGTGCTCGCCGGCCTCGAGCGATTCATCGTCGAGTTCCTGCGCGCCAAGGACGACCGCTTCTCGTGGGCGCCGTTCGGCTTGAGCATGGCGCAACTGATCGCGCTCGGGATCACGCTCGCCGGAGTCCTCATCATGGCGGCGCGCAAGAACACGGGCGTCGGCCGTCCGGGCGTCAGCGAGGTTCCGTGCGCTGGCGTGACGTGACGTGGTCTCTCCGGCGGCGAGTCTCGCCGCCGGGTGATCTACGATTTCGAAAAGAAACGGATTTCGCGGATTGAGCGGATTATCGCGGAGCAAACAAATTTCTCATTTTTGTTTTCTCCGCGTGAAATCCGCGTCAATCCGCGAAATCTGTAGTTCCCGAGTCGTACAGGCCAGAACGAGCTGCCGATCAAGTCATCCGGGCGCACGGAGCCCAATCAAGGCCCGCGTCGAGCCTAGTCGCGGCGCGGCACTCCGGAGCGGTCGCGCTCGAGCGACGAAACTCGCGCGGCCAATCGCTCGACCTGCGCGGTGAGCGACGCGACGTCGGCGACGACTTCGCCGGCCGGCGCGGCCTCGGGCGGAACCGTCGGCAGCGCGACCGAGCGCTTGGGCCAGAACGTCTTCGCCACCGCGAACACGAACAGCCCGAGCAGCACCAACTGCGCGAGAACGGTCTCCCACGTCGGGTAGAAGCCGAGCCCCTCGATCGTCGGGAAGCCGCGGAGGACGTTGATCGGGACGACGCCGCCCTCCTGCAGCTCGTGCACGCCCTTCCCCACGAACACGAACGCCATGTAGTAGAGCAGCACGCTCGTCACGCTGAAGAACGGCCGCAGCGGAATGCGCACGCCGAAGCGATAGAACAGCGTGAAGATGACCACCAGCACCGCGCAGCCGGCGAGGAGGCCGAGGCTGATCGGCAGCGCGACGTTCGAGCCTTCGTTGAACAGCGCCTGGTAGAAGAGCGCCGTCTCGGCGCCCTCGCGATACACGGCGAGGAACGCGACGAACGCGAGCGCGTTCCCTCCGCCGTGCTCCAGCGCGCTCGTCACCTTGTCGCGGATGAACGCCTGCCACTTGGCCGCCTCGACGCGCGAGATGAGCCAGTAGCTCACCGAGAACAGCACGGCCACGGCGACCAGCAGGGTGCCCCCTTCTATGATCTCCTGCGTGGCCGGCAGCGCGCGCAGCGTCGTGCGCAGCACGATCGCCGTCAGCCAAGCTCGCCAGCACGCCGAGCGCGATCCCCCACCAGATGGATCGCAGCCGCTCGCGATGCCCCGTCTTGAGAAGGAACGCGACGACGGCGCCGATGACGAGGATCGCCTCGAACCCTTCGCGGACGATGATGAGGAAGCTCTGAAGGAACGCCTCCGATCCGCTGCCCGGCGGCTGCGTCAGCTCGACGACGCGTTCCATGTTGACGTCGATCGCGTCGCGCGCGTGCTCCGCCCCCTCGATGTCGTTGGCCTTGATCGACGCCTTGAAGTCGCCGAACAGCTTTTCCATCGACGCGACGACGCCGGGATTGCGGGCGCGCGCCGGCGTCTCCAGCGGCTCGAACGCGAGATAGGCGTCGAACGCGCGATCGCCCGCGTCGACCCACCGTCCGTTGCGCGCCGCCGTGAGCGACTGATCGAGCAGCGAGACGGCGACCTTCGACGCCGCCTCCGGCCTCGACCCGCTCGCGCCACGACCCGTATCCGCCTGCGCCGCGGCCGCGATCGTGCGCTGGCGGCTCGGCAGCGAACGCAGATACGCCACGACGCTCTGCACTTGCCTGTCGGTGAAGCCCGACGCGGGAGGCATCGGCGTGCCGGGGACTCCGGCGCGTACCGCGGCCGCCAGCTGCGCGTCGCTGCGCTCCACCTGCCACGCGAACGATCCCAACTCGCTCGGCGCCTTGCTCAGCGTGCGCGCCATCGCGCCGTCGCCGAGTCCGGTCGAGCCGTGGCACTCGACGCACCCCTGCGCGTAGAGTCCTTCGCCCTCGGCGACTTGCTGCGGCGACGCGTGGAGCGACGCGATGTAGGCGACGACGTTCCAGCGCTGCTCGGCGGTCAGTTGCGGCGAGAACGACGGCATCGCGGTGCCCGTCACGCCCACGGAGATCTTGCGAAACATCATGGCCGGCGTGACGTCGGCGACCGCGGACGCGTTGCCGATCGCCGGCGGTTTGGGCGAGATGTTTGCCGCGGCGGGTCCGTCGCCCATGCCGCGCGGGCCGTGACACGACGCGCAGTTGGCGGCGAACAACCGCTCGCCCGCGGCGGCGTCGAGCGGCCGCGCGGGAAGCTCGAGCGCCGCCTCGCTGCCGAGCGACGACGCGAACCGGGCGGCGAGCGCGCTCAACTCCGAGGGCGGCCGCTTCGCGGTCACGGCGAGAATGATCGAGTCGAGCAGCGGCGACGCCGCGGCGAGCTTGTCGCTCGGCAGACGCGACATCGCCGCGCGCGCGTCGCGCAGGAATCCGACGGTCTCGTCGTATTCGTCGCGCGCCGTCAGGCGGCCCTTCTCGTCCACGCCCTTCCCGTATTCCTCGACGGCCACGCTCACGATGTTCGCGACGCGCTGTGTCGGGCGCTCCTGCTGCGCCCCAAGCGCCCGCGCTCCGAGCGCGGCGGACATCGTAAGGGCCGCCCCGGTCAACAGCACCGACGCGGCCCGGCCAAATCTGGTTCCGAGCCTCATTGCCGAGTGAATATATCGGGATTCGCCAAAGGCGTGTAGGCCGCGTGGCACGAGTCGCTTAGCCCAGCCGCAGTCGCGCGGTCCAGCCGTCGAGCTGTCGAGCCGTCCAGCCGTCCTAACGTTCCAGAATCACCACCGCCACCGCCGTCGCCGCGCTGTGCGTCAGCGACACGTGGACCCTCTCCGCGCCCAACTCGGCGAGCCGTTCGGCCGCCCTGCCATAGAAGCGGAGCTCGGGCGACCCGTCGTCGCGGCTCACGACTTCCACGTCGCGCCAGCCGATCCCGCGCGCCAGCTCGTTCCCCGAAAGCGCCTTGTACGCCGCCTCCTTCGCCGCGAGGCGCACGGCCATGTGTTGTGCGGGCTCCGGTTTCGTCGCGAGGTACGCGCGCTCGACGTCGCCGAACAACCGTTCGAGCATGCGCTCCGGCTTGTCGGCGAACATTCGCTCGGCGCGCGAGATGTCCACGGCATCGATGCCGAGGCCGACGATCATCGACGGGTCGGTCGGCGGGAAGGACGCGGCTCGCCGTCACGTGGGCCGCGTCGAGTGCCGCGTCGAGCGCGACCCACACGCGATCCGCGGCCTCGAACACGTCGCGCAGCGAAAGCGCCCACGAGCGCCACGCGCGGATCTCGTCGCCGCGCTCCAGCGCCTCGGATGCGCGTTCGCCGAGCGCGCGCAGCGCGGCTGCAACGGCTCGCTCGAGTCCACCAGCTCCGCCTCCAGAGCTCGGCGCGCGGGGCCGTTCTGGCCGAACCGCTCGCTGGCGAATCGACGCAGCGCCTCGTCGAGCGCGTGGGTCAGCGCCGCGCTCTCGAACGCCGCGATCGTCTCGGCCGCGGACGCACTCTTCGACGCGACGCGTCGCGCGTCGACGAGCGGCGCGAAGAATTTTTGCTGCTCGGCCGCGGCGCTGGGACGTCGCCCGCGGTGGCCTCGTCGCGACCCGAAGGTCCGCAGCGTGCGCGTCAGCTCGGGAAGCACGAAGCACCGCGCGACGATTTCGCGATGCAGCTGCGCGGCGTCGCCGCTCGTCATCGCGACCTGCCGGCCGTCGCGAACCGACACGACGACTTCGTCGCCGTCGATGGCGAGCGCGTCGATCGCCGAGATCGGAATTCGGAGCAGGCGCTCGGCGCCGCTCGGGCGCGCGATGACGGTGAGCACGTCGTCGTCGACCGTCGCCGTGCCTTCGCCCAGATCGGCGCGACCCACGCGCGCGGCGCTCACCGCGATCGTTCCCCTCGGCGTATCCGCCATGTCGGAAAATGTACTCGGCGGGTGCGTCACTCAGCCGCCGACGATGGTGCGAACCACCGCCGTCGTGTCGGCCAGATCCTCGAAGGCTTCGTCCGCTCCGAAATCGCGCAGCTCGTCGACCGAGTAGTAGCCCGTGGCGACGCCGATCGTGAGCGCGCCGACCGCGCGTCCGCACTCGACGTCGGCCGGCGTGTCGCCGATGACGACGACGTCGGATCCTTCGACGGTCACCCCGAGCTCTTCGCGCGCCCGCCGCTGCGCCACCGCGGGCAGCTCGACGCGAAGCTCGTGATCCGAGCCGTACGCTCCGACGCGAAACCGCCCGGGATCGATGCCTCCCGCGCGAAGCTTCGCCGCCGCGCCGGCGGCGAGATTCCCCGTGACAAGCCCGAGCACGACGTCCGATCGCGCCTCGAGCGCGTCGAGCAATTCGGCGACGCCCGGCATCAGCCGAACCGCCGTCGACGGCTGGTCGAGCTCATCGTGCAGGAAGTCGACGTATCGGTCGAGCAAGAGCGACATGCGCGCGTCGATGTGATCGTCGGCGTGTCCCTCCATCCGCATCAGCTCGCGGACGATCTGCGGATCCGTCTTTCCGTCGAAGCGATGCTCGAGTCGTCCCGGCGCGCCGAACACTTCGGCGAGGGCGCGGTGCACGGCCCGCTTCCCCGCCCCGCTCGTCAGCAGGATGGTCCCGTCGATGTCGAACAGGACGAGCTTCACGTTCGCGTGAGCAGCAGGCCGCCGACGATGCAGCTCGTGCCGACGCCCTGCCACCACGTCGGCGTCTCGCCGAGCAGCCACCAGGCGATGAGCACCGCCACGACCGGCTGGAGGTTCGAGTACATCGCGGTGCGCGTCGGGCCGATCACGCGCACGCCGCGATACCAGAACAGGTACGCGATGACGAGCGCGAAGATTCCGCTGTAGAGAATCGCCGACCAGCCCTTTGCGGGAAGCTGCGCCCAGTGCGTCGCGGCGATCCGCGGCGACGCGAGCAGAGACCAGCGGGATCGCGCCGCCGAGCATGGTGAACGCGGACACGTGCAAGCCCGGACAGATGCTCGGTGTACGGCTTGAGCAGCACGGTGTAGAACGCCCAGCACAGCGATCCGGCGAGCACGAGCAGGTCGCCGACGATCGTCGCGTCGCCCGTGGTCGCGTTCGTCGTGCCGAGGACCACGAACGCGATGCCGCCGATCGACATGAGCGATCCCCATGACTCCGCGCCGGCTCACGCGCTCGACGCCGAGCATTCGGCCGACGATGGCGATGAACGCCGGCGAGGCCGCGATGACGAGCCCGGCGTCGCTCGCTCGCGTGCGCGCGACTCCTTCGACGAAGAAAACCTGGTACACGCCGTTTCCGAGCACACCGAGCGCGAGCAGAATCGCGATCTCGCGGGCGGGCGGGAGCGGCCCACGACTGGCGAACGCGATCGCGAGCAGCAACACGGCGGCGAGCAGAACGCGAACGCCGTTGAAGGCGAGCGGGTCGATGAGCGACGTCCCGAACTTGACGATCGAGAAGTTCACGCCCCAGATGATCGCGACGAGCACGAGCGATGCATCTGTAAGCCAGACGCCGCCGCCCGGTCGCGCCGTGTCGGCGCGGCCGGGCAAGATTGATTCTGTCGCGGCGTCGCCGGCGCTAGAGCCCATGCAACGAAAACTAGGCGTGTGGGCTTTGGCCTGTCTATGTTGCTGAATGCGCGTTGCGTTCGCTCTTTTCGCCGATGCGGCGAATCTTTCGCAGGAAGGAAAGCTCAACGTCCTCGGCGTCTTCGACGCGCTGCAGGTCGCGGCGCTGCCGGCCGTCCATCCGCGGGCGAATCTCGTCGTCCACATGAAAGGCAGCGGGGCCGACGTCGGCGCTCACACAGTGTCGTTCCGCTGGCTCAGCCCGAACGGGCAGGAACTGTGGCGCAGCCAGGGTGACCTCAACGTCGGCCCGCCGCCGCCGGGCGTGCTCGAGATGGACCTCCCGCTCATCGCGCAGTTCGACTTGCCGATGGATTCCCCGGGCGGATACACGATGGCGATCGCCGTCGACGACCAGCCGACGATCGACGTCGGCGTGCAGGTTCGCTCCCCGACGACGATGGTGCCGAACGGCTTGGTGAGTTAGACGACGCGGCGCGCGAACAGGAAGCGCTTTCGCAGCAGCGCGACGTACGCGTCCTTCCGGTCGGTGAGCCGCTCGACCGAATAGCCGCCGCGGCCCAGACCGAGGTGCACCATCCGCTTGTCGCCCGTCGCGATGCCGACGTGCGTGACGCGCTTGTCGTCGCGATCGGAAAAGAAAAGAAGGTCGCCGGCCTCGAGCGCCGCTCCCGTCGCGTCGGTGCCCGCGTCTTCGCCGGCCTGCGCCTGCTGCGACGCGTCGCGCGGAAGCTGCTTGCCGTGCAGCGCGAACACGGTCTGCACCAACCCCGAACAGTCCGCGCCCCACGGCGTGACGCCGCCCCACAGGTAGCTGGTGCCGGCGAAATACGTCTGCGCGCTGCTCACGACGGCGTCCGGGTCGAGCGGAAACCTCGCCGCGCGCCGAGTCGACTCGATCACCTCGCCCGACGTGAGCGTCTCGTCGGGAGCGAGAAACGCGCGCAGCGGCAGCACGCGGCTCACGCCCGACGCCGTCTTCGTGGAGCAGCCGAGTGAGATGCGCGTGATGCGACGGCTTTGCCGCGCGGTGGTGGCCGGCGCCTTGGCGAGAAAGCCGGCGTGAATCCATCCCTCGTAGCCGTCCGTCCCGCGGACGCGCGCCCACTCGCCATCCTCGGCGAGCGCGTCGACGCGGTGACCGGCGAGCTGCTGCGAGATCATCGCGCTCGAGATCCGCGGCTCGCCGTGCATCGGCGCGACCGGCGCGCGAATGATCGCGCAGTAGAGAATGGCGTCGCCGCGCGGCGCGCGACTCAGGCATGCGCGTCGGCGAGCCCGGGAATTCCTTCGCGGCCGCGCGCGCAGCGCACCGCGCGCTCGATCGCGTTTTCCAGCGCGGCGACGGCGAGCGACTCGACGACGAGCGCTTCGACGCGCGCGACTTCGTCGGCCATCGGCGACAGCGCGAACACGATGTCGCCGTCGAACGACGACCCGCTCGGCGTGATGCGCCGGAAGAGCGCGGCGCTCGCCGCGCGCGCGAGCTGCGTCAACGTATTCGGCGAGAGCGGAACGCTCGCGGCCACGGCGGCGAGCGTCGTGTTCTGCGCGCCGAGGTCGTCGAACTTGCTCAGCGAACGAATGTCTCCCGACGCGAGCACGCGCGGCGTGTCGGCGAACCCGCCGCTCGGGCGGCGCGCCCCCGCGATGATCTCGCCGCGCGCGTCGCGCACGTCGCCGAACGCGTTCACGACCACCATCGCGCCGACGGAAAGGTCGTTCGACGTCGTCGATTCGATCGCGCAACCGAATCCGCCCTTCATGCACCACGCCGGACCCGCGACCTTGCCGACCGTCGTGCCTGTCCCCGCGCCGACGGAACCCTCCGACACTCCTTCGCTGCGCGCCGTGTCGGCCGCGGCGTACGCCATCTCGGCCGTCGGGCGCGCGTCGAACCGTCCGAGCGGCGCGAGGTCGAACACGACGGCGGCCGGCACGATCGGCACGACCCCGGAGCCCACCGGATGGCCGTGCCCTCGCTCTTCCATCCAGCGCATCACGCCGGCGGCGGCATCGAGCCCGTACGCCGATCCGCCGGTGAACAGGATGGCGTCGACGCGCCCGTCGACGTGATGGTCGGCCGATGCGGCGGCGATCTCGCGACTGCCCGTCGCGCGGCCCACGACGCAGACGCCCGCACGCAACGGACCCTTCGAGCCGCGGATGACAGTCAGCCCTGTCGCGCCGCGCTCGTCGCTCGCGTGACCGATCGCGATGCCGAGGCGGCCGAAATCGACGGACGCGCTCACTGCACCGGCTTGGGTTGCTCCGCCACGCTCGCCTGTCGCTTGGCCTGGCATGCTTTGCACCGCGTCACACCGCGCAAGTCACAGAGGATGCACAGGAAGGTGCCGCAATCCACGCACGGATAGCCTTCCGAGGCGCGCTCCTCGTTGCCGCACGCGCGGCAGGTCATCGCGTCGCGCTCTTGAATACCCATGCGTTCAAGATAGCGCTGTCAGCTCGCCTCGGCCGTGAGGACGACCGCGGCCAGCTCGTCGAAAAGGAACGGCTTCCCGACCACTTCGCACCCGGTCGCCTCGAGAACGGCGCGCGCGGCCGCGCTCTGCGTGTCGCCGGTGACGAAGACGACCCGGGCCGGGGCGCGCCCCTCTTTCTGCAGCTGCGCGAAGAATCGCGTCGCCGGTGGAGTCCGGAAGGCGCAGGTCGAGGAGCATCACGTCGTACGTCGGCGCTGCGCGCGCGGCTCAGTCCTTCGGCGCCGCTCGACGCCACGTCCACGACGTGGCCCAGCGAGCGGAAGAAGATGGACACGGCGTGGCGGATCGCTTGTTCGTCGTCCACGACGAGCAGCCGCTTCGTGCCGGGAACGACCGCGGCCGCCTCGTCGCCACCGGTCGGCGTCGACGCCGGCGGCAACGCGTGCGGCAGCTCGATCTCGAACGTCGCGCCGCGGCCGGGCTGCGAGTCCACGCGAATTCGTCCGCCGTGTTCGCGAACGATGCCGTCCGAGATCGAGAGGCCGAGTCCCGTGCCTTCGCCGACGGGCTTCGTCGTGAAGAACGGATTGAAGATGCGCGAGAGATTTTCCGGCGAAACGCCGGGACCCGAGTCGGCGACCGAGACGACGAGCTGGTCTCCGCGACGTGCGGTGGTCACGACGATTCGCTTTTCCCCGGACCAGTTCGACAGCGCGTGCTCGGCGTTGGTGAGGAGGTTCAGCACCACTTGCTGGAGCTGGAACGAATCGGCCCACGTGAGCGGCAGGTCGGGGTCGAGGTGCGCGTCGATCTCGACCTGCGCCGTGCGCATCGCGTAGCGGCGCAGCTCGAGCGTGTCCTGCACGACGCGATTCAGATCGGCGATCGTGCGCTCCGGCTGGTGCTGGCGCGCGAACGTGAGGAGGTTGGCGACGATCTTCGCCGCGCGCTTGGCCTCCTGGTTGATCGCGTCGATCGCCTCGCGGTCCGGCGGCGCGTCGGCCGGAGCCACGAGCAGGAGTTGAGCGAACGCCATCACGCTCGCCAGCGGATTGTTCAGCTCGTGCGCGACGCCGCTCACCAGCTCGCCGACCGCCGCCAGCTTTTCCTGCTGCACCAGCTGCTCGGTGAGACGGCGCTCGTCGGTGACGTCGCGGACGATGCCGAGCATTCCCGTCACGACGCCCGCTTCGGTGAGCGGCGTGACGGTCAGCGAGCAGTGACGGACCGCGCCGTCGCCATTCGTGTAGCGGAGCTGGCCGCGCGGAAATTCGCCGGCGAGCGCGGCGCGAAGGCCGTCCTGCGCGTCCGACTGGTCTCGCGGGTCGATCAGCGACACCACCGGTAGGCCGATCAGCTCGTCGCGGCTCTTCCCCGTCGCTTCCTCGAGCGACCGGTTCACGCCCGTCAGGAGTCCCGACGTGTCGGCGGTGAAGATCGCGTCCGACGCCGATTCGACGAGCTGCGTGTAGCGAATCTCCGAGCGCTCGAGCGCGAGATCGCGCTCTCGCTCGTCGGTGATGTCGCGCGCGACGCCGAGGATGCCGATCACCTGCGATCCGTGCCGGATGGGCGAGTTCGTCAGCGACGCGAGCCGCGAGATGCCGTCGGGCCGAATGAACCGGCACTGGTACCGTCTCGCCTGGCCGAGCAGCGCCGCCTTGAACTGCTCTTTCACCATGCCGGTGTCGCCCGACGACACGAACGGCAGCGGGCTTCGCGCCAACAGGTCGGCGCGGTCGCGGCCGAGGAGCTCACAGGTCGCTTCGTTCACCGACGTGAACGCGCCCTGCGGATCGAGCGTGTAGATCGCGTCGGTCGCCGTCTCGAACAGGTTTCTGTATCGCGCCTCGGACTGCGCCGACCGCCTCGCGCGCGCGCCGCTCGTCCTCGACGGCCTGCCGGTAGCGCTCGGCGACGGCCTGCGCGTCCTCGTAGAGGCGCGCGTTCGTCACGGCGACGGCGACCTGGTCGGCGAGCCGCTCGAGCACGACGGCGTCGTCCTCGGAGAACGGACGTTCGCGATTGATCACCGCCAGCGCGCCGATCGGCGCCGCTGCTCGAGAAGAGTGGAGCGATCAGCGCGCGCTCGACGTTCGCGGCGATGCGCGTCGGCGAGTACACGTGAGGCACGTTCGTGTCGTTGCAGATGAGCGGCCGCCGCTCGGCGATCGCCCGTCCGCTCAAGCTCGAGTCGAGCGGCAAGGGCGCGCCGACAAGGCATTCACCGGCGCCCAGTCCGGCGACGATCGTCAACTGTTGATCGCGCACGAGGCTGAGCGTCGCGCCCTGCGCGTGGAGCAGCGCCATCGCGTGGCCGAGGCCGAGCGTCATCACGTCGTCCAGCCGCAGCGACCCGCTCACGGCGCGCGCGATGTCGGAGAATGCCTCGCCGCGTCCGCGCTGGCGTTCGCTCTCTTCGTAGAGCCTCGCGTTCTCGATGATCGACGCGACCTGCTGCGCGAACAGCTCGACCGTGCGAACGCGATCGGCCGTCGGCGCCGCGCCGTCGACCGGGTCGCCGAGCACCAGCGTGCCGAGCGCCGCGCCGCCGACCGCGCGGAGCGGCACGAGGAGGTCGTTCGACGCGAGTACGATGGAGTTGCTGATGCGCCGCGCGACCTGATCGGCCGACGGCATCACGAAGTCGTCGTGCGTCTCGACGCGCCCGTAGCCGATGCGCTTGATGGCGGTCTCGAGAACCGCCAGCCGTTCCTCGAGCGAGCGGGCCCGCTCCACCTCGGCCAGCGCTTCGTGGAGGAGAAAGAGCTGGTTGCGCTCGCGCAGCAGGCGGGCGACCGTCGCGAGCGGCGCTTGCTCCACCGCCCTCAGGCGGTGCGCGGGAGTCGGGAGCGGGGGGGGGTCAACGCGTCAGCCGCGCGGGACGAGCAGCCGAACCGCCAGCGGCTCGATGGCGGCGGCGAAGGGAGTCGTGCCCATCACGTCTCCGTCCGCCTGCCAGAGACGCGGCGGATCCGTCTCGACGCGAATGTGGCGCCCGGCGACGTACAGCACGCACGGATCGTCGGCGAAGTCGCGGAACGCCATGCGGCGCACGATGCGCAGCGCGTCGCGCATCGAGTTCGGCGAAAAGAGGCAGGCGTCGAGCATCCCATCATCGGGGCGAATCTCCGGACCGAGCACCATGCGCTCGCCGAGCACCGCGCCGACGTTGGCGATCATCACCATCGCGACGCGTCGCTCGTGAACCACACCGTCGACCGTGATCCGGGCCGTGAAGAATTCCCGGCGACCCACGGTGCGCAGCGCGGCGCGCGCGCCCATGATCATGTAGGCGAGGACACCCAATCGACGCTTGAGCCAGCCAGGCGTTTCAGCGATCATCGCGGCGTCGATCCCCACCCCGGCGGCGACGGAAAACCCGCCCCCCCCGTCGAGCCGTCCAAGGTCCACTCGGCGCTCGACACCCGCGAGGAGGGCCGGAACCGCCTTCGACACCGAAAGCGGTATCCCGAAGGCACGAGCGACAAGGTTGCCCGTGCCGCCGGCAAGAACCCCGATCGGGCGTCTCGCTGGCGTGGGACGCGAGCGCCGCGGCGACCTCCATGACCGTGCCGTCACCGCCGACGACGAAGACCGCGTCGTACGCGTGCGCATGGCTCGCCGCGAGCTCCGCCGCGTGACCGGGCCGCTCGGTGAACACGAGGTCGCATTCGACCGAGCGGTCGGTCAGCGCGCGCTGCGCGTGGCCGGCGAGCCGTCTTCCTCGGCGCGACGCCGGATTCGCGATGACGATCGCGCTCTTGATCAGAAGCGGAACGTGTGGTGCAGCGAGAAGCTGAAGTTCTGCGGCTGGGGCACGACGCCGATGATGCTCTGTCCGCCCGAGCACGTCCGCGCCGTCGTCGACGGATCGACCGCGATCTGGGTCGAGAGCGCCGGCTTGAAGCGGTACTCGACCTTCGCGCCGACTCCGGCGAAAAGGTTCGTCTGGGTGAATTGGGGGTCGAGCTGGCAGAGTCCCGTGTTCAGGCTGATGAACATCTTGTCGGCGACCTGCTTCTCGACGCCGACCGTGGCGCCGTAGAGGTACTGCCCGACGTTGCTCGACGTCTGACCCGATTGCTGCTGCGTCCCGCTGCCCAGCTCGAACCGGAAGGCGTCGACCCACGGCCCGACGAGCTGGCGCAGGTTGTTGGCCGCGAAAGCGCTGAGTGTCGGCCCGATGAACTGGGCGAGGACCTCGCTCTTCTGTGCGCTGAGCTCGAAGCCCGGCGCTGCCCGTGACGAGGTAGCTCACGAGGTCCGACTGCGAGATGGCGTAGTCCGCGTTGCTGGTGAAAGTGATCTCCGGATAAGGGATCAACGGTCCGCGCAGATGGACGATCACGCCAAGGTCACGATCGCGGTACTGCTTCACGTTGTACTGGCCGGCGATGTCGAGCGTCGGGTTCTCCGCGTCGCCCGTGAAGTTCACGGTGCCGTCGGCGAGAACGTCGAACTGCCGCTGCGCGAGACCGAGGTCGAGCGTGTAACTGCCGCCGATCGTGCGCAGCGTGCCCTCGAGGCCGAACTGAGGGATCAACTGGTTCGTCGACGCGAGCAGATGGCTCGCGCGCGCCGTCGACTTCACCACGTCCAGCGATCCGGCCAGCCGAACGTCGGCTTCCTTCGACTTGAGCCGGACGTCGTTGCCGAGCGTGACGGTAAAGTTCGGGGTCAGGTTCGTCAGCAGCGTGGACAGCCCCGCCCGTCCCCCGACGACCGTCTCGCCTTTGAAGTCTCCGAAGAGGTCCTCGTTGGTTTGGAGCTTTCGCGCGAGGTCGCGGTCGGCGAGGAAGATCGCGCTGCGGTCGACCTGGACCGCTCCGGTGAGCCGCGCGCCGTTCAGGTCACCGACGAGCCGAATCGAATCGAGGCCACAGCCGGGTCTATCGCACGCATCCGTGACGTAAACATCGGCGACGCTGCGCTTGTTGAACGCGTGGAAATTCCGCAGTCCGACGGCGATCCGGAACGACGGGGCCGGCGCGGGCTTGAGCGGATCGGGCTTCGTGAGAAGAAAGCGGGCGACGTTCTTCGCCCAGCCGTCGACAGCGATCGCGCCGCGCTCCGCTCCGCGCTGCGTTGCCGGCGACGTCGCGCTGCACCCGGAGATGCTGAGGCTGTCGCCTCCGGTGAGCGCGCCAGCCCCCGATACGGTGCACTGAATGTCGGCGAGATCGACGCCGAGTTGCGGCAACTTCGCGGCTCCGTTCACGATCTGCACGCCGCGCGCGCAGCGGAGGAGCGCGGACCCGCAGCTGACCGTATCTCTGAACACCGGCGCGCTCGGCGTTCCGGAAATGATGATGTCCCCGCGCAACGTGCCCGACACCTGACTGAACGAGCGGGAGGCGAGCTGGACGATCGACAGATCGGTCGCCGGAACGTGGATCTCGCCGCTCATGGCGTCGTTGCGCGTCTTGATGCCGAACAGCTTGAAGTCGATCGGGAGCTTGAGGCTGGCCGTCAGCGTCGTGGCGCCTTTGCTGACGACCGCTAAGCTCAGATCGGCGTCGCGATCGTGGAGTTGGCCGTTCAGCGTCACGCGGTCCAACATCACGCCGAACCGCTGCAACTCGGTGATCTGGGCTTCACCCGTGAGAATCGGATGATCGCGCGTCCCGGACAGCGTCGCGTCCACTCGGCCCAGCCCGGCGAGGCTGTCGGCGAACTGCTCGATGACGCCGATGTCGTCGAGCGGAAGGTTCGTCGCGCGGACGCGGCCGGTGACGTTGCCTGTTGTGGGCACGTCGCCGCTCATCGCGACTACCGCGGTGTCTCGATTCCTCAGAATGAGCGAGTCGAGGCGCGTGCCGATGCTGTCTCGCTCCAGCCGCGCCGGACCCGCGAGGCGCCACTCGTCCTTGCCGACGACGAGAGCGAGCGACGTGAGGCCAACCGCCCACGAATTCTTCAGCAGGCTCCACGTTCCGCCCGCAACGCCCAGCGGGCCGTTGTGGCTCTGCACGCCCACCGTGAACCGCGCATGCGACGCGTCTTCGGCGATCAGCGTTCCGCCAAGCGTGTCGAGCGCGACTCCGCCGAGGGTCAGCGAGTCGGCGCTGACGGTGAGCCGCCCGGCCGCCGCGTTCGGAATGTCCGCGATGTCGAACCCGATCGTGACCGACCGGGTCTTGTCCTTCTGGACGTAGAGCTGATTCCCAGTGAGCGTGCCGGCGAGCCGCAGCGAGTCGAGCCGTCCCTGAGCGAAACCTCTGACGCTCATCTCGCCCGACAACGAATCCGGCGGCGGCGGTCGAGTCGGCGCTCGACAAATAGCGGCGCAGGCCGCCGAGCGAGTCGAGCGTGAACTTGAAAGCGAGCGAGTCGCTGGGGCCCTTCGGCAGACCGATCGCTCCGCTCGCTTCCAACGTTCCGGCGCTCGTTTCGAGCATCAGCGTGTCGACGCGCATGCGGCCGTCACCGAAAGTCGCGCGCGCCCGCGACGGGTAGATCGTGACGCCGTCGAACGACGTGCGCTCGATCGCGACGCCCGCCGTCCCGTTGATCACGCTCGCGTTCTTTCCGTTGACGTCCACTTCATAGTGCCCGCTGAACGCGCCGCGCGCGCCGTCGGCCTTCGCGAGCAGCGTCGACGGGCTCAGTGCGCTGAATTGACCGTGTCCCCGCGCGCCCAATCCGCCGACCGAATCGAGGTCCACTCGTCCGTCGAAGCTGAACGTGCCGGCGTCGCCGGTGAGCGTCGTCGTGAGCGCGAGATCGGGCGATTGCCCCTGCGCCTTGACCGGACCGCTCACAGTCCGCGAAGCGGATTCGGATACGAGCGCGACACCATCGTGAGCGACAGCGGCCGCGCGTCGAGCGTCACGTCGTACGTCATGAACGGATCGCCGTACGTGATGCGCCCGCTTCCGGTCAGGTGCGACGGATCGCCCGGACCGTCCTGATGAACGACGTCGGCGTTCGAGAAGCGGACGTCGAGCCACGACGAATCGAGCGTCGCGGTGCCGGACACGGTGCCGCCGAGTCGCGGAAACGCCGGATAGAGATACTCGATCGAGCGCAGATCCACCGACGTCGCGTTCACGTCGAAGTGATGGAACGCGGTGAATGCCGGGAAGAGGATGTCGAGCTCGCCCTTGCCGGTGGCGTGCGAGGTCGCGCCCGGCACGTGCGCGTCGTGGAACGTGACGTCCGATTGCTCGACGACGAAATGCGTGAGCGGACCGCCGCGCCCTTTCACCGTTCCATAGAGCTGTCCGCGCCAATCCACGGGGAACGGCTTCTGGTTGATGTAGCGCACGAAGTCGAAGTCCACCGGATCGGCTTTCAGATCCACGTTCCGCACGAGCAGCACCGGCGCGCCGGTGCCGAACGACATCGTTCCGGTGACGTGCGAGCCGGTCGTCTTCACGTCCATGTTCGTCAGCCGGAAATCGAGGATCTGCAGGTTCGTCGGATCGTTCCGAATCGAGAGATCCACCGATCCGCCGCCGGTCGTCGGGAAGCGGCGGGTAGGCCCAGTTCACGTCCTCGAGCGCCACCGAGTTGCCGTGGACGATGATGTCGTAGCGCACGGGCAGGTCGCTTCCCCACCAGACCTTGCCCGCGCCGCGTCCGTTCGACGACGGCAGCTCGAAGTGCGGCGACTGGAACCACACCGAATCGCCCTGGAGGCGCGCGTCGGCCACGACGTTTCGGTATTTGAACGTCGGCTCGAACTCGTCCGCCGAGAGCGTGGCGACCTTGAACTCCCGGCCGTACTTCTGGTCGCTGTCCGGGTCGGCGAGCCGGGCGTGCGAGATCAGGCCGTTGATGTTGCGCCACGCATACAGGCGCCCGAATCCGTCGTACGTCGGTGTCACCGCGCGCGCGGGATTCGCCAGCGTGACGCGGATCACACTGTCGCGGCGCGCGCCCTTCAGCGAATCGTCGGGCTGCCAGCGCAACGTCGCGAGGAACGTCGCGTCGTGGAGCTTCACCGAATCGGCCACGACGTAGTTGCCCCAGCCGCGCGTGCTCACCTCTTTCGGCTTCGCCGGCGATGTGCTGGCGAAGATTTTCTTGAAGTTCCAGCTGTAGTCGTTGTGCTGGATGACGTGGACGTAGGGATGCTCGATTGTCGCGCGGCGGATGAAGGCGCGCGCGTCGAGAATGTCGCGCGGGTTGTAGTCGAGCGTGATCGGCCCGGTGCTCACGAACAGCTCGCCGCGCTCGTCCCGAATCGCGAGGCTGTCGATCGTCAGCTGGTTGAGGAAGCTGCCGCCCAGGTGACCGAGGTAGATGTTTCCCTTGATCGCGCGCGCGATGAGGGGCTGGGCGAACGACCGCACGTACTCGCGCCCGCGGTAGGTGCGCGTGACGAACAACACCCCGGACACCGCGAGGAGCCCGAGGAAGACCAGGACGCCAGCCGCCACCAGCGCGACGAGACTGCGGCGCTTCATGTCTGAGTCAGAAGCTCGTTGCGATCGAGAAGGTCTTCGTCAGCCGTTGAAAGAAGCTTGCTGCGCGCGGCGGCGCGAACGTCGCCGGGCACTTCGCCTGAGTCACCGAGCCGTTCGCACTTATCGTCACAGGGACGGTCGGGTCCCCGGGTGGCGTCACACATATGAGCGGTGCCGCCCCCGTGACGGGATCGACCGGCGACGCGAAGTACACCGGGCCCTGCTGATTCAGGTAGGGGTTGTACCCCAAACTGATCTGAATGGGGCCGATGGGCGACGTGATCCGGAACCCCAGCCCCGGCGTGACGAGCACGCCCCGCAACAGGTGGAAGTTGCTGACGTTGGGGACCTGGGTCCAAACCTGGCCGCCGTCCACGAACGGGACGTACTGGAGGAGGTTGGGCAGGAATGGATCCCGGATCCGAAACTCCGCGTTGAACACGAACAGCGCGTTGCCGCCGAGCGGCTGCGTTCGAGTGACGGGATTGGCATCCTTGAGCACGTACGTCGTGGTCGTGGATGTCATGTGTTTGGGCGACCGTGTCGACGTTGAATTGCCCCGTTCCCAGCAGGTAGACGACCGGACCGAGCAGGTTCTGCCCGAATCCTCGCACGCTGTTCGGCCCACCGGCGAACAGGCGTTCCTGATAGGGGGGCAGCTTCGCGCCGGTCGAATCGGCCGGCGCGGTGATCAAACCGCCGCTGATCCGCGCCGCGATGACGAAGTTCTTCGACAGCGACTTGTAGCCGGAGATCTCGATCGTGCCCTTCCCGAACTGCTGCGACGGATCCGATCCGATCAGCCGGCGCGGCGCCGCGCAGCTCGCCCGCGATGATGTAGCCGCGCGTCGGCTCGACGCGGTCGTCGACCCGAATGCGCTGCAGCGACACGCTGCCGACGGCCAGGCGCAACGTCCGCTCGAACTGCTCCTGCTCGTCGATCGTGCAGCGGAAGAACTCGGCGCAGAGCACCGCCGGCTGCGCCTGGGTCTTTCCGTACTCCAGCGTGTAGCCGAAGCGCAGCGGCATTCCCTCGCCGATGGAACGCGTCGCCGACACGTCGCCGCCGATGTACGTGGTGCGGAGATACGCGAGATACTCGCCGCGCCGCTCGGTGTACGCCGTGTACGCCGGAACCCAATGCGTGCCGAACAGCGTCGGCTGCCGCATCGACGCGCCCAGGTAGTAGTTGATCTTCGAGCTCGCGATGCTGTCCTGGTCGAGGCGCGGCCGGTAGCACAGGTTGCGCGTCGAGGGAGTCGCGAGCGGGCTGCCGTAGCCGATCTTCGAAAGGCGCCCCGTGAGCTCCAGGCGCCGCGCGTCGTCGAGGAAATTCTTGTTCGTGTACTGCGCGTTGAGCCGGAAGCAGTCGAGCGTCGCCCAGCCCTCTTCCTGGTCGTACTGGCGCAGGTAGTCCTCGCGCAGCGTGACAAGGACGTCGGTGAGCGTGTCGGCGAGACTGTCCTTCGCGGTGCGCTCAGTCCCTCCGACCGCGGGCGCGCCGCCGCCGTCGGTCACGGAGGCCTCGCGGCTCGTCGTATCGAGCTGGACGTGCTTGAACGCGCCAAGGTTGTAGAGGTTGCGCTGCGCGTTCGCCATCGCGTCGTCGCTGTACCGGTCCCCGGAATCGAAGCCGAGCAGACGGCGCACGACGGCGGAATCGATCTTCGGCGGCCCGCCCGTCTGCGACGTGCTCGCGACCCGAATCGCCCCGAAGCGCGTACGCACACCGGGCACGACCTCCAACCGCACCTCGGCGCGGTGGTCGGCCGGATGCGTGTCGAACTGCGGATAGATCTGCGCCTTCGGATACCCGGAGTTGTGGAGGCGCGAGAGGATCGTGGCCTCGTCGGACACCATCTTGAGCCGCCCGACCCGTTCGCCCACCTCGAGCTGCAGATCCTTGGTGATCTGCGACGAGTCCGGGACCGCGCCCAGCCCGGTGATCTCGAGCGAGTCGAGCAGAAGCGGCCGCCCTTCGTCGATCCGAAAGGTCACGTCCACAACGCCCCGGCCGACGATCGTCACGGCGGTGTCGACGCGCGTGTCGTAGAAGCCGTTGGCCTTGTAGAAATTCTTGATGTTCGAGGGTGTCCTGCGCGAGGCCGCCGACCGGATAGCAGCGCGCCGTGCCGAAGATCCGGAAGTGGCGCTTCGCGAACGACGACGCCGTGGTCACCACGTAGGCGGACAGCGCGTCGTCGTCGAACGTCTTGTTGCCGACGAAGTGCAGCGAGCGCACCTGACGGTCGCCCTCGCCGCACTCTTGCGCGCGGGCGCGGGCCGGCAGGAGCATCGCGAGGGACACGAGAGCGAGCGGCGACGCAAACGCGGGTCGCCGAAACGACTTTGGGATCGCCCTGTGTGTGAATGGCCGTCACTGCCCCTCGTGAGGTCCGGCCGTGGCCGGCCGGGGAAGCGATCATCATGGACACCACCCGACGCTTCGGCGGTGCTGACGCACGACGCGCCCGCGCGGACAGCCTCCGGCGGGCGCATATGATTGACGCTTGACGGCGGGATGGCGTAAGTTCTCGCGCCACTCAGCCAGTGTCAATGGAAGACGCACGACCGCGCGTCGCCGCGGCCGCCCTCGCGCTCCTCTCGGCGTTCGTGCTCGCGACATGCGGCGCGCCCGGAGCGCCGTCGCGAGACGAAATCGTCGACTCGCGCGACATCTACGACCCCAGATCACTCGACCCCGCGCTCTCGACCGACGTCCCCACCGGCCGCGCCGTCGGCTACCTGTTCGACGGCCTCACGCGCTTCACGCCTGACGCGCGCGTCGAGCCGTCGCTCGCCACGCGCTGGGAAATCTCCCCCGACGGCCGCCGCTACACCTTTCATCTTCGAACCGACGTCTCGTTCCACGACGGCTCGCATTTCACCGCGCGCAACGTCGTCGCCAGCTGGGAGCGCGCGCTCGCCCCGGCGACGAAGAGCGGCGCGGCGCAGTTCCTGTTTCCAATCGCCGGCGCGCGCGCTTTCAACGGCGGGATCGGCCAAGTCCATCGCCGGACTCGCCGCGCCGAACGACTCCACGGTCGTCGTCACGCTCGACGAGCCGCTCGCGATCTTCACCAAGATGCTGGCGATGCCCGTCGCCTCGGTCGTCCCGCTGAACACCCCGGCGAACTTCGGCGAGCACCCGATCGGCACCGGCCCGTGGACGCTCGTCACCTGGAAGCACGACGACTTCCTGCTCTTCGCGAAGAATCCGCGGTACTTCGGCGGCGCGCCGAAGACCGACACCCTCCGCGCGCGCATCATCGCCGAGCCGAGCACGGCGGTCGCCGAGTACGAGAGCGGAAACGTCGACGTGCTGCAGATCCCTGCCTCCGAAGCGAGCGATTGGGTCGAAGACGAGAGCCGCAAGCCGATGCTGATGTCGACGCCGGCGCTCGAGCTGGTGTACATAGGTATCAACACGACACGCGGCCCGTTGGCCGACCCGCGCGTCCGTCAGGCGATCAACTACGCCGATCGATGTGAACCGGATCATTGAGCGCCTAGTGGGCGGCCGCGGCATCCGCGCCAACGGCGTGATTCCTCCCACACTCGGCGGATACGACAGCTCGCGAGCGCCATATGCCTACGACCCGGCGAAGGCGCGCCAGCTGCTCGCCGCCGCGGGCCACGCGAACGGAATCGACGTCGAGCTCTGGGTCTCCACCAACCCCATCTACCTTCGGATCGCCGAAACGGTCCAGGCGTACCTGAGCGCCGTCGGCGTTCGCGCCAAGATCGTGCAGCGGGAGTCCGCCGCGTCGCGCGCCGCCGCCCGCAAGGGCGAGACGGACATGATCCTCAAGGACTGGTACGCCGACTATCCGGACGCCGAGGACTTTCTCTATCCGCTGCTGCACACCGCGAATCGCGGTGCCGGCGGGAACGTGTCGTTCTTCTCGAACGCGCGCTTCGATTCGCTGGTCACCGCGGCTCGGCTGGAAAGCGACGAGGCCAAGCGAAACGCGCTCTACCGCCAGGCCGACTCGCTCGCGTTTGCCGAAGCGCCGATGGTCTTCCTCTATTTCTACGATGAGCTCTACGCCGTTCAGCCCTGGATCAAGCACTTCGTGCCGCCGGTCATCTTCAACGGCCAGCGCTGGCTCGACGTGACGATCGATCGGGCGGGGACGCGGAAATGAGCGGGTTCATCGCGCGGCGATTGCTGCTCGCGGTGCCGACGCTTTTCGGCGTGCTCGTCGTCGCGTTCCTGCTGCTCTACGTCGCGCCCGGCGACCCCGTCGAGGCGATGATCGGCGAGCGCGCCGACAGCGCCACGATCGCGCGTCTCCGCGCCGAGCTCCACGTCGACGACCCGCTGCCCCAACGCTTCGCGCACTACGTGAGCCGCGTCGCCGTCGGAGACCTCGGCCGCTCGTACATCACGGACCGCCCGATCGCCCAGGACATTCGCGAGCGCTTTCCCAAGACGCTGCAACTCGCCGGCGCCGCGATGCTGCTCGCCTCGTTCGTCGGGATCACGCTCGGCGTGCTCAGCGCGCGTCACCCCGGCGGGCTCGTCGACCGCTTCGCGCTCGGGCTCGCGTACTTGGGAATCTCGTTTCCGGTGTACTACGTCGGACTGCTGCTGATCCTGCTCTTCGCCGTCACGCTCAAGTGGCTGCCGCCGTCGGGATACGGAGGTCTTCGTTTTCTCGTGCTCCCCGCGCTGACCCTCGGCATGCGCTCGATCGCGTTCCTCGCGCGCATGACGCGCTCGGCGATGCTCGACGCGCTCAACGCCGATTTCGTCCGCACGGCCCGCGCGAAGGGACTCGGCGAATGGGTCGTCACAACGCGCCACGCCCTCCGCAACGCGCTCATCCCGGTGATCACGGTCCTCGGCCTCGACTTCGGCGCGTATCTCACCGGAAGCATTCTCACCGAGACGATCTTTTCCTGGCCGGGGATCGGGCGTTACGTCGTGAACGCCATCTCACGCCGCGACCTGCCGGCGATCCAAGGCTCCGTCCTGTTCCTCAGCACGGTGTTCGTCATCGTGAACCTGATAACTGATCTCGCGTACGCGAAAGCCGATCCACGGGTCCGATACCAGTAGAGGAATGGACCTGCAACCACTGCAACGGCAACAGCCGGAACGGCAACAGCCGGAACGGCAATGACAACTACAACCGCAACTGGAACGGCAACTGATGGGAACAACGATTTCGCGGATGATAACAACGATTTCGCGGATGAAAACCTCTGATTGCGGGAGTGCCTTTGATGGTGATCCTTGGGTAGCGCTACATCATTCGGGGTCGCTTGTACCGTAGGCTGAACTTCTTGATGTTTGTTGTTCCCTACAGTTCGTTGTTGTCGTATCCGCGAAATCCGCGCTTCCCTCCGCGAAATCGCTGTTCAGATCAGTTGTCTTCCCCACCCGTCCACCCGTCCACCCGTCCACCGGTCCACCCGTGAACCTCGACGACTACCAACGCGCCGCGCTGCGAACGATCAACCCGGCACTCAGTGACCGCGACCGTTTGCTCGACGCAGGTGCCGGACTCGCCGAGGAGTCAGCGGAACTTCTCGGACTCATTCGCAAGCGCGTCTTTCAGCAGCGTGACGTCGACGAAGCGCGCTTGATCGAGGAACTGGGGGACACATTGTGGTGCCTCGCGGTCGCGGCGAACTCGCTCGGCATCTCACTTTCCAATGTCGCCGCGGCCAACTTATCGAAATTGGCCGAGCGTCACCCGAAGGGATTCAGCACGGGGTATGACCCCGGAGGCTACGGCCCGAAGCTGGTGTGATCGCCGGTCCACCGGTCCACCCGTCCACCCGTCCACCCGTCCACCGACGCTTCAGTCGTCCTTCTGCCCGAACAGCTCCATGTTCGACGAGTGCCCCGGCGCGACCTTCCGCTCGGGATAGATCCAGTGCACGGCCTGGTTGACCGCCGCCGCCGCTTCGGCGAATCCCGTCGCGATGAGCTTCAATTTGCCCGGATACGTCGTCACGTCGCCGGCCGCGTAGATGCCGGGACGCCCGGTCTCCATCATGCTGTTGACGACGATCTCGCGCTTCTTTTCCAACGTGAGGCCCCACGAGGCCAGCGCGCCGAGGTCGCTCACGAAACCGAGCATCGGAATGATCGCGTCGGCGTGCACCATGCGCGTCGCCTTCGATTTGACGTCGCGAATCTCCACGTGCGTGAAGACGTCGGCGATCTCGACGCACTTGATGTCGTGCAGCTCGTGGAACGTGAACAGATCCGCGCGCCCCGCCTCGACCGCCTGTCATGAACTGCGCGACCGTCGCCGCGTGCGCGCGGAATTGGTCGCTGCGGTGCACCAGCGTCACGCGCGTCGCGCGCTCGAGCAGCTGCGTCGCCCAGTCGAACGCCGAATCGCCGCCGCCGATGATCACGACGCGCTTGCCGCGGAAGGTCTCCGGATCCGTCACGATGTCGTGGATCCCGCGGCCGTACCACGGTTGCGCGCACTCCTGCGGAAGACGCCGCGGCGAGAACGCGCCGATCCCCGCCGCGATCACGATCGCGCGCGACGGAAACCGCGCCTTGTCCGTCACGAGCTCGAAGTGGCCGTCCACCTCCTCGAGACCGTCCACTCGATGACCGAGGTGCACCGGCTCTCCGAACCGCGCCGCCTGCTCGGCGAGCGACTTCACGAGCTGCTTCGCCGGCACGACCGGATAGCCGCCGACGTCGAAGATCAGCTTCTCGGGATAGAGCGCCGTGAGCTGCCCGCCCAGCTCCGGCAGCGCGTCGACGATCTGCGCCGACGCGCGGCGCATGCCGGCGTAGAAAAGCGCGAACAGCCCGGTGGGGCCGCCGCCGATGATCGTGATGTCGCGAATTTCGTGCGATCATGCCGTAGACAAGGATAGCGAGACCGGCGACCCGTGGGCGATCGTGAAGCCGCTGCCATACATTAGAGCGCGATGAAGATCTACACGAAGACGGGCGACACCGGCGACACGGGACTCTTCGGCGGCGGCCGCGTGCCGAAGAGCCATCCGCGCGTCGAGGCCTACGGTGACGTCGACGAATTGAACGCGACGATCGGCGTCGCGCGCGCGGCGGGTTCGCCCCCCGACCCGCAGATCGACGCGCTGCTCGTTCGCATCCAGCAGGATCTGTTCGCCATCGGCGCGCTGCTCGCGACGCCGGATCGCGAGCGAATGCGCATGCACCTCGACAAAGCCAAGATCGACCAGGAACGCGTCGGCGAATTGGAGCGCGCGATCGACGCGGCCGACGCGGAGCTCGAGCCGCTGCGCGCCTTCATTCTCCCGGGCGGCTCTCCCAAAGCCGCCGCGCTCCACGTCGCGCGCACGGTGTGCCGCCGCGCCGAGCGCCGGATCGTGGACATCGCGGACGAGATGGAGATCCCGCCGCTCGTCATCGTCTATCTCAACAGGCTCTCCGACCTGCTGTTCACTCTCGCGCGCCTCGCGAACAAACGCGCGTCGGCCGAGGAGACGGCATGGTGACGGCCGCCGCGAGCGGCGCGCGCCGGATCGCGCTGCCGACGTACGACGTCACCGTCGCCGCGGGAATCCTCGAACGCCTCGGCGACGTCGTTCGCGAGGCCGCGCCGGCGCACCGCTACGCCGTCGTCACCGACAGCAACGTCGGCGTCGCGTACGGGCCGCGCGTGCTCGAGGCGCTCGGCGCCGAGCACGCCGCCGTTTTCACCGTGCCGGCCGGCGAGTCGCACAAGACGCGAGAGAGTTGGGCGCGCGTCACCGACGCGCTGTTCGCCGCGCGCTTCGGCCGCGATACGACGATCGTCGCGCTCGGCGGCGGCGTGATCGGAGACCTCGCCGGCTTCGTCGCGGCCACGTTCATGCGCGGCATTCCGTTCGTGCAGGTGCCGACGACGCTGCTCGCGATGATCGACGCTTCGGTCGGCGGAAAGACGGGCGTGGACACGCCGGCGGGCAAGAATCTCGTCGGCGCGTTTCATCAGCCCGCGGCCGTCGTCGCCGACTTGCGCGCCCTCGCCACGCTTCCGTCCGCGCAGCTGGCGGCGGGAATGGCCGAGGCCATCAAGCACGGCGTCATCGCCGACGCCGGCTACCTCGACAGCGTCGCCGCGGTCGCCGAGCGAATCGACGAGATCGACGTCGGCGGCGCTCAGATGCTCGACCTCGTCGCCCGGAGCATCGAGATCAAGGCGGACGTCGTGCGCCGCGACGAGCGCGAGTCGGGACTCCGCAAGATCCTCAACTTCGGTCATACAATCGGCCACGCCATCGAGCACATGAGCGGCTACTCGATCCTGCACGGCGAGGCGGTCGCCGTCGGCATGGTGCGTCGAGAGCCGCATCGCCGAACGACTTGGCGTCGCCGAGTCGGGCACGGCGTCGCGAGTGGAATCGGCCGTGCGCGCGTTCGGACTTCCTGCCTCACTCCCGTCGCGCATGTCGGCGAGCGGCGTCATCGAGGCGACGCACGGCGACAAGAAGGCACGCGGCGGCAAAGCCGAGTACGCGCTTCCGACTCGCATCGGCACGATGGCCGCGGAAAACGACGGTTGGGCGGTTGCGGTTCCCGATGCGATCGTTCGAGAAGTGCTCGCCTGAGCACGGCTCGCCGCTTGCTTCTTTCGTGATGTAGTCGCTCTTCCCTGTGTGCTATGTCACCGTTCGCGGGTTATCTGCTCGGTCTAATCGTTCTCGTCGCGGGTTTGGCGGTCGCCGCGTATCTGCTCAACGTGCCGACGGTTGCCGTCATCGTGGTCGTCGTCGTCGCGCTCGTCGCGATCGGCGCGTGGGCGACGCGCCGTCCGCGCGCTCGGCCGTCGAAGTTCACGGGCGCGACGGCAAACGCGCCGACGCTCGACCGCACGGTGCTGATGGAGCTGAAAACGACGCTGATGGAACAGGCCGACGCGGCGAAAACGCAGCCGACGACCCGCATGCCGCCGGCGAGCGATTCGAGGGGGCAGCCCACGACGCACATCGATCGGCAGCCCGCTGCCTCCAAGCGAAAGCCGCCCTCGCCCGACGACGCTTGAGGTTCGAAGGGCTGCCTCGGCGTGACGACTGGGCCGTATGCAGCGGCCCGGTTCGGTCCGCCAGGCGACTGCGTACAATCGCGGCGTTTGTTCGGCGCGAAGAAGTGTGAGTTCGGTCACGCTGACCGAAGGAGCGAGCTCAAGCAGTACGCGTCGAGTAACCCCCAAATTCGTGTCAGGCCAACGAGATAGAATCGTTCGGCCGCGCGCAGCGGCGTAAGCGCGCAAATGTCTGTTGACGCCCCTATAACCCAACATTATCCTGCCGTCCCCTGCTACGGCTCTACAGGCTCTACATCGCGCGGGCGTCGCTTGTGCTCGCGCTACCTCACCGGCGCCAATCGGGAAGGAGTGTGTATGGAGCAAGTGACCGAGACCAGATCGTCGAAGGGTTATTTCCGATCGTCTCCGTCTACCGCGTTCGATCAGTACCTCCAGGACATTCAAAAGCTCCCGTTGATCAGCGAGCCCGAGGAAGAGCGGCGATTGGCGCGCCGGGCTCAGAAGGGGGACGAGAAAGCGGCCGAGCGACTCGTCACGGCGAACCTCCGGTTCGTCATTTCCTACGTCAAGAAATACCAGGGCCACGGCCTCGACCTCAGTGAGCTCGTCGCCATCGGCAATGAGGGTTTGCTAAAAGCGGTGCGCAAGTTCGACCCGGACCAGGGCGTCAAGTTCATCTCGTACGCCGTATGGTGGGTCCGACAAGCCGTCCTGAAAGCGCTCGCCGAACAGACCCGCTCCGTCCGCATCCCGCTCAACCAGAACTCGCAGCTCATCCGTCTCGCCCGCGCCGAGACGATCCTCGCCCAAGTCCTCAAGCGCGACCCCACCGAAGGCGAAGTCAGCCAGCTCCTCGACGAAACGCCCGAGAACGTCCGCGCCGCGCGCCAGATGTCGGCGACCGAAGTCTCGCTCGACGCTCCCATCGATAGGTCGGATCGCGAAGCGTCCACCCTCGGCGAGCGCTTCGCCGGCGTCGACGGCACCGAGATCGAGGAAGTCACCGATTACAAGCTGATGCGCGAGTTCATCGATCGCGTATTCAAGAAGTACCTCACGCCGCGCGAGCGAAAGATCCTCTACCTGTACTACGGGCTCGAGGAAGGCTCCGAGGCGATGACGCTCGAGAAGATCGGCGCCCTCATGGGCGTCACCCGCGAGCGCATCCGCCAGATCCGCGAGCGCGCGTTCGAAAAGCTCCGCGAGTCCCCCGACGGCCGAGCCCTCTCCGGGTTCTGGGCCGCGTAGCGCTCGCTCCCTCGCCTTGACGACGCCCCGGCGCGCTATGCCCCCAGCGCGCCGGGGCGTAGTTTTTTTCGAGTGACACGTCTCCGCGTCCTCGCCCCATTGCCCGAGACCCCCGCACCTCATCGACGCGCGCGCTCGCCGACGCGCCTCGCCGCGATCGTCGGCGAGAAGCGGGTCCTGTTCCGGCCGAGCGAGCTGCTGACCTACGCGTCCGACGCGCTGCCGTCATACCACAAGCAACCCGGACTCGCCGTCTTTCCCGGAACGCGCGACGAAGTCGTCGCCGTCGTGCGCGAGTTGGCTCGCGCCAACGTGCCGTTCGTGCCGCGCGGCGCCGGCACCGGCCTCTCCGGCGGCGCGCTCGCCGAGGGCGCCGTGCTCCTCGGGCTCAATCGCCTGACGCGCATCATCGCCGTCGATCCCGACAACCTCACGGCGACCGTCGAGCCGGGCGTGGTGAACGCCGCGCTGAGCCGCGCCGTCGCACCGCACGGACTCCACTACGCGCCGGATCCGTCGAGCCAGGCCGCGTGCACGATCGGCGGCAACGTCGCCGAGAACGCCGGCGGCCCGCATTGTCTCAAGTACGGCGTCACGACGAACCACATCCTCGCGATCACCGCGCTCCTTCCCGACGGCGAGATCGTCTCGCTCGGCGGCGCGTCCGGCGAGACCGACGGCTATGACATGGTCGGCGTGCTTCGTCGGATCGGAGGGCTGCTTCGGCATCGCGCTCGACATCACCGTTCGCCTCACGCGAAATCCCGAGGCGGTTCGCACCCTCCTCGCCGACTTTCTGTCGCTCGACGCCGCGGCGCGGGCCGTCACGTCCATCGTCGCGACGGGCATCATCCCCGCCGCGCTGGAGATGATCGACCAGGCGACAATTCGCGCCGTGGAGGCGTCGATCTACGCCGCCGGCTACCCGACCGACGCCGCCGCGGTGCTCCTCATCGAAGTGGACGGCGCCGCCGCGGGACTCGAGCACGACGTCGCCACGATCGAGTCGATCTGCACGTCGAGCGGAGCGCGCACCGTGCGCGTGGCGCGCGACGAAGCCGAGCGCGCGCGCCTCTGGCAGGGACGCAAGAAGGCGTTCGGCGCGATGGGCCGCATCTCGTCGCACCTCGTCGTGCAGGACGCCGTCGTGCCGCGCACCAAAGCTCCCCGAGGTTCTCGAGAAAGTCCGCCGAATCGGCGAGGACCTGCGGCTTCGCGTGGCGAACGTGTTCCACGCCGGCGACGGCAACTCTGCACCCGAACATCGCCTACGACGCCAACGACCCCGACGAGTCGGCGCGCGTGCAGACCGCGATGCACGCGATCATGCGCGCGTGCGTCGACGCCGGCGGCACGATCACCGGCGAGCACGGCATCGGCATCGACAAGCTGCAATACATGGATATGATCTTCTCGCCGGAATCGCTCGCCGCCATGTGCAGCCTGCGCGACGTCTTCGATCCCGAGCGGCGTTCCAATCCGGGCAAGGTCGTCCCGATGCACTCGTGCCGCGAATGGCACGGCGCTCGCGCGGCGAGACCCGCGCGAGGCGCGTCAGTCGCATGACAACCGCGGTTTCTCCGTCGACCGAGACGATCGCCAAGCACGTTCGCGACGTGGTCTCGCGCGGCGCGCGCCTGCGAATCGTCGGCGCGGGCACGTGGCTCGACGCCGGCCGACCGGTCGAATCATCCGAGGAGCTCTCGCTCGCCGCGCACGCCGGGATCACCGAGTACACGCCCGGCGATCTCACGCTGACCGCGCTCGCGGGAACGACGCTCGGCGAGATCCACGACGCCGTCTCGCCGCACGGGCAAATGCTGGCGCTCGACCCGTTCGGCTCCGACGAGGGAACGATCGGCGCGACGATCGCGACGGCGTCCTCCGGCCCGCTCGCCACTCGCTTCGGCGCGCCGCGCGACCTCACGCTCGGCCTCGAGTTCGTGAGTGGACTCGGCGCGGCCGTCCGTGGCGGTGGGCGAGTCGTGAAGAACGTCGCCGGCTTCGACCTCACACGCCTCCTTACCGGGTCGTGGGGAACGCTCGGCGTCATCACCGAAGTCACGGTGCGGCTTCACGCGCGGCCGGAGGCGGACGTCACGCTGGCTGTGTCGCCGAACGACGGGCAAATCGACGTTGGCGGAGTGCGCTCCGCGGTCGGGCGCTGGCCGTTCGTTCCACTCGCCTGCGAAGTCGTCAACGACACGCTCGGCCGTCAAATCGGCGTCGGCGGCCCCGCGGTGCTCTTCCGTATTGGCGGCAATGGCGAGGCGGTCGCCGCGCAGCGGCGTGCGATCGCCGAGCTCGGCGACTCTCGCGAAATGGAATCGAGCGTGTGGCGCGCGCTTCGCGCCGCCGACGCCGACGCATCGCTCGTCTTGCGACTGTCGCGGGCGCCGGCCGACGTGAGCTCGACGTGGACCGATGCGATCGCGATCGCCGCGCCATACCCGGACGCCCGCGTGAGCGCGTCGCCCGGGCGCGGCATCGTCCGATGCGCGATTCCGTTGGCCGCCGCGTCCGTCGAACGGGCGGCCGCGACGCTCGCCGGATTGCGATCGCGCATCATCGCCGAACGCGCTCCCGCGAAACTGTGGACCGTGCCGCCGCTCGCCCGGCCGGCCGATCCGCTCCGGTCGCGCATTCGCGCGGCATTCGATCCACGGCACATTCTGAATCACGGCATCCTCGGCACCGTGTCGTGACGCAGCCAGCCACCGCGGCGCCGGCCCCGCACCGACTGCGCCATTCCCGGCACGCCGCTCGCCGGCCAGCGCGCGGGACTGGACGCGTGCGTCCACTGCGGGTTCTGCCTTCAGGCATGCCCGACCTACGTGACGCTCGAGGACGAGAACGACAGTCCGCGCGGCAGAATCGTGCTGATGCGGTCGCTCTACGACGGTACGCTCGACACATCGAGCGAGAGCGTGCAGACGCACATCGACCGCTGCCTCGGCTGCCGCGCTTGCGAGACCGCGTGCCCGTCGGGAGTGCCGTACGGATTCCTGCTCGAGGCGACGCGCGAGACGATCGCCGAGCACCGGCCGCTTCCGCGCGTCGCGCGCGTCATTCTCTCGACGTTCGAGCGCCCGGGTCTGCTCGGCCTCGCGATGTTCGGCGGACGCGTCCTGCGAGCAACGGGAGTCGCTCGGCTGCTGTCGCGCCTTCCCGGGCGAATCGGTTTCTCGATGGCGATGCTGAGCTCCACGAGCCGCGGTATCCCGCGGCCGCAAGCAAGCCCGCGCCAACGTGAACGGACGCGCCGGCGATCGCGGTCGCGTCGCGCCGCTCACCGGCTGCGTGATGGAGGGACTGTTCGCGGAGACCAATCGCGCGACCGAACGTGTGCTGTCGGCAAACGGCTACGCCGTCGCCGACGCTCCGGGCCAGGGTTGTTGCGGCGCGCTGCACGCGCACGCCGGCGACGCGGAGGGCGCGCGCCGGCTCGCGCGCCGCAACATCGCGGCGTTCGAGCGGGCGGACGTGGATTTCATTTGCGTCAACGCGGCGGGATGCGGTGCGGCGATGAAAGAGTACGCTCAGCTGCTGGCCGACGACCCCGAGTGGCGCGAGCGAGCGGATCGGTTCGCCGCCAAGGTTCGCGACGTCTCGGAGCTCGTCGCCGTCGCGGGCCCGCATCCGGGCGGAACC
The DNA here is from genome assembly GCA_963707105.1 of uncultured Gemmatimonadaceae bacterium. GTDB lineage: Bacteria > Gemmatimonadota > Gemmatimonadetes > Gemmatimonadales > Gemmatimonadaceae > JAQBQB01. Next base: position 141,844 of record CAVPOS010000016.1, read on the forward strand.
GTGCAGATGAAGGTCGCCTACGACGCTCCGTGTCATTTGCTGCACGCGCAGCGTGTGTCGAGCCAGCCGCTCGCCGTGCTTCGCGCTATTCCGGGACTCCAGCTCGTGCCCCTCACCGAGAGCGAGATGTGCTGCGGAAGCGCCGGGATCTACAATCTGGTGGAGCCGGAGACGTCTGATCTGGTATTGCAACGCAAGCTGACGAACATCGAGGCGGCGGGCGCCGACGTCGTCGCGACAGGCAACCCAGGTTGCATGATGCAGATCGGCGCTGGACTATTGCGCAGCGGCTCGAAGGTCGCAGTCGTGCATCCCGTCGACTTGCTCGACGAGAGCTACGCGGCCGCGCGGGACGAAACGAGGACCATGAGATGAGCAGTCCGCACTTCACGCCACCAACTCGAAACGGTTCCGCGCGGCGCGGCCTCGGCGTCGCCCGCGACGTTGGAGCTGGGCGGACGCGATGTGGTCGTCGCGTATTCGGACGTCGCCGCCGAGTTCGCCGCGCTGCGCACGGCGGCAATCGTCGTCGACCGAAGCTTTCGCGGCCGGATGCGCTTCTTCGGTGAGAAATCCGGCGAAGCGCTCACCGGTCTCGTCACGAGCGACGTCATCGCCACGGCCCCGGGACATGGCCACTACGCCGCCGCGCTCTCGGCGAAGGGGCGCATCGTCGCCGACCTGCGGATCTTCGCCATGCCCGTCGCGTCGTCGTACCTCGTCGACACTTCACCGCGCGCGTGGCCCGGATTCCTGGCGATGGTGAAGAAGTACGTGAACCCGCGATTGGCGGGATATCGCGACGACTCGCACGCGATCCGCGACATCGGAATCTTCGGCGCCGACGCGCGCCGCATCGTCGCGCGGCTCTCCGGCGTCGCGGCCGACACGCTCGGCGCGCTGGCGCCGTTCGACAACCTGACGGCGACGGTGCACGGCGCGGAAGCGATGATCGCGCGAGTCCCGGACCTCGCGCTCGAGGGCTACGAGCTGTTCGTGCCGTTCGAGATCTTCGAGAGCGTGTGGCGCGACGCCGTGGCCGCGGGCGCGGTGCCGGCCGGACTCGCGGCGTGGGAGATCGCGCGCGTCGAAGCCGGGCGTCCCGAGTGGGGCATCGACATCGACGAGAACACGATCCCGCAGGAAGCGAACCTCGACGAGATGGACGCGATCTCGTACACGAAGGGGTGCTACATCGGGCAGGAGGTCGTCGCGCGCGTGCACTTTCGCGGCCACGTGAATCGGCATCTGCGCGGACTGCGCGCCGCCGGCGGCGGCGCGCCGCCGCCAACCGGTTCGCAGCTCATCGACGACACCGGCAATCACGTGGGCGACGTGCGCAGCGCGGTGTCGTCGCCGCGGCTGGGCGGCATCGCGATCGGAATGGTTCGGCGAGAGGTGAGCCCGGGCGCGTCGCTGACGGCGCGGTCGGAGCATGGCGAGCAGCGAGTCGACGTGGCGGCGCTTCCCTTCTCGGCTTAGCGCGAGCGTGCCGCGCGCGCTCGTGACGGGCGGCACGGGGCTGGTCGGTTCGCACGTCATCGAGCGGCTCGTGCGCGACGGATGGAGCGTACGCGCGCTCGTGCGATCGCATTCGCGGCTCGTCGAGACGCTCGGCGGCGAAGGCGTGACGGGAGACGTGCTCGACGCGGACGCGTTCGCGCGAGCCGCCGCCGGATGCGACGCGATCTTTCACAACGCGGCGGCCATCACGCCGCAGCGGCGGCTGGGAGGCGTTTCGTCGGACCAATGTCGACGGGACGATCAACGCGATCGCGGCGGCGCGCGCGAGCGGCGCGCGGCTCATCCACTTGAGCAGCGTCGGCGTGTACGGCCCGGCCGCGCGCTATCGCGATGACGGGCTAAAGACGGACGAAACGACACCGCTCACGCCGCTGCCCGAGCGCGCGTACTACGCGCGTTCCAAACGGGAATCGGAGGAGCTGGTGATGCGCGCGCACGCCGCCGGCGAAATCTGGGCGACGGCGTTGCGTCCCACCGTCATCTACGGCGATCGCGACCGGCAGTTCGTGCCGCGCGTCGCGCGGCTTCTCTCGCGCGGCATCGTCCCGCTGGTGGGAGGCGGCGGATCGAAGTTCTCGATCGTGCACGCGGCGAACGTCGCCGACGGCGTCGTGCGCGCCGCCACGCGCGACGCGGCGGCGGGCCGGGCGTACAACCTGGCCAACGATTTCGACGTCACGGTGCGGCGCTTCTTCGAGCTCGCGGGTGAAGGCCTCGGCCGCCGCATTCGGTTCGTGAGAGTTCCGACGCCCGTCGCGCGCGGTGCGCTGCGCGCCGTCAAGGCGATCACGCGCGCGCTGACCGGCGGCAAGATGAGCGTCGTCTCGAGCGCGTCGCTGGCTTGGCTGACTCGCGACAATCCGTTCACGTCGGAACGCGCGCGCGCCGAGCTGGGGTGGGCGCCGTCGGTGCGCCCCGAAGCCGGCGTGCCCGAAGCGTTCCGCTGGTGGCGCGAGCACGGCTGACGGAACTGGTATTGGAAAACGAAAAAGGCGCGACCGGTGGAGGTCGCGCCCATGTGACTCCGAAGGGAGAAGCTTACGGCTTCTTCTTCGTGCGTGTCCTTCTTCGTCGTGTCCATCGTCATCTTGCTGCTGTCCATCTTCATTCCGGTATCAGCAGGCGCGGCCGACGGAGCGGGCGCCATAGCGGGCGGCGTCGTGTCCTTTGCGGCGCTTTCCGACTTCGAGCATGCAGCGACAATCGCGAGCACAGCGGCAACGACAGCCAGGCGCTTCATGACAATCTCCTGAAGAGTAGGACGAGAGTATCCGCGTGGTTCGTGCACGCGACGGGGGCTCGGGGTGAGCGGCGTGAAACTTATGGGCCCCGGGGGGCCTGTCAAGGAGCGCTCAACCGTGGGGCAAGTCGGCCCAGGCCAACGAGTTCCTTGCACCGGCGCACGGTCACTTCGACCCATCGGGGCTGGTTCGGGTTCCCCAACTCTCCTAGCTTGCCACACATGACGCCCACCGTCGCGCCCGCGTCGCACGATCCGGAGGCCGCGTCGCGCATCGTCCGCGGCGCGTGTCCGCACGACTGCCCCGACACGTGCGCGATGCTCGTCACGGTGGAGTCCGGGCGCGCCGTGCGCGTCGCGGGAGACCCGGAGCATCCGTTCACGCGCGGCTTCCTCTGCGCGAAGGTCAACCGGTACGTCGAGCGCACATACCACGAGGACCGGCTGCTCCATCCGATGCGCCGCGCCGGCCCGAAAGGTTCAGGAAAATTTGCGCGAATTTCGTGGGACGAGGCGCTCGACGAGATCGCGACGCGCCTGAACGAGATCCGGAATTCCAGCGACGGCCCGCAGGCGATCCTGCCGTACTCGTACGCGGGCACGATGGGCATCGTGCAGGGATCGTCGATCGACCGCCGGTTCTTCCACTCCATCGGCGCGTCGAAGCTCGACCGCACAATCTGCTCGACGCCGGGCAAGATCGGCATGCAGATGACCGTCGGCGCGAACGTCGGCGCCGACCCGGAAGGGATTCCCGAGAGCGATCTCGTGCTGCTCTGGGGAACCAACACGCTGACGTCGAATCCGCACATGTGGCCGTTCGTGCTCGAGGCCAAAGCGCGCGGCGCGCCGATCATCGCCATCGATCCGATCCGCACGCGGACCGCCGCGCAATGCGACGAATGGATCGGGCTCCGGCCGGGAACGGACGCGGCGCTCGCCCTGGCGCATGATGCACGTCGTCCTCGAGCGCGGACTGCAGGACGACGACTACATCGCGCGCTACACGACCGGCATCGACGCGCTGCGCGAGCGCGCGCGCGAGTACACGCCCGAACGCGCGTCGCGAATCACCGGCATCGCGCCCGAGGTGATCGTTTCACTCGGCGAACGCTACGGCCGCGCGAAGGCCGCGTTCATCCGCGTCAACTATGGATTGCAGCGGCACGGCGGCGGCGGAATGGCCGTGCGCACGATCGCGTGCCTGCCCGCGCTCACCGGCCACTGGCGGCGAGCCGGCGGCGGCGTGCAGCTGTCGTCGAGCCAGAACTTCAAGTTCAACACCGCGCTTGTCGAGCGCCCCGACCTCTCGCCGCCGGTGCGCACGATCAACATGATCCGCCTCGGCGAGGCGCTCACGACGAAGGACGCGGGCGTCGGCGGCCCGCCGGTGCGCGCGCTGGTCGTCTACAACTCGAATCCCGGCGCCGTCGCGCCCGACCGCAACGCCGTGCTCGCCGGCATGCGCCGCGACGATCTGTTCACCGTCGTGCTCGAGCATTTTCAGACCGACACCGCCGACTACGCGGACATCGTTCTTCCCGCGACGACGCAGCTCGAGCACTGGGACCTGCACCTCTCCTACGGCCACCACTACGTCACGCTGAACCAGCCGTCGATCGACCCGCTCGGCGAGTCGCTGCCCAACAGCGAGATCTTCCGCCGCATCGCGGCCCGCATGGGGCTCGACGATCCGTCGCTGCGCGACGACGACCTCACGCTCATTCGGCAGGCGCTCGACTCGACGAGCGAGAAGATGGCGGGCGTGACGCTCGAAACGCTGATGGAACGCGGATGGACGCGGCTCAACGTGCCCACGCCGTATCTGCCGTACGAGAATGGCGGATTCCCCACGCCGTCCGGCAAGTGCGAGTTCTACTCGCCGCGCCTGGAGAAAATGGGCGTCGACCCGGTGCCGACGTTCACCGCGCCGTACGAATTCCCCGACGACGTGCCCGAGCTCGCCGGCCGCTATCCGCTGACGCTGATTTCCTCGCCGGCCCATCAGTTCCTGAATTCGACGTTCGTGAACATCGGCGCGCTGCGCCGCGGCGCCCGCGAGCCCGAGTGCCTGCTGCACCCGGTCGACGCCGAGGAACGCGGCATCGGCGTGGGCGCGCGCGTCGTCGTGCACAACGACCGCGGCGCGTTCACCGCGGTGGCCCGCGTCGAGGACTCGATCCGCCCCGGCGTGGTCTGGGCCCCGTCGATCTGGTGGGGCAAGTTCGCCGCGGACGGCGCCAACGCGAACCAGACCACGTCGCAGCGCGAGACCGACCTCGGGCACGGACCCGTCTTTTACGACAACCTCGTGGAAGTGGGGCTGGCCGACTGAAAAGCCCCGGCTCGCGCTCTTGCGCGGCCTTCGTCTAGTCCCCTTGATTGAACCAGGGCCGCGATGGTCGCGGGCCTCATTTGCTGCAATCGGAGATTGTCGTGCAGGCGCATCCAGAGACCCTCGGCGCCCTCAAGCGCTCCCCCTACGGCGTCCCCGACCGGGCGTTTCGCTCGGTCAAGGACGAAATGCGATACAACCTCCTCGAGCGCCTCTGTCAGCGCGGCGCGGGGCCGTTGTTCGCCGGCGTGATCGGATACGAAGACACCGTCATGCCGCAGCTCGTGAACGCGGTGCTGTCGCGCCACAACTTCATCCTGCTCGGCCTGCGCGGACAGGCGAAGTCCCGAATTCTGCGCGCGCTCGTCAGCCTCCTCGACGACGCGCTGCCGATCGTCGCCGGCAGCGAGGTCAACGACAATCCGTTCGCCCCGATCTCGAAGTACGCGCGGAACCTCATCACCGAAGCGGGCGACGACACGCCCATCGCCTGGGTCGGCCGCGAGAATCGCTACGTCGAGAAGCTCGCGACGCCGGACGTCACGATCGCCGACCTGATCGGCGATCTCGACCCGATCCGCGCCGCGCGCGGCGGACACATGCTCTCCGACGAGCTGACCATCCACTACGGGATGCTCCCACGCGCGAACCGCGGCATCTTCGCGCTGAACGAGCTCCCGGACCTCGCCGGCAAGGTGCAGGTCGGATTGTTCAACGTGATGCAGGAAGGCGACGTCCAGATCAAGGGTTACCCGATCCGCCTTCCGCTCGACGTGCAGCTCTGCTTCACCGCGAACCCCGACGACTACACCGCGCGCGGCAAGATCATCACGCCGCTCAAGGATCGCATCGGCAGCGAGATCGGCACGCACTATCCGGAGACCGTCGAGCTGGGCATGGACATCACGCGCCAGGAGGCGTGGATCAAGCGCGACAGCCGCGCCGTCCGCGTCCCCGACTTCATCGCCGAGCTGATCGAGCGCATCGCGTTCGAAGCGCGCAACGACCGCCGCATCGACAAGCGCTCGGGCGTGTCGCAGCGCATGCCGATCACGGTCACCGAGAACGTCGTCTCCAACGCCGAGCGGCGCGCCATCGTGTCGGGCGACGCCGACATCGTGCCGCGCGTCTCCGACATCTACGCCGCGCTCCCCGCGATCACCGGCAAGATCGAGCTGGAGTACGAGGGCGAGTTGGTCGGCGGCCCGGCGATCGCGCGCGAGCTGATTCGGCGCGCCGCCGACGGCACCTTCCACGACCGCGCCGGCGGCGTGAACGTCGACGACATCATCATGTGGTTCGACGAGGGCGGCGCCCTTCAGGTGGCCGACGACGCGCGCGCCGAGGTCGCGCTCGAGGGGTTCGATATCGTCCCGGACCTCACGCGCATCGTCAAGCACGTCGGGCTCGCGGCGGAAGACGACCCCGGCACGGCGGTCGCCGCGTGCGAGCTGGTGCTCGAGGCGCTCGTCGCGCGCAAGAAGATCTCGCGCAGCGACGGCGGCCAGTACGGCCGCGCCGCGCCTGAACCGCGCCGGCGGCCGAACCAGGATCTGTTCGGTGGCGGCCCGAGCTGACGCATCGCGCCGCGTCACGGTCCGGCGCGCCGAGCCGAGCGATCTCGCCACGGTCGTCTCGCTGCGTCTCGCGCTGCTTCGTGAGTACGGCGACCACCCGCTCTACGCCGAGCTTCACCACGACGTCGTCGATCGCGCGTTCGATCTCTACCACGCGCAGATCGTCGCCGCCGGACGAGCGGCTCTTTCTCGCCGAGCTGGGCGGCGAGGCGGTCGGGATTCTCCGCGCCGTCGACGTCCGCGGATCGCCGCTCGTGCTGCCCGAGCGGTATTGCTACGTCTCCTCCGTCTACGTGGTGCCGTCGGCCCGGCGCCGTGGCGTGATGCGCGCGCTCGTGCGCGCCGCCGAGGATTGGTGCGACGAGCGCGGACTCGGCGAGATGCGGCTGCACAACGCCTCGTCGTCGCGCGTCGCCGTCGCCGCGTGGAGCGCGCTCGGCTTCGAGGTAGTCGAGCAGGTGCGGCGGCGCGTCGTCCACGCGCCGACCGACGCGCACGACGAACGAGAGTTCGCGTCGCAGATCGCTCCCGCGCGCTGAATGCCCGTCATCACGATCTCGCGGATGTACGGCTCCGGCGGATCGGAGGTGGCACAACGAGTCGCCGCGGCGCTCGGCTGGTCGCTGCTCGACAACGACATCGTCGACGCGATCGCCGAACGCTCGGGTCTGACGCGCGCCGAAGTGAGCGCGCAGGACGAGCGGGTGCCGTCGCTCGTGGAACGCCTGGCGTCGGCGCTGTCGCTCGGGTCCCCCGAGATGCTGCCGCCGGTTCCGACCGGTCCGGTCGAGACGACGGAAGAACGAATCATCGCGGTGACGCAGCGCGTCATCGAGGAGGCGGTGCAGGCCGGCCCGGCGGTGTTCGTCGGGCGCGGCGCGCAGTGTCTTCTCGCCGAGCGCGAGGACGCCCTGCACGTCTTCTGCTACGCGCCGCGCTCCGCGCTACGCAAGTACGCGATGGACACCTTCAAGGTCGGGCAGGACGAAGCCGACAAGATGGTCGCCGAGCAGAACAAGCAACGCGAGCAGTACGTTCGCCGGCATTGGAATCGCAACTGGCTCGCCCACGAGAACTACCACCTCTGCCTGAACACCGCGTGGCTGGGTCTCGACGGCGCCGCGGATCTCGTCGTGGATGCGGCGCGCAAACAGTTCGCGCGGGCGGCCGCGGCCCCGCCGCTCTACTGACGCCGTCGCGCGCGGGACTCAGACGTCTCGCAGCGCGTTTCCCCGCTCGAAGGCGAAGTACGAATAGACGAGGAGAATCGCCGCGCCGCCCCCGATCGCCCACGGCGTGCCGATCACGTGCGCGACGCTTCCGGCGATGAACGAGCCGATGACCGACGAGAGACCGACGACGACGAACGAGTAGGCGGCCATCAGCCGCCCGCGCAGCTCGTTCGGCACGATGTGCTGGAGCGTCGAATTGCAGACGGCGCTCGTCACGATCATCGTGAATCCGACGCCGAGGAGAATCGGGTACGCGGCACCGGCGGAGCGCACCAAGCGCGAACGCGATGAGGAGTCCGGAGTAGACGTACGCCGTGATCGCGAGCAACCGCATGCGATTGAAGCGGTCGCCGATCGCGGCCAGCCAGAGCGCCCCCGACACGCCTCCGACGCCGACGCACGCCAGCATCGCACCGTATCCGCCCGCGGTGAGCCCGAGGTGGTCGCGCGCGACGACCGGCATCAACGTGAGATACGGGACGCCCAGGATCGAGTAGACGGTCACGAACTTCATGAGCGCCGCGATGGACGGAGTGTCGCGCATGAACAGCACGCCCTCGCGGATGCCCTCGAACGGCGACACGACGTGTTGCGGGGGCGTCCACTCGGGAAGGCGGATCAGCATCAGGCCGCCCAGCACCGCGAAGTAGCTCACCGCGTTGACGCCGAAGCACCACGCCAGGCCGAGGCTCGGCGATGAGCGCGCCGCCGATGCTCGGGCCGACGACGCGCGCGATGTTGAACCCGCTCGAGTTGAGCGCGATCGCGCCGGGAAGATCTTCGCGCCCGACCAGCTCGACGACGAAGGATTGCCGCGCCGGGATCTCGAACGCGTTGATCACGCCGTTGATCGTCGCGAGAATGAGGAGCCACGCGATCGTGATGTGATGGCTCCAGGTGAACCACCAGAGCGCGCACGCCTGGAGGCAGAACGCGATCTGGCCGATCTTGACGAGGCGGAGCTTCTCCACGCGGTCGGCGAGGACGCCGGCGTACAGCGAGAGCGCCAGGACGGGCAGCGAACCCGCCGACGCCACGACGCCGACGAGGAAGGCGCTATTGGAGAGCTCTAACGCGAGCCATCCCTGCGCCATCGTCTGCATCCACGTGCCGATGAGCGAAACCGTCTGGCCGATCCAGAACAGCCGGAAGTTCCGGTGCCGTTGCAGCGTCTGGAACGGATTGAGCGACGAGACCACGGCGCTCGCCGCCGGAGTGAGCACCGCGGCGGACGGCGGTGCGGTGCGGCGGGTCGGCGGCGCGGTCGTCGGATCGGGCACGATTGAAAAATACAGCCGCCGGTCCGCGGATTGGCGGCGCACGCGAAATCCCGTTTGTTTCCGTTGGCGTTTCCGTTTGTTTCCGTGTCCCAATCGTTATGGCTTGACGCGGCGCTCGAGCTCTCGCGCCATGACGGGCATCAACAATTGGAACACGGAAACAAACGGAGAACAAACGGAAACAAACGGAGAAAGCCAACGACGAGGTCATTGATGACTAAGGCATTCGACAGGAGCCATCTGGTTGTTGGTCTCGTTGACGGCGAGCGCCCTCGGCGCAGCAGCCATCGCCGGCTGCTTCGGCGTTCAATTGCCGGTTCGTGATGATTCCGGTCCGGGACGGCGTTCATCTCAACACGAGCATCTGCGAGCCGCGCGGGTCGCATCCGGCGTTGCCGATCCTGATGACCCGCACGCCGTATGGCATCGCCGGCGACACCGTCGTGTCACCGTCCAGCCGGTTCCTCGCCGCCGACGGCTACATCTTCGTCACGCAGGACATCCGCGGCCGCTATCGCAGCGAGGGACAGTTCTTCATGAACCGTCCGCTGCACGATCCGCGCGACGCCAAGGGCACCGACGAGAGCACGGACACGTACGACACCGTCGATTGGCTCATCAAGAACGTGGCGAACAACAACGGCCGCGTCGGCGTGTTCGGCGTGTCGTATCCCGGATTCCTCGCGACGATGGCCGGCATCAATCCGCATCCCGCGGTCAAGGCGATATCTCCGCAGGCGCCGATGACCGATACGTGGATGGGGGACGACTTCTTCCACCAAGGCGCGTTTCGCCTGTCGTACGGCTTCGAGTACGCGAGCGATCTCGAGCTGAGCAAGGATCAGTCGATTCCGTCGCCGATCTCGCACTGGGACACGTACGACTGGTATCTGGAGCTCGGGCCTCTGGCGAACGCGGACGCGAAATACTTCCACGGACGCGTTCCGACCTGGCTGGCGTTCACGCAGCATCCGAGCTACGACGCGTACTGGCAGGCGCGCGCCGTCGAGAGAGATCTCAAATCGCCCGCCGTTCCGACGCTCACCGTGGGCGGCTGGTGGGATCAGGAGGATCGCTGGGGCCCGCTCGCGACGTACAAGGCGCTCGAACCCGGCGACACGAAGCACTGGAACTTCCTCGTCATGGGACCGTGGAACCACGGCGGATGGCGCAACGAGGCGCGCGCGATGCCCGTCGTCGATCCCGGCACCGCCGACGCGTTCCTGCGCGACGTCGAGGCGCCCTGGTTCGCGTACTGGCTGCACGACAAGGGAAGCATGAGCGAGCCGACGGCGTACCTCTACGACGCCGGCGCCAAGCGCTGGCGCTCGTTCGACACGTGGCCGCCGAAGTCGGGCGCGTCGGACCGGAAAATCTACTTCCACTCGAACGGAACGCTGTCGTTCGACGCGCCAAAGTCGGAAGCGACGCAATACGACCAGTTCGTCTCCGATCCCGCGCATCCGGTGCCCTATCGTCCGCGTCCTGTCGAGCAGACGTACGATCCGCGCGGCTCGCGCTGGCGCACGTGGGAGACGCAGGACCAGCGCTTCGTCCAGGGTCGCCCCGACGTGCTCACGTGGGAGTCGGCGCCGCTGACCGAAGACGTGACGATCGCCGGCGACGTCGTCGCGCACATCGTCGCGTCGACGACGGGACAGGACGCGGATTGGGTCGTGAAGCTCATCGATGTTTTCCCCGACAGCGTGCCGAGCCATTGGGACTGGGGCGGCTACCAGCTGATGGTGGCGCACGAGATCATGCGCGGCCGCTACCGCGAGGGATTCACGACGCCCAAGCCGATTCCGTCGAACACGCCGCTGCCGTTCACCGTCGACCTGCACCAGCAGACGTACACGTTCGCGAAGGGCCACCGGATGATGGTGCAGGTGCAGAGCAGCTGGTTCCCGCTCTACGATCGGAATCCGCAGACGTGGGTGCCGAACATCTTCCAGGCGAAGGCGAGCGACTTCAAGGCGGAGACGCACCGCGTGTGGCACACGCCGCAGCAGGCGTCGTACGTCGCGGTGACGGTATTGCGATGAGGGTCTTGACGGCGCGGCCGGGCGGCCATATGTGTAGGCTGACTGCACATGTTGGCGTCACATATCAGCGAACGAATGGAGCTGACGTGCAGGCGATGGTGGACGCTGAGATGTTGATTCTGAGGACACTCAGCTGGTCTAACGGCTAGCGATCGCGCAGCACATCGCAACTGTGGAGGCGTGTTAAGGTCGAGCAAGGCTCGCTCTACCGGCGCTCGAGCGGCTCCTCAACAAGGGCTGGGCGACCGTGCGGTGGGCGGAAACGCCGACAAGCGGCACGCCGCTACTACGCGATCACCGCCTCGGGTCGCAAACAGCTCAAGGATAAGCAGTCGCACTACCAGCGCGTGAGCGCCGCGATCGCGCGCGTGATGGCGCGAGCTAACGGAGGGACCATGTCGCTCCTCGACGGACTGCTCCAGGCTGCTGTGCTTCGCCGCGGCGAGCGCTACTCCGACGAGATCGCCAAGGAGCTGCGATTTCACGCCGACCTCGAGGCCCTCGCGCAGCGCGCCGAGAACCACGACCAGTTGGCTGCGGGTCGCGGCGCGCCGAATGCTCGGCAACAGCACCTATTATCGCGAGGAGGTGCGTCGCATGACTCCGCTCGCCTGGGTGGACGCGATCCGACAGGACTTCGACTATGCTCGGCGGGGACTGATGCGCGCTCCCGGCTTTACCCTGGCGATTGCGCTGACCTGGGCTTGGGCATCGGTGTGAATGCCTCGGTGTTTTCGTTTCTCGACGCGCTGTTCACTCGGCCGCCGACCGGTGTCGCTGCTCCGAACGACGTGCACCGCCTCTACATCGAGCAGGTGAACACGCGCGAACACACGGGGCGAATGACGCACGACTCTTTCTGCTATCCGTACATCAAGGCGATCATCGCCACCGCCGACACGTCGATCCGCTTCGCGGCCTACACCGAACCCGACTCCGCCGCCATCATCGCCGGCGAATCACGCATCCCCGTTCGGCGAAGCCGTGTCAGCGGCGGGTACTTCGGGTTGGCGGGCTCTTCCCGAGCGTGGGCGGTTCTTCGCCGGCACGAGGGTCGCATCGAGTCGCCCACGCCCGTCGCCGTCTTGAGCGACGCGTTCGGCGGCGCGGCTACCAGGCGGACGAACACGTGCTCGGGGCGACGCTCCTCATCAACTCGAGGCCCTACACCGTTGTCGGCGTCGCCGCGCCGGGATTCACCGGGATCGACGTGAATGCCGTCGACGTCTGGCTGCCAGCGAACACCGCGGGCTCCGGTCCTGGTCGGTCCGGAGAGCCGTGGTACGAGACATCGAACAACAACTTTCGAATGATCGCGCGCGCGCCGGCGCGGACATCGATGACACAGCTGACCGCGGCTGCGAGCCTTGCCCTCCGGGCCGTGCACATCGACGGATTCGCGACGATTCCACGGCGATGATCCTCGCCGGTCCGGTCGTTCGCGGCGCCGGGCCTGCGGACAAGACGCAGGAGTTGTCGATCTCGCTCCGGCTGGCCGGCCTGACTCTGATGGTCTTGCTCATCGCGTGCGCCAACGTCGCCAATCTGTTGCTCGTCCGCGCGACGCGGCGGCGTCGTGAGATCGCGCTTCGCCGAGCCCTCGGCGTGTCTTCGGCACGGCTCTATGGCCAACTCCTCAGCGAGAGCCTGCTACTCAGCGCGATTGGCGGCGCGGTCGCCTTGGCGTTCGCCTTTTGGGCCGCCACGGCGCTGCGACGTCTGCTGTTGCCGCACGTTCAGTGGGCCACGACGGCGGTCGAGGGTCGTACGGCATTGTTCATCGTCGGCGTCACGTTTTTCTGTGGTGTCGCGGCGGGGATCGCGCCTGCTCTCCAAGCGACGCGACCCGATCTCATCAACTGGCTCAAGGCTGGCGCGCACGAGGGCGCCTACCGACGCTCGGTTCTGCGCCACGCGCTGCTCGTCGTGCAGACGGCGCTGTCCGTCGTTCTGCTGGTCGGGGCGGGGCTCTTCGTCCGGAGCCTCGATAATGTTCGCGCGCTCGACCTCGGCTTCGACATCGAGCACACCGTGTTCGTCGAGCCCTCGCTCACGTCGCCGCTCCCCGCCGCGGAAATGACGGCCGGCCTGAAGGCCGCCGCCGAGCGGCTTCGCGCTACGCATGGTGTCGACGGCGTCGCACTGGCGTCCTCGCAGCCAATGGGCGGATTCGCATTTACACGCGTGTTCCTGCCCGATCGCGACTCGCTCCCGCCGCTGGGCGACGAGAAGGCTCCGTCGATGATCGGCGTGTCGCCGGACTATTTTCGTACGGCGGGGGTGGCACTCATCGCGGGTCGAGAGTTCGAAGCAACCGATCGCCGCGGTTCACCTGAAGTGGTGGTCGTGAGCCGCGCGATGGCGCGACTCTACTGGCCCGGCCGCACCGCCGTTGGCCAGTGTCTGATCCTCGACCAGCGAACCAAACCCTGCGCCCGGGTCGTTGGAGTCGCGGCCGATGTCCATCGCAGGGAGCTCATCGAGAAGCCGACGCTGCAGTTCTATCGCCCGCTCGAGCAGATCGATGCCTTTTTCGGGGCCGGCGAACTGATTCTTCGCACGAGCCCGCGAGACCTCTCCGGCGTTACCCGCGAGGCTTCGCGCGTGATGCGACAGTCGTTCCCGGAACGATGCCGGCACGAATCCGCACGATGGCTCAGTCACTCGATCCGCAATTCCGCCCGTGGCGCCTGGGAGCGGAACTGTTTACCGCTCTGGGCATCCTCGCCCTCGCGGTCGCGGCGATCGGCGTCTACAGCGTGGTAGCCTTCGCCGTGAGCCAGCGTACGCGCGAGATGGGGATCGAATCGCTTTGGGCGCTCGGTCCCGGATGTGTTTTCGCTAGTGATCGGCGAAGGCGCGCGTGTCGTAGCGGCCGGGTTCCATCGGACTCATAGTCACACTGGCCGCCGGCCGCCTCGTCGCCTCGCTGCTCTACGGCGTCACGGCGCGCGACCCAATAGTGTTGGGCGGATCGGCGCTCGCGCTGCTGCTGATAGGCGCCGCGGCAAGCGCTTTGCCGAGTCTGCGCGCGACGAGGGTCGACCCGGTGGCCGCGCTGCGCGCAGACTGATTCATTCGGCCCGCAGCGCGATGTTCGGATCGACTCTCGCCGCTCGCGCCGCCGGCACCACGCTCGCGACCAGCGCAACGACGATCATGATCGCCGACACGACCGCGTACGCCACCGGATCTTTCGCCGACTCGCCGTAGAGCAACGGCTGAATCCAACGCGCCGCGGCGAGCGCGACGAGCACGCCCAACCCTACGGCCGCGGCGACGAAGCCCAAGCCTTGCCGCGCGACGATCGCGAGAACGTCGCGCGAGCGCGCGCCGAGCGCGATCCGCACGCCGATCTCGTGGCGCCGCTGCGCGACGTCGTAGGCGATGACGCCGTAGAGACCGACCGCCGCTACGACGAGCGCGAGGAGACCAAACGTCGTGAACAGCACCGCGCCGAGGTGCCACGAGCGTCGCGAGATGTCCACCAACTCGGCGAGCGGACGCACGATGACGAAGCCGTCGCCAGGCATGGCCGACTGCAGCGCGCGTCGCACGCGCTCCGGTCCGTCCGTCACCGACGGCGCAACACGCACCAGAATCGTCGTCGCCCACCCGGGATTGGCTTGATCCACCGGGATGTAATACATGTAGCGCTGTTCGTCCGTGACGGTCTGCATCGCCGCGTCTTCGGCGACGCCGACGACGGTCCTGCACGGCGGCTGCGTTTCCGGATGCAGAGCATCCCACGCGACGTGAATGCACTGGCCGATCGGATCCTGGTTCGGCCACAACGCGCGCCCCATCGCCTGGCTCACGACCGCCACGAGCGGCGCCCCCGCCCGATCCGACGCGTTGAACGCGCGCCCGCGCACGATCCGCGTCCGCATGACGCTGAAATAGTCGGGCGTCGACATTTGAAAGTTGAACCGGCCGAGTCGGGCGATGGAGTCGATCCCGGGCACCGACAGGTACGCGGTGTTGGTGCTGTACAGCTGGCTGTTGACGCGAGCCGCCGATTCCACGCCGGGGATCGCCTTCGCCGCATCGAGCAGACGGCGGCGCACGGCGACGCCCGTCGTGCTGTCCATCTGAAGTCCGCGGAAATCGAAGATTGTCTCGACGACGTTGTTCGCGTCGTAGCCGAGCGGAATCGAAACCACGCGCGTCAGGCTGCGAACGAAAAGCGCGGCCCCGATGAGCAGAACGACCGAAAGCGCGCCTTGCGCGACCAAGCAACGTCGATCGCAAGCGCGAGTGCTGCGTAACGCCGGCGCGCGCGCCGGACTTGAGCGAGCCGGCGAGATCCGATCGCGTCGCGAGAATCGCCGGGCCAACGGCGACGAGAAGCGCCGAGACGCACGCGCAGGCGGCCGCCGCTCCGATCGTCCGCCAATCCGCGATCAGACCGCCGTCTGGCCCCGTTACCTGAAGGAAGAGGAGACGTCTGAACGGCGATCCCCGCCCACTGCGCCGCCACCAATCCGGCCGCGCAGCCGAGTCGCGGCAAGCAGCGCTCCCTCGACGATGAACTGCGCGACGAGCCGCTGGCGGCTCACGCCAAGGGCGAGTCGCACGGCGATCTCGCGACGGCGGCGGAGCACTCGCGCGAACATCAGGTTCGCGACGTTGGCGCACGCGATCAACAACACGATGGCCGCGACGCCCGCCACCCAGAGGAGCACGCGCGACTCGAGCCCCGCGTCGGGCGCGGCCCACGACCGCAACGAACCCTCGAGGGCGCGCGGCCTGGCGAGCGAGTCCGGCGTCATCCGCGGATTGAGCGGTCGCTGCGCGTTCCGGCTCTGAATGAACGCGTTCGTGAGGTCGGCGGTCGCCGCGGCGTCGGATACGCCGGCGCGCCGCCGGACGATGATCTCCGTCCAATCCCACGTGTACGTCTTGAGATAGTTCCCCGCGTCCGACGGGTTGACGTTCGCGGGGATCGTCGTGATCGGGACGAACAGATCGGGCTCGGCGCCGTTGTTCGCGGTTCCGACGAATCCCTCGGGAGCGACGCCGATGACGGTGTACTTCGCGAGCCCGATCTGCAGCGGCTCGCCGACGACGTTTTGTCCGCCGAACTCCGATTGCCAGAACGGGTAGGCGAGCACGGCGACGCGCGTCCCGTTCGGCGCCTCGTCCTCGGCGGAGTTGAAGTAGCGGCCGCGCAACGGCGGCGCGTCGAAGAGGTCGAAGAACGACGCGCTCACGCCGTCGACGTGCCCGACGCGCGTGTTCTGTCCCGGTGCCGACCGCGAGACGCCATTCCGAGACCGGCGGTGACTTGCGAGAACGAGCGGGACGCCCGCGCGATGTCGAGATAGCGCGTGTACGGCATCGTCGCGTAGGTGAGGGTGCGTCCACGCGCCGTCGTGCGCAGGTAGACGCGGCGCACCTCGTTCGGCGCGCGCATGTAGGGATACGGCCGGAACATGAGCCGGTCGATGATCGAGAACATCGTCGTGTTGGCGCCGATGCCGAGCGCCAGCGTGACGACGACGGTCGCGGTGAAGCCCGGCAGAACGGCGAAGGCCGCGCACGGCGTAGCGGAGATCGTGCAGCAATGCGTCGAGGGCCGGAAATCCCCAGGCATCGCGGCTGGCTTCGCGCGCACGCAGCGGACTTCCGACCTGCCTGCGCGCCTCGGCGCGCGCATCATCGGCGCTGAATCCTTCACGCTCGAGGTCGCGGGCGAGCAGCTCGGCGTGCGCGTTCAACTCGCCCGTCAGCTCACGCTCGAGCTCGCGGCGGCGAACCCACGCGATGGTTCTGCGCCAGAATTCGCCGAGCGTCACGACTCGGCCCCCTTGAGAACGCGCATCGTCGCCGCGACCGCGCGCTGGAACTCGGACTCCTCTTCGCCGAGCTGGCGTCGGCCCGCCGCCGTCAGCCGATAGTAGCGGGCGGTTCTTCCGGTCGGCGATTTCTTCAGCTCGGACGCGATCCAGCCCTTCGCCTGCATCCGTTGCAGCGCCGGATAGAGCGACCCTTCTTCGACCCGCAGCGCGTCGCGCGACAGCCGCTTGATGTGCTGCGCCAGCCCGTATCCATGGAATGGCTCGGCGAGAGCGTCTTGAGGACCAGAAGGTCGAGCGTGCCGGCGAGGATTTGGGAGCGAGGGTCGTCCATGGTGGTCAGGGCTATGGTTGTCACGTCTAGGTATACGTCGGACACCGCGGCGTAGCAAATGGTTGGGACGGTGCTGGGCGAACGAGGGCGGAGGCTGGACGCCTACGCGGCCCCAGATCTCCTCACTCCGTCGCCGCACCCGTCCCAGTTCTCCGCACTCCGCCTCCGCACCCCGCTCCCCCCGACTCCCCGCACTCCGTCTCCGCACCCGTCCCAGCACCGTCCCGTGGCACGGCGGAGGTTCGCGAAGTATCCTGAGGTATGCGGTTCCACACCTACACCAAGTTCAGCCCCGAGCTCGCCGACGCGATCGACCTGCAGTCGCTGCTCGACAAGCTCGCCGACTTCCTGCTGCAGTCGGGATTCGCCGGCGGCGACAACCAGTCGTACTACGGCTGGGATACCGGCGACGAGCAGCAATCGCTCGCTCGACGCGCTCAAGCAGGCGATCCTCGACGCGCTCATGGAGAGCGGGCAGTTCACGCCCGAGATGCTCGAGGCGCTCCGCGGCGGCGACGACGCAGAGGGACAGGCCAAGCTCGCGCAGCTGCTCGACCAGCTCGTCCAGCGCCTGATCGACGAGGGCTACCTCAACGTCGAGAACGCGCCGCAGATGCCGGCGCGGGCACCAGGCCGTCACCGGCCCGGGCGGTCTCGCCAAGGCCGCCGCGCGCGACGTGCAGTTCAATCTCACCGACAAGGGCATCGACTTCCTCGGCTACAAGACGCTGCGCAACCTGCTCGGCTCGCTCGGCAAAGTCGAGCTTCGGCAGCCACGACACGGCGTATCTCGCCACGGGCATCGAAGCCGACGGCTGGAGCAAGCCGTACGAGTTCGGCGACGTGCTCAACCTCGACGTCAACGAGACGCTGAAGAACTCGCTGGCGCGCACCGGCAAGATCGAAGTCCCGATGGACCTCGACTACAGCGACCTCATGGTGCGCCAGGCCGAGTACCGCTCGTCGTGCGCGACGGTGCTGATGCTCGACTGCTCGCACTCGATGATCCTCTACGGCGAGGATCGCTTCACGCCGGCCAAGAAGGTCGCGCTCGCGCTCACGCACCTCATCCGCACGCAGTTCCCCGGCGACACGCTCAAGGTCGTGCTCTTCCACGACTCGGCCGAGGAGATTCCGCTGGCGACGCTGGCCACGGCGCAGGTGGGACCGTACCACACGAACACGGCCGAAGGGCTCAAGCTCGCGCGGCGGCTGCTGCTGGCGCAGAAGAAGGACATGCGGCAGATCATCATGATCACCGACGGCAAGCCGAGCGCGCTGACGATGCCGAACGGGCAGATCTACAAGAACTCGTTCGGGCTCGACACGACGGTCATCGCGCAGACGATCCGCGAGGTCGCGAACTGCCGGCGCGTCGGGGATCATGATCAACACGTTCATGCTCGCGCGCGACCGCACGCTCGTCGAGTTCGTGAAGCGCGTGTCGGAGATCAGCCGGGGCAAGGCCTACTTCACGTCGACGATGACGCTCGGCCAGTTCATCCTGATGGACTTCCTCAAGCGGAAGACGCGGAAGGTCAGCTGAGCGCGGTCAGGTCGAGGTCTCGGCCCGCAGAGACCTGAGACGCTAGATCTCGCGCGCCAGCACGCGGCGCAGCAGTCCCGCGTCGATGTTGCCGCCGCAGAAGATCGATGCCGACGCGCTTTCCGGCGAGCCGGTCGCGCAAGCTTGGGCAGCGCCGCGAACGCCCATCGCGCCCGCGCCCTCCACGAGGTTGTGCGTCTCGGCGACGATCGTGCGCAGCGATTCGGCGATCTCGGCGTCGGTCACCGTCACGAATCCGGCGAGCCCCTCCTGCAGCGCGGGGAACGTCAGGTCGTAGGTCGTGCGCGTGGCGACGCCCTCGGCGAACGTGTCGGCGACGCGGCGTCGTGAGACGCGTGCTGCGCGTGCCACGAATCGTGGATCGCGCTGCGCGCCGGCCGCCTGCACGCCGTAGACCTCGAGCGCGGGCGACAGCTCGCGCGCGACAGTCATCGCGCCGACGGCCTGCGAGCCGCCGCCGATGGCGATCACGAGCGCGTCGAGCGTCCGGCTCCTGCTCGAGAATCTCGAGCGTCATCGTCGCCGCGCCGGCGACGATGCGGGGATCGTTCGTCGAGTGCGCGATCACGCGCCCCTCGTTCTGCGGCGATGCGCAGCATCACGCCGACGGCTTCGTCGTAGTCGCGCCCCTCCTCGACGACGGTCGCGCCGAGCGCGCGCATCGCGGCGTTCTTGTCCGGGTTGTTGCCCGCCGGCACGCAGACGGTGACGCTCACGCCGGGCAGTTGGCCGCCGAACGCGATTCCCTGCCCGTGGTTGCCCGTCGACGCCGCGACCACGCCGCGGCGGCGCTCGTCGGCGTCGAGCGCGGTCATGAACGACAGCCCGTTCCGGATCTTGAACGAGTTGGTCGGCTGGTGGTTCTCGTGCTTCACGAACACGTCGATGTCGTGGCCGACCAGCGCGCGAGAGCTGCGGGTACCGGCGAAACGGAGTCGGCGACAGATAGCGCGCGATGCGGTCGCGCGCGGCTCGACATCGTCGTAGGTGATCGGCCAGACGTCTTTTTCGTGTGCGGTGTCGCGGTCATTGGGGGAGCGATGTCGAGACCAACATCGAAGTGAGCGCGATGATCACGACGCCGACGACGAGCTCGGCCGGACGCGCTGCGGCCGAAGCGGCGTCGCGTGTCGTCGGTCCATTCCGGAGTGACGACACGCCGCCAGTGATATGCGCCGAACGCCAGCGCGATCAGCACGAAGATGAGCTTTCGGAACAGCCAACTGCCGTAGTCCGTCGTCCAAAGCGCGTTGAACGCCGGCAACCGAAGAAACGCGGCAATCACGCCACTCAGGACAACGAGGATCACGCCGTCCACCGCGGCCGTATGGTAGGCGCGCGTCAACGACGACCCGGCCCGCGGCGCGTCCGCCGGATTCATCCGGCCGAGCGCCGGCAGTCCCACGCCGACCATGATGAAAAGCGCGCCGATCCAGGCTCCGGCGCCGAGGACATGGGTCACGTCCGTGGCGATCGAGAGCGCGGGGTGACGCAGCGCGGCGGCGTGGCCGGTGAGTCGCCTCGCTCACGCAGATGAGCACGGCGCCGAGCGCGACGACGAAACCACCCGCGCGTCGATCGCGCCGCGCCGAGCAGACCGAGCAGCGCGAGGACGGCCCCGAGCGCCCCCGTCAGCCAACCGTGTCCCCACCGCGTGTCGGTGATCACGGTCATGACCGCCGCCGATGGGCGAGCTGGAACCGGCGACGAGTTGCGATTGGAGCGCGACGCGCGCGACGGTCGTCACCGACGAACAGCGCGATCGCCGCGAACGCGACCCGTTCGGGTGCGCGAGGCGACGTCGAGCGAGGCGTCGTCGGGGAGCGCCGCCTGCGGGAGGACGGCGAGCCTGAAGACCGCCGCGCCAATCAGCAGCAGCAACGCGACAAACTCCGCCCAACGTATCGGTGCCGGCGTCGACGCGGCTTGCGGTGCAGCGCGTCGGCGTGCTTGGGGCGACCGGCGTGACCGTCACACTCGGCGCGCGGTGGGCGGCGGCGCGCCGCGCACGCGCGGCGACGCGGAACGAGAAGTTGCCGTTCGTCGCGTGTCCGTCGGACGCGGCCGTGCGCCATACTACGGAATAGCGCCCCGGCGTCAGCGGCCGCGTGATCGCCAGCGTCAGGCCGTTCTGCTCGACGCTCGTCGGGTGCGCCGAGCGGAATCGCCAGCCCGGCCGAATCGAGCAAGCTGAATCGCCGTGAAGCGCGGCTCGGGCCGCTCGGAGAACCAGAGTCCGAGCGTCGTCGGCGCCGAGTCGAGTACCGCGTTGGCCGCCGGCGAGCTTCTGACGAGGCGGGCGTGCGCGAAGAGAAGGGCCGGCGTGGCCAAAACCATGACCGCCGCCGAAATCGCGGCGATTGGATGGCGAAGCAATTTCTGGAGTTGCACGCCCAAAGATCGAACGCGAGAGTGTCGCGCGCAAACGGGCCCGAGGCGTCCATGCGAAGGCCGGTCTCGTCGACGTTGCACGCATTCCGCCGGGCGGACGTACATTTCGCGGCCACTCGACCGATCCACCTGGCCCGTTTTCGATGCTCTCGTTCACCTCGATCCTGTTGCTCGGATTCGTGCTCGGCATGCGTCACGCGACCGATCCGGATCACGTCGTCGCCGTCACGACCATCGTGAGCGACGAGCGCTCGCTCTGGCGCGCGAGCGCCGTCGGCGCGGTGTGGGGCGTCGGGCACAGCATCACGATCCTCGCCGTGGGCGGCGCGATCGTCGTTTTCCGCCTGGTGATTCCGCCGCGGCTCGGACTCCTGCTCGAGTTCTGCGTCGCGGTGATGCTGATTCTCCTCGGCATGCTCACGCTGAGCGGCCGGCGCGTCGGCTCGGCGACGAACATGGCGCGTCCGCTCGTCGTCGGGATCGTGCACGGGCTGGCGGGTTCGGCGTTCGTCGCGCTGCTCGTTCTCGCCGCGGTGCCTGGGGCGATGCTCCAACTACTCTACCTGGCGCTGTTCGCCGCCGGCACCATCGCCGGGATGGGGGTGATCACGATGGTGGTCGCGCTTCCATCGGCGGTGACGGCGCGCCGGTTCGTGCGCGCGCAGAGCTATTTGCGTGTGGCGAGCGGACTGGCGAGTCTCGTCTTCGGCGTCGTGCTCGTTCAACGTGGCGTCTCACAGGGATTGTTCGGCGCGGTGCCGCACTGGACGCCGCAGTGACGGAGGGGGCCGCCGCGCGCCGGGAATTCAGCCGGCGGCTGCGGCGTTGGTACGCGCGCAACGCGCGCGATCTGCCGTGGCGCCGCACGCGCGATCCGTACGAGGTCCTCGTCTCGGAGCTGATGCTGCAGCAGACGCAGGTCTCGCGCGTCGTCACGTACTACGGCGAATTCCTCGAGCGCTTTCCCACGCTGCACGACGTGGCGCGCGCGACGCCGAGCGCGAGTCATGGAAGCGTGGGACGGCCTCGGGTACTACGCCCGAGCGCGCAACCTGCACCGGCTGGCGCGCGAGGTGACGGACCGCGGCCGCGCCGCCGGACGCGCGGCTGCCGGCGGACCCCGCCGAGCTCCGCGGGCTGCCCGGAATCGGCGCGTACACGGCCGGCGCGGTGTCGTCGTTCGCCTACGAGCGGCGCGCGGCGCTGGTCGACACGAACGTGGCGCGGGTCCTCAAACGAGCCTTCGCGCCGTCGATCGACCCGAAGACTTCGCGCGGCCAGCGGCCGGCGTGGGAGATCGCCGAGTCGCTCTTGCCCCGCACGGGCCGCGCGACGTGGACGCACAACCAGGCGTTGATGGAGCTCGGGCGCTCTAGTCTGCACGGCCCGCGTCGCCCATTGCGACCGGTGCCCGGTTCGTCGCATTGTGCGCGTCGGCGGCGAAACCCGGCCGGGGCCGCCGGCGTACTAAGAGCGTGACACAGCCGATACACTCCGTGGAGGCAATCCCGTGAACCATGACGCGACAGATCCTGTACGATCATCTTCGTCTTCGCGGGCGTCGTCACGGCGATGGGCTGCTTCACCGGGATCGTCACGACCTGGATCAAGTACCGGGCGAAGCGCGTCGTCAGCGCCGACCTCAACGGCGCGCCTCGGCGAGATCTCCGACCGGATGGCGAAGCTCGACAATGCCGTGGACGCGATGGCGGTCGAGGTCGAGCGGATCTCCGAAGGCCAGCGATTCGTGACGAAGCTGCTGGCCGAGCGCGGCACGACACCAGCCTTGCCGGACGCCTCGCGCGCGGGCGGGTCCGCGCCCCGCCACTAGGCCCTAGATTTTAGCTCACGTGCGACGGAGCCAGCGTGCTCCGTCCTGGGTCACTCTTGGAGATTCGTGAGCACATGAGCACCACACTGGCCGCGCCGACGGCGGCGTCCGCTCCGGGCGGAGGCGAGCTTCGCGCGACGGGAAATCTCGACATCAAGGATTCGCGCACCAGCAAATCCTACTCCGTTCAGATTCTCGAAGGCGGCGTGGAAGGCGATACGGCCTCCCGCGCGATGGACCTGCGGCAGATCAAGACGTCGCCCGACGAATTCGGGCTCATGACGTACGATCCGGCGTTCATGAACACCGCTTCGTGCAAGAGCGCGATCACGTTCATCGACGGCGACAAGGGAATTCTCCGCTACCGTGGTTACCCCATCGAGCAGCTCGCCGAGAAATCGACGTTTCTCGAGGTCGCGTGGCTGCTGCGGAACGGCGAGCTCCCGACGCAGACCGAGTACGACTCGTGGGTGCACGACATCACGTACCACACGTACGTCCACGAGAACATCAAGACCTTCCTGCAGGGATTCCGCTACGACGCGCACCCGATGTCGATGCTCTGCTCGACGGTCGCCGCGCTGTCGTCGTTCTATCCCGAAGCGAAGAACATCCACGACCCGTCGCAGCGGAACATCTCGATCATCCGGCTGCTGGCGAAGCTTCCGACGCTGGCCGCGTTCTGCTACCGCCACATCAAGGGCCTGCCTTTCATCTACCCCGACAACGATCTGAGCTACGTCGAGAACTTCCTGTCGATGATCGCGCGGATGTCGGAGCCGAAGTACGAGGCGAACCCGGTGTTCGTGAACGCGCTGGAGATTCTGTTCATTCTCCACGCCGACCACGAGCAGAACTGCTCGACGAGCGCGGTGCGCGCCGTGGGATCGTCGCACGTCGACCCGTTCTCGGCGATCGCGGCCGGCGTCGCGGCGCTGTACGGGCCGCTGCACGGCGGCGCGAACGAGCAGGTGCTGCGGATGATCAACGAGATCGGCCACCCGAAGAACGTCCCCGCTTTTATCGACGAAGTGAAGGGCGGAAAGGGGAGCCGGCTGATGGGCTTCGGGCATCGCGTGTACAAGAGCTACGACCCGCGCGCCAAGATCGTGAAGAAGCTCGCCGACGAGGTCTTCAAGCAGGTCGGCGTGGACAAGGACCTCGAGATCGCGCTCAAGCTGGAAGAAGCCGCGCTGCACGACGACTACTTCGTCTCGCGCAAGCTCTATCCGAACGTCGACTTCTACACGGGGCTGATCTATCGGTCGATGGCGTTCCCGACCGACTTCTTCACCGTGCTGTTCGCCGTCGCGCGAACCGTCGGGCTGGCTCGCGCAGTGGGAAGAGATGCTGAACGACAAGGAGCAGAAGATCGCGCGCCCGCGGCAGATCTACACGGGCTACGGCGAGCGGCCGTTCACGTCGCGGTTGTCCAACCGGTTCCCGCCGGCCAAGAAGGACGCGATGAAGACGTGATCAAACCGGCTTGCCGCGCGCCAGCTTCATCACGGTCTCCCATTCCTTGGGCGTGACCGGCTGAACGGAGAGGCGGCCAAGCCGGACGAGCGCCATCGACGCGAGCGCGTCGGTCTTCTTGATCTCGTCGAGTGACACGGGGCGCGGCAACCGCTCGATGCCGCGCAGGTCCACCATGAACCAGGTCGGCGCGTCGGGCTTGCTCTTGGGGTCGTAGTGGGCGTCGTTGGCGTCGAACGCCGTCGTAGTCAGGATACGCCTCGCGCGCGACCTCCGCGATGCCGACGATCGCCGACGGGTTCGCGTTGGAGTGGTAGAAGAAGACCCGGTCGCCCTTTTTCATCGCTCGCAGATGGCCGCGCGCCGCGAAGTTCCGCACGCCGTCCCAGAACGTCGTCCGGTCCGGTCGCGCCATCAGGTCGTCGAACGAGAACGACCCGGGCTCGGATTTCACGAGCCAGTAGTTCGGCCCTTCGCCGCGTGAGGCTCGGTTTCTTGGCGGCGGCGCCCTGCGCGCGGGCTGACTTTTTTCTTGGCGGCTGGCTTTCGTGCCTTCGTGCGCTTCGCGGTTGGCTTAGGCATGGGCGGTGGGCGGGAGGCGGTTGTTCGCTCTCTCAGTCTAGAGATTCCGGTTTCGCCGGACAATGCTCGGCGTGGGATTGGACCGCTCGGGGTGGGACTGAGCGCGAAAGACTCTCGGGCCGCTCTTGCGCGTGCACTCGGCAACGCGGCTTGCTGGGCCATCGAGCCCCGTTCACCTTTCGCGCGTGAACATGGCGAGTGGTTTCGACGCCGTCGTCGGCGTCGTGAAGATTGCTTTGCTCGGCCTCGGCGGTCTCGTCGTCCTCGCCTGCCTCCTCGACTGGGCCGTTCGGACGCGTCGAGTCAGTCCGTTCAGCCGGACCGGCGCGATTCGCCAGGGCGCGGATCGATCCGCTCATGACGCCCGTCGAACGGGTGATCGTTCGGGCCGGCGGCGTTCCGTCGTCCGCGCCGCTCTGGATGGTCGTCGGCTACGCACTGCTGGGCATCCTTGTCGTGAGCGCGTTGAATCTCCTCGGCGGAGTGATCGCTCAGGTGGCCTACGTGGCCCGCACGCCGCGCGCGCTGCCGATCTTGCTGGCCTCGTGGGCGTTTTCGCTGATTCGCGTGGCGCTGCTGGTGCGAGTCATCTCCTCGTGGCTGCCGATCTCGCCCTACTCGCGATGGGTCCGGTGGTCGTACATCTTGACCGAATGGATGGTCGCGCCGCTGCGCAGGCTGATTCCGACGCTCGGACCAATCGACATCACGCCGATCATTGCATGGCTCTTGCTCAGTTTGTTGCAGAGCCTCCTGGGCATTCCGTGAGCCCTTTGCGGGTCGAGGTATCGCAGGGTCGAGCTCGGTTGGCCGTCCGCGTCCAACCGCGCGCGCCGCGAAGCGAAATCGTCGGCGTTCACGGTGAAGCCTTGAAGGTGCGGCTTAACGCGGCGCCCGTGGACGGCGCGGCGAACGAGGAGCTCGTGAAATTACTCGCTCACACCTTCGCAGTCGCGCGGCGAGCCATTAGAATTCTCGCGGGCGAACACTCGCGATCGAAGATCGTCGAGATCGAAGGAATCACGGACGGCGCGATTCGCGCCGTCGTCGAAGGCGGGGCTCGATGACGGTCTCGCCGCCGGAACAATGACGCAAATTCTCCTGATCGGTACAGAGACACCGCTGCTGGAAGGACTGGCGCAATCGTTCGCCGCGCTCGGGCTCACGACATCGGTCGTGCACACGCTGCACGAAGCACGCGAGACGGCGGCGCAGCAGGCGCCCCTCATCGCGATCGTGAGCCATACGCTCGCGGCGGAGTCGACCGGCGAGACGCTCAACGTTCCGCTGGCGCCTGGCGGCGCGCTCGTCCTGTATAGAACGGGTGCGTCGGGAACCGCGGCGCTGTCGCCGACGCTGCAGCGCGCCGTGCTCGCGGACCTCACGCTTCCACTCGAACGAAATCGTCTGATCGCGCTCGTGCAGCACGTCGGGGAGCGCGCGAAGACGACGGGCCGCGGCTTCGACGATTCGAGCCGCGAGCGCCTGCCGCGCGCCTAGTCTCTCCCGAGCACTCCTGACATGCGCGACCTGGCGACGCTGCGGATTGGTCTGCTCGCGCTAGCGCTGGGCCCGCTCGCTGCTGTCGCCGGGCACAATTCGTTACAGCGTCCGGCGCCGCCGCGCCTGCGAGTCATCGGAACGAACGACTTTCACGGCGCGCTGGAGCCACGTAAGGACGCGCGCGGTGTTCTGCGCGGCGGCGCCGCGGCGCTCGCCGCGACGATCGAACGCGCGGAAGCCGAGTGCTCGCCGCCCGACTGCCAGTGGATCCTGGTAGACGGCGGCGACGAATTCCAAGGGACGCTGGCGTCGAATCTCGCCTACGGCCGCCCCGTGTCGGGGATCTACAATCGTTTGGGCTATACCGCCGCGGCGCTGGGCAACCACGAATTCGACTGGGGAACCGACACGCTCCGCGCGCGGATGCGCGACGAGCACTACGACGTCCTCGCCGCGAACGTGCGCTTCACCGACGGGCGCGACGTTCCGTGGATCCGCGACGACACGATCGTCACGCGCGGCCCGTTCACGATCGGCATCATCGGCATCATCACGCGATCGACCGCGACCGCGGCCAAGGCCAGCGTTATCGCCGGGCTCCGGTTCGACGACCCGGCGCCGATCGTCGACAGTCTCACCGCCGACCTCCGACGGCGCGGCGCGAACACGGTGATCGTCCTCGCCCACGCCGGTGGATTCTGCGACGCCAACGGATCCGGCGCCTGCAACGGCGAGATCTTCGACATGGTGCGTTCGCTCAAGCAGCACGTCGACGCCGTCGTCGCCGGCCATTCGCACTCGCTCGTCAACACGGTGATCAACGGCGTGCCGATCGTGCAGGCGTATTCGCACGGTTCGGCCATCGATGTGGTCGAGATTCCCCTGGATCGTTCGAGTCCGACGCTGCACGAGGTCCGCAACGTCTTTCACCGATTCGATCCGCCCCGACGCCGCCGTGGCGAGCGACGTGAGCGCCGCGGTCTCCGCCGTCGCTTCGCGGGCCGGTGAGCACGTCGCGACGATCGCCGAGGATCTTCCGTCGACGGACGAATCGCCGCTGGGCGATCTCGTCGCCGACGCGATGCGCGCCGCGGGGCACGCCGATTTCGGGATGATGAACCACGGCGGCGTTCGCGCGCCGCTGCACAAGGGGCTCGCCAACTACTCGGACGTTTTCGAGGTGCAGCCGTTCGGCAACACGTTGTACAAGCTCACCGCCAAGGGCGCCGACATGCGGCGTTACTTCGAGCGCGCCGTGGGTGGCAGAAAGCCCAACGCGTGGCTGGGCGGCGTGCACGTCATGTATGACCCGGCGCGGCCGGCCGGATCGCGAATCACGTCCGTCACGTTGGCCGACGGCCGACCGTTCGACGACGCGGCGACGTACACGATCGTGATCAACGATTTCATGCTCACCGGCGGCAGCGGGCTCGGATTCCCGGGGCAGCCGATCTCGTCGCAGTCGGTCGACATCACGGATCTGGACGCGTTGATCGCGTACCTCAGGAGCGCCCCACAGCCGGTGCAACCTCCCCGCGACGCGCGAATTCACGCGGTTGCCGCGAACGGTGCAACGAAATCGGGCTAGCCATCGTCCGTTGGGAGGGGTTAGACTACAAGGACAACCGTCCGTGGCGATTTTCGGCAACTTGCGGCCACGTTAAACATTCCGCTAAAGCGCCAGCCCGAGCGCTAGCGTTGCGGGCATTTTTCTTTGTCCCCCGAACGGCACTTTCGATGGCTGAAGAGACGTCCACCCGTACCGCGCAGCCGACCAACGGCGCGACCGAGTCCGCGTACCTCGCGGCGGTCGCGCGTGGAGTCGTCGTGTTCGACGGCGCGATGGGGACGAACATTCAGCGCCATCACCCGACGGCCGAGGACTTCGGCGGCAAGTCGCTCGAAGGGTGCAACGACCACCTGGTCCTCACCCGCCCCGACATCATTCAGTCGATCCACGAGTCGTTCCTCGAGGTCGGATGCGACGTCGTCGAGACGTGCACCTTCCAGTCGACGCCGCACCGGCTGCGCGAGTGGGGCATCGGGGAAAAGACCCGGGAGGTGAACGTCGCCGCGGCCAGGCTCGCGCGCGCCGCCTGCGACAAGTACGCGACGCCCGAACGGCCGCGCTTCGTCGCCGGATCGATCGGGCCGACGGGCCTGCTCCTCTCGAGCAGCGATCCGGTCCTGTCCAACACGACCTTCGAGGAGCTCGAGCGGAACTACTACGAGCAGGCGAAGTACCTCGTCGAAGGTGGCGTGGACGTCCTGCTCGTCGAGACCGCGCAGGACATCCTCGAGGTGAAAGCGGCGATCGCCGGGTTCGAGCGGCTGTTCGATGAGATCGGACGCCGCGTGGCCGTTCAGGCGCAGGTGACGCTCGACACGAGCGGCCGCATGCTGCTCGGCACCGACATCGCGAGCGCGATGACGACGCTCGAGGCGCTGCCCGTCGATGTGATCGGGCTCAATTGCTCGACTGGCCCCGAGCACATGCGCGAGCCGATCCGCTATCTCGCGGGGAACGCGTCGCGTCCGGTGTCGTGCATTCCGAACGCCGGCCTTCCGCTCAACACGGGCACCGGCGACGCGGTCTATCCGCTCGAGCCGGCGCCGATGGCCGACATGCTCGGCGAGTTCGTCGAGCAGTTCGGCGTTCGCATCGTCGGCGGCTGCTGCGGCACGAGGCCCGAGCATCTCGCCGCGATCGTCGGCCGCGTGCGAGGCGCGACCCGCGCCAAGACGTCGCCCCCGGAGGCCGAAGCCGGCCCCCGCGGCCGGCAGCATCCGCGGGTCGCGCGTTCCCCGCGCGTCGTCGGCGATGCGCGCGATCGACTTCGACCAGAACCCGAAGCCGCTGCTCATCGGCGAGCGCGTGAACTCGCAAGGCTCGCGCAAGGTGAAGCGGCTCCTCCTCGCCGACGACTACGAAGGCATCGCCGACCGTCGCGCGCGAGCAGCTCGAGTCGGGCGCGCACGTGCTCGACGTGTGCGTCGCGCTGACCGAGCGCGCCGACGAAGCCGAGCAGATGGCGAAGGTCGTCAAGCTGCTGTCGATGACCGTCGAGACGCCGATCATGGTCGACTCGACCGAGGCGGCGGTCGTGCAGCGCGCGCTCGAGGCGATTCCCGGCCGCGGCATCATCAACTCCATCAACATGGAGAACGGCCGCAAGCGCATCGATACGGTCGTGCCGCTGGCCAAGACTCTACGGCGCCGCGCTCGTCGCGCTCACGATCGACGAGATCGGCATGGCCAAGACGCGCGACCGGAAGCTCGAGGTCGCGAAGAAGATTTACGACATCGTCGTCGGCGAGTACGGGCTCGCCGCGCAGGATCTGATCTACGACGACCTCACGTTCACGCTGGCGACGGGCGACCAGGAGTGGGTCGACTCGGCGGTCGAGACGATCGAAGGAATCCGTCTCATCAAGCGCGAGCTGCCGGGCGTCTTCACCAGTCTGGGCGTCTCCAACGTGAGCTTCGGGCTCACGCCGGCGAGCGCGCGCGGTGCTGAACTCCGTGTTCCTGCACCACTGCGTCGAGGCCGGGCTCGACATGGCGATCGTGAACCCGGCGCACGTGCAACCGTACGCCGAGATTCCGGGCGACGAGCGCGCGCTGGCCGACGATCTGGTGTTCAATCGCCGGCCCGACGCGCTCCAGCGCTTCATCGAGCATTTCGAGGCGCGCGGCGGCGCCGGCGGCGCGCGCGCCGCCGAGGTCGAGGACCCGACGGCGTCGATGACGGCGGATCAGCGCGTCCACTGGATGGTCGTGCATCGCAAGAAGGACGGCATCGAGGCGGCGCTCGACGCCGCCGGCGTGCGCGAACAGCCCGTGCGCGTGCTGAACGAGGTGCTGCTCCCCGCGATGAAAGAGGTCGGCGACAAGTTCGGCGCCGGCGAGCTGATTCTGCCGTTCGTGCTGCAGTCCGCCGAGGTGATGAAGAAGGCGGTCAAGCATCTCGAGCAGTTTCTCGAGCGCGCCGAGGGCTACACGAAGGGGCGCGTCGTGCTGGCGACGGTCTACGGCGACGTGCACGACATCGGCAAGTCGCTCGTCAACACGATCCTGTCGAACAACGGCTACACCGTCTTCGATCTCGGCAAGCAGGTTCCGGTCAACACGATCATCGAGAAGGCGCTCGAGGTGGACGCCGACGCGATCGGCCTCTCGGCGCTGCTCGTGTCGACGTCGAAGCAGATGCCGCTGTGCGTGCAGGAGCTCGACCGGCGCGGACTCAAGATTCCGGTGCTGATCGGCGGCGCGGCGATCAACCGCCGGTTCGGCCGGCGCGCGATGTTCGTCGAGGGCGAGCGCGCGTACGACTCGGGCGTCTTCTACTGCAAGGACGCGTTCGAGGGACTGGAGACGATGGATCGCCTGCAGGACGGCGAGACTCGCGCGAACTTCGTGGCGCGCCTGCTCGACGACGCGCGCAACGACAAATTCCTCGCGACGACGGTCGGCAAGGACATCGCGGCCGGCACGGCCGGCGGCGCGCGCAGCGACGTCAACAGCGACAACCCGATTCCGACGGCGCCGTTCTTCGGCGTGCGGACGCTCGAGGACATTCCGCTCGACGAGGTCTTCTCGCTGCTCGACCTCGACGAGCTGTATCGGCTGCAATGGGGCGCGCGCGGGTCCGGCGAGGCGTACGACGCCGCCATCCGCGAATTCGAGCCGACGCGCGCGCGTCTTCAGGAGTCCGCGAAGTGCGACGGCTGGCTCCGGCCGCGCGCCGTCTACGGGCTCTTCCCCGCCCAGTCGAGCGGCAACGACGTCATCATCTACGATCCGGACGCGTACTCCCGCGACGGCACGACGCGCGAGATCGCGCGCTTCCACTTCCCGCGGCAGGACGGGCGCGAGCGACTGTGCATCGCCGACTACTTCCGATCGGTCGGTTCGAGCGACGTGGACGTCGTCGGCTTCCAGATCGTGACCGTCGGCGACGCGGCGAGCGAGCGCTTCCAAACGCTCCAAACGGCCGGCGAATACACGGAGGCGTTCTACGTCCACGGTCTTGCCGTGGAAACGGCCGAGGCGGTCGCCGAGTGGATGCACCGGAAGATTCGGCACGACTTGGGGATGCCCGGCGGTCAGGGGAAGCGCTATTCCTGGGGCTACGGCGCGTGTCCCGATCTCGAGGACCACGCGCAGCTCTTCAAGATCCTGCCGGCCGAGCAGTCGCTCGGCATGCAGCTCACGAGCGCGTTCCAGCTGATTCCCGAGCAGAGCACCGCCGCGATCATCGTCCATCACCCGCAGGCGAAGTACTACGCCGTGCGCGCCGAAGGCGCGGGCGCGCCCCCGATGAACGCGACGATCGAACGGCTGCTCGACCCTGAAGCGATCATCGTCTTCGACGGCGCGATGGGGACGATGCTGTACAGCAAGGGCGTGTTCATCAACCAGTGCTACGACGAGCTGAACGTCCGCGCGCCCGACCTCGTGCGCGACATCCATATGCAGTATGTCAAAGCCGGGGCGGATGTAATCGAGACGAACAGCTTCGGCGCGAATCGATTGAAGCTCGTGCAGCACGGGCTGCAGGATCAGGTGAAGGAGTTGAATCGGGCCGCGGCGACGGTCGCGCGCGAAGCGGCCGACAGGCGCGCGCTGGTCGCCGGCGCCGTCGGACCGCTGGGCATTCGCCTCGAGCCGTACGGACCGACGAGCAAGGACGAGGCTCGCGCGATCTTCAAGGAGCAGATGGAAGGTCTCGCCGAAGGTGGCATCGACCTCTTCATCCTCGAGACCTTCTCCGACCTCGACGAGATCGAGCAGGCGATCCTCGCCGCGCGGGCCGTCGACCCGAAGAAGCCGATCATCGCGCAGATGACGATCGGCGCCGACGGGCGCACGCCCTACGGCGCCGAGACGGACGTCGTCGCGCGCAAGCTCGACGCGTGGGGCGCGGACATCATCGGACTCAATTGCTCCGTCGGCCCGCAGACGATTCTCGAGTGCGTCGAGAAGATGGCGCCGGCGACGCGGCGCAAGCTGAGCGCGCAGCCGAACGCCGGCATGCCGCGCGACGTCGGCGGCCGCAGCATGTACATGGCGAGCCCCGAGTACATGGCGACCTACGCGCGCCATCTCGTGCAGGCGGGCGCCAAGATCGTCGGCGGTTGCTGCGGCACGACGCCCGAGCACATCCACGCGATGGTCGAGGGCATCCGGCCGCTCGTCGCCTCGCCTCGCCGGAACGGCCGTGATTCACGAGCCGGTTCCGTCGACGGGCGGCAACGGCGCGACCGTCGAGCGCCGTCCGCCCGTTTCCGTCGAGCCGGTGCCGTTCGCCGAGCGCTCGCACTGGGCGGCGAAGCTGGCGAAGGCGGAGTTCGTGTCGTCCGTCGAGATCGTGCCGCCGCGCGGCGTCGATGCGTCGCGCATGATCGCCGACGTCAGAAAGCTGAAGGACGCCGGCGTCGACGCGGTGAACGTCCCCGACGGTCCGCGCGCGCAGAGCCGCATGGGCGCGCTCCTGACGAGCGTCCTCATCGAACAGCAGGTCGGCATCGAGACGGTGACGCACTACGCCTGTCGCGACCGCAACCTGCTCGGCATGCTGAGCGACCTATTGGGCGCGTCGGCCGTCGGCCTCCGCAATCTGCTCGTCGTGACCGGGCGATCCGCCGAAGATGGGCCCCTACCCCGACGCGACGGCCGTCTTCGACGTCGATTCGATCGGCCTCACGAATCTGGTGAGCCACCTGAATCGCGGTCTCGATCCCGGCGGCAACGCCATCGGGCAGCCGACTCGATTCGTCGATCGGCGTCGGCGTGAATCCCGCTGGCGATCGACGTCGAGCAGGAGATTCGTAGGTTCAACTGGAAGGTGGACGCGGGCGCCGAGTTCGCGATCACGCAGCCGGTGTTCGACGCCGCGCAGTTGGAGAAGTTCTTCGAGCGCGTCGGCGGCCAGCACATTCCCGTGATCGCGGGAATCTGGCCGCTCGTGTCGGTGCGCAACGCCGAGTTTCTGGCGAACGAGGTGCCGGGCGTCTCGGTGCCCGAGGCGGTCATCGCGCGCATGCGGCGCGCGAACGAGAAGTCGAAGGAGCACGCCGTGGCCGAGGGGATCGCGGTCGCGCGGGAGATGTTCGAGCGGGTGCGGCCGCTCGTGCAGGGGGTTCAGGTGTCGGCGCCGTTCGGGAAGGTGGAGCTGGCGCTCCAGCGTATTCGATTAAGTGCGGCACGGAGTGTCCTCTTTGTCAGGCCGCTCCGAACATCGGACCGTCTTCCCTGGTTCGCTGCCAGCGGAGCGCAAGTTGCCGAACGCCGCTCGCTCGATCGGCACGGAGGCTTAAGCGACCCCAAGCTTCTGCTAGCTACGACTTTTCGCTCTTGCGCGGCCGCGCCGCACGGTAAGATTTGCCGATCATCGCGGGCACGGCGCCCGCGGCGCTGCGGCGACTTCTCAATACAAATGAACCGTTGCGCCCGGTGATCTTAGACCCGAGGCTTTTCGAGGCCGACGGACCGGCTTGTCAGATCAGGCAAGACGCGCACGCCACTGCCGCATGATGGCGGGACTCTTGTGACGGCGCTCAAGCCAACGGTTCTTCTGGCGACGCGCAATCGCGCCTCGACATTGGAGGCGGTCCTGAACGAGTATTGCCACCTTCAGGCGCCCCTCGGCGGCTGGGACGTCGTCATCGTCGACAATGGTAGCACTGATCGGACGAAGGACGTCATTCTCGGCTTCCGCGACCGTCTCCCCATCACGTACTGTTTTGAGGCAACGCCGGGGAAAAACGCGGCGTTGAATGCCGGGCTGCCATTCGTGACAGGTGATCTCATCGTCTTCACCGACGACGACATCTTCCGAGGCCGGATTGGCTCGTCGAGCTCTGCGCCGCAGCCGCCGCACACGAGTCATACTCCATCTTTGGCGGGATCATCCTGCCACGGTGGGAGACTCCGCCATCGGACCTGATTCGCGATGCAATTCCGCAGAGTATGTGCTTCGGCATCCACGCCTCCGGAATGCACGAGGGACCCGGCGATTCGAATCGAGCCTTCGGCGGTAACGTCGCGATTCGTGCCGACGTCTTCCATGCCGGCTACCGCTTCGATACATGCATCTGGGCCGAGACCCCACATCATACGCGATGGGCGGGGAGACCAGCTTTTTGATCCGAGCGGCTCGTCGGCGATGGGTTGGGCGTCTGGTGCTCCGAGCGAGCGATCGATCGAGCATTTGGTTGGCGTGCACACCTGGAAACATCGTGGATCCTCGAGCGCCGCGAACGTTGGGGTCGAGCTTGGCGCCGCGGTTCGTTACGCTGTGGACGCACCGGGCCCGGTGGCGACGTGGCTGGGCATCCCTCGCTGGATTTTTCGGGCGGCGATGGGTACCGCTACATCGGCGCGGCCGCCCATGCGGCCTTGTCCGGCGACTCGGTCAGGCTACTGCGTGCTCGATGGGACGTGCGCGAGACTCTTGGGCTGGGCACTGAGGCGCGCCAAGGTCGCAACGCATCAAACGCCCGCCGGCAAGGCGAACACCAGTCCGCGCGCGACGAAGAGAGCCTCAGCGTAGCTCCCTCCCGGGGCGGCGGACTCGACAGATGCGGCAACCGCAGGAGGCCGCACGCTCAGCGATGTCGAGAAGCGAATACCGACCGTCTGAGCCGTTCGACACCCAGAGGAGCGCCGATCTCGAAGGCGGGCAGCTCGCCGCCACGCGCGGCCTGATAGAGCCCTCGGCGCTCCGAACTGCGGCTCGCCGTACGGATTCAGGTTCACGTATGCCGAATTCCCCTCGAGAACCTCCACGATCCCGATGGCTTTCTCGAGGGAATCTTGCAACGCGTCGGGACGAACGAACGACAGATCGTCGGCCGAGGTGTGGTACTCGGGGAACTGGCCGTGCGGCGTGCGCGTGAAGCAGCCCGACCGGCAGGTCGAAGCCGGGCGAGCAGTACTGGCGCTCGTCGTAGCCGTACGGGCGAGAAGTCGAGCACGCTCGTCGGTCGCCGGCGTGGCGCGAGCACGTGCGCCGCCGCGCGGTCGATTGGCGCGTCGCCGCGGCGGCTGCGCTTGTAGATGAGCGCCGGGGTCGCCGACGCAGGCCAGCGACGAGGCCGTGCCGGATCCGCGCGAGCCTGCGCCTCGTTGCGGCGCCAGCCAGGTGATCGAGCCGATCGTGCCCGGGAACGAACAGGAACCGGTACGTGTAGCCGTCGCGGCGACCGCGCCGAGATGCTGCGCGAGATGCGTCGGCGACCACCATCCCCGACAGGTTGTCGTTGGCGAGCGACGGATGGCAGACGTGGCACGAGATCAGGATCTCGTCCGTCGACTCGCCCGGCAGATACGCACTCGCCGTAGGTCAGCTGCCGGCTCGAGCGTGGCGTCGATGCACGACCTCGTACTCGCCGTCGGGCAGCGCGTCGAGCTGCGCGCTGCGGTCAGGCAGAAGCCCCAGGTCTCCGTCGTAGTACGACGTGCGGTAGGGAATCCAGTCGGGCTGGTCCGGCAGCGTGTGCAGGTGCGGCCGCAGCTCGGCGAGCGACAGCCGCGCGCGGCACCGGCACGCTGTAGTTGACGACGTGGAGGTTCGACGCCGGAAGTCGACGACGCGCTCGCCGCGCGCGTCCGCGACCCAGGCGTCGCGGATGTTCCACTCGCGCGGCACCGTCCAGTCGAAGACCTGCGGTGCCGGTCGGCACCTCGGTGAGCTCGAGCGGCACGAGCTCGCTGCAGGCGCCGCGAGGGTCTCGCGCACGCCGTCGCCGGTGATGCTGCGGCAGATCGGGAAGAGCTCGGCGACGCAGCGCGTGCATCGCCTCGCCGGCGCCGTCGTCAGGCGCGTTCACCGGTTCCTCGCGGGCATCGAACGTCCGGCGAAAGTCGGGATAGCTCCGGTCGCGCTCGATGAACGGTGGGATCGGCATCGGCCACGCGATGCCGAAGGCCGGATCGTTCCAGCGGACGCCGCGCGCGCGTCGGGACGTAGAACTCGCGACATCTGGTAGAAGACCTCGGTGTCGTCCTCGAGCGTCAGGAAGCCGTGCGCGAAGCCCTCCGGGATGTAGAGCGCCTGCGCGGTCTCCGCGGTGAGCTCGACGCCGAAGTGCCGGCGTAGGTCGGCGAACCGGGCGCAGGTCGACGATGACGTCGTAGACGCGCCGCGCGTGCAGCGCACCAGCTTCGCCTCCCCGTGCGGCGCCGCCTGGTAGTGCATGCCGCGCAGCGTGCCGCGTCCGCTGGTTGAACGAGACGTTGCACTGGACGACGCCGGGCTCGAGCCCGTGCGCCTCGAACTCGCGCTGCACCAAGGTGCGCGCGAAGAACCCCCGCTCGTCCTCGCGCCGCTCGAGGCTCGATGACGAACGCGCCGGCGCAGCGGCGTCGGGGTGAAGATCACGCGACGACCGTGACTTCCGGGATCGGCACGACGAACCGCCCGCCCCAGTCCGCGGATGAGCGCCATCTGCTGCCATGATCTCGTCCTTGAGGTTCCACGGCAGGATCAGCACGTAGTCGGGCCGCGTCTCGCGATCCGCTCGGGCGGAAGGATCGGGATGTGCGTGCCCGGGCAGGAACTTGCCCTGCTTGTACGGGTTGCGGTCGACCGTGAAGTCGAGGAAGTCGGTGCGGATGCCGCAGTAGTTCAGCAGCGTGTTGCCCTTGCCGGGCGCGCCGTAGCCGGCGACGCGCTTGCCCGCGCCGCTTGGCGTCGATCAGGAACTCGAGCAGCTCGCGCTTGGTCTCGTGCACCTGCTCGGCGAACGACGCGTAGTACTCGAGCGCGTCGAGGCCGGCCGCGCTTCTCGCGCTCGCGCAGCTGCGATCAACGCGTCGGTCGCGCGGCTTGGACGTCGTCCTCGGCGTGGCGCGCGTAGATGCGCAGCGAGCCGCCGTGCGTCGGCAGCTCCTCGACGTCGAACAGCGTCAGGCCGTGCGCCGCGAAGATCCGCTCGGCCGTGAGCAGCGAGAAGTACGAGAAGTGCTCGTGGTAGATCGTGTCGAACTGGTTCTCTCCATCAGCCGCAAGGTGCGGGAACTCGATCGTGATCGACGCCGCGCGGTGCCAGCAGGAGCTTCATGCCGGCGACGAAGTCGTTCAGGTCGGGCACCTGCGCCAGCACGTTGTTGCCGAGGACAGGTCGGCGCGCTGGCCGCTCGCGGCGAGCTCGCGCGCGGTCTCGCGGCCGAAGAACTCGACCAGGGTGCGGCACGCCCCTGCGCCTCGCGCCGCTTCGGCCACGTTGGCCGCCGGCTCGATGCCGAGCACCGGAATGCCCGCTGCGACGAAGTACTGCAGCAGATAGCCGTCGTTGCTGCGCGAGCTCGACGACCTGGCTCGCCGCCGTCAGGCCGAAGCGCGTCGATCATCTGCTCGACGTAGCGCCGCGCGTGCTCCAGCCAGCTGTCGGAGATACGACGAGAAGTAGGCGTACTCGGTGAAGATCTCCTCGGCGCTCACGTACTCCTCGAGCTGCACGAGGAAGCACTGATCGCAGACGTACGACGTGGAGCGGGTAGAAGGGCTCCATCCGTTGAGCTGGTCGGCCGTGAGATAGCTCTCGCAGAGCGGCGACATGCCGAGGTCGACGAAGGAGTGCGCGAGGGCGCTCCGCAGAAGCGGCAGCGGCCGGCGGTGTCTCGCTCCGGAGCAGACGCGCGCGCGTCGATCGACGAGCGTGAATCCAATGAAGTGCTCATGCGGCCGGCTCAATGATCTGGCGGTACGCGCTCGCGTTCCCCCCGATCGGACCTACGCACGCGGGATATAGCCGCGACGACGCGCAGCGGCAATCCGCGGCGCGCCGTGGGCGGACGCCGAACGCGATCGGGCGTATATTCCGCCTCGCGGTCTCGATCCGTGCCTTCCGCTCACACTCTCCACCGCTCGCATGCGCGACCAGTCCTTCGCCAACCGGATTGCCCTGGTCACGGGCGCCGGGGTCGGAATCGGCAGGGCCGTCGCGATAGGGCTCGCGGAGCGGGGCGCGTTGGTTCACGTCGTCGCCCGCCGAACCGAGACGCTCGAGGAAGTTCGTCTGTGCGTCGAGCGGCAAGGCGGGACGGCGCGGCTGCTCACGCACGACCTCACGAACGACGCGCATCTTGCCGCGATCGCGGACGCCGTTCGTCACGAGCACGGGCATCTCGACATCCTCGTCCACAGCGCCGGAGCCTACGCGCAGGGCAACGTCGACACGCTGCCGGTCGAGGACCTGGACCTGCTCTACCGGACCAATGTCCGCGCCCCGTATCGTTTGACCCAACTGCTGCTTCCCTTGATCGTGCCGGTGCAGGGTCAGATCGTGTTCGTCAACTCCACCGCCGCGACGGCATCCAGGGCCGGGCTCGGCGCGTACGCCGCGTCGAAGCACGCCCTCAAGGCGGTCGCCGACGCCCTGCGCGACGAGGTGAATCCATTCGGCGTCAGGGTCGCGAGCGTATTCCCGGGTCGAACGAATACGCCGATGCAAGAGCGCGTGCACGCGCTCGAGGGCAAGCCGTTTCACGCGGACCGGCTCATGCAGCCCGAACAGGTCGCGGAAGTGATCATCTCGACGCTGGCTCTGGCGAGAGACGCCGAGGTCACGAACGAAACCGTTCGCTCCGCGCGCAAGACGTGAAGCATTCGAGCCGCGCGCTGCGTGCTAGACGGCACGCGATGTTCACGCATCGACCTTCCACCGCAGGTCCGAGTCGACGCGGCCCTGCTCGAGTAGACGAAGAATCGATCTGACGCGCGAGTAGCGAGCCCCTTCCAGATCATCGCGCGTCAGTCCGACGGCCAAGAACGCGTCGCGCAACTGATTGATACCTCGTTGGACGTTCCACGTGGGGCGAAAGGCGGGCACCACGCGAGTGATCTTGGAGAAATCCACACGGTAGCAGCGCGGATCGGGGCCGGCACCCTCGGCGAGGCTCACCTCGCTTCCCGCGACGGCACGCTCCACCATCTCGGCCACCGTGCGAATGCGATAGTTCTCGCCGGGGCGTCCCGACGTTGAAGGCCTGCGAGTGGATGGCGTCTCGCGGCGCGGCGAGGATCGCCGAGAATGCGCGGCAAACGTCCTCGACGTGGACGAGCGGGCGCCAGGGCGAGCCGTCGCTCTTGAGAACGACCTTTCCCGTGGTCACGGCCCAGCCAACGAGGTTGTTCACCACGACGTCTCCCCTCAGGCGCGGCGACACGCCGTACACCGTCGCATTGCGGAGGAACGTTGGACTGAACGTCATCGCCGGCCAATTCGAGCAGACCGTGCTCGACCGAAACCTTCGACTCGGCGTAGGGCGTGATCGGCGCGAACGTCGCCTGCTCGTCGAGCACGTCGTCTGGGCTCGACGCGCCGTAGACGCTGCACGACGACGAAAAGAGAAAGCGCTGAACGCCGACTTCCTTCGCGAGCCGCGCCAGATGGAGGGACGCGCGGTGGTTGATGCCGTACGTGCACTCCGGGTTGAGGTCGCCGACGGGATCGTTGGACAGCGCGGCCAGATGCACGATCGCGTCGAATCCCGCGAGGTCGTCCGGGCGCACGTCGCGCAAATCGCGGTCGACGACCGGAATGCGCGGCGTGTCGTCGCCGAACCCGCAATCGCGGTAGTAGCGCGTGTCGAGTCCGACGACGTCGTGTCCCTCGGCCGTCAGAAAGGGCCCGAGGACCGCGCCGATGTACCCGTCGTGCCCCGTCATCAGCACCCGCATGCGGCGTCCTCCATCAGTGACCGGGAGCGATCAGCAACTTGCGGGTGTGAAACGCCTCCGCATAGCCGTCCGGCGTCGCGCACTCGACCCCGCGAAGGCGCATCAAGCCGTCGAACGTCTCGGCCGTGAACCAGCGCTTGCGACGCTGGGTGGGAAAGGCCGACATGAGGTGACGCACCTTTCGCCGGCGAATCGACGCGCCGAGCGGCACGAACACGTTCGGCCGGCCAAGATCGCCGTCGTATTCGGGAACCTCGTATTCCAGGATGCAGTAGTCGCGGAAGGTGTTCCACGTCAGCTCGGACACCATGCGATGGTCTTGGTGGGCGTCGTCGCCGCGGTGCGTGAAGATCAGGTCGGGATCGATCCCGGCTTGCAGGTGCTCGAAGCGCTCCTTGATCGCCGCACCCTCGAACGGAAAGAAGCCGTCGCGGAAATCGGCGACCTCGATTTCCAGCTTCGCGGCGCCGCGCATCAAGCCGGGCCGCGCTGGTGCGCGCCTCGCGCGCGCGGCGCGCGTCGCCGCTGAACACGACCCAATGCACACGCACCCGGCGCCGCTCGGACAAGAGCCGAA
Organism: uncultured Gemmatimonadaceae bacterium; assembly: GCA_963707105.1. Lineage (GTDB taxonomy): Bacteria > Gemmatimonadota > Gemmatimonadetes > Gemmatimonadales > Gemmatimonadaceae > JAQBQB01. Next base: position 182,824 of record CAVPOS010000016.1, read on the forward strand.
GGAGCGTGCCGCCGCAGCCGATCTCGATGTCGTCGGCGTGCGCGCCGAGGCAGAGCACCGCGAGGGGACCACGCGGCGAGAGGTCGAGCGTGAACGACAGCATGTCGTCGGTCTACCTGCGACCGTTTTCCCACGGCGGGCCGCCGCGGGCATACAGCTCGTCGAGTTGCTGCTTTTCCTTGAAGGTGTCCATCGCCTTCCAGAAGCCGTCGTACTCGAACGACATCAGCTGCCGGTCGGCGATCAGGCGCGAAAATGGCCCGTCCACCAGATCCTCGCCTTGGCGCAGGTAGTCGAAGATCTCGCGTCGAAAGATGAAAAAGCCCCCGTTCACGCGAACGCGCGCGGCGCGGACGTCGGTCAGCGCGGTGACGAGGCCGTTGGAGGTCGCGACGTAGTGATAGCTGACGTTCGGCGCGACGGTGACCATGGCGGCGACCACCTTGCTCTCGCGAAATTGCTCGATGTACTGCCGAAAGATCGAGATCGGTGAGACAATCGGTGTAGTTCGCGAGGAAGATCTCCTCGCCCTCGACGTGGCGGCGAACCTGCCGCAACCGCTCGCCGATCGGCGTCGCCGGCCCGGTGTCGGCGAACGTGATGCGCCAATCCTGAATGTCGGTGTTCAGCAGCTCGACCTTGCGCGCCGCCGTCGGTCAGGATGAAGTCGTTCGAGAGGGCTTCGTTGTAGTTCAGAAAATACTGCTTGATGACGTCGCCCTTGTAGCCGAGGCAGAGCACGAAGTCCGTGTGGCCGAAGCGGGCGTAGTACTTCATCACGTGCCACATGATCGGACGATATCCGATCGTGACCATCGGCTTGGGGAGGTTCTCGTCGTAGTCGCGGAGGCGCATGCCCAGCCCGCCGCAGAAGAGCACGACCTTCATCGCCGACCAGAACCGTTTGAAGAAGCGAGGTCCGTCGTTCGACGGGCCCTCGACTGTCGAGCTAATTCTCCACGAATGCCCTTCTTCCTGCAATAGACAGAATCTGACGCAACGTGAATCGTGGCCGCTCTCATAACCTATAGTGAATCATAGGCTTGGTGCGACGAGCCCTCCGGTCAGAATCCGTGATTCGCAGCGGCCCGATCCTCGATAGATGTTGCGCAGGCGCAACAGGCTGCATGGCGCGGAGCGGCACTTGGCTGTGATCACCGTCGCCTCTGGAGGGTGAGAAAGGACACGCTCGGGATGCGTCGCTCGGCATCATCCAACGCGCCCGCACCGAGCATGACGAGCGTCGAGCCGTCGCAAATGCGCGGTATATTTCCGCCCATGCGCGCGATCCTCCTCATCGACCACGGGTCCGTGAAAGCCGAGGCCAATCATATGGTCTCGTGCATGGCCAACCTGCTCCAGCACGTCGTCGGCGGCGATGTGATGGTCCGACACGCCCACATGGAGCTCGCCGAGCCGTCCATCGCCGACGGATTCGCCGGATTGCGTCCGGGCCGGAGCGACCGAGATAATCGCGTTTCCATATATGCTATCGCCGGGAAAGCACGTGACCCGCGACGTTCCCCGGCTCGTGGCCGAGGCGGCTCTGGCGTTCCCGGACACCGCCTATCGGGTGACCGACGCGTTCGGCGTTCACGAGAAGCTGGCGGAGCTGATCGCTCTTCGCGCCGGAATCGACGTCGCCCGCACCGTCGAGGCAGCGGACGCGTGCCGCTGCTGGGAGCCGAACGGCCAGGTGGGTCGTGCGGTGCGGCCTGCGCCGCGCGCGCCGCCGCGAGTGTTCCGCTCGAGCACTCGACGTAGCCAGATTCCCATTTCATGTCGCTACCCTCCCACGCACCGCTGACGATCCTCTCCGACGACGAAGCGGCATTTCGTGACGCCGTCGCGGGATTCGCGAACGACGAAGTCCGCCCGCGCGTGCAGCAGATGGAGCGCGAGGGAAAACTCGACCGCGCGCTGATCGACAAGTTCTTCGAGATGGGCCTGATGGGGATCGAGGTCGCCGAGGACTACGGCGGCGCCGCCGGCTCGCTCGTGATGGTGGCGATCGGCGTCGAGGAGATCAGCAAGGTCGATCCCGCGGCCGCGATTCTGATGGACGTCCAGAACACGCTCGTCAACTATCCGATTCGCTCCTACGGCAGCGACCACCTCAAGTCGACCTATCTGCCGCGGCTCACGTCCGAGGTCGTTGGCGCGTACGCGCTCTCCGAGCCGTCGAGCGGGTCCGACGCGTTCGGCATGCAGACGCGCGCCGAGAAGCGCGGTTCGTGCTGGGTGCTCAACGGGCGCAAGATGTGGATCACGAACGGCGCCGAAGCCGAGATCTACGTCGTCTTCGCGAACGCGAATCCGTCGGCCGGCTACAAGGGAATCACGGCGTTCGTCGTCGAGCGCGGCTTCACGGGCTTCAGCGTCGGCAAGAAGGAAGACAAGCTCGGGATCCGCGCGTCGAGCACGACCGAGCTGATTCTCGACGACGTCGAGGTGCCGGACGCAGAACGTGCTCGGCCCGGTCGGCCAGGGCTACAAGATCGCCATCGAGACGCTCAACGAGGGACGCGTCGGCATCGGCGCGCAGATGATCGGCGTCGCCGCCGGCGCGCTGCACGCGGCCACCGAATACGTGAAGGAACGGACGCAGTTCGGAAAGAAGCTCTCCGACTTTCAAGCGATCCAGTTCCAGCTCGCGCAGGCGCGCACCGAGCTCGAGGCGGCGCGCCTCATGGTCTACAACGCCGCGCGGCTCAAGGACGCCGGACACGACATCGCGATGGAAGGCGCGATGGCGAAGCTCTTCTCGTCGCAGGTCGCCGAGCGGGTGACGTCGATCTCGCTCGAGCTGTTCGGCGGCTACGGCTACACCAAGGACTATCCGGCCGAAAAGTTCTACCGCGACGCGAAGATCGGCGCGATCTACGAGGGCACGAGCAACATGCAGCTGCAGACGATCGCCAAGGCGATGCTGCGCGGCTGATGCAAGCGATTCGCTTTCACGAGGCGGGCGGGCCCGAGGTTCTCCGTCTCGAGGACATCGCCGAGCCGTCGCTCGGCCCCGGCGAGCTGCTGATCGACGTCGAAGCGACCGGCGTCAACTTCATCGACACCTATTTCCGCCAGGGATGGTACCCGACGGCGCTCCCGTCGACGCTCGGCTCGGAAGCGGCGGGCGTGGTGCGATCGATCGGCGCCGACGTCAGTGGATTCAGGGTCGGCGACCGCGTTGTTTCGCAGAGCGTTCGCGGGTCGTACGCCGAGCGTGCGGCGGTGCCGGCGGCAAGCGCCGTCGTCATTCCCGAGAACATCTCGTCGAAGACCGCCGCCGCGCTGTGGCTGCAAGGGATCACGGCGCACTATCTGTCGACGTCGCTCTTTCCTCTCGCGCCGGGGCATCGCGCGCTGGTGCACGCGGCGGCCGGCGGCGTCGGGTTGCTGCTCTGTCAGATGGCGAAGCGGCGCGGCGCGTTCGTCATCGGCACCGCTTCGACCGCCCGAGAAGCGCACGTTGGCGCACGACGCCGGCGCCGACGAGATGATCGACTACACGACGCAGGATTTCGCGGCCGAGACGCGCCGCATCACCGGCGGCGCGGGCGTGCACGTCGTCTACGACTCGGTGGGGCAATCGACGTTCGACAAGTCGCTGGACTGCCTCGTGCCGCGCGGCACGATGGCGCTGTTCGGCCAATCGAGCGGACGCGTCCCGCCGTTCGATCCGCAGATCCTCAACCGGAAAGGATCGCTGTTCCTCACGCGACCGACGGTCGCGCACTACATCGCGACGCGCGCCGAGCTGGAGCAGCGCGCCAAGGACCTGTTCGACTGGGTCACCGCCGGCCAGCTGCACGTGCGCGTCGGCGCGGAATTCCCGCTGGCGCGCGCCGCCGACGCGCATCAGGGCGCTCGAGGGGCGGCGGACGACGGGCAAGGTATTGCTCTTGCGCCAATAACGGCGCGCCGCGAAACCATCCGGCGTGCGCCGGGGTACGTGCGCATAGCTCTGCCGCGCCGGCTCGTCGCCGGCCGGAACAGTCGGAGGAAGGCACCATGCCTTTTCACGTCTCGCTCGCGCCGCGTCGCACGTTGATGCTGGCCGCCTTGGCCGCCGCCGCGCCGCTTTGCACCCAGCGCGTACGCGCAGGGCGCGCGCGCCATCGTTCGAGTGACCGCGCGCGATTCGAGCGGTGCGCCAATTCCCAACGCGGAGCTCGCCGTCATGCGCGGCCTGCACGACGTGCTCACGCATGGCGCGACCGACTCGGCCGGCATCGCGACGCTGACCGTCGACGGACTGCGGGACTCCACCGATCTGCAGGTCGTGATGCGCAAGATCGGCTACCAGCGCGGCGATCATTTCTTTCCGGCGTACCCGCACGACACGGTGAACATCAAGATCGTCGTCGGCGCGGTGTCCACGCGGCTCCCGACGGTCGAAGTGCGCGCGGCGACGGACCTGCGGTGGAAGAGCTACCACCTCGACGCGGACGACATCGCGAGCAGCGATGCGCCGTTCACCGACGCGTGGGACGTGGTGAAGCGGCTGCGGCCCGACATCCTGCGGAGCCGCGGCGGGTGCGAAAGCGGCGTTCAGGAAGTGTGGATCAACGGCAAGCGAATCGTGTTGCCGCTGATGCCTACGGGAATGGCGAAGACGCGCGCGTTCATCGGCGCGCCGCCGGGCACGCGCATCAGCTACATCCCGATCTCCGTCCTGTCGGACATCGCGCCCGAACACATCCAGGAGATGCTGTACCACGACTGCTTCGACCACTCGATGGCGGCCGTCGGCAGCGTGAACGCGCTGTTCGTCACGCTCAAGCCCGGTGTGGCGTTTCAGCAGGACGTCGGTAGTTTCGTGGTCGACTCGAGCACCGACAAGAAAACCAATTCGCGCTGATGCGCAGGTGAGCGCTCCGTGACCGACGACCGCGACGACCAGACAACCATCAGCCGTCGCGGGTTCGTCGGCTCGACCCTTGCCGCCGCCGTCGCCGTCGGAGGCGCGAAGCTCGACGTCGCCAGCGACGCGCGATCGGCGTCGCGCCGCGGCACGGCGCGCCACAGCAGGTACCCGCCTTCGCGCTCGACGAGCTGACGATCGACGAGCTGCAGGGCCGCATGCAGTCCGGGCAGGACACGGCGCAGTCGCTCACGCGACTCTACCTCGGCCGCATCGACGCGATCGACCAGCGCGGACCGGCGATCAACTCGGTCATCGAGCTCAACCCCGACGCGCTGGCGATCGCGCGCTTGCGCGACGACGAGCGCAAAGCCGGCAAGACGCGCGGCCCGCTGCACGGCATTCCGGTGTTGATCAAGGACAACATCGACACCGCGGACCACATGCACACCAGCGCGGGCTCGCTCGCGTTGGCCGCGCACGTCGCCGCCAAGGACTCGTGGGTCGCCGAGCGGTTGCGGGCGGCCGGCGCGGTGATCATCGGCAAGACGAATCTCAGCGAGTGGGCCAACTTCCGCTCGACCCACTCGTCGAGCGGATGGAGCGGGCGCGGCGGGCAGACGCGGAATCCGTACGCGCTCGACCGAACGCCGTCCGGCTCGAGCTCCGGGTCGGGAGCGGCCACCGCGGCGAACTGCTGCGCGGTCGCCATCGGCACGGAGACCGACGGGTCGGTGACGTCGCCGTCCGCGGCTTCGGCGCTCGTCGGCATCAAGCCGACGGTGGGGCTGATCAGCCGCGCCGGCATCATTCCCATCGCGCACAGCCAGGACACCGCCGGCCCGATGGCGCGCACGGTCCGCGACGCCGCGATTCTGCTCGGCGCGCTCACCGGCGTGGATCCGCGCGATTCCGCGACGCGCGCCAGCGCCGGGCATTCGCAGACCGACTACCGCGCCGCGCTGGACAAGGACGGGCTGCGCGGCGCGCGGCTCGGCGTCGCGCGAAAGCGATACACCGGCTATTCGCCCGAGACCGACAAGGTGTTCGCCGCGGCGCTCGATCTGATGCGGCAACACGGCGCGACGATCGTCGACCCGGCCGACATCGAGACGGCGGGAAAGACGGACGACTCCGAGTTCGAGCTGCTGCTCTACGAGTTCAAGGCGGACTTGAACGCGTACCTCGCCGGCGTCGAACCGAGCATCGGGATCAAATCGCTGGCCGACGTGATGGCGTTCAACACGAAGAACGCGTCGCGCGAGCTGCGCTACTTCGGCCAGGAGATCATGGAGCAGGCGGACAAGAAGGGGCCGCTGACGGAGAAGAAGTATCTGGCCGACCTGGCGAACAACCGCCGGCTGATGGGCGCGCAGGGGATCGACGCCACGATCGCCAAGTACAAGCTCGACGCGATCGTCGCGCCGACGCAGGGGCCGGCGTGGCTCATCGATCTGGTGAACGGCGACGCGGGCGGCGGCGGATCGTTCACGGCGCCGGCGGCGGTCGCGGGCTATCCGCACGTGACGGTGCCGATGGGACAGGT
>CAVPOS010000017.1:0-17864 GCA_963707105.1 uncultured Gemmatimonadaceae bacterium
TCACCGAATCCTTTCCGGATTTCGCCGCGGTGTCCTTCATGACCGGCGTCGGCTTGGCGTTGCCGAACGTGTGCGTGCCGTCGCCGAGCCCTGCACCGACAGGCGCGAGCTTGACGAAGCGGACCGACTCTCGCGAGCCCGATTGCGTCGGCACGCGGTCCGGCGGCGGGCGATACACGGCGAACGGATGGTTCTCGAACGCCTTGGTCGCCAATCCGTCCGGCGGCAGCGTGGCGACCACCCACGCGGCAATCACGACGACGTGAAACACCGCGCTGAACGAAGCGCTGGAGTATCGCAGCGCCGGAGTCGAATCCGAGTACACCCACGAGCGCGTCATAAGTGCCCCCTCCGCTCTCTCCTCCGAACTACGACAGCGAGTACCGCTCCTTGAGCAGCCCTACGTGATGCTCTCGTGCCCCCCGATGATGTAGAGCAGGCGCGCACGCTGATCTCCGCGCCGTTCGCGATGCCCCGCCGCATGACCGCTTCGGGGTCGAGCCCGCGCGCGAACGCGAGCGTCGCTCCGCGCACCGCATGAACTCGTCGGTGAGATCCGCCAGCGAACGGTCGGCGAAGTGGCCGCTCGGCACCCAGGCATTCTCGTCGAACCCGGAAGCGGTGCACGTCGCGGCGGGCGAACCAGAGCGCGCGAAAGCCCATCACGCGCTCCATGTCCGTCATGTGGCCGACGACCTGCTTCACCGTCCACTTGCCGGCGCGTACGCAAAGTCGGCGCGGTTCAACGGCGTTCGCCGGAGCAGCGCGACCGTGTCTCGATCTCGGATTCGAGAAGGCCGCCAGGTCGCCGTCGGGGACGAGCGTATGTACCTGCCATAGTAGGCAATGTGCTCGTCGGGACGGGCCGGGAAATGCTTGTCGCGAGCGGCATTTTCGGTTCGTCACTCCGAAGAGGCGGTTGAACACAGGAAAGCCAAACGACGATGAGGACAAACTACGAAGCTAACGAGAAGCGACAAAACGAAACGCGAAACAGAAAGAGACCAAACTGACAAACGGCGAGGGCGGCGTTACGAGCGATTCCTCATGTGGTGGCGGGGACGGCGACCGGAGGCGGGTCGGCGGGTGTAACGCCTTGCGCCAGCTCCGCCTGACGCCAGCCGAGCCAGAGGCCGAGTCCGAGAAAGACCACCGAGAGCGGGATCGCCACGTACGAAATGCCGACGAGCGTCAATCCCAGCGCCGCCAAACCCCGGTACGCCCAGCCGCCGATCTGGTCGCCGCTTCTATACACGACGGTCTCGATCACGTTCTTCGCCTTGTACTTGTCTTCACGTTTCACAACCGTAAACAACACCTCCATCGCGGGATTCGTCACGGCGAAGTTCCCGCCGCGACGGAGCACCGTGAACACCGCCACCATCGCGAACACCGGGAACGCGCCGAGCGCCGCGAAACCGACGATGCTCAGCACCGGGAGAACGGCCAGCGCCGCCGCGAGCCCGAGCCACCGGATGATTCGTCCGGTGAGAAAGATCTGCGTCAACACGGTTAGCGTCTGCACCGCCAGCTCCAATTGCGCCAGCACGGCGGTCCGCGTCGCCCGGTCCGCGTACGCGCGTCCAACCAGATCGCTCTGCGCGAAATAGAGGAAGGTCGCGCCGATCGTGAACAGCAGCATGAAGCCGCAGGTCGCGAGCAGATAGGGCGATTTCAAGACGTGCGTGAACCCCGCCCATACGCTGCCGCCGATCACGTCGCCGCCGGCGCTCCCGTCGGGCCGCTTTCGCCCGCTCATCGGCGACGCGCCGCCGTCGCGCATCGGGAAGCGCATCACGGTGAACACCGCCAGCTCCAGCAGCGCCGCCGACACGAGCAGCAGCGTGATCGCGCCGATGCGCGTCGCCAGCGCGGCGGTCGCCGATCCCGTGATCGAGCCGAGCGTGCCGCCCACGCCGATGAACCCGAACATCCGCTTGGCCTGCTCGCTGTTGAACGTGTCGGCCATCAGGCACCAGAAGATCGACGTGTTGAACAACGCGAATACCGTCGTCCACACGAAGAACGCCCGCGCCGTCCACACGTCCACCGCCGAGCCTTCCTTCGCCGACAAGAAGCGCAGCACGACGTAGAACACCAGCATGCTGGCGACGAAGAACTGGTACGAGATCGGAATGAATCGCCGTACGGGGAATCGCACGACCAGCGCCGAGAACATCGGGTTGAGGATCACCGTCACCGTGAGCGTCGCCGTGAACAGCCACGGCAGCTTGGTGATGCCCGTCGCGGCGGCGACTTCGTCGCGCATCGGCCGCAGGACGAAGTAGCTGCACAGCAGGAAAAAGAAGAACACGGCCGACGTGAGCATCGCGCGCACTTCCCCGTCGCGCACGTCGACGACGCGCCGCAGGAACGCGACCGCCGCCGCCAGGCCGCCCGCTCGCGACGCCTTCGCTCACTTCGCGCCGCCCCCCTGCTTCGCCTTCCACGCGGCGATCACTTCCGCCTCACGCTGGGCCGAGATCCCCGCCAGCTTGCCCAGCGACAACGCCTCGAGCTCCGCGGCGGGACGCGTCTTGTTCCAGTCGAGCGTCTCCTTCGCCGTGACCGCGAGCGGCCGGAACGTGAGCCCCGCGGCAAGCGCCTTTTTGATCGTGCGGCGCGAGAACGCGACGTTGTTCGGACGGTCCGGCACCCACACCGGCATGCTCTGGCCGTCCGGACCGCTCACCCACGCCCGCACCTTCTGCTCGCTCAGGAAAGCGGCCGGCACCCAGACGAACTGCGCCCCCGCTGGTCGTCACGCGCTTTGATGCCGTAGAGCATCTCGGACATCGTCATCGGCGCGACGGGCCCGGTCGCGTTGAACACGCCGAGCGTGTTGTTCTCCGCGACGCGAATCGTCCACTCGGCCAGGTCGCGCGAGTCGATGATCTGCACGGGATCGTTGCCGTCGCCCGGGGCGAGCACTTCGCCGCCCTTGTCGATCCGGTACGGCCAGTAGGTGAATCGGTCGGAGCGGTCCAGCGGACCGACGATCAATCCGGGACGGATGACCGTGTTGATCCCCGGATACTGCTTCTCGACCTCTCGCTCCGAGTACGCCTTGAGCGGCCCGTAGTATCTGCCGAATGCCGTTCGGTCCAGGGTGTACGGATCGAGACCGTCGGGGAGCGGATGCGTCGGATCGGTCTCGTCGGCCCACGCGTTCTTGTCGCTGGCGTAGGCGGAAATCGTCGAGATGAAGATGTAGTGCTTCGTGTTCCCCTTGAGGTACTGCGCCGCGTTGCGCACCCATGCCGGCGCCGTCGTGGGGTTGTCGATCACGACGTCGAACTTGAGCCCTTTGAGCGCGGTCACGTCGTCGTTGAGATCGCCGATCAGCTGCTCGACGCGTCCCTTGAAGAAGTCCGGACGGGTCTTGTTGCGATTGAGCAGTGTGACCTTGTGCCCGCGCGCGATCGCGTATTCGACTTGCTCGGGACCCGTGAAGCCGGTCCCGCCGAGAATCAGGATGCTGAGCGACGCCTTCGCGCGCTCGACGCGACGCGCCGCGCGGCGGGAAGCGGCTCCGCGGACGCCGCTGACGCGAGGCTAGGCAGCGACTCGAGCCCGAGCGCGCCCGCGGCGACGGCCGAGGCTTTGAGGAAGTTGCGGCGGTTCGTTGGCACGGCGGGCTCCAGGGTGGCGGGTCAGCCCAACATGGCTGGCCTCCCAAGTTGGCCGACGGGCGGGTCTTTGGACAGTCCGGGCCAGGCCGGCCCGTGTATGGATTCTGTGACGCGATGCCTGGGCTGGCACGCGAGCTCGCGGTACTTTGCAAACGAACCGCGCCGCGTCGCTGCTACCCCGAGGTCGCCATGCTCCGAGTCCGTCGCCAAATGCCCCGCCCGATCCGCTTGTTCGTCCCCTGCGTCGCGATCATGGTCGCGTCGAGCGCGGGGCGGGCGCAGCAGGCGGAGACCCAGCCGGTCACGTCGCGCGACGGCATGGTGATAACGACCTCGGCCCCGGCGTCGGACGTCGGCGCGGCGATTCTGAAAAAAGGCGGCAACGCGGTGGACGCGGCGGTCGCGACCGCGTTCGCGCTCGCCGTCACGCATCCGAGCGCGGGGAACATCGGCGGCGGCGGATTCATGGTGATCCGCCTGGCCGACGGAACGTCGACGACGGTCGACTATCGCGAGCGCGCGCCGATGCGCTCGACGCAGACGATGTACCTCGACTCGACCGGCAAGATCGCGCGCAAGTTGACGGCGACCGGCTATCTCGCTCCCGGCGTGCCGGGAACCGTGCGCGGCTTGGCGCTCGCGCACTCGAAGTTCGGCAAGCTCGCGTGGAAGGACGACGTGATGCCGGCGGTGGAGCTGGCCGAGAAGGGCTTCGTGCTGTCGCCGGCGCTGGCCCGTTCGCTCAATCACGAGATCGACTCCTCGATGGCGAAGTACCCGGCCTCGGTCGCGGCATATGGCAAGCCGGGCGGCGGCCCGTGGGTCGCCGGCGACACGATCGTGCTGCGAGACCTCGGCCGGACGCTGCGCGCCATCGCGACGAAAGGCCCGAACGCGTTCTACACCGGCTGGATCGCCGACAGCGTCGCCGCGACGATGTCGCGCCACGGCGGCCTGATCTCCAAGCGCGACCTCGCCGCGTACCAGGCGAAGATGCGCACGCCGCTCCACGGCACGTATCGAGGCTACGACCTGATCACGATGCCCCCGCCGACAAGCGGCGGCGTCACGATGCTCGAGATGCTCAACATTCTCGAGCGGTTCGATCTCGCGAAGCTGGGGGACATGTCGCCCGCCGCGCTGCACGTCGAGATCGAGGCGATGCGCCGCGGCTATCTCGACCGCGCGCGCTACCTCGGCGATCCGGATTTCGTGAAGATGCCGATCGCGCGGCTCACGTCGAAGACGTACGCGAAGTCGCTCGCGGCGTCGATCGATCCGTCGCACGCGTCGAGCAGCGTGGAGCTCGGGCACGACATCGTGACGCCGGTCGCGTCCACCGAGGACGACGAGACGACGCAGTTCTCGATCGTCGATCGCGCGGGCAACGCCGTGTCGAACACGTTCACGCTCGAGGGCGGGTTCGGGTCGCACGTCGTCGTCGACGGCGCCGGATTCATCCTCAACAACGAGATGGGCGACTTCAACAAGAAGCCGGGAGAGACGAATCTCACGGGCGACATCGGCACGGCGGCGAATCTCATCGCGCCGGGCAAGCGCATGCTCAGCTCGATGAGCCCCACGATCGTCACGAAGAACGGCAAGCTGTTCATGGTGACCGGCTCACCGGGCGGGCGCACGATCATCAATACGGTGATGGAGATCGTGCTCGGCGTCATCGACTTCGGGCTGGACGCGCGGCAGGCGGTGGACGCGCCGCGGTTCCACCATCAGTGGCTGCCGGACACGGTGACCTTCGAGAAGAACGCCATTCCCGACTCGGTGGCTGCCCAGCTCCGGGCCATGGGCCACGCGGTCAAGTTCAGCCGCGGGGTGCAGGGGGATGGGCATACCATAGTGGTGCGCGACGGGGTGGCCGCCGGGGCCAACGACCACCGCAGTCCCGACTCGAAGGTGAGCGTGCCCTGATGTATGTTTTCTCGCAACGGGGGCCCAGATCGGAGCGACATGGCGCGACAGCCGCGAAAGGGTGGAGGTGGGTGGGGGGAGGACGAGCACCGAGGAAGGCTCGGAAGGTCAGAGCCTCCGACTATTTCACGCAGCCCGGTAAGCGCGGCGCGGTAGTCGTCCTCCGCAAGCCGATCGGAAATCGAGCCACCGCAAAGGTTTGCGGGGTGATGCCGAGCCGCGTCCACGCCAAGATGCTGATCAACCAGCTCGAGCGCGCGGAGTCCGTCGTGAAGGACCTGTTCATGGAAGCGACGGACGACGGAATCGAGGCGCTCGAAGCCGTGTTGGCGGCCTGTTGTCGCGAGGTGCTGGAAAAGGGGCCGAAGGTGCCGGCCTCCTCCGACGGGTCGCCTCCCGGCGACGGGGCGTCCTACTCGGCCGACGCCGAGGACGCTCGATCCGAAGCGGATTGAACCGCTCCGGGTCCGCGCGCTATTTCTTGCGCGGCGCGTAGCCCGCGAAGTGCCCCGTGTGATGCCAGGTCGACGTCTGTGAATAATCTTCGTCGATCGCGGGCTCGGTCTCGCTCAATCTGCGCACGTCGATGCTGACGATCCCGCGCTCGTCGACGTCGTTGTAGATGTTGACGAACTTCTCACCGACGACGATTTCGTCGGGCTTGTACGACGAACGCGCGTGCACCGTTTGTGAGAACGTTTCGTCGATGCCCGCCAGCAGGATGAGGAACTCCGCGTCCTTGGCGACGAAGTCGGCGTGGGTGTAGCCGCGCATCGGACTCTTCTCGTCGATCGGATGCACGACGGTCCAACTCAGCGGGAAGAACGTCACGCGCGATCGCTCGAGTTTGAGCTCGTCGTACTTGCGCACCGAGCCCTCGATGCGGCTGAACAGCACCTTCGCCTCGATCTCGACGATCTGGTTTGTGCGCCCGTTGGTGACGCGGAACATGAACGCCGTGATGCCCCGGTACGGCGCGACGACGCTTCGCGAGCTGAACACGATCGCGGCGGTCGGCCGCGAGAATCGCGCGAACAGCAGTCCCGTGCCGAGCGCGAAGACGAGCAGGCCGATGAGCGCTTCGATCGTCATGACGACGTGCGGCGCGACGCCGTTCGGCACGATGTTGCCGTAGCCGATCGTCGACAGCGTTTCCACGCTGAAGAAGAACGCGCGCCCGAACGGGCCGCCGGTCTGGCTGCTGGGAATTCCGTCGAGGGCGCCGGTTCCGCAGGCGAGGTAGAGCAACGCGAAGAAGACGTTGGCCGCGAAGTAGCCCACGCTGATGAGGGCGAGGAACTTCGGCCAACTGATCGTGAGCAGGAAATGGTACGGCGCGAGCGACGTGAGAATCGGCAGGCCGCGACGGCGCGGATTGAACGTGCCGTCGCGGTTGAGAAGGCGCTTCTCGTTCGCGCCGCCGATGACCGAGCCGAGCCCGAGGTCTTTGGGCTCTTCGATGTCGGGGCGCGGCGGGGGAGCTACGGTCACGGAACGATCGACCCTGCCCCTGCCTGCTGCGCCTTTAGAGACTGCCAATACTCGTCCATCTTGATGCGCGGAATGCCCTTGGTCATCCAGTCGGGAGCAGCCGCGCCTTTCAGGTAGTGGTCGAACCAGTCCTTCTGCCGCATCGCGTAGTCCTTCTGGTTGATCGGACGCGCCAGACCGTGGTTCTCACCCACGTACTCGAGCAGGATCACGTCTTTTTTCAGCTGCGCGAGCGTGTTGTAGTAGGTGATGCCCTGGTTGAAGTCCACCGCGCCGTCCTTGTCGTCGGCCAGGATGATGAGCGGCGTCTTCACTTTCTCGGCGTGGAAGACGGGCGAGTTGCGAATGTACGCCTCGGTGTTCTCGGCGACGTTCCCCTTGAAGCGCCCCTGGCTGTCCTCGAAGATCGACGCGTCGGAGTTACCGGAGTTCCAGTAGACCGACGCGTACATGCTCACCATGTTGGTGAGCGGCGCGCCGGCGATCGCCGCCTTGAAGATGTTCGTCTGCGTGACGAGGAACGCCGTCTGGTAGCCGCCCCACGAGTGGCCCCAGAGCCCGACGTTCGACGAATCGATCATGCCGGTGGCGATCGCCGCCTTCACGGCGGGGATCACGCACCACACCGCCGACATACCCGGGTCGTTGATCCGATACACGATGTCGGGATCGAGCACCGCGTAGCCGCGGCTCGTGTACAGGCTGCGGTTCGGCGTGCTCGTCTCGCTCACCGACACGTACCTGTTCGCCTGTTGCGAAAGTTTCTCGTAGATCGTGACGAGGAGCGGATACTTCTTACCCGGCTCGTAGTTCGCCGGCAGGTAGAGCGCGCCCTGCAGCTTGTCGCCCTTGGCGCTCGTGTAGTTGATCAAGCGCACGCCGCTCGTCCAGGCGAAATCCTTCTGCTGCGGATTCGCGTCGGTCAGCTGGCGGCCGCCCTTGAAGTCCGTGTTGGCGACGAAGTAGTTGGGGAAATCGCGCGACGTCTGCCGCGTGTACAGGTAAACGTCGGCGTCGCGCGCCTTCTGGAAATCAAAGCTCGCGTCGTCCCAGACGAGCGACTTCGCGCCCGGCGTTCCCGGATCGACGCGCGAGAGGCCCGCCTTCTTCGTCCATTCGCCGTACGTGCCGACGTACAACGGCTGCGAGACGTCGATGCCCGGGCTCGCCCCGCCGCCGCCCCGACCGCCGCGTCCACCGCGCCCGCCGCCCGTGGTCACACCGCGCTCGAACGCGTAAATACGGTTGTATCGGATCTGATCGCGCTTGCCGTTCACCGTGAGGTTCACGGCCGATCCGGTGCCCGTCGTCGGCACCTTCCACACGTCCCAGCCGTCGGAGAGGAGCACCGACGCGCCGTCTCTCGTCCAGCCGAACGGCGCGCGCGGCGGCGGGACCAGATAGTTGTGATCGTCCTCGGTGTTCGAGAAGTTCACACCCGTCGCCTTCGTGACGTTCCGCTTGGCGCCGGTCGCGAGATCGAGCACCCAGTAGTTGCCGTCGTCGCCCCAGTACAATTCTTCCTTCCCGTTGGGCGACGGAACGCGAACCGCCGGGCGATGCTTCTTGAGCGCGAGGTCGCGCTTGCCGGTGCGAAGGTCGATCGTGTAGTCGTCTTCGTAGGAGCGCCCCGTGTACGACGCATTGTTGTCGTACTCGCGCGTGTCCGTGCCGAACGCGAAGTGGTCGTGCGGCGCGACGGCGACGTTCCTCAGCGACTCGTCCGCCAACTGCACGAACTTGTTGTCGGCGATCCGGTACTCCGACAAGTAGTTGAACGCGCGGTCCTGCGCTTCCTGCACGATCTGCTGCGACTGGAGCCGCGGATCCTTCACGTTCCAGAGAATGAGCGACGGATTCTCCTCGGTCGCATCGTTGACGCGCGGCTGATTGATCGTGCCGCCCATCCCCGGCGCGCCCGCCTGGATCACCGAGCTCCCGCGCCCGGCGAGCAGCCGATCCGACGGCTTCTTCGCTTCGTGAATTCCGAAATAGACCGCCGACAAATCTTCGGCGAGGCGCGGCGCGCGATCCACCGCGATCGCCATGTCCTTCGGGAACTCGGCGTGTGCCGACGCGTCGAAGACGGTCTTCTTCACGGCGGGCGCCGAGACGTTGGTGAAGGCGACGACCGAGTAGACCGTGTCGCGCGCCGTCGAATCGATGCGGCCGCGCAGCACGGCGAGCGCGTCGAGGCTGTCCGACCAGACGAGGTGACGATACAGCGCCCGATCCGAGTCGATGGGACGCACGACGTCGGTCTTCATGTTGCGCAGCTGGACGCCGTTGCCGATCGCGTCGCGCGCGTCGATCGTGTACGCCAGCCAATCGCCGCTGTCGTCGAAGCCGAACTCGGCGACGTTGCCGACGTTCACGGCTTCGCCGTTGGCGAGGTTGTAGAGCAGGAGATCCGTTCCTTCGGCTCGTCCGGCTGTCGCGTTCCCGCCCGCGGCGCCAGCGCCACCGCGCGCGGCGCCGTTCGTCGCATTGCCGGCCGGAGCGGCCGGAGCTTCCGCCGGCGCTTGAATCGCGAGCCACGTCGGCTTGTCGCCGTTGAACGCGTAGCGCCGCACGCGGTCGAATTCCTTCTTCTCGCCCGTGGCGAGATTGACCACCGCGAGCTTGTTCTGCGGCGCCGGCGTCTGCGCGGTGCCGTCGGTCGTCTGAGCACCCCCCGCGCCGCCGACCGCGACCGCCACGACCCGCACCGCCGCGTCCTCCGCGACCGCTCGCCGCTGGCGGATACACAGTGAACGCCACCCAGCGCGAGTCTGCGCTGATCGAGAGCGGTCCGCCGCCGGCATCCGGCGCCGCGCCACCTCGTCCGCCGCCCCCCGCCGCCGCGACCAGCCGCCGTCGGAGCTGCCGATCGGGAACGTGAACTCTTTGTTGTCCGTCCCCGTCGAACGAATGATCACGTTCGCGTCACCCTCGTTCGGCGCGAGCACGTAGGCAAACCATTTGCCGTCGCTCGACAACACCGACGAACGAATGGATTTCCACGCCTTGAGATCGGCCGGCTGCAGCTGCTTTGTCGGGCCGCTGACCGGCGCCGGTTGCTGGGCGGCGAGTACCGCCACAGAACCGAGCGAAAGAACGAGAACGGGACGAAGAATGGCGACGCGCATGGGTGGCCTCCGCGGTGAGCGGGACGGCTGTTGAGAGAGAGAAGGTACGGAGCGGGTCGGCGGGTGGACAGGTGGACCGGCCGACAGGTGGACTCGTGGACAGCCGAGGCGGCTGAGTCTCCGCGTCGGGACTCTATTTCATGCGGCCGTACTTCCGCATCACCTCGAGCATGCGGTCCACCGGCATCGCGTACACGCGATAGTCGTTCGCGCCGGTCGTCGTCTCGGCGGCCAACAGCGCGTTCGTGATCGCCGCTTCGGTGGCCTGCGCCGTCGCCTGAAAGAGCGGCGAGATGCGGTCGTTCGTCAGCATCCGGACCGACACGACGCTGTCCGACGACCACGCCTTCGCGTTCGCGGTGGAGAACGCGATGAAGATGTCGCCCGAGCTGTTGCCACCGAATCCGCCCTGACGGCCGACGCCGAGCGACACGCGCGTGGCGATGCGCTTGAGCTCGTGCGGGAGCAGCGGCGCATCAGTCGCCACGACGACGATGATCGATCCTTGCTCCGGCGCGTCGTCGAGCGTGTCGCCGTTGCCCGGCGCGTCGCAGTGACGGCGCCGAACGTTCGGAGCATCCGGCTCGCTGTTCGCGATGCACGGTTGGAGGTCCGTGATCTCCTCGCCGACCGGCACGCCGGCGATTCGGAGATCTCGGCGCGCGCCGAAGTTGCATTGCACGAGCACGCCGACGGTGTAGCCGCCCTGGTTCGCCGGCAGCTTGCGCGATGCGGTGCCGATGCCGCCCTTGAAGCCCAGGCAGGTCATACCTGTCCCGCCGCCGACGACGCCCTCTTTCGGCAATCCGCCGGTCGCTGAATTGAGCGCCGCCATCGCGTGCTCTTCTTTCACGTGAAAGCCGTTGATGTCGTTCAGGCTTCCGTCGTAGGTCTCGGCGACGACCGGCAGCCACCACGGCTGCAGCACGTTCTTCTGCGAGACCTCCCACTTGATGATGGCGTCGCGCACGACGCCGACGCTGTGCGTGTTCGTGATCGCGACCGGCCCCTCGAGGTAGCCGCTCTCCTGCACCCACGTCGTGCCGGTCATCTCGCCGTTGCCGTTGAGCGTGAACCACGCCGCGAACACCGGATCGGAGTTGGCCTTGCCGCGCGGGTGCACGACGGTCACTCCGGTGCGCACGGGCCCCTGCCCGACCACCAGCTTGCCGCTGCCGGAGATGATCGTCGCGTGTCCGACCTCGACGCCGGCGACGTCGGTGATCGCGTCGAGCGGGCCGGGCGTCCCGCCGATGGGCAGCTTGAGGTCGTTCTCGCGCGGCTTCGCCTGAGAGAACGCAAGCGATGGTGAGAGAGCGAGTCCGGCGACGATGACGGTGAACGCTCGCATGGCAATTTCCCTGATTCGGAGGTCGCCGGAAGGTGCAGAGCGGATCGCGTGGGGGACAGGTGGACGGACCGGTGGACCGGTGGACCGGTGGACCGGTGGACCGGTGCGACGTGGTATCACCGCACTCCGTTCCCCGCGCTCGTCAGTCCCCGTACCCGCCCGACTCGTCCCAGTTCTCCGCACTCCGCCCCCGCCCTCGTCCCACTCTTGCCCACTACATCCGCAACGGATATAGTGCCAACATGAACAAACCAGAGACGCAGACTCCGCTCACCCCCGCGGTGCTGCACATCCTCTTGGCGCTGGCCGAGGGAGAGCGGCACGGCTACGCGATCGCGCAGGAGATCGAGACGGCGACCGAAGGCGACATTCACATGGGTCCGGGCACACTGTACGGATCCATCAGGCGAATGCTCGGCGCCGGCTTGATCGACGAATCGGCGCGACGCCCGCGCCAAGACGATGACGAACGACGTCGTTACTATCGAATGACTCCGCTCGGCCGGCGCCTTCTCGAGACCGAGTTGTCGAGGCTGACGCGCGTGGTGCGCGTCGCTCGCGGCAAGCGAGTCCTTCGCGACCCGGGCGTCGCGTGACTCGACCGTCTCGCGCCGAGCGAATCTATCGCGCCGCGCTCCGGCTGCTCCCGTCCGATTTCGTCGAGCACTTCGGCGAGGAGATGGCGGAGCTGGCCGAGGGGCGTCTTGGCGAGGCGCGTCGGCGCGGATCGCTCGCGTACGCGCGCGAGATGTTCCGCTTGCTCACCGATCTCACGATGACGATTCCGCGCGAATGGCTGGCGTCGCGCAAGTCATTCCACGCTCCCGTTTCGAATGAACGACCCGAGGACAACATGGACATTCTGCTCCAGGATCTCCGCTTTGCCGCGCGCGGCCTGATGCGGCGGCCGGCTTTCGCGGTCGTCGCGGCGGCGACGATCGCCCTCGGCATCGGTGCCAACACGGCCATCTTCTCGGTGGTGAACGCGGCATTGATCCGCCCGCTCCCGTTCGACCACCCAGATCGTCTCACGATCATCTGGGGAACGCAGGGCACGCAAACGAACCAGGGGGTCGTCTACGCGGACTACCTCGACTGGCGACGGCTGAATCGCACGTTCGCCGACCTCGGCGCATTCCGGGGGCAGAGCGTGAATCTCACTGGCGGCGACGCGCCCGACCGGCTCATTGGCGCCTTCGTGGACGCGACTTTCCTTCGGGCGATCAACGCCAAGCTCGAGCGGGGCCGACTGTTCTCGGAAGCGGAAACCGAAGTCGCGACAAAAGCGCCCGTCGCTATCGTGTCGCACGAGACGTGGGTCACGCGCTTCGGGTCGGATCCATCGCTGGTCGGCAAGCAGCTCACGATCAACGGCACGTCGTTCACCGTCGTCGGCATCACAACGGCGAACATGCCTGTGCCGCTGTTCGCTCCCGGACCAGACGTGATGGTTCCGATCGGGTACTACCCGAACGCGCACGGGCTGGACCGCGGCACACGCGGCATTTCAGTCGTGGGGCGACTGAAGCCGGCGACCACCGTGGCGACGGCGGATCGGGACCTCAAGGCGATCGAGCGGCAACTGGCGAGCGACTACCCGACGACAAACGCGAACACGAGCGCCGACGTCGTCGCGCTCAAGGAATTCGGCGTCGCGCAGGCCAAGCCGAGGCTCCTGCTCATGCTCGCGGCCGCGCTTGTCGTGCTGCTTATCGCGTGCGCGAACGTCGCCAACCTGCAGCTCGCGCGCGGCGCGTCGCGGACGCGCGAGATGTCCGTGCGCGCGGCGCTCGGCGCGGGACGCATGCGCATGGCGCGACAGCTGCTCACCGAAAGCGTCGTTCTGTCGGTCGTCGGCGGAGTGATCGGGCTCGCGGTGGCGTTCGGCCTGACGAAGGTGCTCGTCTCGCTCATCGGCTCGCAGCTGCCGATCGATCAGCGAACGATCACCGTCGACGGCTGGGTCGTGGCGTTCGCGTTGGCCGTGTCGTTCGCGTGCGGAATCCTCTTCGGTGTCGTGCCGGCGTGGAAGGCGTCACGCACCGACCTCACCGGCATGCTGCGCTCGCGCATCGGCGCCGGCCTCGGGCACGTGTCGACGCGCAACGCGCTCGTCGTGGTTCAGCTGGCGCTCTCCCTCTCTCTGCTCGCCTCGGCCGGCCTCCTCGCGCGTTCGTTGATGGCCTTGCAGCACGTCGATCCGGGCTTCGATGGCGAGCGGCTGCTGACGGCGCAGTTCAGGCTGCCCGCCGCGAAGTACGACACGCCGGAGAAGATCTGGACGATGTTCGACCGCACGGTGCACGAACTTCGCTCGCTTCCGGGCGTCGAGTCGGCGGCGCTTGTGCGCGCGTCGCCACTGAGCGGAAACGGCGAGACGTATCCCGCAACGATCGAGGGACGTGGCGAGGTGGCGGCGAGCGAAGCGCCTCAGGTGCAGGTCAACAGCGTCACGACCGACTACTTCCGCACGATGCGCATTCCCGTGCTTGCCGGGCGCGATGTCGCCGAGGGCGATCGCGCGGGCGCGTTGCCGGTGGTCGTCGTCAACAAGACGTTCGCCGACAAGACGTGGCCGGGAGAGTCGCCGATCGGCAAGCGCATCAAGATCGCCAGCGACGACTGGTGGACGATCGTGGGCATCGTCGGCGACGCGCGCCAGTACACGCTCGACGAGACGCCGTTGCTTCAGGCGTACATACCGCACGCGCAGCGCCCGCAGATCTTCACGAGCATCGTGCTGCGCACGAAGGGCGACGACCCGCACTCGGTCGCGACGGCGGTTCGCCAAGCCGTGTGGCGCGTCGACAAGGATCAGCCGATCTGGCGGTTCCGGTCGATGCGAGAGGATCTCGACGCCGTCGTGACGTCGCCGCGCGTCATGATGTGGCTGGTGGGGATTTTCTCGATCGTCGCCGTGCTCGTCGCGGTCGTGGGGATCTACGGCGTGCTCAGTTACACGATGAGCCAGCGCATTCAGGAGATCGGCATCCGCATCGCGCTGGGCGCGGACGCGCATCGAGTGACACGGATGGTCGTGGCTGAAGGAGCGAGACTGGTCGGCGTTGCGGTGGCGATTGGGCTGGTCGGCGCGTTGGCGGCGACGCGGCTGTTGAGCAGCCAGCTGTTCGGCGTCCAGCCACACGACGCGCTCACCTTCGTTGGCGTGACGGTGCTGCTGGCGTCGGTGGCACTTCTCGCGTGCTATATCCCTGCTCGAAGGGCGAGTCGGGTCGATGCCATGGAAGCACTGCGGACGGACTAGCGCTTGGCGAGTTGCGGACGGACGGTGAGGATCAGGGCCCGTTGCCCGTTCTCGCCGGCCGACGTTCCCAGGAGCACGGTCTGGCCCATGGGGACGGTGACGCCGGTCGAGAGAAGGTCGACCCCCGGCCGGCCGTAGGCAGTCGTAGTCGCCGGAACGGCCGGCCTCTCGAGCAATACATGGAGGTTGACGCTCGCGATGTTACCCTCCACGCGGACGTCCCGGACCTCGACCGACAGCGAGAGCGTCTCGTTGTCCGCAGCGATCGTCTGCGTCGTCATGTGATTCTCGCCAGTCGTCGCGACCGCCGTGCCGAGCAGACGGTAGCCTGAGAACTTGAGCACACCGCGCAACAGCGAATCGATTCCCGCCACGGCGGGATCGCGCGTGTTCGTCGGTTCGGCAGCCACGAGCTGAAAGTTGAGGAGCACGGCCGTCGGTTCGCGGTCGAATTTTTCGAGCACGCCCAACATCTCATTGTAGACGCGCGGGACTTCCCTGATCGTGACCGCCATGACGTTGGGTACCTCGAATACCCCACCGCCGGGGGTGAGCGAGTACGGCGCGAGGAGCTTGACCGCCGAGCCCGAGGACAAGTGGTGAAGCGTGACCGTCTTCACGATGAAGTCGCCCTGACGGACGGCGGACGCCGCCGGGGCCTTGCGAGAGGTGTCCGACTGCTGCTGCGCTGTCACGCGCGTGCTCGCCAGCGCCAGAAAGGTCACGAGAACAAGTGGAGCGAAGCGCATCAGTTGCTCCCTGAGGAAATCCACACCAGCGTGGTTTTTGGATCGGCCGTCTTGATCACCGTCGCCTGCTGTCCGACGCCGACTTCGATCGATACGACGCTCGCCGGCCGGTCCGTGCGCGGCTGCAAGGCGACCGTGGGCCGATCGGCGCGCTTGGTCATGACCGTGACCGTGGCGATGACCACGGCGGCGATCGGTAGCGCGGCGAGCATCAGCGTTCGGCGTCTCGATCGCGCTCGCATCCGCGACGACAGTCGATCGAGGTCGCCCGCCAGTGCGTGCGCCAGCGACCGGCAGGCCTCGCACTCGCCGACGTGCACGGCGAGCTCGGATCCACCCTCGGCTCGGAACTCGGCCGGCTCGGCGACCAGCATCGCCTCGCGTGCTTCGGTGCAGTTCATTCGGTGTACTCCTCGAGCAGTCGCTCGTGATGCTCCAACAGCTTGGCGCGGATCGCGCGTCTCGCCTTGAACAGGTGTCCGCGCACCGTGACCGCCTCCATGCCGAGCTTTGTCGCGATCTCGGTCGGCGTGAGCCCGCGCAGGTCGGCGAGCTCGAAGATCTGGCGCTGCCGCCGCGGAAGCGCGTCGAAATACTTGACGACGAGCGCGGCGAGGCGCGCGGCGTCCGGATCGGTCGCTCGGCTCGGTTCGTCGAGCGTGAGCGCATGGTGTTCCTCCACGAGCGCCAGCGAGTGGTGCCGACGGACGAGCGCGGCGCGCCGCTCGGCCCTGCGTCGCTCCGACAGCGCCGCGTTCCGCGTCACGGCGAAGAGCCATGTCGTGAAGCGGCTCGCGCCGTCGAAGCGTTTCACGCGGCGGTCGAGGCCGATCAGCACTTGCTGCGCGACGTCGTCCGCCGTGTCCTCGTCGCCGGTGAATCGGACGGCCCACGTTCGCACGCGAGACTGCACGCGCGCGATGAGCCGCTCGAGGGCGGCGGGCTTCCCCGACCGGACCTCGTCGACGAGCGACGGCAGGTCGCCGTCGTCGCCCCCGATCACCGATGATTGCGTGAACACGTCCATGTGACGTCACGCCTCGGGCGGGCGTTTACCCGCCGGATTACACGCTACTCCATCGAAACGGCGGCGACTTCACCGAACACGACGCCGCGCCGCTCCTTCCCCGCCCATGCGGCGATCGCGCCGAGGATGAACACCGTGACGGCAGTGGAGGCCATGGCCGTCGCGTAGGTCATGTGATCGGCGAAGACCGCCTCGATATAGGCGATCGTCCCGCCCACCGCCGCACCGCATTGATAGGCGAAGCCCGGCAGAAAGCCTCGAACCGTGTCGGGGGCCAGCTCGTTGATGTGCGCCGGGATCACGCCCCAGGCGCCCTGTACCATGAACTGCATCATGAACCCGCCGATTACGAGGAGCGGCACCGTCCTCGAGAACGCCCAGAGCGGAATCACCGCGACGGCGAGCACGAGCGCGCTGACAATCGCGCGACGCCGCCCGACGCGGTCGGAGTAGAAGCCGAAAAGGATCCCGCCCGTGATGGCGCCGACGTTGGCGAGCGCCGTGATCATCGCGATCCGCTGCGGCGTGAAGTTCCAGTCGCGCTTGAGGAACGTCGGATACATGTCCTGCGTGCCGTGCGAAATGAAGACCATCAGGATCATCAGCCCGAACAGGTAGAAAAAGAGCGGCATGTGCGACACGAGCCCGCGGCCATAGGCGCCCCAATCGCGGTGGCGGGTCCGCTCCCACACCTCGGATTCCTTGACGAACGATCGCACATAGAGGGCGAGGAGCGCGGGGATCCCGCCGATGAAGAACATCGGACGCCACCCCCAGCGGGGGAACACGAACAGGAAGCACAGCGCGGCTAGCAGGTTGCCGCACGCGTAGCCCTCCTGCAGGATGCCCGACAGCACGCCGCGGCGATGCGCCGGCGCTTTCTCCATTGCCAGCGACGCGCCGACCCCCCACTCACCGCCCATGCCGATACCGAACAGCGCACGCAGCACGAGGAACGCAGTGAACGAGTGCACGAGTCCCGTCGCGACCTCGACGACGGAGTAGAACACGAGGTCGACCATCAGCGGGAGCTTGCGGCCGTAGCGATCGGCCATGAGCCCAAAGATGAACGCGCCGACCGGGCGAAACGCGAGCGTTATCGTCAACGACAGCGCGATTGCCTTGTCGGACCGGCCAAATTCCTTGGCAATCGCCGTCAGCGCGAACGTGACGAGAAAGAAGTCGAACGCATCCAGCGTCCAGCCCAGGAAGCTCGCTGCCACCGCAGCGCGATGGCCGGTGACTTCCGGAGGCGTGTAGGCAGTCGGCTGCGCGACGCCCGCGGACGTTCT
>CAVPOS010000018.1:0-26305 GCA_963707105.1 uncultured Gemmatimonadaceae bacterium
CAGGGGTGGGACTCGAACCCACGACCCCGGCATTATGAGTGCCGTGCTCTAACCACCTGAGCTACCCTGCCCCGCAACTCTCCAACAACACCAACTCTATAACAAAATCGGCCGGTCCGTTGGGACCGGCCGATCAGTAGCGGGGGCGGGATTTGAACCCGCGACCTTCGGGTTATGAGCCCGACGAGCTACCAGGCTGCTCCACCCCGCGGCAGTACTGGAAAACTAAGGTTAGCTCGAGGAGTGTCAAGTTTGACACTCCGCCCACCCGGACCCGACGCCTAGAACTCGCGCTTCTTCATTTCCTTGAAGAACCTCGTGCGCTCGATGTCCGCGTCCGCGTCCTGAGGGGCGGGCGGGAGCGTCTTGTCGAACTGGCGGCCGTCGCGAGCCTTGCTGAGCTTCGCGGCCTTCGCGGCGTTCTGTCGGACCAGCTTCTGTAGCTGTTTCTCGTCCATGGCAGGGGCGGGTTTGGTGGACGTCTACGGGCGGGATGGGGCTTCCTGAATTCTAACACCCGTGCGAGTGCGTGGCTCGGAACACTACGTCACACGACGATGACGACGAATGAGGAGCCTCGCGGTAATCGGCTCGACAGCTTGACGGCTGGACAGCTAGACCGCCGGCAAGCTGTCAAGCCGTCAGGCCGAAGCGTCCGGCCGACGCTACGGCCGGCGCGCGCTCGAATCGGCCGGCGTCGTGAACCGATACAACAGTTCCTTGTTCCCGCGCACCATGCCGAACACCTCGCGCGCGATTCGCTCCTGCGTCGCGGGATCCCGCTGCACCTTGTCGGCGTACTGCTTGAGCGAATCGACGACGCGCTGGAGCGAGTCGATCGACGTCGTTATCCGCGCTTGCTCGCTGCGCTGGCGGAAGAGATCGAGCGTGCTGAATTCCCCGCCCTCTACCGCGAACCACGCGCCCACGATCAAGAGGGCGGCAATCCCGAGTCGCTTCACGACGGGCGGCAGCGGCGGAGCGGCTCGGCACACTACGTCACAGCTCTCACTGACGACGAACGAAGAGCCTGGCGGTAATCGGTGGACGGGTGGACGGGTGGACAGGTGGACGGGTGGACGGGTGGACGGCGGCGCACGCGGCGTGCGCGAGGCGTTCACCACTGTGAGGCGCACCTTTCGCTGGTATGCGCGCTTCGTTCCACACTGTGAGGCGCACTTTTCGCCGCTGTGGGCGCCCCGTTCACCACTGTGAGGCGCACTTTTCGCCGCTGTGCGGGCTCTGTTCACCACCGTGGGGAGCACTTTTCGGCGGTGTGAACGCTCTGTTCACCAGTGTAGGGCGCAATCTTCGCAGGTGTGCGCGCTCCGTTCACCACCCTCACGCGCAATGTGCGGCGCTGCGAACGACCTGTTCGCCCCTAGCAAGCGCCGCGTTCAGCACTGCAAATGAAACGGGCTCGCCCGAGGGCGAGCCCGTTCAGTGCTGCCAACCACGGCGACCGAGCCGTGACTGTTCCGTGTCCGACTACGCGGCCTTGGCGTCCGTCGTGGTGCTCGCCGGAACTTCGGTGGCACCGAGCGGTGATGCGTTGCTCGACGACGGTGTTACGACCGGAGCAATCGGTGAAGCGACCGGAGCGACGCGTGCTACACTCTGCGTCGTCGGTAACACGTCCAGAACGTCTCGTGACGTCGCGCCTTTCAGCGTGACCCGCTTTGCCTGGCGCCATGACGCCAGTGTGGCCGGGTCGGACTTCAGTGCGTGCGCGAGTGATGCGTCGATCATCATCACGATCTGCCGCCCTAGCGAGCGTTCACTCGCCAGAGTCTTCGATGCACCGCTGACACGGCTCCGCGCGATGCCCCGCGCGTCGACGCTATCCTTCAGCGCCGCGATGGCCCCGTCGAGCTGGTCGAGGAAATCGGCCGGCAATCCGTGCTCCACGAACACATCCTTGTAGACGCCGGCAGTCGTGCGTACGGCCTGCGCAGCGTGCACAAGGTTCTCGGATTGCATGTCTCGAGACGGGAGCTTGAACACCCCCATCCCCGGTACCTTGCCACGGAGTCCCTGGGCCAACGTCACGATCGATTTCAAATGCAGCGATCGAACGTCCGCGCGCAGCACCGTCTCGTCCTTCGCCGCGAGCGTGGCCTGGCCTTTCTGCGTCGTTTGCACCGTAGCGCCAGCCGTCATGGCGTCCACGACCTGCGCCAGCGCTTCCACCTGCTTCGCAAGCGCGTCCTTGCTCGAGCCGCTGTTCGCCAGTACCTCGGGGTGCTGAACGAACCACGCCTGAACTCGGCGAAACGCTTGCAGAGCCCTTCCCTGTTGCGCCTTCATTGTTCGACTCTCCACTGACAGTGGGGTTCCTTCGACGTACTCGATCCCAAAGGATCCGTCGAAGAGACGCATCCATCACCAGTCCGGCCGTGCGTCAACCGCCGAGGCACGCCTACGCCAACGGCGTTCGTCGGTGCCGAGATGACGGAAGTGTCATCGCGGCCGAATGCCGGATGGGGAGCTTGCGAGGTGCGGGGACCCCTTACGAACGATTCGGACCGCCGCGGTTTTCGCGACCGCGGTCTCTGCCGTCCCCTGCGGGACACAATCATGCCGTCAGGCATCAGAGTCGGATCTCCCCTCGTTCATGGTCCTCATTGCACTCTCGACTTTTCGCCGGTTTTCTCTCCGGACTCTCGGCGGGTCCGCCGCTCGCGGAACACCACCGGCTGCTGCGTGAGTGCGCTTTTCTGCTCGCTGGCGGCGAGCGCGTGCCTAATTGATTTGGGCACGCAGGCAACTCGGGGGGCACGATAAACCGGGAGCGTCAATCGATCGTCAAGCGAGGGGGCCCAAGGAGTCCGAAAAGCGAGACTGCCGAACGCCGAAGAGGCCGAAGGGCGAGACTGCCGAACGCCGAAGGGGCCAAGAGCCGAAGGGGCCAAAAGTCGAAAACCGCCGGTTGGCGGTTTTGGAGGCTGGAAGTTTCGAGTGCTTGGGGGTTTACGGCTTTCTCACCGCGCTGTCCGCGGGCGTCGTGAACCGGTACAACAACTCCTTGTTGCCCCGGACCATGCCGAACACCTCGCGCGCGATCCGCTCCTGCGTCGCGGGATCGCGCTGCACCTTGTCGGCGTACTGTTTGAACGAATCGACGACGTGCTGCAGCGAGTCGATCGACTTCGTGATCCTCGCTTGCTCGCTGCGCTGGCGGAAAAGATCGAGCGTGCTGAATTCCCCGCCCTCCACCGCGAACCACGCGCCCACGATAAAGAGCGCGGCGATGCCGAGTCGCTTCACGACGGGCGGCACCGCCGACGCCATCTCCTACAACCCGTACAGCGCGCCGCCGGGGAACTCGGCCGACGGGCCGAGCTCTTCCTCGATGCGCAGCAGTTGGTTGTACTTCGCGACGCGATCCGTGCGGCTGGCCGAGCCGGTCTTGATCTGACCCGTGCCCGTCGCCACCGAGAGGTCGGCGATGAACGTGTCTTCGGTCTCGCCGGAACGGTGCGAGATGATCGAGAGGTAGCCGGCGGCGCGCGCCATCTCGATCGCCTCGAGCGTTTCGCTCAGCGTGCCGATCTGATTCACCTTGATGAGAATCGCGTTCGCCACGCCGCTCTCGATGCCGCGCGCGAGGCGCTCGGTGTTGGTGACGAAGATGTCGTCGCCCACCAACTGGCAGCGGTCGCCGAGCGCGGACGTGAGCTTCGTCCAGCCGTCCCAGTCGTCTTCGGCCAGGCCGTCTTCAATAGATACGATCGGATACTCGTCGAGCCAGCTCTGGTAGAGCTCGACCATCCCCATCGCGTCCTTCTTCGCGCCGCTCGACTTCTTGAACGTGTAGACGCCGTCGCTGTACAACTCGCTCGCCGCCACGTCGAGCGCGAGCGCGATCTCTTTCCCCGCCGTGTAGCCGGCTCGCATCAATCGCCTCGAGGATCACCTTGAGCGCTTCCTCGTCGTCGCGCAGATCCGGCGCGAAGCCGCCTTCGTCGCCGACGCCCGTCGCCAGCTTGCGGCGCACGAGCACTTTCTTGAGCGAGTGAAAGACCTCCGCTCCCATGCGCAGCGCTTCGGCGAACGACTCGGCGCCGACGGGCACGATCATGAATTCCTGAAAGTCCACGCTGTTCGTCGCGTGCGCGCCGCCGTTGAGGATGTTCATCATCGGCACGGGCATGACGCGCGCGAGCGGACCGCCGAGGTAGCGATAGAGCGGCTGGCCGGTGGACATCGCGCCGGCGCGCGCGCAGGCGAGCGACACGGCGAGCATCGCGTTGGCGCCGAGGCTCGACTTGTTGGGCGTGCCATCGAGCTCGATCATCGCGCCGTCGATCGCCAGTTGGTCGGTGACAGCCTGGCCGATGAGAGCCGGAGCGATCGTTTCTTCGACGTTCTGCACGGCGTTCAGCACGCCCTTGCCGCCGTAGCGATTCGCGTCGCCGTCGCGCAGCTCGACGGCCTCGTGTTCGCCGGTGCTCGCGCCGCTCGGTACGGCGGCGCGGGCCATCATGCCGTTCGAGCAGATGACGTCGGCCTCGAGGGTGGGGTTGCCGCGGCTGTCGAGGATTTCGCGGGCGTTGATGGCGGTGATGGTGATCATTCGGGAGTGCGGGGTGCGGGGGCGGTGTGCGGAGAACTGGGACGAGTGCGGTGGCGGACGGATGCGGGGATTTACTCCTGGCTTTCGCCGGCCGCGGCGATCGCGCGCTCGCTGGAGGTGACGCCGTATAGACGATGGAGGGCGTCGGCCATCACCGACCAGACGGTCGTCGTCAGCTCACTTCGGGACTCGTAGTCGAGACCCGCGGTGGGGATGGGGTCCAGGAAGTGAAGATCGACGACGCCGGATCGAATGTTGAACGAACCCTTCGGCATGACCTCGCGGGCGCCGTGGACGATCGTCGGGATGACGGGCGCCTGCGACGCGATGGCGAAAACGAAGGGGCCCTTCTTGAAGGGACGCAGATGATAGTCGAATCCGCGCGTCCCTTCCGGACAGACGATGATCGAGCGGCCCGCCTGCACGGCGCCCGCCGCGACTGCTCGTACGACTCGAACGCCGACTTCAGGTTGTCGCGGTCGATGAACACGATGCCGACGACCTGCGCCGCGAAGCCGAAGAGAGGGATCTTTCGCAGCTCCGACTTGGCGATGAAGCTGCACCAGGGCACTTCGGCGGCGAGCGCGAAGATGTCGAACCAGCTCACGTGGTTGGCGACGTAGACCGCGCCCTGGCCGGCGGGCATGCGCTCGCCGTGGACGCGCACGCGCACGCCCGCCGACCAGTTCACCGTGCGGGCCCAGAGGCGAACACAGCGCGAGTAGATCGAGTGCGGGCCCTGCGCTACGCGAAAGAGTCCGGCGATGATGACGACTGGGCCGAGCAGGGCTGTCATCACCAGCGCGATGAGGCCGACGAATAGACTTCGCATCAATTGGAAAAGTGGTCGTGCCCCGACACGGCGGCAACGCGCGCGCCTTCCACATCGACGCCGGCGGGGCCAGGCACGACGCGGCCGATCTCCGTGAGATCCAACGAGAACCGGCGCGCGAACTCGGCGGCGTCGAACTGTTTCGGGGTCGTTACGATCAGCTCGTACTCTTCCCCGCTCGATAGCGCTGTCTCGACGCTCACGTCCGGCACACAAGGGACGCGTGCGGAGTCGATCGAGATGCGGACGCCGCTCGCCGCGCTCAACTGCGCGAGATCGGCGATCAATCCGTCGGAAATATCGACTGCCGCGGTCGCCCCCCGGTCGGCGAGCCACAGCGCCTCGTCGAGCCTCGCCGCCGGATTGGCGAAACGCTCGCGGAACAGGCCGGGAGATTCGCCGCGCGACAGTCGCTCGATCGCGGCGCGCGGCGCACCGAGTCGGCCGGTCACGTAGACGCGATCGCCGATCCGCGCGGTGCTGCGAGCGAGCGGCGCGAACGCGGAGCCGAGGACTGTCGTCGTGATCGAGAGCTCGGAGCCGTCGCTCAGGTTGCCGCCGAGTACGTAGGTGTTCGCGCCGGACACGGCGTCGGCGATGCCGTCGGTGAGCGAATCGAGCTCGGCGCGCCACGCGTCGGGGATCACCATCGCCACGAGGACGCCGAGCGGACGAGCGGCCATCGCGGCGAGGTCGCTGAGCGCGGCGACGACCGCTCGGCGCGCGATCTCGCGCGGCGTGAGCCAGCCGGGTCCGAAGTGTTTCCCCTCGACGACGCTGTCGACGCTGGCGACGAGCGAGTCGCCGCGCGGGACGGCGAGAACGGCCGCGTCGTCGCCGATGTCTTTCGCGCGCGGACCGAGGCGGCGGAGGATCGAGCGGATGGCGTCGAATTCGGCGCCGGGGGCGAGGGCGTCATGAGCGAGACGCTGGACGGCTCGACGGCTGGACAGCTGGACGGCCCAGCTGCGAGAGCGAAAGTTCGGCGAGAACCGGATAGCGCGACGGGCGAGTGTCGAAGGTCCAGCTCGCGCGAAGCTCGCGGACGACGTCGTCGAGTGAAAGGCCGCGGACGGTGCCGTCGCCTGTAGCGGTCGCGCGCTCGGCGGCGCGGCCGTGGACCCAGGCGGCGGCGGCGCCGGCGCGGAAGGGGTCGCCGATTTGCGCGAGCAGCGTTCCGGCGATGCCGCTCAACACGTCGCCGCTGCCGCCGGTGGCGAGGATAGGAGTTCCGGCCGCGCTCACGAGGCGGTCGCCGTTGGGGTTTGTGACGACGGTCGGAACGCCTTTGAGGAGAACCGTCGCGCCGGTTCGTTTCGCCAGATCGCCGCCGATCTCGAATCGATGCTCGAGGACCGAAGCCGGCTCGACGCCGGCGAGGCGAGCGAACTCGAACACGTGCGGCGTGACGATCGTGGGTCGCTCGCCGAAGATCTTGGGGAGCGCGTCGCGGTGTTTGGCCAGAAGCGTTATCGCGTCGGCGTCGATGAGCGTCGGGCCTTTCCAGGCGACGAGCACTCGCGCGAGAAGCGTCTTCGCTGTCGGGGCCGAGTCCGAGGCCCGGGCCGATGACGATCGCGTCGGCCCACGAGAGCACGTCGCGTCGAAGAGCTTCGTCGTCGGCCGGCCACGCGGCACAGAGCGCCTGCGGCTCCAGATTCCTGCACCGGCTGCACGCTTTCGTTCGCGACGACGAGCTTCACCATTCCGACGCCGCTTCGCAGCGCGGATCGCGCGGCGAGCACGCTCGCTCCCGCCATTCCGCGCGCGCCGCCGACGATCGCGAGCTTCTTTCGCGTTCCCTTGTGCGCGTCCCACGCGATGGGCGGAAGCTGAGCGGCGACCCACGCTTCGTCGATCAAGCGCGGCAGCGCGAGTCGGCCGACTCCCGCGAGTCCGATGTCGAGCACGACGACGGTTCCGCACGACATCCCGAGTTACGAGATGGCCGCGCTTGACCGAGCCGAAGGTGAGCGTGACGTCGGCGTGCGCGACGTCGCCGGGCGTTTCTCCCGTCGATGCATCCATGCCGCTAGGGACGTCGACCGCTACGACTGTCGCGCCGCGCCGGCGCGCCGACTCGCACGCGCCAACGGCTCGCGCGATCTCGCCGCGCGGAGCGCCGGTCGAGCCGGTGCCGAGCAAGCCGTCGACGACGACCGATTCGCCGCCGATGCGCTGCCTGATCCAGCGCGACGATCGCGCTCTGGCCGAGTTGGTCGACGGTGAGGGCGCGTTCAGCGCGCGCGTCGGGCGAAGCCGCGGCGACGGGTTCGACGATGCGGACGGGCGCGCCGGCAGCGTGCAACGCGCGCGCGATGACCCACGCGTCGCCGCCGTTGTTTCCGGGGCCGGCGAAGATCAGGACGCCGGAGTCGAGCCGATTCAAGAATCGGAGGCTGATTTCGGCGGCGGCCGCGGCGCCGGCGCGCTGCATGAGCGCGCGCGGATGGGACGCCGGCGTTGATCGTCGAGGAATCGAGAGCCGCGGATTCCGCACTCGTGACCACTCGGACCAGAGCGCGCACGGTGCGTTGAGTGGAAACGGCGGCGGGGAGGGTCGGTCTAGTTCAGACCGAGAGCGCCCCGCACCACGGATACTCGCGCTCGAACGCCTGGTCGAAATCGAAGACGCCGATGAATTCTTCGCGGCTGTCGGTCGGTTGGCTCATGAGGAGCTCGAGGTCGACCAGCGTGAACACGACGTCGCCGATGTCGGCGCTCGTGTGGAGACCCCAATGCTCGAGAACCAGCCGGGACATGACGCCGAACCGCTCGAGCGCCAAATCGCGGCACGACAGGGCGAGCTCTCGGCCGGTGATGTGGCGGCGTTCTTCCAGGCGCTGCTGGCAGTATTCCAGGGCGGCCAGGACGAAGACGTAGGCGCGCTCGTCGAAACGCGGCTCCCGGAGCCGGATGCGATCCATGATGCCTTCCCGGAAGGCCAGCTCAGGCATCCGGAACGGCCATTGTCAACTTCGCGGTAGACATCGTGGCTAACATCGCGCTGGGGGCCAACTTACTCAGTGATACGGGGTTGAGACGCTGGGTCACGCCCAAAAATGGTGCGGGAGGCGCCCTTCCACAACTCCCCGAAGCGAGGCTTTGAAGCGGCTTCGAGCAGCATGATGGGATAATTGGTAGATTATCCAATCCTGGCGGTTCCTGCAGCATCCTCGTTGCCCCCCGAGAATGAAGCGCGCCTTCAAGTACGACGCCGCTATAAGCGCCACCGAGTTCGACGCACTTGGAGTTGGCGAGCTCTCCAG
Source organism: uncultured Gemmatimonadaceae bacterium (assembly GCA_963707105.1). Classification (GTDB taxonomy): domain Bacteria; phylum Gemmatimonadota; class Gemmatimonadetes; order Gemmatimonadales; family Gemmatimonadaceae; genus JAQBQB01. The sequence continues at coordinate 8,678 of CAVPOS010000018.1, forward strand.
ACGGCTGCAGCACCGTGTCGGCAAGACGGTTTATGCGACCCCGCGGAACGGCGAGAAGCCTCAGACCGCCGCGACGTTGGCGGCCGCGAAGAAGGTTATCGAGAAGGAGTCGCGCGTCGTCGTCGTCCTCTTCCAACGGCTCTGGGGAACCGGAGCAACCGCTCACGACGCCGCCGCGCTCAAGACGCGGATCGGAAAGCTCAAGCGGAAGGACGTGATCGTCGTTCCGCTCGACAACGCTCCGATCCCCGGCTGGCTCAAGGGAATCGTCGTCCGCGCCTCGGGCGCGCCGGCGAGCAGCGCCGTGGTGGACGCGATCGTCGCGGCCGTCGTGGCCGCGGGCGGATCGTCGAAGCGCCAAACGGACGCCGCCGTCGCCGCTCGCGCGGCCGACGACGACAAGCGCGCGAAAGCCCGCACGGCGTTCCTCGCCTCGCAGCGGGCGCTCGCGCTGATCAATCGCGAGCTCGACTCGCTGTCGAACGCGGTGCTGCGTTTGTGTCAGACGCCGGGCACGCTCCCGCCCGGCCTCGCTCCCGAAATGCGACGCACGCCCGATCGCTACACCGTCCAGCTCGGACCGGTCGGCTTGAGCTTCTCGTGGATCCGCGGACGCTCGAACTCGATCGCCGACGGACAACTGCTCGTGATCGAATGGAGCGGACAGCTCGCCGACGCGAGTCCGGCGACGGAGTCCGAGCTCGCGATGCCGGCGTTCGAGCATGTGCTGCAGGCGCATGCGACGAGTCCGGAAGATTGGCATTGGAAGCGAACCGATCTCGATCTCGTCGCGTACACGACGCGAGATCTGGCGGCGCAGTGCGTGACGTCGGTCGTGAAGCGGCTGTCGAACGGGAAGCCGATCGCGTACGAACGGGAAGCCGGTCGCGAATGGAAACGGGGTCGCGCGGCCGGCACTAGCGGCGGTCGCGGCGGGAGCTCGGTAAGGCGACGAGAAGGGCGAGACTGCCGAACAGCCGAGAACTGGCGAACGGCGAAAACTGGCGAAGACCGAAGCCGGCGAAAAGCGAACTGGCCGAAACCGAGAACGGCGTCAAAAGCGAGTCAAACGATCGCGATTGACGCCGTTCTCGGTTTTCGGTCCTCGCTCGTTGTCAGCCCTCGGAGTCTGGCAGTTTCGCCGTTCGCCAGTTTTCGCCGTTCGCCAGTTCTCGCCGTTCGCCAGTTCTCGCCGTTCGCCAGTCTCGCCGTTCGCCAGTCTCGCCGTTCGCCAGTTTCGCCGTTCGCCAGTCTCGCCATTCGCCAGTTTCGCCTTTCGCCAGCCGGTCTACGCGTAGAGCGGAAACTCTCTCGTAAGCGCGTGAACGTCTTCCTTCACGGCAGCCGCGACCTTCTTGTCTTCCGGCGCGGCCAGCACCCGATCGATGAATCCAGCGATCCGGGCCATTTCGCGTTCTCCCATCCCTCTCGTCGTCACGGCTGACGTTCCGACTCGAATTCCGCTCGTCACGAACGGCGACTGCGTCTCTTTCGGCACCGTGTTCTTGTTGACCGTGATCGCCGCCTCATCGAGCGCGATCTGCGCGACCTTTCCGGTGAGTCCTCGGCTGCGAAGGTCGACCAGCATCAGATGGTTGTCGGTTCCTCCCGACACGATCTGAAATCCGCACGACGCGAGTGAGGCGGCGAGGGCGCGGGCGTTGGAGATGACGCAGCGCGCGTAGCTCTTGAACGACGGGTCGAGCGCTTCCTTGAAGCACACGGCCTTCGCGGCGATCACGTGTTCGAGCGGGCCTCCCTGGCTGCCGGGAAAGACCGACTTGTCGATCGCCTTGGCGTGCGCCGCTTTGCACAGGATGAGACCGCCGCGCGGACCGCGGAGCGTCTTGTGCGTCGTCGTCGTGACGACGTCGGCGTGCGGGATCGGCGACGGATACACGCCGGCGGCGGCGAGCCCCGCGAAATGCGCCATGTCGACCATCAGGATCGCGCCGATCTCGCGCGCGATGTCGGCGAACGCGGCGAAGTCGATCACGCGCGAATAGGCGCTGTAGCCGGCGAGCACGAGCTTCGGGCGATGCTCGAGCGCCTTGCGGCGCAGATCGTCGTAGTCGAGCAGGCCTTCGTCCGTGACGCCGTACGACACGGCGTGATAGAGCATGCCGGAGAAGTTCACCGGCGAGCCGTGCGTCAGATGGCCGCCGTTCGACAGATCCATGCCGAGGAACGTGTCGCCCGGCTTCAAGAAGGTGGACATCGCGGCGAAGTTCGCCTGCGCGCCGGAGTGCGGCTGCACGTTCGCGTGGTCGGCGCCGAAGAGCTGCTTCGCGCGATCGATCGCCAACTGCTCCACCTGGTCCACGATCTCGCAGCCGCCGTAGTAGCGCTTGCCCGGCAGCCCCTCGGCGTACTTGTTCGTGAGCGACGATCCCATCGCCTCGAGCACGGCCGGCGAAACGAAGTTCTCGCTGGCGATGAGCTCGAGCCCTTCCCGCTGCCGCCGCGTCTCGGCTTCGATGAGCGCGGCGATCTCGGGATCCGTCTCGCGGAGCGCCGCTCCCGGCGACGAAAGGCGATGCTTGATCCAGTCGTTCATTGAAAAGTCGGAAAAATCGGTAGCGTCGGAATCGCCGGCTGCGTCGCTCGCCGCGTCACGGATTTCTCGCCTCCCGCCTCGTCTGTCGCCGCCGGCGCGCTCGATCTTCTGAATGCGCCGCGCGTGGCGCCCTCCCTCGAACGGCGTGTCGAGCCAGGCTTCGAGAATCGCCGCGCCCTGATCGGCGCTCAAGAACCGCGCGGGGAGCACGAGCACGTTCGAATCGTTGTGCTGCCGCGCCAGCTTGGCGATCTCGGGATTCCACGCGACCGCGGCGCGAACTCCCGAATACCGATTGGCGGTGTAGCTCATGCCGAGCCCGGTGCCGCAAAGCAGGACGCCGCGGTCGGCTTCTCCCTCCGACACGCGACGCGCGAGCGGATGCGCGTAGTCGGCATAGTCCGCGGACTCGGCGCTGTCGACGCCGAGGTCGTCGACCTCGAAGCCGAGGTCGGCCAGGCGATGCTCGAGCGCTTCTTTCAGCGCGAAGCCCGCGTGGTCGGATGCGATGAGGATTCGCTCAGGCACTCAACACCTTGTCGAGAGAGGTTAACGGTAGGGGCTTGACGGCTTGACGGCTGGACAGCTTGACGGCTAAACAGCTGTCGAGCCGTCTAGCTGTCGAGCCGTCCACGCTCATTTATTCGGCCACTGCGGCCACGTCCGTACCATGGAATTGACCGCGCGAATACGTTGCTCCGCGAGACGGTCCGCGGCCAGGTACGTCGGGACCTTCTCGGTCTTGGCGATCTCGAACACCTTGAGGACCGTGTCGTAGATCTCGTCGGCCTTGCGGAATGAGCGCGCCGACGTCCAGCCGGCGAGCTCGCCGTAGACGTTGATCACACCGCCCGCGTTCGCCACGTAGTCGGGCGCGTACGTGATCCCGCGCGCCTCGAGCGCGTCGCCGTGCCGCTCCTCGTGCAACACGTTGTTCGCCGCTCCGGCGACGATGGCGACCTTGAGCTGCGGAATCGTCTTGTCGTTGATGATCGCGCCGAGCGCGCAGGGCGCGAAGATGTCGGCTTCGGCGCAATAGATGTCGTCGAGTCCCACCGTCTTGGCCGAGAATTCGGCGGCGACGCGCTTCACGCGGTCGACGTCGATGTCGCTGACGACGAGCTTGGCGCCGGCCTCGTGGACCTCCTTGGCCAGATAGTAGCCGACGTGGCCGCAGCCCTGGATCGCGATCGTCCTGTTGGAGAGGTCGTCCGAACCCCAACGCTCCTTCGCCGACGCTTGAATCGCGCGGAACACGCCGTGCGCGGTGACCGGCGACGGATCGCCCGAGCGGCCCGCGAGACCGCTCACGTAGTCGGTCTCCATGTGCACGTAGTCCATGTCGGCCGTGCTCGTGCCGACGTCTTCCGCGGTGATGTAGCGGCCGCCGAGGCTCTCGACGAACCGCCCGTGCGCGCGGAAGATCATCTCGCGGTCGGTCGTCTTGTTGTCGCCGATGATCACCGACTTGCCGCCGCCGAGATTCAGGCCGGCCACCGCGTTCTTGTACGTCATGCCGCGGGCGAGGCGCAGCGCGTCGACGACCGCGTCCTCGTCGGTCGCGTAGCTCCAGAAGCGCGTGCCGCCGAGGGCGGGACCGAGCACGGTGCTGTGAATGGCAACGATGCCGCGATATCCGGACGCCGAATCCTGACAGAGCACGAGCTGCTCGTGCCCCATGGCGGCGATTGTATCGAAGAGCTTCATCGAGTGTTTCGGAGGGAAGAAAACGGTGAAGGTGAGTCTACCGGTGCGAGTACAGCTCCCGCGCGATGACGATGCGCTGGATCTCCGACGTGCCCTCGTAAATCTCCGTGACTTTGGCGTCGCGGAACAGGCGTTCGACGGGATAGTCGCTCACGTACCCGTAACCGCCGAAGATCTGAATCGCCTGGGTGGTGACCCACATGGCCGCGCGGCTGGCGGACAACTTCGCCATCGCGCTGAACTGCGTCATGTTCTCGCCGCGATCCTTGGCCGTGGCGGACATGTGCAGGAGCGCGCGCGCTCCCGCGACGCTCGTCGCCATGTCGGCGAGCTTGAATTGAATCGCCTGAAATTCCTTGATCGGCTTCTTGAACTGCTTGCGCTCCGCCGCGTACGCGGCGGCGTGGCGCAGCGCCGCTTCGGCGATGCCGATCGCCTGCGCCGCGATGCCAAGCCGCCCGTTGTCGAGCGTCTGCATGGCGTAGATGAACCCACTGCCCTGCGCGCCGAGGAGACGGTCGCCCGGCACGCGCATGTCGGAGAAATGGAGCTGCACCGTCGGCGACGCGCGCAGCCCCATCTTGTCTTCTTTTTTCCCAACGCTAAAACCGGGCAGGTCTGGGGTAATTATGAACGTGCCGATCCCGCGCGCGCCGCGGCGGTCGTCGGGGCAATCGGTCCGCGCCATGGCGAGGATGACGTCGCCCCTGGTGCCGCTCGACACCCACGCTTTGGTGCCGTTCAGGATCCAGTCGTCGCCGTCGCGCACCGCCTGCGTGCGGAGCGACGCGGCGTCCGAACCCGCCTCGGGTTCCGACAGCGCGAACGCGCCGAGCATCTCGCCGCGGGCGAGCGGCTTGAGCCAGCGTTCTTTCTGTTCGTCCGTTCCCCAGCGCAGAATCATCTGCGTGGGGAGCGAGTTGTGGACGCTCAGCATGACCGCGACCGACGCGTCGACGATGGCGATCTCCTCGAGCACGACGAGATACGTCAGCGTGTCGAGCCCGAGCCCGTCGTACTTCTCGGGGATGAGCATCCCGAGGAACCCGAGCTCGCCGAGCTTCCCGACGAGCGACGGCTCGAAATACGCTTCGCGATCCCACTTCGCGGTGTACGGCGCGATCTCTCGCTTGGCGAACTCGCGCGCGACACGCCTGAATCTCGCGCTGCTCTGGGCTGAGCGGCGTCAGCGCCCAAGTCATCGGATTGGGAGCGGCGAGTGCGTGACGTCGGCGAGTCGATCGATCGGCAGCGCAAGCTCCGCGGACGCTCAATAGGCATAGAAGCCGCGCTTCGACTTGCGGCCGAGCCAACCGGCGGCGACGTATTTCCTGAGGAGCGGGCACGGACGGTACTTCGGATCGCCGAGCCCCTCGTGCATCACCTCGAGAATGGCGAGGCAGGTGTCGAGGCCGATGAGGTCGGCGAGGGCGAGCGGGCCCATCGGGTGGTTCATGCCGAGCTTCATCACCGTGTCGATCGATTCGGCCGAGCCGACGCCTTCCATGAGGCAGAAGACCGCCTCGTTGATCATCGGCATGAGGATCCGGTTGGCGACGAAGCCCGGATAGTCCTGCACTTCGACCGGCGTCTTGCCGAGCGTCTTGGTGGTCTCGAGCACGCGCTTCGTCGTGGCGTCGGACGTCGCGAGGCCGCGAATCACCTCGACCAGCTGCATCACCGGCACGGGATTCATGAAATGCATGCCGATGACGAGCTCGGGCCGCTTGGTCTGGCTGGCGATCTCGCTGATCGAGATCGAGCTTGTGTTCGAGGCGAGGATCGTGCCCGTGTCGGCGAGCGTCTCGAGCTCGGAAAAGATGCCGAACTTGAGGTCGCGGTTCTCTGTGGCGGCTTCGACGACGAGCCACGCGCCGGCGACTTCGGCGAGCCCGCGCGCCAGGGTGATTCGGCCGAGGATCGCGTCCTTGTCGGCGGCGGGGAGCGTTCCCTTCTTGATCTGACGGTCGAGGTTCGACGCGATCGTGTCGCGCCCGCGCTTCGAGCGCGTCGTCCGTCACGTCGATCATCGTCACGGGAAACCCATTCTGCGCGAACACGTGCGCGATCCCGTTCCCCATCTGTCCCGCACCGATCACGGCCACACGTTCGGCCATCATGTATCTCCAGTTGAACTACTCGTTCGACCGCGGCGCGAAAAGAGCCACACGCTGCCTGCGATCATGGTCAGCGCGGCGGGCAAACCGGCCTCAGGGCCCCACGACCCGCCAGTCGCCCAATCGGGCCCCGCATCAACATAACGGTAGTGGGGAGACTCGAGCGGCAGGCCGCTTACGGATACGTGAAAGACGACCGCCATCGTCCAGTTCCACGCGAAGTGCGCGGCCCAGGCGGCGTACAAGCTCCGCGTCGCGAACACGATGGCGCTCAGAAAAACGCCGGCGATCGTGACGAGCGCGATCGACTCGACCGTCGCACCCGGGTTGAACACGTGAATCGCGCCAAATGCCAGGCTCGTCGTCGCGATGGCCCACGGCCAGCCCCACCACTTGGCCAGCACCGACAGGATGTAGCCTCGAGCGAGGAGCTCCTCGGCCAGAGCCGCCGGCGCGAGCACGAAGGACACGCGAAGCGCGCCGCCCAACCAGGACGTCGGGTCGCCGGGAATCCGAGCGAGCCAATGGACCGCGGCCAGCGTCGCCGTCGGCACGCCGATTCCCAGCGCACCGAGCGTGAAGCCGAGCCCGATCGCGCTCGGCCGCGCGGCGTGTCGGTCGAGCCAGACGTCGCCCCAGCGACGGGTGGACCGGTGGACCGGTGGACCGGTGGACGGGTTCGGCTCGAGCCACGACAGCGAGAGGCCCGTGCCGACAAGCAGTGCGACGCACGTCGCCCAGACGTCGGAGGCAAGCGCGCCGCCGCCGGCGAGCGGCAGCCCGGTCCCGAGCAGGAAGCCTACGGTCGCTCCGACGACGACGTACGAACCGAGCGTGATCCCCGCAAACGCGACGACGCGCCAGAAAGGACGAATCCTTCCCGACGCGTCGTGGATGAAATCGCGCGAGATCAGGCGCCTCGACGAGCGATTCGAGATCCGCTGATGACGGCGGCGAAGAACGCCTTGACCAAATCGAGCGCGGCGAACGGCGTGATGCCGAGTTGAACGGCGCGCGTGACGCTGCCGGTGAGCAGCGTGAGCTGCGCGAGTCCGCCGAAGAAGATCACGACCATGCCCGCGATCGCGGCGAGCGAGCGAGCGAGGAGCGTCGACGCGCGCCGATTGAGCGCGCCGGCCACCCACGCCGCGGCGGGATACGCGAGGAGGTAGCCGCCGGTGGGACCGAAGAAGCGCGCGATGCCCGGAGCGCCGATCGGCGTGAACACCGGAAGGCCGGCCGCGCCGGCGGCGAGGTAGAGCGCCATGCTCACCGCTCCCGCCGCGGGACCGAGCCACATGCCGGCGAGAACCACGAGCATCGGCTGTAGCGTGATCGGAACCGGAGTCAACGGAAGCGGAATCGCGATCTGCGAGGCCGCGGCGACGGCGAGCGCGAAGCCGAAGACGCCGATGACGGTGGTGCGGGACGGGTGGAGTACTGCGGTGGTGCTGGTCATTCGGGTGGATGGGTGGACGGGAGACGGCTTGACGGCTTGACGGCTTGACGGCTTGACGGCTTGAGGGCTGTCCAGCCGTCGAGCTGTCCAGCTATTTCATTCGCGTGACACTGAGAGCGACGGCATCGCCCCCGCCCAGACAAAGTGTGGCCAAACCGCGCCGGAGTCCACGGTCCTTGAGCGCAAAGAGTAGCGTCGTGAGAACTCGTGCCCCGCTCGCGCCGATGGGGTGACCGAGCGCGATGGCGCCGCCGTTGACGTTGACGCGGTTCCAGTCCCAGCCGAGCGCTTCTCCGTCGGCGAGACTCTGAGACGCGAACGCCTCGTTCGCTTCGATCAGGTCGAAGTCTCCGATCTTGGAATTCTCTTTCGCCATGAGGTTTCGCACGGCGAGAATGGGCGCGAAGAAGAGATCTTCGGGCTCGGTCGCGCCGGTGGCGTAGGCGTCGATGCGGGCGAGAATCGGCAGGCCGTGCGCCTTGGCGTACGCCTCGGAGGCCACGACCAGCGCCGCGCCGCCATCGTTGAGGCCAGGGGCATTTCCCGCCGTGACGGTGAGGTCGGCCGTCGAGCCGTCCTTGTTCGGAAAGGCGGGCCGCAGCTTGGAGAGCACTTCGACGCTCGTGTCTTTTCGCGGGCTCTCGTCGGTGTCGACGGTCGTCGTTCCTTTGCGGCTCGCGATCTGCACGGGCGCGATCTCGTCCTTGAACTTCCCCGCCTCTATCGCGGCGACCGCTTTGCGATGCGACGCCGCGGCGAATTCGTCCTGCGCCTCGCGAGTGATGTGGGCTTTCTTCGCCGTGTACTCGGCGTGGCGTCCCATGTGGACGTCGCAGAACGCACACCAGAGCCCGTCTTTGATCATGCCGTCGACCATCGTCTGATCGCCGGCTTTCACGCCGCCGCGCATTGCCGTAGACGTAGTAAGGCGCATTGGACATCGACTCCTGTCCGCCGGCGACGATGACTTCGCGGTCGCCGGCCTTGATCGCCTGCGCGGCGAGCATGACGGCCTTGAGACCGGAGCCACACACCTTGTTCACGGTCACCGACGAAACCGTGGCGGGGATCCCGGCCTTGATCGCGGCTTGTCGTCCCGGGGCCTGGCCGACGCCGCCCTGGATCACGTTGCCCATGATCACTTCTTCGACGGCGCCGGGCTCGATGCCCGCGCGTTGGACGGCGGCGCGAATGGCGACGGCGCCGAGCTCGGGGGCGGTCAGAGTCGAGAGTCCGCCGAGGAATTTGCCGATCGGCGTACGCGCGGCGGAAAGAATGACTGGAGTGCGGGCTGGATCAGACATGATTCGAAATCCTGCGGAAGTCGCGACTGAGACCCTTCACGGCGAACCTCGCCGGCCTCCCATTGGGGGGGAACGGCAAAGCGCCTGATCAAAATTTACAGGCCCCCGGGGGGGCGTCACAGCGACCGATAGTCGATCAGGGATGCTCGCATGGGCAGCTCGGCGAGCCAGTCCGTGCGCAGCCGGGCCGCCTCGGCGCCACCCTCGTCAGCCGGGCCAGGGTGCACCATCAGCTCGATCACCGAAGGCCACCGCCGCGGGGCGAAACTGCCTTCGTCGACCGCGCGGAGAAACATCAGAAAGTCGGCGAAGTCGGACGTCGTTGTCGTTCGGTGAACGTTGCGGAGCGCGGAGAGCCACACCGCCTTCTTCGCGCGCAGGACCGGCGACGGCATGTGAGCCCTATCGTAGATGCTCCACGTACCTCGAACGCGGCGGATGCCAGTCGCGCGCTGCACGCGCTTCAACGCGAAGAAGAGCGCGGGAATCGTATGCGTGTGGTGGTGGCTGTCGAGGTGCGATACCGAGACGCCGCCGTCGCGAATCCGGCGGACCTGGGCAATCCACTCGTCGGCGACCGCGTTCTCCAGGCCCCGCGACCATCTGGCGGTGTAGATGCCGTCCCTCGAAAAACGGCCGGCGTCGTCCAGCACGCCGCGCAGGTTCGGATTCCGCGTCAACGGTTCGTGGTCCGTGACGTTCAAGTGCACGCCGAAAGATGCCGCGGGAAATTCCCGCCCCCGAACGCGACGGCATGCGTCGTCCGCGGCCGCCCCGGCCGCCATGATCGTCGCCGACGAGATCACTCCGTCGGACAATGCGGTGAAGATCGCCTCGTTGGTCTGCGAATCCGCGCCCAGGTCGTCGGCGTTGACGATGACGCGAACGTGCTCACCGCTGTGAGCCGTCGGGCGACCCGCGGTCGCATCCCGCCGAAAGGCGGTCAATTCGCGCGTCGATGATTCAGTCGGAGTCGTATCCACTGAAATCCCAGAGCCGGGAAGCACTCAGCTCCTCGCCGAGCTTTTGATCGTTGCAGAAGTAGTACGCCTGCCACACGTCGAGGTGGTGCCGGAGGAGGGCCGCGCGTTCCACGGCCTCCCGCTTCTGACCCGCGAACCCCGCGAACTCGAGGGCGTCGAGTCCATCCGCCCGGGCGGCGCGTAGAGCGGCTGTCATGAGTGACGCGATCAGTTCCGGATCCTCATCGACGCATTGGAGGTCTTGAATGGCGGCGTTCGCGAGCCCAAGACGCGGACGAGCGGCGCGCACCAGGATCACATAGCCGGACAGGACTCCGTCGCGGTGAACCACGATGACGGTCGCCGTCTTGTCGCGCAACCGACTGCCATAGCGCCATTCGAGTGTCGCCGCGTCCCGGTACCCGAGGAGCCGAGTCGATCCCGATCGGAGGCGTCGCCACAAGTCGTCGAATTCTTCCGTGAACGCACCGACACGAGTCGTGGGGAGGCGCGCCGCGCCAAGCCGGCGGAGGCGCGCTCGACTCGCGATTCCGAGCCCCAGACCGACGGGCCACGCGAGAAGTCGTGCGGCCGGTACGCCGCGTCGTTCGAGCCCCGCCGACGCGAGCTTGGTTCCGCGAGCCGGCCAGAGGAGGACGACGTCGTTGCCAGCTTGGGGGACGCGCGGGACGCGCAACGCATCCATGACCTTCGACGTCGCCGCCGACGCGCTTCCGTTCAGATAGAGATCGACGCCGGATTGCAGGAGGTGCTTGACGAAGAGCCGGATGGAGCTTCCGCGATGCGCGATGTCGACGGCGGCGTTCCCCGCGTAAATCGCCCGGAGTTCGCGCCCACCCAGGCAATAGTTCATCCAGACGCTGGTGATCGAGCCCACGATGTCGCCTTCCGATTCGATCACGAATCCTCGCGGAACGCCCCGGAAGTCTTCGGCGTGCGGGTACGCGTCCCAGGTGGCGAGCCATCGCTCGCGGGAGGGGGATACCATCCCGTTGCGATCGAGGCAGCGTGCTATCCCCTCGTAGTCCGCAATCTCGGCCGGCCGAATCACGTGCGACTCGGCGGGGGTCTCGCCCGAGGGAGCGGCCGGGCCGCCGCCGGCTGACGGCGGCGCTTCAGACAGCCGCGCGGGATCCTCGGGCATGGGCTAATGCTACAGGTCGCTCCGCGGCGTCGGGAGTGGCCTTCGCGCGGCGCGGGCGCTTGACACGGACGGCGAGACGGCCGATCTTCGTTCCATCCAGACTCTCCATAGAGCCTCTCCAATGAGCCGCTTGCCCGTCTTGAAAGGAACGCTCGACCTGCTCGTGCTCCGCGCGTTGAGCTGGAGCCCGATGCACGGATTCGAGATCGTGTCGTGGCTCGAGCGCGCCGCGGGCGGATCGCTCGACGTCGACGACTCGGCGCTGTACCAGGCGGTGTACCGCCTCGAGGAGCGCGGGCTGCTCGCGGCCGAATGGGGCGTGACCGAAAACAACCGGCGGGCGCGGTACTACAAGATCACCACCGCCGGACGCACGCATCTGCGCACGGAAACCAAGAGCTGGATGAAATACGCCGAGACCGTCACGACGATTCTGACCGTCGGCGGCCGAAGACGGAGCGCCGGCCCGGTGATCCGGTCCGGCATTCGACGGGCGTTCGACCTCGCGCTGCGCCGGCGGGACCGGTGGGAGCGCGAGGTCGAGGAAGAGATCAAGCTCCACCTCGCGCTGCGAGCGGAAGCGCTCGCGGCGGCCGGCATGTCCGACGCCGAGGCGCACCAAGAGGCGGTTCGCCGATTCGGACCGCTGTCGGAATCGCGCGCCATGCTGCTCGACGCGGCAAACCATCGGGAGACCCAGATGCAACGCACGGAGTTCGTCGCCGACGCACGGCAGGATTTTACATTCGCGCTGCGCACGCTCGGCCGCCAGAAGGCGTGGACGGCCATTACGATCGCGACGTTGGCGCTGGGAATCGGCGCGACGACCGCGGTGTTCAGCGTCGTGAGCACGCTGCTGCTCCATCCGCTTCCCTACCGGCACGCCGATCGCGTCGTCTACGTCGACCAGCAACCGACGCGCGGTAACAATACGGGCGTGTCCGTGAGCATCATTCCGTCGGCGCCGGTGATTCGCGAGTGGCGCGCGACGTCGAACTCGTTCGAGGCGTTGGAACCGCAACTGACGCGGCGCGTGGATCTCAAGACGACGACGGGCGAGCCGAGCAGCGTCGTGTCGACGACGGTCTCGCCGTCGTTCGCCGAATTCGCGGGCGTGCGTCCGATTCGCGGGCGGATGTTCACGGAGAGCGACGCGCGGAGCGGTCACGTCGTGTTGCTCGGCGAAGGGTTCTGGCGCGAGCGACTCGGTGCGAGCGAAACCGCGCTCGGTCAGGTGCTCACGCTTGGCGATTCGACGTACACGATCATCGGTGTCATGCCGGCGTCGCTCACCGTCGGAGCTCCCGGAGCGAAACCGACGGACGTGTGGCTTTCGTTCGACCTCCAGGACTCCCGCGTCTCTTACGAGCGAGTCATCGGGCGTCTCAAACCGGGCGTCTCGATCGAGGCCGCTCAGCGAGAGCTCGACGTGATCGCCGCGCGCGCCGACGGACGGGAGCTGGCTGCGCACGGCGCGCCGCCGCCCAGCGGCGCGACGGCCCCGGCGTTCAAGACGGTCATCTCCACGCCTGCGCAGCGCGTCCAATTCCGCGCCTCGCTGCTGTTCCTCACCGCCGCGGTCGCGCTCGTGTTGCTGGTGGCGTGCGTGAACGTCGCCCACTTGCTGCTCGCGCGATCGGCGACGCGGCAGCGCGAGATGGCGGTTCGGGCGGCGCTGGGCGCTGGGCGCGGCCGTCTGTTCCGACAGTTGCTCACGGAAAGCCTGGTGCTCGCCGCGGCGGGCGCCGCGGGCGGCGTCGGCCTCGGCTGGGCGATGCTGCGCGCGATGATCGCCATGCGTCCGTCGTCGCGCCAGGAGCTCACGGCGGCGCATCTCGACCTGATGACGCTCGGCGTCGTGATCGGCGTCGCGCTGGTGAGCGGCGTGATCTTCGGCGCGCTGGGCGCGGTTCAATCGTCTCGATCGTCGACGCACGATTCGTTGAAGGCCGGGTCGCTCTCGTCCTCGGCAGGGCGCCGCCATCGGCGGTTGCGTTCCATCCTGGTGGTGAGCGAGATGGCGTTGTCCGCCGTTCTCGTCGTCGGCGCGGCGCTCGTCGTGCGGAGCCTTGTGAGCCTACAGCGCACGAACCTCGGCTTCGATCCGCATGGTCTCTACGCGATCGACCTCGTGCCACGCTCCGGCTCGATCACGTCGCCCTCCGGCGCGGCGCTGCTCGACGAGTTCGCGAAACGCGTGAGCCGGCTGCCCGGCGTTCGGTCGGTCGCGACGACGCGGGCGGGGCCGGGCTGGCGCTGGATGTCGGTGGGCCGGTTCGAGATCGACGGCGAACCAACACCGCCCAAGACGGCGACGTCGTTCACCGACGTCGACTACGTGCAGACGAGCTATTTCGCGACGATGGGGATCGCGTTCCGCGAGGGAAGCAACTTTCGCGATACGGCGACGGCCGCTCACGAAGTCATCGTCAACGCGGGATTCGCGCGCGCTCATTGGGAGCAGGGTAAGGCGATCGGACATCGCATCCGCATCGCGGAAGATCCCTTGCCCGGCATGACCACCGGACGCCGACCTCGATACCGTGGATGACGATCGTCGGCGTCGTGAACGACGCGCTGACGACCGGCCCGCTGACGGAGTCGCGCGCGCCTTTCCTTTACGTTCCCCTCGATACGGGGAGACTGGCCAAGACGGTCATGGCGAGAGTCGACGGCGGCGCGTCCGTGCTCAAACCGGCGATCGCGATCGGGCATCAGCTCGGCCTGCGAAACGTCACGATCGACGGCACCGAGGCGTTTCTCGCGCGCTCGGTGTCGGAGCCGCGGTTCGTGACGATGATCATGACCGTGTTCGGCGCGCTCGGTCTCGTACTCGCGGCGGTCGGCCTGTTCGGCGTGATGTCGTACACGGTGACGCAGCAGACGCGCGAGATCGGGATCCGCGTCGCGCTCGGCGCGTCGAGCGCCGACGTGGTGCGGCGGGTGTTGGTGCGAGGGACGGGCCTCGCCGTGGCCGGCGCTGTGGTAGGGCTCATCGCCGCGAGTTGGGGAACGAAGCTGATCCAATCGCAGCTGCACGGCGTCGAACGGCTCGACCCGATCTCGTTTGCGCTGGGAGCGATCGTGCTCGTCGGCGCGGCGCTGGTGGCGTGCGTCGTTCCCGCGCGGCGAGCGCTCGCGGTGGACCCGATGACCGCGATTCGCGCCGAATGATTCGCGACGGCATTCGCCGGGCGTTTTCACTCGCGTTGCGGCGCCGCGACAGGTGGGAGCGCGACGTCGAGGATGAGATTCAGTTTCACCTCACGCTGCGCGCCGAGCAGCTGCTCGCGGAGGGGAGAACGCCGACCGACGCCTACGCCGAGGCGGCACGCCGGTTCGGACCGCTGCACGATTCCCGCGCGCGCTTGTTGATGGCCGCGGAGCACCGGGAGCGCGCGATGCGACGAGTCGAGCTGCTCGACGACCTGCGGCAGGACCTGTCATTCACGTTTCGAACGCTGAAGCGCCAGAAGGGGTGGACCGCGGTCGCCGTGATCACTCTCGCGCTCGGAATCGGCGCGGCGACGGCGGTGTTCAGCGTCGCGAGCCGCCTGCTGCTGCATCCGCTTCCCTACCCCGACGCCGATCGCGTGGTCTTCCTCGCGCTGCGCGAGCGCACAGGCGTGGGCTCGGTGAACGTCGCTCAGTTGTCGACGCCGCCGCCGTTGGTGCGCTTCTGGAGAGAGCACAATCGATCGCTCGAGAGCTTGGAGGCGTATCACAGCGGCGTGACTATGATGAAGACGCTCGGCGATCCTTCGCAGCTGTCGGGCAGCTGGGTCTCATCGTCGTTCGCGTCGTTCGCCGGGAAGCACCCGCTCCGCGGGCGCAACTTCTCGGCCGACGAGCAGCGCACCCGCGCGCGCGTCGTCCTTCTCGCCGAGTCTCTATGGCGCGGGCGATTTGGGGCTGACGACCGCGTGATCGGCCGGGCGATCACGCTCGACGATTCTCTCTACGTTGTCATCGGCGTGATGCCCGCGTCGCTTCGCATGCCGTTGTCGGCGAACGGCGAACCGGACCTGTGGCTGCCGCTCGACGCCGCGAACAACAACATCGGCGTGCAACTCATCGCCCGGCTCCGCCGAGGCGTGCCCTTGACGGCGGCGACTGGCGAGCTCGACTCGCTGTCGGTGAGGTCCGGCGTGCTGCCCTCCAGGAACAATTCGTGGGTCGCGCAGCTCGTGACTCCGTCGCGCGCCGTCAGCTTCCACGACTCGCTCGTCACATTGTGCGTGGCCGTCGGTCTCGTGTTGCTCGTCGCGTGCACGAACGTCGCGCATCTGGTGTTGAGTCGTGGCGCCGCCCGCCAGCGTGAATTCGCGGTGCGTGCGGCGCTCGGGGCGGGACGGGGGCGACTCGCGCGGCAGCTGGTGACGGAGAGCCTCGTGCTCGCGGGCACAGGGTGCGCGGCGGGCATCTTGATCGGACAGGCGGCCCTCGTCGTGCTTGTCCGGACACGACCCGGGGCGCTATGGGAGCTCACGACGGCGCGCCTCGACTCGACGACGCTGGTGGTGGCCGTGGCCGCGGCCATGCTCACGAGTGTCGCCTTCGCTCTGCTGGGTCTCGTTCAGCATGCACGCGGGTCGGCAGGAGACACGCTGACGAGCGGGCGCGGCACGGGAATGTCGCCAAGGCGCGGCGAGTGGGTTCGGTCGGCGTTGGTAGTGAGCGAGATGGCGCTGTCGGGCATGCTCGTCGTCGGCGCGGCGTTGCTACTGCGGAGCATCGTCAACCTTCAGCGAACCGACGTGGGCTTCGTGCCGACGCGTCTCTACACGGTGGCGATGTTCATGCCGCGGGCGCAGATCCCGGACGCGGCCTCGCGCCATGCGTTCGTATCGCAGGTCGTCGATCGCATCCGCCAGCTTCACGGGGTGCGCGAGGTCGTGCTAACGGCGGTCGGCCCGTACGGGCGCACGACGCAGATCGGCGCGCTCGAGGTCGCGGGCGAAGGGCCGCCCGATGCATCGGTACAGGGGTTCGTGGACGTAGACGGCGTTCAGACGGCGTATTTCCGCACAATGGGAATGCGGCTCGTCGAGGGAACCACGTTCACCGATACGAGCGGCACGTCGCGCCAGGTCATCGTGAACGCCGGCTACGCGCGCCGGCATTGGAAGCCCGGAACGACGGTCGGTCAGCGGCTTCGCCTCGTGTTCGACGGCAAGCCGACGGATGATTGGATGACGGTCGTCGGCGTGGTGTCCGACGCGATGCTCACCGGGCCGGTCGCCGAGACGTCGGCCCCGCTTCTTTACCGACCGTGGAGCGACGTCTCGCAACCAGCGATCATGTTCCGAACCGACGGAAGCTTCGACCCGGTCGTGCCGGTTCGCTCATTGGTCCATGCGATAGATCCGAGAATGCCGCCGGCATTCGTAGTGAACATGGAACAACTCGTCGCGAGCTCGCAGGCGAGGCCGCGGTTCGTCATGCTGCTGCTCAGCGGGTTCACGTTGATCGCGATCGTGCTGGCGGCGGTCGGGTTGTACGGCGTGATGGCGTACTCGGTCGGGCAACGCACGAGGGAGATCGGCATTCGCATCGCACTGGGCGCGACGCACGGGGCGATCGCGCGCAACGTCCTCACCCGCGGCGCGACGCTGGCCGCGCTCGGCGCCGTGCTGGGCCTCGCCGGCGCGTATTGGGCGACGCACCTGCTGGCGACGCTGCTGTTCAACGTGTCGCCGCTCGACCGAGTGTCGTTCGGGGCAGGCGCGGCGGTCCTTGTTCTTACGTCGCTCGTCGCGTGCGTGGCGCCGGCGAGACGAGTGCTGGCGCTGGATCCGGTGACGGCGATTCGCGCGGAGTAGCGGTGGACCGGTGGACCGGTGGACCGGTGGACCGGTGGACCGGTGTAAAGTTGCGACAAAAAGATCCGGCGCGAAATGAAATGATGGTGGGGTCTTCACTCGCTCGTCCCACCATTCCCCGATGCGCAATCCAGCCGATCTTCGCGTTCTGGGCGAGGCTCGAGAGTTGGCGATCGAGACCTACGCGGCAACCGCGCGATTCCCTGATGCCGAGCGATTTGGTTTGACGGCACAAATGCGGCGAGCGGCGGTCTCGATCGGTTCCAACATCGTCGAGGGCTGCCACCGCGCTGGCAACCGCGCGTTTGTGGTCTTCCTCCACAATGCGCTCGGCTCCGCGGCTGAGCTTCAATTTCAGATCGAGTTGGCTGTGCTGCTCCGGTTCGGCGCGCGCATGGAGCTCGAGTCGCTGCATGCGCGCGCCACCGATTGCAAGAAAATGCTTTCTCGACTCACCGCGAGCCTGCGCCGCCGCGGCAACTAAGCGGTCACCGGCATCCCCAACTATCGACCCGGTCCACCGGTCCACCGGTCC
>CAVPOS010000019.1:0-183183 GCA_963707105.1 uncultured Gemmatimonadaceae bacterium
AGGGGATTCTCCTTCAAAAGTCCGTCTCTTGCCCGACAGAGCGCGAACGCCGTGAGCCCGACATTCCCGTACACCTCACACTTGTCCTCAATCGAACCATGTCCAATAGTCGCTTACTCGACCTGCTCGACCGCACGACGTCTCGACGGCGCTTTCTCCGAGAGGGTGGGCTGGCCGCGGTGTTCGCCGGCGCCGCGACCGCGTGCAAGCAGGAACCCTCGAAGGCCTCGGCGGCCGCGCAGGCTTCCCCGACGACCTCCGGCCAGACCGGCGGCACGATGGGCCCGAACGACACGTCCTCCGGCGCCGCAGCGCTCGCCGCCGCGCAATCGATGGACGCGATGCACGAAAAAGGCATCAAGGCCTTTCCGGCGAAAACCGCTGGCGTCGGGAATCAGCTGATGCAGCCGCGCGTCGAGAACGGCGTCAAGGTCTACGAGCTCACCGCCAAGAAGATCCAGTGGGAAACGGAGCCCGGCCACATGGTCGAGGCGTGGGCGTACAACGAACAGGTGCCCGGACCGCAGATTCGCGTCACGTCGGGCGACCGCGTGAAGGTCATCCTCCACAACCAACTGCCGGAGTCGACCGCGATTCACTTTCACGGACTCGAGCTGCCCAACGCGATGGATGGCGTCCCGTTCATCACGCAGCCGCCCGTGAAACCGGGAGAGTCGTTCACCTACGAGTTCGTGGTGCCGAACTCACGGCTCGCACATGTACCACTCGCACCACAACTCGGCGAAGCAGGTCGGCCTCGGCCTGCTCGGCGCGTTCATCGTCGAGCCGAAGCAGAAGACCAAGGACGACACGCCCGACGTCGACCAGGTGTTCGTCCTGAACGACGGCGCCCACGGCTACACGTTCAACGGAAAGAGCTTTCCGGCGACGCAGCCGATCGTGGCCAAGCTCGGGCAGAAAGTGCGCATCCGCTTCATGAACGAAGGGATGATGATCCATCCGATGCACCTGCACGGCATGCACATGACCGTCATCGCCAAGGATGGCTGGCCGCTCCCCGCGCCCTGGAAGTGCGACACGCTGAACGTCGCGCCGGGCGAACGATGGGACGTCATCGTCAACTGCAACAATCCGGGAACATGGGCCTTTCACTGCCACATCCTGCCCCACGCCGAGTCCGAGCATGGAATGTTCGGAATGGTGACCGCGTTGGTCGTCCAGGCGTGACATCGCTCGAGGCCCGGCGAGGAATTCGCCTCGCCGCGCTGCGAGTGCCGCTCGTCGCGAAGCTCGTCGGCGCGAACCTCCTCGTCGTCGGCCTGCTGACGGCGGTGTGGCTCATCGCCGGCGGACCGTTCAACGGCGTCGTCATTCTCGCGATCTGCGCGGTCGTCGGCGTTCACCTGGGTCTCGCGCTGATCGCGTTGCGGCCCATTCGCGATCTGGAGAGCGTCGCCACGCACGTCTGGAACGGCAACTACGGGGTGCGCGTGGAGCGGTCCGCGGTCGCCGATCGGGAGGTGCTCCGCGTGGGGTCGATGTTCAACATCTTGCTCGACGGACTCGCCGCGGATCGCGCGAAGATGCGTTTGCTTGCCGCCGAGGTCATCGCCGCTGGAGATCGCGAACGCTCGGCCCTCGCGCGTGAGTTGCACGATTCGGTGGCTCAGCATCTCGCGGCGGTCATGCTTCAACTCTCGGCCGCGGCCCGGGACTCGACCGATCCGCTCGTCGCCGAGCGCCTGCGCCATGCGCGCGACTCGACCGAGTATGCGCTTCAGGAGGCTCGGGCGCTGTCGCACGCGCTGCATCCGGGCGTGCTCGACGACCTCGGCCTCGAGGCCGCGCTTCGCAAGCTTGCGCGCGACTCGTCCAACGGGAACGGCGTGGACATCGACGTGCATTTCAGCAGTCGCGCGGCCCGCCTGCCTCGCGACGCGGAAGGCGTGTTGTACCGCATTGCTCAGGAAGCGGTTCGCAATGCCACGACTCATTCGTCCGCGCGACGAATACGATTGTCGGTCCAGCAGACGGATGAGGAGGCCACGCTCAGCGTGCACGACGACGGCGTAGGATTCGATCTCGCGGAGGCCGAGGCGCGGTTGGGGATGGGCCTCACGTCGATGCAGGAGCGCGTAGACCTGCTCGATGGGCGCCTCGAAATCAACACCGCGAAGGGAAGCGGGACGACCGTCTCGGCGACCGTCCCACTGGACGCCGCCTCCCAAGCTCATTCCATTCTAAGAGGACGATGACGAGCGATCTAATTCGAGTGCTTCTCGCCGACGACCACGTGGTCGTGCGCGCCGGCTTGCGGGCCGTGTTGGGCGCGGCGAAGGACATCGAGATCATCGGTGAAGCGCGGAACGGCCGCGAGGCCGTCACGATGGCCGAGCGATTTCAGCCCGACGTCGTCGTGATGGATCTCGACATGCCCGATACCGACGGCGTCACGGCGACGAAGGAGATCGTCGCGAAAGGGACTGGCGGCGCGCGTGTTGGTGTTGACGATGCACGCCGAGGAGGACTACCTCGTCCCGTTGATGGAGGCCGGCGCGGCCGGGTATCTGGTGAAAAGCGCCGCCGACCGCGAACTGGTCGACGCGGTCCGCGCAGTTGCGCACGGTGACGTGTATGTCCGTCCCGGCGGCGGCGCGGGTCCTTGCGAAGAACCTGACCAAGAAGGATCCGGCCGCCGCGGAGCGAGCACGCTTCGAGAAGCTCACGCAACGCGAGCAGGACGTCTTGAAGTACGTCGCTCAGGGCTACTCCGCGCCGGAGATCGGCGAGAGACTGTTCATCAGCCCCAAGACCGTGGACACGTACAAGCAACGGATCCAGGAAAAGCTCGGGCTCGGCCACCGATCGGACTACGTTCAGCTGGCACTGCGGTTGGGGCTTCTTTCGGAGAGCTGAGCCTGCTGATTCCATGGCTCGTTGCCGGGCTCGCCGTGACGCTTCTCGTCGCGCAGCAGGTGTTCGTCAGATCGCGGCTCCGAGCGCAGGAGCAGAACCGAGGCCGAGCTCCGCGCCTCGGAGGCAAAGTTCTCGGGCATCCTGGCCATCGCCGCCGACGCCATCATCACGATCGATCACAGCCAGCGGATCGTTCATTTCAACAACGGCGCGGAAGAGATGTTCGGGTACAAGGCGGGCGACGCGATCGGACGCCACCTCTCCATCCTGCTTCCGCCGCGGTTCCGCGCCGGTCCACGACGCGCACATCGAATCGTTCGCGCGATCGGCGGTGACGGCGCGGCGGATGGGAGAACGCCGCGAGATCTTCGGGCTCCGCGCCGACGGCACGGAGTTTCCCGCGGAAGCATCGATCTCGAAGCTGGTCACTCCGGACGGACTCTTGTTCACCGTCGTGATGCGCGACACTACCGTACAGAGGCGCGCCGAAGAGGACGAGCGGTTTCTCAGCGGCGCGTCGGGCGAGCTGTCGAACACGCTCGCCGTCGACGCGACTGAGCGCGCCATCGTCGATCTGCCGATTCCCCGACTCGCCGATGCGGCGCTGCTCGACCTCGTGGCCCCGCAGAGCGCGCGCGGGGACGGCGTTCACGCGTGTCGCCAGCACGCGCCAGCGCGCCGAGCTGACGCCCGGCGCTCGACGCGCTGGCGACGCACCGCCTCACGCCGGACTCTCCCTCGCCGATCGTCGACGTCATCCGGCGCGGGCGAGCCGGAGCTACGTCGAGACGATCGACGACGACTGGCTCGAGAGCAGCGCCGATCCCGAATCCGCTCCGCATTGGCGAGCGATCGGCGCCACCTCGATCCTCGTGCTTCCACTCGTCGCCGGCGAGACGCGCGGCGCGCTCACGCTCATCCGCGCCGGGTCCGCGGGCCCCTTCGACCCGCAACAGCGCGCGCTAGGCGAGAAGTTCGCCCACGTGTCGGCGACCGCGCTGCAGAACGCCCAGCTCTACGACGCGGCCCGTCACGCGAACCTGGCGCGTGACGAGGTGCTGGGCGTCGTGTCCCACGATCTTCGGAATCCGCTCAGCGCCATCTCCATGTGCGCGAGGGTGCTGGAGGAGAGCCCGCCGGCGAACGACGCGGATCGACGCGAGCTGCTCGCGACCATTCGGGAATCGACCGAGTGGATGAATCACCTCATCGAGGATCTGCTGGACGTCTCGAACATCGAGCGGGGCCGATTGTCGCTCGAGATGCGGCCCGAGGAGCCCTCGCAGATCGCGCTGCAAGCGCTGCACATGTTCGAGGTCGAGGCCCAAGCGAACGGGATCGCGCTCGAGGCGCGGCTTCCGACCAACATGCCGCTCGTCGTCGCCGATCGGACGCGGGTCGTGCAGGTGTTGAGCAACCTGCTTGCGCAACGCGATCAAGTTCACGCCGCGCGACGGGCGAATCGAGATCTGCGCCGAGCCGCGCGAGCGAGGCGTCGTCTTCTCGGTCACCGACACCGGTCCGGGAATCAGCGTCGAGAAACAGGCTCGCGTCTTCGACCGCTACTGGCAGTCGTCCGCCGGCGCGCGCCAACGCGGCGCCGGACTGGGACTCTCGATCGCGAAGGGAATCGTCGAGGCGCACGGCGGCCGGATCTGGGTGCGCAGTGTGCCGGGAGAGGGAAGCGAGTTCGCCTTCACCATACCGCAAGCCGAGCCGCGAGGCGTGCGGCGGGAGGAGCGATGAGTGCCACGCGCAAGCCGGCGACCTTTTTCGACCTGACGCCGCGACGAGGCGATCGACGCTGCTCACGCGAAATCACGTCGGGCGCCTCGCCTTCAGCTTCCACGATCGCGTCGACATCGAGCCGATCTCATACGTCTATTCCGGACGACTGGTTGTACGCGCGCACCGCGCCGGGAACCAAGCTCGACGATCGTACAGCACCATCCATGGGTGGCGTTCGAGGTCGACGAGATCCGCAGCCGCGTCGACTGGCGAAGCGTCGTCGTGCACGGGACGATCTATTTCATCGACCCGAGCCGCGAGGCCGATCGCACGGACTACGAAGCCGCGGTCAAGATCCTTCGCTCGGCCGACGCCGATGCGCTGACGTCGGCCGACGCGACGCCGCAGCGCGATCTGCTGTTTCGCATCCACGCCGACGAGATCGTGGGAAAGGGCGCGACGCCGTAGGCGCACCGGTAGACCGGTCCACGCGGTCCACCGGTCCACCGACTTTCCGTAGAAACCCCGACACCTTCCGGGCAAGCGCTGACGGTTCGGCGGCTCCCGCTTCGGCACCATTCCTCCAACGACCGACGACGAATCGACGTCGCGGCGTGACCGAGGAGGACTTATGGATTCGCTCAAGATGCCGTCGGCAGTCGCCGGAGATCGGAGTGCGTGCAAGCCCTGCCGCGCCGATCATCATCGCGACTGACGGACAGGACCAGTCGGATGCGGCGCTCGCGATGGGACGGCTGTTCGCCGAGTCCGGCGACGCGGTTCGGTTGGTGAGGGTGCTGAGAACGTTGCCGATGGTGCCCGACGTCCCGATCCAGATTCCGATGGACGTAGAAAACGCGCGGCGGACCGAGGCACGAGGTGCGAAGTGGTCGCGCAAGCGGACCGCGTGTGGCAGGACGTCGGCCGACGTCGAGCTCCACGAAGGAGATCCGGCGACCGTGATCGCCCGAATGGCGCACAGAGCCGGCGCGTCGATGATCGTCGCGGGACTCGGACGACACCGCGTGACCGATCGCGTTTTCGGCGACGAGACGGCGCTTCGCCTGATTCGCTCGGCCGACGTGCCGGTCTACGCCACGGCGATCGGAACGACGCGCGCGCCGCGCCGCATCGTCGTCGCGATGGACTTCAGCGAAACCAGCCTCCGAGCCGCTCGACTCTCGCTCGCGGTCGCGGCCAGCGGCGCGACCGTCTACCTCGCGCACGTCGCGCCCCGCGACAGCTCGTGGGCCGACTTGAAAGGGTGGGGCACGACGTACAAGGTGAGCGTCGGCGATGCCCTCCAGCGGACGCGCGAGCAGTCTGCGCATCCCCGACGGCATGACCGTGCAGAACGTCCTGCTCCAGGGCGACGCGGCGACCGAGCTGCTGGCGTTCGCGACCAGTGTCAACGCCGACCTGATCGCGACCGGAAGTCACGGCCACGGATTCGTCGCGCGAATGCTCGTGGGCAGCGTGACGACGCGACTCGTCCGATGCTCGACGTGCAGCGTGCTCACCGTCCCGCACGCAGCCGTGATGACGCAGGTGCGGCATTCCCGTCGAGCCGCCCGTCGTTAGGGCGGTGGCGCACGGCGATTGGGGCGTGCAGCTCGACGCGTTCTCTCGCCGCAACATCGGCCGCCGCGGCACGCTCGAGGTGGACGATCCGGAGATCGGCGCGCAGGCGCAGGAGTTCGACTATCCGCTGCGCGGGGCGACCTATGACTCGCACGACCAGCGAGTCACGCTGATGTTCGGCGAGTTGGCCTGGGGCGCGCCACATCTCACGCGCGGCATCGGCGGCGCATCGGCCGTGGACATCCTGCAGGACGAGCGCGGGCGCGACCTCGCGCTTCGGGTCGCCCACGGCGATGGGCAGACGCTGTTGACGTTCGCCTCATAGGGGCGCGCGGGAGTCGGGACATGCGGCGGTTCGCGACGGTCGGCGCGGCCGTCGCATGCTCCCGTTCTCGGGTGGACGGGTGGACGGGTGGACGGGTGGACCGGCTGGACAGCTACGAGACGCCCGCGGCCCGTCCGGGAATCCCCCACAAAAAAACAAGCAACCCACTACGCGAGCCGCCTTGTTCCCGGACGGATGACGACGACGGCGAACCGGTAGCTTCGGGCCGGGTTCCAGCAGAGCCATTCGCGCTCTGCAATCAGACCGCACGAAGCTCAACCCGACCGGAGGATGATTCTATGAAAACCAACACGACACTCGGCCTCACGGCCCTACTGCTGGCGGCAGTTGCCGCAAGCGGCGCGACACAGCAACCCACCAATGGCAGCGGCAAGGACACGGCGCGCGGCCACGACCAAGGCGGCCCCCGATTCCGGCAAGAAGACCACCCCACCGCCGATCAATCTCTTCCGCCCGCAGGAGATCAACCACATCCGCCCGGCCGACATGCGCGGCGTCAACGTGTTTGAATCGCCCAAAGAAGACGAGGTGCCGTACACCGGCTTCGTGCTCTCCTTCGGCGGCGCGTTCACGCAGGAGTTCCAGGGCTTGGCCCATGACAACAACGCCGCCCCGGTCGTGGTCGGCGGCGTGAACAGCAACCAGCTCATCACCATCGGGCACGGCTTCAACAACGCCGTCGCCAACCTGAACGTGAACGTCCAGCTCGCCCCGGGCATCCGCGTCGCGATGACGTCCTACCTCTCGGCCCGGCACCATCAGGAGTCGTGGGTCAAGGACGGCTACGTCCTGATGGATGCGTCGCCGATCGACAACGCGCTGCTCAAGGACATCATGAAGTACGCGACCGTGAAGGTCGGCCACTTCGAGATCAACTACGGCGACTCGCACTTCCGCCGCAGCGACAACGGGAACGCGATGTTCAACCCGTTCGTCGGCAACTATGTCCTCGATGCGTTCACGACCGAGATCGGCGCCGAAGTGTACGCGCGCTCCGACGGCGTGATCGCGATGCTGGCCGCGACGGGCGGCGAAGTGCACGGCCAGGTGACCGCTCCCACGGCCCGGTCGCTCAGCACGATCGGCAAGCTGGGCTTCGACCGCCGCTTCGGCGATCAGTTCCGCTTCCGCCTGACCGGATCGTTCTACGCGAACAACAAAGCCGCGAGCAACACGCTCTACACCGGCGATCGCGGTGGCTCGCCCTACTATGACGTGCTCGAGAACACCGCGTCGACGGAGACCGCCAACGCGTGGTCGGGGCAGATCCGCCCGGGCTTCTCGAACAAGGTGAACGCCGAAGTGGTGAACCCCTTCATCAAGGTCGGCGGCGCCGAGTTCTTCGGGAACTTCGAGACCGCCACCGGTGGAGCGTTCACCGAACCGAAGCTGCGCACGCTGCACCAGAACGTCTACGAGGCGCTGTACCGCTTTGCCGCCGATCGCTTTTACCTCGGCGGACGGTACAACCACGCTGACCGGCGAGATGATCTCGAAGACCTACTCGGATCAGAAGGTGAATCGGTACGCAGCTCGGCGGCGGCTGGTTCGTCACGCCGAACACGCTGGCGAAGCTGGAGTGGGTGAATCAGAAGTACCTGGACTTCCCGACGACCGACATCCGCTACGGCGGGCAGTTCAAGGGCTTCATGGTCACCGGCACGATCGGCTTCTAAGGAGTGCAGCAACGGCCGGCGTCCGATGTGGGACGCCGGCCGGTTCGCAGGAAAGAGCGCCCCGTTCGCTTCGGCCGGGGCGCTGGCCGCACCAAACGCAGTAAGCTGGGAGGTGTGTATGAAAGCGACGTGCCGGGCTCGGCGACGACGATCTTCCTGCTCTTCTTTGGCGTCGCGCTTATCGACGCGCTGGTTGGCGGGAGCGTTTACGGGATTCTCTTCTGG
Source organism: uncultured Gemmatimonadaceae bacterium (assembly GCA_963707105.1). GTDB lineage: Bacteria > Gemmatimonadota > Gemmatimonadetes > Gemmatimonadales > Gemmatimonadaceae > JAQBQB01. Next base: position 8,434 of record CAVPOS010000019.1, read on the forward strand.
CTGGCCGTCGGGGCCGCGTTCTTCGTCGCCGATCTGCGACGCGTCCGGCGGGTTCGCGAAAGCCGCTGACGGCGCGCTCCCCTCGCGTCAGTCGTCTGCCGCCGTCGCAGTCACAGTAGCGTGGCCGTCCGCGTCGTACTCGACGTGGACGCGCCACGGCTGGCAGCAGACCTGACAGTCCTCGACGTAGTCCTGCCGTTGACCGCTCCCCGGGTCGAGGCCGACGGCGATCGCCTCGCCGCAGTACGGACACGTCACCTCGCCTTCCACGTCGGCGGTGCCATCGCCGAGCGGGAAGTCTCGCTCGAGGTCGAAGTCGTCGGGCTCTGGATCAAACGCAAACCGCATATCGAAACGTAGGCCCCGCACGCCGTTCGGTCCACCGGTCCACCGGTCCACCGGTCCACCGAGCTCACGACACGTAAACGATCTCGCCCTCCTCATCGATCCCCATCTCGATCTCCATGCCGCACACGCCGCACACCTTGTTGGCGATCCACCGTACGGAGGCGAGCTCGCCGGTCTGCGGCGGCGCGGGCTTCACCTTGAGCTTCTTGTAACTGTACTCACCACAGTTCTCACACGCGTGGCCCTTCGCGATGCGCTCGGCGCGCTCCTGCGTGATCCCGGGCAACGATCACCGCCCGTCGGTCTTGGGAGGGATCGCCGGCGGGCTTCCGAGAGCGCCGGACGAGCGCGGCGGCGCCGCCGGTTCGGTCGCGTTCGCCTGGCGCATGATCAGCTCGCGGATTCCGCCGAGGGCGCCCATCACCCCCGCCGCTTCGGCGGGTAGGAAAATCGTCGTGCCTTTGCCCTGCGTGACTAGCGGCAGCGCCTCGAGATACTTCAGGCCGAGCATGTACATCGCCGCTTCGCCCGAGGGCAATGACGTGGAGATCTTCTGGATGGCCTGCGCCTCGGCGTCGGCCATCGCGAGCCGCGCCGCGGCGAGTCCCTTGGCCCGGAGCACGGCGGCTTCCATTTCACCCTGCGCCCGACTCACCTGCGACTGCTGCACGCCTTCGGCCTCGAGAATGGCGGCGCGCTTCGACGCTTCGGCGTTCGTGACCGCGGCGCGACGCTCGCGCTCGGCGCGCATCTGCAGCTCCATCGATTGCTGGATGTCGCGCGGCGGCTCGATCGCCTGCAGCTCGACGCGCGTGACGTCCACGCCCCAACCGATCGACGCTTCCTCGATCACCTCGCGCATCTTGCGGTTGATCACGTCGCGGCTGGCGAGCGTCTGGTCCAGCTCGATGTCGCCGACGATGTTGCGCAGCGTGGTGCGCGTAAGCGTCTCGAGCGCGAACGGCAGGTTCTGGATCGCGTACGCGGCCTTCTGCGGATCGGCGATGCGATAGTAGAGGACGGCGTCGATGTCGATCGTGACGTTGTCCTTCGTGATCACCGGCTGGCTCGGAAAACTGAGGACTTGTTCCCTCAGGTCGATGCGTGCGGTCGACCCCGACGTGATCCGTTTCGTTCCACTCGGGTCCGTCTCGACGAAGCGAACGTCGATAGTGCGAGGCCGCTCCATCCCCGGAATGAGAATGTTGAGCCCCGAACGACCGACGCGGTCAAAACGACCCCATCGCTCGATGACCATCACCTCGGCCTGGCCAATCACCTTCACGCATCGCGCGATCAGCGAGGCCACGAAAACGACGACGATGCCTGTCGCTATCAGACCGACCATCTTCGCTCCCTATCGAGACGGACGGATAGTATCCGCCGCGGTGTGATTCGGCACGGGGCGCTCCTGTTCGAGTGCCGACGTCGATGGAGTCCCACCGATCAAGTATACAAAACATGCCGAGTGTGCGCGCGCGCGGTACATTCGCGGCGCCCGATCGGACTCGCGTCGAGGTCCACGTTTTCGATCGGACCGATTCATGCGGTCGTGTACCGTGATTTCGCACCCGACCTCTCTCGGCCAACGGTTCAATGCGACTGATGTACCTGGCGTTGTGCGCCGCCGCACTCGCCGCCTGCTCGGACGCGAGTCCGACAGCGCCCGCACGTTCACGTCTCGCGCCCACTACCGGAATCTCGGAGCCGGGCCCGACACCAGAAAAGTTTGATCCGCGTTCCGTAAAGGACCGCGTCGAGGAGCTGGTCTGCCGCCAGTTCGGCCGCGTCACGCTGCCCGCGGACGCGTTCTCGCAGTCGGCCGACGCGGTGCACCCGGACATCGCCTGTCCCACCGGCGGATGGAACGGCGCCGCGTGCTGGCTGATGTACACGCCGTACAAGAACTCCGATCCCTCGTGGGAGAACCCCGGGTTCCTGCTCGCGGCAAACGACACGACGTGGATGACGCCGTCGGCGATTCGGAACCCGATCGTCGCCTACCCGGGCATCGGAGCGTACAACTCCGATCCCGATCACGCGTTCGATCCGGCGACCCAGCGTCTCATCCAGGTGTTCCGCGTCGTCGTCGACACGACGAACCGAATCATGCTCATGTCGACGGCGAACGCGCGCCAGTGGACGACGCCGGTGGTCGCGTTCTCGGTGCACAGCCACGACGCCGTCTCGCCGTCGCTGATCATCGAGCGCGACCGAACGGCGAAGATCTGGTATATCAGGTCGGGAGTCGCCGGCTGCAATGCGGAGACTACGACGCTCGAGCTTCGAACCGCCCATCCGGGGCTCACCGACGACTTCGAGTCGGTCCATTGGAGCGCGCCGGTCGCCACTGACCTCGCGATCCCGGGATACGTGCCGTGGCACATCGACGTCGCCGAGCTTCCGTTCGGCGGCTACGTGGCGCTGATCGCGGCGTTCCCGCGGGGAAACAGCTGTTCGCAGAGCGACGTGTTTCTCGCCACGAGCGACGACGGGCTGGCCTGGCACACGCTCGCGCTGCCGGTGCTGTGGCGCGGGATGGCCATCGCGAAGAAGCGCTCGATCTCGACCTGGTATCGGGGCACGCTGCGGTACGACCCGGCGACCGATGTCCTCGACATGTGGCCGTCGGCGCTCGCGGGCCCCAACTGGACCATCTACCACCCGTCCGTCCACCTCAGCGAAATCACGGATCTGATGGCAAGCGCCAAGGCGAGCGACATGAGGGCAGTCGCGGTGGCGTCGCGCGGCGTGCCGCGGCCGACGATCGCGATGCCCTAGCCTGGAACCTTCCTTTGGGTCCCTGGATTCATCGCGCGGCGCCTGACTAGCAGGCGCCGCGACGACTATTACGGCCCGCCGTTCGTGCCCAGTGCTCCGGCCGCGAGACGGCCAGCCATCGGAGGAGATAACAGCATGCGAATGTGGGGACTCTCGCTGGCGGCAATCGGCATCGTGGTCGCGGCTGCGTGCGGCGGTAGCGGCGGCGAAACCACGACGACCGGCCCCGGCAACCAGCCGGGAAACGGCAACAACAACAACAATCCGAACACGGTCACGCTCGTCGACTCGAGCTTCAACCCGGCGAACATCACCATCAAGGCCGGCCAGACCGTGACCTGGCAATGGGCCGCGTGCACGGACACGACCGGCGGCTACGGTGGCTACGGCACGAACACCTGCATCACGCACCAGATCATGTTCGACGATGGCACCGGCACGACCTCGCCGCAGCAGAACTCGGGCACGTTCAACCGGGCGTTCGCCTCGGCCGGCACGTTCAAGTATCACTGCGCCATCCACGGCGCCTACATGTCGGGACAGGTCGTCGTTCAGTAGCGGCCTTCGTCCCGGCGATCGGCCGGGTCGCCACGTCTGCGCTTCGACGAATGCTCGCCCGTTCAGGGCGAGCATTCGTTTTTCAGTTGAGGCCCCTCCGGGCAGCGCGGGCGCGGTCAACGTCTAGGCGTATTCTGCGTTTACCTTAGGTTAAGAAGGCTTTGCGGACCGGCGCTGGGTGGTCCCCGTGACGACGCCGCACGTTCGCCGCCACGTTTGGCCACCACCTGACTCGAAAACGTCTCTTCGGTCCCGCCTCCGAATGTCCTGTCGCGTCACACTCGGTGTTGCATTCGTTCTGTTGACGGGGCCCGTGGCCGCCGGGTTCGCTCAAGGCGCCCAGGATGCGCCGAACCAGCCGAAGTTCACGACGCAGGTACTGATCGTCCCGGCCTTCCTCGGTTCCGACCGGGGAGCGGCGAGCCGCGGTGCGGACATCGTGCGGTCGCGTGTCGCCGGCGGGTTCCCCAAGAACGAGCTCCGCGTCATCTCCGGCGGCGACATGGACGATTGGTTCCGGCGCTCGGGATTCGACGAAAATCCGGCGCTGAGCGAGGGCGAGCTCAAGGAAATGGCGCGGAAGTTCCGCGCCGACGAGCGCATCACCGGCACGCTGTCGCATCAGCCGGACGGATCCATTCGCATCGAAGCGGCGTTGGCGCTCGTTCGCGACCTGCGGCTCTCGCAGCCGATCGTGGCGAACGCGCCGTCGCTTCCGCAGGCGGCGGAGGCTGTGGCGACGGAAGCGATCGCCGCGCGCAGACAGCTGTCGTCGCTTCGCCAGTGCGAGAACTCCGACCGCGCCGGAAACGCCCGCGATGCGGCGGCGGCCGCGACGACGGCGATCTCGCTCTACTCTCGCGCCGTGCCGGCGCGCGTCTGTCTGCTCAACGCGCTCTCGCACCTCCAGGTGACGCGCCGACAGCGTGATCGCCGTGTCGCGCGCTACGCTCGCCGTCGCGCCCGCCAACGCCGTCGCGCTCGAGGATCTGGCGCAGGCGCTCGACTCCAAGGGACAGGCGCGCGAGGCGGCCCCGGTATGGACGAAGCTTCTCGCGACCGATTCGACGAGCGAGACGATGATCGAGAAGGTCGTCAACGCGCTCGCCCGCGAGGGGTTTCCCAATCTCGCCGCGCCGATCATCGACCACGGCACCGACACCCACCCCGACAACCTGCCGCTGCTGAAAGTGCGCTGGCTGGTTCATCTCGCCGAGAACGATTGGAAGGGCGCGATCCAGGCTGGCGATCAGATGCTCGCGCGCGACCAGGCGGCGCAAAGCGACCCCGACTTCTACACGCGCCTCGCCATGGCGCTGCGCTCCGACGGAAAGTCGGAGCGCGCACTGGCTGTCGCCGCCAACGCCGTCGCGAAGTTCCCGGAATCCGCGCCGCTCTACGTTCTCTATCTGCAGCTGCTCAAGTCCGAGGCCGACTCGGCGCTCCAACGCGGCTTGGCCGCGTTCCCGGACAACGCCGAAGTCCACGTCTTCGCGGCGCAGACGTTCAAGGGCAGCGGGAACGAAGCCGCGGCGCTGTCGGAGACGAGACGCGCGCTCGCCGTGAACCCAAGGCTTCCGCACGGCTACTTGCAGCTCGCGCAGCTCGAGGTCGACGCCGGTGAGACCGACAGCGCCTTCGCGGCGATCGACATGGCGCTGAAGAATGGCGAGGACTCGACCACCGTCGCCCAGTTCGCGCTCGCGCGCGGCAACACGCTTTTCAAGTCGGCGGGCACGACGCAGAAGCGCGAGGACTTTCAGCGCGCGATGAAGTTCCTCGCCCTCGCCGTCCGCATCCGGCCGTCACCGGAGGCAAAGTTCCTGGTCGGCGCGTCGGCGCTGTCGATCGGCCAATCGGCCGCGACCGAAGCGGCGCCGGCGAAGAGCTGCGACCTGACGAAGCTCGCCGATTCGTCGCTCACCGAAGCCGAGATCAACCTCGTCAGCGGCGGCTCCGCCGCGCCCGACGCGGCGAAACAGTATCTCGAGTACGTCGCGAAGCTTCGGCCTTACGTCGCCGAGGAGCTCAAGACATTTTGCGCGCCGGCTCGCGCGGGACGCGAGACACCACCGCAAAAGAAATAGCCGGCGCCACCGCGGCGCCGGCTATCACGACCGGTAAGGTCGCCGCGCGAAGCTACACCGCCGGCTGTGCCTCGGCCGCCGTCGCGTCGCTCGCGAGATCTCGTTCGCGTCGCGCCGCGCGCAGCATGCTCGATCGCCGTGTAGATCACGACGACAGACGACCAGCACTTTGAGTAGCGTCATCGGCAGATTCGTTACGAGGACACTTGACGGCGATCAGCACGGCCGGGATGCCGGCGATGGCCATCGCCAGCATCGAAGGCGTATGGTACGCGTCGAGCGCGAATGAATCGCGCGACGGCGAACGGCATCAGGAACGCGCACGCGCCCATCATGATCGGAAACGCCGATTTCTCCGTCATGCCGAGCGCCGTGACGAGAATCAAGCACGGCGCATAAAGCCCGATGCCGAGCGTCATGAGCGCGCCCAGGACGAAGTGGCCGCCACATGCCAAGGACCCAGCTGCGCGCCCGTCAGGCTCGATCGTGCCGACCGTCAGCGAATGAAACACGGTCATGCCGCACGATCATGATGATCGCCGCCGCCGAGCAGGCAGAGGCCCATGCCGATCTGGATCTTCCGCCGCGGCCACGAGGACACGACGCCGGCGCCAAGCCACGCGCCGAGGACCGCCGCCGACGATCAGTGAGATCAGCGTTCGCGGATCGACCTGAACGGGCTCGACCGTGATCAGGCCGCGGAATCCGTAGATGAAAGTATGCTTCGGATGACGGTCGGGCAGAACGTAGCCGACGTTCAAAGAGCCGGGAATGCTGCTCGTCGGGAATCAACTTGAAGAAGCGCACCATCGACGTGGTCGTGGCATAGGAGCCGATGCCGAGCGTGTCGAAGAAGTTCGCAACGAAGCTGATGACCGACATGCCAAGCGTCGGCCGAATCGCATCTCCCGTCGCGGCCCGCTGCGCGCAGCGAGCGAATGAGCATCACCAGATAGCCGAGGGTGACGATCGCGAGGGCCACGAACAGCGCGTCACGCGCCATCATCGATCCGGCGGCGGGGACGGGGGCTGGGGCAGAGGCGGTTTGCACCATGGGATTCGCGGTGAAGGGAAGGTTGTGCATCGCGAAGGCCTTCGTTCATACGCTTGCGACGGCCTGTGCGTGGGGATATTGTATCCGCTCCCACCTTTGTCGCATTGGAGTTTGCATGACCCTTCGGACTGTACCTGACGTTAATCCCGCGCACCGCTACGCGCCATCTGCCGCGCGCGTGTCGACCCCTATTCGGCGACAAACCGTCGCCAGCATGACTGTCGAAGCCCTCCGCGAGCGAATTCTCCGCGGCGACTTCCCCGACGGCGAGCCCCTTCGCCAGGACGCCCTCGCCGACGAACTCGGAGTGAGCCGCATCCCCGTCCGCGAAGCCCTGCGCCAACTCGAGGCCGAGGGCCTCGTCAGCTTCAGCCCGCACCGCGGCGCCGTCGTCTCCACGCTCTCGCTCGACGAGATCGACGAGCTGTTCGAGCTGCGCGCCGACATCGAAGGCGATCTGCTCCGCCGCGCCATTCCCCTCATGACCGACGAGCAGTTCGACCGCGCCGTCGAAGTGCTGGATGCGTTCGAAGACGCGCTCGCCAAGGGCGAAGCGTCGCGGTGGGGTCCGCTCAACTGGCACTTTCACGCCGCGCTCTACGCGCCGGCGAAGCGCAACTTCACGATGGGCGTGCTTGCAGAAGCTGCATCAGCACAGCGATCGGTATTTCCGCATGCAGGTGCTGCTCGCCGGCGGCGGACACACCGCGAGCCAGGAGCACCGCGCCATCGCCGCGGCGGTGCGCAAGGGCGACGTCAAGACGGCGACGCAGCTCATGCGGTCGCACATCCTCGGCGCCGGCCAGTCGCTTCTCGAATTGCTCCACGCGCAGCGCAACGGCTCGGCCACGCCCGCGTCGGTGCCGGTCGTCGCCAACGCCGACCGGTGACCGCTCCAGCCAAGCTCCGCCACTTCATCGGCGGGGAGTGGCGCGCGAGCGACTCTGACCGCTGGATCGCCGACGTCAATCCCTCGAACGCCGAGGACGTCGTCGCGCAAGTTCCGGCCGGTACCAGTGACGACGTCGACCTTGCCGTAGGCTCGGCCGCGTCGTCGCTGGCCGCGTGGCGTGCGCTGACAGGCCCGGCGCGCGCCGAGTTCCTCTACAAGTGGGCCGACGCGATCGGCTCGCGCGCCGACGAACTGGCGCAACTCGTCACGCGCGAAGTCGGAAAACCGATCGGCGAGTCTCGAGGCGAGGTCGGACGGTGCGTGACGCTCCTCCGCTACTACGCGGGCGAGGCCGTGCGCGCCGTCGGCGAAGTCATTCCGGCGCAAACCGCCGGCTCGTTGCAGTTCACGCTGCGACGCCCGCTCGGCGTCGTCGCGCTCATCACGCCGTGGAACTTCCCGGTCGCGATTCCGCTGTGGAAGGCCGCGCCCGCGCTCGCGTTCGGCAACACGGTCGTGCTCAAGCCCGCCGAGTCGTCGTCGCAGTCGGCGGTCATTCCTCGCCGAGTGCGCCGCGGCCGCGGGAATTCCGAAGGGCGTGTTCAACGTCTTGCTCGGCGCGGGCGACGTCGTGGGCGCGCGGTTGATCGACGCCGACGACGTGCAGGCGGTGAGCTTCACCGGCTCCGGGAAGATCGGCGCTACGGTCGCCGCCGCCGCCGCGCGACGGAACATCCGATATCAGACGGAAATGGGCGGGAAGAACGTCGCCATCGTGATGCCCGACGCGGATCTCGATCTCGCCGCTTCGCTCACCGCCGCCGGCGCCATGCGCTACGCCGGGCAGAAGTGCACGGCGACGAGCCGCGTCGTCGTCGCGCGCGAAGTGGAAGGCGACTTCCTCGACCGCCTGCGCAGCCGCATCGCGGCGCTCCCGCTCGGTCCGGTGACCGATCCCGCGTCGGCGATTGGCCCGGTGATCAGCGCGGCGTCGCGCGATTCGATTCGGCGCGTGCTCGATGGATCGAACGCCGAGCGCGTGTACGTCGGCGACGTGCCGTCGTCGGGCGATTTCGCCAACGGCTACTTCGTCGCGCCGACCGTCGTGCGGAACGCGCCCGCCGACTCCGATCTGGCGAGGCGAGAGCTGTTCGGTCCGGTGCTCGCGAGCTTCGCGGCGGACGATCTCGACCACGCGATCGCGCTCGCCAACGACACCGTGTACGGACTCAGCGCATCGCTCTTCACGCGCGACCTGCGCAGCGCGCTCCGCTACGTCGATCAAATCGCCGTCGGCATGGTGCGCGTGAACGGCGACACGACCGGCGTCGATCCGCACGCGCCGTTCGGCGGCATGAAAGGCTCGAGCTCGGGGAGCCGAGAACAGGGTCCGGCGGCGCGCGAGTTCTACACCGAGATCAAGACCGTTCAGCTCAATGCCTGATCGAGCGGGCGGCGACGCACTCCAGTTGCGCGTCGTGGATTCCCACACGGAAGGCGAGCCCACGCGCGTGATCGTCGACGGGTGGCCGCAGCCCGCCGGCGCCACGATGGCCGAGCGGCGCGACGACTTGCGGCGCAACGCCGATCAACTGAGGCGAGGCGTCGTCTGCGAGCCGCGCGGCCACGCGGCGATCGTCGGCGCGCTGCTCACGCCTCCCGTGACGCCGGGCGCGCAAGCGGGCATCGTCTTCTTCAACAACGAGACGTACCTCGGCATGTGCGGCCACGGGCTGATCGGCGTCGTGCGCACGCTGCAGCATCTCGGACGGCTGTCGCCCGGTGTCGCGCGGTTCGACACGCCGGTCGGGCCCGTCTCGGCCGAGTTGAACGACGATGGATCGGTGACGATCGAGAACGTCGCGGCGAAAGCGCACGCGCTCGACGTCGCCATCGACGTGCCGGGATGCGGCCGCGTCGTCGGCGACGTCGCGTATGGCGGCAACTGGTTCTTCATCACGCACGTGCAAGCGAAGCTCGACACGTCGAACGTCGACGAGCTGCTCCGCCTGACTCGCGCCATGCAGAGCGCGATCGATGCGCAGCGTCCGGCCGGCGGCGTGCCGATCGACCACATCGAGCTGTCGGGCGCGCCGCACGACCCCGAATCGGACGCGCGCAACTTCGTGCTCTGTTCCGGCGGCGAATACGATCGCTCGCCGTGCGGCACCGGTACGTCGGCCGTGATGGCCGCGCTGCACCGGCGCGGGTCGCTCGCGTTCGAGCAGCCGTGGCGGCAGGAGAGCATCACGGGCGGCCGCTTCACCGGATGGCTCACGCGCGGCGACGACGGCGAATTGATTCCGCACATTCGCGGGCGCGCGTTCATCACCGGCGATTCGACCCTCCGATTCGACCCAGCCGATCCGTTTCGATTCGGCATAGGCGGCTGATCGTGCGGGCGGGGGCGGGGGCCACCTCTGACGCGATCGTCGTCGGCGCGGGAATCGTCGGCGCCGCGTGCGCCGAGGCGCTCGCGCGCGACGGCTGGCGAGTGACGATCCTCGAGGAAACGTTCGCCGCATCCGGCACGACGGCGGCGGGCATGGGGCACATCGTCGTGATGGACGACTCGCCCGAGCAGCTCGCGCTGACCGCCTACTCCGACCGGCTCTGGCGCGAGCTCGGCCTCGAGTCGGATCGGCGATCGGAAGTCGAGCGATGCGGCACGCTCTGGATCGCCGAGGATGGGACGCAACTCGCGGCGCTCGAGGCAAAGCGCGAGGCGTATGCGGGAGTCGGCGTCGCGACCGAGGTCCTCGACGCACGCGATCTCGAGATCGCCGAACCAACGCTGCGGCGCGGGCTCGCCGGAGCGCTTCGCGTTCCGGCGGATTCCGTCGTCTATCCGCCCGGCGCAACGCTCGAGTTGCTGCGTCGCGCGAAATCCCGGGGAGCCGTTCTGCGCGAGGGCGTGCGCGTCGTCGAGCTCGGATCCGGATTCGTGCGCACGCACGGCCGGCGAGACGATGCGCGCGGACGTCGTCGTCAACGCCGCCGGTGCGCGCGCGGCGCAGCTCACGCCGGAACTGCCGATCGTGCCGCGCAAAGGTCACCTCGCCATCACGGATCGCACGTCGCACGTCTGCCGGCACCAGCTCGTCGAGCTCGGCTATCTCGCGAGCGCGCACTCGATGACGACGGAATCGGTCGCGTTCAATCTCCAGCCGCGCAGGACCGGGCAGATGTTGATCGGATCGTCGCGCGAGCTGGTCGGGTTGGGACGCGTCGATCAACCGCGCCGTGTTGCGGCGCATGCTCGCGCGCGCCGTGGAGTTCGTGCCGAGTCTCGCGAACCAGTCGGTGATCCGCTGCTGGACGGGATTTCGTCCGGCGACTCCCGACAAGCTTCCGCTGATCGGCGCGTGGGATCCGACTCCCGGGCTGTGGGTCGCCGCCGGGCACGAAGGACTCGGGATCACGACGTCGCTCGCCACTGCCGGAATCCTCGCCGATCTCGTCGCCGGCCGAACGCCGGCGATCGACGCGGCGCCGTTCGCGCCGACGCGCGCGATCGCGCGGCTCGATGACGAAGCCAAGGTTCCCGCGTGAGCGCCACGGTCGAGATCAACGTCAACGGTCGCACGGTCCGCGCCGACCAGGGATCGACCGTCGCGGCGGCGCTCCTGTCGCTGGGCGAGTCGGCGTTTCGCATTTCGGAAAGCGGCGAACCTCGCGCGCCTCTCTGCGGGATGGGAACGTGCTACGAGTGCCGGGTCACGATCGACGGCGTCGAACAGCAGCGCGCGTGTCTGGTGAGAGTGCGTCCGGGCATGCGAGTGCTCGCCGGCGCGGAGCACCGATGATCCGCGCGACTTGCGACGTGCTCGTCATCGGCGGCGGACCGGCGGGCATCGCCGCCGCGTCGCGGGCCGCGGAGCTGCGGCGCGCGAACGCTGCTGGTCGACGAAGGGCTCGCGCCCGGCGGGCAGATTTGGCGCGCGACGCACGGCGGCCGGCAAGTCGGCTCGGCGCGCCGATGGGTCGACCGTCTGGCGCGGAGCGGCGCCGCGATTCAGAAGCTCGACGAGCGTCGTCGACATCGAACCGGTCGGCGATGGCTTTCGCGTCGTCGCCGACGCGCAGGGCGAAGTCATCTCGATCGACGCGCGGCGCAGTCGTTCTCGCGACAGGTGCTCGCGAGCTCTTCCTCCCGTTTCCCGGCTGGACGCTGCCGAACGTATTCGGCGTCGGCGGCGGGCAAGCGCTCATGAAGTCCGGAATGCCCGTGCGCGGAAAGCGCGTCGTCGTCGCCGGCACGGGACCGCTCGTGCTCGCGGTGGCGGCGGCGTTCGCGTCGCATGGAGCGCGCGTGCGCGTCGTGGCCGAGCAGGCGCCGCTGCCGCGCGTCGCGCGATTCGCCGCGTCGCTCTGGCGGACGCCGAGTCGCGCGGGTCAGGCGCTGGCGTTGAGAGCGAGGCTGGGCGCCGCCCCTCGCTACTTGACGGGCACGTGGATCGCGCGCGCCGATGGCGCGTCGCGCGTCGAGTCGGTGACGCTCACGGACGGACGAGACGACTCGAACGATCGAGTGCGACATCCTGTGTGCCGCTTTCGGGCTTCTTCCCAACGTGGAGCTCGCGCGGTTCGCCGGATGTGCGATTGGAGCGGACGGCGTCAAGGTGGATGACGACCAGGCGACGAGCGTCCCGGGGATCTTTTGCGCGGGCGAGCCAACCGGGATCGGCGGCGTCGATCTGTCGCTTGTCGAAGGCGAGATCGCCGGAACCGCGGCGGCCGGCGGATCGCCGAGCCGGCGCCTCGTCGCGCACGCGCGCTCGCCTGCGGCGCGAGGCCGAGCTCCTCGCGGCAGACCTTTGCGCTCCGCCCCGAGCTGCTCTCCCTCGCGAACGACGACACGATCGTCTGCCGCTGCGAGGACGTGCGGTTCGGCGAGCTCGATCGTTCGTGGACCTTCCGGCAGGCGAAGCTCTACACGCGAATCGGCATGGGCCCCTGCCAGGGCCGAACCTGCGCCGCCGCGCTAGAATGTCTCTGGGGTTGGCCGCGTGAGGTGCCGCGGCCGCCGATTCAACCCGCTCGCGTCGCGGCTCTCCTCGGCGCCGCGGACGACGCAAGTCTCACCTGAACACAGAACTCTGACGGAGCTCGCGACCATGGAGCAGCGCGATTGGCAAGGCGTATTTCCCGCGATCACGACGCCGTTCGGCGCCGGATTGGCCGTCGATCATCCCCGGCTCGGCAAGCACGTGCGCTGGCTGGCCGACTCGGGCTGCCGCGGCATCGTCGCGCTCGGGTCGCTCGGCGAAGCGGCCACGCTTCGCTTCGACGAGAAGGTGAGCATTCTCGAAACCTGCCGCAAAGCGCTCGGCACCGACGTGCCGCTGGTGGCGGGAATCGCCGGGCTGGCGACGGCGGAGTGCGTCGCGCTGGCCGAGCGCGCCGCGGCCGTGGGGTGCGACGGGTTGATGGTGCTGCCGCCGTACGTGTATCGCGGCGACTGGCGAGAGACGAAGGCGCACTACGACGCGATCATCGGCGCGACGAAGCTCTCGTGCATGCTCTACAACAATCCGATCGCCTACGGCACGGACGTCTCGCCGGCGCAGATGATCGAGCTGTCGGCGCACGCGAATCTCCACGCGGTGAAGGAATCGAGCGGCGACGTGCGGCGTGTCACGGCGATCCACGAGACGCTCGGCGACCGGCTCGTCATCTTCGCCGGGATGGACGACGCGATTCTCGAATCGATTCCGATGGGCGCGAGCGGCTGGGTCGCCGGGCTCGTCAACGCGCTTCCGGTCGAGTCGGTGCGCGTCTTCGAGCTCGCGCGCGACGGCCGCTTCGACGAGGCGCGCGCACTCTACGAGTGGTTCCTGCCGCTGCTGCGCCTCGACACGGTTCCGAAGTTCGTTCAGCTCATCAAGCTCGTTCAGGCCGAGGTAGGGCAGGGGAACGCCGCGGTGCGTCCGCCGCGCCTCGAGCTCGTCGGGGCCGAGCTGGCCGAAGTGACGGCGCTCATTCGCGAGCGCCTGGCTTGCCGGCCGAAGGTCGACGCGCCGCGCCGGCAGCAGGGCGGTGCGCTCGCCTCCAGCGGCGTCGCGTGAGTGGACGCGGAAACTACGCGCGGATCTACGCCGTCGTCCGTCGAGTTCCGAAGGGCAGAGTAACGACCTACGGGAATGTCGCGCGCATCGCCGGACTGCCGGGGCATGCGCGCCAGGTGGGGTACGCGCTCTGCCGCGCTGCCGAAGGGAACGAGCGTGCCTTGGCATCGTGTCATCAACGCGCAGGGCAAGCTCAGCCTCGAGCGCGATGGAAGAAGCTCCGGAACGACGCAGCGAATCCTTCTCGTGCGTGAAGGAGTGACGGTGAACGCGGGCGGTCGCGTGTCGCTCGCGCGGTTCGGCTGGCGCATCGCGAAGCCGACCTGATGCTCGCGCCGTCGACGGACGGCGACGCATCGCGGGGACGGGCTTTCGTCCACGTTCGCGGACGGCTGCCAGTGCGACGCGGATCACGCGGTGTCGCTCAACCCGTTCGCCGCGAACCGACTTCGAGGTGCGCGCGCCGAGTGGAATCGCCTGGTCTCGCCCATGCCTTCCAAGGGCGCGCAGCGATCTCTCACATCAAACCTCGAGTCTTATGCGCAGCATTCGCAGCCTTGTCGTCGCGGCATCGGTGGTGGCCGCGGGAACGCTTGGCGCCCAGACCTCGGAGTCGGGCACCACGTTCAAGGTGACGCCATACGCCGGCTACATGTTTTTCGGCGACTATCTGAAGGGTCCGGTCGGAACGACCCTGACGAACGCGCCCGCCCTCATGTACGGAACTCAGTTCAATCTTCCGCTCTCGCCGAACGTTTCGCTCGTCGGAAACCTCGGCTACACGTCGTCGGACATTCAAGTCGGCGTGCCGTTCTTCGGCGGGGTGGGCACGGGATTGCGCAGCACGATGTACATGTACGACGCCGGTCTCGAGTACGACTTCCGCTCCTCGAAGAGCGGCTCGATTCCGTTCACGCCGTTCGTCACGGGCGGAGTGGGCGCGATGCACTACAACATCGACGGAGACTTCCTTTCCACCCAGGCGACGAACCTCGCCGGCAACGTCGGCGTCGGCGCTGACTTCGTCGTGGGACGCGGCGTCGCCCTGCGCCTGATGGCCAAGGACTACATCGGCCAGTTCAACTTCCAGGACGCGACAGGATTCAGCGGCTTCAGCGGACAGACGGCGAACAACTTCGCGCTGACCGGCGGTTTGAAGTTCGACTTCTGATCGGCGGCGGGCGCTTGGCGCCGGGCGAGAAAAATTCGACGCAGATGCCGCAGACTTGAACGACAATGCCGCAGATGAACGAACAAGGGTTCATCTGCGGCATTGCTGTTTTCAATCTGCGTCATCTGCGTTGAGTTCTTCTCACCCCGCGCAATCGTGGGTCGCCGTAGCGAGCGAGGCCTTCGCGCCTCGGCGCCAGCGGCGCCCGGTTATTTTCGTCGCATGACTCGTGGGGCACCGTCAGCGGCAGTGCGCATCCCGCATCGTGCGCGATTTTCTCGCGGGCGCGATCGACTACGCCGGGTTGTTTCCGCCCGCCGCGCTCGACATGCGAACGGCGATTCGCAACTACGCGTCGTACCGCGCGGGCGACGACGCCTCGCTGCTCGGCCGATTCGTGGCGCCCGCCGCGCGATTGAGTGAGCTCGCCGAAGAGCTCGCGTCGCTCGACGCGGCGGAGATGAAGGTCAGCGCCGTGCTCGGCGCGAACCTCTCCGCCGACATCCAATCGGTGATCGCGTTCAACGCGCGCGTCTCGCGAGCGGCGGTCGATTCGGTCGAAGCAAAGGCGGACAGGCCGGGCACGATCTACGAAATCGCGTCGGTGGGGGGCGGGTCCGCGAAGCTCGAGGTGTTCGTCGAGCTTCCACTCGATGGCGAGCTCGAGTTGCTCGTCGATGCCGCGCGCGCCGTCGGCGCTCGAGCAAAAATCCGGACGGGAGGCGTCACCACAGAAGCGTTCCCGAGCGCGCGCTCTGTCGTGCGCTTCATGCGCGCCTGTCTCGACGCCGGCGTCCCATTCAAGGCCACGGCGGGGCTGCACCATCCGGTCACGGGAACGTACGCGCTGACGTACGCGCCCGATTCGCCGCGCGGGACGATGTTCGGATTCCTCAACGTCTTTCTCGCCGCGGCATTTCTGGCGGCCGGGATGTCCGACGAAGACGCCGCTCGCTTGCTCGACGATCGCGACGCGTCGGCGTTCGTTTTCGGGGAACAGGGCGTCGAGTGGCGCGGCCGCCGCGTCGACGCCGCCCACTTGGCCGCGACCCACGCGCGCGTGTTCGGGTCGTTCGGCTCGTGCTCGTTCCGTGAACCGGTCGACGACCTGCGGTCGATGGCTCTGCTCTCGTGAGCGATCTCGACCGAACGCACGATCCCGCGGCCGCATCGTGGGTCCCCTCGGCCAACGATCCGCGCACCGATTTTCCAATTCAGAATCTTCCGCTCGGCGTCTTTCGTCGTCGCGGAGAGGAACGTCGCAGCGCCGCGCGCATCGGCGTCGCGATCGGCGACGAGATTCTCGACCTCACCGCCTGCGCGAGCGACGGTTTGCTGCTGTCGCTCGACGACGATCTGGTCGCGCGCCTCGGCGACGCGACGCTGAATCGCGTGATGGAGCGCGGGCGCGAGGCCGCACGCACGCTGCGGCTCGCCATCGAGCGACCTGCTGCGAAGCGACGGGAACGAGCCGCCGCGTCGCGCGGCCGTCGAACGCTGCCTCCTTTCCGCGCGCGACGCCGAGATGCTGCTGCCCGCCGCGATCGGCGACTACTCCGATTTCTACGCCTCGATCGAACACGCGACAAACGTCGGTTCGATGTTCCGGCCGGAGAATCCGCTGCTGCCGAACTACAAGTGGGTGCCGATCGGCTACCATGGCCGCGCGTCGTCGATCGTCGTGAGCGGAACCGACGTGGTCCGCCCGGTCGGGCAGACGCGAGACGGCGACGCGCCCGCGCCAACCGTCGAGCCCGAGCCGCCGGCTGGACTACGAGCTCGAGATCGGCGCGTTCATCGGACCTGGCTCGCCGATGGGTGACCGGATCCCGATCGGCGACGCGAGCGCGCACGTCTTCGGCCTGTGCCTTCTGAACGATTGGTCGGCGCGCGACATCCAGACGTGGGAGTATCAGCCGCTCGGCCCGTTCCTCGCGAAAAGCTTCGCGACCTCGATCTCGCCGTGGGTCGTCACGCTCGAGGCGCTCGCGCCGTTTCGAGTCCCCGCGCGAGCGCGCCCGTCGAGCGATCCCGAGCCGCTCGCGTACCTCAGCGATCGCGCCGACGGCGAGGCCGGCGGGTTCGACATCACGCTCGAGGTTCACCTGGCGACGTCGGCGATGCGCGACGCCGGCATGGATCCCGTGCTGCTGAGCCGAGGGACCTTCGCCGACATGTACTGGACCGTCGCGCAGCTCGTGGCTCACCACTCGAGCAACGGCTGCAATCTCCGGCCGGGCGATCTCCTCGGCAGCGGCACGGTGTCGGGAGCGGCCAAAGAGACGCGAGGATCTCTGCTCGAGCGCGCGTGGCGAGGAACCGAGCCGGTCGCGCTGCCGAGCGGCGAGATCCGATCGTTTCTGCAGGATGGGGACGACGTCATCCTGCGCGGCTACTGCGAGCGCCGCGGCGCGCGACGAATCGGTTTCGGTGAATGCCGAGGCCGCGTCCTGCCCGCCCGCGCCTCACTCACGTAAGGCCGTCGTCGATCGACGCGCGTGAACGATCGTCAGAACGCGGGGCGCACGAGCAGCGACTGCCCGACGCGGATTCGGTTGGCCGTCAGGTGATTCCACGCCAGCAACTGGCCGGTCGTCGTGTTCCACATCGTGGCGATCCCGCCGAGCGCGTCGCCGCGGCGCACCGTGTAGAACCTCGCCTTGCGGCGCCGCGCCTCGGCGGCCTGGCGAGCTTTTTCGATTTCTCTCATCTCGCCGCCGCGCAACGCGGCGGCCGCCACCGCCCGGTCGCGCCGCGACGCCATCGCGGCGACGAGCAAGTTCGCCGACGCGCCCGACGCCGAAGGCACGCCGAGGCGGATTTGCTCTTTCGGCGTGGTGATCACGATCGCCTTCGCGAGACCGAACAGCGTCCGCCCCGACGAGACGTGGACGCTCGTGTCGAGCGCGAACTCCCGCTGCTCGAACGTCGGAGGAAGGTCGGGAGCGGCGAGAACGTCGCGGGGCTCGACGCCGAGGTACACGAGGCGCCGGTCGGTGAGCGCGAGCAGGCCGCGAGTCGCGCGAAAGTAGGAGATCGCCGGGCGCTTGAACACGGGCACGACGCGGTGCACCTGCTCGCCCGGCTGCAGCGTGTTGATGCGCAGCTCGCGCTCGGCGATGGCGTTGGCGTCGCGCGGATTCGTTCGATCGGCGCGGAGCACCAACGCGACGATCGCGATCGCGGTCAGCAGAATGAGCGCGCGGGTCGTGTAGCGGGCGCCGCGCGACGGGCGCCGGTGAGCGCCCGATCCTCGTGGCCGCTGATGAACGTGAGGTGTGTGTCTCATGGCGAAATCGGGGCTCGTGCGTAACGCAAGCTAGTTGCCTTCGACCGGCCCGCACGCTATCCTCACAGTGCTGAACACGCTGCAAAAAAGCGGTCGCGGCAGTAGTACAAAATCGGGACCCTTGGTCGGTCTGGGTGTACTACTAAGTGCGTGTCACGTGGCGCGGGCGTTCGCCCCCACGGCGCGTATCCCACCTCGACCTCTCCTTCGCGGAGGCCATTATTCGCCCGATGAAGCACATATGGCTGCAGATTGCGCTTGCTGCCGGACTGGTCGCGTCGATCGCGATCGGCATCGAGCTCAGCCGTCCGCTGAGGGCGACGCGCGAGCCGGTGGCTGCGCAGATCGCGGCGCATCGATACATCGACTCGAGCGACGAGTCGGTTGTCGCGCGCGCGCTGCTGGCGACCGCGCAGGCCTCCGATACGACAAAGTCCGTCGATTCCACGAATGCGGATTCCCGCACGCCGTGGGCGTCGTCCCCGACCGACGTCGCTCTCAATTCGCCGCAGTTCTTCCACGACCGCGATTCGTTCGCGATGGACCTCGTCCGCACCGGTCGCGTCGATCCGGATCGCGCGCGGTCGCTCGCCGACGTCGCGGTGCGCGAAGCGTATACGCGGAAGATCCCGCCCGCCCTCGTGCTCGGCGTGATGATGACCGAGAATGACGCGTTCAAATCGACGGCCCGGTCGAACGTCGGCGCCGTGGGCCTGATGCAGATCATGCCGAAGATCTGGACGTCCACCCTCGGCCGAAAGTTCGGCACGAACCTGCGCGCCGACTCGACGAACCTGAAGTACGGCATCTGGATTCTCGGCTGGCTCGCCGACGCAGACGAGCAAGATCGTCGTCGACGCGGACGACGCCTGGCGGCACGCGCTGTTGCGCTACAACGGTTGTGTCACCGGCAGCAACACGCCGAACTGTCACAAGTATCCCGACGTCGTGCGACAACACGTCGTGCAGTCGGCCAAGACGATCTGCGGCGGCCAGACCTTCAAGGAGTGCGTCGCCGAGCCCATGTCGGCGTCGCGCAAGGACGCCGACGAGTCGGTGGCGGCGCAGACGCGGTGACCTCCGCGCTCGTCGCGGAGCACCTCGGCAAATCTTTCGGTGACGTCGTAGCTCTCGTCGACGTTTCGCTCGACGTGCCGCAGCGCGCGGCGGTCGCGCTGGTCGGCGAGAGCGGTTCGGGAAAGACGACGCTCCTCCGCTGTTTCAATCGATTGATCGAGCCCGATCAGGGCTCGATATCGGATAAATGGGGTCGATGCCGCGAGCATCGACCCCATCGTGCTTCGGCGGCGGATCGGCTACGTCCCGCAGGACGGCGGCCTGCTTCCACACTGGCGCGTGCAGCGGAACGTCGAGCTTGTGTTGCGGCTCCGCGGTGAGCCGAACGTCGCGACGCGCGCCCGCGACGCGCTCGCGCTCGTGGGGCTCGACCCGGCGCGTTTCGCCGATCGGTGGCCGCGCGAGTTGTCCGGCGGTCAACGCCAGCGCGTCGCGATCGCGCGCGCGTTGGCCGCCGAGCCGTCGGTGCTGCTGCTCGACGAGCCGTTCGGCGCGCTGGACGCGATTACGCGCGCCGAGCTGCAGGACGCGTTCGCCGCGCTCCGCGAACGCATCGGCGTGACCACCGTGTTCGTCACGCACGATCTGCACGAGGCGATCCTCCTCGGCACGACGCGTCGCCGTCGTCCGCGGCGGACGGATCGAGCAGGTCGCCTCGCCGTCGGAGTTGGTCGCGCGGCCGGGGAGCGACTACGTGCGCTTGCTGTTGCAGCGGTCGCGCGTGACCGAACAACCGGCGATGGTCGCGCGCATGATCGCGTCCGTCGCGGCCGCGGTCATCGCGCTCTCCTCGCACGTCGGGCAGGGCGGCTCGCCGAACCGTCCGGTCGTCGTCGCGTCGAAACCCTTCGGCGAGTCGTATCTCCTCGCCGAGATGTTCGCGCAGCTGCTCGAGGCGCGCGGGCTGCGCGTCGACCGCCGGCCGGGTCTCGGCGCGACGGACCTCGCGTTCAGCGCGCTGCAGTCGGGCGCCATCGACGTCTATCCGGAGTACACGGGCACCGGACTCCTCGCGATTCTTCACGAGACTCCGAGCGGCGGCGCCGGCGACGCGTATCGCCGCGTGTCGGCCGAGTTCCGGCGACGGTGGGGCATCCGCTGGCTCGCGCCGCTGGGTTTCGAGAACGGCTACGCGATCTCCGTGCGTCGCGCGACGGCAGACTCGCTGCACCTCGAGTCGCTCAGCGATCTCGCGCGGCACGCGGGCCAGCTGCGCGCCGGCCTCACCGCCGATTTCATCGGACGACCCGACGGTCTCGTCGGACTTCAGCACGCCTACGATCTGCACTTTCGCGACGTGCGTCCGCTCGGACCGGCGATCAAGTATCAAGCGCTCGCCGCCGGGCAGGTCGACGTCATCGACGGCTACTCGACCGACGGACTGATCGCGCGCTACGACCTCACGGTGCTTCGCGACGATCGCCATTTCTTCCCGCCATACGAAGCCGCGCCGCTCGTGAGCGCGCGGCTTGCCGCGACCGAGCCGCGCGCGATCGCCGCGCTCGAGGAGCTCGGCGGTCAGATCGACGTCTCGCGGATGCGCGCGCTGAACGAGCGCGTCGAGGTCAAGGGAGAACCCGTGGCCGCGCGTCGCGCGCGACGCGCTCGCGCAGCTCGGACTCGTCGGCTGCGGTCGCGCCTGCGACGAAGACGTCGCCGGGCGAGCGCCGCGCGTCTCTGGTGGACTATCTCGTCGATCAGCGATCGACGATCGCGCGCCTCGCGCTTCGCCACATCGAGCTCGTCGCCGGTCTCGCTGCTCATCGCGATGCTCCTCGCCGTCCCGCTCGGGCTGGTCGCTGGAGCGCGCCGCCGGAAAAGCGGAGTCGGTCATCCGCGGCGTCGGCGTTCTGCAGACGCTCCCCGGCATCGCGCTGCTCGCGTTCATGATCCCGCTGCTCGGCATCGGCGTCGTGCCGGCGCTCGCGGCGCTCGTGCTCTACTCGCTCTACCCGATCATGCGGAACACCTTCACCGGTGTGCGCGACGCGGATCCGGCGGCGGTCGCGTCGGCGCGCGCGCTCGGCATGACCGACATGCAGATCCTTCGCGACGTCCGGCTCCCGCTCGCCGCGCCGATCATCATGGCCGGCATCCGCACCGCCGCCGTGGTCGACGTCGGCACCGCGACGCTCGCCGCGTTCATCGGCGCCGGCGGACTCGGCGAGCCGATCGTCGCCGGCCTCGCGCTCTCCGACACGCGCATGATCCTGTCCGGCGCGATCCCCGCCGCGCTCCTCGCGTTGGCGGTCGACGCCGCACTCGCCGGCGTCGAGCGGCTGATCAAGCCAGGCGGCTTGGCCTAGAGGGGATCGATGCGGCAACTGGCCGAGACCTACCCCGGCAGCGATCCCTTCTAAGCCACCGCGCTCATTCTAAACCGCCCCGGCGAACCTCGTCCGTATCTTCACCGTTCGTTCGAGGTCGTCCCTCGTCTGCAGGACCTTCTGCCTGAGGTCCGTCGGCAGCGACCGATGTTGGGTAAGGAAGTCGTCGATGCTACGAAGCGCGTCCGGCGATCTGCTGCCCGCCGATGAACCCGCCGAGCCACGAGCCGAGGAAGAAGATGCGGCGGTTCTTCTGGATCCACGGCGAGCGAGTCGAGCGCCGGGACGAGGAAGGGGAGCGTCGTCGCCGATTGATCCGGCGCGTTGAACGCGCGGAGGCTCGCCGTCACCCAGTCTTCGTTGAGCGTCGAGTCGTGAAAGAATCGATTGAAGTACTCGGCCTTGACCGCGGCCTGCGGCCGTGGCCGCGCCGGCGACGAACGCGCTGCGCCGTCCGTTCACCGTCGTATCGCGCCGCGCTTCCGCCGTGATCAGCGCGTCGCCGTCGGCCGCACCCCGCTCGACGAGATGCGTGACGATCGACCAGCGCGTCGGCTGCCGCAGCGGCGTGCCGGCGATCGACGCGCTGTCCAGCCACGAGCGAAGCCGCGCCAGCGCGCCCGCCGACGTCGCCACCGAGACGTACGTGTCGAGAAAATTCTTGCGAATGCCGTAGGCTCGCTTTCGCGTCCGACGCGACCGACAGGAGCATGTCCTCGACGCCCGGCGCCAGGCGCGCGCGTTGCGCGTCCGACAGGTAGGCCGACGTCGCGCGGCTCAGACGGCCGAGCACTCCCGCGGCGATCTGCTCGTCGGATTCGTTCGGCAGCTCGCGGGTCGCCGACGCGATGAACTCCGCCGGCGCGAGGCGCGCGTCGCGCACGAGGTCCCATTGCGCGCCCCACAGCATCGCGCGCAGGAACGGATCGCGCACCTCGCCGAGGTGCGCGAGGAGCCAGCGCGAGCTTTGGGGATCGAGCATCACGAGGCCGTACGCCTCGTCGTTCGCGTTCGCGAACACGAAGTCCGGAGCTCGTCGGCCCTTCGCCGCGGCGACCACGGTCGTCTCGGCCGTGACCTCGACGGGAATCGACGTCGGGCGCCGCGCCGGCCGACCAGAGCACGACCTCCGTGCGCATCGGCCAGACGCCGCGGCCGGAGAGCGATTGCGCCGGATGCTGAATCAGCGCGAGACGCTTGATCGTGCCGTTCTCGGTCTCGAGCACCTGCTCGGTGACGGGAAGGCCCGGCCGCAGGATGTACTGTCGCCCCCACTCGGCGAGAGGGCGGTGCGCCGCCTTGCCGATCGACGCGAGCAGATCTTGCCAGGTCGCGTTGCCGTACGCGTGCGCGATGAGGAAATCGTGAAGCCCGGCGCGAAAGGCGGAGTCGCCGACCAGATAGTTGAGCTGCTTGAGAATGCCCGGCGCCTTGTTGTAGACGATCGCGCCGTAGTTGCTCTTGGCCTGATCGAGATTGGCGAGCTGCTGCCAGACGGGCGTCGTGCCCGAGGTCTGGTCCACGTCGTAGGCGGCAGGCTTGTTCCGCAGATAGAACGACATCCAGGGGTTCGGCGGAGTCCTTCGAGGTCCTGCATCTTCGCCGCCATGTAGGTGGCGAAGCCCTCCTTGAGCCAGAGGTCGTCGAACCACCGCATCGTCACGTCGTCGCCGAACCAATGGTGCGCGACTTCGTGGTAGATCGTCGCTCGGCGGCCGAGTCGCTGGTTGAGCGTCGGCGGCTCGCGGTAAATGAACGACTCCTCGTTGAACATCGTGACGCCCGGATGCTCCATGCCGCCGAACGGAAATGCGGGCGACAGCATGTACTGGAATTGCTGGAACGGGTACGGCACGCCGAAATACTTCTGGAGCGACGCCGATGGCCGACGCGACTTGCGTCTGCAGTGAATCCACTTCGACTTCTTTCGCGCGCGACGCGCGAACCCACAGATGCGTGTTCCGCGGGCCACCGGTGAACTCGTGCCATGGTCCGGCCGCGAACGCGAACAGGTACGTGGGCAGCGGATCGGTTTCGCGGAAGTGGTACGTGAGTCCGGCGGCGCGCCGTGTCGACCCGCTCGGTGATTCCGTTGGCCAGCGCGTGCCAGGCCGCCGGCACGGTCAACGAGAGCGTGAGACGCGCTTTGAGATCGGGCTGGTCGAAGCAGGGAAGGAGCCCGTTCGCGTCCGACGGCACGAACAGCGTGTAGAGATAGTCCGCGTTGTCGCGGTCGTCGTGAAAGCGGATAATGCTCGCCCCGGCGGGCGCGATCAGCGCCGCGAACGACGCCGTCACCTCGTTGTGGCCGGCGTGGATCGCGCGAGCCGGTATGCGAAGATGCGCGCCGTTGAATTCCGTCGGCGCGGCGGCGCCGTTGACGCGGACCTCGGCCAGCCGTGGCCCGCGAAAGTCGAGGATGACGTCGCGCGCGCGTTTTGCCGTGAACGAAATGGCGATCGTTCCGCGCGCGGTGTCGCGGGAGACGACCGAGAGATCCATGTGGTACCGCACGCCGGAGAGATTCGCGGCGCGTTCGGTCGCGAGCTCGCGCGAGACGCCGGGGCCCATCATCGAATCGGGCGGCGTCGCTCGAGCGAAGGTCAGCGCGGTGGCTCCCGCGAGCGCGGCGTGAAGAAATCGGCGTGTCGGCATGCGGGACGCTATAGCGCCGAGCGGCGACGCGGCAAGGCCGCCGCGCGGTCACGGGGCGCGAGCTACATTCCGCGCATGACGATCACCGTGGAACTGCTGCACGACGACGCGCGCGCGCCGCGCCGCGCCACCGAAGGATCCGCCGGCTACGATTTGTGCGCCTACGTTCGCGCGCGATCGATCAAGTGTTCCGACGGACAGCGAACATGGACGCACGAGCCGGCAGGGACACCGGCGACGTCTTCGATCTCGCACCGGGCGTCACGGCCCTCGTCCCGCTCGGCTTCAAGGCGCGCCTGCCGCTCGGCGTCGAGGCGCAGATCCGCCCGCGCAGCGGAACCACGTTCAAGAAAGGCCTCGCCGATTCCCAACGCGCCGGGCACGATCGACTCCGATTTTCCCGACGAGTGGATGGTCCTGGTGAAGAATCCCACCGCCGCGCCGGTGCGCATCGATCACGGGGAACGGATTGCGCAGATGGTGTTGGCGAAGTTCGAGGTGCTGCCGATCGAGAGCGGGAGAGTGGAGGTGACGACGGATCGAGTGGGAGGGTTCGGGAGCACTGGTGCCTGACGGCGCGTGATGGCGCGGGGATCGCGGCCACTCTGAGGTCTGTCGCCGGCTGGGTGGTACGGCTGTGCGCTCGAAATCGGAGGACTGAGTCGGACATCAGACGTCAGACCCGGCGTTGTTCGGACGGGATGATTGGTAAGCGCTAGACCGGGATGATTGGTAAGGCCGGTCGCGGTGCAGGAAGTCCTCGGTTGACGCTATCGCGTGCCGGGGGTCCACGCGAGCGCTTCATGGAAGGCAAGGGCCGAGGCGGAGTAGATGCCGAGGGTCAGGGGCCCGAAGGCAATCGTCCATTCGCCGTCGGCCGTTTCGCGGAGGCTCACGTATTCGCCGGCGAGGGTCGTCGAGAGAAAAAATCGCGTCGTCCGCCAGGAGATGGTGCCGCCGCTGGTCACGCGCCGCAACTCGGCATCGTCGGGATACTCGAGCAGTGGGAGTCGGCGGGGGAGCGGGCGCGGGGAAGGCGTGTAGTGGTCCGCGGGCGGCGTATTCCCCAAGGCCTCATGCGGCCGCCGGTCGTTGAACGTGCGCCGCCAGCGCTCGAAGCGCTGGTGCTGCAGCTCGAGGGTCGCGCTGGGCGGCCGGGTCGTCTCGGCTTTGAGCGTGCGATGCATGCGCTCGTGCGCGCCATTCTGCTGCGGCACGCCGCGGTCGATCCGCTCGGGCCGAATGCCGAGGCGAATCCACCACACCGCCAAGGTGGAGAGCCCACCGAGGGCGCCCGGCGCGCCAAAGGGGCCGCCATTGTCGGTGCGAATCACACGCGGCAAGCCGTAGGTCGCGAAGCAACGCCGAAACTGCGCGGCCGCGGGCTCACTCGCGGTACTCGGTAACGCGGTGACCGTGAGCATGTAGCGTGAGCAGAGATCGCTGATCGTGAGCGGATAACAGTACGGCCCGCGGGCAAGGCGAAATTCGCCTTTGAAATCCGCGGTCCACACGTCATTCGGCCCGCGCGGCTGCGTGAGCGCGGGGGCGGCCCACGCCGCGCGCTCCCGGCGAGCGCGGCGGCGCGGGACAATCAGCCCGGCGCGCTTGAGCACCGTCGTGATCGTGCTCGCTGCGGGCCACGTCACGGTCGGCTGCTCGCGCCGCAAGACGTCGCGCAGCTTGCGCGCGCCCCACTCCGGCTGCTGCTCCCGGAGCGCGATGAGGGCCTCGACGATCGCGCGCGGCGGCTGATGCGCCGCAACGTGCGGCGCGTGCGACCGATCGGCGAGCGCCGCCGGTCCGCCCGCCCCAAAGCGCGCCAGCCATTTGTGGCCGACGCGCTCGCTGATCCCGACCCGACGGCAAATGTCGCGAATGCTCTGGCCAGGAGCGCGGTGCACGACGGCCTCGACAAACTCCAGACGCTGGGACATGAGAGACTCGGAACGCCAGGGCATGGGGCTCCTCCGCGTGAAGCCCTAACGTGCATCCCCGACTTACCTATCATCCCGGTCCGCTACTTACCAATCATCTCGGTCTGTACACGTGGACCAGGTGGAGTATCCGGGCGCGTTGGACTTCAATCGCCTAACGCAGGCTCTGTTGTCAGATGTCTGAGGTCAGTCCTCCGATTTCGAGCGGACAGCCGTACCCAACGCGCCAAATCGAACTCAGAGTGGCCGGCCCACCAATCGCCGTTAGCCGTACCCACAAAGCGCGAGGCCGGCGTGAGATCACGCCGGCCTCGCTATTCTCAATTTTCACCGGAACTAGCAGGCTTCCGGCGGCCGAGCTGTAATCAACTGCTCAGCGACTTCCGGCGATCCTGCCGTTACGAGTTCCGCTAGACAATGGATCACCTCCTCGGATTTCAGGTGACGTATCGCGTGCGTCGCACAAGCGCGACGGTTATCCTACCCTAATTAATGGAACACGGTTCCGCAACTTCGCGGCCTGTCGCCGCGTAGAATAACACATGAACACGGCGACTCTCGCGCGGTCGAAGGCCGGCAGCCGTTCCCCGGCTCGCCGCTGGACATATTTCAAGGTCAGCCGGGCGCATCGCTACAGCATTCTCTTCGCGCTCCCGCTGCTGCTCGGCTACGAGGTGCTCGCCGCCGCGCTGGCGCGACCGGGCAAGCCCGAGCTGCGAAATGGCGCGGACGCGATGTTGCGCGCCGCGTTCACCGCCGTCGCCGGCCGGCGCGGGTCGCTGATCTTCATCGGCGTGATCGTCGTGATCGGCATCGCCCTCGTGCTCCGCGACCTTCGCCAGAGCAGAGATCGGCTTCGCCCCGGAATTTTCGCCGGCATGCTCGGCGAATCGATCCTTCTCGCCAGCGTGTTCGGCATCGTCGTCGGCGTGACGACGGCGAAGCTGCTCGGATCGCTGCACTCGCTGAGCCTCGGCCCGATCGATCAGACGACGTGGGCGACGCGGCTCATGCTCTCGCTCGGCGCGGGGCTGTACGAGGAGCTGTTTTTCCGCGTGCTCCTGGTGACGGGCATCGCCGCGGGCGCGCGCATCCTTCTCGGCTTGGGCCCGAAGGCGTCGGGAGTCATCGCCGCCGTCGCCGGCGCGTTGATCTTCTCGGCGTTCCACTACATCGGGCCGTACGGCGACAAGCTCGAGCTGCAGTCGTTCGTCTTTCGCGCGTTGAGCGGGTTGGCGTTCAGCGGGCTGTATCTGCTGCGCGGCTTCGGCATCACCGCGTGGACGCACGCGCTGTACGACGCGTTCCTGCTTCTAGCGTAGCCCGAGAAGCTCGGCAAAGACGTCGGCGGCTCGCGGGTCGCCGGTTTGCCCCAGCCAGAAGATCGCCGAGCGCTTCGCCGACGGATACTTGGCCGTCTTGGCGAGGTCGATCAGCGTCGGCACGCTCTCCGACTTGGGCCGCTGCGACACGACGAAGACCGCCTGCGTCCGCATCTCGTCGTCCGGCGTGTCGTCGCGCTTCTGCTCGATGCCGAGGTGCGCGATGGCGCCCTTGCCCAGCCACATCAACGCGTCGCGGCGAACGTTCATGCCCCGGCCGTTGTCGCGCGCGACCCGCAGCAACACTGGCCACGGGTCCGGCGCGTCGACGAGAATCAGCGGCAGGATCGCGCTCGCCGCCACTCGCGCGTTGTCGCCCGTGACCAGCGACGTGAGCCACGCCGCCGCGTCCGACGCGCTGGCGTTCACCGTCTCGACGTCGGCCGACGGCGGCGGGACGGGCCGACGTAGACACGCAGGCGAGTCACCTCGCCGCCGAACACAGTCGCGACGACGCGCGCCGGCCCGTGCACGCACGCGCCGCGCGACCAGCCGTCGCCGCGCTGGTACATCGTGTTGTCGTCGGTGCCGAAGTAGTAGCCGTCCTCGAAAACGTGGCCGATGTAGCTCCGGCCGTCGCCGCAAGCGGTCTGCCGGCTCGGATAGATCACCTGCACCGGCCGATCGGCGGTGGACAATCTCTGGGCGATCGTCTGCGCCCCGCCGACCGGCGCCGCGAGGCGGCGGCGAACAAAATCGCGAGCGCGAGCGCGCTGACTCAGCGAAGAATGAGGTCATGGAGAAACTGGATCGCCTTGGGGTCGCGGCTCTGCCCGAGCCAGAACATCGCGCGCTTGCGGATCTCGACGTCGGAATCTCCGCGCGCGATCTCGATCAACTTGTCGAGGGCCGGGTCCTCGTGCCGTTGGGAGAGCACGAACGTCCACTGCTCGCGCAGCGCGAACGGCTGCGAGCGATCGTACAGACGACCGAATTCCGCGGCGCCGATCTCGCTCTCGCCCAACCAGAAGAGCGCGTCCTTGCGCGTGTCGATTGGCGCGTCTGCCATTCTGGACGAGGCGCGTAAGTTCGGGCGCGATAGTCGTTGCGTCGGCGATCGCCGCGGCGGAAATCGCTTCGTTCGCGTTGCGCCCGCCGAGCGACGGCGCGACCGACAGGAGATAGCGCGCCGCCTCGGTCGGGTCGACGACGCCGAGGTCCGTGACGTCGGACGACGACGACCACCGGCCGCCGACGTATTTGCGAACGCTGACCGTCCCTCCCTCGGCTGCGCCCGATCGATACGCGGACCGGACCGGTCTCGCACACGCGCGCGCCCCAGTACTGGCCGCCATCGCCGTGGCGTCCCGTGATCGAGACGCCGCCGTCGCCGTGCCGCACACTCCTGGTCGCGCCGCGTAGACAGGCGCACGGTCCCTTCGCGCACCGCGTCCACCCGCTGCGCGACGGACTGCGCGGCGAGCGACGGCGCCGCGGCGGCGAGGGCGAGTACCGCGGCGCTCCACCTCATTTGTTGATGAGCTCCAGAATGAACGCCTTGATGCGCGGATCGTTCTTCTGGCCGAGCCAGAACAGCGCCTTCTTTCTCATCTCCGTATTCGGATCGCTCCGCGCGACCGACATCAGCTTGTCCACCGCCGCCGGCTCGCGCCGCTGCGAGTAGATGAACAGGATGTGTTCCTGCATCTCGTCCTCGCCGCGCGACTGGTCGTACAACGTGTTCAAGACGGTGAGATCCATCTCGCGGCGCTGTGACGCCCAGAAGATCGCGTTCTTGCGCGTCTCGATGTCGAAGTCTTGTCGCGCGCGATGTCGAGCAGCCACGCCGACGCGCCGGGCGACCGTCCCGTCGCGACGCCGTTCAGGATCTTGCTCCGAAGCTCGGTGCTTTTCGTCGACTTGAAGAGCGTCTTGAAGAACTCGAGGTCGGCGATCCCGTTCTGTCCGAGCCAGAAGATCGCGTCGCCGCGCACGTCCTCGGGGATCTTCTCGTCTTGGGCGACGCGCTGGAGCGTCTGCCGCGCCACGTCGCGCCGCTGCTGCGACAACGCGAAGATCGCCTTCTTTCGAACCTCGTCGTCCTTCGATTGGAAAATGATCGAATCGAGCGCCGGAATGGCCGCTTCAGCCTGCGAGGACCCCAGCCAGAAGATCGCGTCGCCGCGCACGTCGGTGCTCGGGTCGGTGCGCGCGACGTCGAGCAGCGTCGGCACGACCGACGATCCGCGCTTCTGCGCGATCATGAACACCGCGCGCTTGCGCAGCTCGGCCCTGCACGGGTCGCGCTGCTTGAGCACCGCCTCGAGGATCGGAATGGCGTCCTGGGAGTTCATGCTCATCAGCCCGTCGAGCGCCGCCATGCGCATCTCGTCGTCGGCGCGCGACCCGGTGCAACCCGCCGCTTGGCGCAGCGTTCCCGCTTGCGTAGCGATGTCGGTCGCGGCGTTCGCGTCGCCGAGCTTGGCCTGCAGCGCGCGGATCTGCGCGTAGAGCTCCGTCGCGTCGTTGGCCATCTGCGTGTTCTTGCCGTAGTTCGAGTTGTACTGGCTCAGGACGTCCAGCGCCTGGCCGAGGTCCGTCTTGCTGCCGTTGTCCTTGCCGAGCTGGTAGAGGCCCCACGCCTGCCAATACAGGGCGTCGCCGGCCCGCGCCGTCGACGGGTAGAGTTCGGCCAGCGACGCGAAGGCCCTGGCGGCCCTGCGGTACTGCCGGTCATCGAGCAGCGCACGGGCCGAGCGAAAGAGAGAATCGCTGGCGGCGGTGTCGCGCGCGCCCCCCGCCGGCCGCGCCGGTTGCGCGCCGGCCGCCGTGGCCAGGGTGACGAGCCTGCAAACCACCATCAGAGTCTTACGCATATCGATTCCTCATCGAATCAGGTACCGCTCGGCAGTTGGCCGGCGGAGATGGTTGCGAATGTTGGACATCACGGATCGCCGGCGAATCGATCGATCGATCAGATCGAGGTCGTCGGCGCGAATGGGTGCCGTGGTTGGTGTACTGAACGATCTGCACGAGCACGAGCTCGAGGTCCTCGAGCAGACGCTTCATCGTCACGTCGTCAGACGGCGCCGAGCTCTCGAGCAGCCGGGTCTCGCCGAGCAGGTCGTGCGACCACTTTGCGAGCTGCGCATCCACTTCGCCGCGCCGCGCGGAGGCGCGAAACGCGGTGATCATCGCCTCGCTGCCGACCACGTGGTTCACGACGGCGAGCCGGTAGGCGACGTTGTCGGAGCCGGTCCTTTCGCCAACGGCGCCGGTCCGCGCGGAGCCAGTCCGCCGACTGCCGATGCACTGTCGGACGCGGCGCGCGTTGGCTGCAAGCGCGCGCACATCATTGGTGGGTCAAGCCGGTCGCGGGGAGATCGGGCGCCGTCCGAGCGGAATCGCGCGGCGCCACAGCAAGCGGAGCGCCGACGCGCGTTCGCTCGACGTTTCGTCCGATCGCGACCCCGATCGCCACCAACCCCGCCGCTGCCACGCCGACGCTCGGCCAGATCCAGTAGCGAGTCCGCCGCGAAGGAGACGCGATGGGCTGCGCGGGGAGCGTCGAGCGCCGAGCCTCGACGATCCGGTTCCAGATCTCGTCGCGAGGGACGGGGCCCGGCGGGTTGTAGTCTCGCGCCGCGCCGCGCGATCAGCTCGTCGGCGCCGTCAGAATGGTCTTGCGTCATACGATGTGGTCTCCAGCGAACGCCGCGAGCGCCAAGCGAAGCCGCGCGCGGGCGTCGAACAGGCGCGCTTTGGACGTCCCGACGGGAATCCCGAGCGTGCCGGCGATCTCGTCGTGCGTGTAGCCCTCGACGTCGTGCATGACGAACACGGGGCGGAGCTTTTCCGACAGCGCGTCGATGGCCGAGTGGAGGCGCGTGCGAAGATCGGAGGTCAATCCCGCCCGCGCGGCGCTGCCCGTGGCGGGCAGTTCCGCGATCGAATCCATCGTGTCGGTGCGAACCCGCAATCGTTTCACCTTGCGCATCCCGTTCAGCGCGACCGAGACGGCGATCGTGTGCAGCCACGTGGCGAGCGATGAGTCGCCGCGAAACTGCTCGAGCCGCTGGAACGCGCGAATGAAGGTCTCCTGCGTGAAATCCGACGCGAGGTCGCCGTCCCCGGCCATGCGATGCATCAGCCGGTAGATCCGCTCGACGTGGGCGTCGTACAGCGCCCGCTCCGCGGTGCCATCGCCATCGATGCACCGGGCAACGAGGTGGCGATCCACCGCACGCGGATCAGAAGCGACAACCTGAGGCAGGGGGGAGCTCACGAGTGTCTCAAAGTCAGGCGATAGACACGGATGGGGAGGGGAAGGTTGGGTTTGAACCGCGGAGGTCTCCCGCCGAGCGCGGTATGGCTGGCACCCGACGTCGCTATCGCAGCGCCGCAGCAAACTCCTCCACTATCTCGCGCCGCCGGTCCGGATGTCCCTGATCCCGCCCACGCTCTTCCCGGCCTGCCAGTACTCCCTCGCCCCCGCCGACGTGAGCGACGACTCCTTCAGCCGCCGGTGCGACGTGGCGGCGTAGATCGCCCGCATCCAGTACTTCATCTTGCGGTGCCGGAGCATGTACCGCGCGATCGGGCCCGCCCTGAGACCAAGCCGCTGGACGTACTCATTGTTCAGGACGGCGACCGGAAGCGCCCGTCAGACGCTCGGTGAGCACGATGTCCTTGGCCTCGGCCGACACGATGGCCTGCTTGTAGTCCGGGTGCGCCCGGCATTCAGCCGAGGCGATGAAACGGGTTCCCAGCTGGACGCCGTCATAGCCCAGGTCCATCATCGCCCGAAAGGCGCGCGCGTCGCCCACGCCGCCCGCACAAACCACCGGCAGTCCTAGCGGCGCAACCTCGTCCAGCAGCGCCCGCGGGCCGAGTTTCCCGGGGTGACCTCCAGCCTCGCTGTTGACCGCGATCAGGCCTCTGACGCCATTCTGGGCCGCTTTTTCCGCCCAGCTCCGGTTGGTGACGTCGTGATAGACGATCCCGCCCGACCTGCGCGGCCCGGTCGACCACCCAGCTGCGGGTTGCCGAGCGAGGTAATGAAGAACCGCACGCCCTCCTCGAGCGCGATGTCCACCCATCGCACGAGTCGCTCATGATACGATCGGGAGGATTTCTCGATGAGAGCGTTCATGCCAAAAGGGCGGTCAGTCGTTCGCTTGATGAGCCGAAGCCCCTCTCGAAAGTCGTGGCCGTAGACGAAGGTCATCGAAACCGGCTGGACGATCCCGATGGCGCCGGCGGCGGACGCGGCGGCGACGAGCTCCGGGTTGGTGCACGGGTACATCGCGCCGCAGATGATCGGGAAGTTGATCCCTGCGTCGTCGGTGAGCCGCGTTCGGTCGGTGATCTGGCATCAATCTCAGCGGTCAGAATAGCCGTTTTTGGCCGGATCGCGGCCGTGTTGAAAAAGATATGCTGAAGTACTTCACGATCCTGGCATGATCGGATTGTGAAATTAATCGGTTGCGCGAATATCACAAATCTGACTGGCGCGTGTACGCGCTCGATTTTCGCGCGTTTTCGCGCCGCGGAACGAGCACGCCGGCGAGCGCTCGATGATCCGCGATCGAGCCGCCTGAGGCGAGTGCCTCGAGCGCGGTGGCTGCCGCGCGGCCTCGCCGGCGGACTGCGGTTGCGCGACGGGCTCCGAGCTCGCGATCGCATTCGAGAAGCTTGCTGGCGCGCGGCGACCGGACTCGAGCGTCAATTGCGGCGATGCAACCAGGACGACGTCAGCGTCCTGTCCCGCAAGAAATCGGCGCTGCCTATTTGGCCGAGCCGGCCATCTGCTTGCGCAGCACGAGCATCGTCTCGGGGTCGTCGCTGATGATTCCGATGACGCCATTCGACCAGAGACGGCGGGCGTCCTCAGGGTCGTTGACGGTCCAAACGTGCGTTGGAACGCGCCGCGACGCGGCGGCGCGCGTGAGCCGGCTGACGGGCACGTTGATGCCGTATCGCTCGGGAATGCACAGCGCCGAGAAGGGCAGCGACCTCGGCACGAGCCCGACGGCGCTTCGCCACGTCAGGGAGATGACGTCCCGCCTGCGCGGCGCCCACCGCCACCCGCGTTCCTTGGAACGGCCTCAGAGCGCGCGACATCCATCGAGTCGACCAGCACGCGGTCCTCGCACCCATGGCGCCGGAAGAGCCGCAGCGCCTCCGGGGACGCCTCCGGCGACCTTGATTTCTATGAGCAGCGGCGTTGACGGGTAGCGCTCGATCAGCTCCTCGAGGGTCGGAATTCCGATCCCCTTTCCCGCAAACGGATAGGTGCGGCCGCCGTCGGGGCTGAATCGGGCTCCTGCGTCGACCTCAGCGAGGTCGGGCACCGACTGCTGGGCGACCTGCCCCGAGCCGCCGGTCGTGCGATCGAGGGTCGGATCGTGGATGACGACCACCACGCCGTCGCGCGTGATTCGAATGTCGAATTCGATCGCGTCGACGCCAAGTCCGACCGCGTAGTCGAACGCCGCAAAGGTGTTCTCGGGAAAGCGCGCCGCGGCGCCGCGATGCCCGATGACAAGACGAGCGCCGGGATCGAATTCGGCGAGGACGTTCAAGACTCGCCTCCGACCCCGGCGCTCGTTGTGCCGCGCGAACGCGTCAGTACGTGTACGCGATGCGCGTCATGATCATGCGGCCGATCTTCGGAACACCGACGAAGCTGGCCACCTGATTGTCGAGCAGGTTCGTCGCGTTCAACGACCACCGCGGGGCTCCGTTGACCGGGAGAACCCACGAGAAGCCGGCGTCGAGGAAGGCGTTGACCGGTACTGGCGGATACGGCGCCGAGCCGGCCGGCAACCCGTACGAGTTGAAGACCCCGGAGTTGACCGGGAACGCGTCAGCGTACCGGCCGCGAACCTCCACGCCATACCCGTGCTCTTGGTTGTCGTACCGCAACGTAGCCGTGGCGCGGTGCTTCGGCGTATTGGCGGCGAGAGGATTCGACGGCCGTCGCGCCGGGCGCGTCAGTGTAGACGTTCTTGTTCAGGTTCGAGTACGTCGTGGCGACCGACCAGCCCTGCGGGAGCAGGAAG
This sequence comes from uncultured Gemmatimonadaceae bacterium, assembly GCA_963707105.1. Lineage (GTDB taxonomy): Bacteria > Gemmatimonadota > Gemmatimonadetes > Gemmatimonadales > Gemmatimonadaceae > JAQBQB01. The sequence continues at coordinate 43,064 of CAVPOS010000019.1, forward strand.
TCCGCGGCGACGTCGAAGCCGTGCACGTTGATGTAGCCCGGCGAATTCTGGTACGAGAAGACGAGGTAGGGCTGCGTGTAGAGCGGGCTGTTGAACGCCGCCGCGCCCACCGGCACCTTCGCCATGACCGTCGCGAACCCGGCAACGAGGGCTGCGCCTGGGCCTGCGCCTGGGCCGCGCGGAACGCCCTGCGCAACCAGTGCCCGACCGATGGTCGCGCCAGGAACTGTCCAGCTGCTGCTCCGTTGAAGAGAATGCCGGGATTGAGAATCTGCGTCGTCGGATCCGACGGACGACTCTGGAACCAGGCGTCGGCCTCGAGGCTCACGCGCTGCGAGAGGAAGCCCTTGTAGCCGACCTCCCAGGTGTTGGCGAAGTTCGCGCCGAGCGGCGCGTAGTTCGGACGGGGCTGACGTCGAGCGGATTGTTGCTGTTGAGGTCGACGAGGACGCTGCCGACGTTGGCGTCGGTGGGGCGAAGCGCCCTGAAGGAGGGGCAGCGCCGAGAGCAGCGCGGCCTTGGCCGCGTTGCCTCCAAAGACGCTTCGACGGTTGGGCCTGGATGATGGCCTGCAGCGGGCTGACGCCGCCGAAGGCCGCGCAAGGAGTAACGAAACCTGCGTACGCACTGGCGGCGGACGCCGCGACCAAAGAGGATGCTCCGCCACAAGGGGCGTACGGCGATCGCATGCACAGTCCGCCGAACGCGCCACCGCAGCTGTTCGGCGAACTGCCAGCCCGTCTTCGGCGGATTGCCGAAGATCTGCACCGGCATCCCCGGCGCCGGCGTCTGTCCCGAATACTGATCGAGGAAGAACGAGAACGACGTCGGCGACCCGTACGCGCGGTTGAACGTGACGCGGAAGTTGTTGTTCGAATCCGGCCTGAAGATCAGCGCGGCGCGCGGCGAGAACTGATAGCCGTCGATGCGCGAGTTGGCGTCGACGCGCGCCGCGGCGAGGAAGTCGACCTTCGGCGTGATCGTCGTCGTGGTCTGGAGGTACCCGCCGTACTCGTTGATGTTGTCGTCGTTCTCGTTGCGGCCGTCGATCGTGCCCTGGGTCTGCGGGCGCGTGGCGAGGTACTCGGCTCCGACGACGAACTTGGTGCGGCTCCATTGCAGGCCCTGCTGCACCTGCGTCGCGAGGATGCTCGACTTGTCGACGACGGGAATGCCCGTGCGCAGATAGTACGTGCCGTTGGCGTCGAGGCTGTCGGAGTTTCCGGAGTTCGATTTGTCGTAGAAGATCTGCGCGAAGAAGTTCTTGTGGTGGAGGCGCTCCTGGAGATTCAGGTAGCTCCAGTCCTTCGCCTGCGCCGCGCCGAACGTCGTCGTGATCTCGCGGGCGCTGCCGATCATGCGAATAGCCGGCGCTCGAGATGAGCGTCGTGTTCTCGTCGAGCTTGTAATCGAGGCGCGCCTCGCCGGCGTAGCGCTTCAAGTCGTTGTCGTTCACGACGGCCTGACCGCGGCGCGACGGCGGAATGCGCGGATCGGTGCTCGAGTAGACCGTCGGCTGGTTGGGATCGGTGTACTCGAAGTCCTTCGCCGTGAACGCCTCGGCCGAAATCTTGTACGCCAGCTTGTCCTCGGCGATGATGCCGGCGTGTCGCAGACTGCCGCGGACGAGCGACCGCTCGCCGCCGTCGAGCGTGAATGAAGTCCCGGCCGACTGGAACGGCGACTTGGTGATGATGTGCAGCACGCCGTTTCCGGAGTTCGGTCCGTAGAGCGCCGCGGCCGGTCCTTGCAGAACCTCGATTCTATCGATGTCCTCGTTCGTGCCGGTGAACAAGAGCGGCACGTTCACGCGCAGCGACGGCACGCCCGCGTATCTATAGTCCTGCAGCATGAGCATCTGCGTCGAGAACGCGTTGTTGAAGCCGCGCGACACGATGTTCGCCTGCGCGAGGCCGCCGGCGGAAATCGAGAGGCCCGGCACCGCCTTCAAATGGTCGGTGACCGTGAGCGAGGGCCGCTCCTCGATCTGCGCCGCCGTGACGACGGAGATGGGGTTTGGAGAATCCTGAATGCGCTCCGGCTCCGCGCCGCGACGTCGCGGTCGTCACGACCTGCTCGAGCTGCGCGGCGATCGGCGCCATCGCGAAATCGAGCGTCGCGGTCTGGCCGGCCTGAACGACGAAGCCGTCCACGTGCTTTTTCGCGAGACCGATGCGCGCGGTGACCGTCACCGTGTAAGTCCCGGCCGGAAGATTGGACACCGTATACTTGCCGTCGGCGCTCGACCGCACGGTCACGTTTCCGTTGCCGCCGGCGCGAAGGGCGTTGATCGTTGCGCTCGCCGACGGGCTGGTTGGAGAGCGCTTCCGTCACGCGACCGGTGATGGTGCCGGTCTGGCCGGCCGCCGGCGCGGCGGCGATTGCCGCGGCGAGCAGCGCAAACAAGGCGCGTCGCCGGGGAGCCACTCGGCGAATCGGGGATCGCGTGAGGGCGCACGATGGACCGTACGGTCTGCAAGGACATGCAGGCCTCCGAAGGGGGAGAGGGGAACCCAGAACGGGTCAGGTGGGGTGGGGCACCGACCGGCGCTTACGGACGAGAGCGGCACGTCGATTAGCGTTCCCGATCTTAAGGAACGGACAGGGAATTACAAGTACGTCATGTGTCGTAGTCGAACCGCCGACTTGACGCATCGGACGCGTCAGCTGTTAGCGTCGCGGCGCGAGCGAATGGTTTACGGATCAAGAACCAGCGCGGCGTAGACGCGGACGCGGTGACGAACCGGCGCGTCGATCGACTCGCCGATGCCGATCAGGGCCCGCGCAGGCGGCGTCCCGGCCATGGGAATCGCGGAAACCGATTGTGTCCATTCGATCCCCGCCACCCGCTGCCATTGCGAGAAGACCGACTGGCCGGCACCGGCCGCGGTGCTCCCTCCCCACAAGTACAGCGACAACGGCTGCGTCTGGAGCGACGCGCGATAAGTAAATGCTGATGAGCCGACCATGATGGCCGACGGAAGGACCGGCATCGGAAGGCGCTGCGACATGACCTCGGCGGGAATGAGCGGGACCGGCCCTCCGCCGATCGCGAGTTGCTCGAAGACGGGCGCGTCGACGTTGGTGCGGCCGTACGTCGCAGAGGCCGAGAGCGGGATCGCCCCGCGCCCCGACATCGCAAGCGCCCCGGTGGCGACGATGCGGCGGACGGGTGCGTCGAACGCCTGCCCGAGCGTCCCGCGCGCGGTCAGCGATTCGGTCAACGTCGCCGCGTCGCCGCGCTGCAACGCCGCCACGCTCGCCGTCGCGAAGCCGATGGCTTGCGTCGTCGAGACGCGAGGAACGATGGGCGCATTCGGATTGGCGAGGCTCAGATCGGCCGCGCTCCCGCCGACGCGATACCGCAACGCCCATGAATCGTAGAGGAGATTTCCGTCGAGCATCGCGTCGCCGCCGGCCAGGCGCGAGTCGAAGCGAATCCCGCCGACGTCGTTGGCGAGCGCCGACGTCCGTTGCGTCGCGCCGAACGCGTCGAGTCTGATCGCCGGGCCGCGTGCCGAACCACTCGCCGGTGGCCGACGCACCCTGCCACTCCGCGGGCTCGCCGACCGCGCCCTGAACAGCCAATGCGCTTCGTCCGATCAGGTCGCGGGTGCTCAGCGCGAGCCCGCCGCTCACACCGTCCGCATCGGCGCGCGGGACGGGCAGCCAGATGAAGATCCGCGGCGCGAGTCCGAACGGGCGGGGCGCGGACGGAACGTCCGTCGCGAACGCGTGCACGGGGACCGGAGCAACGGCGGCCGCGGGAGTCAGGCTCGCCGCGATCTGCGGCGCCACCGGGACCGACGCGCTCCACGTCAGCCGGCGCAGGTCGTAGCCTCGGAAGTAGAGCGACAGGAACCACACGCTGCCGTCGGACGGATTCGGCTCGGCCGCGACCGCCGCGCCGGTGACGTCGGTGATCTGCCGTCGCTCGTGGGTCGCGAGATTCACCCGCTCGATTTGCGGCACGCCGGTGGCGTCCGTCGTCGTCACGATGGACGTCGAGTCGTGCCACGCGGCGTCGTACGCGTCCACGTTCTCGAGTCCCGCCACGGGCGTGGCGGCGCCGGTCGCGAGGTCCACGATGCGGAGACGCCAACCCTCGCGCGTGTGCACGGACACGACGGCGCGCGATCCGTCGCGCGAAACACGCGGACGAAAGTACGACTCCTCGGGGCCGCCTTCCGCGATGACGCGAACCGCGCCGGTCTCGAGATCGACCGCGACGAGCTCGCACCAACCGACGCGGCAGCGCGTCGCGATCGCGGTTCGCCCGTTGGGAAGTGGATCGCCGTTCGAGAGGCTCGCACCGTGGGTCACCCGATGGACCGAGCCGCGCTCGACGTCCCAGATGTAGAGGTCGGGCGCGAACGATCCATCGCCGCGCGGCGCGACTCTCGACACGAGGACGCGTCCGTCGCGCATGAAGCGCGGCGACTCGTACGGAGAGCCGGCACGCGCTTGAAGGCTGGCGAGGACGAGTTTGGGTTGCGGATAGATCGGCCGCGCGGGAACGTCGGCCGGGTCGCGCGCGAGGAGAATCGAATCGCGACGCGCGCGTCCGGTGTCCGGCTCCGCGGCCGTGCTCCAGACGACGATTCGTGACGGCGCGATCGGCGAGCGCAAGATGAATCGCGACGCGCTTTGCCGTCTGGCGAGATCGCGGGATCGCCGGTGTACCACGCGAGCCGCTGGATGATGTCTCCAGTGTCCGCGCCGACCTCGATCGTCGCGCGCGTCGCGAGGGCCTTGCCCGTGAGATCGGCCGTGAATCGTCCGTACAGCACCGACGGAGACTCGCCGAACACGCCGCGAAACGCTTCGTCGAACGAACGATTCTGTCGCGCGGTCAGACGCCGCCACACGAAGACGAGACTCGAGTCTCCGCGCTGCTCGGCCAGCCATTCGAGAAACGCCGAGCCCGCGAGATACGCGAACGATCCGCCCTCGAACGCGCCGGACGAATTCAAATTCTCATATCGAGGAAGCTGCCCTTCGAGCGCGAGCTCGCGGAGCAAGGCGGGGCGCCAAACGCCGTGCGGGACGGCCGGAGCCGGTGACGCGGCCTTCGATGAAAGTCGCATAGCCTTCGATCACCCACCGCGGAGCGCGTATGGCGATCGGTCCTGCGTCGACAGGAAGCGCGCGCCGCAGGTTGTCGAGCACACCTCGGCTCCGCGACGGGCGCGTCAGGTGCGCGATGTGGCCGAACTCGTGCGAGACGAGCATCTCGCCCCAGTCGCGAAACTCGCCGATGTCGTCGCGCGGGTCCGGAGGCGCGGCCCACAAATAGATGGTCGGCCGTTTCAGGAACGGCCACGCGGAGCCGTTGGCGGTCGAATACGGATTGTCGACGACAACCTGAGTCTTCGCCGCCGGCGCGTACCCGACGAGTTGGGCGACCGCCGAGTCGATCGCGTCAGCGCGCTCCGCGATGTGCCGCGTCCACGCTTCGAGCGGGAGCGGATAATGAAAAGCGAAGTGGCGCGTTTCGATCGTGCGCCAGGGCAGCCAGGTGCGGACGACGAACTGCGCGCGGGCTGGGCGGCTGCGGCGACGAGGAGCAGGAGCGCGGCGGCCCGCGCCGCCGCGACGGGGTCTAGTCCCGTTTTCTTGCCGGCGCGAAGCGGTCCTGCAACCAGGTGGCCGGAATTATGAAAAGCGGCGTGAGGAAAAAGCCGAGCAGCGTGTTGAGCCAGATCAGCGCTATGTAGAAGCAGCCGAGGCCAAGACCGACCCAGAGAGTGCCGAAGGGACCGTGCGTTTCCAAATGAGCGCTCCTGACGCGTGAACAGGCGCAAGAAGTATAGCAATGCCATGGGAATGCTTCCAGCGCGCGAGGCGCGACAATGGTGCCGCGCGGGCTATCTTGCACAGGTGTCGTCGACAGTCGTGGACTCGATTCTTCGCACCGTCGGCGCGTCGCTGGCGCCGCACGACCGGGTCGTGCTCGCCGTCTCCGGCGGGCTCGATTCGATGGCGCTGCTGGACGCGGCCGCCGCGGCGTGCGACCGATCGCGTCTGCGTCGTCGCGACGTACGACCACGGCACGGGGACAGCGGCCGAGGCGGCATGCGCGCTGGTCCGGCGCGCGGCGGCGCGATCGTGGCATCGAGTGCGTCGTCGGCCGCGCCGCGACGCGGTTCGATTCGCCGCTCCGAGGCCGCGTGGCGCGACGCGCGCTGGAGCTTCCTCCGCGAAATCGGGCGGGCGCGTGGCGCAGCGATCGCGACGGCCCACACCGCCGACGATCAGATCGAAACAGTTCTGATGCGCGCGTTGCGCGATGCGGGTCCGCGCGGCATGGCCGGGTTGCTCGCGCCGAGCGACGTGCTGCGTCCGCTGCTTGGGCTCCGCCGCGCGGCGCTCGTCGACTTCGCGACCGCGCGCGGGAATCGAGTGGGTGGAAGATCCGACGAACGCGTCGCGACGGTTCCTGCGAAATCGGCTTCGCCACGACATCCTGCCGGCGCTTCGCCGCGTAAACCCTGGGATCGACGAAGAGCTGCAGGACCTCGCGGCGCGCGCCGCCGAGTGGCGGCGCGAAACCGATGCCGTGGCGAACATCGTATCCAAGGTCGACCGGGCGGCCCGGGCGGTGGAGGTCGGCGTTGCGGCGATTCGAGGTCTGGACGCGGAGCAGCTCGCGGTTGTGTGGCCGGCTGTGGCGGGGCGCATCGGTGTCGCGCTCGACCACCGTGGCATCCGCCGCGTCAGCTCGTTTTCGAGCGATTCGCGTGTGGGCGCGCGGATCCAGCTGTCCGGCGGGTGGGAGGTCGTTCGATCGCGACACACGCTCCGTCTGCAGCGCGTCCGCCGGGAGCGCGGGACACGACGGATGGCCGAAGCCGTTCTGGACCTGTCGAGCCGCGACAACCTGGGGAGGCTGGACGTTCTGGGCCGGCGCTCGGCCAAGCTCGGTATCCTCGGCTGCGGCTGGGCAGTCCGAATGGGACGCACGGCTGCCGGTGGACCGGCCTCTGCGCGTGCGGGAGTGGCGACCCGGCGACCGGCTCATCAGCGGCTCGCGGGGGGGCGACGGGGCGAAAGGTCAAGCGGCTCTTGAACGACGCCGGTGTCACCGGTCACGAACGGAGCGGCTGGCCCGTAGTACTGTCGGGAGATCGAATCGTATGGATTCCCGGAGTTCGCCGCAGCGACGCGGCAACCGCGCGGTCGGAAGCGGGCAGACCAATCTTGGCCTTTTCCTGTGCACGCAACGGCGGCTGATCCGCGGCTCCAGGGTCGCGACGTACGACGAATCGTCTATTCGGAGCCCGATACTCGCGACGCGCGTGCAGGCGATTGGCGCCGAAATCACCACGGCGTATCCGGATGGCGAACTTTTGGTGCTCGGTCTCTTGAAGGGGAGCTTTATATTTCTGAGTGACTTGGTGCGCCAGATTCGGCGGCCCCTGCAAGTCGACTTTCTCGTAGCCGCGAGCTACGGCGACTCGACTGTCTCCAGCGGGAACGTGCGTTTGGTGTACGACCCCGAGACCGAGCTCGAGGGTAAGCACATTCTCCTGGTCGAGGATATAGTCGATACAGGCCGTACATTGAATCGCCTGATGGATTTGCTGTGGGCACGGAAGCCGCGTTCGTTGGAGATATGCGCATTGCTCCACAAGCATGTCGCGGAGGAGCTCCGATATCCGACGCGATTCATCGGCTTTGATGCACCCAACGAGTTCCTCGTGGGGTATGGATTGGATCACGCAGAGAACTTCAGGCACCTTCCGTACATAGCGAGCTTGCGGTAATGCCACTTCCGATGCAGCCGAAGAACACCAAGAAGGAGTTCAGTTGGGGACGGTTCTCCAAGACCGTCGCCTTTTGGATTCTCCTCATCCTGATTCCCGTCGTCCTCATCCAGCTCTCGGGGACGAAGTCCGAGGCGTCGAAACAGATCTCGTACACGCAGTATCGCGACGAGCTGGACCACGGGAACATGTCAAAGGTGACGATCACGGCCGGCAAGACCGTGAACGGGACCTTCAAGACACCGCATCACGGTTCCGCCGGCAGCGATCAGCAATACAAGAACTTCAGCGTCCGTCTCCCGGTGGAGAATTCGCGAAGCCGAGGTCGCCGCGCTGAACGCCAAGGGAGTCGCGATCGACGCGAAGGACGCCGGTGTTTCGGTCACGGCGTGGGTCGTGAACTTCGTGCCGTGGCTCATCGTCATCGGCTTCTATCTGTTCGTCTTCAAGCAGATGCAGGCGGGCGGGGCCAAGGCCTTCTCGTTCGGCAAGTCGAAGGCGAAGCTGCTCACGGGCGACACGCCCAAGATCACGTTCGCCGACGTGGCCGGCGCCGACGAAGCCAAGCAGGAGCTGCAGGAGATCATCGAGTTCCTGCGCGACCCGCAGAAGTTCACGAAACTGGGCGGACGCTTGCCGAAGGGCGCGCTGCTCGTCGGTCCTCCGGGCACCGGCAAGACGCTGCTCGCGAAGGCGGTGGCCGGTGAGGCCGCCCGTCCGTTCTTCTCGATGTCCGGTTCCGACTTCGTCGAGATGTTCGTCGGCGTCGGCGCGAGCCGGGTGCGCGACCTGTTCGAGCAGGGGAAGGCGCACGCTCCATGCATCATCTTCATCGACGAGATCGACGCCGTCGGCCGCCATCGCGGCGCCGGCCTTGGCGGCGGTCACGACGAGCGCGAGCAGACGCTCAACCAGCTGCTCGTCGAGATGGACGGCTTCGAGTCGAACGACGGCGTGATCCTGATCGCCGCCACGAACCGGCCGGACGTGCTCGACCCCGCGCTTCTGCGTCCGGGCCGCTTCGACCGGCAGATCGTCGTCGACGCGCCGGATCTCCGAGGCCGTGAGGGAATTCTCAAGGTCCACCTGCGCAACAAGCCCATCGCCGACGACGTGGACATCACGACGCTGGCGCGCGGCACGCCGGGCATGGCGGGCGCCGATCTCGCGAACCTCGTCAACGAGGCCGCGCTGCTCGCCGTGCGCAACAGCCACGAAAAGATCTTCATGGCCGACCTCGAGGACGCCAAGGACAAAGTCATGCTTGGCGCCGAGCGAAAGTCGATGGTGATGAAGGAAGAGGAACGCCGGCTCACGGCGTACCACGAAGCCGGCCACGCGATCTGCGCGATGCGCGTGCCGGGCAACGATCCGCTGCACAAGGTGACGATCGTGCCGCGCGGACGTGCGCTTGGGTTGGCGTTCACGCTGCCGGAAGACGATCGCGTGTCGGTCACGCGCCAGCAGCTCGAGGCGGTGCTCGTGATGTCGTACGGCGGCCGCGTCTCCGAAGAGTTGATCTTCGGGCACGATCGCGTGACGACGGGCGCGGCGAGCGACATCCAGAAGGCGACGGCGATCGCTCGCCGGTACGTGACCCAGTGGGGTCTGTCCGACGCCATCGGCCCGATCCTCGTCGGCGACAACGAGCAGGAACTCTTCCTCGGCCGCGAGATTCAGCACCGGCGCGAGGTGTCGGAACAGACGTCACAGCTGGTGGACGCCGAGGTCAAGCGCGTGATCGACAACGCGTACGATCGCGCGAAGCAGACGCTCGAAGCGAACCTCGGACTGCTGCACCAGGTCGCCGCGGCGCTATTGGAGCGTGAAACGCTCACGGGCGTCGACATCGAGATGCTGGCGCGCGGCGAGACGCTGCCGCCGCGCTCGTCCGGCGCGCCACCGATGCCGCCGGCGCAGGCGGCGCCTGCCGGCGCTCGAACCGAAGCGCAGCAGCCCGCCGCTTCTTGGCGGGCCGGAGCCGAGCCCGGCGTAAGAACGAACTGATCGGAAACGATCGACGGGAGTCTCGCGAGAGGCTCCCGTTTTCTTCTGGCCCAGATGACCAGCACCCGGGAATCACGGACCATGATGGGCGAAGCCGGTACCGACGCGCCCGACGAGAAGGCGCCGGCGTGGCGCCACGCCACCGGCGCGTTGTCGCTCGACCGCCCGCGGATCCTGGGAGTCGTGAACGTGACGCCGGACAGCTTCAGCGACGGCGGCCGTCTCCTCACGCTCGACGATGCGCGGCGGCACATCGAGCGGCTGATCGCCGAGGGCGCGGACGTGATCGACATCGGCGGAGAATCCACGCGCCCGCAGGGCGCCCGAGCCGTGGACGCGGAGGAAGAGCAGCGGCGCGTCGTGCCGCTCGTTCAGGCGGTGCGTCGAGACCATCCAGCCGTCCCGATCTCGGTCGATACGACAAAGGCCGCGGTCGCACATGCGTCGCTCGAGGCCGGCGCGTCGATCGTGAACGACGTCTCCGCCTTTCGGCTCGACGACGCGATGGCGCGCGTGTGCGCCGCCGCGGGCGCGGGGGTTGTCCTGATGCACTCGCGTGGCGACGTTGCCACCATGGCGACGTACGCCCACGCCACGTACGGCGACGATCCCGTGGGTGAAGTCATCGCGGAACTGCGCGACGCGGCCGGCGGCGCGCTGAGCGCCGGCGTCGCGCGAGACCGGATCGTCCTGGATCCGGGCATCGGGTTCGCCAAGCGAAGCGCGACGTCCATCGCAGTGTTGTCCGAGCTGTCTCGCCTCGTCGCGCTCGGATATCCGGTCCTCGTCGGCGCGTCGCGCAAGCGATTCATCGGCGAGATCACCGGCGTCGCGGAGCCGAGCGAACGCGTCGGCGGCACGATCGGCGCGAACGTCGCGGCGCTCGAGCGTGGCGCGCGGCTCTTTCGCGTGCACGACGTGAAGCCGTCGCGCGAAGCGCTCGACGTCGCGTGGGCGATCATGCGCACGGCGCGCGCACGGGACGACGCGGGACGCGGTGCGGGGGAAGGGCGCCGGCATGGTGAGTCTCTTCGAGCAGTTCCGCCTGCTGCACCCCGGTTGGCGCGACGTGCTGCAGATCGCGATCGTGAGCTTCGTGATCTATCGCGTGCTGCTCTTGGTGCATCGCACGCGCGCGCTTCAAGTGCTCGTCGGGCTGCTGCTGCTCGCGGTGAGCTACGGCGTCGCCTACGTGCTGCAGCTCGGCGTGATCGTCTATCTGCTGACTCTCGTCTCGAGCTACGGCGTGATCGCGCTGCTCGTCGTCTTCGCGCCGGAGATTCGCGCCGCCCTCGCGCAGCTCGGCCGTTCGCGATTCTCGCGCGTATTCGCGCGAATGAAGGAAGCGGAGGTCGGCGACCGCGTCTCCGAGGCGGTCGAGCGTCTCAGCCGCAAAGGCGTCGGCGCGATCATCGCCGTCGAGCGAGAAGTTTCCCTCGACGAGTACGTGCATTCCGGGTCGGTGATGCAGGCGAAGGTCTCGGCCGACCTGCTCACGACGATCTTCACTCCCAACTCGCCGCTGCACGACGGCGCGGTCATCATCCGCGGCGACACGATCGTCGGCGCGGCGTGCATCCTTCCGCTCTCGCAGGCGTCGATGATCGATCGTTCGCTCGGGACGCGGCACCGCGCGGCGTTGGGCCTCACCGAGGAAACGGACGCTCTCGTGTTCGTCGTGTCGGAGCAAACGGCGGCGATCGCCGTCGCATCAGGCGGACGGCTGTGGCGCGACTTCGCGCCGGCGCAGGTGCGCGACCTCGTGGCGGGGCGTCCCCTGCGCGACGTCGCTCTCGAGGCAGGAGTCGCCGTCCCGTCGTGACGGCGCCCCGCGCGGCGCTCCTCGCCGCCGCTTCGCTCGCGGCGGTCTACGTCGCCACTCTCGCGCCGGGAGTCACGTTCTGGGATGCCGGCGAGTTCATCGCCGCCGCGCACAGCCTCGGCATTCCGCACCCGCCGGGCACGCCGCTGTTCGTCGTGCTCCTCAGCGCGTGGGCGAAGCTGCTCGCCTTTCTGCCGTTCGCCACGGCGACGAATCTCTTCTCGAGCGCGTGCACCGCGGCGGCCGTCGGTCTCACGACGCTGTGGATCGCGCGCGCGACGAGCGAGCCGCTCGCCGGACTCGCCGCGGGAATCGCGGCGGGCGCGATGTCCACCGTCTGGCAGAACGCGACGGAGACCGAGGTCTACGCGGCTTCGCTGCTGCTCTCGGTCGCGGCGATCGTCGCCGCGGACCGCGCCGGCCGCACGGGCGACGCTCGCTTCACGCTGCTCACGGCGTATCTCCTCGCGCTCGCCGTGCCTGTGCACTTGAGCGCGCTCGTCGCCGCACCCGTCGCCGTGCTGTTGGCGGCGAGCCGGCCCGCGCGGCTTCGACGGCCGCACGGCGCTGGTTCTCTCCGGCGTGAGCGTCGCGACGGCGGGAGTCGGACGAATGTCCGTGTCCGTCATGAGCGCGGGACTGTTGTTGATCCTCCTCGCCGCGGTGCCTCGACGCGAAGCATTCGACAAAGGCGATTCGCGCCGCGCGCGCGTCGGCGTCGCGATCGCGGCGGTCGCGGTCGGCTGCATCGCCGCTCTCGGCGGTCGTGCTTTCTCCTCATTCGGTCGCGATTCGACCCGGCGATCAACCAGGACAATCCGCGCACGTGGAGCCAACTCGCTTTCACGATCGCGCGACGCCAATACGACGTCGCCGGTCTCTGGCCTCGCCGAGCGCCGATCTGGCTGCAGTTGGCGAACTGGTTCGAGTACGCGGACTGGCAGTGGGCACTGCGACTTGCGCCCGGAGTCGTCCCGAACGTCTGGCGCGTCCTCGCGACGAGCCTCTTCGCGGGGCTCGGATTCGCCGGAGCGGCGTGGCATCGACGGCGCGACGCCCGGACCTGGCGCGCCGTCCTTCTTCTCTTCCTCTGCGGCTCGCTCGGCGTGATCGCGTACCTGAATCTCCGCGCGGGGCGCACGTTCGCGTGGTCGTTCATTCCGGACGACGCGGCGCACGAGGCGCGGGACCGCGACTACTTCTTCACGCTCGGCTTCTGGGCGTGGGGGATCTGGGCCGGCATGGGTGCCGTTGCGCTGGCACAGCGCTTCGCGCGCGCGTGGGTCGGCGTGGCCATCGCGGCGCTTCCGATCCTTCTCAACTGGAGCGTCGTCAATCGCCGGCCGGAGCCGGATGCGAGCCTTCCGCGCGAGACGGCGCGGCAACTGCTCGAGCCTCTTCCGCCGCGCGCCGTGCTCTTCGTCGAAGGCGACAACGACACCTATCCGCTCTGGTACGCGCAACAGGTCGAGGGCGAACGCCGCGACGTCACCGTCGTGACGCTTCCCCTTCTCGGCGCGCAGTGGTACCTCGACGAGCTTCGGCGCCGCTACGCACTCGGCACCGGCACGAACGCGTCCGACCCGATGGCGGCGACGCGCATCGCCGCGGACGCTCTCGGGCAGAATCGCCCGATCGCCGCGGCGAACACTCTCGAGCCGAGCGAGCGGCAGGCGATCGCGAGACGCTGGAGGGTCGTCGGTCTCGTGGCGATCGCCGAGCCGGAGCCGTCGGAGATCTCGGACGCGCCGGTCGACATCTCGCTGGACACCGCCGCGCTCGCGTCGGGTGGCGCGATCGATCGACGATTGGCGGCGAGGAAGACGCGCGCGAGACGAGCCGGATTCGATCCACGAATACTTCCTGCGGCTGCTCTCGTGTCCCTCGCGATTGCTCGAGGGGTCGGCGGCCGCTCCGAGCGCTTCTCTTGATTCGCTTTGTAACCTACGGTAACTTGGTACGTTATGCCGTTTCCTGACCTCCCGGACCGGCTCCGCGAAGTCCGAGACCGAATCGAAGCGGCAGTGCGACGTGGTGGTCACGGTCAGCAGGTTACGATCGTCGCAGTTACCAAGACGCATGGCCCCGACGCCGTTCAGTCGGCTTGGGAAGCGGGTCTCGCTGACGTAGGCGAGAACCGTGTGCAGGAAGCCCTCCCGAAGATGGATCTCGTTTCAGCCCCGGTTCGGTGGCATCTGATTGGACACCTTCAGCGCAACAAGGTGAAATACCTGCCGCGCTTCGACCTCCTGCACGCGCTCGATAGCGCTCGGCTCGCCGACGCCGTGAACGAGCTTGGGGTTGAATCCGGGCGCCCGGTCGCGGCCCTGCTGCAGGTGAACGTCGTCGGCGAGGAGTCCAAGGGTGGGATCGGCGCCGGAGGACGTGGCGGCGGAAGCCGAGCACCTGTCGAAACTCGAAGGGATCCGCGTCCGCGGCGTCATGACGATGGCGCCGTTGGATGCTGACGAGTCGACCCTCAGACGCGTCTTTGCAGGAGCACGCGCGGCGCGAGATCAACTTCGCGCCGCCGGGCACGACGCGACGGCGCTATCGATGGGGATGTCGAACGACTTCGAAGTAGCTGTCGAAGAGGGCGCGACGCACGTCCGCCTGGGAACGATTCTCTTCGGAGCGAGACCCGCATGATGGACGAGACCTTCCACCTCACGCCGCTCGACGTTCGCCGCTACGAGTTCGGAAAGGCGATCCGCGGCTACGATCCCGAGCGCGTGAACCAGTTCCGCGACCAGGTCGCCGAGGAACTGGAACGCCTGTCGCGCCTGAACCAGGAGCTCGAGGCCAAGGCCCGCGGCTTCCACGAGCAGCTGCGCGCGTTCCGCGAGCGGGACAAGGCGATCAACGAGGCGTTGGTGTCGGCGCAACAGCTTCGCGGCGACATTCGCGAGCAGGCCGACAAGGAAGCGCAGCTCATCATCCGGGAAGCCCGCGCCGAGGCGGATCGCATCATCGAGGACGCGCGCGGCGAGATTCGCCGGATGCAGGAAGGCGTGGCGGGACTCGAGCACTCACGGCGCGCCTATCTCGCGCAGCTGCGCTCCATGGTCGAGCGGCACCTCGCCGAGATCACCGCCGCCGAGCAAACGAACGTCGACGGCCTGCGCCGGGACGGCATGCCCATTTCGCCGGTCCGCGCCGCCTCGACGATCAAGGGATGACGCTCGTGGCTCCGGCAGTACCCGCGGCGCCGGATGCGGCGCCGGGGGCTCACGTATTCGAAGCGGCGGAAGACGCGGCGCGCGTCATCCGCGCGGCGCTTTTCGGCGCGCCCTGACGCGGCCATCATCCTGGGGACGGGGCTCGGCCGGCTCGCGACGGAGATCGAGAACCCGGTCGCCATCCCGTACGAAGACATCCCCGGGTTTCCGGCGTCCACGGTCGAGTCGCACGCCGGGCGCCTGCTGTGCGGCACGTTAGGTGCCAGGACCGTGATCGCCATGCAGGGGCGCTTTCATCGATATGAAGGGTATTCTCTGCAACAGGTCACCTTTCCAGTTCGCGTGCTGCGAGCGCTCGGTGCCGACACCCTGTTCGTGTCGAACGCGTGCGGCGGATTGAATCCGCTCTGGAACGCCGGCGACCTGATGCTCATCACGGATCATGTGAACTTGCTCGGCGACAGTCCACTCATCGGTCCCAACGACGATCGTCTCGGTCCGCGCTTCCCGGACATGTCGGCGCCGTACGATCCGGCGCTCGGCGCGCTCGCGCGTCGCGTCGCGGCGGACGAAGGGATCGGCCTGCGCGAAGGCGTCTACGTCGCCGTCGTCGGCCCGAATCTCGAGACGCGCGCGGAGTATCGTTTCCTCCGCGCCATCGGCGCGGACGTCGTCGGAATGTCGACGGTGCCGGAGACCATCGTGGCGGTGCACTCGGGAATGCGCGTGCTCGGACTTGTCGATCATCACCGACATGTGCGACCCCGACGCGCTCGAGCCGGCGACCGTCGAAAAGATCATCGCCGTGGCGAACCGCGCCGAACCCGCGCTGACGACGGTCGTGCGCCGGGTGCTGGAGCGCATGTGACGGCGCCGAGCCTGACGCGATATCAGCCGCTGCCGCCGGATCGCCCGGCGGACGAGGTCGAGCGCGAGCTGCTCGCGCGCTGGGAGGAGGAAGATCTCTTCGCCCGCGCGCTCGAGGCTCGGAGCGGCGCGCCGAACTTCGTGTTCTTCGAGGGTCCGCCGACGGCGAACGGGCGGCCGGGCATCCATCACGTCTTCTCGCGCACGATCAAAGATCTCTTCTGCCGATATCGCGCGATGAAGGGCTATCGCGTCGCTCGAAAGGCGGGCTGGGACACGCACGGCTTGCCCGTCGAGATCGAGGTCGAGAAGCAGCTCGGCATCAGCGGCAAGCAGCAGATCGAGGCGCTCGGTGTGGCCGAGTTCAACCGGCTGTGCCGGGAGAGCGTGTTCAAGTACCGCTCGGATTGGGAAAAGCTGAGCGCGCGCATGGGGTACTGGCTCGACTACGAGCACCCGTACGTCACCTATCACAACGACTACGTCGAAAGCGTCTGGTGGGCGCTCAAGACGCTGTTCGACAAGAATCTGCTCTACCGCGGGCACAAGATCCTGCCGTACTGCTCGCGCTGCGGCACCGCGTTGTCGAGCCACGAGCTGTCGCTCGGCTACCGCCAGGACGAAGACCCGAGCATCTACGTCGCGCTCGACCTCGTCGAGGCGCCCGAGCGGCCGGGACGCGACGCTGCACCCGGCCGTCGGCCGGCGGATCCTCGTGTGGACGACCACGCCGTGGACGCTCGTCTCGAACACCGCGCTCGCGGTGCATCCGGATCTCGACTACGTCGAGCTGGTCCGTCGCGAGGAGGGGAAGGACAAGAGAACGCTGATCATCGCCGGGTCGCGCGTGCGCGCGGTGCTCGGCGAAGACTACGAGAATCGCTGGGAGCTGGTCCGCCACATCACGGGCGCCGACCTCGTCGGACGCCGCTACAAGCGGCCGCTCGACTGGGTCGATTTCCCGCCCGAGGGCGAACACGAGCTCATCGTCGGCGAGGAGTTCGTCTCGGCCGACGACGGCACGGGCGTCGTGCACATGTCGCCGGCGTTCGGCGCCGACGACTACGCCGCGGGAAAGCGAAACAATCTCGCGTTCATCCAGCCGGTCGGCCTGCGCGGCGAATTCCCGTCGTCGATGCCGCTCGTCGGCGGACTGTTCGTGAAGGACGCGGACGATCTGATCATCGGAGGAGCTCAAGCGCCGCGGCGTGCTATGGAAGGCAGGGCGCATCTCGCACCAGTATCCGCATTGCTGGCGCTGCGGCACGCCGCTCATCTACTACGCGCGCACTTCATGGTTCGTCCGCACGACGGCGTATCGCGACGCGATGATGGCGCGCAACGCGCGCGTCGATTGGCATCCGCAGTCGGTGGGCGAGGGGCGCTTCGGCGAGTGGCTGTCGAACAACATCGACTGGACGATCTCGCGCGACCGCTACTGGGGTACGCCGCTGCCGGTCTGGATCTGCGACCGCGAAGCGTCGCACGTCGAGTGCATCGGGTCGTTCGCGGATCTGAGCGCGCGATCCGGCGAGCGCCTGACGTCCGATTTCGATCCGCACAAGCCGAACGTCGATCGCTACACGTGGCGATGCGCCTCGGCCGGATGCGGCGGGACGATGCGCCGCGCGTCCGAGGTGATCGACACCTGGTTCGACTCGGGCTCGATGTCGTTCGCGCAGTGGCACTATCCGTTCGAGAACCGCGACAAGATCGCGGAACAGTTTCCCGGCCGATTTCATCGCCGAGGGCGTCGATCAGACGCGCGGGTGGTTCTACTCGCTGCTGGCGATCGCGACCGGGCTCGGCGACGCGCTGCCGAACAACGCCGGGCCCTCGGGCGGCGCGAACACGTTCGCGGACGTCGCGTCGCCGTACCGCGCGGTCGTCGTGAACGACCAGGTGCTCGACGCCGAAGGCAAGAAGATGTCGAAGAGCGTCGGCAACGTCGTCGACCCGTGGGAAGTCATGTCGCGCCACGGCGCCGATGCCGCTCGGCTCTTTTTCGTGGCGTCGAGCGCCGTGTGGGTGCCGCGCAGCTTCGACGAGAAGCTGCTCGCCGAGCAGGCGGGGCGATTCCTGCGCACGCTCAAGAACGTGTACAGCGGCATCTTCGCGCAGTACGCGAACTTCGGGTGGAACCCGTCCGAGGCGGATCCGCCGGTCGAGGCGCGTCCCGCGCTGGACCGTTGGATGATCGGCCGTCTCGCGCGTCTCGAGCAGACTGTCGACGCCGCGCTCGGCGCGTACGACGCGACCGCCGCGTCGCGCGCGATCATCGAGTTCGTCGACGACGACGTCGCGAACTGGTACGTGCGGTTGAGCCGCGGGCGGTTCTACGACGTCGACGGCGACGACAACCGCGCGGCGTTCGCGACGTTGCACGAGGTGCTGGCGTCCGTGTGCCGGCTCCTCGCGCCGATCGCGCCGTTCGTGAGCGATTGGATTCACCGGGAGCTGACGGGAGAATCGGTTCACCTCGCGCCGTTCGTCGCGCCCCGCGCTCGCGCGTCGCGTCCGATCTCGACGCGCCGATGGCGGCGATCCGCACGCTCGCCAGGCTCGGGCGCGCCGCCAGGGAAGAGGTCGGTATCAAGGTGCGCCGTCCGCTGGCCCGCATGGTCTGCGTCGCGCCCGGCGTGCCGGAATCGGCCTTGGTCCCGCTCGTCCCACTGCTCGCCTCGGAGCTCAACGTCAAGCGAGTAGATTTCGCGACCTCCGCCGACGAGCTCGTCACGCTGCAAGCGAAGCCTGAGTTCCGCGTTCTCGGAAAAAGGTTCGGCAAGAAGACGCCGCTGGCGGCTCAGGCGACGAGCGCGCTGACCAGCGAACAGCTCCGCGCGCTTCGAGCATGGAGCGCCGCTGGTCATTAGCGTTGAGGGGCAGTCGCACGAGCTGACGCTTGACGATCTGACGATCATTCGGCGGGCCTCCGGCGACCTCGTGGTTCAGGAGGACGCCGGGTTCTTCGCGGCGATCGATCCGGCGGTGACGCCGGATCTGGAGCTCGAGGGTTATGCCCGAGAGATCGTTAGCCGGGTACAGCGCATGCGAAAGGAGGCTTCGTTCGCGGTCAGCGACCGAATCACGCTGACCATCGGAGGAGGAAGCGATGTGCACGCTGTCGTTCGCGCTCATCGCGCGTGGATAGCGGACGAAACGCTGGCGACCGACGTGGTGCTCGTGGATCAGCCGGAATCCGGCGGAACCAATGACGCCATGACGGCGCTCGATCTCGACGGAATGACGGCCTTCGTGGCCATTACCAGGATACCGTAGCGATGGCAACCGCGAACAGCACGAAGAAGGTGAAGGGGCTGAGCAAGAAGATGCTTCAGCATTTCGAGAAGCGTCTGCTCGACGAGCGAAAGCGAGTGCTCAAGGAGCTGGGCCGCGCCGACGAGGCGTTCGGCGCCACGCCGCAATCGGCCGACGGCGATCTGAGCAGCTACTCGTTCCATATGGCCGACCAGGGCACCGACGCGATGGAGCGCGAGAAGGCGTTCCTGTTCGCCAGCCAGGAAGGCCGGTTCCTCTGGCACATCGACGAGGCGCTTCGCCGCCTCTACCGTGATCCGGACAACTTCGGCAAGTGCCACCAGTGCGGCAACGAGATTGCGTACGATCGACTCGACGCACTACCACACGCACGCTACTGCATCAACTGCAAGCAGCGCGAGGAAGATGCAAAGAAGTAATGGAAGTACCGAACACGGGAACGCCGGACTCTTTTGGCCGGTGCTGTGCCTGATCGCGGCGGTGGACTTCGGCACGAAGTACCTCGCGGCCAAGCGGCTCCTGCCGCAGGGACTCCCGCACGAAGTGTTCGGCGACTGGGTTCGGTTCACGCTGGTGCGCAATCCGGGCGCGGCATTCGGGCTGCACCTCGGCTCGCAGTCGCGCTGGATCTTCATGGCGCTGACGATCGTCGCGCTCGTGATCCTGGGCTTTCTCTACACGTCCACGCGTCGCGGAGACGCGGTGCGCTCGATCGCCCTCGCGATGGTCTGCGGCGGCGCCGTCGGCAACCTGATCGACCGCATCACTTCGCGGTACGGCGTGGTGGACTTCATCGACATCGGCTTCGGCGATTCGCGATGGCCGACCTTCAACGTCGCCGACATGGCCGTGAGCATCGGCGCCTTTCTGCTCGCCTGGGTCTTGTGGGGTGAGGACACGGAGACGGAAGCCGCGGGCGCTCGCGCGCCGGTCGCTGTCTCCGCCGATACGCGCGAGCTCTCGTAGCACTCCCGGCACGACATCCGGCACGACATGAACGATTCGCGATCGAGAAACGGCCTCGTGTTCTGGACCGCGGCTGTTTCGGTGGTCGTGCTCGACGTCATCACGAAGCGACTCGCCGTCGCGCATCTGATGCAGGGCGTGCCGCGTCGCATCATCGGCGACGTCGTGCGCTTCACGCTCGCGTTCAATCCCGGCGCGGCGTTCAGCATGTCGGTCGGCGACAAGTCGCGCTACTTCTTCGGCGGACTTGCCGCTTGTCGCCCTCGTCGTGCTGTGGTGGCTGTACCGCTCGACAAAGAGCGGCGACTGGATTCGAGTCCTCGCGCTGGGGCTCGCCTGGGGCGGCGCGGCGGGGAACCTCATCGACCGGTTTCGCGGCCCGAGCGGCGTCGTCGATTTCATCGACATCGGCGTCGGCCACGTTCGCTTCTGGACGTTCAACGTCGCCGACTCCGCCGTGACGGTCGGCGCGATCACGCTCGCGTTCATCCTGTGGCGCGAAGACCGTGAGAAGTTGGCGATCGCCGCCGGCGAAGCGGCCATGCGAGACCAGCCCTCCAGCGGAGAGCGGTGACGGATAGCGGCCGGCGGAGCTTCGAGTCGCCCGACGACGCGCCGCGCCTCGACGTGCTGGTCGCTCAACACCTCGGCATTTCCAGAAATCAGGCGGCCACGCTGATCGCCAACGGGCACGTCCTCGTCGCTGGCCGCCGCGAGCGCGCGAGCTACCGCGCCTCGCGCGGGAGAGAGAATCGACGTCGACGTTCCCGCGCCCGCCGGTCGTCCTGTCGTCGGAGAATCCATTCCGTTGGCGGTGGTCCTCGAGGACGACGACGTGCTCGTCATCGACAAGCCGGCGGGGATGGTCGTCCATCCGGCGCCCGGCAACTGGTCCGGGACCCTCGTCAACGCCCTGAAGGGCCGGGGCACGCCCCTGTCCGCCGGGTCCGACACGAGCCGAGAGGGGATCGTCCACCGCCTGGACAAGGAGACGTCCGGGCTGCTCCTCGTGGCCAAAAGTGACCGTGCTCACAAAGTGCTCGGGGCCGCGCTCCAGGCCCGCCAGATCGTCCGCCGGTATGCGGCGCTGACGTGGGGCCACCTGGCCGAGGACCAGGTCACGATCGACAAGCCGATCGCCCGCGATCCGCGAGACCGAAAGCGCATGGCGGTCGTCTCTACAGGACGGCCGGCGAGGACAGATCTCACTCGGCTCGCGCGCTTCGACTCCGTCGATCTTCTGCGGGCGCACCTGCACTCAGGGCGCACGCACCAGATCCGGGTGCACGTCGCGTCGATCGGCCATCCGGTCGTTGGTGACGACACTTACGGCGGTGGCGGAGGTCGCAAGCTGTTGGACCTGCCCCCACGACGTCACTTCTTGCACGCGGCCTGGCTGATCTTCCGGCACCCGGTGTCCGGGGACCTGGTGGATCTGCGCTCGCCGCTGCCGGAAGAGCTTCGCCGGGCACTCGGAGCCGCTGCCGGTTCCGACCCGATCGCCGCAGACCTGGATCCACTCGATCGCTTTGACTTCTATCGCGTCGACCCCTGACACAACGCTGACCTCCGCGCTCACGTTCCGCGCGGGGGGCACCGTGTTTGGGGCCGATGGGGCGGATGTCAGAGAGCTGATCCCGATGGGTGAGATCACCCGACTTCCGGGAGCGCCCGTCTTCGTGCGCGGCCTGCTCAATGTCCGCGGCACCATCGTGACGATACTAGACCTGGGGGTCCGGCTCGACCCGTCAGCCGAGCCCGCCACCGAGGGATCCATCCTCCTCGTTCTCCATCGAGACCGCTTGGTCGGGGTAGTGGTGGACGAGGTCGCCGACGTTCGGCAGCTCGAGGTCGACCCCTCGGGCGCGTCGCAGGCGGCTGGTGATCTCGTGCGTGGCGTGGCAACGCTCGACGGCGCACCTGTGGTGGTGCTCGACCTGGCCGCTCTCATCCGCCAAGTGCTGCTGTCCTAGGTCTTCGGGAGGTTTTCTTGAGTCAACGAGTATTGGTCTGTGACGACGCCATCTTCATGCGCACGATGGTCGGGGACATCCTCACCCAGGCCGGGTTCGAGATCGTCGGCGAGGCGGAGACGGGACTTCAGGCGGTAGAGAAGTACCGCGACCTGCGGCCGGATCTCGTGACGATGGACATCGTGATGCCCGACATGGGCGGCATCGATGCCGTGCGCGAGATCTGCAAGTTCGACCCGGGCGCGAGAATCCTCATGTGCAGCGCGATGGGGCAACAGGCGCTCGTCGTCGAGGCGATCCAAGCCGGCGCGAAAGACTTCGTCGTCAAACCGTTCCAACCCAGTCGCGTTCTCGAAGCGGTTCAGCGCGTACTCGGCTGAGCACGGACGGCCCCGTGCGACCCCAGCGCCGTGGATAACCGCGAGTACGCCCAGCTCTTTCTCACCGAGAGCCGAGAGCACGT
The DNA here is from genome assembly GCA_963707105.1 of uncultured Gemmatimonadaceae bacterium. Classification (GTDB taxonomy): domain Bacteria; phylum Gemmatimonadota; class Gemmatimonadetes; order Gemmatimonadales; family Gemmatimonadaceae; genus JAQBQB01. The sequence goes on from CAVPOS010000019.1 coordinate 65,386, forward strand.
CGCCGCCGTCAACCAATCGCTGCTGCAGCTCGAGCGCGATTCGACCGGCCCCGGCGCTGCGTCGGCGGTCGGTGAGATTTTCCGCGCCGTCCACACGATCAAGGGGATGGCGGCGACGATGGGCTACACGCTCGTCGCCGACCTCGCCCACGAGCTCGAGACGGTGCTCGACAGCGTTCGCCGCGGCGAGATGTCCATCGAAGCGACGATCATGGACACGCTGTTCCGCTCCGCCGACGTGCTCGAGCAGGCGGTCGAGGCCGCGGTCGCGGGACGCGAAGGCGACGTCGTCGCGGCCGACCTCATCGCCGCGCTCCGCGCGCTGACAGCCGCTCCGGCCGCGCCGCGCAGCGTTCCCGCGCCGCCTTCGCCGGCTCCATCGGACCCCGCACCGGCGACTGTTTCTGAAGCGGCGCCCGCCGGCGCCGGGGAATTGGTGCGCATCTGGCTGCAGCCGGAGACGCCGCTCCGCGGCGTTCGCGCGTTCCTCATCGTGCAGGCGCTGGCCACGATCGGCGACGTCGTCTCCACCACGCCGCCGATCGACGCTCTTCAGAACGAGGATTTCGACAGCGAGTTCTCCGTGCGCCTGGCGACGTCGCAACCAGCCGCCGAGATCGAGCGCGTCGCTCGCGCCGTGGGCTATGTGCTCGAGGTTCAGATCGGCGAGCCGCGCGCGCCCGGCGCGCGGACGCGACGCCCGCCTGGGCCGCGCCGACGCCCGTGTGGGGCGTGCCGGCGATCTCGATGACGCCCGCGCACGACATGGCGGCGCTGTCCGCCATGACGCTCACGCCGGCGCACGGCGTCGTCGCGACGCCGGCCAGCGAGACGAGATCGGAGAGCGGGCGCGTTCGCTCCGTGCGCATCGACGTGCGGCGCCTCGACGCGTTGATGAACCTCATCGGCGAGCTGGTGATCGCGCGCGGGCGTCTGACGCAGCTCGCGACCGAGCTTGGCGATCTCTCGCTCGAAGAGACCGTGATGCAGTCGTCGCGCCTCATCACGGAGCTGCGCGACGAGATCACGGCGAGCCGCATGGTGCCGGTGTCGCAGGTGTTCGACCGCTTCCCGCGCGTCGTGCGCGACGCGGCGCGCGCCGTGGGCAAGCCGGTGGACTTCGTCGTCGACGGCAAGGACATCGAGCTGGATCGGTCGATGCTCGACGAGATCGCCGACTCGCTCGTGCATCTGCTGCGCAACGCGGTGGACCACGGCATCGAGCCGGCGGAGGTGCGCGCCGCCGCTGGAAAGCCGGCGGTCGGCCGCCTCGTGCTGAGCGCGGTCCGCGATCGCTCGGCGGTCGTCATCAAGGTGAGCGACGACGGCAAGGGCATCGACCGCGAGCGGGTTCTCGCGCGCGCCAAGCGCGACGGGCTGGTCGACGCCTCGAAGACGGACCTCACGGAGGACGAGCTGCTTCGCCTGCTCGCGCGCCCTGGTTTCTCGACGGCCGAAAAGGTGACGGGCCTTTCCGGTCGCGGCGTCGGCGTCGACGCGGTCTACACGAAGGTGCGCGCCCTCGGCGGCGCGATGGACATTCGCTCGGTGCCGGGACAGGGCACGACGGTGCTCATCCGGCTTCCGCTGACGCTCGCCATCATGCGCGCGCTGCTCGCGCGCGTGGGCGCCGAGACCTACGCGATCCCGCTCGCGCACGTGAGCGAGACGGTGGAGCTGGCGCCCGACGTGTTGCGCACGGTGAAGGGGAAGGAAGTCCTGCTGGCGCGCGACGAGGTGCTGCCGCTCCTCCGTTTGCGGACGCTGGTCGGGCTGCCGGCGTATACGCCGGCGACGGAGATCGACCTCGAGCACGTCGTCGTGATCGACCTCGGCGACCGCCGGGCCGGCCTCGTCATCGACGAGCTCACCGGGCAGGAAGAAATCGTGGTCAAACAGTACGACGCGGTCCGCGACGGTCCGCCGTTCTTCGGGGGCGCGACGCTCCTCGGCGACGGCCGGCCGTCGCTCATCGTCGACGTGAGCAGCCTCCTTTAAAGGATTCGTATGGAAGACCTTCTGTCGTTGAAAGAGCTGCAGCTCGACGCGCTCCGCGAAGTCGCCAACATCGGGGCGGGGCACGCCGCGACCGCGCTCTCGCAGATGATCGGCGAAACGATCATGATCAGCGTCCCGACGATCAGCGTCGCGCGGCTGGAGGAGGTGCCGCCGCACATCACGACGCCCGACGAGCCGGTCGCCGCCGTGCTGATGCACATGCTCGGCGATCTCACCGGGCGTACGCTGCTCGTCTTCCCGCGCCGCACGGCGCTGCGCCTGGCCGAGCTGCTCCTTCGCCGCCGCGAGACCACCGACGACTTCTCGGACATGCAGCAGTCGGCGATCAAGGAAGCCGGCAACATCCTCAGCTCGGCCTACATGAACGCGCTGAGCGACTTCATGGGGATGATGCTCATCCCCTCGCCGCCGTCGCTGGCGATCGACATGTCCGACGCCGTGCTCACGACGACCTATCTGCAGTTCGGCGGCGACAAGGACTTCGTGTTCTGCGTCGAGAGCGACTTCGTGCTGAGCGAATCCGACGGAGAAGCTGCGCGGATTCTTCCTCCTCCTTCCCGACACCGCGTCGCTCGGCGCGATTCTCAAGGCGATCCGCGTCGCGTGATCATGTTCCCGTCGGCGCCCCTGACTTCGGAGCGCGACCGCGAGGTTCTGCGCTCCTTCGCCCGGCGGATCAATCCGTCGGACGCCGGGGCGCACAACAACCTCGGGGTGCTCTACTACAACAAGGGCCTGTATCAGGAGGCGGTCGCCGCCTTCATGAAGGCGCTCGAGCTCGACCACACGATGCAGGTCGCGCAGCGCAACCTCGAGATCGCGTACTTCAATACCGGCTACTACGACACGCGCGTCCCCGAGCTGCGCGAGCGCCTGCGGCAATGTCCCGACGACCGCGGCGCGCGGTGGGAGCTCGGGACGGACGTTCTCGCTGCTCGGCAAGCAGGACGAGGCGGCCGAGGAGTTTCGCGCCTTGCTGGAGTACGCGCCGAACGACGTCGCCGCGCTGCTGCAGCTCGCGCTCGCCGAAAAGAACGCCGGCGACATGGAGCGCGCGCAGGAGTGCATCGAGCGCGCGCTCGCCCGCGATCCCGACAGCTCGCTGCTCCGGTTCACGCTCGGCGAGATTCTATATCATCGCGGGCTGAACGATGACGCGCTTCGCGCCCTCGAGCGGGCGATCGAGCTGAACCCGGAGAATCACGACGCGCTGTACCTGATGGGCTTCGTGCTCGGCGACATCGGACGCCACGAGGACGCCCAGGCGGCGACGCGCCGCGCCATCAAGCTGAATCCGTCGCTGTCGCGCGCCCACGCGAACCTCTCGCTCGAGCAACAGCGGGCGAGCCGCGACGGCGCGCCGGCGAAGCGTGAGCTCCAGGTGTCGGTCGAGGGCCAGCTCGCCCACTACAACCTCGGCCTCGCGTTCCGCAGCAAGGGATACTACGCCGAAGCGATGCGCGAGTACGGCGTCGCCCTCGATCGCGGCGAGGATCGCGATCTCGTGCTTCAGGCCATGGCGGAGGTGCACCTCCTGCTTCGCCAGCCCGGCGAAGCCATCGCGCTGTACGACGATCTCCTCCACCGGCAGCCGCACAGCCCCAAGCTGTGGAACGAGCGCGGCGTCGCGCTGCACCAGGAGGGCCGGTTCGCCGACGCCGAATCGAGCTACCGTCGCGCGCTCGAGGAAGAACCCTCGTACGCGATCGCGCAGAACAACCTCGGCGTCGCGCTGTACCATGGCGGCTCGGCCGAGGAGTCGCTCGGTGTCTTCGGCTCCGCGCTCGCGCATCGCCCGGAGTTCGTGAAAGCGCGCTTGAATCTCGCGCTGCTCGCCAGCCGCGCGAAGCGATTCCACCAGGCGCTCGACGCGTACCGCAAAGTGTTGGGCTCCGTCGCCGGAAAATCCGGTGGCGTGGAACGGCGTGGGGCTCGTGCTCGCCGAGCTGCACAAGTTCGACGACGCGCGCAACGCGTTCGCCCGCGCGATCCAGGCGCGCCCCGACTTCGCCGAGGCGCACTACAACATGAGCTTCACGCTGTCGAACCTCGGCGACTTCGAGGGCGCGCTGCGCGAGACCAAGCGCGCGCTCGAGCTGGATCCGTACTACGTCCCGCAAAAGTTCGAGCTCGCGATGGACGTCGAGTACGAGGATCCGGACCTCACCGTTCCGCCGGACCTGGGCGGCGCCCACCACACCGAGGCAGCCGTCGCCGATTTCGACTTCGATCCGGAGTCGCTCGACACGCTGTTCACCGAGCTCGTTCCCGGACCCGGGCCCGCGGCGGAAGCTCCCGCCGCCCCGTCCGCGAGCGACGCGTCGCCCTTCTTGATGGCCGCCGACTATTTGTCGAAGGGCTACTACGACCGCGCGTCGGCGGAGATCAACCGCGCGCTCGCCCGCGGACACGACCGCGCCGAGGGGATGACGCTGCTCGGCGAAGTCTTCTCGAAGCAGGGATTGTTCGGCGAGGCGCTCGAGCGATATCGCGCCGCGCTCGCTCTCGAGCCCGACCGTCCGGCGGCGCTCGCCGGGGAGGCCTCGGCGCTGCTGCGTCTCGGCCGCGCGACCGAAGCGCGTCCCATCGCGCAACGGTTGGTGGATCGCGACCCGACGGACGTCGACGCGCTGATGCTCGCCGCGGCCGCCTGCGCGGACGCGGGCGACCCGGCGTCGGCCATCGGGCTGCTCGCTCGCGCGCGACGGGTGGCGCCGCGGCGCGCGGACGTGTTGCTCCGCACGGGCGACATCGCGAAGTCGATCGGCGACGTCGACGGCGCCATCGACATGTACCGGGCGGCGCTCGAACTCGACGCGGACTTCGCCGCGGTGCGCTTCCGCCTGGCGGAGCTGCTCCAATCGCAGGGCCGCGACCGCGAGGCGGAGCGCGAACTGGTCGCCGCGCTCGACGCCGTGCCGACGTACGCCGACGCGACGCTCGCGCTCGCCGAGCTCCGCCGCCGTTTCGGCCGCTCGGCCGACGCGATGCCGCTCCTCATCGAGCTGCTGCAGCGCGACCCGTACAACTTCGACGCGCTCATCGCGCTCGGCGAAGCGCTGATCGACCTGTCGCGGCGCCGCGACGCGAGCCACGCGTTCGCGCGTGTCCTGCGATTCGATCCGGAAAACGTCGGCGCGCTGTACTTCGAGGGCTCGCTGCTCGCCGAGCAGCACCGATTCCGCGAAGCGTCCGATCGCTGGCGGCGCGTCATCGCGCTCGATCCCGCGTCGCGGTACGCCCGCCGGGCGCGCCGCGACCTGCGCAGCGCGTCCGATCTGCAGCGGATTCTCACCTTGCGGGCGGGCTGACCATGGCGATCGAAGGCCCGCTTCGCGAGCTCGGCATCCACGACGTCTTCCAGCTCCTCGACTTGAGCCGGAAGACGGGAGTGCTGTGCGTGTCGTCGAAGCTGCGCGAGGACGAGGGCGTCGTCTATTTCGACGACGGCAGCGTCGTGCACGCGTCGATCCGCAGCAAGAGCGTTCCGATCGAGCTGGTGCTGCTCGAGGCCGGCCGCATCACGCAGGCGGATCTCGACCACGCGCACGCCGCCGGCGACGACGCGGACGCCGGCGGTGGAGGAAGCGCGCACGATCGTCGATTCTCTCGTTCGGGTCGGCGCGATCACGCAGCGCGAGCTGGAGCGGCAGATGCGCTTGCAGATCGAGAGCGTGGTGTTCGAGCTGATGTCGTGGCGCGAGGGGTTCTTCTCGTTCGAGGAACGCGCTCGCGACGAGCTGCCGCGGGACACGCGCATCGCCGTGTCGACCGAGTCGCTGTTGATGGAAGGCGCTCGGCGCATCGACGAGTGGTCGCGCATCGCCGACGTCGTGCCGAACCTGGACGTCGTTCCGGAGCTCGCGCCGGTGGGCGACGACCGCGGCGGAGACGGCGGACCGACGCTCGACCTGCTCCCGCACGAGTGGCAGGTGCTCACGATGATCGACGGCGATCGCGACCTGCGCGCGATCGCCGCCCTCCTCGGACGCGACGAGTTCGAGACGGCGAAGATCGCCTACGGGCTGACGACGACCGGCGTCGTCGCCATTCGACAGGCTCCCGAGCCGACGCCGGCGCGGTCGCTCGCGTCGCCCGCGGAGTCCGCGCCGGGCGGCGTGGCCGAGCAGGTCAGCGCGGCGCGTGCCGCCGTGGAACAACTGCTCCGCCGCGCGCCGACCGGCGCCGCGGCGCCCGAAGCCCGCGATGCGCTCGAAGCGCTCGCCCGTCTCGAACACGTGCTCGCGGTGAAAGCCCATGGTTGACGACGTCCGCCGCTGGAGCGAAGAGCTCGCGCGCGAGCCGGGGAGCCTCGTGTTCCTCCAGCTGGCCGACGCGCTTCGCCGGCAGCAGCAATTCGACCTCGCGCACAAGGTGGCGCATCGCGGGCTGGAGCGGCATCCGCACAACGCCGACGCGCACGATCTCCTGGCGCGAATCGCCGTGGACCGCGGCGACTTCGCGCGGGCGCGGGACGAGTGGAACGCCGTGCTCCGCCTCGTCCCCGGCCACGCGGGTGCGCTCAAGGGGCTCGGCTACCTGAGCTTTCAGCAGGGGCGCGTGGACGACGCCGAACGCTATCTCGACGGCGCCGCGGAGACCGACGAGCCGTCGGTGGCGAGCGCGCTCCGCGCGGTGCGCGGCGTCCGGAAGCTACGCGGCGATCGCCGCCAATCCGGCCTCGGATCCCGTCGCGTACGTTCCGCCGGAGCCGTCGAACGATCCGCGCCGGCTGTTCGCGACGCTGCTTGTCGACGAGGGTCAGACGGCGCTGCTGTTGGACGCGAACGGCCTCGTGCTGGGCGGCGTGTACATCGACGGGCAGGGCGCGGACGTTTCGCAGGAGGTGGGCGCGCGGCTCAGCGGGATCTCGGACGAAGTGCGCCGGTCGACGAAGTACCTCGACGTCGGCGACTGGCGCTCGATCACGTTCGAGACGCGCGGAACCGTTGTCGCGATGGCGCCGAGCGAGGACGGCGGTCTGCTGGTCGTGGCGGCGTCGAAGGTCACGCCGCTGGGACTCCTGCGACGCCTGTTGGACCGGTGCGCGGTGCGGGCCTCGGCGTGGCTCCGGAGCGGCGCGTCCGACGGGGAGGCGACCCAATGAGCGCGTCGCTTCGTCCGGTGCTGGAGACTCTCACGCGCCAACGTGGCGTGCGGGCGAGCTTGATCGTCTCCGAGAGTGATGGTCTCGTGATCGACTCCAGTCTCCGGTTCGGCCAGGACGGCGAGCGCGTAGCGGCGCTCGCCGCGTCCGTTTATCGCAAGGCGCGATTGTCGGCGAAGGCGGCGCGGCTCGGGGCGGTGACGTTCCTGCAGCTCGACGCGGAACGGGGCCGGATCTGCGTCGCCGGCGCGGGAAACGACCTGGTGATCGTGACCGTGGCCGACCCGGCGGCGAACGTGGGGCTGATCCGGATGGAATTGTTCAAGGCGCTGGAGCGGATCGCATGAAAATCGCCGCCGTCGAGCCGTGGGTCGAAGCGCCGCTGAAGCGCTACGTCGACGACGCGCGCGCTCGTCTGGCGCTGCTGCTCCATCCGTCGGGGCAGGTGTTGGCGCAGGCGGGGTTCACGCGCGAGGTGGACGTGATGACCGCGTGCGCGCTGGCGTCGGCGATCCACGCGACGGCCGGCGAGTTGGGCCGCCAGGTCGAGGGCCGCGCGTTCGGCGGGCTCCACTACGCCGGCCCGGAGAAGCAGATGTATCTGGCGCCGCTCGAGACGTCGCGCGGCTCGTACATCTGTTTCACGGTGTTCGACGACGAGACGTCGCTCGGGTTGATCCGGATCTACTTCCAGGAGCTGGGACGGGATCTGGCCGCCGCGGCGCTCGAAGCGCCGCCGGTGCCGGTGGCGGTGCTGGCCGGCGGTTTCGAGGCCGAGCTCAACCGGAACCTGTCCGCCCTCTTCCGTCCCCGCGACCGCTGGGAGGGACGGTGGCGCGTAGCCTACAGCCGCCACGTGTCGACAGTTTCTCAGAGTATGCAGTATTCTAATGAAAAATTATTTAGTGCAACAGTAACGAATGCTCATACGCTAACTCAATAACTCGATCCTGTGTCCCTCGTCAACTACGCCACCAGAGAGATCACGTGCAAGATCGTCTACTACGGACCCGGGCGGTCCGGAAAGACGACCAACCTGCACTACATCTACGAACAGGTGCCGTCCGACCGGCGCGGCAAGATGGTGTCGTTGGCGACGCAGACCGACCGCACGCTGTTCTTCGATTTCCTCCCGCTCGACCTCGGCACCATCTCCGGCTTCACCACGCGGTTCCAGCTGTACACCGTGCCCGGCCAGGTCTACTACCAGACCACGCGCCGACTCGTCCTCCAGGGCGCCGACGGCGTCGTCTTCGTCGCCGACAGCCAGGCCCGCCAGCTCGACGAGAACATCGAGAGCTTCCAGGACCTCCACGCCAACCTCGGCGACCAGGGCGTCGACGTCCGCGCCGTGCCGCTCGTGATCCAGTACAACAAGCAGGATCTGCCGAGCGAGTTGATCCTCGACGGCGGCACGCTCTCCGACGCGCTCAACTTCCGCGGCGTCCCGGAGTTCTCCGCCGACGCGCTCCACGGGCCCGGCGTCTTCGAGACGCTGCGCGCCATCTCCGAGCTCGTGCTCAAGCGTCTCAGCGCCGGCGCGCCGACGGTGGCTCCGCGCGTCACCGCGCGCGCCGGGTAGCGAAGCCGATCATGCAGCTCGATCCGAAGCTTCGCTTCGACAACTTCATCGTCGGCTCGTCCAACCGGCTGGCCGTCGCGGCCGCGCACGCCGTGGCCGAGGCACCGGGCACGGCCTACAACCCGCTCTTCATCTACAGCGCGTCGGGGCTCGGCAAGACGCACCTCATGAGCGCGATCGGCAACCACGTCGCGCAGCGCCGGCCGTCGCTCTCCGTCGCCGCGGTCACGCTCGACGAGTTCGTCGGCGAGCTGCACGCGGCGATCGGCGACGGGGCGGTCGAAGCGTTCAAGGCGCGCTACCTCGGCGTCGGCGTCCTGCTCATCGACGACATCCAGTTTCTCACCGCGCGAAAAGAGACGCAGAGCGAGCTGCTGCGCATCTTCAACGCGCTCTCGGGCGACGGACGGCAGATCGTCATGACGAGCGATCGGCCGCCGGCCGAAATCGCCGACGTCGACGACCGGCTCATCACGCGCCTCGCCGGCGGATTGATCGTCGACATCGGCGCGCCGGATTTCGAAACGCGCATGGCGATCCTCAAGGCCAAGTGCGAGGAGCGCGGCGTGCGGTTCCGCGCCGGCGTGATCGACGAGGTCGGCCGTCTCGAGTTCGACAACATCCGCGAGCTGCAGGGCGCGCTCAATCGCCTGATCGCCTTCCAGGCGCTCGGCGGCGAGCACGTCTCCGTCGAGAACGTGATGGCCGTGCTCGGCGACCTCGCCGAAAGGCGCCGGCGCGTGACGCCGCCGCGGCCGAGCGGAGAGTTCGCGAACTTTCTCACCGACATCGCGTCGGCGGTCGCGCAGCACGTCGAACAGTGGCGGCAGCGCATCTCCGAAGCGATCGGCTACTGGGGCGGCGAGGGCTATCGCACGGCGAGTCTCGAGCGCGCGCTCCAGGAGAGCGCGCCGGCGAACGGCGTCGAGTCGTTTCTCCGCGAGTTCGAAGGCCGCGTCAGCCGGCTGCGAGATCTCGAGCGGGAAACCGCGCGCGCCGACGCGTCGATGGCGATCCATCCGTCGTTTCGCGACCCCGACCGCGTCGAGGAAGCGGAGCAGGTGCTCGAGCGCGCGCGGCGCATGGCGGCCCCGCCGGCGGGGCCGTCGTCGGCGTTCACGCGCTCGGGCTTCGAGGTGGGCGGCAGCAACCAGATGGCCGTGCGCGCCGCGGACGCGATCGTCGGCGCTCCGGGCGCCCGCTACAACCCGCTGTTCATCCACGGCCCCAGCGGCGTCGGCAAGACGCATCTGCTGAACGCGATCGGGCACGGACTCGCGCCGGCGACGGCCGGGCGCGGGTCGGTGGCGTGCGTCCCCGCGCAGCTCTTCATCGACGAGTTGATCGCCGCGCTGCAGGAAGGCACGGTCGACCGCTGGCGCGCCCGCTACCGCTCCGCGTCGGCGCTGCTGCTCGACGACGTCCAGTTCGTGGCGGGAAAGGAGCGCACGCAGGAAGAGCTCTTTCACGTCTTCAACTCGCTCTACGCGGACGGCAAGCAGCTCGTGCTGGCGAGCGACAGGCCGCCGCGCGAATTGTCCGGCCTCGAGGATCGCCTGCGGTCGCGGTTCGAGGGCGGCCTGGTCGTGCCGATGCAGGCGCCCGACCGCTCGTTGCGCGAGCGTCTCTACGCGCGCTACCTCCGCGATCTCGGCGTCGAGCCGAACCCGGAGATGATCGTCTACCTCGCCGAGCGCACCGTGGCCAGCGTGCGCGAGATCATCGGCATCGCGAACCGGATCGTGGCGTCGGCCGAAGTCGCGGCGGTTCCCGTGACGATCGGCTTCATTCGCGCCGCGCTCGAGCCGGACGAGACCGAGCCGGCGCGCGCCGCCGCGCTCAAGGCGGCGAGCGATCCGTTCTTCCTCGACCGCGAGAAGGTGATCTGGCAGTGGCCGGATCCCGCGGCGCGGCTGATCGAGGAGGCGCCATGACGCGCCGCCTTCGTTCGCGGAGCGGCTGATGGCGATCCGCGGAAACCTCAAGGAGGCCAGCCTCCCGGACGTGCTCCAGCTCCTGGCGATGGGGAAGAAGACCGGCTGCCTGAGCATCACGCACCGCGCGAGCTTCGGCTACATCTATTTCGACAAGGGCCGCATCTGCTACGCGTCGGTCGTGAATCGGCGCGATCGCCTGGGCGACATGCTCGTGAAGAGCGGCGCTCTGACGCAGGCGCAGCTCGACGCCGCGCTCGACGCTCAAACCAAGCGCCACGACACGCCGCTCGGCCGCCTGCTCGTCGAACAGGGAGCCGTCACGACCGCGCAGCTGCACGAAGCCGTGGACGTGCAGATTCGCGAAGCCGTGTATTTCCTGTTCACCTGGCACCACGGCACGTTCAACTTCGAGTCGGACGTCGCGCCGGAAGGGCAGGATCAACTCGTGTCGATCAACCCCGAGTCGCTGTTGCTCGAGGGCGCGCGCCGCGTGGACGAGTGGAGCCTCATCGAGAAGAAGATCCCCAGCTTCGACCTGATCTTCGCGGCCGATCACAACCGGATCCTGAAGAGCGACGCCGAGCTCACCGACGAGCAGACGTGCGTGCTCGAGCAGATCGACGGCATGCGCGACGTGCAGGGCATCATCGACGCCACGGGCCTCGTGGAGTTCGAGGTCGGCAAGGCGCTGCTCGGACTGCTGAACGCCGGGTTCATCCATCGCATCGGGAAAACGGCGCCCGCTCCCGCCGTGGCCGCGAACGGCCGCGCGGAAGAGCACCGCAACCTCGGGGTCGCGTTCTTCAAGACGGGCATGTTCGAAGAGTCGTTGCGCGAGTTCCGGCGGGTGATCGAGCTGCGCGACGACGACACGTCGGCGCGCTACTACATCGGGCTCGTCTTCGCGCGGCAGGCGAAATGGGAAGAAGCGGCGGCCGCGCTCCGGGAGTGCGCGTCACGCGCCGGGGCGAAGCCGGTTGTGTTTCACAATCTGGCGTTCGTTCTCGAGCAGCAGCATCGCTACGACGAGGCTCGCGCCGCGCTGCAGACGGCGATCGAGCGCGGCGCCGCGAAGGACCCGCGCGTGCGGACGTCGCTCGGCGTCGTGTGTCTGCTCACCGGAGATCTCGCCGCCGCCGACGAAGCGTTGACGGGCGCGCGGTCGCTGTTCGGCGCCAAGGCGCCGACGGCGGCCTGGTTTCACTTCGCCGCGCTCGCCGCGGCGCTCCGCGGCGACGCCAGGCGCGCCGCGTCGATCCTCAGCGACGGTGTGGCGGCGTACCCGCACGCCGCCACGCTCCACAACAACCTCGCGGCGGTGAACGAGCGGCTCGGCGACTACGACGCCGCGTACGCGGCCGCGGAGCGCGGTCTGCACGAGGACGCCGGCGTCGCGCATCTGCACAAGAACATCGGCGACTTGCGCTATCGCGCGGCGCGGTACGACGAAGCGCTCGAGGCGTACTCGCGCGCGACCCGCGCCAATCCCGAGATCGGGCCGGACACCTACCTCAAGCTCGGGAACATCCGCCTGCGCAGAATGGAGCGGGAGGAAGCGCTGCGGTGTTGGGAGCGGGCGCTCGAGCTCGACCCCGACAACGCCATCGTGCGATCGAACCTCGAGTCGGTCCGCCAGGCGTACTGATGGTCGAGCGAGCTCCCGGCGACTTTCTCGCCCTGACGCGCAAGATCTCCGTCGAACGCGGATTCGGCTGCGCGAGCTACAAGGAAAAGTGTCTGCAGCGCCGGATCGCCGTTCGCATGCGAGCCTGCGGCGTGCACACGTACGGCGACTACTCCCGCGTGCTCGACTCCGACGCGGCGGAGTACGACCATCTGCTCGACGTGCTGACCATCAACGTCACCAAGCTGTTCAGGAATTGGGAGGCGTATCGCGCGGTCGCCACGCACGTGATTCCCGAGCTCTGGTCGGCCCCGCTGTCGACGATTCGCGTGTGGAGCGCCGGCTGCTCGTCCGGCCACGAGGCCTACTCGCTCGCGGTGCTCTTCCACCGCCACGCCGATCAGGCACGCGAGCTGTCCCGGCTGTCGCGCGTCGACGTGTTGGGGACGGACATCGACCGGCGGTCGCTCGTGGCGGCGCGGCACGGCCAGTTCTCGGAGCCCGATTTCTCCGAAACGCCGCCCGATCTGCGCGAGCGCTACTTCTCGCCGGCGTCGCCGTTCACGGTCTCGCCGTCGGTGCGGACCATGGTGCGTTTCGAGAAGCGCGACCTCCTCGCCGAGCCGGCGCCGACCGGACCTCTCCATCTGATCGCTTGCCGCAACGTGCTGATCTACTTCGATCGCGACACGCAAGCGCGGCTCTTCGAGGTGTTCCACGACGCGCTCGCGCCGGGCGGGTTCCTGTTGCTCGGCAAAGTCGAAACCGTGCTCGGACCGGCGCGGCCCAAGTTCGCCGCCGTGGACGCGCGCGAACGGATCTTCCGCCGCAAATGATCGCCGATCCCTGCGAGGTCCGCGTGAAGGTCGCCGACTACGCGGTCGCCGCCGACGGTCTGATCACGACCATCGGGTTGGGCTCGTGCGTCGCCATCGTGCTCTACGACTCGGTGGCTCGCGTCGGCGGACTCGCGCACGTCCTGCTCCCCGAAGAATCAATGTCGCGCGACCGGACGAATCCCGCGAAGTTCCCCGCGACCGCCGTCCCACTCGTGCTCGAGCAGATGCAGAAGCTCGGCGCGCTCCCGGGCCGCGTCCGCGCGAAGATCGCCGGCGGCGCGAGCATGTTCAGCAACTTCTCATCGTCCAACGGCGGGGGAGGCGGCATCAACATCGGCGAGCGAAACGTCGCCGCGGTGCGCGAGGCGCTCGCCGCGCGCGCGGATCGAGATCGTCGGCGAGGACACGGGCAGCGACTACGGCCGCAGCGTGTACTTCTATCTGACGGACGGGCGCGTCGAGGTTCGTTCGGTGCGAAAGGGGTCGCGTGTCCTCTAAGCGCCGCGTGCTCGTCGTCGACGACAGCGCCTTCATGCGGCGGCTGATCTCGCAGATCCTCGAGGAATCCGGGGAGTTCGAGGTCGCCGGCGCCGCGCGCGACGGGAACGAAGCGCTCGGACTCGTGCACGCGCTCAATCCCGACATCGTCACGCTCGACGTGGACATGCCGGAGCTCGACGGGCTCGGCGCGCTCGGATACATCATGAGCGAGGCGCCGCGTCCCGTCGTCATGTTGAGCGCGGGGACGACGAAGGGCGGACAGGCGGCGACGCTTCGCGCGCTCGAGCTCGGGGCCGTGGACTTCGTGCTCAAGCCGTCGGGGTCGATCAGCCTCGATCTCGCGACGATCGCGCCTCGACTCCTCGATGCGCTCCGCGCCGCCGCCGCCGCCAATCCCGCCGGACTGCGCCAGCTCCAGCGCCGCACGCCGATCATGGTGGAGCGCGTCGTGCCGCCGGGTCCGCGCCGCATCGAGCGCGGTCGTGATCGCCGCGTCCACGGGAGGCCCGCGCGCGCTCGCCGCCATCGTCCCGCACTTGCCGCGCGCGATCCCGGCCGCGGTGCTCATCGTGCAGCACATGCCGCGCGGCTTCACGAAGAGCTTCGCGCAGCGGCTCGACTCGATCAGCGCGATTCACATCGCCGAGGCCGAAGAGGGGGAGCCGGTCGTGCACGGCCGCGTGTACGTCGCCCCCGGCGGCCAACACCTCACCGTCCGCGACGACGGCGCGGGCCCGGTGATCGCGCTCGACGAGCGGGCGCCCATGTGGGGCGTGCGGCCGGCCGCCGATCTGCTCTTCCACTCGGCCGCGCAGGTGTTCGGGTCGTCGGTGCTCGCCGTCGTGCTCACCGGCATGGGGCGCGACGCGGCCGACGGCACTCGCGCGATTCGGAACGCCGGCGGACGCGCCGTGATTCAGGATCGCGAGACCGCGACGATCTTCGGCATGCCGAGCGCCGCGCTGCAGTTGGCGGGAGCGGATTGCGTCGCTCCGCTGCCCGAGATCGGGCGACTCATCGGCCGAATGGTGGCGGAGGAGGTCGGTCATGTTCCGTGACGGTGTGGCGCGAGTTCTCGTCTTCCGGGTTGGCGGCGAACGCTTTGCCGTTTCGCTGCCGGCAGTCGCCGAAGTCATCGAGTCGCCGGAGCTCCAACGAATGCCCGACGCGCCGGAACACGTTCGCGGCGTCGCGACGCTGCGCGGAGAGTTGCTCTCGGTCTACGACCCGCTCGCGCTTCTCGGCGCGTCGGGCGCGCGCGGCGCCGTCCGGCACGTCCCGGCGAAGCACCGGGAGGCGGAGCGACGCTCGTCTTCAGGCGAGCCGGCGGCCACCGCGTCGGCCTGGCCGTCGACGACGTGTACGATACGATCACGATCGCGGAGTCGGAGCTGCGCGGCGTGCCGGGCAGCGACGGGTCCGACGGCGCGCTCGTCGGTCTCGTGTTGCGCGGCTCGGAGCTGATCGGCGTGCTGGACGTCCCCGCGTTGATCGACGGTGTACTGGCGACGTCGCCGGGAGGGAATGAATGAAGACCAACAATGGCACCGGAGTGGGCGTCAAGCTCGTGGTCTTCCAGCTCGGCGTCGACCTGTTCGCCGCCGACGTCTTGTCGGTCGACCGCGTGCTTCGCTATTCGCCGCCCAACAGCGTGCCCGACGTCCCGCGCTGGGTCGAGGGCGTGACCGAACATCGCGGAGAGGTGATCCCGGTGATCGATCTGCGCCGCCGCATCGAGCTGGCCGAGACGACGATCACGCCGGAGACGCGGACGCTGGTGCTCAACACGAGCACGGGCCGCGTCGGCGCGATCGTCGACGCGGTGCTCGAAGTCGCCGTCGTGCCGATCGAGTCGATGTCGCCGCCGCCGGCCCTGTTCAAGGGCGTGGCGACGGACGTCATTCGAGCGGTCACCAAGATCCGCGACCAGCTCGTGGTGGTGCTCGACGTGGACCGCGTGATGTGGAACGCCGACCGCATCGTCGTCGAGCACGGAGCGCAGGACTGGGGGGTCGGGCGGGGGGGGAGCCTGCGGTTGACTGAGGCGGTGATGGACGGGCTGCGCGCGAGACGCGCGCTGCTGGACGCGCGGCTCGACGCGCCGGACGCCGGCGCGACGCTCGACGCGCTCAAGGCGGACATCGGCGCGTTGTTCAAGACGATCGACCAGGAGTACCGCGAGCTGGGCGCGCTGCGCGAGGAAGTCCTCGCGCTCGTCGAGAAATGGAAGTGCGTGCGATCGTCGAGCGCCGCGGTCGCGCCGCATCTCGACGGCGCCAAGCCGGCGGTGCACAGCGATCATCTCGGCGCGTCGACGTTCATCGAGAAGGGGTGGCACAAGATCTCGGCGGGCGAGTACACCGAGGCCGACGCGCACCTCACGAAGGCGCTCGAGCTGGCGCCCGGCGACCCGCAGGCGGAGTCGCTTCTCGGCTGGTCGCTCATGCTGCAGGACCGGTACGACGACGCGCTCGTCAGCTTCCAGCGCGTGCTCGTGAAAGAGCCGATGAACGCCCTGGCGCGGGTGAACCTCGGCTACATCTGCCTCAAGAAGCGTATCTTTGGAGAGGCGATCGAACATCTGTCGAAGGCGATCAGGCTCGACAACGACAAGAAGGCGACGCTCTACGCGCACTTCTATCTGGGCCTGGTCTATCTCGAGCGGGAAATGTTCGAGGACGCGCAGACGTTCTTCCAGAAGACGCTGATTCTGGGACCGAACCTGATCGAGGCGTACTTCGAGCTCGGCCGCGCGTACTGGTTCAACTCGCAAAGTGACAAGGCGACGTCGACGTGGCAGGCCGGATTCGCGGCGAACAAGTTCAATCCGTGGGGAAAGCGCTGCGTCGAGGCCATCGAGACGGTGACCGCCGGCGGCGTGCCCTGATTTTTCGTCGCGCGGCCGCGCTCGTCGCGATCGCGCTCTTCGGGTTTCTCCGGCCGCGCGCCGCGGCGGCGCAAGACGCGCCGCTCCGCCTCGACCGGTCGCGATTCACGGCGCTGTTCTATCCGAGTGAGCAGACCCTCGCGCGGTCGCTGATTTCGCTCGCCATCGCGCACGACACGTTCCCCGGTCTGCCGCGGCCGACGCAGCACGTGCTCATCGCGATCGCGCCCGACAAGCGCCGGTTTCGCGATTGGGTCGGTCCGCACGCGCCGGAGTGGGGGGCCGCGGTCGCGTTCCCGGACTCGCGTCGCATCGTGATGCAGGGCCGCTCGGCGGGCGCTGACGCCGGCGACCCGCGCGAAGTATTTCGTCACGAGCTCGCGCACCTGGCCCTCCACGAGTACCTGGGCGATCTCGCCCCGCGGTGGTTCGACGAGGGCTACGCGAGCTACGCGGCGCGAGAGACCGGGCGCACGGACGCGTTGGCCGCGAACCTCGCCCTGGTGGTCAAGGGCACGCCGACCTTCGATGAGCTCGACAGCGAATTCTTCGAAGGAGCGACGACGGCGCAGACGGCGTACGCGCTCGCCTACGGCGCGGTCGATCAATTGGCGTCGCTCGACACGGTGCACGGCTTGTCGCGCTTCTTCGCGACGTGGAAGAAGGAGGGCACGATGGAGCGCGCCATTCGCCTGAACTACGGCATGACGATGGCGGAATTCGAGCAGCGGTGGCAGCAACAGACGCGGCGACGTTACGGCGGTCTCGCGTTGATCGGCGACGTGACGTTGGCCGGCCTGTTGCTGCTGGTGATCATCGTTCCGCTCTACGTGCTGCGCGCGCAGCGGGATCGGCAGAGGATGGCCGCCCTCGTGGAGGCCGACCGGGCCGCCGAAGCCGCGGCGCGGGAGAGCGCGATCGAGGCCCTGTTGCGCGGGGACGAGCCGCCGGAATCGGGGAACGAGCCGACGCCGTCGCCGCCTTCTTAACCTCGCCGTAATGTTGCGGTCATCATCGCGTAACTTCGCGTCAGGACTTTGCTTGACACCCCTAACGTGGTGGTCTACACTACACGCCCTATGGTGGAGACCGGAACGGAAACACGTACACGACGCTGGATGTGGTGGGGACTCGCGGGGTTGGTGATCGTCGCGGGTTTTGCCGATCTCGCGCGCGGTGGTGAAACCATCGCCCCGATCCTTCTCGCCGTCGGCTACTGCGTCCTCGTTCCGATCGCGATTTTGAAGTAAGATCGGCGTAGAGGGCGGGCGAATAGCTCAGTTGGTTAGAGCACCTGCCTTACACGCAGGGGGTCGGGGGTTCGAGTCCCTCTTCGCCCATTTGGTTGAGCACGACGCGTGCGATGAGCGAACCGGGGCAAGCGACGCGGGGTATCTTGGATCAACGTTTGGGAGGAAAGGGACTGATGTCATTGCGACGCCATGCGGCATCGGCCGCGAGCCTGTTGGCGATTCTCGTTGCCGCGCCGGTGCTGGCGCAGCCGCGCCCAGGAGCAGCAACCCGCACAGCGGGGGGGCGTGCCGAAGCAAGACACGCCGTACATCCTCATTCCGGTCCTCCAGAGCAACGACCGACTGCTCGGCGTGACGGCGTCGGACGAGATTCGCTCGCGATTCCAGGGCGAGCACTCGGCCCAAGAGCTCTACGTCATCACGAAAACCAACATCAACAACACGCTCGAGGCGTCGGGCTACAAGCCCGACTCGGCCCTCAACGCCGCCGACCTGATGGAGCTGGCCAAACAGCTCCGCGGCGACTACGTGCTCGAGGGAAAGGTCAACAAGACCGGCACCGGCAACGCCGTGCGTCTCGAGACGCGGATCCTCACGCGATCGGGGCAGCAGACCGTCACGCAGCCGCTCCCCGCGATCGACGGCAAGGACGTCGGCGACGCGGCAAAGCAGATCGAGAAAGTGGTGAGCGAAGCGCTCAAGGGCGTGCCGGGCTACAAGCTGTGCAGAAACGACTACATGGCGCAGAAGTACGACGCGGCGATCAAGGACGCGCAGGCGTCGCTCGTGGCGTATCCGAGCTCGACGCTCGCTCGCACGTGCCTGCTGATGATCTACAGCCAGCAGAAGCCCGCGCCGGATTCGGTCATCGCGGTCTCCGAGGCGATTCTGAAGTACGACCCCGGCGAGCCTGCTCGCGCTCGGAAACGCCGCCGACGCGTACATGGCGAAGGGCGACACAGTGAAGGGCATCGAGTACACGATGCGGATGTGGAAGGCCGATCCGACGAATCAGGCGATCGCGAAGTCGATCATCGCCGCGCTCGCGGCGTCGGGGTCGCCCGAAATCGCCGTGCCGATCATCGACACGATGTTGGTCCAGAGCCCCGGCGATCCGGAGATGCTCAGCACGAAGTGGAAGATTCTGCTCAAGGCCGCGAGCGCGGGGAACCCGAAGCTGTGGAAGCCGGCGATCGCCGCGGGCGAGGAGTTGGTGAAGGCCGACACGGCGGCGGCGACCCTCGACTACTTCCAGCGGCAGATCGGCGCCGCGCAGAACGACAACGACGCGGCGAAGACACAGGAGCTCGCCGCGAAGGCCGTGCAGAAATTCCCGAAGGAGATCAGCTTCGAGCTGCTCCTCGCTCAGCTCTACCTGAAGGCCGGGCCAGTCGCAGCAGGCCATGGTCGCGGCGCGCAAGGCGATGGATGTCGATCCGAAGAACACGACCGCGGCGCTGTTGGCGATGACGGCGGCGAACAACATGAACCAGCCCGACACCGCGATGGCGATCGCGCAGAAAGCGATCGCCGGGCGGCGCGAGCAAGGATTCGCTCGGGCAGATACTGCTCAGCCAACGCGATCCCGGCATTCAAGAAGGCCGCAGGACTCGAAGGAGCGCGCCGACTGGGAGACGTCGCTCAAGGCCGCGCAGACGGTCGACGGCGTCGCGCCGTCGCCGCAGAGCAAGTTCTTCATCGCCGTGTCCGTCGTTCAGCATCGCGGCCGACGCGCTGACGAATGTGCAGAAGGTGCAGAGCAAGCCCAAGGCGACGAAGGAGGAAAAGGCGCAGGCGTGCGAAGAAGTGAAGGTCGCCGAAGACAACTTCACGACCGCGCAGATCGCCATGCCCGCCGGCGCCTCGGTCGACAAAGGCGCCGCCGGACAGATCATGCAGGGAATCCAGACCTACAGCGGCTACGTCCCGCAGTTCAAGAAAGCGCTCGCCTGCAAATAGCCCGGCATCAACACAGCCCGCCCGTCGCGATTCGAGCGGCGGGCGGGCTGTTTTCTTTAGCTGGACAGCTGGACGGCTTGACAGCTGGACGGCTGGGCCGGAGAGGCTGGTCGTTGAGTAGCGCATTCCATGCACCCGTCCTCGTCGCCGAGGTGACGTCGTTCTTGCGCGACGCCAAGTGCGTGCTGGACGGGACGCTCGGCGGAGGAGGGCACAGCCTCGCCCTTCTCGAAGCGGGCGTTCCGGAGGTCATCGGCCTCGATCGTGATCCGGACGCGATCGCCGAGGCCGGCGCGCGCCTGAGCGAGCTTCGCCGCGGCCGGGCGATTCTCCGCCTACCGGTCGAACTTCGTCGACGCGCCGCGGATCCACGCGCTCGACGGCGTCGCGATCGACGGCGTGCTCCTCGACCTGGGCATCTCGTCGCACCAGGTCGACGACGAGAGTCGAGGGTTCAGCTTTCGCCCCGGCGCTCCGCTCGACATGCGCATGGGCGCCGGAGACGACGGGTCGGAGCCCATGACCGCCGCCGATTTCCTCAACACGTCCGACCGCGAAACGCTGGCCGATGCGTTTCGATCGTATGGCGACGAGCGACACGCGCGGCGGTTGGCGAGCGAAGTGGTTCGCCGCCGAGAGACGCGCCCGATGACGACGAGCGACGACTTCGTCGGCGCGATCCGTGCGGTGCTCGGTCCCCGAAGCGGCGCGCCGGATTTCGCTCGGCTCTTTCAAGCGATCCGGATCGCCGTGAACGACGAGCTCTCGTCGCTCGAGCGCGCGCTGCCGGCGCTTCGAGACCGGCTGTTGCCCGGCGGCGATGTTCGTCGTCATCGCGTATCACTCTGGTGAGGACCGGATCGTGAAGAACGCCTTTCGGGATTGGAGCGCCGCGTGCGTCTGCCCGCCGGGGCAGCCGGTCTGCACGTGCCGCGGACATCCGTTGGGCACGACGCTGACGCGTCGTCCTCTCGTTCCGTCCGAGTCCGAGACGATTTCCAACCCGCGCGCTCGCAGCGCGCATCTGCGCGCATGGCGAAAGGCGTAGGCAAGGCGCGATCGCGGCGCGGCGCCCGGCCGGGGACCAGGTCGCTCATCGCCCTGGTGCTCGTTGGTTTCGTCTTGATGGCGACGGGCGTCATAGCACGCAGGGTGCTCGGTGTGGCGGCGGAGTCCACGATCCGCCGCCTGCGTCAGCGGAGAGACGGGCTCGAGGCGGAGCGGATCCGGCTCGAGGGCGTGATCCGCGAAGCGTCGAGCCGGGCGCGCCTGCAGCCGATCGCCGAGCAGCGGCTGAACATGCACATCCCCTCCCCGGACCAGCAGGTCTTGCTGGCGCGTCCCACGACTCCAGCCTCGCCTCCCGCGCAACGTACGCCGTGATTCGCTCAAAACGGATCGGGCTGGCGCACGCCGTGCTGGCCGCGTTCGCCGTCGCGATCCTCCTCAAGGCCGCCGACGTCCAACTCGTGCAAGGCACGAGGTGGCGCGCGCGCGCGGCGCGCCAACAGACGGCGGAGCGCGTCGTCCCCGCGCCGCGCGGCGACATCATGGACGCGACGCATCGCGTTCTCGCGCAGAGCCGCGAGACCGTGCGGCTGGAGATCGCGCCGCGCGAGGTGAGGGAGCCGCGAAAGCTGAAAGCGGCGCTGTCGAAGCTGCGCGTCGATCCGGCCTTGATCGCTCGCGCGATCGATACGTCGTCCAAGTACCTGACGGTGCCCAAGCAATTCCTCGCGGTCGACGCCGCTCCGGCGATCGCGCTGCGCGGCGTCCACTCGTTCGCCACGATCGCGCGCGAGGACGCCGTATCCGCGGGAACGGAGGGGCTCGTCGGTCACGTCGACGCGGACAACAAAGCGGTCGACGGTCTCGAGTTCTCGCTGGATTCCATCCTGCGCGGACAACCGGGAACGGCGACGATGGTGCGCGACTCGCACGGCCAGGGCCGAGAGTCGCCGATCGAACCGGGGACGGCGCCGGTGAAGGGCAACACGCGTCGTGCTCACGATCAACGCCGACTTGCAGGAGATCGCCGAGCGCGCGCTCGCCGACGCCGTGGCGCGAATGGGCGCGGAGGGGGGCGACATCGTCGTGCTCGATCCGCATACCGGCGCCATTCGCGCGATGGCCAGCCGGCGGCTCGATCCCAAGCAGACGGCGGCGACAGTCATCACCGAACCGTTCGAGCCCGGGTCGACGGTCAAGCCGTTCATGGCGGCGGGGCTGATCGATCGCGGGCGGGTGACCGATAGCGATTCAGTAGATACCGGCAACGGCGTGCTCGAGATGAAGGGTCGCGCGAATCCGATCCGGGACGAGCACCTCATCGGGAAGGCGCCGCTGGCTGACGTGATTCGCTGGTCGAGCAACATCGGCATCGTGAAGTTCTCGCAACGGCTCAGCGCGCGCGAAGAGTTCGAAACGCTCCGCGACTTCGGTTTCGGTTCGACGACGGGCGTACCGTATCCAACCGAGTCGGGCGGCACCCTCCGGGCGCCGAAGTCGTGGTCGGCGGCGTCGGCCGCGTCGATGGCGATGGGGTACGAGGTGGCGGTGACGCCGCTGCAGTTGGCGTCGGCGTACGCCGTGTTCGCGAACGGCGGAAAGCTCGTCGAGCCGGCGCTCGTGGACGAGATAGTCGGGCCGGACGGGTCGGTGCGCTATCGGCACACGCCGCGTGTCGTGCGACAGGTCGTGTCGCCCACGACGGCGGAGAAGGTTCGCCATCTGCTGCTCAACGTCGTGGACGAAGGCACGGCGCTTCAGGCGGCGCTCGACAACTATATGCTCGCCGGCAAGACGGGCACGACCGCGCGCCACGGTGAAGGGTCACTACATCGCGGGTCGCTACAATCCGAACTTCGTGGGACTCTTTCCCGGCGACAATCCGCAGTACGTGATCGTCGTGAAGCTCACCGCGCCGCAGAGCTCGATCTTCGCGGCCGAGACGGCGGCGCCGGTGACGAAGGCGATCTTGCAGGCGGCCCTCGCGGCGCGCGACGCGGCACTCGACCGCGGCAAGCTCGCGTCGAGCGTCGTTCCGTCGAAGCGCGACTCGGCGAGAGAAACGGTGCAACAGGCCGGCACGCTCGCGCCGACCATGACCGCGCAGGTCGCGAGTGCCGCTCCCGCGCTCGGCCGCCGAGGCGCAGCCTGCGCCGCACGACGATGGAGGCGAGACGTTCGTCGTCGCGCTGCCGATGGCGGCGCCGCCGTCCGGCGCCGCGCGTCGTTCATCCGGTGCCGGACGTGCGCGGCCTGCCGCTGCGCGACGCGGTGCGGTCGCTGCACGGCGCGGGCTTCCGCGTCCGAATCGCGCGAGGCTCGGGCAGCGGCAGCTCGCCGACGAGCACGTCGCCGGCGGCCGGCGAGCTCGCGCCAACCGGGACGCTGGTCCGCCTGCTCATCGAACACTAGATGATCGTCCGAACGGAAGTGATCGCGCGTGCGCTCGACGACGCGGGGCTTCTCGTCGAGCGGCGCGGCGCGCTTCCCGAGACGGTCGCCGACATCACCGACGACAGCCGCGCGGTCGCCGCCGGCTGCGCTCTTCGCCGCCGTGCGCGGGACGGAGCGCGACGGCCACGACTATCTCGCGAACGCGGCGTCGGCCGGCGCGTCGATGGCGATCGTGCAGGACGCGTCGCGCACGGATCTCCCGGCGCTCGTCGTCAACGACGGCCGGCGCGCCGCGGCCGTCGCCGCATCCGCGTTCTTCGGCTGGCCCGCGCGCGAGCTGCAGCTCGTCGGCGTCACCGGAACGAACGGCAAGACGACCACCGTCAACATGCTGCGCCACCTGCTCGACGACGGGAACACCGCGGCGTCGATCGGAACGCTCGGCGTCCTGATCGGTCAAGCCGGTGAAGTGCTCGGTGCGCACGACGGCGGCGGACTCACAACGCCCGGGCCGATCGATCTGCAACGCGTGCTGCGCGCGCTCCGCGACCGCGGCGTGCGGCGCGTCGCGATGGAGGTGTCGTCGCATTCGCTCGAGCAGCAGCGCGTCGAGGGGCTTCGCTTCAACGTCGTGGTGTTCACGAACTTCACCCGTGAGCACCTCGACTATCATCACACGATGGAAGCCTACTTCCGCGCGAAGGCGCGATTGCTCGACTACCTGACCGCGACGTCGACGATCGTGGTGAATCGCGACGACGCCGCGTGGAGCGCGCTGCCCACCGATCGTTCGACGATCGGCTTCAGCGAACGCGTGGCGTCGGCGGAGGTTCACGCCGCAGACGTGCGTTTTTCGGGCAAGGGGAGCGACTGGACGCTCGTCGTCGGCGACGAGCGCGCGCCGGTGCGGCTGCCGCTCATCGGCGACTTCAATGTGATCAATGCTCTCGGTGCGGCGGCGGCCGCGCACGCGTTGTCGGTTCCCGTCCCGCGAATCGCGTCGCGGCTCGACACGGTGCCGCAGGTGCCGGGACGTCTCGAGATTCTCCGCAACCACCCGACCGTGCTGCGCGACTACTCGCACAAGCCGTACGCGCTCGAGCGGGCGATCGCCGCGGTGCGACCGTTCACTCCGCGAGGCGGGCGGCTCATCGTGGTGTTCGGCTGCGGCGGCGATCGCGACAAGGGCAAGCGGCCCGAGATGGGCGCCATCGCCGAGCGCGACGCCGACTGGGTGATCCTCACGAGCGACAATCCGCGCCGCGAGGATCCCGAAGCGATTCTCGACGACATCGAGCGAGGGATGAGCAAGACGAATCACGAGCGGATCGAGGACCGTCGCGCCGCGATCGCGCGCGCGTTGGAGATCGCGACGTCCGACGACGTGGTGCTGCTCGCCGGGAAGGGGCACGAGACCTACCAGATTCGCGGCACGACGAAGCTGCACTTCGACGAGCGGGAGATCGTCGCCGAGCTCTCGGAGCGACGGTGTGGCGTCGAGCGGAGAGCGATCGTGAGCGCGACGCCGGCCGATGGCGCGCAGGTGTTCTGGACGGCCGACCGCGTGGCGGCCGCGCTTTCGTCGGTGACGACGACGAACGCGCCGGTCACCACGACGGCGTTTCGCCGCGTGTGGACCGACACGCGCACGATCGAGCCGGGCGATCTGTTCGTCGCGCTCGTCGGCGAGAAGTTCGACGCGCACGATTTTCTGAAGGACGCGGCGGGGAAGGGCGCCGCCGGAGTCGTCGTCTCGAATGCGACGGCGGCGAAAGGCCTCGGCATTCCCGCGTACCTCGTCTCGGACACGCTCGTCGCGCTCGGGGCGCTTGGCACCTATCGCAGGCGCGCGTGGAACAAGCCGGTGATCGGCGTCGTGGGGACGAACGGGAAGACGAGCACGAAGGAACTGCTGCGCGCCGCGCTGGGGAGCATGCTCGAGGTGCACGCGACGAGCGCGAACCTCAACAACCTCGTCGGCGTTCCGCTCACTCTTCTGGCGATTCCCGACGCGGCCGACATCGCCGTCGTCGAGATGGGGACGAACCAACCCGGCGAGGTGCCGCGACTGCGCGCGATCGTCGAACCGGACGTGACGGTGGTGACGTCGATCGGCGAGGAGCACCTCGAAGGACTCGGAGATCTCGACGGCGTGATGCGCGAAGAGATGGCCGCGACCGACGGCGTTCCGCTCGCGATCGTGCCCGCATCGCAGGAGAACGTCGTCGCGGCCGCGCGCGCGCGCGCGCGCCACGTGACGACGGCCGGGATCGAGCAGGGCGACGTCGCGGGAGTCGACGCATCGGTCGACGGCGAGGGGCGAGGCCACGCGATGGTGGAAGGCGTAGAAGTCGTCGTCCCGCTGCGCGGATCGCACAATCTTCGAAACGCGATGCTCGCCATCGCGGCGGCGCGCGCGTCGGGCGTCTCCGTCGCCGACGCGGCGCGCGGCATCGCGGCGATGCCCGCGCCGCCGATGCGGTCGAACCTCGAGCGGCTTGGCGCGCTGACGCTGATCAACGACGCGTACAACGCGAACCCGGGTTCGACGCGCGCCGCGCTCGAGTTGTTGAGCCACGCGGGGCGCGGGAAGCAGCGCGTCGCGATCCTCGGCTCGATGCTCGAGCTCGGTCCGCACACGCCGAGGCTGCACGACGAGATCGCGCGCGAGGTGCTGGATTCCGGCGTCGAGCTCATCGGCGCGCTTGGTGAGTTCGGCGCGGCGTTCGAGCGGTTGTCACCGCGGGAAACTCGCGTCGTCACGGCGGCGGATACGGATGGTTTGTGGGCCGGGTTGTCGTCGCGCGTCGCACCCGACGCGGTTATCCTCCTCAAAGGTTCGCGCGGGATGCGCCTCGAGAGACTTCTAAAACCGATTGCCGACTGGGCCGCGCAGCACTCCGCGACGGCGCCAACCTCAGCCGGTCGCTGACTTGCTCTACGCCTTCCTCCTGCCGTTCGCCAAACAGCTGAAAGTCCTGAACGTCCTCACGTACATCTCGTTCCGTGCGGTCGGCGGGGCGGTGACGGCGTTGCTGTTGTCGTTCGTTGTCGGCCCGATCATCCTCGCGGCGCTGAAGCGGGAATCGGTGAGCCAGGGAGTGCGCGACGGCACGCCGGATTCGCACGCGAAGAAGGGCGCGACACCGACGATGGGCGGGCTCATCATCCTCAACAGCGCGTTGATCTCGGTCGCGCTGTGGGGGCGCTTCAGTCTGTCGCACCCGTATTTGTACGTCGCCGTCGCGACAACGCTCTGGATGGGGCTGATCGGCTTCGTCGACGACGTGCTCAAGCTGCGACAGAAACGGCGCGGCGAACGCAAGGACGGCCTCGTCGAGAAGTACAAGCTCGTCGGCCAGGTGACCGCGGGGCTCGCGCTCGGGTGGTATCTGCTTCACTACCCGCTCCAGCCGAACCTTCCGGCGGCGTCGACGAGCCTGCCGTTCTTCAAGTACTACATCGTGATCTTCCTGCCGGGCTTCGCGTGGGCGTACGTCGCGTTCACGACGTTCATACTCACGGGCACGAGCAACGCAGTGAACATCACCGACGGTCTCGACGGATTGGCGGCCGGGCTCTCGGCGATCGCGTTCGGCACGTTCGCGATTTTCGCGTACATCATGGGGCGGGTCGACTACACGCCGTTTTCTGTTCATGCCGTATCTCCAGGATTCCGGCGAGCTGACGGTGTTCTGCATCTCGATGGTCGGCGCGCTCATCGGATTCCTCTGGTACAACACGTACCCGGCGAAGGTCTTCATGGGCGACACGGGCTCGCTCGCGCTCGGCGGCGGCCTCGGCGCCGTGGCGATTCTCCTCAAGTCGGAGTTCGTGCTGGCGTTCGTCGGCGCGGTGTTCGTCGCCGAGATGATGTCCGTGATCGTGCAGCGATACACGTTCAAGTGGCGGAAGCGGCGACACGGGCTCGAATACGCGCGGACGCACCGCGTCTTTCGCCGAGCGCCGCTGCACCATCATTTCGAGGAGCTGGGTTGGTCGGAGAGTCAGGTCGTCGTCCGATTCTGGATCATCGGGATCCTGTGCGCTTTCTTCGCCCTGAGCACCATCAAGCTGCGGTGACCATGGAGCGCGTTCTCGACGCGGCGCTTCCGGCTCGATGGCTTCGCGGAGAGATCGCGGTCGTCGGGCTGGCACGAAGCGGCCGGAGTGCCGCGCAACTGCTCGCGCGGGCCGGCGCCGGCGTGTACGCGTCGGACGTGTCGGCGTCGCCGGCCGTCGACGCGACGGCGCGCGCGCTGCGCGACGAGGGAGTCAGCACGGACGTCGGCCGCCACGACCTCGACCGAATCGCGCGCGCGTCGCTCGTCGTCGCGAGTCCCGGTGTGCCGCCGGATGCGCCGCCGTTCGCCGCGGCGCGCGAGGCAGGCGTGGACATCGTGAGCGAGGTCGAGATCGGGCTCCGGTTTCTGCCCCGCCTCTCGTACGTCGCCATCACCGGCTCGAACGGCAAGACCACGACGACGGCGCTCACGGGCCAACTGCTCACCGCGCTCGGCCGGCGCGCGTCGACGGCGGGGAACATCGGCACGCCCCTCTGCGAGCTGGCGGCCTCGAAGACGCCGCCGGCATGGGTCGCGCTCGAGATCTCCTCGTTCCAGTTGCACGATACGCCGTCGATCGATCCCACGGTCGGCGTGCTCACGAACCTCTCGGCGAACCATCTCGACCGGTACGCCGGCGTCGACGAGTACTACGGCGACAAGATGCTGATGTTCAGGAACGCCAAGCCGACGTCGAGCTGGGTCACCAACGCCGACGATGCAGACTCGGAGCGTCTCACGGCGGACATCGGCGGGCTCCACTGTCGGTTCTCGGTGCAGGGGGGGGCGCGCGGAGGCGTACCTGGATCGCTCGAACGAGATGCTGATGGTTCTTGGCCATCCGCTGATGCCGAGGAGCGAGCTGCCGCTGTTGGGGGACCACAACGTCGCCAACGCGTTGGCGGCGTCGCTGGCGGTCATGCTGGCCGACCGGGAGCACCGCACGCCGCACGCGCTGGAGCGCATCCGCGACGCGATGCGCGGATTCCACGCGCTCGAGCATCGCATCGAGACGGTGGTGGAGCGGGATGGGGTTTTGTGGATAAACGATTCCAAATCCACAAATGTGACATCGACGCTCGTCGCCATTCGCGGGATGACTCGGCCGACGGTCCTGTTGCTGGGTGGCAAGCACAAGGGTGAGCCGTATACCGCGCTGGCCCCCGAGTTGCGGCGAATCGGTCGCGCCGTGATCGCGTACGGAGAGGCTGCGCCGCTCATCGAGGCCGATCTCAAGGACGTGGTGCCGTTGACCCGCCTCGGATCGTCGTTTGATGACGTCGTCGCCACCGCGCGCCATCTGGCGCAGCCCGGCGACGCCGTGCTGCTGTCTCCCGCCTGTTCGAGCTACGACATGTTCGACAACTACGAGCACCGCGGCGCTGTCTTCAAACAGCTCGTGACTGCGGCGTAGCAACCGCCGACAACCGATGAACGAGTTGCTTTTCGAGCCGCGGCCAGCCGCGGCGAAGCCGGATTCTCGCCTCGACGCCCAGCGCGACGGTCGGAGGGCGGCCGCCGCGCGCGCCGACGTTCGATACCGATGGCGCATGGGCCCTGAGGCGCGGCTCATGGTGCTCGTGAGCGCGATACTCTGCGCTTTCGGCCTCGCCGTGTTGTACAGCTCGAGCGCGTTCGTCGCGGTCGCCGACCACGGCTCGAGCATGTTCTTCTTCATTCGCCAGGTCGAAGGGCTCGCGGCGGGGATTCTGATGTTCCTCGTCGCCGCCAAGCTCGACGCGGAGAAGCTTCGCCGGTGGGCGTGGCCGGTCATGTGGTTCACCATCGTGGCGATGGCCGCCGTGCTCGTCCTGCCTGGACGCATCGCACCCACGATCCACGGGTCGAAGCGATTTCTCTTCGGCGCGTCGTTCCAGCCGTCCGAATTCGCCAAGCTCGCTGTGGTCGTGTGGGTCTCGATGCTGATCGTAAAGAAGGGAGAGAACCTGCGCCGTTTCAGCGAAGGGACTGATTCCGTTCGTCGCGGTGATCGGCGTGCTCGACGTGCTCGCCGCGCTGGAGCCGGACCTCTCGGTCGCCATGCTGCTCACGCTGTTGATGGCGCTTCTGCTCTTCGTCGGCGGCGCGCGCATGGGACACTTCATCGCGCTTGGGCGCGATGTGCCTGCCCGTGTTCATCGCCAAGGTCGAGAAATGGCGCTACGCGCTCTCGCGCATCACGGCGTTTCTGCATCCGGGCAACGCGCCGGAGAAGGTGAGCTTCCAGCTCAACCAGTCGCTCATCGCCGTCGGCTCGGGAGGCTGGTTCGGGCGCGGGTTCGGCGAGGGAATGCAGCAAGCTTTCTTCGTGCCGTTCCCCTACAGCGATTTCGTGGCGAGCAACGTCGGCGAGGAGTGGGGTTTCATCGGGCTCGCGGGCATCACCGTCGCCTTCGCGTTGTACGCGCTCCTCGGATTCCGCATCGCGCGCCAGGCGCGGACGCCGTTCCTGCAACTCGTGGCCGTCGGGCTCACGTTCACGACCGTGCTCACGGCGTTCCTGCACATCGGCGTCGTGATCGGCTTGCTCCCGACGACCGGTCTCACGCTTCCCTTCGTCTCGTACGGCCGATCGAACCTCGTGCTGACGCTTCTGTTCACCGGCATCCTCGTGAACATCGGCAGTACTCGCGAGCGCGTGGTGGGCAGCGCGGCGACGGACCCGCTGGCCGTAGCCGCCTAGACATTCGCCACCGTCCTCGGCCATGGCGCGGATCTTCGTCGCGGGCGGAGGCACGGGCGGACATCTCTACCCGGGTATCGCCATCGCGCGCGCGCTCGTCCGTGCGCGTCCAACGATAGAGCCGTTCTTCATCGGCGCGCGGCGCGGCATCGAGCGCGACGTCCTGCCCAAGCTGGAATTCCCCTACGCGCTGCTCGACGCGCATCCGCTCTACCGTCGCGCGGTGTGGAACAACGCCAAGACGCTGGTCGGCGGCATCGGCGTGTGGCGGGAGCTCGGCCGCTTGGCGCGCTCGGAGAAGCCGGAGCTTGTGGTCGGCACCGGCGGGTACGCCGCGGCGTTCGCCATGGCGTACGCGGTCGCGCATCGCATCCCGATCGTGCAGCAGGCGGGAGACAGCCATCCCGGCCTCACCGCGCGCGCGTTCAGCCGCTGGTCGCGCGAGATGTACCTGAGCTTCCCCGAAGCGTCGCGCGCGCTGCGCGCGCACCATCGCGGGCTCGCTCGTCGACACCGGCGCGCCGATCGAGCCGCCGCCGTCGCCGCGGCCCGATCAACGCGCGGCCAGACAGGCGTGGGATCTTCCGACGGACGGACGAGTTCTGCTCGTCTACGGCGGGCAGTCAGGGATCGCTGGCCATCAATCGCGCCGTGGCGCAATGGATCGATCGCGGACTTCCGGACTCGGTGTCGCTCATCTGGGGCACCGGCCGAGGATCGTTCGCGCATTTCAAGCACCTGGAGTCGTCACGCGTCCGTGTGCGCGACTATCTCGCCCCCATCGCCGACGCGTACGCCGCGGTCGATCTCGCGATCGCGCGCGCCGGCGCGATGACGACCGCCGAGCTGTTCGCGTGGGGGATTCCCGGCCGTTCTCATTCCGCTGCCGACCGCCGCGGCCGACCACCAGACGGTCAACGCGGTGACGCTCGAGCGAGCCGGCGCGGCGGTTCATCTGCCGCAGGCGCAGCTCACCGCGGAACGGCTGGACGCGACCGTCCGTTCGATCCTCGAGCGGCCGGCGGAACTCGACCGGCTGGCGGCGGGCGCGCGCGCGCGCGCGCGTCCCGATGCCGCCGCGGAGATCGCGCGCCGCATCATCGCGCTGCTCGACTCGTTTTGAGTCGGCTGAGCCGGTTTCTATATTGCCCCACCACGACATGCCTCTCCTCGATCCCAACGACGCGCGTCCGATTCACTTTGTCGGGATAGCCGGAGCCGGTATGAGCGCGCTCGCCGAGCTGTTCATCCGGCGAGGGGTGAACGTCACGGGGTGCGACGCGAATCCCGAGGGCGCCGCCGACCTCGTGCGCCTTGGCGTGCACGTCGGGCCGCACGATCCCGCGCACGTCGAAGGGGCGCGCGCGCTCGTCGTGACCTCCGCGATGCCCAAGACGCACCCGGAGCTGGTGCGCGCGCGAGAGCTGGGCATCCCGGTGATTCGTCGCGCCGAGGCGCTCGGCGAGGTCACCGCCGAGCGGGAATTGGTCGGGATCGCCGGAACGCACGGCAAGACGACGACGACCGTCATGACGGCGGTCGCGCTCACAGCCGCGGGTCGCGAGCCCACGGCGCTCGTCGGCGGGCGGGTTGCGTCGTGGGGAGGGAATCTCCTCGCCGGCGGCGACCGACTGTACGTCGTCGAGGCGGACGAGTACGACCGCTCGTTCCTCGCTCTGTCGCCGACGGTCGCCGTCGTCACGAACATCGAGGCCGATCACCTCGACATCTACGCCGACATCGCCGACATCGAACGGGCGTTCGCCCAGTTCGTGCGCGGCGCGCGGTCGATCGTGCTCTGCGCCGAGGACGCTCGGCGCGAACCGTCTCGCGACGCCGAGCACGACGGAAGTCATTCGCTACGGAATCACGTCGCCGCGATGCGCGGCTCGTCGCGCGCCGGATCGAATCGCACGCTGGCGCGTCCAGCTTCGACGTCGTCTACGACGACGAGCTGCTCGGTCGCGTCCAGCTGGGTGTCCCGGGTCAGCACAACGTCCTGAACGCGCTCGCCGCGGTGGGAACGGGTCTCGCGCTCGGCGCCGAGTTCGCGGAGCTGGCGCGGGGGCTGGGCTCGTTCACCGGCGCGGAGCGGCGCTTTCAGCGCCTGGGTGAGCGCGGCGGGCGTGTTGGTGGTCGACGACTACGCGCACCATCCGACCGAGATCGCCGCCACGCTCGCGGCGGCGCGCGGAGCGTTTCCGGAGCGGCGAATCGTCATCGCGTTTCAGCCGCACCTCTTCACGCGGACGCGCGACTTCGCGCGCGAGTTCGGCGCCGCGCTCGCCGCGGCCGACGCGGTCTATCTCACCGAGATCTATCCCGCGCGCGAGCGGCCGATCGAGGGAGTGACGTCCGCACTCGTCGCCGACGCGCTCATCGCGGCCGGCGGACGGTTGGCGTGGCGCGGGACTCGCGAGGAGCTGCCGGCGGCTCTGGCGGCCCAGGTCCTCCCCGGCGACGTCGTGCTCACCGTCGGCGCCGGCGACGTGACCAAGGTAGGCCCCGCGCTGCTCGAGGAGCTCGGGCAGTCGACACGCCGAGGCACGCCGATGACCCGGACCAAGATCGCGGCCCTCGCCGCGGGGCTGGTGGTGCTCGCGTCCGCGCCGTTCTGGGGACCGCTCGTTCTGCGGCGCATGACGTTCTTTCACGTGCGGCGCGTGGAGATCGTCGGCGCCCGCTATTTGACGCCGAGTGACATTATTGCGCGGCTGAACGTCGATACGCTGGCTTCTGTCTGGGACCCGACCGATCCGCTGGTATCCAGAGTCGAGAAGTACCCGGGGGTGGCGCGCGCCAATGTCCGCAGAAAGCTGCCGGGAACGCTTGTCGTCGAGATCGTCGAACGGGTGCCGGTGGCGCTCGTGTCGGCGCCGGGGGGATTGCGCGCCTACGACGATCGCGGCACCGCGCTGCCGATCGACCCGACGCGCGTGACCGTGGATGCGCCGGTGCTCATGGAGCGCGACGTTCCTTTGCTCAAACTGCTGGGTTCCATCCGGGCGGGCATGCCGGCGATGTACGCGCGTGTGAGTGCTGCCCGGCGACCGGGGCAGCGGCGAGATCGCTCTGGACCTCAAGCCGGCGGGAAGCCTCGCGTCACAGACCGAAACGGTTCGCGCCAACGACGACCTCACGCTTCAGCGCCTTGCCGACGTCGAGCCGGTGGAACAGGACCTCGCGAAAAAACAGATGCGCGCCACGGAGATCGATCTCCGCTATCGTGACCAAGTGATCGCCAGACTGCCATGAACTCCGAACGCATCGTCGCGGGACTCGACATCGGGTCGGCGAAGACCACCGCCATCATCGCCGAAGTACAGGGCGATCTGCCGAAGCACCCGACCATCAAGGTGCTGGGGGTCGGACAGTCGCGCACGACCGGCGTACACCAAGGGGTCGTCTCCGACATCGAGGAGACCACGAACTCGATCAAGAAGGCGGTCGAGGACGCCGAGCGGATGGCCGGGACGGACGTCGAGGATCTCTTCTGCGGGATCGCCGGCGAGCACGCGGAAACGATGACGAGCAAGGGGATCGTGGCGATCAGCCACGACGAGATCACCGCGTCGGACGTCGAGCGGGTGAACGAGGTGGCGCGCGCGCAGGCGATTCCGCCGGACCGCCAGCTGCTGCACGCGATTCCGCAGGAGTACACGGTGGACCGGAACGCGGGGATTCGCGATCCCGTCGGAATGACCGGCACGCGGCTCGAGACGGAGATGTACCTCGTGACCATCGGCAACTCGCCGCCGATCCATCTGCGCCGTTCGATCGAGCGCGCCGGCTACAAGCTGCGGGAGCTCGTCCTCGAGCCCCTCGCCGCCGCGCTCGCCGTGCTCACGGAGGACGAAAAGGAGCTCGGCGTCGCGCACGTAGAGATGGGCGCGAGCACCACGGACCTGTCGATCTTCTCCGAGGGGAAGATCCGCCACATCGGGACGATCCGGTTCGGCGGCAAGAACGTGACGCGGGACATCGTCCACGGATTGGGCGTCACGCAGGCCGACGCGGAGCGTCTCAAGGAGCGCTTCGGCTCGGCGTACGAGCCGATGGTCGATCCGGGCGAGGTCATCCAACTGCCGAGCACGGCGGCCCAGGGCGAGCGCCACATTCCGCGAGAGCTGCTGGCGCACATCATCCACCAGCGAATGGACGAGGTGTTCGACCTCGTTCAGCGCGAGATCACGGCGGCCGGTTTCGCCGGGAAGCTGAGCGCGGGCGTGGTGCTCACCGGCGGCGCGGCGGCGATGCCGGGGAGCGCCGAGCTGGCGAACGAGGTGTTCGGCACGGGCGTGCGCGTCGGGGTGCCTACCCAGAACGTCGGCGGATTGGTGGATACCGTGGAGGCGCCGCGCTTCGCGACGGTGGTGGGGCTCGCGCAGTATGGCGCCAACCGGGTCGCGCTCGGTGCGGTAACCACCAGCGCGCGGCGGACGCCGATCGGGAAGGGGATGGAAGGGATCACGTCCAAGCTGAAGTTCTGGCTCCAGGATTTCTTTTAAGGACTGGAATCAGAATTCGAGAACGTGGCGAGGTGGACCGTCGGCGTGAGAGGGGGCGCATCAAATTTGTGTCACGCGCGTCACGGTTGTGGAAAAGTCGACGGGGTATACTTGGTGAAGATTTCGCGGGGCCGTCGTCAAAAGGGGTAGTCGGAATGGCCAAAAGCATTATATTGCCCGAGCGCTTCCGAGCCCGATGAGCCGCGCGTGGCGCTCGACGCATGCCGTTCCTTCCTCGAGTCGACTCATCCACATTCGACGTACGGACCGTTCGCAATGATCTTCGAGTTCGAAGAGAGCGCGACACAGAACGCCCGCATGAAGGTCGTCGGCGTGGGCGGGGGCGGCGGCAACGCCGTCAACCGGATGATCGACGAGCATCTCGAGGGGGTCGAGTTCATCTCGGTGAACACGGACGCGCAGGCGCTGCTCAACTCGAAGTCGGACGTCAAAGTCCAAATCGGCAAAAAGCTTACGCGAGGTCTCGGAGCCGGGGCGCGGCCTGAAATCGGCCGCCAGGCCATCGAGGAAAATCGCGACGAAGTCGGGCGGTCGCTGACCGGCGCGGACCTGGTTTTCATCACGTGCGGCATGGGCGGCGGTACCGGGACCGGAGCCGCGCCCGTGATCGCCGAGCTGGCGCGCGAGGCGGGAGCCCTGACGGTCGGCATCGTGACCAAGCCCTTCCTGTTCGAGGGGCGCAAGCGGATGCGCCAGGCGGAGCAGGGCATCAACGACATGCGCAAGAACGTCGACACGATGATCGTCGTGCCGAATGAACGGTTACTCGCGGTCGTCGGAAAAGGGATTCCGTTCCAGGACGCCCTCAAGAAAGCCGACGAGGTGCTCCTCCACGCGACCCAGGGCATCTCGTCGCTGATCAGCGTCACCGGCCTCGTGAACGTCGACTTCGCCGACGTCCGAACGGTGATGCAGGCGGGCGGCTCCGCCCTCATGGGGACCGGGATCGGCCGCGGCGAGAACCGGGCGATGGAAGCGGCCCAGCAGGCCATCAGCTCGCCGCTGCTCGACAACGTGAGCGTCTCCGGCGCGACCGGCGTCCTGGTGAACATCACCGGCGGCGCGGACCTCACGCTGGGCGAAGTCCACCAGATCAACGAGATCATCCACGACGCCGTCGGCGACGACGCCGAGATCATCTTCGGGGCGGTCCACGAGCCCGCCATGCAGGGCGAGATTCGCGTGACCGTGATCGCCACCGGGTTCGACCGCGCGTTGAACATGGGCACGGCGCGGTCGGTCGACGCGATGCCGGCGTCGGTGACGAAGAGCACCGGTTCGCCGGTCATCCAGTTTCCGCAGACTCGTCCCACGCGCGTGGCCGGCGCGGGCGGGCAAGGCACGGCCAACCGTTCAGCCGATACCACCCGCTCGGCGCCCGGCCTTCCCTCGGTGAGCGGGCGCCGCAGGACGTCACGGACATGGAGATCCCGACGTTCATCCGCCGGCAAATGGATTGAAGCCGGCGTTCGCCCGAATCGCCTCGTATTCCCTCCTCGCGCTGGCCTTTGCCCGGCGCGATTCGCTTTACACCCAGACTTCTCGAAGAGACGCAACGGCCCGCCGACTTGCCGTCGACGCAGGCCGCGTCCCTGGCGCTGCGATGAACGCGGGCCTCGCACGACCCGACGGTTAGCTTTCGCGGAATGTCAGCCTGGCTGATCGCCGTAGGCGCCGGCCTCGTGGTGGCGCTCACTCAATACGGCGTTCGCGATCTCCGGACCGGAGGCGCGTTCACCGTTGCCGCCGCGCTGCTGCGGGCGGTGGTGATCGCGCTCGTCGTCGCGTTGATCCTCGACGCGCCGCTCGGCTTCGCCGCGCCGGCTTCGGCGTGGGCGGCGCTCGACGTCTCGTCCAGCATGGTGCGAGACGATTCCACGACCTGGCGGGCCGCGCGCGATTCTCTCGGACGTGCCAGGCGGACAGGCGCCGCGGACAGCGTGTTCGTGTTCGGCGACTCGATCCGGCGAGGCGACACAGCCGCTCCGCCGTCGGACCCGACGACGCGACTGCGGCCGGTGGTGGAACGGGCGCTCGGAGCGGGCCATCCGCTGCTCGTCATCACCGACGGCGAGGTGGACGACCCCGACGCGCTCGCGTCGCTTCCCGCGGGCTCGCGGCTCATCGTCGTCAAGCATCCGCCGCGGCGCGATCTGGGCGTCGTCTCGATCGACGCGCCGCGTGCGCTCGTGAGTGGGGACACGGCCGAGGTGCGCGTCACACTGGCGGCCGGCGGCGGCGGCGCGTCGGCGGGCGCCTTGTCGCTCGC
This sequence comes from uncultured Gemmatimonadaceae bacterium, assembly GCA_963707105.1. Lineage (GTDB taxonomy): Bacteria > Gemmatimonadota > Gemmatimonadetes > Gemmatimonadales > Gemmatimonadaceae > JAQBQB01. The sequence goes on from CAVPOS010000019.1 coordinate 102,041, forward strand.
GTTGAACGACCGTCCGATCGCGACGACGCCGGTGGATTCCATCGCGCCGTTCGCCGAGCGGACGATCTCGATGAAGGCGCGGCTTCAGGGCACGAGCGGCTCGGCGCTGCTGCGCGCGTGGGTGTCGTCGCCGGGCGACTCGAACTGGCACGACGACACGCTGAGCGTGGCGGTCGACCTGTCGCGCGCCGCGAGCGCGGTGTTCGTGTCGACGTCGCCCGACTTCGATGCCCGGTATGCGCTCGCGGTATTGCGAGGGTCGCTCGGCATTCCGACGCGCGGGTTTTTCCGCGTCGCGCCCGGAGAGTGGCGAGCCGACGGCTCGCTCGCGGCCGCGTCGGAGGCGGACGTGCGCCAGGCGCTGCGCGACGCCCCGGTGGCGATCATCCACGGCGACACCGCCATTTTCGGTCCGCCGCGCGCGGCCACGGGCGGTCCGCTGGCACTTGTCGTCACGACGGGAACGGAGGGCGAATGGTACCCGTCGGCGGCGCCGCTGTCGCCGCTGGCGCCGGCGCTCTCGGGCGTCGTCTGGGACAGCCTGCCTCCCGTCGGACTGTCGCCGACGGTTCCCAAAGGGAACTGGGTCGGCGTCGAAGCGCGTCGCGGCCGCGGCGACGAGCGAAAGCCGGTGGTGGTCGGAATGGAGGAGCCGCGCCGCGTCGCGGTGATCGCCGCGTCGGGGCTCTGGCGCTGGAAGTTTCGCGGCGGCGTCGCCGGCGACGCGTTCACGGCGGTTTGGGGGAGCGTCTTCGATTGGCTCGCCGCGGAGCGCGCCGACCGTCGCGCCGCCGTCCCGGACGAGCGCGTCGTGCGGGCCGGCGATCCGGTGCGCTGGCGTCGAGGGTCCGCCGCCGATTCGCTCGTGACGGTCGTCGTGCAACGCCATGGTGCGCCCCGCGGCGACACGCTGACGCTTCGTTTCCCGGCCGGTGTCACCGTGGTGGACACGCCGCCGCTGGCGGCCGGCGTGTACGACGTCACGACGCGCGGCGGGGTGGCGCTCCTGCCGGTGAACCCGTCGCGCGAGTGGCTGCCGCGTTCGCCGACCGTCACCGCCGCCGATCGGAGCCGCGGTACCTTGTCGGCCGACGCGGCGCCGCGCATCCGCGGCGCCGGCTGGCCGTACGCGCTGGCGATATTGCTTGATGTGCGCCGAATGGATTCTCCGCCGCCGTCGCGGCATGCGTTGATCATACTTGGATCATGAGACTCTTACGTAAGTCCGGAGACGTACCGAAGCGCTCGCTGTGGCAGCGCATCAAGGACGTCGCCTTGATGGACGCCGGCGTGTTCGTTCGCGGCGGCGTGTCCACGACGTCGCTCGAAAGTCTCGAGCAGCTGCTGCTCGAGTCCGATTTCGGCGTCCCGGTGACCCTGCGGCTCGTCGACGAGGTCGAGCAGCGCGCGAAGCGAGGCGGGGTCAAGACGCCAGGACCAGTTTCTCGAAGTGTTGGCGAGCGGCATCGAGAGCTCGTTGCGCGCCGGGAACAGCGATCCCGCCCTCCGCCTGGCGCTCGCCGCGCCGAGCGTCATCCTCGTGGTGGGCGTGAACGGCGCGGGAAAGACGACGTTCATCGGGAAGCTCGCCGAGCGGCTCCGTCGCGGGGGCAACAAGGTGATGCTCGCCGCCGGCGACACCTTCCGCGCGGGAGCGATCGACCAGTTGCGCGTGTGGGCGGACCGCACCGGCTCGATGTTCGTCGGCGCCAAGGCGGGCGCCGATCCCGCCGCCGTCGCCTTCGACGCGATCGATTCGGCGGTCGCGCGCGGCGCCGACGTGCTGATCGTCGACACGGCGGGCCGGTTGCACACGAGCGACGGGCTCATGGAAGAGCTCCGCAAGGTCGCGCGCGTCGTCGCCAAGCGGCTCCCGGGGGCGCCGCACGAGACGCTGCTCGTGCTCGACGCGACGATCGGGCAGAACGCGGTGCAGCAGGCGAAGATTTTCGCCGAGGCCGTGCCGGTGTCGGGGCTTGTCGTCACGAAGCTCGACGGGACGGCGCGCGGAGGCGTCGTGATCGCGGTGCACGAAGCGATCGACGTGCCGGTGAAGTTCCTCGGCGTCGGCGAGGCGGCCGAGGATCTCGAGGCGTTCGACGCGGCGGCGTTTTCCCGGGAGCTGTTGAGCGGCGAGTGAGCGCGTCCACCGAGAGCGAGCGGCGTTCGGCCAAGCTCGACGGCGGACGCCGTCTCTATCTCGACACGCCCGTCACCTATCTCAAGGGCGTCGGGCCCGGCGCGCGCCGAGGCGCTGCGGCGGCTCGGCATCACGGCCGCGGGCGACCTGTTGTACCACGTCCCGCACCGCTACGAGGACGCCAGCACCATCACGCCGATCAAGAGCCTCGAGCCGGGAATGCACGGCACGGTCGTCGGCACCGTGATCTCCAAGGGCGTGCTCCCCACGCGCAAGGGGCTTCGAATCTTCCAGGCCGTGTTGCGCGACGAGACGGGCATGATAGAAGTCTCATGGCCGGGCCAGCCGTTCCTCGATCGGACGATCGACAAGGGCGACGTCCTGCTGGTGACGGGCAACGTGCGCTTCTTCCACGGCCGCCAGCTTCAGCCGCGCGAGTACGTCAACCTCGGCGCCGACGAGCACGCCACGGCGCAGGGGCGGGTGCTGTCGGTCTATCCGGCCACGGAAGGGCTGTCGTTCAAGGTGATCCGGTCGATCATCGACGCTCACCTCGACGCGCTGTTGCCGCTGGTCACCGAGTATCTGCCGCCCGGCGTGTTGAAAGCGGCGGAGGTTCCGGGCATCGGCGACGCGCTGCGCATGATGCACCGGCCGTCGTCGCTGGCCGAGGCGATGCGCGGCCGGTCGCGCCTCGCGTTCGAGGAGCTGTTCTTCGTCCATCTGCTGCACCAGCGGGCCAAGGAGCTGGCGCGCGAGCACCGCGCCGGCATTCGCTTCGAGAACAAACGGAAGCTGACGACGGCGCTGCGCGAAGCGCTCCCGTTCCAGCTCACCGGCGCGCAGACGCGGGCGATCCGCGAGATCGTCGCCGACATGTGCAGCGACCGCCGCATGCAGCGGCTGCTCCAGGGCGACGTCGGCAGCGGCAAGACGATCGTCGCGCTTTTCGCCGCGATGCTCGCCATCGAGAACGGGCGGCAGGCCGCGATCATGGTGCCGACCGAGCTGCTCGCCGAGCAGCACGTGGTCTCGATGGGCCGGTTGCTCGCGCCGCTCGGCATCGAGCCGGTGTTGTTGACGGGGAGCCTTCCCGCGAAGCGGCGCAAGGCGATCGCCGCGCGGCTGGCGACCGACGAACCGGTGCTCGTCGTCGGCACGCACGCGCTCGTGCAGGAGGCCACGGCGTTCTCGCGTCTCGGGTTCGCGGCGATCGACGAGCAACACCGCTTCGGCGTCGAGCAGCGCAAGGCGCTCGGCGCGAAGGGCGAAGCGCCCGACGTGCTGCTCATGTCGGCGACGCCGATCCCGCGCTCGCTCGCGCTCACGATGTACGGCGACCTCGACCTGAGCATGCTCGACGAGCGGCCGCCGGGCCGGCGTCCGATCACGACGGCGCTGCGAAAGGAGTCGGCGCGCGCGCGCGTGCTGCAGTTCGTCGATCGACAGTTGGAGCTGGGACGCCAGGCGTACGTCGTGTATCCGGTCATCGAGGAATCGGAGAAGACCGACCTCAAGGCCGCGACGACGATGTACGAGACGCTCGCCGCCGGGCCGTTCGCGAACCGTCGCGTGGCGCTGCTGCACGGGCGCGTCGCGAGCGACGAGCGCGACGACGTCATGCGGCGCTTTCGCGACGGCGCGATCGACCTGCTCGTCGCGACGACGGTGATCGAGGTGGGGATCGACGTGCCGAACGCGACGGTCATGCTCGTCGAGCATCCGGAGCGGTTCGGGCTCTCGCAGCTCCACCAACTCCGCGGCCGCGTCGGGCGCGGGGCGGAGGAGTCCTACTGCATCCTGCTCGGCGACGTGAGTCCGGACGTGGCGGAGCGGCTACAGGTGTTCGTGCAGACCGAAGACGGATTCGAGATCGCGCGCGAGGACCTTCGGCTTCGCGGCATGGGCGATCTGTTCGGCGAGCGGCAGAGCGGCGTGCCGACCTTCCGCATCGCCGACCCGTTTCGCGACGAGGCGCTCAGCGAGCGCGCGCGCGAGGCCGCGGCGCGCGATTCTTGGAGCGCGACGCGGCGCTCGAACGCGCCGAGCACGCGGGCCTGCGCCGTGTGTTGGGCGACCGCTACGCGCGATCGCTGGAGCTGTTCCGGGTCGGCTAGCCGGGGATCAGCGCCGCGCCGGCGGCGGTTGCGCGAGCCGGCGACGGATGCGCTCGAGCTCCGCGTTGGCCTTCGCCAGTTCGTCCTTCAGCCGCTTGATCTCGGCGTCCGCCGACGTCGACGTGCTCTCGGCCGCGGCACGCGGCGTTTCGATGCGCGCGTCGGACAACGCGCGAGCGATCGCCGCGGCGGCGTTCGCGTCCTTCGCCTGCGCGATCGCGCTCGCCGCGAGACGGTTCAGCGCATCGAGCTGGCCGGCGACGCGGCGCAGCGCCGTCGCTTCGAGGACGTGCCCGCGCGGCCGCGTGTCGGCGAGGTAGGAATCCAGCAGCGCCATCGCGCCGGAAACCGATTCGGCGCGATTCGAGGGATCGAGCTCGAACAGGGCACGCCAGTACGATGCCTCGAGCGCCTCGTCGCTGGTGGGGTACCGCGTCGCGAAGCCGGCGAGCATGCTGTCCGCGGCGTCGAATTCGCCGCGGGCGGCCGAGTGTTGGGCGCGCGAAAGAACACCGGGCCACGCGCGAACCGGCGCGGGGCCGACCACCCTCGCCATCGGAGCGCAGGCGAGCACGAGCCCGAACGCCGCCGCGAACGTCGCGAGCCGACGCGTGAGTTGCGTCACAAGACGGCGGCGGCCGGCATGACCGGCGTCGCGCGCTGCGCCACGGAGCGCCGCGTCGCGCGAGCTGGCAGCCTGATCGTGAACGTCGTTCCGACTCCAACCGTGCTTTCGCACGAGATCCATCCTCCGTGCGCTTCGACGATCCCCTTGGCAATCGCAAGTCCCAAGCCCGTCCCGGCGGCGCGGGCGGCGCGCTGGTTGTCGGCCTGATAGAACTTCTCGAAGATCCGCGGCAACTGCTCCGGCGGAATCCCGGCGCCCGTGTCCCTCACGCGCATGATCACCGACCCCTGGTCCGGTTCCAGCGTGAGCGAGACCGTACCGCCGTGGGGAGTGAACTTGAACGCGTTGGAGAGGAGGTTGCCGACGACTTCGTTGATGCGATCGGCGTCCCAGTACACCTCGAGGGGCAGCCCGTCCTCGCGCTCGATGCGGAACTCGATCTCACGCTGCACGGCGAGCACGTGGAACGAGCGCTCGAGCTCCGTCAGCATGTCGTCGAGGTTCACGGTGCGCGGCTCGAGACGGCCGCCGCCCGCCTCGAACCGACTGACGTCGAGCAGTTGATTCACCAGCCGCGCCAGCGTGTTCGCCTGCGTCTCGAGGGTGCGAAGCACCTCCGTGTGTCGCGGGTCCACCGGCCCGTAGATGCCCTCGTCGAGCAACTGCAGGTAGCCGATCATGACGTTGATCGGCGTCTTGAGCTCGTGCGACGCGACGGACACGAATTCCGCCTTGAGCTTGTCGAGCTCCGAGAGCTGCCGCGTCATCTCGGTGAAGCTCGCCGCGAGCTGGCGGAACTCGTCGGCCTTGTCGCCCACCGTCCCGATGCGATACGAGAGGTCGCCGTCCGCGACGGCGCGCATGCCCGCGCGGAGATCGAGAATCGGACCGCTGATCGACCGGGTGAGCCAGAACGCGACCGCGCCGGCGACGACTATCGCGAGCAACAACGCGACCACCGATCCCGACGCTATGAGGGTGATCCGGGTGGCCTCGGCGCCCGCGTCGTCCGCCGTGCGGTTCAGCAGCGCACGCTCGGCCATCTTGACGAGTGAATCGACGCGGCGGAGCGCCGGCACGAATGCCTTGGCCGAAAGCGAGTCCGCGGTGGTCGTATCGCCCCGGACCGCCGCGTTGAACTCGGCGGGCGCCACCCGCGTCATGCTGTCCACCGACGGCTCGATCCCGCGAGCGAAGTCCGGCAACTGGTACTTCGCCAACGAATCGGTCAGCGCGCCGACGTGCTTCAGCTCCCGATCGATCGACTCGCCATTGGCGATGTTCGGCGTGAACAGCACCGCCAATTCCTCGCGCTGGAGGTCATTGAGTCCGTCGCGCAGGCGCCCGATGAGTTGCGACGCCGCGAAGTCGCGGTCGCGGAGGTTCGCCGCGTCGTCCTGAAGCCGCCGCATGCCCCAGATCGCCCAGACGAGCGGACCGACGAGGATGAGCGCGATGAGGACCAGACCCACGCCGAGTCTCGAGCGGAGGGTCATTCGCGAGGCGTAGCGGCTGTGGTCAAAGCGCGCACGAGTCGAACAGCGCGCCGACGGCCGTCGGCGCGCCAGGGGTACCCACGAACGAAAGGCACGTATAGCCTTAAGCCTCTCGCTCGGGACGACTCGGCTCGCCTCGGGCGTTCCCTCCGCCCGATTTCAGACAGACAATGGCCGATTCCGCGCCGACCCCGCGCATCGCTGAGCTCAATCAATTCGTTGGCCAAACCGTGACGATTCGCGGTTGGGTCACGCATGTCCGATCGTCGGGGAAAGTGGCGTTCGCCGTGCTGCGCGACGGGACCGGCATCGTTCAAGCGGTGTTCGTCAAGACGCAATTGCCACCGGACGTTTGGGAGCGTTTCAAGGAACTTACACTCGAAACGTCCGTCCATGTGTCGGGTGAAGTGCGCGCCGAGCCGCGCGCGCCTGGCGGGTACGAACTCGGCGTGACCGGTCTCACAATCGTCGGTCCGAGTCCGATCGATTATCCCGTGCAACCCAAGGAGCACGGCATCGATTTCCTCCTCGACAACCGGCACTTTTGGCTGCGCAGCAACCGTGTACGCGCGATCTTTTCGATCCGCAACGAGATCGAGCAGGCGATCCACGACTTTTTCTACGAGCGCGGATTCCTGCGGATCGACACGCCGATTCTCACCGCGGCGATCGGCGAGCGGAGCGGATTGTTCGAGACGAAGTACTTCGACGAAGGCACGGCGTACCTGGCGCAAACGGGCCAGTTGTACGGCGAAGCCGCGGCGGCGGCGTTCGGCCGCATCTATACGTTCGGCCCGACGTTCCGGGCCGAGAAATCGAAGACGCGCCGCCACCTGACCGAATTCTGGATGATCGAGCCCGAAGTCGCGTGGAACGACTCGGCCGACAACATGCGCCTGCAAGAGGATTTCGTCTCGTTCGTCGTGCAACGGTGTCTGGAGCGGCGGGCGGCCGAGCTGAAGGAGCTCGAGCGAGACACGACGCCGCTGGAGCGGGTGAAGCCGCCGTTCCATCGCGTGGACTACGGCGACGCGGTGAAGATCCTCCAGGGGAAGGGAAGCTCGATCGTCTGGGGTGACGACCTTGGAGCGGAGGACGAAGCGCTACTCGTGGCCGACTACGACCGGCCCGTGTTCGTGATGAACTACCCCAAGGAAGCGAAGGCGTTCTACATGAAGGAAAATCCCGCCGATCCGCGCACCGTGCTGTGCAACGACTGTCTCGCGCCGGAAGGGTACGGAGAGATCATCGGCGGTTCGCAGCGCGAGGACGACCTCGAGAAGCTCCTCCATCGAATTCACGAGGAGAAGCTGCCCGTCGACGCTTACGACTGGTACCTCGACCTGCGCCGCTACGGAACCTTCGTTCACTCGGGGTTCGGGCTCGGGCTCGAGCGAACCGTGGCGTGGGTCTGCGGGCTGCAGCACATCCGCGAGGTGATCGCTTTCCCGCGGATGATGAATCGCCTCAAGCCGTAGCGCGGCCCGCGAAGGCAATCAGCGCGTTCGCGGCGTCGCGTGGAGCGTCACGCGCAGCGCTTCGACGGTGTGGGCGAAGTCGTGAACGTCCAGTGGACGTCAACGTCTCCGTGCGCGATTCGCGCTCGACGCGCACCTCGACCTTCGAGCCGATCGGCACGTTGCAGACGTGAAAGAGGCCGTGACCGTCGGTCTTGTCCTTTGAAAGCGTTTCGAGGCCGGCGGCGGTGACGAGCGACACCTCGGTCTGGGCCCCGATCGCCGGCGAACGATCCGGGAGCAATGCGCGGCCGACGATGACGCCGTGGCCGACCGCCGAAGGGTGCCGCGAGCAGATTTGCGCCGCGAACTCCTCGGCCGTCGGCGCCTCGAAGGCCACTTTCGTCGTCGAATCGCGCACCGCGGTGAACGACACCTGCGTTCGGAGCACGATCTCCAACGGCGCAAGGATCGTGTCGGCGACGGCCACGGCGTAAGGTCCGGGCACGAGATCGGTGATAGTGAATCGTCCCGCCGAATCACTCACCGCGGTGTAATCGGTCCCGGCGAGCGTCACCATTTGGCCGCCGGTGGGGATGTGATTGCGCGTCACGACGCCGCTCAGCGTGCCAAGCGGCGCGTTCCACGTTCGCCCATCCGCCCACCGCGCGCGCGCGACCTCGCCGCCGCTTTCGTGCATGTCGCCGGGCGATATCATGACGATGCCCAGGCGCGACGACTCGGGCAGGCCGATGGGACGGATGGACCAGCGATCGATGATCGGCGTGCCGTCGGCCATCGTGTGGAACGACACGCGGCCGCCAGGCTCGTACTTCTCGAAGCGCCGGTCGATGCCGACGTAGCGAAACACGATCTCCACGAGCGACCGTGTCGTCGAGTCGATCCACACCGCGCCCTCGACGTCGACGCGTCCGCGCTTGTGCGTCGCCGCCTCGAACGCGAGTCCTATCTGCTGCGGCCGCTCGCGATCCGATTTCGCGAGCTGGAAGCAGTAGCCGCGCGGAAACGCGTCGTCGAGCATGACGTCGGCGTCTGGCCCGTTGAACACCGCCACGTTGGCGCTGTCGTCCACGAATCCACGCTCGACGAACTCCGCGGCGGGATGCGTGGCGACGAAGGGGCGCGATCCGGAGCTCGAGTCGACGTGCACGGTCTGGCTCGATGCCGTGAACCCGTCCTGCTGCATTTGACGATCGAAGTGCAGCCGTTTGATCACCGCGTGCTCCGTCTCGCGCGCCACCACCGCGGCGAGCAGCGCCGATCGCGCCTGATCCCACAGCGCGAACGCCGCCGCGCGATCGTCGCGCCGAGGGCAGTTCGGCGAGTCGGTGACCTGCACGGGATCGAGCAGCGTCGGGATCATCCGCATCGTGAGGTCGAGCGTGACGACGCCGTCGGTCGGCGCGGGCACGACGACCGAGCGAGGACGAAAGCCGATGCGCAGCAACTGCAGGCGACGAGCGCCGGCCGGCAGCTGCACGCGGAATTCCCCGCGCTCGTTCGTGAGATTGCGAACGATCGGCTTGCCCGCCGAATCGGAGAGAATCAGGACGACGGTCGAAATCGGCTGTCGCGACGCGCTGTCACGGACGGTGCCGCGCAATTCCTGCGCGCTTGCCGCGGGCGCGGACACGCCGGCCACGATCCACAACGCCGCGGCGACGGTCGCGCCTCGCCACTTGGGTGGGAGGGAGAGGCGCATCTCCTGATACACTCCGCTCCGCGGCGACAAACGTCAAGCCGACGCGGCTACAACAAGTTGATCCAACCTCTACGAGATCCACCCTCCGCGAGATCCAGGCTATACGAATTGAACTGCAACAGATTTCGCGGAGGCCACCGATTCCGCGGTTCAAGCCAAACCAACAACGACAACAACAAGGCTTTTGTTAAAGACCCTCGGGATGCCACTGGGGCACCCCGAGGTCGTTCCCCCAAGGGGATCTTGTTTGCCGTTGGGCGGCTCCGCGGAATTCCGTGGTCTCCGCGAAATCCCGTTGCAGTTCAATTCGTAGATCTGCGCCCGCGAGTAGAGCTGCGTCCGCCCATGCTAAGGCTCGTCACGCTTCACCTCATCCCAGATCGCGTCCAGCTCGCCGAGCGATGCTTTGCCGACGACCAGGCCGCGTTCGGCGGCGAGACGCTCGACGGCCTCGAAGCGCCGCGCGAACTTCACGTTCGCGGAGTCGAGCGCCAGCGCCGGATGCACGTCGGCTTTGCGGCACAGGTTGACGACGGCGAACAGAGAGATCACCAAGCTCGGCTTCGAGCCGCGCCCGACTCGGTGCGTCGTCGCGCGCGGACGCGAGCTCGGCGCGAACCTCCCCGATCTCCTCGTCGACTTTCTCGAGCGGGCCCTCGACGCTCGGCCAATCGAATCCGACGCCGGCGGCGCGATCCTGGAGGCGAAAGGCGCGGTGCAGGGCGGGAAGGTCGGCCGGGAGACCGTCGACGATGCTCGCGCGCCGCGACGCCTTCATCTGCTCCCACGGCTGCTTCACGCCGTCGCCGTACAGATGAGGGTGTCGCGCTTTCATCTTGGTGATGAAGGTGTCGGCGACGTCGTGCATGTCGAACGCACCGCGTTCTTCCGCGAGAACGGAGTGAAACAGGACTTGGAGCAGAAGGTCGCCGAGCTCCTCGCGGAGTTTGGCGTCGTCGCCGCCTCGAATGGCGTCGTCGACCTCGTAGGCCTCCTCGATCAGATAGGGGCGAAGGGACTCGTGCGTCTGCGCCGCGTCCCAGTCGCAACGGGCGCGAAGGTCGCGCATCAGAGACAGCGTATCTTCAAGCGACGGTTTCACTTGCATAGCCTCCACGGGTCCGGTATACTACCCGCCCTCTGAACGACCGGTCAATGCACGCTTTGAACGCGCGCGCCTGGGTCGATGTCGACCTCGGCGCGTTGTTGCAAAACGGAACCGCGTACGCGGCGCGCGCCGGCGTGCCACTCCTGCCCATGGTGAAGGCGGATGCATACGGGCTCGGCGCGGTACCGGTCGCGCGGGCGTTGGAGCGTCTCGACCCGTGGGGTTTTGGCGTCGCGACGGTGGAGGAGGGCGAAGAGCTTCGTGCCGCCGGGGTGACGCGCCCCATCGTCGTGTTCACACCGCTGCTCGTCGACGATCTCGCGCGCGGCCGAGCGGGCGCGATTGACGCCGTCGCTCGGCGCGCGCGAGTCGATTCTGGCTTGGCGGACGACTGGTCTCCCGTGGCAGCTCGCCATCGACACCGGCATGAGTCGCGCGGGCATTCAATGGAACGAGCTCGATTCGATCGTCGACGCTCGTCGCCGCTTTTCCGCCGGAAGGGGCGTTCACCCATTTTCATTCGGCCGACCTCGCCGACGAATCTCGCGCGACACAGGAGGATCGATTCGAGCGCGCGATCGCGGCGTTGCCCATGCGCCCGGCGATGCTGCACGCCGAAAACAGCTCGGCGGTCGAGCGGCGAGGAAAATCCCCGTGGACGCTCGCGCGGCCGGGGATCTTCCTCTACGGCGTGAGCATCGGCGCCGCGAGCGGCCTCACTCCCCGCGCGGTCGCCGCGGTTCGGGCACGCGTGGTGGAACTGCGCGTCATCGACGACGGCGAGACGGTGAGCTATGGCGCCACCTATCGCGCGGTCGGGCGACGGCGGATCGCGACGTTGGGAATCGGCTACGCGGACGGATATCGGCGCGTGCTCGGAAACCGCGGCGTCGCGCTGATCGGCGGGCGGCGCGCGCCGGTGGCCGGCGTCGTGACGATGGACATGACGATGCTCGACGTGACCGACGTTGCGTGTGCACGTCGGCGACGTCGCGACGTTGATCGGGAGGGACGGCGCCGACGAGATCACCGTCTCGGAGCTCGCCGGATTCGGCGGCGCTGAGCCCGTACGAGGTGCTCACCGGGCTCCGCGGACGATTGCCGCGACGCTACCTGAACGAGGCCGCATGAGTCGTCGCGCCGCGATCATCGTCCTCGACGGCGTCGGGATCGGCGAGGCCCCGGACGCCGATGCCTACGGCGATCGCGGGAGCGACACGCTCGGCAACCTCTCGCGCGCTGTCGGCGGGTTTTCGCTGCCCAATCTCGAGAGGGCCGGTCTCGGGAGGATCGCGCCCCTCGCCGGAATGCGGGCGGAGGGCGACTCGCAGCGGTGCCTGGGGGAAGATGGTCCCCCAATCCGCGGGCAAAGACAGCACGGCCGGACACTGGGAGATCGCCGGGCGTTCACCTCGAGCGCCCGTTTCCGACGTACCCGAACGGATTTCCACGGGAACTCGTGTCGGCGTTCGAGGCGAGGGTCGGCCGCGGGACGATCGGCAACATCGCGGCGAGCGGAACGGCGGTGATCGACCGCTTCGGACCGGAGCATCAGAAGACGGGTGATCTGATACTGTATACGTCCGCCGATTCGGTCTTTCAGCTCGCGGCGCACGAGGACGTGGTGCGCCTGGACGAGCTGTACCGCGCCTGCGCGGTGGCGCGAGAGATGCTCGTCGCGCCGAACGACGTGTCGCGAGTCATCGCTCGGCCGTTCGTCGGCACGCCGGGCGCTTACAACCGGACCAAGAACCGTCGTGATTTCTCGATCGCTCCGCCTTCCGAGACGCTACTCGACGCGCTGGCAGCCGCTGGGGTACCGCGATCAGGCGTCGGCAAGGTCGATGACCTCTTTGCCGGTCGGGCCATCGAGTCCAGACACACAGCGTCGAACGCCGAGGGGATCACGGCGATTCTCAAGTGGCTTTCTGAGGGTGAGCAGGGGTTACTTTTAGCGAACTTGGTAGATTTCGATCAGGCTTTCGGGCACCGGAACGACGCTGCGGGGTTTTATGGGGCGCTGCGCGAGTTCGACGCGGCGCTCCCACCATTGCTAGCCTCGCTTCAAGGGGACGATCTGCTCTTCATCACCGCCGACCACGGAAACGATCCGACGACCCCGTCGACCGACCACGCACGCGAATGCGTGCCGCTGTTGGTCCTCGGACCTCGAGTTCGGCCGGGTAGCGTCGGCACGCGCTCCACGTTCTCGGACCTGGGCGCGACGGTGGCCGAGTGGTTCGGGATCGAGTTCCGAGGCCGCGGGACGTCGTTTCTCACGGCAATCGTCCGCTGACATGGCGGTCGAGCAGCGGCCCGGCGTCGAGCCGACCGGCGACGAACGTACCATGACCATGCTGCGCGAGCGTGCTTTCGCGGCCATGGAGCGCGCCTACGCGCCGTATTCGGGTTTCCGGGTCGGGGCGGCGTTGCTGTCCTCGGACGGAAGCGTCGCCGAAGGGTGCAACGTCGAAAATGCGTCGTATCCGGCGGGTATCTGCGCTGAACGCAGCGCGGTCGCCGCGGCGGTGGCGCGCGGCAACCAACGGTTCGAGGCGGTCTTGATCGCGACCGAAGCCGAAGAGCCGACGCCGCCGTGCGGCATGTGCCGTCAGGTGTTGGAGGAGTTTTCTCCGCACCTCCTCGTCGTGTCCACGACCCGCGAGGGTCGCGAGGCCCGCTGGACGCTCGACGAGCTTCTCCCAAGAGCTTTCACCACGAATTCACTTCACCGGCGATGACCGGAGAGTTTTTTATCAAACAGAAGCGCGCCGTCCTCCTTGGCATGGTCGCGTCGACGTTGGCGATTGCCGCTTGCAGCGACAATCTCAACGCCGGCAAGTCGTGCCCCCTGCTCTGCCCAGAGCAGGCGATCACCCTGCAGGACACAATCATCGACGCAGTGTTCGCCGACACGACGGTCCTCGGCATCCCGTCGATCGGCAACGAAGTCTTTCTCATGCTGTCGTCGCACGGCGATACGCTCGACAGCCGAGCGATCATCCGCTACGACACGATCACGCAAACCTTCACGGGCGCCAGCCTCGACGGACAGCACCATCACCGAGGTCGACAGCGCCGAGCTGGTCATGCCGATCGCGGCGGACGACTCGCTCCGTCGCCCGGCGGCCCCGGTGACGATCGAGGCGTACGACGTGGACACGGCGGCGACCGACACGGTGGCGTCGATCCTCACGTCGCTGTTCCGGCCGGACCGGTTTCTCGGCAGCAAGACGTTCGCGCCGGAATCGCTCACCGACACGCTGCACATTCCGATCTCCACCGACACGGTGCTCGACCGCATCAAGAACGGAAAGAAGCTGCGAGTCGGGCTCCGTTTGGTCGCGCGCCCGGGCTACGACATTCGCGTCGGCTCGTCGAATGGCGGGCAGTCGGTCGCGCTGCGCATCAAGGCGTCCAAGGACACGGCGGCCACGCCCGTGCTCGTGACGCCGATCTCGACGACGCCGACGGATCAGCTGTTCCTGTCAGGGCCGCTGTCGGACTTCAGCATCCTCGCAAAAGGCGCGACGCCGATCAACCCGTTGCTGCTGAGCGTCGGGGGGCCGCCGCCTCGCCGGGCCTTCCTCAGGTTCAACATCCCGTCGCGGATCATCGACTCGACGACGATCGTGCGCGCATCGCTGCTCGTCACGCAATCGCCGAATCGTTTCGTCGACGCCAAAGACTCGATCAAGGTCTTTCCCGTCGCGGTGTTGTCCACTCCGGCCGTCACCGACGTGACGTCGCTGCTGCAATTCGTGGGGAACGCCGGCGAGTTCAATCTCGACTCGCTCTCCATCGCTCCGGGCGACAGCGGGGTGAAGTCATTCGAGATCGTCGGGCTCATGCGCCTCTGGAAGAACCAGCCGGCGACGGTCGCACAGCGAGCGCTGGCGCTGTTGAGCGGCACCGAAGGGCAGCGTCCCGCGCAAATCGATTTCTTCTCGAGCCGCGCGCCGGCCGCGTTGCGACCGCGACTCCGCATCACGTTCGTCCCGGCGATCAACTACGGGCTGCCGTAAATGACACGACTCCGTCCTCGCTCGAACGCTCTCTGGCGCGGGGCCATCGGCGCCTGATCGGCACCGCTGGTCTCGCGGCGCGGGCCTCTGCTCAGGCCAGCCTGAGCCTGCAAGGCTTCGGCTTTCCGGCCGGCCAGATGAGCACGCGCACGCTCGGCGCGGGCGGATCGTTGGCGGAGATCGACCCGCTGACGCCGGTGAATCCGGCGAGCGTCGCGCTGCTGCTCACGCGGATGATTTATTTCCAGGCGGAGCCGGAGTTTCGGACCGTCCATACGCCCAACGGTACGGACAACACGACGACGCCGCGTTATCCGAACGTCTTCGGCGCGATTCCCGGTGGCGAGCGGTCTGGTGTTGAGCCTCGGTTCGTCGAGCCTGCTCGATCGAACGGGCACGACGACGTTCGCGTCTCAGCAAATCCTGTCCGGCACCGACACGGTGCTGATGACGACGAAGCTCGCCATCCAGGGCGCGATGAACGACGTCCGGTTCGCCGCGGGCTGGTCGCCCGCGACCTGGTTCCGTTTCGGGCTCGGCCTTCACGCCATCACCGGCCACAATCTCGTGACGCTGACGCAGTCGTTCGACGACACGGTGGCGTTCGCGAAGGCGCAGCAGCAGCGCATCCTCAGCTTCAGCGGAACGGCGGCGTCGATCGGTGTGCAGTTCCTGGCCAAGGACGTGACCTTCGCCGCGTCCGGCGCGGCAGGGCGGCTCGCTGACGATGTCGGCCGGCGACACGACGCTGACGCACGCCCGTGTTCCGAATCAGTTCGGCGGGTCGGTCACCTACACTGGGATCGCCAATTCCTTCATCTCCGCGCGGACGTCGCACGACAACTGGTCGGTGCTCGGAAGCCTCGGGAATCCCGGGCTGCAAGGGGTCGACGGCTGGGACACGAGCGTCGGGGCCGACATCGCCGGGCCCAAGCTGGGGTCGCGGCCGCTCTTCTTTCGCGCCGGATTCCGCGACCGCACGCTTCCGTTCACCGCGAATGCCAACACGGTGACCGAAAAGAGCGTGAGCGGGGGCATCGGCACGTTGTTCGCGAACGGGAGGGTGTTGAGCGATCTTGCGGTGATCCATGCGAGCCGGAGCGCGGACGTGAACGCGTCGGAGAGCGCGTGGACGATCAGCATCGGTCTCAGCATCCGCCCATGATCCGAACGTGGAGAACAACAGCCCGCCCGCGAACGCCCCGCTGATTCTCGTCGCCGACGACGTGGCGGCGAACGTGGAGTTGTTGTTCGACCAACTCCACGTGTTGGGATTTCGCGCGCTCGCGGCGACGGATGGCCCGTCGGCGTTGGCGATGTGCTTCGAGCGGCGGCCGGACCTGTGCATCCTCGACGTGTCGATGCCGGCCGGCGACCTCGGCGTGGACGACCGGTCCACCGGGTTCGAGGTCTGCCGGCGGATCAAGCGCGATCCGCGCACGAAGAGCATGCCGGTCATCTTCGTCACCGCGCTCAACGACACGACGGATCGCGTGAAGGCGATCGAGGCGGGAGGCGACGACTTCCTCACCAAGCCGCACAACCGCCTGGTGCTCGGCGCGCGCGTTCGCAGCCTGCTCAAGCTCAAGGCCACGACGGACTCGCTCGAGGACGCGCTGCGCAAGCTGCGCGAGGTCGAGAAGATGCGCGACGATCTGATGAAGATGATCGTCCACGACCTCAAGACGCCGCTCACGTCGGTCCTCGCCACGCTCGAGATGATGATCGACGGCGACTTCGGCGCGCTGCAAGACCGGCAGCGGCAGATGCTCACCGACGCGGAGGGGAAGGCCGAAGACCTGCTCGCGCTGATCGGCGACCTGCTCGAGGTCTCGCGCATCGAGGAGGCGACGATGTCGCTCGACCTTCAGCCCATCGCCCCGGCCGCGCTGCTCAACGAAATCGTGCACGAGTGGAGCATCCGTTTCCAGCAGGAGGGCGCGACCGCCGCGATCGACTCGAGCGACGACGCGCCGGTGTTCGAGGCCGACAAGGCGCTGCTCAAGCGCGTGCTCGGCAACCTCGTGCAGAACGCGCTCACCCACTCGGCCAGCGCGATCAAGCTGCACCTGTCCGCGCGACGAGACGGCGAGGGGATCCTCTTCACGGTCGCCGACAACGGCCCCGGCATCCCGCCCGAGTATCACGAAGTGATCTTCCGCAAGTTCGAGCGCGTGAAGACCCAGAACGTGCCGAGCACGCGCAGCTCGGGGCTCGGGTTGGCGTTCTGCAAGCTCGTCGTCGACGCGCACGGCGGAAAGATCTGGGTGCAGAGTGCCGGCGAAGGGCAGGGGAGCGCGTTTCACTTCTCGCTGCCGGCGAAGCCCGCGCACCGCGAAGTGCGCGTGACGATGGCCGGCGCGGTGCCAGTGTGAAGGTCTACCTGCGCACCTTCGGGTGTCGCGCGAACCACTACGACAGCGAAGCGGTTCGGGCGATGGTCGAGGCGAACGGGCACGCGATCGTGTCCCGCGCCGCGGACGCCGACGTCGCGGTGTTCAACAGCTGCGCGGTGACGTCGGAGGCGGAGGCCGAGCTCCGAAAGGTCGTGCGCCGGAGCGCGCGCGAACGCGCCGGGCTGAGAAGCGTCGTGATGGGATGTGCCGCGGCGCTCGACGATGCGCGTCCGGCGGCGTCGCGCGTCGCCTCGCTGCCATCCGTAGAGAGCGTCGTGGCCGGCGCCGACCTCGACGCGATCGCTGGCGCGTTGGGACTCGCCGAGCGCCCGCTCGCCGCGCGAACGAGCGGGCAGGCGGGGACGCGCGCCTTGCTGCGGATCCAGGACGGCTGCGACGAGCACTGCACCTTCTGCGCGACGACGCTCGCGCGCGGCGCAAATCGCAGCCGGCCGATCGACGAGCTGGTGCTCGAGGCAACGATGCTTGCCGCCCGGCATCCGGAGATCGTCATCACCGGGATTCACATCGGCACGTACGGCGCCGATCGCGGGTCGTCGCTCGGCGAGTTGATGGAGCGGCTCGTGGCGGACGTGCCGGTCGTGCGCTTCCGACTGTCGTCGATCGAAGCCACCGAGTTGGACGATCGGTTGGTCGCGTTGCTCGCCGGCGCGCCGGAGCGGCTGACGCCGCACGTGCACGCGCCGCTGCAGTCAGGGTCGGATCGCGTGCTCAAGCGAATGGGCCGGCACTGGTACACGCGCGCGTCGTACGCCGCGTCAATCGAGAGGCTGGCGAGCCGAATGCCGATCCTCGGGCTCGGCGCGGACGTCATCGCCGGGTTTCCGGGCGAGACCGCCGACGATCACGCGGCAACGATGCGCGCTGATCGACGAGTTGCCGTTCACCTACCTGCACGTGTTTCCGTATTCGGCGCGGCCGGGCACCGCGGCGGACCGGCTTGGCGACCGCGTGCATCCGGCGGCGATCACCGAACGGGCGGCGCAGTTGCGCGAGCTCGGCCGACGCAAAGGCAGCGACATACGCCGCCGCTCGAGACGGCGGGCTGGCCGACGTCGTCGTGGTCGGCGGCGGAGCCGAACGCGAAGGGGTGACCGGCGACTATCTCGATGTGCGAATTGCCGATCCCTCATTCGTGCGCGGCGATCGTTTCACCGGCGCGCCTGGTCTCGATTGGCGAGTCGCTGCATGCGCGTCCCGGCGCGGGAAGCGCCGGGCGCCGTGCAGCGAGTAAATTCCTACGGCTATGACGCAGCAGCGCCCCACCGTATACGTCGAGACCTACGGCTGCCAGATGAACGTGAGCGATTCCGAGCTGATGCTCGGAAAGCTCGCGGCGCACGGCTACGACGCGGTGGATAGTCCCGACGGCGCGGACGTCATTCTCGTCAACACCTGCGCGATTCGAGACCACGCCGAGCAGCGCGTGATCGGGCGGCTTGGCGAGTTGAAGCGGAACATGAAGCCCGGGTCGGTGGTCGGCGTGACGGGCTGCATGGCGCAGCGGCTCGGTCCTCAGCTGCTCACGAAGGCCAAGCACGTCAGCATCGTGATCGGGCCCGACGGCTATCGAGCCCTGCCCGATCTGATCGACCGCGCGCGCGCGGGCGAGCGCACGATCGCCACGACGTTCGACCTCGAGGAGCACTACGAGGATTTCCAGCCGCGCCGCTTCGACAAGGTGAAGGCCTGGATTCCCGTGCAGCGCGGCTGCGACTATCGGTGCACGTACTGCATCGTGCCGACGACGCGCGGCCCGGAGCGGAGCCGTCGTCTGGCGGACGTCGTGCGCGAAGTGGAAGCCGTCGTCGCCGAGGGCATGACGGAAGTCGTCTTGCTCGGCCAGACGGTGAATTCCTATCACGACGGCGAGTTCGATTTTGCCGACCTGCTTCGCGCGGTCGGCGCCGTCGACGGCGTGCGACGGGTTCGCTTCACCAGCCCCCACCCGAACGATTTCTCGGATCGCGTCATCGCGGCGCTCGCCGAGGTGGACGCGGTGTGCGAGCACGTGCACCTGCCGATGCAGTCGGGGTCGACGCGGGTGCTCAAGCGCATGCTGCGTCGCTACACGCGCGAGGGCTATCTCGACTGCGTGGCGAAGCTGCGCGCCGCCGTGCCGGGGCTGTCGCTCACGACCGACGTGATCGTCGGATTCCCCGGCGAGACGGACGAAGATTTCGAGGAGACGCTCGAAGTCGTGCGCGAGGTCGGGTTCGCCGACGGATTCACGTTCAAGTTCTCGCCGCGCGACGGAACGCCGGCGACGCGCATGCCCGCCGAGCTCACGGTGAGCGACGAGGTGGCGAGCGAGCGGCTGGCGCGGCTCGTCGAGACGATCCGCGGCGGCGCGCGCGCGTCGAACATGACGCAGCTCGGCCGTCGCTACGAAGTGCTCATCGAGCGCGAGGCGCGTCGCGGCGACGACGTGCTCATGGCGCGCACGCGCGACTTCAAGACGGTGATGGTGCCCGGCGACGCGAGCATGCTCGGCTCGTACGTGACGGTGGAGCTCACCGGGACGACGGGGTCGACGTTCACGGGGCAGATCGTCGCCGAGCGAAGGCCGCTGCCGCTCGCGGTCTGACGCTGCCGCCGGCGCTGCTTTGCGCCGGGTCGCGATGAACTGATGAGCGATGCGGGCTGCGGCGCGCGCAACATTGCGCGCGTGCCGCTCGTCGTGCTCTCGCTCGGATGCTATCTCGCCGGCCTGCTCACCGGATTCGCCGGCGGCGGGCCTTCGGGATCGCTGATCGCGGCGCTCGGCGTCGCGGCCGTCGCTGGCGCGATCGGGTGGCGGCGCGGACCGGTCATCGCGATCGACGTTCGCGCTGCTCGTCGCGGCGGGATTCGGCATCGCTCGCGCGACGACGGCCGCGTCCGAGTCGTGCGCGGCATCGACGCCGCGACGCGCGACGCTCGCGGTGGTCGTCGAGGACAGCGTCGGGCCGGGCGGCTACGTCGCCGGCGATGCAGGCGTGTGCGGGCGCGTCTGGCTCTCCGTCGAAACGGGGCGAGCGCCCGCCGGCGCTCGCGTCGTCGCGGCCGGCGACGTCGCTCGGACGCAGCGCGGCGTGCTGATCGATCACGCGAGCATCACGCTCTCGCGCGGGCCGCTCGCTGCTCGTTCGGTGGCGACAGGCGGCGGGTCGCGCGATCGACCGAACCTTCGGCGGCGACGCGCCGCTCGTGCGCGCGCTGCTCATCGCCGACCGGAGCGAGCTCGCCCCCGAGGTGCGCGACCGCTTCGCCGCCGCGGGGCTGGCGCACATTCTCGCCATCGCCGGACTGCACGTCGGCATCATCGCGCTCGCCATCGAGATCGCGTTGCAACTCGCCGGCGTGCCTCGTTCGCGCGCCAACGTTCTCACGATCGCCGCCGTCGTGGTCTACGTCGCCGTCATCGGCGCGCCGATCCCGGCGGTCCGCGCGGCGATCATGCTCAACGCGTTCCTCGCCAGCCGCCTCGCGCAGCGGCCGACGTCGCGCTGGGCGATCGTCGCGCTTGGCGCCGCGCAGCCGCTTGTCGATCCGCGCGTCGTGCTCGACGCCGGCTACCAGCTCAGCGTCGTCGGCGTCACGTCGATGATCGCCGCGGCGCGCGTCGCGCGGCGAATCGGCGTGCACCGGCTTCCGTCGCTCGCGCGCGCGCCGGCGTTGATTCTCGTCGGCACGACCGTCGCCACGATCGGGTCGGCGCCGATCGTCGCGTGGGTGTTCGGCCGCATCAGCCTCGCCGCGCCGCTCACCAATCTCGCCGCGACGCCGCTCCTCGAGCTCGCCCAGCCCATGCTGTTCGTCGGAATGCTGCTCGCGCCGATCCATCCGCTCGCGTCGCTGCTCGCCGACGCGGCGCACCCGCTGCTCGGGGGTCTCGATCGCGTCGCGACGGTCGCCGCCGCGACGCCGGGCGCGTCGATCCTCGTCGCGCCCACTCCGGCTTGCGCCGCGATCGCCGCGGTGCTGTCGGCGGCGTTCATCGTCGCCTGCGCGTCGCGCGACTGGCGCGCGCCGGCGACCCTCTCGGCCGTCGCCGCGGTGATGCTCGTCTGGCTGCCGGTCGCGTCGTCGCGCGTCGCGGCGAGCACGGACGGCGAGCTCGAGCTGCACATGATCGACGTCGGCCAGGGCGACGCGATCGCGCTGCGCACGCCGCACGGGCACTGGATTCTCGTCGACGCGGGACGCGCGTGGCGCGGCGGCGACGCGGGGCATCAGACCGTGGTGCCGTACATCGGGCGCCGGGGCGGGCCGCTCGACCTGTTCGTGCTGTCGCACCCGCACACGGATCACGTCGGCGGCGCGGCGACGGTTCTCGACGCGCTTCACCCCGCCGACCTACGTCGACGCCGGTTTTCCGGGGGCGGCCGAGTCGTATCGCGCGTCGCTCGACGCGGCGAAGCGCGACCACGTGCGGTGGGTGCGCGCGCACCCCGGCGACGAGATGGCGGTCGACGGCGTCGCGCTCGAGTTTCTCGCGCCCGACTCGGCGTGGACCGCGTCGCTCGTCGATCCCAATCTCGCGAGCGTGATCGTGCTCGTTCGCTACGGCGACGATTCGCATGCTGCTCATGGGCGACGCCGAGCAGCCGGAGGAAGAGTGGCTTCTCGCGCACGAGCGCGACGAGTTGCACGCCGACGTGCTGAAGGTCGGCCACCACGGCAGCAAGACGAGCAGCAGCGAGCGCTTCCTCGACGCGGTCGCGCCGCGGCTGGCGCTCGTGTCCGTGGGCGCGGGGAATTCGTATCATCTGCCGACGCCGGCGATCATGGAGCGGCTCGCGTCGCACGGGGCGCAGGTCTTGCGCACCGACCGGCTCGGGACCATCGTCGCGCGCACGGACGGACACCGGCTGACCATCGACGCCGCGGGAGATACATGGGTATTGCCGCCGCGCTCCGCCGGGCCGCGCGAGCCGTAGTCGGACACCCGATCGAGCTGTCGCCCGCCTTGCTCGAGCGCTATCCCGAGCTGCGAACGGCGCGCTGGCGCAGCGGCGGGCTGCCGCCGCGCGTCGGCGGATGGTGTCTGGGCCGGGCGTCAGTGTCGGCGATCACCCTCTGGCGCACCATTTGGCTGGCGCATCCGAGCCGCGCGTCGGCAGAATTGCTCTTGCATGAAATCCGGCACGTTGCCCAGTTTGAGTCCGACCGGACGTTCGCGGTTCGGTATCTATGGGAGTCGGTGCGACGCGGATATCACGGAAACAGGTATGAAGTCGACGCGCGCGAGTACGCCGCCGCGCGACTAACCTCGGACAGGTGAGGCAGCGTGGTCAAACACACGGCAACATCGGTCGTCACGATCGAGCGCTTCATCATCGAGGAGGAGCGTCTCCATCCTGAAGCGACGGGCGAGCTCTCCGGCATTCTGTACGACCTCGCGCTCGCCGCGAAGATGATCGCCAACAAAGTGCGCAGCGCCGGTCTGGCCGACATTCTCGGGTCGGCGGACACGGAGAACGTGCAGGGCGAAGTGCAGCAGAAGCTCGACGTGATGGCGAACGAGATCATCGTCAAGGCGATGGACCACGGCGGCCGGCTGTGCGCCATGGCGTCGGAAGAGGAGCCCGGGATCATCCAGATCCCCGAGCACTTCAAGTGCGGCAAGTACGTGCTGCTCTTCGATCCGCTCGACGGCTCGTCGAACATCGACGTCAACGTTCCCGTCGGCACGATCTTCTCCGTCGTCCGCAAGATCACGCGCGGCCGCCACGGCGAGATGGAGGATCTGCTCCAGCCGGGGCGACGGCAGGTCGCCGCCGGCTACGTCATCTACGGGTCGAGCACGATGATGGTGTACACGACGGGGCAGGGCGCGCACGGCTTCACGCTCGATCCGTCGATCGGCGAGTTTCTGCTCTCGCATCCGAACATCCGCATTCCGGAAGACGGCCGGTACCTCTCGGTGAACGATTCGTACGAGGGGATGTGGGACGAGCGCGTGCGCTCGGTCATGCGGCACTATCGCGGCCTCGAGAACGACCACCGGCCGCTCAGCACGCGCTACGTCGGCTCGCTCGTCGCCGACTTCCACCGCAACCTGCTCGGCGGCGGAATCTTCGCGTATCCGGCGAACACGAAGACGACGCGCGGCAAGCTGCGCCTCTTGTACGAGGCGAACCCGCTCGCGTTCATCGTCGAGCAAGCCGGCGGCGCGGCGATCGACGGCGGCCAGCGCATCCTCGACGTCTCGCCGACCGAGCTGCACCAGCGCACGCCGCTCTACATCGGCAGCAAGAACGAGGTCGCGCTCGCGCAACAGATCCTTTCGCCGCGGCCGGATCTCGTCGTCGCTTGAGATTCCGCTCGGGTTCCGAGTGGCCTCGGCGATCGTCTCGCCGGGGAAGCTGTACGATTTGATACTGCAACGATTTCGCGGAAGAAGCGGATTTCGCGGAGAACGGCAACTTCTTGAAATTGTTTTTGGGTTTTCTTCAAGCATTTGCTTTTTCCGCGCAATCCGGCCCCTCCGCGAAATTGTAGTTCCCGTGTCGTACAGGCTGGCGCGGCGGTACCAGGCGACGCCCGACGCACCGCGCGCGTGCCGTGCCCGAGGAGGATTATCTTCCGGGCGCATGAGCCAGCCACGCGAGAACGACGAACAGCGCGAAACGCCGTCGGGCATTCCGGTCGACGTCGTCTACCGTCCGGCCGATGCGCCGCTCGACTACGCGGGCGATCTCGCCGATCCCGGCGCGTTCCCGTTCACGCGCGGCGTGCAGGCGACGATGTACCGCGGCCGCCTGTGGACGATGCGCCAGTACGCGGGCTTCGGGACGGCCGCGGAGACGAACCGGCGATTCCGCCTGCTCCTCGACGCGGGGCAGACGGGGCTCAGCGTCGCGTTCGACCTGCCGACGCAGATGGGCATCGACTCCGACTCGCCGCGCGCGCTCGGCGAAGTCGGGCGCGTCGGCGTGGCGATCGACACGGCCGACGACATGCACCGTCTGCTCGACGGCATCCCGCTCGACAAGGTCTCGACCTCGATGACGATCAACGCGACGGCGTCGACGCTGCTCGCGATGTACATCGTCGTGGGCGAAGAGCGGGGCATCGGCCGCGCCAAGCTGAGCGGGACGATTCAGAACGACATCCTGAAGGAGTACATCGCGCGCGGCACGTACATCTATCCGCCGGAGCCGAGCCTCGCGCTCGTCGCCGAGGTGTTCCGGTTTTGCGCCAAGGAAGTGCCGAACTGGAACCCGATCTCGATCTCGGGCTACCACATCCGCGAGGCGGGGGCGACGGCAGTTCAGGAGTTGGCATTCACGTTCGCGAATGCCGTCGAGTACGTCCGGCGCGCCGTCGCGCGCGGCCTCGACGTCGACTCGTTCGCCCCGCGCCTTTCGTTCTTTTTCGCCGCGCACAACGACCTGTTCGAGGAGGTCGCCAAGTTCCGCGCCGCGCGCCGCATCTACGCGCGGCTCATGCGCGAGCGATTCAAGGCGAACGACCAGAGCTGCCGGCTTCGCTTTCACACGCAGACGGGCGGCGTGACGCTCCAGGCGCAGCAGCCGCTGAACAACGTGGTGCGCGTCGCCGTGCAGGCGCTGTCGGCGGTGCTCGGCGGCACGCAGTCGCTCCACACGAACGGGTACGACGAAGCGCTCGCGCTGCCGACGGCCGAGGCGGCGACGCTCGCGCTCCGCACGCAACAGGTCATCGCGTTCGAGTCGGGCGCCGCGGCGACGGCCGATCCGCTCGCCGGGAGCTACTACGTCGAGCACCTGACGAACGAGCTCGAACGCCGCGCGCTCGAGCTGCTCGACGCGGTGGACGCGCTCGGCGGCGCGGCGCACGCGATCGAGGCGTCGTTCTTCCAGGAGGAGATCGCGCGCAGCGCGTACGACCAGCAGATGCGCGTCGAGCGCGGAGAGACGGTGATCGTCGGCGTGAACAAGTTCGCCGACGGCGCGCCGCCGCCGATCATTCCCGCGCCGGACTATTCGGCGCTCGAGCGCGAGCAGGTGGAGCGCCTCAAACAATCGCGCGGTGCGCGCGATGCGCGCTCGCGTGATCGCGGCGCTCGGCGCGCTGCGCGACGCGGCGCGCGCGGGATCGATCGCCGACAGCGCGAACGCCGCTCATGCCGCTCATCATCGACGCCGCGCGCGCGCGCGCGAGTGTGGGCGAGATCGCGGATTCGCTGCGAGAGGCGTGGGGCGAGTACCGCCCGACGTGACGGGTCGGACCGGTGCGACGGGTGGACACAGTGGCTGTCGTCGCGTCCTTGAACTCCCCTCCCAAACCTCATTAACTTTCAATCTCGCCCGCGTCGCCTAAGTCTCAGGTAAATGCCAACTTACGAGTTCCGCTGTCCAAGCGGCCACAGCTTCGAGCGCTTCTACCGCAAGATGGCCGACGCCGTGACGGAGCTCGAGTGTCCGGAGTGCGGCAAGATTGCGGCGCGCCAGCTGTCGGGCGGCGCCGGGCTCGTGTTCAAAGGCTCGGGCTTCTACCTCACCGACTACGGGCGCAACGCGCACCGAAACGAGCGGCGCGGGCAAGCCGTCCGAGAAGGCGTCGAGCGAATCGTCGGGCGAATCGTCGGGCGAGGGCGGCGGGAAGAGCGAGTCGAAGGCGGAGTCCAAGGCCGCTGAATCGAAAGCGGATGCCGCCTCACCGAGCGGCTCGGAATCCAAGCGGACCGAATCCAAGCGGACCGAATCGAAGAGCGACATGTCCGGCGGTACGAGCTCGACGAGCAAGCCCGACTCGTCGAGCTCCAGCTCGCCCAAGAAGCCCGGCTCGAGCGGCGGGTCGGACGGCTGATGGACACGACTGAGGCGCTTCGCGCCGAGCTCGTTCGCGCCGTGCGGGCGCTCGGCGGGCCGGAGGACGTCGAGCCGGTCATCGAGCGGCCGCGCGATCCCGCGTTCGGCGACTGGGCCACCAATCTCGCGATGGTGCTCGCCAAGCCGCTCGGGAAAAAGCCGCGCGACCTCGCGACGGCGATCATCGAGCGCCTCGACCATTTGCGGGCGGGAATCCGCGCGGCCGAGATCGCGGGGCCGGGGTTCATCAACTTTCGCCTCGCGACCGACGTCTTCGCCGAAGGGCTGCGCGCCCTCATCGCGGCAGGCCATGCCTACGGCCAATCAAATGCCGGCGAGCAGTGTCCGGTGAACGTCGAGTTCGTGTCGGCGAATCCCACGGGGCCGCTGCACGTCGGGCACGGCCGGCAGGCCGCGTTGGGCGACGCGATCTCGTCGCTGCTGTCCGCGACCGGTTGGCGGGTCTCGCGAGAGTTCTATTACAACGATGCGGGCGCGCAGATCGCGAACCTCGCGCTCAGCGTGCAGGCCCGCGTGCGCGAGCTCGCCGGGCAGTCCGTCTCGCTCCCCGAGGGCGGCTATCACGGCGAGTACATCCGCGAGCTGGCCCAGCGATACGTCGAGGAGAACGCGGGCGACGCGAACGCCGGCGACCTCGACGCGGTGCAGCGTTTCGCGGTGCGCGAGCTGCGAAAGGAGCAGGACCGCGATCTCCAGGCGTTCGGCGTCGACTTCGACGTCTACTTCCTCGAGTCGTCGCTGTACGAGGACGGCCGCGTCGACGACACCGTGCGGCGGCTCGTCGCGGCGGGGCACACGTACGACAAGGACGGCGCGCTCTGGCTGCGCACGACCGACTTCGGCGACGACAAGGACCGCGTCATGCGCAAGAGCGACGCGACCTTCACGTACTTCGTGCCGGACGTCGCGTATCACGTCACGAAGTGGGAGCGCGGGTTCAAGCGCGCCATCAACGTGCAGGGCGCCGATCACCACAGCACGGTGACGCGCGTGCGGATCGGACTCCAGGCGCTCGACGCGGGGATCCCCAAGGGCTACCCGGACTACGTGCTGCACCAGATGGTGACGGTCATGCGCGGCGGCGAGGAAGTGAAGATCTCCAAGCGCGCCGGCAGCTACGTCACCGTGCGCGATCTCGTCGACGAAGTCGGGCGCGACGCGGTGCGCTACTTCTTCCTCATGCGGAAGGGCGACTCGCAGCTGGTGTTCGACGTCGACGTCGCGCGCTCGCAGTCGGACGAGAATCCCGTCTACTACATCCAGATGGCGCACGCGCGCATGTCGGGCATCTTCCGCGTGGGCGAGATCGAGCCGGCGTCGGTCACCGGCGTCGACGCGGACCTCGCGCTCCTGTCGCTGCCCGAAGAGCAGGAGCTCATGAAGGCGCTGCTCGACTATCCGGCCGTCGTCGCCGGCGCGGCGGCGGCGCTGGAGCCGCATCGCATCGCCAACTATCTGCACGACACGGCCGGCAAGGCGCACCTCTGGTACCACAAGGCGCACGTGCTGAACGAGCCCGAACCGTTGATGCGGGCGCGCCTCGTCCTCGCGCGCGCCGCGCAGCTCGTCATTCGCAACGGCCTCTCGCTGCTCGGCATTTCGGCGCCGGAGCGGATGTGAGCGGAAGCCGTCCGACCCTCTACCAACTCACATGACAGTTCTCGTCGTCGGCTCCGTGGCGCTCGATTCCGTCGAGACGCCGTTCGGCCGCGCGGACAACGTCCTCGGCGGGTCCGGCACGTTCTTCTCCGCGGCGGCGAGCCACCTCGCGCCGGTGCAGCTGGTCGGCGTCATCGGCGCCGACTATCCGCTCGACAAACTCAAGCGCGCTTTCGCGTCGCGGCCGATCGACATCTCCGGGCTCGAGCAAGCCGACGGGACGTCCTTTCGCTGGCGCGGCCGGTACCGTCACGACCTCAACGTCGCCGAGACGCTGGAGACGCACCTCGGCGTGTTCTCGAACTTTCGACCGAAGATTCCCGAGGCAGTTTCGGACGGCGCCGTTCGTGTTTCTCGGCAACATCGACCCGCGGCTGCAGCTCGACGTGCTGACGCAGGTCGCCAAGCCGAAGCTCGTCGCCTGCGACACGATGAACTTCTGGATCGAGAGCCGGCGTCCCGACATCCTCAAGCTGCTGTCCCACGTGGATCTGATCACGCTGAACGACGCCGAGGCGCGCCAGCTCACCGAGGAGTTCAACCTCGTCAAGGCGGCGCGCTGGATCATGGAACGCGGCCCGAAGCACGTCGTGATCAAGAAGGGAGAGCACGGCGCGTTCATGTTCACGAACTCGAACGTGTTCTTCGCTCCGGCGTATCCGCTGGAATCGGTGTTCGATCCGACCGGCGCGGGCGATTCCTTCGCCGGCGGATTCATGGGCTATCTCGCCAGCACGGGCGACCTCTCCGAGGCGAATCTGCGGCGCGCCGTCGTGTACGGGTCCGCGATGGGCTCGTTCGCCGTCGAGAAATTCTCCGTCGACCGGCTGCTCGAGATCACGCCGCGATGACCTGCGCAGCCGCGTCGGCGACTTCCACCGGCTCGTCTCGTTCGAGCAGCGACGCGTGACGAGCGAGCGGGCCGCTCGACTACCGCACCGCCGGCGTCGACATCGACGCGGCCGACGACGCGAAGCATCGCATCAAGGCGCACGTGCTGTCGACGCTCACCGCCGGCGCGCGCGGCGAGTTCGGCGGATTCGGCGGCATGTTCCGCGTCCCGACCGACGTGCCGAAGCCGGTGCTCGTCGCCAGCGCCGACGGCGTGGGGACGAAGCTCAAGGTCGCGATCGACGCCGGCCGCCACGACACCGTGGGCCACGACCTGGTGAATCACTGCGTCAACGACATCCTCGTGCAGGGCGCGCTGCCGCTGTTCTTTCTCGACTACGTGGCGATGGGCGCGCTCGAGCCGCAGGTGGTCGAAGGCATCGTCGCGGGCGTCGCCGCGGGCTGTCGTGAAAACGGCTGCGCGCTGATCGGCGGCGAGACGGCCGAGATGCCGGGCGTCTACACGCCGCCGGACTACGACCTCGCCGGCTTCATCGTCGGCTACGTCGACGAAGACGCGATCCTCGGTCCCGGTCGCGTGCGGGACGGCGACGTGCTGATCGGCCTCGAGAGCAGCGGACTCCACACGAACGGTCTCTCGCTCGCGCGGCGCATCGTCGCCGAGCGGATGAACCTCGGCGTCTCGCGATCGCTTTCCCGGGCGACGATCGCTCGGCGGCGGACGTGCTGCTGGCGATCCATCGCTCGTATCTCGCGGCGTTGCGGCCGGTGCTCGCCGACGGTTCCATCCACGCGATGGCGCACATCACCGGCGGCGGGCTTCCCGGCAATCTCAATCGCGCGTTGCCGCCGACGCTCGACGCGTTGGTCAACGTCGGCAGCTGGACCGTGCCCAACGTTTTCCAGCAGCTGGCGCAAGCCGGCCGGGTCGAGCGACCCGAAATGTTCCGAACGTTCAACATGGGCGTCGGAATGGTGGTGATCGCGCCGCCGAATTCCGTCGACGCTGTGATCGCCTCCGTGACCGCTGCCGGTGTGCGCGGATGGACCATCGGTCGAGTCAGCGCCGGGTCGGGTCGCGTAGTCCTCAACGAGGGGGATTAGCGTATGCGAGGTCGGGCTGTCGTGGATCGCCGCGGTCGATGGGCACGTCGATGGCGGCGGTGTCGCCGTTGCGCGTTCAAGCGCAGGACCTTCCGACGCCCAGGTGCGTCGGCGGTGCGCCGGGGTCCGCGACGCTCATCGCGCAGGACGCCTGCCAACAGGCGTACGACGTCTATCAGCTGATCGCGCCGCAGCTCGGTCTCGCGCTCGCCGGCGGCAACGCCACGGCGGGCACGGGCAGCGTGCTCGGTGGGCTCGGCCACTTTTCCGTCGGCGTGCGCGTGAATGCGTTCGACGGATTGTTCCCGAACACGAGCAACGACGGATACCCGGTCAGCACGAACGGCGCGCAGCGACGTACGCTGCCGACGAAGGGCCAGTGGTTCGGCGCGCCGACGGCGGACGCCGCCATCGGCTTGTACAAAGGATTTCCGCTCGCGCTGACCAACGTGCTGGGGGTCGATGCGCTGGTCAGCGCCGAGTACGTCCCCACGATCCACGCAGGACGACTTCTCGCTCGACCCGTCGTCGAATTTCCGGTTCGGGTTTGGCGCGCGAATCGGTTTGTTGTCGGAGTCCATCGCGTTCCCCGGCGTGTCGTTCACCTGGATCGAGCGCGACTTGCCGACGATCAACGTCGGCGTCAACGCGTCGGCGACGTCGGCGTCAACGGAAGCAGCATCGACATCAACAACATGGACGTGAAAACGCGGGCGTGGCGCGTCGTGGCGAGCAAGAGCCTGATCGCGTTTTCCGTCGCCGCGGGCGTCGGTCGCGACAGCTACGAGCAGTCGGCGACGCTCACCGGCACGGTCAACCAGTTCGGCGCCATCGGCGAGCCAGTCGCTGGCCGCGACAGCAATCGTTGGGCCGCACGAATTTCTTCGGCGACTTCGCGATCAATCTCCCCGTGCTCAAGATCGTGCTTCGAGGCCGGCGACGCGGTGGGTGGATCCGTCGCGACGTTCAACTCGTTCGTCGGGCGGACGCGCCGACCGCTCGCAGGTCTACGGATCGTTCGGCCTTCGCCTGAGCCGGTGAGGTCGCTCGGCGCGCGATGACCGACGACGCGGGGCGCGCGGACAGGAATTCATGCGTCGCGCGCTCGCGCTGGCCGAGCGTGGGTGGGGCCAGACCGCGCCGAACCCGATGGTCGGCGCGGTCGTCGTCTCGGAAGGTCGCGTCGTCGGCGAGGGATTTCACGCGCGCTTCGGCGACGCGCACGCCGAGGTCGTCGCGCTCGACGAGGCCGGAGCCGCCGCGAAGGGCGCGACGCTCTACGTGAACCTCGAGCCGTGCGCGCATCACGGCAAGACCCCGCCGTGCGCGGACGCGATCATTCGGGCGGGAGTATCGCGCGTCGTCGTCGCCGTTGCGCGACCCGAGCCGCGAAGCCGCGCGGAGGCATCGACAAGCTTCGCGCGGCGGGCGTCGTCGCCGACTTGTCGCCGCCGGAGGAGCGAGACGCCGCGATCGAGCTGAACGCGCCGTTCTTCCACGCGCAGGCGAGCGAGCGTCCGTGGGTGACGCTCAAGCTCGCGCTCTCGGCCGACGACCGCGTCGCCGATCCGTCGCCGGACAATCGGTGGATCACCGGCGCGGCGGCTCGCGCCGAGGTGCACCGATTGCGCGCGAACAGCGACGCGATCGCCGTCGGCATCGGGACCGTGCTCGCCGACGATCCCGCGCTCACGGTGCGCGACGCTCCGGCTCCGCGCGTCCAGCCGCGGCGCGTCGTGTTCGACTCGCAGGCACGCATTCCGTTGGAGGCGGCGCTCGTCCGCACGGCGCGTGAGACGCCGACCCTCGTGATCGCGCGGCCGGGAGCGGACCGATCCGCCGTCGCCGCGCTGTCGAATCAGGGCGTGGAGGTGGTCGAGCGAACCGGATCTCGACGCGGCGCTCGCCGCGCTGCGCGCGCGCGGGGTTCGGTCGCTCTTCCTCGAGGGCGGGGCGCGCCTCGCGGGGTCGTTCCTCGAGCGCTCGCTCGTCGACAGGCTCATTATCTTTCGCTCACGGAGAATCGTTGGCCACGGGCTGGGCGCGTTCGACTTCGCGCCGGCCGGATTTGCGGCGTCGCTCGCGCGAACGCGCGTGGTCGACGAGCGGCCGTTTGGCGACGACACAATGACCATCTACGCTCTGCACGAGGTCGCGTGTTCACCGGCCTGATCGACGACGTCGGACGAATCGCGAGCGTCACGTCCACGGACGCCGGCCGCGAGTTCCGCATCGAGTGCCGCTACGCGGACCTCACGCCGGGCGAGAGCATCGCCGTGAACGGCGCGTGCCTCACGGTTCGCGAGCACGGCCCGCAATGGTTCACGGCGGCCGCCGTGACGACGACGCTCGATCGGA
This sequence comes from uncultured Gemmatimonadaceae bacterium, assembly GCA_963707105.1. Taxonomy (GTDB): domain Bacteria; phylum Gemmatimonadota; class Gemmatimonadetes; order Gemmatimonadales; family Gemmatimonadaceae; genus JAQBQB01. Next base: position 133,926 of record CAVPOS010000019.1, read on the forward strand.
CGACGATGGGCGCGTGGGGCGCCGGCGCCCACGTGAACCTCGAGCGGGCGCTGCGCGTCGGCGACCGGTTGGGCGGACATTTCGTCCAAGGCCACGTGGACGGGGTTGCCACGGTCGAAACGGTGGAGCAGCGGGGCGACGCCCGCCTCATCGACCTTGCTCTCCCTTCCGGGCTCGCCGAGCTTATGGTACCGCATGGGTCGGTGGCGGTGGACGGCGTGAGCCTCACGGTGAACGACCTTCCCGCTTCCGGGACCCTGCAACTGTCGCTGATCGACTATACGCTGCGGCACACGACGCTCGGCGCGCTGGTTGCCGGCGATCGCGTGCACGTCGAAGCCGACATGCTCGGGAAATACGTGCAGCGTTTGCTCAAGGAACCCACATGGCTTTCGGAACGATAGAGCAGGCAATCGAGGCGATTCGCGACGGCAAGTTCGTCGATCGTCGCCGACGACGAGGATCGCGAGAACGAAGGGCGATCTCATCTGCGCGGCGGAGCTGATCACGCCGGAGATGGTCAACTTCATGATCAAGAAGGCGGGCGGATTGATCTGCCTCGCGCTGACCGGCGATCGCGTCGACGCGCTCGGCCTCGACCCGATGAGCGAGACGAACCTCGACGACTACCGCACCAACTACACGGTGAGCATCGACGCGTCGGCGCGCTTCGGCGTGACGACGGGCATCAGCGCGCACGACCGCGCCAAGACGATTCGCGTCGCGGTCGACTCCGACGCCGAGCCGGGACACCTGCGCCACGGCGGCCACGTGTTCCCGCTCCGCGCGCGCGAAGGCGGCGTGCTGCAGCGCACCGGCCACACCGAAGCTGCGGTGGACCTCGCGCGTCTCGCCGGCCTGTCGCCGGCCGGCGTCGTGTGCGAGATCTTGAATGAGGACGGCATCGGCGGCGCGCCGGCCGCAGCTCGAGCAGTTCGCCGCCGAGCACAACATCGTCTTCGTCACCGTCGCGCAGCTCGTCGCGCACCGGCTCAAGAGCGAGCGGCTCGTGCATCGCGTCGCCGAGGCGCGGCTGCCCACCGGCGCACGGCGAGTGGCACATCGTCGGCTACAAGAACGACGTCGACGTCCACGAGCACGTCGCGCTCGTGTACGGCGACGTCGCGGGCGTGCGACGACGTGCTGATTCGCATCCACTCGAAGTGCCTCACCGGCGACGTGTTCCATTCGCTCCGCTGCGACTGCGGCTGGCAGCTCGACAAGGCGATGGAGATGATCGCCAAGGAAGGACGCGGCGTCGTCGTCTACCTCGACCAGGAAGGGCGGGGCATCGGGTTGCTCAACAAGCTCAAGGCGTACGAGCTCCAGGATCGCGGCGCCGACACCGTCGAGGCGAACGAACAGCTCGGCTTCAAGCCCGACCTGCGCAACTACGGCATCGGCGCGCAGATCCTGCTCGACCTCGGGGTCTCAGTCGATCCGCCCGATCACGAACAACCCGCGCAAGATGGTCGGCCTCGAGGGCTACGGGATTCGCCTCGGCGAGCGCGTGCCGATCGTCCAGCCGTCGCACGACGAGAACGCCGACTATCTCCGCACCAAGCGCGACAAGCTCGGACATCTGTTCACGTCCGACGCAGCGGACTAACTAAGAACCGGCGTATATAAAATGGCCGAATTCGCCGGTACACCGTCCGGTGCGCATCGGCGATTCGCGGTCGTCGCCAGCCGGTTCAACCAGTCGATCGTCGACAAGCTCGTCGACGGCGCGCTCGACGCGCTGGTCCGCCACGGCGCGTCGGCCGACGACGTCGACGTCGTCTGGGTGCCGGGCGCGTGGGAGCTGCCGATCGCCGCGCGCCGTCTGCTGACGAGCGAGCGGTACGACGCGCTCGTCGCCGTCGGCGCGGTGATTCGCGGCGACACGCCGCACTTCGACTACGTCGCCGGCGAAGCGTCGCGCGGGCTCGCCCGCGCCAGCACGGAGTTCGACACGCCGATCGGGTTCGGCGTCCTGACGTGCGACAACGACGAGCAGGCGCTGGCGCGCGCCGGCGGCGCGCACGGCAACAAGGGCTGGGACGCGGCGCTCGCCGCTCTGGAGATGGCCGACCTGTTCGATCGACTCGATGCCGCGGACGAGGGTTGAAACCCGGGCCCGCGCTCGCGTCCTGCAAGCGCTGTACGCCTGGGACCTGCGCGGGAACGAATCGCTCGAGCGCGTAGCGCATCGCATCTGGGACGACCTCGCGGTGCCCGCCGACGAGCGCCAGTTCGCGAAGCCGCTTGTCGACGAGCTCACGCTCCGCGGCTCGCGTGCTCGACGCCGAGCTCGCCGACGTCACGACCAACTGGCGTCTCGAGCGGCTCGGCGTGGTCGAGCGCAGCGTGCTTCGCCTCGCCGCCGCGGAGCTCGAGCCGCGGCGAGACGCCGCCGCGCGTCGTGATCCAGGAGGCGGTGCGTCTCGCCGAGCGATATGGGTCGGCGCGGAGCGCGAAGTTCGTCAACGGCGTCATCGACGCGCTGGCTCGGCGCATGGGGCGCATGTAGTGCGCGATCCTCGTCGTCAACTGGCAGGACCGCGAGAATCCGCAGGCGGGCGGCGCCGAGATTCACCTCCACGAGATCTTCGGGCGTCTCGCGGCGAAGGGGCACGAGGTGCGCCTGCTCTGCGGCGGCTGGCCCGGCTGTCCGCCGCGCGCGACGCTCGACGGCGATCGACGTCTATCGCGTCGGCACGCGCCACAGCTTTCCGTTCCGCGCGCGTCGGCACTATCGGGCGCACCTCGCGGGCTGGGCCGACATCCTGGTCGAAGACATCAACAAGGTGCCGCTGTACACACCCGCGATGGGGCGCGCCGCGCACGCTGGCGCTCGTGCCGCACCTCTTCGGATCGACGGCGTTTCAGGAGTTGCCCGCGCCGCTCGCCGCCGCGGTGTGGACGGCGGAGCGGCCGCTCGGGCGCGTGTACCGCGGCGTGCCGTTCGAGGCGATCAGCGAGAGCACGGCCGACGACCTCGCGGGGCGCGGCATCGCGCGCTCGTCGATCGAAGTGATCTACCCGGGCGTCGACACGATCGGCTATACGCCCGACGCGTCGGTGCGCGCCGCGACGCCCGTCTTCTCGTACCTCGGCCGGCTCAAGCGATACAAGGGCGTGCATCTCGTGATTCGCGCGTTCGCGGAGCTGAACGTCCCGAACGCCGTGCTCGAGATCGCGGGCGCCGGCGACTATCGGCCCGACCTCGAGGAACTGGCTCACTCGCTTGATCTCCGCGATCGCGTCAAGTTTCTTGGGCGAATCAGCGAGCCGGAGAAGCTTTCCTTGCTGCGACGCTCGTGGGCGCTTGTGTTTGCGTCTCCAAAGGAGGGGTGGGGAATCACGAACCTCGAGGCCGCGGCCTGCGCCACGCCCGTCGTCGCGTCGAACTCGCCGGGAATCCGCGAGTCGGTGCGCGACGGTCACACGGGCTTTCTCGTGCCGCACGGCGACGTTGCCGCGATGGCGGCGGGGATGCGCCGCATCGCCGGGTCGCGCGAGCTCGTCGAGCGGCTGGGCGCCGAGGCGCGCGTGTTCGCCGAGAGCTTCACGTGGGAGCGCGCCGCCGACGAGACCGAGGCGCACCTTCAGCGAGTGATCGCGGCCGGGAACCGCGCGTGACCAAGCCGCTGACCATCGGCCGCCTGCTCGAGCGTCTCAGAGACACGCTCGAGCTCGAGCACGTCGAGGGAACGGACGGCCTCGAGCGAACGATCGAGAACCCGAACGCGTCGAGTCCCGGCCTCGTGCTGGCCGGCTACACGGCCCGGTTTCCCGCGCAGCGCTTGCAGGTGCTCGGCGAGACCGAGATCACGTACCTGAAGTCGATGGACCCGACGCTGCGCCGAGAGAACCTCAAGAAGTTCTTCTCGTTTCCGATTCCCTGCGTGTTCATCACGAAGGGGCAGGAGCCGGGGCCCGATCTGCTCGAGCTCGCGGCGCCGCCGGGGTCGCGCTGATTCGCTCGCACCTCAAGACCGACGAGTTCTACAACCGCCTCAAGCCCTGGCTCGAGGAGGAGTTCTCGCCGACGACCAACCTGCACGCGTCGCTCGCCGACGTGTTCGGCGTCGGGCTCCTGTTCGTCGGCAAGAGCGGCATCGGCAAGTCGGAGTGCGTGCTCGATCTCGTCGAGCGCGGCCACCGGTTCGTCGCCGACGATCTGGTCATCGCGCGCCGGCGCGGACGCAGCGTCGTCGTCGGGCGCGGGCACGAGCTGCAGAAGCACCACATGGAGATTCGCGGCGTCGGGCTGATCGACATCCCGTCGCTCTTCGGCGTGCGCGCCGTGCGCCATCAGAAGCGCATCGAGGTCGTCGTGCAGCTCGAGCACTGGGATCACGGCGACCCGCCGGACCGCACCGGGCTCGACACCGAGACGACGACGATTCTCGACGTCGAGCTGCCGAAGATGCGCGTCCCGCTCAACCCGGGAAAGAACATCACCGTCATCGCCGAAGTCATCGCGATGAATCACCTGCTCAAGTACAGCGGCATCGACCCCGCGCAGCGATTCAACGATCGGCTCGTCAAACAGCTGCGCGGCCGGTCCGACGTCCAGCGGTATCTCCAGGAAGACGATGAGTAGCGAAAGCAGCCGCTCCGGCCGAGGGCCCGCGCGCGATCGTCGCCGGGCACGGGGATTTCGCGGCGGGACTGATCTCCGCCGTCGAGCAGATCTCCGGCCGCGGGCGCATGCTGCTCCCGCTCGCCATGAAGCAGCTCGGCGTCGAGGACATCGAGGCGCTGCTGCGCAAGGAGATGGTCGCCGCCGGCGTGCGCGTGATCTTCACCGACCTGCAAGCGGGCAGCTGCACGATGGCGTCGCGCAGGATTCTCCACGGGATGGAGGACGCGGTGCTCGTCGCCGGCGTGAACCTGCCGACGCTCCTCGACTTCGTCTTCGCCGACTCGCTGCCGCCGGTCGTCGCCGCGCGTCACGCGGCGGAGCGCGGCAAGGCGTCGATCGTCGCCATCGGCGGAGTACCGAAGTGACGCTCGAGCTCTTTCGCATCGACGACCGGCTGATTCACGGACAGGTCGTCGTGGGCTGGGGCCAGCCGCTCGGTCTCAAGTTCATCGTGCTCGTGGACGACGCGGTGGCGTCGAGCGACTGGGAGCAGGAGCTCTATCGCATGGGCGTGCCGCCCGAGATGGACGTCTACTTTCACGACGTCGGCACCGCCGCGACGCGGATCGCCGTGTATCGCGCCGATCCGCGCGCCGGCCTGCTCCTCACGGGCGACATCACGACGATGCAGCGCCTCGCCGAGAACGTGACGCCGCCTCTCGACGCGGTGAACGTCGGCGGCATCCACTCGCGGCCCGGCCGCGTCCAAAAGCTCCGCTACGTCTTCCTTTCCAGCGATGAAGCGACCGAGCTCCGCGCGTTGCAGCAGCGGGGCGTGAAGGTGACCGCGCAGGACCTGCCCGGCGCGCGATGCGTTCCGCTCGAGGATCTGCTGAATGGAAGCGACCTGTGAGCATCGTCGATGTCCTTCCGATCGCGTTGCTCGGCGGCCTGCTCGGGCTGGACGTCGTGAGCTTTCCGCAGGCGATGTTCTCGCGCCCGCTCGTGGCCGCGACGCTCGCCGGCGCGCTCCTCGGACAGCCGTCGAGCGGATTGCTCATCGGCGTGGCGCTGGAGCTCCTCGCGTTGGAGACGCTGCCGTTCGGCGCGTCTCGATACCCGGAGTGGGGGTCGGCCGCGGTCGTCGGCGGCGCGATCTTCTCGGAGCATCCGTCGCATCCGCCGGGCGCGATGACCATCGCCGCGCTCGGCGCCCTGGCCACGACGTGGGTCGGCGGCTGGACGATGGTCAAGCTGCGACAACTGAACGCGCGCTGGGCTCGCGCGCGGCGCGACGGGCTCGAGGCCGGCGCGCGAGGCACGGTGGTCTCGCTCCAACTGATGGGGCTCACCGCGGATCTCGTGCGCGGCGCGCTGCTCACGCTGATCGCGTTCCTGATTCTGTCGCCGCTCGCCGACGCGACGATCGGGCTCTGGACGACGGACGCGCGTATCTCGCGCAGTCTCGTCGTCGCGACGGTGGCGAGCGTCGCGGCCGGCGCGGCGTGGAAACTCTTTCATGCGACGGCCGGCGCGCGCTGGTTCTTCGTCGGCGGACTCGCCGTCGGACTCGTGATCCTCTTCGCGAAATGACGACCACCGCTCAGCCCGCCCAGCGCTCCGACGCCGATCGCCGAGCTCCCGTTTCGGACGCGACTCGCGATCTTCATGCGCCTGCTCGCGATTCAAGGATCGTGGAACTACGAGAGCCTGCTCGGCAACGGCATCGGGTTTTGCGTCGAGCCGGCGCTGCGGCTGTTCCCGGAGGGCATTCACTCGGCGCGCTTCAAGGCGGCGCTGGCGCGCGAGAGTCACTACTTCAACGCGCATCCGTACCTGGCGTCGGTCGCCGTCGGCGCGCTTGCGCGCGCTGAGCTCGACGGCGAGCCGCCCCAACGAATCGAGCGATTCCGCACGGCTTTGTGTGGGCCGCTCGGGAGCGTCGGCGACCGGCTGGTGTGGGCGGGTTGGCTTCCGTTCTGCTCGCTTGCGTCGCTCGCCATCTTTGGGCTGGGCGCGAGCGCGCCTGTGGTCGTTGGATTCTTTCTGCTCGTCTACAACGCGGGACACCTCGGCCTGCGCGCGTGGGGGCTGCGCACGGGCTGGAAGCACGGGCTGCGCGTGGCGTCGGCGCTCGGCAACCCGGTGCTGCGTCGCGGACCCGAGCAGATCGGACGCCTGGCTGCGCTCGCCACGGGTGTGGCGATTCCGTTGTCGCTCGGCCGGATCATCGGCCCCGGGCGAAATCTTCTCGGCGGCGTGCTCATCGCTGTCGCGGTCGGCGCGTTCGTCGTCGTGCGCCTGAAGGGTCGCATCGAAGGCTGGAGGCTCTCGCTCGGCGTGCTCGCTGCTTTCGTCCTCGTTTCGGTGATCGCCTAATGCCCGAACGCACCGTTCAGATCGTCAACCGCAACGGCCTGCACGCGCGGCCGGCCGCCGAGATCGTGAAGCTCGCCTCGAAATTCCAAGCCGAGATCACGATCGTGAAGGACGATCTCGACGTGAACGGCAAGAGCATCATGGGCGTGATGATGCTGGCGGCCGAACACGGGTCGAGCATCACGCTGCGCGCCGAAGGCCCCGACGCGACGCAGGCGCTCGAAGCGCTGGCGACGCTCGTCGGCAACAAGTTCGGGGAGAGCTGAGTGGACAAGAAGCTCACCGGAATCCCCGCGTCGCCGGGCATCGCTGTCGGCACCGTGCACCTCCTCAGGTGGGAGGTGCCCGACGTGCCGCAGCACATCATTCCCGACGACGCGATTCCGCGTGAGATCGCCCGATTCCACGAGGCACGCGCGCGGGCGAAGGATCGGCTCGCGTCGCTCCGCGACCGCGTCGAGCGCACCGCCGGTGCCGCAGGAAGCGGCGATCTTCGACGTGCAGCGCGAGATCCTCGACGACCGCGAGCTGATCGCCGGGTCCGAGGCGCTGATCAAGCAGAATCTCTCCGCCGAGAAGGCGTTCGAGATCGTGATGCTCGAGTGGAGGGAGCGCTTCGCGCGCGCGGGCCATCCCATGCTCCGCGAGCGCATCGGCGATCTGAAGGACGTCGAGATCCGCGTGCTGACGCTGTTGCTCGACCTGCCGGACCACGATCCGGTGGATCTCCCCAAGGGCGCCAACGCGATCCTCGTCACGCACGACCTCACGCCGAGCCTCACCGTGCAGCTCGACCGCGACGCGATCATCGCGATCGCGACCGACGCCGGCACGCGCACGTCGCACGTCGCGATTCTCGCGCGATCGCTCGGACTCCCCGCGATCGTCGGTCTCCGCACGGCGACGCAGCAGTTGAGCGGGCACGAGACGGCGATTCTCGACGGGTCCACCGGTCTCCTCGCGATCAACCCGACGCACTTCGAGATCGACGCCTACAGAGAGCGCGCGCGACAGGAGGCGCGTCGAGGAAGCGGAGCTGCGCCACCTCGCCACGCCTCGACGCGGTCACGACCGACGGCGTCCGCATCACGCTGCGCGCGAACGTCGACCTGCCCGAAGAGGCGGACATCGGCGCGACGAGCGGCGCGGAAGGCGTGGGGCTCATGCGCACCGAGTTCCTCGTCGTCGGCCGCGCGACGATGCCCGACGAGGACGAGCAGTATCGCGCCTACAAGCGCGTCGTCGACGCGTTCGGCGGCAAGCCGGTCGTGATTCGCACGTTCGACATCGGCGGCGACAAGCTGCCGGTCGGCGGATTTCCGAGCGAGCCGAATCCGTTCCTCGGATGGCGCGCGATCCGCATGTGCCTCGACCAGCCCGAGCTGTTCAGCGTCCAGCTGCGCGCGCTGCTTCGCGCCGCGGTCCACGGCGACGTCCGCATCATGCTGCCGCTCGTCGTCACGGTCGACGAAGTTCGCCAGGCGCGCAAGCTGCTCGACCAGGCGGCGGCCGACCTCGCAGGCGCGCGGCGCCGAATTCCGCAGCGACGTTCCGCTCGGCGTGATGATCGAGACGCCGGCGGCGGCCGTCGCCTGCAACACGTTCGTCGACGACGTCGCGTTCTTCAGCATCGGGACGAACGACCTGGTGCAGTACACGCTCGCGGTCGATCGCGGCAACGCGAACCTCGCGATGCGGTTCACGCCGCTCCACCCCGCGGTGTTGCGGCTGATCCGGCGCACGATCTTCACCGCCGACCAGCATCTGCTCGACAGCGCCGTGTGCGGCGAGATGGCGTCGCAGCCGCTCATGGCCTTCGCGCTCATCGGACTCGGCGTGCGGCAGCTCAGCGTCGCGCCGCGATCGGTGCCGCTGGTCAAGCGAATCGTGCGCGGGATCTCCGTGGCCGCCGCGCAGGAAGCGGCGAACGCCGCCGCCGACTCCGCGACGGCCGCCGAATCGGAAGCCATCCTGCGCGAACGTCTGGCCGAAGTGATCGGCCACGACGCCGCCGCCGACTGAGACTTCGCCAATGCCCGATCGCCGGCTGTTCACGTCCGAGTCGGTCACCGAAGGACATCCCGACAAGATCGCCGACGCGATCTCGGACGCGATCCTCGACGCGATCCTGGCCGACGATCCCGACGCGCGCGTCGCCTGCGAGACGCTCGTCACGACCGGGCTCGCCTGCGTCGCCGGCGAGATCACGACGTCGACCTACGTGTCCGTGCCCGACATCGTGCGCGCGACGATCGAGCGCATCGGCTACACCGACGCATCGTTCGGCTTCGACTCGCAAACCTGCGCCGTGATCAGCACGATCGACCGCCAGTCGCCGGACATCGCGCGCGGCGTGGACACGGGCGGCGCCGGCGACCAGGGGATGATGTTCGGCTACGCGAGCGACGAGACGGAAGAGCTGATGCCGATGCCGATCATCCTCGCGCACCGGCTCACGCGCGGCCTCGCCGATCGTCGAAAGTCGGGCGACATCGCGTGGCTTCGCCCCGACGGCAAGTCGCAGGTCACCGTCGCGTACGAGGACAATCTGCCGGTCGCGGTGGAGACCGTCGTCGTCTCCACGCAGCACGCGCCCGACGTCTCCACGAAAGAGATCCGCGACACCATCATAGAACAGGTGATCGAGCCCGCGATTCCCGCCGAGCTGCGCGACCGCAAGATCACCTATCACATCAACCCCACCGGCCGCTTCGTGATCGGCGGCCCGCAGGGAGACGCCGGGCTCACCGGCCGCAAGATCATCGTCGATTCGTACGGCGGAATGGGTCGCCACGGCGGCGGAGCGTTCAGCGGCAAGGATCCGTCGAAGGTCGATCGATCGGCCTGCTACGCGGCGCGATGGGTCGCCAAGAACATCGTCGCGGCGAAATTGGCGAGGCGCTGTGAGGTTCAGCTCGCCTACGCGATCGGCGTCGCCAAACCGGTTTCGGTGGCCGTCGACACGTTCGGGACCGCGACCGTGCCCGAGAGCGTGATCATGCGCGCGGTGCACGATGTGTTCGACCTCACACCGCACGGCATCATCGGCGCGCTCGTCCTCCGCAAGCCGATCTACAGTGCCACGTCGGCCTACGGGCATTTCGGCCGCACGCCCGAGCGCGTGGGGCGGGGCCGGTCGGCCCGCACGCTCTTTACGTGGGAGCGTACCGACCGCGCCGCCGCGCTGGCGCGCGCCGTCCGGTGACCGCTTAGTATCTTGCGAGCATGATGATCGAAGTCGTGGTCTCGAAGCTCGGGGTCGACCCGAGCAACCAGTCGTACGTGGTCGTCCTCCAGGAGAAGGGCGGGGGACGCATGCTGCCCATCTGGATCGGGCAGGTCGAGGCCGAGTCGATCGTCATGCAGATGCACAACATGAAGCGGAGCCGGCCGCTCACCCACGACCTCTGCAAGTCGATCATCCTCGCCACCGGCTCCGAGCTGCGCCGCGTGCAGATCACCAGGGTCGAGAGCAACACGTACTTCGGGGAGCTTCATCTGGACCGCGACGGCAAGTCGCTGCGCGTCGATTCGCGGCCGTCCGACGCCATCGCCATCGCGCTGCGCCTCGACGCGCCGATCTACGCGTCGGACACGCTGCTCGTGTCGGCCGAAGAAGAGGAAGAGCCCAGCGAGTTCAGCGTTCCGCCGGACACGGGCGCGCGCGACTCGACCGAATTGAGCGCCGAACAACTCAAGGAATATCTCGAGCAGCTTCGCCCCGAGGATTTCGGCAAGTTCAATCCGTGATCGGCCGAACACACGATGCAAGGCGGAGGGAGCGGCGGCCCCACCCCGGTGAGCCGGTGCGCCGCGTCGAGGGTGTCGTCGTGCGCGGGACGCGCGCGAATCAGATTCCCATTCCCGGCCAATGGGTCGTGCTCCACCGCGTCGGGCCCGATCACGCGGGCCCGCTCGACTCGGTGCGCACGACGGCGAGCGGCGCCTACGCGATGCGCTATCGCGCGACGGGCGACACGTCGGCGCTCTACTTCACGTCCACGTCGTACGGCGGTGTGGCGTACTTCACGCCGCCGCTGCGATCGCTGAACGCCTCGGGCGACGACGCGCGCCTCACCGTGTTCGACACGACCTCCGGCCCCGTGCGCATCGCGATCGGCGGCCGGCACATCATCGTCGCCGCGGCGACGCCCGGTGGGACGCGCCCGGTCGGCGAGGTCTACGATCTCGAGAACGACAGCACCGTGACGCTCGTCGCGCGCGATTCCACGACGCCGTTGTGGAGCACGCACATTCCCGCCGACGCGCGCGGCGCGCGCACGAACGCCGGCGGAACGATCGCCGCGGGCGCGATGACCTTTCACGGCGGCGTCGCGGGACTCTACGCGCCGTTGAGCCCCGGCTTTCGCCAGGTCGCGTTCTCGTACGACCTCCCGACGAAATCTTTTCCGCTTTCGATTCCGCTCGAGCGTCCGACCGGTTTGCTCGAGATCATGGTCGAAGACGCGCGCGCCCGCGTGGCGGCGCCGCGCCTCCGCGAGGTCGCTCCGGTGAACGCGGACGGACGCACGTTCCGCCGCTTTATCGCGCAGGATCTCGACGCGAGCACCGTCGTGCGAATCGACGTACCAGGCGTCGGCGGTCCGACGCCGGAACGCATAGACTTCGGCGTCGGCGCCGCGATCGCCGCGGCGATGCTCGTCGCGCTGCTCTTCGCGATGCGTCGTTCACAGCGGCCGTTTCCGCTTGTCGCCCGGCTCGGCCGCGCCGGCCGCCGCCGACCTGCCGCGATCGAGCGCGGTCGCGCGCCAGATCGCCGAGTTGGATGAGAAATTCGAGCGAGCCGCACCGACGGACGATGGACGCGCGCGCGGCCTACGAGTCGCGTCGCGCGGAGCTCAAGCAACAACTCGCCGACGCGCTGGCCGACGAACGACTTACTAGCTAGACCCATGATCGCATGCACCGGCATGGCCGGCTGTACGCGCTCACCGGCGCGCTCTCCATCGCCATCTTCGCCTGCGGCGGATCCAAACCGGCGACGCGCACCTCGAGCACCGAGCGCGACGACTTCGGCGACAGCGTCGTCGTCGACGCGTCGCATCGTCCGTCGCGCATCGTGTCGCTCAACCCGACCACCACCGAGATCCTCTTCGCCGTCGGCGCGGGAAACCGCGTCGTCGGCCGCTCGACGTACGACGTATTTCCCGGCGAAGCGAAGAGCGTCGCCGACGTCGGCATGCCGCTCCGCCCGAACGTCGAAGCGGTGCTCGCCGTCCATCCGGACCTCGTGATCCTCTACGCGAGCGCCGACAATCGTCCGGCCGCGCAGCGATTCCAGCAGGCGGGCGTTCGCACGCTCGCCCTCAAGATCGACAGCATCGCGCAGTTCGAGCGCGACACGCGGCTCCTCGGCAGGCTGACCGGCGATTCGGCGGCCGCCTACACGCTCGTCGATTCCGTCGCCGCGACGCTCGACCGCGTCCAGGCCGCGACGAAAAACCTCCCGCGGCCGACCGTCTTCATCCCCACGTGGGACCGCCCGCTCATCGCGATCGGCGGGGGAAGCTTCCTCAGCCAGTTGCTCGACATCGCCGGCGCGCGGAACATATATGAAGACATCGCCGCCCCATCCGCCGTCGTGACCATCGAAGACGTGGCGAAGAGAAACCCCGATTACGTGATGACCAGCCCCGCGGCCGCGCCGACCATCGGCACCGACGCCAAATGGCGCGCGCTGTCGGCCGTCCGCCAGAAGCACGTGCTCGTCTACGACACGCTCCTCGTCGGACGTCCCTCCGTCACGCTCGGCGCCGCCGCGCGCTCGATCGCCGACCTGCTGCATCCCGGCGCGGTTCGCTAAGAGATGCGCGCATCTCGCTGGACGGTCCTCGTCGCAGCGCTGATCGTCGCCGGAATTCTGGGTCTCGCCATCGGGACCATTCGCCTCTCGCCATCGCAGGTGTGGGACGGCCTGCGCGGGATCGGCGACAGCGCGTTCATCGTGCGCGGGCTGCGACTGCCGCGCGTCGTGCTCGCGGCGCTCGTCGGCGCGGGGCTCGGCATGTCGGGCGCGGCGCTCCAGGGCGTGATGCGCAATCCGCTCGCCGAACCCTACCTGCTCGGCGTGTCGGGAGGCGCCGCGGTCGGCGCCGTGCTCGCGGTGAGCATCGGCCTCGCTTCGGCGTTCGTGCCGCTCGCCGCGTTCGCCGGCGCGATCCTCGCCGTCGTCGCCGCGTTCATGGTCGCGCGAGCGGCGGGCGCGCGCGGCGATCCGCGCATCCTGCTGATGGCCGGCGTCGTCGTCGGCGCGTTCGCGAACGCCGCGATCATGGTCGTGCTGGCGAACGCCGAGCCGAACATCGTGCGCAACGCGCTGTGGTGGATGATGGGCTCCGCCGCCGAAGCGACGTGGGCGCAGATCGTCGTCCTCTTGATCTACGTCGGCGTGGGCGGCGGCGCCCTCGTGCTCCTCGGCCGCGAGATCGACGTCCTCAGTCTCGGAGAGGAAGCGGCCGCCGGACTCGGACTCGACGTCGACGCGTCGATCCGCCGCGTGCTCTTCGTCGCGTCGCTCGTCACCGCGGCCACGGTGGCCGCCGCCGGTCTGATCGGGTTCGTCGGCCTCGTGGTGCCGCACATCGCGCGCGCCGCGGGGCTCAGACGTCACCGCTCGCTTCTCATCGGCAGCGCGTTGAACGGCGCGACGCTCGTCGTCGTCGCGGATCTCCTCGGGCGCATCCTCCGCCCGCCGGCCGAGCTTCCGCTCGGCGCGGTGACGGCGCTGGTCGGCGTTCCGTTCTTCCTGCTCAAGCTCCGGCAAGCTCACGTGATTCGCTTCGACGACGTCGCCGTCCGGTACCCGCGCTCGGAGATCGACGCGCTGGCCGGAGTCACGCTCGAGGCGCCGAGCGGCGCGATCACCGCCGTCGTCGGTCCCAACGGCAGCGGCAAGAGCACGCTCGTGCGCGCGCTCGTCGGCCGCGTCGCGATCACGCGCGGCGGCATCAGCGTGGACGGCGACTCGCTCGCGTCGCTCCCGCGCCCCGTCATCGCGCGCCGCATCGCGGTCGTGAGCCAGCGCGAAGACCTCGCGTTTCCCGTCACGGTCGCCGACTACGTGACGCTCGGGCGATTCCCGCACCTCGGCATCTGGCACGCCGCGCGGTCGGAGGATCACCGCGCGATCGCCGACTCGCTGCGCGAGGCGGGCGTCGAGTCGCTCACGTCTCGACGCATCGACGCGCTCTCCGGCGGCGAGTGGCAGCGCGTGCGCCTCGCGCGCGCGCTCGCCCAGGGCGGCACCGCGCTCGTCCTCGACGAGCCGACCGCCTTTCTCGACGTCGCGCACGAGATGGCCGTCTTCGAGCTGCTCCACCGACTCGCCGCGGCGGGGCAGGCGGTGCTGCTCGTGAGCCACCAACTCAACCTCGTCGCCCGATTCGCCGACCGCATGGTCCTCCTGCAGCGCGGCTCGGTCGTCGCCGAGGGCTCGCCCGTCGACGTGATGCGCCCGGACATCCTCGAGCGCGTGTACGAGTGGCCGCTCGCCGTCACGCACGACCCGCTCGTCGGCGCGCCGGCGCTCGTTCCGCTGCGCGCGAATTCGCCCCGCGACCGGGGGTAGCTTTCAGCATGACCCTGCTGGTGACGGACGCGATCGTCCTTCACTCGTTCGACTACCTCGAGTCGTCGCGCATTCTTCGGCTGCTGACGCGCGAGGCCGGCGTGCGCTCGGTGCTCGCGCGCGGCGCGCGCCGGTCGCAACGGCGATTTGGTGCGGCGCTCGATCTCTACGCGCAGGGATCGGCCGAGCTGCACACCAAGCCCGGACGCGACCTCGACACGCTCGGCGGATTCGACTTGAGCCGCGCGCGCCCGCAGCTCGCCGGGCACCTCGACCGCTTCAACGGCGCCGCGGCCATCGCCGAGATGGCGCTGCGGTTCGCGCACGAAGGCGCCGACGCCGACCTGTTCGACGCCGTCGTCCTCGCCCTCGACGAGATCGCGCGCCGCGCCGGGAACGGCCGCGCGCGACGCGACGCTCGGCGGCCGCATGGCGCATCCTCGCCGCGCTCGGCGTCGCCCCGACAGTCGATGAGTGTGCCGAATGCCACTCGGCGGTCGGGGTCGACGAACCGGCGCTGTTCAGCCACCCGGCCGGCGGCGTCGTGTGCGCGCGCTGCCGCACGCTCGCCCGCACGGGGCGCACGCTGCCCGCGTCGGCGCGCGGCGCGCTTCGCGTCTGGCTCGCCGGCGGTTCGTACGGCATCGCCGACGCGCTCGAGGCGCGCGCGCACCAGCGACTGCTCCGGGAGTTTCTGCGCGAGCATCTCGCCGACGACAAGCCGATGCGCGCGCTCGACGCGTGGGAGCTCGGTGTAGGTGATCATCGGCACGGCGGGGCACATCGACCACGGCAAGACCGCTCTCGTACGCGCGCTCACCGGCGTCGACACCGATCGCCTGCCCGAGGAGAAGAAGCGCGGCATCACGATCGAGCTCGGCTTCGCGCCGCTCACGCTCGACGGCGTCGGCGTCGCCGGCGTCGTCGACGTCCCGGGGCACGAGGCGTTCGTGCGCACGATGGTCGCCGGCGCGACAGGGATCGACCTCGCGCTGCTCGTCGTCGCCGCGGACGAAGGCGTGATGCCGCAGACGCGCGAACACCTCGCGATCCTCGAGCTGCTCGGCGTGAACACCGGCGTCATCGCGCTGACGAAGGCCGATCTCGTCGACGACGATTGGCTCGCGCTCGTCGAGGAGGACGTGCGCCAGGCCGCCGCGCGCGCGCTCCCCTCGGCGCGCCGTCATCCCGACGTCCGTGCGCACCGGGCCGCGGCATCGACGAGGTGAAAGCCGCGCTCGCGTCGCTCGCGTCGTCGGTTCCGCGCGCGCGACGCGACGACGACCTGTTCCGACTGCCCGTCGATCGCGCGTTCACGATCAAGGGAACGGGCACGGTCGTCACCGGAACCGTCTGGTCGGGAACGGTGAGTCGCGACGACGTCGTCCGCATTCTGCCGTCGGCGATCTCGACCCGCGTGCGCGGCGTCCAGGGGCACGGCAGCCAGCGCGACGTCGGCGGAGCCCGGCGGCCGAACGGCGATCGCGCTTACCGGCGTCGAGACGTCGCAGGTGCCGCGGGGCTCGACGCTCGTCACCGATCTCGAGTGGCGCCCGACGATGTTCGCCCGCGCCGACGTCACTCTGCTGCCGAGCGACGCGCCTGCGCCGCGGTCGCGGAGCTGGGTGCGCGTTCCACGTCGGCACGACTGAGGTCGGGGCGCGCGTCGTCTCCCGCGAAGCCAAGGCCGGCGACGACGTTCTCCGCGCGCCTCGCGTTCGACGCGCCCGTGGTCCTCCGCGGCGGCGATCGATTCGTGCTCCGCGAAAGTCGCGCCGCTCAACACGATCGGCGGCGGCGTCATCACCGACCCGAACGCGCCGCGGCGCGGGCGGCCATGGCCGGTCGGCATCGATCGCGTCGAGCGGTTCCGGCGTCTGCTCGACGAATCGGTCGGGCACGGCGTCGAGCCTCGCGTCGCTCCCGATCCGGCTCGGCTGCTCGCCGAACGATGCGAAAACGCTAATAGCCGAGCTCGGCGACGACGCGTTTGTCGTCGGCGACGTCGTGATGTCGCGCGAGGCGCGGCTCGCGCACGAGGGCGCGATCCTCGCCATCGTCGACGCATTTCACGCCGACCGGCCGCTCGAGCCGGGCATATCGCTTCAGCTGCTGCGGAGCCGGCTCAAGGTCCCGCCGACGCTCGCCGCCGCCGCGATCGACGCGCTGGTGGCCGCCGGTCGGCTGCGGTTGGATGGCGGGATCGCCGCTCGCCCTGGATGGTCCGTCACGCTTGGCGCGACCGATGCGACAATCGCTGGAACGCATCCTCGAGCATCTCGATCGGGCGGGCGCTGAGCCGCCGAGCACGACCGAATTGGAGTCGGAGATCGGGCAGCCGCTCGCTCCGGTGCTCCATTTTCTCGAGCGGCGCGGCGACATCGTGCAAGTCGAGCAGTAGCGGTACTATAGGAGGAATCACCTCTCGTCAGTTCTGGATCGGATTCGGGCGGTCATGGAGCACCAAAATGATGTGACGCCGGCCACACTTCGCGACCGCGTCGGGCTCTCACGCAAGTTTCTGATTCCGATTCTCGAGTACTGCGACCGCGCTGGGCTCACGGTTCGGGGGCCGTAGCGGCCGTGTGTGGCGAGACGTGTAAAGCTCTGTGCCACATAGACGTTGGACGTCTTATAAGTTGCTTGACAGGTAGCTGTTCGGGCCATAAATATCCGAGTACCACCAGCAGTCCTCGTTGTTCAACCCCTTCAGGAGCTCGTGTAACGGTCCTGTTTCGTTAGCGCGGAGAAATCATGTTCCACCGCTGGCCAGCACTGGTGCTGGCGCTTGTTGTTTCGGCGATGATGCCAAAACAAGCGGGGGGGCAAGCAAGGTCAGTCGCCCCAAAAGCCCAGTGCAGGGAAATTCGGAAGGAGTTATCCGAATCCCTTCAACCCCAACGTGTACACGAATTTCACTGTTGGTAGTGGAACGTGTGCCGCCGGGAGAGACACACGCGGTCACCGTGCGGATCCTGAACATCCTGGCGCAGCCAGTGGTGATTCCGGTTCTCGCGGTCCGTCCGCGAATTCGACGTCGAGTGCGTCCAGCTCGATGAACGGGTCACTGCTCTCCAACCTTCGGCTGGAGTGCGGGGACTACACATCGTTCTGGGACGGTAAGGTTCAGGATCACAGCCGCGAGGCTGCCTCCGGCACCTACATCGTTCAGCTCATCGTCGATGGTAAGCTGGTAAGCTCGACCCGGATCTACTACCGCAAGTAGTCGGTCGCAAAGACAACGAAGCGCGCCGAGGAGCAGTCGCTCCTCGGCGCGATTCGCATTTCGAGCGGCCGTATCGACCGTGGCTTAGGTTCAAGCTCGCAGCGGCCCGATCGTCCGCCGCTTTGGCGGACCGGCAAGGCACTCACGTTGCTCCACGCGCGCATGATCAATCCCGATAGACTCACCGTCAAAGCCGGCGAAGCGCTCAACGAGGCCGTCGAGCATCGCCCGCAAGAACGGCAACCCGGTCGTCTACGACCTCCACCTGCTCGCCGCGCTGCTCGAGCAGGACGAGGGCATCGTCGTGCCCGTCCTCCAGAAGCTCGGCGCCAGCGTCGCCGCGCTGCGCGAGCAGGTCGCGCGCGAGATCGACCGCTATCCCGAAGCAGAGCGACGCGCAGCCCACCGATGTCGCGCGAGCTCAACCAGGTCTTCGACCAGGCCGAAGACGAGGCCAAGAAGCTCGGCGACGAGTACGTCTCGACCGAGCACCTGCTGCTCGCGCTGGCCGACACGAAGGGCACCGAGAGCGCAGCGACTGCTCAACGCGGTCGGCGCGACGCACGACGCGCTGCTCGAGGCGCTCGAGGCCGTGCGCGGCACGCACCGCGTCACCGACCAGACGCCCGAGAACCAGTATCAGGCGCTGCAGCGCTACACGCGCGACCTCACCGAAGCGGCGCGCAAGGGCAAGCTCGATCCCGTCATCGGCCGCGACGAAGAGATTCGGCGCGTCATGCAGGTGCTGTCGCGCCGCACGAAGAACAATCCGGTGCTCATCGGCGAGCCGGGCGTCGGCAAGACGGCGATCGTCGAAGGGCTCGCGCAGCGCATCGTCAACGGCGACGTGCCGGAGAGGCTCGAAGAACAAGCGGCTCGTCTCGCTCGACCTCGGCGCGCTCATCGCCGGCGCCAAGTTCCGCGGCGAGTTCGAGGAGCGGCTCAAGGCGGTGCTCAAGGAGATCACCGAGCGCGCAGGGCCAGTTCATCGTCTTCATCGACGAGATGCACACGCTCGTCGGCGCGGGGAAGGCCGAAGGCTCGATGGACGCCGGCAACATGCTCAAGCCGATGCTCGCGCGCGGCGAGCTGCGCGTCGTCGGCGCGACGACGCTCGACGAGTATCGCAAGCACATCGAGAAGGATCCCGCGCTCGAGCGCCGCTTCCAGCCCGTGTACGTCGGCGAGCCGAGCGTCGAGAACACGATCGCGATCCTGCGCGGCCTCAAGGAGCGCTACGAGGCGCACCACGGCGTGCGCATCACCGACGACGCGATCATCGCCGCGGCGACGCTCTCGCACCGCTACATCGGCGACCGGTTCCTGCCCGACAAGGCGATCGATCTGGTCGACGAGGCCGCGTCGCGCCTGCGCATCGAGATCGACTCGATGCCGCAGGAGATCGACGAGGTCGAGCGCCGCATCATGCAGCTCGAGATCGAGCGCACGGCGCTGCAGAAGGAGAAGGACCGCGCCGCGATCGAGCGCCGCGAGGAGATCGAGCGCGAGCTGGCCGAGCTGCGCGAGCAGTCGTCAGGCGATGAAGGCGCAGTGGCAGCAGGAAAAGGAGATGCTCGGCGGCGTCGGCAAGATCAAGCAGGAGATCGAGCAGGCGCGCATCGAGGCCGAGCAGGCGACGCGCGCCGGCGATCTCGCCAAGGCCGCCGAGATCACCTACGGCCGCATTCCGCAGCTCGAGCGGCGCATGCGCGAGACCGAGCAGCAAGCTCGCGAGCACGGACGGCCGTCCGCAGTTCCTGAAGGAAGAAGTCACGCGCCGACGACATCGCCGAAGTCGTCGCGCGGTGGACGGGCATTCCCGTCACGCGAATGCTCGAGAGCGAGCGCGAGCGGCTCACGAAGCTCGACGAGGAGCTGGCGCGGCGCGTCATCGGCCAGCACGAGGCGGTGCAGGCGGTCGCGAACGCCGTGCGTCGCTCGCGCGCCGGGCTGCAGGATCCGAACCGGCCGATCGGCTCGTTCATCTTCCTCGGGCCGACGGGCGTCGGCAAGACGGAGACCGCGCGCGCGCTCGCCGAGTTCCTGTTCGACGACGAGCACGCGATGGTGCGCATCGACATGTCGGAGTACATGGAGAAGCACGCCGTCGCGCGGCTGATCGGCGCGCCGCCGGGCTACGTCGGCTACGAGGAGGGCGGCCAGCTCACCGAGGCGGTGCGCCGCCGCCCGTACTCGGTGATGCTGTTCGACGAGATCGAGAAGGCGCATCCGGATGTCTTCAACATCCTGCTCCAGATTCTCGACGACGGCCGGCTCACCGATTCGCAGGGGCGCACGGTCGACTTCCGCAACACCGTCATCATCATGACGTCGAACGTCGGCTCGACGTTCATCCTCGAGCACGCGCGCGGCGACTGGGCGCTCGTCGAGACGCAGGTGATGGAGGCGCTGCGGCAGACGTTCAAGCCGGAGTTCCTCAACCGCGTCGACGACATCATCATCTTCCGCCCGCTCGGCACCGAGCAGATCGAGCAGATCGTCGACCTCCAGCTCGAGCGGCTGCGAGAAGCTGCTCGCCGAGCGCAAGATCACGCTCGAGGTCACGCCCGAGGCGAAGCGGGTGCTCGGCCGAAGAGGGCTACGACCCGGCGTTCGGCGCGCGGCCGCTCAAGCGGTCGATCCAGCGGCTGATGCAGAATCCGCTGGCGATGGCGGTGCTCGAGGGGAAGTTCGTCGACGGCGACGCGATCGTCGTGCGGCCGGACGGGAAGGGAGCTTTAGAGTTCTCGAGCGAACCGGCGAAGGAGACAGTCGGCGCGTGAGACCGTCGCCGACGCGACCGTCTTTCGCGGCGGCGGCCGGACGCGTGGGAACGCGTGGCCAACGCCGCCCCGAACCATCCGCAGGGCGCTGTGCTGGTCATCGACGCGAAGCGAGCGAGGACCGATCCGGCGCATTCGGTTCTCCGCGCGGTCCCAGCCGGTTGCACGCCTTCGCGACTCGTGCTCTCGCGAATGGGCGACCGCGCGTTCGTTCCCGCCAGAACGGATGACTCACTCTTGGTGTTCGATACGCGAAAGCTGGTGAACGATCGCGGGTAGTGCTCAGACCAGCGCCATCGTGAGCGGCGAGTGCCCGGCCGGAAAATCGACGGTCACGGTGATCGACGCATCGCGCATCGAAGAAGGAGCGCGTTCGGTGCTCGGATCAATTCCAACCCGCGTGTACCCGGCCGAGATCATCGTATTGCCGAACGGGCGAACACTGGTGTGGGCAAACTCGAGCGGCGGTGAGAATATCGAAATCGTGGATCTCGCGCGACTGCCGTTCGCTGTTCCCGGGATCGCGCGAAAATAGACATCCCAGATTCCGAACCGGTCCACCGGTCCGCCGGTCCACCTAGTAGTTAGCGCGGCGCAACCTAGTCCGCCCTCAGCGCCTCGTTCGGATCGACGCGCGCGGCGCGGCGCGCCGGAAACCAGCTCGCCACGATCGCGACCACCAGCAGAGTCGCGATGACGCTGCCGACTACCGGCGGGTCCTTCGCCGACACCTCGAACAGCAGTGGCGCGACCCATCGGCCGGCAACGAGCGCGACAGCCGCGCCCAGCACGACGCCCGGCACCACCACGCGCAGGCCCTCGCTCACGATCAGCCGGACGACGTCGTGCGACTGGGCGCCGAGCGCGACGCGGACGCCCATCTCGTGCATCCGTTGTGTCACGCTGTAGGCGATCACGCTGTAGAGTCCCACGGCCGCCAGCACGAGCGCCAGACCGCCGAAGATGCTGAACATCGTGGCACCGAGTCGCCACGAACGCGTGGCGCCCTCCATGAGCTTCGGCATCGGCGTGGTGGTCACGTACGCGACGCCGGGCACGAGTGGCTGCAACGCTCGGCGCACTGCCTCGGTCTGTGATTCGGCGGGTGTCGTCGTCCGCAGGAGAAGGAAGTCGCCGCTGAACGCAAACTGGGCGATCGGGATGTAGTAGTGGGCGTCAGGCTCCTTCAAGCTGTTCTGTCGAACGTTCTCCGCGACACCGACGACGGTGACCTGAGGCGCGGTATCGGCGTTGATGCGGAACGTCTTCCCGATGGGGTCTTCACCCGGCCAGAGCTTTTGCGCCATCAGCTCGCTGACGACCGCCACGTGCGGCGAGTTCTCGCGATCCGCGTCGGTGAAACCGCGTCCGTGCAGAATGCGCGTCCCCATCGTCGCGAAAATCGTCGGGGAAGCGGCTTGAAGCTGGAAGTCGCCGACCTTCGACACCGAGTCGATCCCCGGCACGAACAGCCTCAGCTGCCAGTTCGAGTAATAGGGGAGCGTGAGCGCGCGCGACACGGAGGTCACGCCGGGGATTGTTTTGGCCCGATCGACGAGTCGCTCCGTGAGCGCCTTCTGCTCGGTCGAGTCGAGCTTCACGCCGCGCAGGTTGGTCTCGAGCAGCAACAGATGTTCGGCCTCGTAGCCGAGACGAACGTTCTTGACGTTGACGAGACTCCGGACGAACAGGCCGGCGCCGATCAGCAGGACGACCGACAGCGCCGCTTGCGCCGACGAGCAGCCCGATACGCAGACCCGAGCGGTGGACGGTGCCTTCGCGCACGCCCGCCTTGAGCGCGCTCGCGATGTCGGTGCGGCGCGCCTGGGCCACAGGTGCGAGCCCGGTCAGAATGCTCGTCGCGATCGTGAGCACGCCGACGAAGACGAGCAGGCGCGGGTCGGCGAGCGTCGCCGACGAGCTCGTCTGATCGAGCAACACGCGGCGCACGGCGACGCCGCCCCACTGCGCGATCAAGAGACCGAACGCTCCACCGATGACGGCGAGCAGGCTGCTTTCCATCGCCAGCTGCATGAGCAGGCGCGCGCGGCTCACGCCGAGCGCGAGGCGCACGGCGATCTCGCGCTGGCGGCGAAGGGCGCGCGCGACGAGCAGGTTGGCGACGTTCGCGCAGGCGATGAGCAGGACGATCAGCGCGACGCCGCCGAGCCACGTGACGACCTTGGATTCGCTGGACGAATCCGGCCCGCGCGCGCGCAGCGTGGGCGCGAGGAATCCTCGCGGACGCGCGATCGCCAACGGGGTGGCCGTGGCCTGCTCGGAGGCCTGCGTCTTGTAGCTGAGGACGTGCGCTTGGGTGAGGTCGGCGTCGGCGTGCGCCGGAGTCACGTTCGGCTTGCGCCGGGCGTAGACCTCGAACCACGTCGAGTTGTAGGTGTCCCACCACGCCCGGGCGCCGATCATTCCGCCGTTTCCGCGACTGTTCGAGTTCGCCGCGGTGGAGATGAAGCCGATGACGGGGTCGGACGTGAAACCGGTGAAGCCGTCGGGCGCGACGCCGATGATCGTGTACTTGTCAGGACCGACGTTCACCGTCTCGCCGAGCGCGTCGTTCCGGCCGCCGTAGTTCGTCTGCCAGTACGCGTATGAGATCACCAGCACGAATCCCGGGGTCGCCGGCTTCGCCTCGGCGTCGGTGAAAAACCGTCCGATGACCGGTTTGACGTCGAACATCCGCCAGAGATCGGCGTCGGAGACGGCGACGCTCATCAGGCGCGTCGCCTCGCCGACACCGATCGGCAGCCGCCGCGAGTAGAACGGCGTCATCCCATCGAACGACGTCGTGTTGTTGCGGAGGTCGAGGTAGCGGCGATAGCTGAAGAAGCTGTTGTCGTTTTCCTTCCCCCGGAACGTTCGTGGGATGAAGACGCGTCCCGTGCGGTCCGCGCCGACGAGATAGCGCGGGGGCCGGAAGAGCAATCGGTCGACTATCCCGAACATCGTGGCGTTGGCGCCGATGCCGAGGCCAAGCGTGAGAATGACGGCTACGGCGAACCACGGCTTGAGCCGGAGTCCGCGCACGGCGTAGCGGAAATCCTGGGCGAACGCGCTCCACCACTCGGCATGTCGGTCGTCGCGGTTCCGGCCTGCGTCCATGAGCTTCCTCGTCGTCATCTCGAAATGGAGTTCCAGCTGGTCGTCGACCGCACGGGGATTTATGGGAGCGGCCTAACGTCAGACACCGCGACGCCGGGGAAGGGTTGGGCGGCGGCAGTCGTCCTTCGCGCGGCACCGACCTGCTCGTCGTGCTTCTCGTCTCCTTGTTGGCGATGACGATGCCCACGGCTCGGGCGACACGGATCGATCCCGCATTTGCGCTCCGCATGCCCGGGCAATAGTGGTAAGTGCCACCAAGAGGTATTTTCGGGCACTCTCACCCGAGTCCTTCATGTTGCGCATTCGCCCGTTCCGTACGTGCCGCACTAGCGATCGCTACCTCGAGTTCGTTGAACCCTCTTTACGCGCAGGCTCCCGCGGCGATTCCCACGACGCTCGACTCGGTGACACTGGCTGGCTTCCGTTGGCGCAACGTCGGTCCCGCGAATTTCGGCGGACGCGTGGCCGACATCGCCGCGATCCCCAGTCCGTCCAAGACCTTCTACGTCGCGACCGCCGCCGGCGGCATCTGGAAGACGACCAACGCCGGGACGACGTTCCGGCCGATCTTCGACAACCAGCGCGTCGTCTCGATGGGGTCGCTCGCCATCGCGCCCTCGGACACGAACCAGGTCTGGGCCGGGACTGGCGAGCAGAACTCGCGCAACACGATCGAGCCGGGGATGGGCCTCTACAAGTCCACGGACGGCGGCAAGACGTGGAAGCTCATGGGGCTCGAGAAGACGCAGCACATCGGGCGGATCGTCGTCCACCCGACGAACCCCAACATCGTCTACGTCGCCGCGCTCGGCGCGGCATGGAAGGCGAATCCGGAGCGTGGGCTCTACAAGACGGAAGACGGCGGCGCGACGTGGAAGCTGATCAAGTTCATCGACGACTCGACGGGCTTCGTCGATGTGGCGATGGATCCGTCGAATCCGAACGTGCTGTTCGCCTCGGCGTACCAGCGCGTCCGCGGGCCGTACTTCCTGGCGTCGGGCGGCAAAGGCTCGGGGCTGTGGAAGACGACCGACGCCGGCGCGACGTGGACGGAGGTCAAGGGCGGCGGATTCCCCGAAACCGCCAAGGGCCGGATCGGGATATCGATCTCGCGCTCGAACCCGAACATCGTCTACACGCTGGTCGAGGCGGACACGCTGCCGAACGCGAAGCCCGCTCCGGCGGCGAAGCCGCAGGCCAAGAGCGGCCTCTATCGATCCGACGACGGCGGCCAGACGTGGGCGTTGAAGAACGACCAGGACTCGCGGCCCTTCTACTACTCGCAGGTGCGCGTCGACCCGAAGAATCCGGATCGCGTCTACTGGTCGTCGACCCCGATTCTCTTCTCGGACGACGGTGGCAAGACAGCGCGGACCGCGACGGGCGGCGTGCACGTCGACCATCACGCGATGTGGATCGACCCGAACGATCCGGAGCACTTCATCGTCGGCAACGACGGCGGCATCGCCCAGACGTGGGACCGCGGCGGCAACTTCGTCTCGAGCACGGTGCTCCCGATCGGCCAGTTCTACGCGGTGAGCTTCGACTACGCGGTGCCGTACAACATCTGCGGCGGCGCGCAGGACAATGGGTCGTGGTGCGGGCCGAGCCGGCGACGCCAGGGCGGCGTGAGCAACGCGTACTGGTTCACGTACACGGGCGGCGACGGATTCTGGACGGCGCAGGATCCCACGAACCCGAAGATCATCTACGGCGAATCGCAGGGCGGCTACATCCAGCGCTGGGATCTGGCGACGGGCGACGTCCGAGGCGTCTTCCGCGCCGTCTTATCGGCCGCGCTACCGGCAGTATGAGGATTCCGATCATCATCGCGCGCGGTGACACGACGCAATCCGAGTCGCGCGATGTCCGGAATCACATCGCCGAGCTCCGCACACGCCAGAAGGCGGACTCTGTGGCGATGACCGTGCGCTTCAACTGGGAGACGCCTTTCTTCCTGTCGCCGCACAACAAGGACGTGGTGTACGTCGGCGGCAACCACGTGTTCAAGTCGACCCAGCGCGGCGACAATGTTTACTCGATCTCGCCCGATCTCTCGAAGCAGGACGCGAAAAAGATCGACATGAGCATGAACAAGACCGGCGGCATCACGCTCG
The DNA here is from genome assembly GCA_963707105.1 of uncultured Gemmatimonadaceae bacterium. Lineage (GTDB taxonomy): Bacteria > Gemmatimonadota > Gemmatimonadetes > Gemmatimonadales > Gemmatimonadaceae > JAQBQB01. The sequence continues at coordinate 159,709 of CAVPOS010000019.1, forward strand.
ACGCGACCGGCGCCGAGACGTATGGCACGGTCGTCGCGCTCGCCGAGTCGCCGATGAAGCCGGGGTTCCTCTACGCGGGGACCGACGACGGCAACGTCTGGTACACGACGAACGACGGCGCGGCCTGGACGCAGGTGGACTGGCGGAAGTTCCCGGGGCTCCCCAACAACGAAGTCTATGTGAGCCGCTTGGAGCCGTCACACTTCGACACGCTGACGTGGTACGTGTCGTTCGACAATCACCGCACCAACGATTTCACGCCGTACCTGTACGTGACGACGGACGGCGGCGGCACGTTCAAGTCGCTCGCGGCCACGCTGCCGACGGGCGGCCCCGACTACGTCCGGGTGATCCGCGAGGATCCGTACAACAGGGACCTGCTGTTCGCGGGCACGTCGGTCGGAGCGTACGTGTCGATCGATCGCGGTGGACATTGGCAGAAATTCATGAGTGGCATGCCGACGGTGCCGGTGTTCGACCTCAAGATTCACCCGCGCGACCGAGAGCTGATCGCGGCGACACACGGCCGCGACTTCTTCATCGTCGACATCGCGCCGCTCGAGCAGATGGCGGGCAAGCAGATCGCCGACGTGACGTTGTTCGAGCCCAAGAAAGCGTGGGTTTATGGCGAAGCGCCGCGCATGGCGGCGTCGGGGAATGGGGACGGGCAGTATACCTATACGTCGCCACCCGCGCAGTACGGGGCAGAGATCGTCTATCGCATTGCCGGCTCGACGGCCGGGCCAACGCTCGCCGGATCGCCGGCGTCAGCGACACCGCCGGCCGCCACGGCACCGGCTGCCACGCCACCCGCCGCCGGCGCCGCGACGCCCGGCAACGCGGCGACGCCGCCTCGTACGCCGCCGCCGCCGCAAGTGAAAGTCGTCATACAAGATGCGAGCGGCGACACGATCTCGACGTTGAACGGTTCCGGCTCACCCGGATTGCAGCGCGTCGTGTGGGCCTTCAACGGCGCGCGTCGTCTGGCAACGGTGCCGCCGCTCGGCCCGGCCGATCTTCGCGACAGCATCGTGCGCGTTCGCAAGACGACGGCGGTCCTCGACTCCCTGGAGAAGGCAGGCTGGGACTCGACGCTAATTCGTCAGGGAAGGCAGCTCTTGCTCGGCCCCGGCGGCCCGAGTGCGCCCCAGATGAACATCAACTGCGGCGGCGGCGGTGGGCCCGGCGGCTCACCCGATCGCCCCGCCGAAGGCGCCGTGGTGCGCAGCGGCAGCTTGGGGTGCACCATGACCGTGGGCGGCGTCAACGTGGATTTCGACAAGTACCAGGAGGCGCAACGCCTGATCAATCGCGCGATCAACGGCCCGAACCCGAACGCTGGGGGGAACGTGGTGTTCTTCGGAGGACCGGGGAATCGGGGAACGACGGGCTTCCAAGCGTCGACCGGCGACTACCTGGTGAGCATCACGGTCGGGGGAAAGACGTACAAGCAGATCTTGCACGTCGACCGCGTCGCTCCAGGCGAGTTGAGGTACTGACCCGACCATGCGTCCCACGCAAGACGAAAAAGGCAGACGATTTGTCGCTCTGCACGCGCGGCCCGGTGCGTTCCTGATTCCAAATCCGTGGGATGCGGGAACAGCGCGGATCCTCGAGCACGCCGGGTTCGAGGCCGCTCGCGTCGACACCGCCTTAGCCGAGCTCACCGCGATCGACCCGGCGACGCTCGGCGATTTCCGCGGCGTCGGCCGCGCGAAGCTGCCATCGACCGTCATCGGCTGTCTGGTGCATGGCGCCGAGCACGCGATGCGGCACGTCGGTCAGCTGTCGGTGACGGCGCGTGTCAGCCGCGACCTCTTTCGAGCTTAGCGCGCTGAAAGAACAGCGATGCGTTGCCGCGCGTGCGCCACTCGCGGTTGGAGCTCCGGGTCGGCGTCGCGCCAGAGATCGGCGAACCGCTGGTAGGCGGCGACGGCGCGCTTTGAGTTCCCTTTGGCGTCGTACAGGGCCGCGACGTGCTCCAACGCCCACGCCAGTCGGAAGGAGTCCTCATCGATACGCCACGCCCACGGAGTGTTCGCGTAGTGCTCGTACGCCGTGATCGCCGAGTCGGGCATGCCCGCGCCCTCGAACGCGATTCCAATTTCCACATCGCGGAGTATCGGCGACAGGGTCAGTGGCCCGTCGGAAAGCATTCGACTCGCGCGGAATTCGACCACGGCGTCGCGCGGCCGTCCTTCGGCGAGAAGAATCCAGCCCAACACCTCCCGTCGATCGGTGCCCTGCAACGATCCGCCGAGCGTGTCCTTGACCACTGAATCGTGTGCGGCCAACAGCGCTCGTGCCTTATCCGGCCGATCGTACTGCGCATAGAGTATGGCGCGCGCGAGGTCATCGCCGGCTACCGACTGCGGGGGCTTGTGGTTATCGAGCACTCGGGCGCCGTCGACCGCCCCTCTCAAGACCCAGTAGTTCGCGCTCAAATCGGCGAACGGAGTCACGGGACGGCGGCCCGCGGCGGAGTCGCGCGCGGCCGACGCGTGAAGCTCTCGCCGCCAAGCCGCGACCCGTCCCTCGAGCAGGTCGAACCGAGCGAGCCGACGGTCCGCGAATTCGGCGAGCGACCCGTCCAGCGATCGACTCGTGACGACCCACGCCGCACGTGCGTCGCCGCGCCGCCCTTCGGCGTAGCGAATGAGCGCTTCGTGTAGTGGCACCTGGGGATTTGCCGGAAAACGTCGCTCGGCGTCGTCGAAGGCCCGGTTCGCTTCGGCAATGCGCCCGGTGTTGAGAAACACGTCGACGATGTTCATGTACGCCGGAAACTGCGCCGAATCTATCGCGATCGCCCGTCGATACAGACTGTCAGCCGTCGCCCAGTCTTGTCGACTGGCGTATAGGTTCCCGAGAAGCAGCGCGTCGAGGGCGCTGGGATAGCTCGCCAAAATCTGACGTGTCAGCTCGATCCGCTTAGCGCGACTCGGCGTGACGCCTATCTCGCTGTACAGGTATTTGCTCTCGATACGAAGCCGTTCCTCCTCCGTGAGACGATCGCGATGGGCGTAGGCGCGCGCCATGAGGGCGCGCCGTTCGGCGTCGGTGCCGCGGTTCACGTTCTCGGAGATCACCTCTAGTTGTTCGATCGCCGCCGCGAACGACGTATCGAGGTCGACCGCATCTCGAGTCAGCGCGAAACCCTCGTCGAATTTGCCTTCGACCAAGAACGCGCGACGCCCTGCGGTGTACTTCATCATCGCCTCGAGCGACGACGAGGTCAGTTTTTCGAGCGGCGGCGCCGCGCGAACCACCTTGAGCGCGTCGCCGGCGCGCTCGCGCAACATTCGCGACAACGAATCGAGGGCGACGATCAGGCCGTCGGGGTTGGCGACCGTTCGCTGGGCAGAGGTCAACACGTCGCCGGATTCGGCCGAGATGAGACGTAACGACAGCGCGTACCCGCCGCTGAATCGCCGGACCGACCCGTCGACGACCGTGCGGACTCCTTCGGCGATCGCAACCTGTCTCGCAACGCGGGCATCGAGTCGCACGCCGGGCGGCAACTGAAGCCGCGTGAGCGTTTCTCGCACGCGGCTTTCACTTTCCGCGCCGAGCGAGCGAGAATCGGCCAGCGCTCGTCGCATCGCCTGGGTCAGAGCGTCGGCGATCGCCGTGTCGGCATCGGACGATCCAAGATCCGCGACGACGACGAGCTCCCGTTGTGCTGGGGCCGACGAGCGATTGACGATGAATCCAACGGCCGCGACAGCGCATAGCCCGGCCACCGCAATGATGGATCGTCGCAATCGGGTAGAGCGTATTCCGGCTGGTAGGGACGGCAGGGCCGGTGTGGACGCGGACGCTGGCGCGATGGTTACCGGCGCGCGGGCGTTGGACGGAATTGAACTCGCCTTCCAGGCAACGGTCGGGAGCCGCAGGCGTTCAACGAGCGCGCTCACGCCCGGATCGACGTCGACGCCCAATTCGCGCCGCACGATCGCTGCATGCTCTTTCGCGCGGTCGACCGCGGCCGCCACGTCGCCATTCGCCGCAAGCGCCTCCATCAGCAGGATCGTCGCGCGACCGCTCAGCGGGTCGGAGGCCGTGAGGAGCTCGGCGTAGCGAATGGCTGCGGCGAAGTCGCGCCCCTCGATCGCTTGGGTCGCCAGGCGTGAGAGCGCGGTTTGATAGCTACGCGCCAGCTCCTGGCGCTTTTCCTCGACCCAGCGCTCCAGCTCAGGAGCGCCCGTCAGATAGAAAGCGTCGAGGAACGCTCCATGATAGAGCCCCACCATGGCGGCGAAGTCGCCGCTCACGAGGGCCGCTTGGAAATCCGCGACGTCGCTCGATATCACGTCGGGATCGAGACGGAGCTCGCTCGTTCCGACGACGCTCCCCTCGCCGAACGCTCGGCGCGTCACGTAGAGGAGTTGTTGCAGCGCGCCCCTCGCGCGCTCGGCGTTGCTCTCGGGCCACAACAACAGAAGCAAGCGCTCGCGCGCGATGCCTCGCTCGCCGCTCGACGCCAACAACGTCAGAAACGCAAGCCGCTTCCGCTGTGTGATGGAAACGGGAACGGCCGAACCGACTTCCTCGACCCGAAGCCCGCCGAACGTCCACAAGCGGAAGCTAGGCATCGGAGTCTAAGGAGAGGCGTCGAAATGGCAGACGCTCGGGGCGAGCGGAGGGGGAGGGGAGGCTGTTGCTGAACCTATCCTTGAGCACCGGCGACGGCCAGGCTGAGCCGTCAGCGGACCCGATTGAGGGCTCCGAGGGTTGTCACTCTGACTTCCAGGTTGCCGGGAATGACCCCGGCCTCCATGTCGCCGACGACTCGGATCTCGAAGACGTCCGAAGCCTGGATTCCCTTCAACACGTCGAGATCATGCGATTTGCTTCCGTCGAGAATGAGGACCACCCGCGGGGCGTTCCATTGGTGCATGGGCGACATGTAGCTCGGCATCGTCTGGAGCGCGTCGAACGCGGTCAGCGAGACCAGCTTGTGCAGTCGCTGGGCCGAGAGGGTTGAATGTTCGGATGCGAGGGCCGGCGCGCCGTCGCTTCCGGCCTCCACCTGGACACCGGCGCACGCAGCGGCAAGGGCCATGAACACGGCGAGTCCCAGCGAGGCTTTCATCGGCTCTCCTACAGCTTGGCGTTCGGCAGGCTTCCCGAGCGCGCCAACGATGAGCGGAGGCCCGCTATGCGGACGTCATTTTCGCGTCATTTGCGTGAACGTCGGCTCAATTCCTCGTGAGAATTTGTCAATCGGGAAGTTCATCGCGTCCCACGGGTCGATAGACTCTCCCGCTCTGCGCGCGTGGAACCCGCCCGGGCTTGACGCGCTGAAGTAGTCCACGCCACCCTACTGGTATGCGCGCTCCTCTGACGGTGCTCCTGGAGGCGAGCGGATACCAGCGTCTCCCGAGTCGCACCGGTCAACCGTGATCCCCACCCGCGACGACAACGCATTCATGGATCTCGCGCTCGACCAGGCGCGTCGCGCCGGCGACTCGGGCGACGTGCCTGTCGGCGCCGTTCTCGTGCGAGAGAACAAAGTCGTCGCCTCCGCCGGCAACCGCACGGCGCGCGATCGCGACCCGACGGCCCACGCCGAGCTGCTCGTCATTCGCGACGCGGCCGAGTCGCTCGACGATTGGCGGCTCGGCGGGTGCACGCTGTACGTGACGCTCGAGCCGTGCGCGATGTGCGCCGGCGCGATCGTTCTCGCGCGCGTCAGCCGCGTCGTGTTCGGGGCCTGGGATCCAAAAGCGGGGATGGCGGGCTCGGTCGGCGACCTGCTGCGCCATCCGAAGCTCAACCACCGTCCGGAGGTGCTCGCCGGGGCGCGCGCGGACGAGTGCGGCGCGCTGCTCACGGAGTTCTTCGAGCAGCGGCGCCAAGTCGTTGACTCGCCTTCATCTACGACCTAATTTTCTCGGCTGCTCCGGACAGGTGGCCGAGTGGCTGAAGGCACCGGTCTCGAAAACCGGCATACCGGTGAACCCGGTATCGAGAGTTCGAATCTCTCCCTGTCCGTTTCCCTCCGGCGCTCCGCGCCCAGCGTGTGTCCCTGGCTGCGTTCTAGTCGGGTTTCGCCGTCGGCCGTTCTATCTCCAGACGGCTTCCGTCCCCTCTTCGAAATCGTCGTAGGCTTTCCGAAGGCCTAACACGACCTCGGCCGTCGTCTCGAGTAGCGCCTGCGCTCTTGGATCCGAGACTTTGGCGATGTCCTGACGGGCGCGTTGCGCGACCTCGTCCAGCATGTCCTTCACCTTCGACGTCTCGTGACGTGCATCGTTTTCCGTGTATGTCGGGCGTGCCATGCGGCCTCCAGAGACTGAATCGCGCGTGAGTATTTCGTGTGCCGAACCGGTCCAAAGCGGGGCAAGCCCCGAGCCGCGTTCAGTCCAAGGCAACGACAAAAGGCTTAACTGCGACGGCGAGGTCGTTGCTTCGCCGACACCGACCGGATGATGAGCTGGTGTCGACCGGTCGCTGAGAATGGCGTCTTGGCGCGTTCGACGGCCGCCGCGAGAAGCGTTCGAATCTCGGCACGGTCGAGAACGCCGGCCGATTCCAGGCGCACGAAGCGCGTCTGTTTTCCTGAGCCGAGGAGCACGCGCTTCGGGTCGGGCAGGCGAGCGCCGTGAATGAAGCACAGGCCGACGCCGTTCGCGCCCGCCGCCATCGAGATGATCGAATCGGACGGACGCTCGGTGGGCGAGTACCCGATCACGAAGAAGTTGTAGTTGTCGTAGACGATCTCCGTCGCCGTCGGAAAGCGCTTGCGGAGAGCGCGGCGCACGGCACGGATGGTCGCCGCGTTCTTCGCGTCGAACTTGGCGATGAATTCCTTGAGGCGGGCTTCCGCATCGGTTCGAGGCTTGGCTGTCCGCGCGCTCGTTGGCATGTGCTCGCTATCCTCGGTAGGCGACCCACTAGGAACGCGAGCCGAGGGTCACGCCGCAAGGGTGAGCTTTACACGGCGCGACGTCGGTGTGTGACCAACCGACACGTTGAAGGGTTCCGCGAATATGCGACTCTATCTTCCTTTGAGTCGCTCTGTTGTTGGCGATGCCGCAGGCCGATGCAGCGGCGCAGACATCCGACGTCCGAGTGTTTTTCGGCTATGAGAATCAGCGCGCCGATCTCGTTCCAAGCACGCTGAGCGCGTTCGATGGCCTGGCAATTTCGGTGGAGCGATTGGTGCCGCCGTCGGCCGCGTCGTTGCTGCTCGACTTCCGAGGCGGCTCCCGTTCGACGACGTTCGCTGGCGAATGCGAAGCGTTGCCAACGCCCCCGTGCGTGCCGCCGACCGTTCACGCGTCGAACGTCCAATTTCTCTTGCTCTCTGGTCTTCGCGCGAGTCTCGGTTCGTATCGAGTCCGAGTGTTCGCGGATGGGCTGGGAGGCATCGGGTACGAGGGAACGTCAAGTTCGGGATCGTTCTTATCCGGCCGTAGCAATGACGGATGGTCGCCCGCGGTCGAGGTCGGCGTAGGCGCCGACGCCGGCATCCGCCGTCATGTCGATGCCCGCGTTCGGGCGTCGTGGCTGTCCACCGATTTCAACAACGACCAGTGGCACGGCTGGCGCCATCATATGGGACTATCGATCGGCCTCGTCCTGAAGCCTTGAAAATGGTCGCGGTCGCCGGTGGCGACGCACAAACGCGGCATGGACTCCGAGTCGTCGATGACTTCACCGCATCATCGACGTGCTGCGCGCAGCGACGACCGGCAATGAAGACAACTCTGGCGACATGGACGACGCCATTCGCGCGGGCTACATCGCCAAAGAGAAAAAGGACACCTGGGTGGTCGGCGAGAAGCAGCCGCCGCTCCTGGCGCCTCCCTCACTCGCCGACATCGGCGTAGAAGGACCGAATCGCGAACAAACCATTTTGGTGCGCGGCGCTGATAACGGCGGCGTCGCCTTGCGTCCTCCACTGGAACAACCACGAACTACGACCTGCCGTCTGTGGCGGAAGTCAGCACGCTTCAAGAAGTCGCTGCGGCCAACTAAGTTAGGGCGTTCGTGGATGGGTGGCCGAGTGGTTTAAGGCGCACGCCTGGAAAGTGTGTTTACGGCAAAACCGTAACGTGGGTTCGAATCCCACCCCATCCGTTGAGAGGCCAACGACTTAGCGCGTTGGCCTCTCTCGTGTCTTTGAATGTGATTTCGCGTCGATTGTGGCCCGTTTGTGCCCATTCCAGGGGAGCGGGACAGCGAGCCCGTTTGATCCCGACGCAAGGGCAAAGTCCGAGCGGCAGGCCGAGGGGGCCAGGCGGAGATCGAGCGGGAGGCGAAAGCGGCAAAGGCGACGTTCGACTCCGCCTGGGCGAAGGCCCTTGAGAAGCGCCGAAATCGCAATTACGATCGCGGCCGATCCGATTGTGGGTGGAAACTGGGATGGACGCTTCCGATTCACCGCTCAGAGCTTGACGCCGATCTCGGACGACTAGGCATGTACACCGCATCCTTCATTGAAGCCCTGCGCGGCGATTTGCGTTATGCACTGCGTGGGCTGCGCGCCCGACCCGGCTTCACCGCCGTTGCTGCACTCACGTTGGCTCTCGCCATCGGTGCCAACACTGCCGTATTCACCGTCGTGAATGGCGTTTTGCTGCGCCCGCTGCCGTTCGCGAATGCCGATCGTTTGATGGTCGTGTCCTACTGGCCAACGTACAACAAGCATTGGCTCGGCGCGCCCGCGCTGTTGGGTCGCGATTTTGTCACGTTCCAGCGCACGAATCGCTCGTTCGAGCGCGTCGCACTGATCATTCCACACGGTGCCCAACTCACCGGCACCGGCGAAGCCACGACGCTTCCCGGAGCGCAGGTCTCCACAGACTTCTTTTCGGTTCTCGGCGTCAAACCGGCGATCGGCCGCACGTTTGCTCCCGACGAAGGGACGACCACGGACGCGGGCGTCATCGTGATCAGTCACAAGCTCTGGCAGGAGCGCTTCGCGTCGGATAGCACCGTCCTTGGACGAAAGATCGTGCTGGACGGCGAGCCCCAAACGATCATCGGCGTCATGCCGGAAGGTTTTGACTTCCCGAATCTTCCGGCACAGGCGCCGGTTCGAGGCGTCAACCCGTTTCCGGCGTCAGAGTATTGGCTGGCCATTGCCATAGATGGCTGCCTACAGGAATTTCCCCGGCCCGGTGATAGGACGGCTGCGCCCGGGCGTCACACCGCAACAGGCACAGGCCGAGTTGGGCGCGATGGCGAAGACGTCCTTCGTCCTGTTCGAGCAGCACCAGATGTGGTCCGTGCCGCGTGAATCCGAAGCGAGCACCACGCCGCAGGTGCGCTCGATCCGCGATATCTATCTGTTGCCACCCTCGCTCTCGCCCGAGGAGAGCCGCGATGCGCGGCGGCCGTTGCTCTTCTTCGCGGCGGCCGTGGCGCTGGTGCTCGTAATTGCGTGCTCCAACGTGGCCGGACTGGTGTTGATGCGGACGATGTCACGGACGCACGAAATCGCGATTCGCGCGGCACTCGGCGCGAGCCGAGGACGACTGGTGCAGCATTCGCTCATTGAGAGTATGTGTATCTCGGTGACCGGTGCGATCGTGGGAATGCCGCTGGCCTGGGCGGGAGTGCGCACGCTGTTGCACCTCGCGCCGCTTGGTGCCATTCCGCTCACCGAGCAGGTGCGCGTCGATGGCCGAGTGCTCGCGCTGAGCGTGGCCATGGTGCTCGTCTCCGGCGTGCTCGCCGGTCTCGCGCCGGCGATCTTTGCAGCGCGGCAATCTCCACAAGGGACGCTCGGTCGTGGCGACCGAATATCGGAACGCCATCCCGTGCTCGAAGTCACGACCGCGGTGTCGATGGCGTTCGCGTTGATTCTGTTGACCGGCGCCGGCCTCCTCGTGCAGAGCTTCGTTCGGCTACAAGCCATTCGACTTGGATTCGACCCACAGGGCGTCGTCGTCATGCGCGTCGCTGCAACGGACGACATGGCTCGCACCATCGAGACGATGCGGGCCTTCCGTGAGCGCGTGCTCGCGGAACTCGCGCGTCTTCCGCAAACCGTCTCCGTGGCGGCAGGAAGCCGGTTTTTGCTCGGCAGGAGTCCTGGGTACGTCGGCCCGGTCTCGATCGACGGGCGGGCTAACGCCGAACCGGACGTCGTCTGGTCGGTCACCACTCCGGACTACTTCAACGTGCTTCGGGTGCCGCTCATCGCGGGCCGAGCATTCACGCGAGACGATGATGAACGAGCGCCGGCGGTCGCCGTCGTCAGTCAATCGTTTGCGAACAAGGTGTGGCCGGGTCAAAGCGCGATCGGAAGACGTATTTGGATGGAGTTCCTTGCCTTTCCGCCCAAGAACAATCCCAACGCCAGCGAGTGGGTGACGGTGGTCGGCGTCGTCGGCGATGCCATTGAAGAGAGCATTAAAAGGGCGCCGCCGAGGATCGTCTATTCTTCGCTGGAACAGCGGAAGAGTCTCATCTTCCCGCCGCAGGATCTCGAGTTCTACGTCCGAACGGCCGGTGATCCGGAGACCGTGATGCCCGCGATGCGCAGCGTGATACACGAGATCGCGCCCGACGCGCCGATCGAAGTGCTCTCGCCACTGTCGTCGCTGGTGGCAACGGAACGCCTGCAGCCGCTGTTCCAAGCGAGGCTCATCGTCATGTTCTCGATCCTCGCTCTGTTGCTGGCCGCGGTCGGCACGTACAGCACGCTCGCATACTCGGTGGCGCAACGCAGGCGCGAGCTGGCGATCAGACTCGCGCTCGGTGCCCAGCCGGCCAGTCTGGTCCGCCTCGTCGTGCGTCGCGGCGCATTGCTCGCGATCGTCGGCGTATGCGTCGGGCTCATTGGGTCGCTCGCCTTCACGCGCGCACTGCAATCCGTGCTATACGCAACCAGCGTGACTGATCCGCGAATCTTCGCGGCCGCCGCTGCATCGCTCATCGTCGCCGCGATGCTGGCTTGCATTGTTCCCGCCCGCCGCGCGACACGGATCGACCCAATCGTGGAGTTGCGGAAGGTTTGAGGGACACGCCGGCCGGACGCCGATGGCCTTCAGCGCTCAGCGGGCGATACTCCGAAAGTCTTAGTTGACAATGCTTCCGGGGCTGCTACTATCTCCGAAGCCCTTCGGAGATGAATATGGCCGCCTTCACGGCTCGCGAGCTGGATATCATGGTCGTGCTCTGGGAGCACGGTCCCTCGACCGTCGCCGAGGTTCGCGCGAAGCTCGAGGACCGCCTCAGCCACAACACGGTGGCGACCCTGCTCACGATCCTCGAGAACAAAGGGCGCGTCGACCACACCGAGGAGGGCCGTGCCTTCCGTTATCGGGCGTGTGTCGCGCGCGAGGAAGCGGCGCGTAGCGCGCTGTCGCGAATCGCCGACTCGCTGTTCGGCGGCTCCGCGGAATCCCTGGTCACGCACTTCGTTCGAGACCGGCATTTGTCGCCGGGCGAGCTGGCGCGGATTCGCGCGGTGCTCGACGAACGGATCGAGGAAAACAAACCGCGCCGCGCGGCCAAGCGAGGGAAGCGCGCATGATCGCCGCGTGGATGATCTACACGATGGCCGTTGGCTTCCTCCTGTACGCCGCGGCAATGGGAACCGAGTACGTCACCCGCGCGCTCCGGCTGCCGACGCGTTTCCCCTGGCTGCTCGCGATGACGGCGACGGTGGCGCTCTCGGGGCGCGCGCTGTCGGGCGGCGGGAATGCCTCGCGTCCGGCGCCGATCGCGTCGAGCCGCGCCCGCTCGATCCGGGCCGAGGCCCCGCCACCGATCACCGACCGTCGAACGAGCTTCGGATCGGCGACCCCTCCACCGATCACCGTCCATCGCACGAGTTTCGGGGGAGCGATCATCGAAACCTCGATTGCCCGATTCAGGTTGATCGGACGTTCGGTCGGCGGTTCGGTTTCGCGAATCGACGTGAGTACGTTCGACCGGTGGAACCCGGCGCTGATCGTCGCATGGGCTGCGTCGTCCGGGCTGGTGATGGCGTGGTTGATTGTTTCACTCCTACGATTGCGCCGCCTTGCGCGTCGGCTCACTCCGGGAACGGTCGCGAGTCGCGCAGTGCTCGTCTCGGAAGATGTGGGACCGGCGCTCCTTGGCATTCTTCGAACTCGCATCATCCTGCCGCGCTGGGTGCTCGAGCTGCCGCCGGCGGAGCAAGAGATCATCGTCGCACATGAGCGGCAGCACGCCGCCGCGTTCGACCCCGGGCTGGTGTGCGCGAGCATGTGCATCGTCGCGATTCAGCCATGGAACCCGGCTTTGTGGATGCTTCTCGCGCGCCTGCGTCTCGCTGTCGAAGCCGACTGCGACCGAAGGGTACTCGGGGAAGGAAATGACGTCCGCGCATACGGCCAGTTGCTCGTCGAGATGTACGAGCGGACGAGCGGATTGTCGCCTCATGTGGCGTTCGCGGAACGTGCCTCGAACCTCGAGCGTCGCATTCGCCGTATCACGTCGCGCCCGCGGCTCTTCTCGGCCGCAGTCGGCGCGTCGGCGATCGCCGCTTCGGTGTTTGCGACCGCCGCGTGGACGACGTCTGCGCCGACCCGCACGACTCCGCTGGTGTCGCCGGCGGTCGGCCCATCCGCAATAGTGGCGAGTTTGCTCGCGGCCGTTCCGCGGAGGACACCGGTACCGCTCCGGTCGATCGCGCCGTCGCCCACAGACGCTCTGACGAAGCCGTTCGCCGCGGAGTCCGGCCACGAGGAACCGCCGGTGACAGTTCCTTCCGAATCACGGCCAGCTGAGTCCCCGATGGTGATCTTCAGACAGATCGTCATCGCCGCGGACGACGCGAATGATGTCACGCGCGCAGCACGTCTCGCCGACAGCGTCGCCGATCTTCTGCGACGCGGGGGACCTTTCGACTCGTTGGCGAAGCAGTTCCACGACACCTCGGTGCACGAGTTGACGAATGTCCTCATTCCGTCGCCCGTCGACAGTATGCCGCCGTATTACCAGAAGGGCTTCGCCGGCGCGCGAGCTGGCGACATTGTGGTTTTCCAGGTCCCGGGTTTGCGGCGTCCACGGTTTGTCGTCGCCCAGCTGCTCACCGTCCATGGAGGCGAGTCGCAGCAAATTCCCGCACCGCGATCGACTCTCGCGCAGGGCGTGCCGCCGGAAGTGTTTGCCCGCATGCAGGAGGATGTCAAGCGTCTAGAGGCATGGGTGCAAAGGACCCGCCAGGCGTCACCCATCCATGTGACGATGGTTTCCGCAAATCAGGCGGAGTTCAGCCTCGCCGTTCCCCAAGATTCGATTATGCACACCGTGGTCTTTCGCGGTCGCGCGGAAATCGTCTGGCGATCAGGCGCGGATTCGCTGTACTCGCTGAGGACACCCAACCCGCCGACGTCCGCGACGCCGTCGCTCAACTTTCCGCCGCCCCACGGCCTCACACCGCTGAGATCATCTCGCTCGATCCCACGAGCCAGGTGCACGTCGAGGCAACTCAGAATGGCCGTGTCATTGCGACCGGCGAAGGTAGGTATATCGTTCTTCGCCGAGATGCAGCGGGTGTTGTAATCGAGGCGTGGAGCCACGTGCCGCCACCGAGCGCTCAGGGGCTGCGGAAACCCTCGAGGACTGCTATGGCGAATGAACAACGCGGGGGCGCGCCGACCGGGCCCTGTGCGACGCCAGACAGCATCGCGATCAGAGGGTCATCGCGCCTTCCGGACGCGGATGTCCGATCGGACCTCGGCATCACGCCGAAATCGACGATCAGCGGCCAGGTAGTGACCCAGGCGCTTAAGACCCTCTACGCCACCAACAACTTCGAGGCGAACGGGACGGCCACCTGCGAGATCATCGGCGGCAAGAGCGTACTGGCGTTCAACGTGACCGAGCGCCGCATCCTCGGCGAGGTGTCGGCCGCTGGGCCCAACAAGGTGTCGCGGTCGGCTCTTGCGCGCCCGGATTTCTCGGGACGTGGAGTCTCGACGTTGCGAGGAGCGAAGCCAACGCGCTTCCGACCTCGGAGGCGCTCAGGGTGACACAGACCGTCGGGTCGATGAGCGTCGAGCATACGATCACGTCGCTGGGTAGGACGAGTACCGTGACCGAGAACTTCATGCTCGACGGATCTCCGTCCATGAACACCTGGAACACCGACGCCAGCGGCAGCACGAAGATTGATTTCAAGACGATCGCCGCGTGGAGCGAGAACGTCCTCGTGACGACGACCACGTGGAACCAGGCATTGAACCCGTACTCCAGGACCTCAAATTCCAGAACCGCGCACTACTCGCTCTCTGACGACAAGAAGACTCTGACCATCACGAGCACGATGTTGGTCGACGGAAGGCCCTACTCGGACAAACTGGTCTTCGTCAAGCAGTAGCGGATGCGGTTGGGGACGGGCACGAGAGCCGCGCTTTCATGACTAGCGGGGGCATGGATCGGGGCAGGGCGCGCCGCTGACCGAGTATTCGCGCCGTACAACCTCGACGCTGATCGGCACTTCTGTCGCTCAGTTCAATTGCCGGGCGAGCAACCGATAGGTTCTGCCGGCTGACCCGCGCGCGGCGTTACGCGGACACGATCGACACGACTCAGGCGCTGGGCGACTTCGGGCCTACGCCGGGTGGGAGCAATTGGCCGAGCCCGACGACGCGGCAACGTGACGGGCATCGTCGACAGGACGAGGTCGAACCCGTGGCTGCAGCGCCACCTTCACACGGGAGGCGCGGGAGCCCGTTGGCGAGAAATGAACCGGCGATGCACTCTCGGCGCGCGATGCGATCGCGCAGTCGGCGGCTAACATGGCTTCGCCGCCGCCATCGCCGCGGCGTGATTCCGCGATGCTCGGCTCATCCGGCCCGCGCCACCAGTGTGCCTTTTGTGTGCCTTTTGGAGCGGCTAAAGTCGGCTAACCGGGCGATTGGCAACGGTTGCCCGATTTCGTAACTACATGAAACGCGGCTAGCTTAGCCGAAATGAGCCCTTGCTCATCAGTCCTGGAAAGTGTGTTTACGGCAAAACCGTAACGTGGGTTCGAATCCCACCCCATCCGTTGAGAGGCCAACGACTTAGCGTGTTGGCCTCTCTCGTCTCTGACGGTGCAATTTCGCCCGATTGTGCCAGGTTTGTGCCAGGTTGATCGCTTCGACGAGGAGATGCTAACGATGAAGCTGAAAGGCACGCCGCACGACAAGCTGCGCGAGGCGAAGTTCTTCCTTGAGCGCCTAGAGCACAGCGACAACGATGACGACCTTGAGGCGCTGGACTTCGACCATTATCTCAGCGCGTTCCTGTCGGCGGGCGAGAGCGTGATCGAGGTGCTGCGCAAGACGCACAACCCCTGGGTTCGGTCCGTTGCGTACCGCGTGGATCGAGCAGCTTGAACCTGACGATCGCTCGCTGTTCGACTTCATGACGAGCCAGCGCGATGAAGTCGTCCATCGAGCAGCCATCGGGAGCGATCGAGAAGTCGAGCAGATCGACTTTGTCACGTGGATGTTGAGCCGCCCGGGTGTGGAAATGAGCGGGGACCTGACACGACTGCGAGAGCACAAACTCGACGTAGTGAAGCACTACGTGATGCTTGGCGATACGAAGTACAACGCCGTCGTCGCGTGCTCGGCCTATCTCGAACTGCTTCGAGCCCTCGTCGGCCGCGTTGAGGCGTAGCTCGGCGGCTAGACCGAGCGGGAGGTGCGTCGTCGCGGTGTTCATCGGCTCGGCGAACGCCATCGAGAGCGCGTCGGCTCGATCCGGTGAGCGGCCGAGCTTCGATCGGATCTCGTCCTTCGGCTCGATCGCGATCTTCCCGCTCGCCGTGAGTGAGAACGTCGTCGCCATCAATTCTTCGGCGAGCTTCTCGTCCGGCGTGATCGCGATCTGGTTGCGGATCAGCTTCTCTCGCAGCACGAAGTAGGCTTCGGCGAGCCGGTTCAGATACTTCTTCTTGTTCGCGGGCGACGGCGATTCGGCCCCGACGAACGGCGAGACTCGCGCCCGAAGCTCCTTGAGCCGATCCGTCACGCCGCCGCCCAAACCCGCGTCGTCGGACCGTGATCCGGCAGCGCGCGGCGAAGTGGTCCTCCTCGCTCGGGTGCGCGCTCGACATGATGTCCCGCCCCCGCTCGATCGCCAAGGCGTGCAGATGCCTCGCCGTCTTCATCAGGTCGGGCTCCGATGAGCCTGAGGGCGTGCTCCTGTCGCATTGGTTGATAGCATCTTCGTATCTCGCCCAAGGCACCTATACGCCGATTGCGGCGAAGAGCGACGCGAGCGCCAGGATCGGCCTACGCCGTTTTGGGCTGAAAGCGTGAGGTCGGTAGTTGAACTCTCACCAGGCCACTCACAACTCCAAACCCTCGCCTTAGCTCCCGCGTTCAGAGAGGGATTTCTTTTTGCGCACCGCTCGCGGTGTGCCTGCCCGTCTTTCGCGTTGGGCACAAAGACGCGCGAGCAACGTTCGGCGTCGTGAGAAGTCAATTGCAATGGACGGACAGCGGTCGTTCGACCGCGCTGCGGCAATTGTGTCGGTCCGCACGAATACCCGGAGACAATCCCTGCCATCGAACGTGGACAGCGCTGCTCCCATCGGAGGACACCAAATCGTTCCAGTCGAGTGGAACGTTGTCGCGCGAGCGCGTACGCGGGCTCCGCGGGCCGAAAACGCCTTCGTCGACGAGTCCCCGATGGCGCACGGCTTGCCCAATCAACCTCAGCAATCATCCGCGGCGCCGGTCGCGAAACACGCGACTGCGGTCGTCGGGAACGGGGAGGATACTCTCGTGCAAAGATCTGTACGAACAGCCTGTCATCGTCGCGTAGTAGCCGGTCTCGCGTCGGCCGTCGTTCTGTTTGTCCCACTTGCGGCACGCGCGCAAGGACCGGCCGGCAGCGACGACCCACCGGGGCGCGTGGCGCGTCTCAGTGCGCTGGTCGGCGCGGTGTCGTTTCAGTCGGCGGGATCCGATAGCTGGAGCAAGCCGGCGGTCAACTACACGGTGACGACCGGCGATCGCCTCTACGCGCCCCAAGGCTCGCGCGTCGAGTTGGACATGGGCGCGTCGGCGGTTCGCGTGGGCGACCAATCCGACGTCACAGTGACGAACCTCACCGATCACTTCGCGCAGTTTGGGCTGGCGCACGGAATGCTTCGCGCGAGCATCTATCGGTGGATTCCGTCCGACTCCATCGAGCTCGACACACCGAACGGCGCGCTATTGCCCTTGACCGCGGGCTCGTACCGAGTGTCGGTCGATGCCAATTCTGATATCACGACTGTGACCGTCGAGAACGGCTCGCTCGAGGTGTCCGGCCCTGGACTCACGCAAACGCTCCGTCGCGGTCAGACGGTTCAGCTCAGCGGCGCGAATCCGATACAGTTGACGGAGCTCTCATCAGGCGCCACCGACGAGTTCGAGCGATGGTCGATGGCTCGTGACCAGCGGTACACTAGTGCGGCGCCGGGAGCGCAGTACGTGAACCAGGACATGCCGGGCTGGGAAGATCTCAACCAATATGGAAGTTGGTATGCAGACCCGACGGTCGGTCCCGTGTGGTATCCGTCGGCGATCGCGGTCGATTGGGTGCCGTACCGCGAGGGCCATTGGGCGTGGGTCGAGCCGTGGGGGTGGAGTTGGGTCGACGATGCCCCGTGGGGGTTCGCGCCGTTCCACTATGGGCGTTGGGCGCGGTTCGATCGCGGCTGGGGCTGGGTCCCTGGCGTGGTCGTCGAACGTCCGGTCTATGCGCCGGCGCTGGTCGTGTTCGTCGGCGGTGCTGGGTTCCGCGTCCGCAACGAGCCGCCGATGCAGGCGTGGTTTCCGCTTGGTCCGCGAGAGCCGTTCTTCCCATGGTACCATCACAGCGATCGGTACTTGCACGACGTGAACGTGACCGGCTTCCGGACGGTCGCCGAGATCGATCGGTCGACGCGCGGCGTCGACGTCGATCAGGTGAGATGGAGAAACCGTGAGGCGGCGATCACTGCGGTGCACGAAGAGACGTTGCGGAACGGTGATCCGGTGTCGCGCGACGTGGTGCGCTTGCGTCCCGACGACATCGCGGCGGCGCACGTAGAACCGCATCCGGCCGTGAATCCCTCGCGCAGCCTGTTCGCGGGTGGTGTTCCCGACCAGCGTCCCCCGACGGTCACGCGGCCGATGATGGTGGCCGGCGGCGCGCCGCTCATTACGAAGCACGCCCCGCCGCCTGTTCCCGCGGGGCCGGCGCCGTCGAATCGCCAGCTGCCGACACTCCCGCGCGAGGACGCGGCGGCGCCGGGGCGCTCCGCAAACCAGCGCCCGATCATCACGCGCAATCCGCCGCCGCAACCGCCGCCGTCGCCGGATGTGCGGGGACGCGCGATGGAAGCGCATCCGGGCCGTCCGCTCGAGCCGCAGCAGCGGCAAGCGATTCGCGCCGGTCGCCCGGCGGGTCCGCAGCGCGATGCCGAGGTGCCCGCGCATCCGGCACCGCCGGCGGATCGCTCCGCGAAGCCGTCTCGCCCGCCTGACAAGAAGCCTGGTCGCGTGTAGGCGGCTGTTCGAAAAGAAAGCGCTGGGGGCCATCAAGCCCTCAGCGCTTTCTGGCTGACCGGCGGCCTTCATTTTCGCACTTGATACGGATCTTTCGGCGACCGGAAAAACTGAGAAGCAGAGGTACGTCGAGCTTTTGGGAGCGGGCCGCCCTTAGTAGGGGCCATCTGCGTCGCGGGGCGGGGAGCGCGAGCGCGACGCGTCCAGGCGCCTTGGCCGATCGGGACGGGGTCAAATCCCCGCTGTCCCGATTTCTAACGAGCGACACCGCAGCCATTTACGCCTGTGGCGTTTCTGCTCTGCCGCGTAAGGCCGAACTCGGCGCATCTTCGCGACGAATAATTCGTATAGGTAGTGAGAACTCCCTCGAGGCACACAGGGTGGCCGACAACCCGTCGCCGCTAGATCGGAAACCATATCGAGCCACAGTCCTTGGGCTGCTGTCCGGCCACTGGGGCATTTTGCTGCTTGGCCTCGTCGCTGTCGGAGCCGAGACGGGGGCCGCTCTGCTGGAGCCGTGGCCGATCAAAATCGTGCTCGACACGGTGCTTCGCGCCAAGCCGTTGCCGCAGTGGCTGGAGCGCGCGATCGCGTCGATGCTCGGGACGAATGCCCTGGGCGTTCTCGAATTCGCCGTGGCCATGGTGCTGCTCATCGCGATCGTCGGCGGTGTCGGCAGCTACGCCGAAAAGCAATCCGTCACGACCCTGGGCCAGCGGGTGACGCACGAGCTTCGATCCCGGATTTACACCCATGCCCAACGCCTATCGATGTCGTTCCACGACAAGAAGCGGACGGGTGACATCATCAGCACGGCGACGGCGGATGTCGACGCGATACAGAGCGCGATCACGTCGGGCGTGCTCGACACGCTGTACTACGCGCTGGTGTTGATCGGCATGAGCTGGCCTCATGCTCTATCTCGACTGGCGCTTCACGCTCATCGCGCTGGCCGTCCTGCCGGCACTCGGCGTCGTCGTCTACACGCTCACGCGGCGGATCAGGCGCACCTCACTCGAGGTGCGCGGCCGGGAGGCGGACCTCATGTCGACGATGCAAGAGGTGCTGTCGTCGATGCGGCTCGTGAAAGCGTTCGGCCGGGAAGATCACGAGCGCGGCCGGTTCGAGTACCAGAGCGAGCGGATCGTCGAGTCGACGCTCCGGGCGCGCGACGCCAAGGCAAAGCTGGCGCCGGCCGTCGAGATCATCGTCGCCGTGGGGGCCGCGTCGGTCCTCTGGTTCGGCGCGCGTCACGTCCTCGACGGCCGGTTGACCGCCGGCGCGCTCGTCGTCTTCCTGCTGTACTTGAGCAAGATGTACAAGCCGATTCGCGAGCTGTCGAAGATGACCGACACGTACTCGCGCGCGCTGGTGGCGTTCGAACGGATCAACAACTTCCTCGCCGTCGAGCTCGAGGTTCGCGATCGGCCCGGAGCGCGGCGCGCGCCTCGCTTTCGCGGTCGCGATCGAGCTCGATCACGTGACGTTCGGGTACGCGCCCGACCGGCCCACCCTCGTCGACGTGAGCCTCACGATCCCCGCCGGCTCCGTCGCCGCGGTGGTCGGACCGACCGGCGCCGGGAAGACGACGCTCATCAATCTCATCGCGCGTTTCTACGACCCGCTGTCGGGCCGTGTGCTGATCGACGGCGAGGACGTGCGATCGTTCTACCAGGAATCCCTCCGGGAACGCATGAGCTTCGTGTTGCAGGACACGCTGCTCTTCCGCGGTCCGGTATGGCAGAACATCGCGTACGGAAGGCCCGAGGCGTCGCGCGGCGAGATCGTGAAAGCCGCCGAGTTGGCGCACGCCGATCCGTTCATTCGCGAGCTTCCGGACGGCTACAACACGATGGTCGGCGAACGCGGCGTCACTTTGTCAGGCGGCCAGCAGCAGCGAATCGCCATCGCGCGGGCCCTCGTTCGCAACGCGCCGATCCTGATTCTCGACGAGCCCACGACGGGACTGGATGCGGCGTCGGAGGCGCTGGTCCTCGATGCACTTCGCCGGCTCATGCGCGGGAAGACGACGATCATGATCGCGCACAGCCTCGCGACGGTGCAGCAGGCGGATCAGATCTTCGTGATCGACCACGGCCGCGTGTGCGAGCGCGGCACGCATGCGACGCTTCTCGCGGCGAGCGGCATGTACGCTCGGCTGCACGACCTCCAATCGAATCAGGGCATCTCGGCGCCAAGTCTCCAGCCGAGCGGCTGATTCCTCGACGAAGACCGGATGGAGTTCCGACTCTTGACAGACGGCTCCCCCGCCACGTACCTAGCGGTTCAACGCCACGGGAGCCAGATGGCGAACCGATCCACGCCCGTTCACGGCGTCCTTCACGTCGCACGCTCGACCCGATGCGCCTAGCGTCCCTTCGATACGCGATGGTGCTGCTGAGTACCTGTGCAGCTCTTGGAATGGCACAGGCCGCGGGGCGCGTCACGGGGGGGCTTCGGATTCGGCGGCCCGAGACCGCGCTCGCGCGGACAGCGCGCGCCTTCCTTATACGGCGGCGGACGTGCAATTCATGACGGGAATGATCTCGCATCATGCCCAAGCCGTCATCATGGCGAAGATGGCGCCGACGCACGGTGCCGGTCGCGCCGTGCAGACGCTCTGCGGTCGCATCATCAACGCGCAGAACGACGAAATCGCGTTGATGCAGAACTGGCTGCGCGATCGCAACCGGCCGGTGCCCGAGGCCAAACCGCTGCCCATGAAGATGATGATGAACGGTCAGGAGATGGAGATGCTCATGCCCGGCATGCTGAGCGACGACCAGATGAAGGCGCTCGACGCCGCGCGCGGCATCGCCTTCGATACGCTCTTTCTGCGCGGGATGATCCAGCATCATCAAGGCGCGATCACCATGGTTCAGCAGCTCTTTGCCTCGCCGGGCGCCGGGCAGGACGACGCCGTGTTCAAGTTCGCCAACAACGTGAACGTCGATCAAAGCACGGAGATTCATCGTATGCAGCAGATGTTGTTGGTCGAGTCCATCGAATCTCACAACCCTCCGCGGTAACTACCGAGATCTCGCATGCCATCACTTCGTCTCGCCTTCCTGATTTCCGCGGCGGCCCTGCTCGGCGCTTGCTCGCACGGTACCGGCTGTCTCGCTCGCCGGCGCGCCCGCTCGGCAAGCGGGGTCGTTCAACATCGAGCCGATGGCCAAAGCGGCGGCGCCGAACCCCGATCCTCGCGTCGGCCTCAAGGCGGGGCTGACCGACGCCGGTCAGGCAACCTGGAACATGCGGCTGCTGTCGAACACGCCGACGCCCGACCAGTTCAAGGGCGTCAACTCGGACCTCGGTTTCTTCGGCGGTTACGCGCTGCAAGGAACCTTCAACGGCTGGCTGGTCTGGGATCTCGCGAATCCGAGCCACCCGACGGTGCGCAAAGGGTATTTCTGCCCGGCGTCGCAGAATGACGTCTCGGTCTACAAGAACCTTCTGTTCATGTCGGCCGAGTCGGAGTCGGGCCGCATCGACTGCAAGGCGGGCGGCATCCAGGAGCCGGTGAGCAACGAGCGAATTCGCGGGCTGCGCATCTTCGACATCAGCGACCTGGACAACCCCAAGTACATCGCGAGTGTCCAGACGTGCCGCGGATCGCACACGCACACGCTGGTCGTGGACCCCAAGGACCCCAACAACGTCTACATCTACATATCCGGGTCGTCGGGCATTCGCCCGGCCGCGGAGCTCGCGGGGTGCAGCAACAAGCTTCCCGAGAGCGATCCGAATTCCGCGCTGTTCCGCATCGAGGTGATCAAGGTGCCGTTGGCGCACCCGGAGCAGGCGTCGGTCGTGAGCAGCCCGAGAATCTTCAACGATCTCACCGCGCCCGCCATCACGGGCTGGCGCAAGGAGACGTCGAGGAGCAAAAGGCGTCGATCGCGCAGGGCAAATTCCGGTCAGCGTGATCGGCATCAACATGGAGCTGCCGGGGGCGATGGTGCAGCCGCTCCTGGATAGCACGGCCAAGGCCAACCACGGCGGCGGCGCGGCGACGGCCGCCGACTCCGCCGCGCTGCGCGCCGCGCTGCCGAACATGTTGTTGAAGCAGTTCGGTATGAGCGCCGGCGCCGACCGCGGTCCGACGCAGTGCCACGACATCACCGTGTATCCGGCGATCGGCTACGCCGGCGGCGCGTGCGAGGGGTACGGCATGCTGCTCGACATCCACGACCCGGCGCATCCGGTTCGCCTCGGACGCGGCGTCCGACTCGAACTTCTCCTACTGGCACTCGGCGACGTTCAACAACGACGGCACCAAGGTGCTGTTCCGCGACGAATGGGGCGGCGGCGGCGCGCCGAAGTGCCGCGCGACCGATCCGCGCGAGTGGGGCGCCGACGCGATCTTCACGATCGTGAACAGCAAGCTGGTGTTCCAGGGCTACTACAAGCTGCCCGCGCCGCAGACCTCGCAGGAAAACTGCGTGGCGCACAACGGCTCGCTCGTCCCGATCCCGGGCCGCGACATCATGGTGCAGGCGTGGTATCAGGGCGGCGTGTCGGTGTTCGACTGGACCGATCCGGCGCACGCCGGCGGAAATCGCGTTCTTCGATCGCGGTCCGATGGACCCGACGCGGATGGTCGAAGGCGGCTCGTGGTCGGCGTACTGGTACAACGGCGTGATCGTCAGCTCCGAGATCGCGCGCGGGCTGGACGTCTTCGAGCTGCACGCCGAACCCGTTGCTCATCGCAGAACGAGCTCGACGCGGCCAAGACCGTGCACCTGGATTATCTCAACGTGCAGGGCCAGCCGAAGTATCGTGTGGCCGGCGAGCTTCGTCGCTCGCGCGCGCGTACGTCGACCAGCTCGATCGATCGAAGGGTCTCAGCGAGCCACGCATCTCGGCGGTTCGTCAGGCGCTGTCCAGCGCGGAGAGCGCATCGGGGTCGGCGCGCAGCGGCGCGTTGTCACAGCTCGCCAGTCAGCTGGACGGCGACGCCGGCGGCTCGCGCGACGCGGCGAAGGTGCGGACGCTCGCGGCGACCGTT
>CAVPOS010000020.1:0-111894 GCA_963707105.1 uncultured Gemmatimonadaceae bacterium
CGACGACGCTCGGCGGCATCGGACTCGCGCCGTTCAGCGTGGTGGACGCGAACGTTCAGCGCGAGCTGGTCCCCGGTCTGCGCGGCTTCGTCTCCTTGGAGAACATCGGCGACGTGGAGTTCCAGTGAACATCGCTGGCGCTGGGACGGCGACGAATCCATTCGTGTATTCGATCGGGTTGCCGAGGACCGTCCGGGCCGGCATGGAGGCGTTCCGCTGGTAATGCGGGCTACGTGTACCGCCGGCAAGAATTAAACGCAGATGACGCAGATCGAAGACAACAATGCCGCAGATGAACTAGGCGAAGAATTTCTTTAGTCTTTATCTGCGGCATCGGCTTTCAAAATCTGCGGCATCTGCGTTGAAGTGTTCTGGCCTTGCTCGAGCACGATTGGGCGGAACGAAGCGCAGTTTACTCCTTGGCCAACTGGAGAAACTGCGTCAGCGCCCGATGCGTCAGCCCCCACACGACGAATTCACCATACCGAAACACCTCCACTTCTCGCGCGCCGACACCGCGAATCGGAACCGACGCTCGGCCCCATGACGGGCCGTGGAGGAACGCCGACAGCGGAACCCAGAACGCTTCGGCGACTTCGTCGCTCGGCGTGGTCACCGCATCGCGGCTGACGATCGCCACGAACGGGCGGATGACGAGTGGTGGAAGCGCCGGCGTGCGCGGCGCGACGTCGTCGAGCGCGCCGAGGATGCGCCCGTCGCGCGCGAGGTCGACTCCGGTCTCCTCGAGCGTCTCCCGCATCGCGGTGTGCGCGAGATCGACGTCGCTGGGATCCATGCGGCCGCCCGGGCACGCGATGTGGCCGCTCCACGGATCGCCCTCGTATTCGGCGCGGCGAATAATGAGAAGCTCCGGCTCGCCATCGGCGGTTGGACGGAGCGTCAGCGTGATGGCGGCATAGCGCTCGTTGCCGGTCGCTTGCACCGCCAGCGGCGTTCGCTCGACGATGCGCCGAGCGATGCGCGCGACGTCAGTGCGTTCGAGAAACGCGTCCAGCGAGGACACGAGTCATTCCACCTCACCGCCGGCGTCGGCCCAGCCGCGAATGCCGCCCGACATCGACGCCACGGTCGAGTAGCCCATGGTCTGGAGCGTATCGGCGGCGAGCACCGAGCGATTGCCCGACCCGCAGTACAGTACGACGTTGGCATCGCGCGCGACCTGCGCCTCGATGCGGCTCTCGAGGTGGCTGCGTGGAACGTGAACGGCGCCGGGAATCTTCACGGCGTTCACCTCCTGGTTCTCGCGGACGTCCACGAGCACCACGGGCTCTCCGCGTTCCTGCATGTCGAGCACCTGGCGCGGTGTGACCTGGCGGGTGCGCGACTCTGCCTCGGCCCTGAGCTGCGGATACGTCTTCATCGTCGTCATGGCCTATCGTTCGACTACTATGGTGCGTTGATCCGCGTCGAGCACGGCGGTCGCGCCGAGCGGGAGCGTGAATTGATCGTCGACGTGACCGAACGGCGCGTTGGCGATGCACGGCACGCGGCAGCGGTCCGCGACCTCCTGCAATATGCGCTCGATGGGTAGCGACGCTTCGGCGCCGGTCGCGTCCGGCGGGATTTCGGTGAAGCGCCCGAAGACGATTCCGGCGCACTTCGCCAGCGCGCCCGACAGCGCGAGTTGCACGAGCATGCGATCGATGCGATAGACCGCTTCGTTCACGTCCTCGAGCACGAGGATCGCACCGTCGAGATTCACAGCATACGGCGTCCCGGCGAGCGAAGCGACGAGCGCGAGGTTTCCGCCGGCCAGCCGGCCGCGCGCGCAACCGCCTCGTACCGTGACCGTGTCGTCGTGTCGCACGACATACGGTGTATCACCCGACGACACCGCCGCGCGCAGCGAGTCGCGCGTCAGGGCCGTGAGCTCGGCCCGTGCCGTCGGACCGTGATACGTGACGAGGTCCGCGCGAGCGCCGATCGCCGAGTGCAGCGCGGTGATGTCCGAGTAGCCGATCAGGGTCTTCGGCTTCCACCGCCACACGTCATAGTCGATCGCGTCGAGGAGCCGCATCGCGCCGTATCCGCCGCGAATGCACCACACACCGTCGATCGAATCGTCCGCCGCGGCGGCGGCGAAATCAGCGAGCCGACTCGCGTCGCTGCCGGCGAAATACCCGTCGCGCTCGAGAACATGCGCGCCGGGTACGGGCTCCCACCCGAGACGCGCGAGTGTTTTCGATCGCGCGCTCGAGATCGGCGACGCCGCGCAGCGGCCCCGAGGGTGCGACGAGCGCGACGCGCGCGCCGGCGCCGAGAAGTGGAGGAAAACGCATCGCACGGACATACGCATGCATGGACGAACTCGTCAACTCGCGGCCGGTCTCGTCATTCGTTGTCTTTGGTCGTACGTGGCACCGTTGGTGCGTGACTGAGGTCACCCGCCGGGCGCATCCGTGCCCGGCACGGACATCATGATCGGAGGAAGGACCATGGCGGACCGCGAAAACGACCGCAGCAACATCAACGATCCAAACAATCCGAGTAAGTCCGCGAACCCGGGAAGTGCGGGCAGTTCGAGCAATCCGAATCCGTCCGGCGGCTCGAAGCCTGGCGGTGGAATGAGTGGAACGCCGGGCAGCGGGAGCGGCAGCGGCGGTGGAATGGGCGGTTCAGGCACCGGCGGCTCGCAGCCGGCCAAGAACCCGTCGCAGCAGGGCACGGGGTCGGGCGGCTCGACGCAGAAGCCGGGCACCGGAAACCCCGGCACGGGGAACCCGAGCAACAGGTAGGTTGGCGTACTGATTGGATCGTCTGTCCGGTCCTTGCGGGCCGCGAGCGGTCGTCACCGCTCGCGGCCCTCTTTCTTGTCCGCCTTCCGACCGGTTCGTCGTGCGAAGTTCGCGGCGGTATGTTCTGCGCGTGTCCCTCTCGACGCGTGTCCTGGTGGCGCTCGGCGCCGGAATCGCGGCAGGCATCGCGCTCAGTCTCGTCGACGCCGGCGTGTCGCGCGCGGTCGTCGCCGTGGTCGAGCCGTTCGGAACTCTGTTCGTGAACGCGATTCGCATGACGGTCGTGCCGCTCGTCGTGTCGAGCCTTATCGTGGGCGTCGCGTCGACCGAAGACCGCGCGATGCTCGCGCGCGTCGGCGGTCGCGGGATTCTCGTGTTCGTGCTGCTGCTCACGCTCTCGGGCGGGCTCGCCGCGCTCGTGACGCCGCCGCTCATGTCGAACCTTCAGCTCGATCCGGCGGCGGTGGCGCAGGTGCGCGCGGGGTCGCCCTCGGCGAGCAGCATCGCCGCGGGTGCGGCGTCGGTTCAGGGACCAGCAGCGTGGCTCGTGTCGTTGGTGCCGTCGAACGCGATCGCCGCCGCGGCGGACGGCGCGATGCTCCCTCTGATCGTCTTCGCCCTCGCACTCGGTCTCGCGCTCGGCGCGGTGGAGGCCAGGGCGCGCAGCGAGGTCGTTCTGTTTTTTCGCGCGATCACCGAGTCGATGCTGACGCTCGTGCGATGGCTGCTCGTCGTCGCGCCGCTCGGCGTCTTCGCGCTCGCGTTGCCGCTCGTCGCGCGGCTGGGCCTCGCCGCCGTCGGTGCGCTGGCGGTGTACGTGATCCTCGTGTCGGTGGGGGCAATCGGACTGATCGTGTTCGTGCTCATGCCGGCGGCGACACTCGCCGGCCGCGTCCCGGTGCGGGAGTTCATTCGCGCCGCGCTGCCGGCCCAAGCGGTCGCGTTCTCGTCGCGTTCGTCGCTCGCCGCGCTCCCTGCGTTGATCGACTCGGCGCGGACGCGGCTCGGGATGTCCGACGAGATCACCGGGTTCTTCCTGCCGTTCGCGACGGCGATGTTCCGCATCGCCGCGCCATTCAGCATGACGGCGGGCGCGGTGTTCGTCGCGCGCCTCTACGGAATCACGATGTCCCCCGCGCAACTCGGCACCGTCGTCGTGACGGCGGTGCTGACGAGCTTCAGCGCCCCGGGAATTCCCGGCGGCTCGATCATCGTCATGGTTCCCGTGTTGACCAGCATCGGCCTGCCCATCGAGGGACTCGGCATCCTGCTCGGCGTCGACACGATTCCCGACATCTTCCGCACGACGGCGAACGTGACCGGGCAGCTCACCGCGGCGACGATCGTCGCGCGGCGCGCGGAGCCGGCGCGCGAAGCCGCGCTGGCGTCTTGAGCGCGTTCACGACCGGTCTGCTCTGGTCGCTGCCGTGGATCGTCCCTCCGATCGCGGTGATCGTCCGCTCGCTCAAATCGTGCTCGCTCGACGACGCCCAGCCGGACGTCGGCCCCGACGGGCCGCTCGTCTCGGTGATCATTCCGGCACGCAACGAAGCGCGCAACATCGAACGGTGCGTCCGCTCGGTGCTCTCGACCACTTATCCAAATCTCGAAGTCATCGTCGTCGACGACCACTCGAGCGACGGCACCGGCGACATCGCCCGGCGGATCGCGACGGGCGACGCGCGCCTCGTTGTGATTCCCGCGCCCGACCTTCCGCCGGGCTGGTTCGGCAAGCAGTGGGCGTGCGCGAGCGGCGCGCGTCTGGCGAGCGGATCGTTGCTCTGTTTCACCGACGCCGACACGACGCACTCGCCGGACCTGCTCCCGCGCTCCGTCAACGAGATGCGCGCCCGCCACGTCGACCTGCTCTCCGTCGCGGGCGCGCAGGAGATGCGCGGATTCTGGGAGAGAATCATCCAGCCGCAGCTCTTTGCGCTTCTGTCGGTTCGATACGGCGGCACCGAGCACGTGAGCCGCGCGAAGCGTCCGACCGACGCGATCGCGAACGGCCAGTTCATTCTGGTGCGTCGCGGCAGGTACATGGCGATGGGGGGTCACGAGCTCGTTCGTGACCTTGTCGCTGAAGACATGGCGATGGCGCAAGAGTGGGTGCGCGGCGGGCGGCGCATCGCGCTGGTCATGGGGCGCGACCAGCTCTCCACGCACATGTATTCCGGCTATCGGGAAGCCGTGTCCGGCTGGCGCAAGAACATTTATGCCAGCGGTCGTCACGCGGCGCTCGGCGGCCGGCTCGGGCGCGCGCTGTATCCGGTCGTTCTGCCGCTGATGCCGATTTCGGCGCTCGTGCCGCCGATCGTTCTCCTGCTGTGCGCCGCCGGCATCCTTTCCGGCGCGTGGCTCGTCTGGTCGGCGATCGTCTACGTGGCGAGCGTGGGGTATTGGGCCTTGCTGTACTTGTGGTTCGGCCAACCGTTGTGGTATGCGCTACTCTATCCGCTCGGCTCTCTCGTACTGCTGATCATCGCGGGAGGCGCGCTGCGTCGCGGGCGCAGAGTGGAGTGGAAGGCGCGCGAGTACGTCGCGCGCTGACGCCGCAATCGAATTGAGGGGGTCCGCAATGGCGTGATCGC
Organism: uncultured Gemmatimonadaceae bacterium; assembly: GCA_963707105.1. Taxonomy (GTDB): domain Bacteria; phylum Gemmatimonadota; class Gemmatimonadetes; order Gemmatimonadales; family Gemmatimonadaceae; genus JAQBQB01. Next base: position 5,348 of record CAVPOS010000020.1, read on the forward strand.
GGAGCCACCCGCGTCGACTGCTAGTGTCGCCGCGTGCCAATCGCGTCGCTTCACGCCGCCGCCGAGTTGCTCGCCTCGGCCGACTCCGCGACCGGCCTCGCGGCGATCGCGCGTTCGATTGGTTGCGACGGCGATCCCGCGCCCCTCGACTCGGAGACGCGTCGTGCGCTCGGACTCGACGACGCCGTTCTCGACGCGGGCGTAGCCACCGGCCGCGGAGCGTTGCGGGCGCTCCTGCTCACGCTGCGCGACGACGCGTCGATCCGCGAAGTGCTTCCCCGCTACGCCGGCCGCCTCGCCACTCGCGCCGCGCACGCGTTGTGGGTGATCGTGGCGACTCAACACTCACGCGGCGAAGTGGCGATCGCCGCGTGGTCAGCCGACCGGCGGCCGCCGCGCATCGCCGCACTCGTCGTCGACCGGCGTCACCCGGTGGACAGCGACGCGGAGACGCTCCGCGCGCTGTCGGTCGCCGCGGGCGAACGGGACGTGCTCACGCACGTGCGTTGGGTCGAGATCCTGGGGCGCGACTCGCTCACGGCGCGCTTTTATCGGGCGCTGGAACGCGCGGTGTCGGCGCTCGCGAGCTCGTCGCCGGTCGGGACGCCGTCGCAGCGGCACGAGGCGGCGCTGCTCGACGCATCGCGGCTGGTTTTCCTCGCCTTCCTCGAGGCAAAGGGCTGGCTGGACGGCGATCGCGGCTTCCTCGTCCGACACTTCGATCGATGCGCGGCGAGCGGCGGACGTTTTCGCGATCGCGTGCTCCGTCCGCTCTTCTTCGGCACGCTCAACACGCCGTTCAGCCGGCGCGCGCGAACGTCGCGCGGGTTTGGGCGCGTGCCGTTCTTGAACGGCGGTCTCTTCGCGAGAACTTTGGTCGAGCGCTCGCTCCGCGGCCTCTCCTTCTCCGACGACGCGTACGGCGCCCTGCTCTTCGACGTCTTCGGCCAATACCGCTTCACCGCGCGCGAGGAAACGTCCACGTGGACGGAAGCGGCCGTCGATCCCGAAATGCTCGGCCGGGCGTTCGAGTCGCTGATGGCTCCCGCGGAGCGCCGGCGCACCGGCGCCTTTTTCACCCCCTTCTCGCTCGTGGAGCGCGTCTCGACGTCGGCGCTCGCGGCCGCGTTGCAAGACGACGGCGCGCGCGCGCTCGCCGGAGAGCCGTTGCCGGAGGCCCGCGCCCGAGCACTCCTCGAGTCGGTCGAGCGTCTCACGGTGCTCGACCCGGCGTGCGGATCTGGGGCGTTTCTCGTGCACGCCCTCGAAAGAGTGGCCTCGCTGCGGGCGACGCTGGGCGACGGCCGCGACCTCAGCACGATCCGACGCGACGTCCTCACGCGCTCGATCTTCGGGGTGGACGTCAACCCGACCGCGGTCTGGTTGTGCGAGCTGCGACTCTGGCTGTCGGTGGTGATCGAGAGCGAAGTCGCCGATCCGCTCGCCGTCACACCGCTGCCGAATCTCGACCGAAACGTTCGCGCCGGCGACGCCCTCTCCGGCCGCGCGTTCGGGTCGCCCGAGGTCGTGCGTCGCGACGGCAAGCAACTGCGCGGGCTTCGCGAGCGATACGCTCGCGCGACGGGCCGTCGCAAGGCGACCTGCCTGCGCCAACTCGAGCGCGCCGAGCGCGCGTACGCCGTCGTGGCCATCGGCGACGAGTTGCGCTCCGTCGCCGCCAAACGGCGCGACGTGCTCGTCCCGCGGCGCGGGCGCGACCTGTTCGGCGACCGATATCAACCGTCTCCGGACGAGCGACACGCCGCCGCGGAGCTGCGCTCGGCCGCCCGCGCCCTTCGCACGCTCCGGCGCCGCATCCTCGACGGCGGCGCGCTCCCGTTCGGATTCACCACGCATTTCCCCGACGTCGCGACCCGCGGTGGATTCGGAATCGTCGTCGGCAACCCGCCGTGGGTGCGCGCTCATCGGGTTCCGGAGTCGCAGCGAAAAGCGTATCGGCGCGAGTACGCCGTGGCGCGGGCGGCGGCGTGGGAGCCCGGCGCGAGCGCCGCGGGCGCCGGACGCGGATTCGCGGCGCAGGTCGACGTCGCGGCGCTGTTCGTCGAACGTTCGCTCGAGCTTCTGGCTCCCGGCGGGACGATGGCGCTTCTGCTTCCGGTGAAGCTCTGGCGGTCGCTCGCCGGCGGAGGCGTACGGCGATTGCTCGCGGACCGGTCGCAGCTCGTGTGCGTCGAGGACCACGCGCGTGCGTCCGGCGTTTTCGACGCCGCGGTCTATCCATCGTTGATCGTCGCTCGGCGCCGCGCGAGCGACTCGCACGCGCGCGACGCACTCGTCGAGACGTCGGTACACGAGACCGCCTCGTGCGGAGTCGCGTGGCGAGTCCCTGCCGAGCAGCTTCCCGTTCGACGCGAGCCGCGGCGCGCCGTGGATTCTGCTGCCGCCGGACGCGCGGCGCGGCTTCGACCGCCTGCGAGAGCTTGGCAGACCGCTCGCCGAATCGGAGCTCGGACGTCCTCGGCTCGGCGTGAAGTGCGGCTGCAACGCGGCGTTCGTCGTCGAGATCCTCGGCTCGGACGACGACCTCGTCGACGTGCTGACGGTGGATCGCCGGCGCGCCACGATCGAGCGCTGCATGTTGCGCCCGCTCCTCAAGGGCGAGGCGCTGAGGCGATGGATCGTGCCGCCTTCCGCCGACGCGATCATCTGGACGCACGACGCCGCCGGTCCGCTGCGCTCGCTGCCGACGCGCGCGGCGCGATGGATGTCCGGCTGGCGTCGTCGGCTCGCGGCGCGCGCCGACGCCCGTCACGAGACGCGATGGTGGTCGCTCTTTCGCACGGAGGCCGCGGCGAGCGACCGCGCTCGCGTGGTCTGGGGCGACGTGGGGCGCGAGCCGCGCGCGTCGGTCCTGCTCGCCGGCGATCCACGCGTGCCGCTCAACACCTGCTACGTCGCGCGTTGTCGTGACGCGCGAGACGCGTTCGCGTTGGCCGCGCTGCTCAACGGACCCCTCGCTCGCGCGTGGCTCGACTCGCTGGCCGAGCCCGCGCGCGGCGGATATCGACGCTACTTGGGTTGGACGATGTCGCTGCTTCCGGTGCCGAGCGATTGGAATCGCGCGCGCGACATTCTCGCCTCGCTCGGCGAGGCTGGCGCGCGCGGCGAGGCGCCGAGCGATCAAGAATTGCTCGACGCGGCGCTCGCCGCCTACGGCGCGGAGCGGCGGGAGTACGCGGCGATGGTCGCCTGGGCCGTCACGTGAGCGGCTTTCGGCGCGCCTCGGGTGACGACGTTCGACGATTCATCGCGACGACAATGCTCGGCGAAGGCCCGGCCGCGGTCGCGTCGGACGCGCTCGGACGAATCGAGCTGCGCCCGCACCAGATAGACGCAGCCGAGCGACTCGTCGCCATGATCGAGCGACACGGCGGGGCGATGCTTGCCGAACCGGTCGGCGTCGGCAAGACGTACACGGCGCTGGCCGCCGCCTTCCGTCTAGGTGCGACGCGCGTCGTCGTCGCGGCGCCGGCCTCGCTCCGCGAGATGTGGACCGCGGCGATGCGCGAGTGCGAGCGCGAGGCGGTTCTCTTAACGCACGAAGCGCTGAGCCGAGGCGCCGCGCCGGAGGTCCACCCGGACCTGGTGATCGTCGACGAATCCCACCGAGTTCGGAATCCCGCGACCCGACGATACGCCTCGCTGGCCGCCCTCTGCGCCCGTTCGCGCGTCTTGCTCGTGACCGCGACGCCGGTTCAGAACGCCCGCGTCGACCTCGCGGCGCAACTCGCGCTGTACCTCGGCCGGGCTGCGTGGTCGCTGTCCGACACGGAGATCGCGACTCACGTCGTGCGCGGCGCGCGGGAGGGCGCCGGGAGTGGTTCGCTCGACATGCCGCGCCTCTCCGGTCCCCACGTTCTATCGTTGACGACCGACGACGACTGCATCGGCGACTTGCTCGCGTTGCCGCCGCCGGTTCCCGCGCGAGATGAATCGACCGCGGCAGCGCTGCTCCTCTACGGCCTCGTCCACCAATGGACGTCGAGCCGACGGGCGCTTGTCGCGGCGCTCGAACGGCGCATGGCTCGCGGCGTTGCGCTCATCAGCGCGCTCGAGACGGGCCGACATCCGACCCGCGCCGAGTTGGCCGCGTGGACGTGGTCGGGCGACGCGGTGCAGCTGGCATTTCCGGAAATCGTCGCACACGTCTCTGGCTCCGAGGCCGACGACATCGGCGAGCTCCTCGCCGCGGTGCAAGCGCACCAGCGCGCCGTCGAGTCGCTGGTCGCACGCCTTCGCCGGTCGGCGAATTCCGACGACGATCGCGCGGCGGCGATCCGTGAGCTGCGGCGCCGGCATCCGGGCGAGCGGATCATCGCGTTCTGTCATTACGCCGAGACGGTCCGAGCGCTCTGGTCGGCGCTTGGACGCGACGCCGGCGTGGCGGCTCTCACCGCGTCCGGAGCCCGTGTCGCCGGCGGACGCTTGAGCCGTGCGTCTCTGCTCGAGCAATTCGCGCCGCGAGGCCCCACCGCCCGCGAGGCGCCGCGCGCCGAACGCATCGACCTGCTCATCACGACCGACGTATTGAGTGAAGGGCTGAACCTTCAGGAAGCGTCGGTGGTCGTGCATCTGGACTACCCGTGGAATCCCGCGCGACTCGACCAGCGGGTGGGACGCGTGCGCCGACTCGGCTCGCGCCACGACGTCGTCACCGTGTACGCGCTGGCTCCGCCGGCGTCCGCCGAATTGTTGCTGCGCATCGACGAGCGGCTCCGCGACAAGCTTCGCGTAGCGCAGCGCACCATCGGGGTTGCCGGTCACATTCTTCCGTCGCTCGTTCCTCTCGCCGCCGAGCATCGTGGCGCCGCCGAAGCCGCGACCGACGTGCGAAATCGGCTCCGGTCATGGATCGAGCGCGGCGCGGCGTTGGCGTGTAGCAATGGCGGCCGCGCGATGCCGGTGGTCGCCGCGGTCGCGAGCGACACTGATGCGGCAATCGCGCTCGTTGTCCGACCGGGCGGCCCGCAGTTGATCGCCGACGTGGGCGGCGTCATCGACGCGTCGCCCGCCGCCATCGACGCCGCGCTCAGAGCCGCGTGCGGACCGACCGTCGATGTGCACGACACGGCGTTCGACGCGGCGATTCAACGAATCGATCGCTGGCTCGAAGCGAGATTCGGTGCGTCCGCCGTCGAGCTTCCGGTCGTCACCGCGTCGCGCGCCCGTCGGGTGGCGCTCGTTCGCGTCGCGCAAGCGTTGTCTCACGCCCCGCGGCACCGGCGCGCGTTTCTGGCCCCGCTGGTCCACGCGGCGCGATCGGCCGCGGTCGCGCCGCTCGCCGAGGGAGCGGAGCGTGTTCTCGAGTCGCTCGTGGCGTCCGACCTGCCTGACGAAGCGTGGCTCCGGTCCATCGCGGCGTTCGGCGAGCTTCATGCTCGACCCGAAGCCTGGCGACGCCGCGACACGGAGCGCGGTCGCGTGCTCGCGCTCCTCCTCCTCGTCGGGTCAAGGGGCTGACAGGTTGCGGCGATTAAACGCTTTATGCCGGCGGGCGTGAAGGTTGCGTCTGGTCGAGCTACCTTTGCGCCGCGGTTTTCCGCTCTCTCACCTCGACGCCCCGAATGCAATACACGACGCTCGGCCACACAGGCCTCACCGTCTCACGACTGTGCCTCGGCTGCATGACCTACGGCGATCCGCGTTGGCGCACGTGGGTGCTTGACGAAGGCGAGGCGCAGCCGTTCATCAGACTCGCGCTCGACAGAGGCATCAACTTCTTCGACACGGCCGACATGTACTCGCTCGGCATGAGCGAAGAAGTGACCGGGCGCGCGCTGCGAGCGATGGCGAATTTCGACGAGATCGTCATCGCGACGAAAGTGTTCTGGCCGATGAGCGACGCTCCGAACAGGCAAGGCCTGTCGCGCAAGCACATCGTGCAGTCGTGCGAGGGCAGCCTCCGGCGCCTCGGCGTCGAGACCATCGACCTCTATCAGATCCACCGCTTCGATCACGCCGTGCCGATCGAGGAGACACTCGGTGCGCTCGAGCAACTCGTTCGACAAGGGAAAGTGCGCTACATCGGCGCCAGCTCCGGCTACGCGTGGGAGCTGATGCGCGCGCTCAGCGTCTCCGAGCGAAATGGGTGGGCGCGGTTCATCTCGATGCAGCCGCAGTACAACCTGCTCTATCGCGAGGAAGAGCGCGAGATGATTCCGCTTTGCCACAAGGAGGGCCTCGGCCTCATTCCGTGGTCGCCGCTCGCTCGCGGCGTGCTGACGCGTCCCCGCGCGAAGACCAAAGGCTCGACGGTTCGCTCGGACACCGACGTGCACGCCGACCGGCTGTACGCGAAGGCCGACTGGGAGATCGTCGACGTGGTCGAGAAAATCGCCAAGGCGCGCGGCATCTCCATGGCGCAGGTGGCGCTCGCGTGGGTGCTGTCCAAACCGGACGTCACCGCGCCGATCATCGGCGCCACGCGACTCGAGCATCTCGAGGAAGCAATCGCCGCGCTCGAGGTGAAGCTGACCGCCGAAGAGACGGCCGAGCTCGAGGCGCCCTACACGCCGAAGGCGGTCACTTTCTAGGCGCGAAACGAGCGTCAGTCTTCGAGGGCGGGCTCGTACTCGGAGTGCCCGCGCGGGCGCTCGTGTTGCTCGAGCATCCGCGCGCAGGTGTTCCAGCGCAGAATCGCCTCGTCGTTGCCCGCCGGGCGCATCTTCTCGGCTTTCTCGTACCACGTCATCGCTTCGCGAAACCATTCCGCCGCGACCTGTGACGCGCCGAGCGCTCCGCGGTGCAGCTGCGCCCGCGCCCGACGCTCGCAGATGATCCCCGAGTAGTAGAGCCGCTCGTACTCGTCGTCGAGTCGCGGCACCACTTCGCGCGCCCGCCGCACGCCGCCGGCCAGGTCGTCGGCGAACTGGTCGGTGATCGAGAGCAGCAGCGAGATCAGCGCGTCCTGGTTCCTCGCATCGATCGCCAGGACGTCGAGGCAGATGCTTTCGGCGGCCGACGACTCGTTGAGCAGCCGATAGCGTTCCGCTTTTTCCAGAGCGGCGGGAATGCCTTCGCGGGTGATCGGCTTGAGATTCACGAGTTAGAGGCAACGAGTCTGGTGGCGCACGGCCGCACATCGAGCCATCTCTAAGGTATGACGGCGCCTCGCGTCGAGCCATCGCTCGCCGACCTGTGGCGGCGCTCAGCGCGCCGTGCGACTGATACACAGCTCGCCGTCTGTGCCTCGTTGCTGCCGGTCACCGTCGTCGCGGGCATTGTTGTCGCGCTCGCTCGTCCGGAGTGGACGCTCCGGTGGTGGCCGGTCACGGCGATCCCGCTGCTCGTCGCCGCTTTCGGCATCTGGGGGATCGGCGATCGCGAGCTCGCGGCTCCCGAGGCTGTCGGGTCACCAGGCGGTGGGGATGGCGATCGGTGGAGGCCGCGGCGGTGATCGTCGCCATTCTATCCGCGGTCGTGATCGTTCTCTGGTTCCTGCGTGCGCGTCGTCGGAACCTGGATCAGCTGACCGGCTACTTCTTTCGCCTGCTATAGATCTTCACCAGCTTCCCGATCGGGTCGAAGAACTCGTCGACCACGCGCTCCTTGAGCGGGATGATCGCGTTGTCGGTGATCGTGATGTGCTCGGGGCAGACCTTGGTGCAACACTTGGTGATGTTGCAGTAGCCGATGCCGTGCTCCTTGCGCAGCGCGGGCACTCGGTCGGCGACGTCGAGCGGGTGCATCTCGAGCGCCGCGGCGTACACCAGGAAACGCGGGCCGATGAACTCGTCGTGCTTCTGGTGATCGCGCAGGACGTGGCACACGTCCTGGCACAAAAAGCACTCGATGCACTTCCGGAATTCCTGCACGCGGTCGACGTCCTTCTGATCCATTCGCCACGTCCCGTCCACGGCGTCGGGCGGGCGCGGCGTGAAGCGCTGGATCTTCTTCTTCACCTCGAAGTTCCACGACACGTCCGTCACCAGGTCGCGCACGTGCGGAAAGGCGCGCATCGGCTCGATCGTCACCGGCTTCGACGCGTCGAGATCCGACAGCCGCGTCATGCACATCAGCTTCGGCATTCCGTTGATTTCCGCCGAGCACGATCCGCACTTGCCGGCCTTGCAGTTCCAGCGGCAGGCGAGGTCGTTGGCCTGCGACGCCTGGATCTCGTGCACGGCGTCGAGCACCACCATCCCCTCGACGACGTCCTGCTTGTACTCGACGAAGTCGCCCTGCCCGTTCTCGCCGCGCCAGATCTTGAACGTGCGGACGTCGTGCTTCGCCGCCGCGTCCTGCGCCGCCTGCGCGGCGGTGAACGCGTCTTTGGGTTTCGTTTCGCTGACGGACGACGCCATCTATTTCATCTCCTCGATCACGGCCTTGAGGTGGTCGGGCATCGGTGGGATCGGCTCGCGCGACAGCTCCATCTGGCCGTCGCGATTCTTGCGCACGATCAAGTTGAACGTCGCGTACGCCGGATCCTTGTCGGGATAGTCGTCGCGGAAGTGGCCGCCGCGGCTCTCCTTGCGCTCGATCGCGCAACGCGTGATCGCCTCCGACACCGTGAGCAGGTTGGTGAGGTCGAGCGCCGTGTGCCAACCCGGATTGTATTCGCGGTTCCCCGGAACGCGAACGGCGTCGGCGCGCCGCTTGAGATCGCCGAGCATCTTGAGCGCGAATTCCATCTGATCCTGCGCGCGCACGATGTTCACGTTGTCCTGCATGATCTCCTGCAGCGCTTCCTGCACCTGGTACGGCCCTTCTCCTCCGCCGCCGCGCTCGAACGGAGCGAGAGCCGTGCGCTCGGCGGCGGCGACCTGGTTCTTGTCGATCGACACGGCGCCGTTCGACTTCGCGAACTTGGCCGCGTACTCGCCGGCCCGCTTGCCGAACACGATCAGGTCCGACAGCGAATTTCCGCCGAGCCGGTTCGCGCCGTGCAGTCCGGCGCCGCACTCGCCCGCGGCGAACAGTCCGGGCACGGTCGACATCTGCGTCTCGCCGTCGACGCGAATGCCGCCCATGATGTAGTGACACGTCGGACCGATTTCCATTACTTCCTTCGTAATGTCCACGCCCGCGAGCTGCATGAACTGGTGGTACATGCTCGGCAGCTTGCGTTTGATGTGCTCCTCGGCGTTCGGGAGCTTTTCCTTGATCCACGAAATGTCGAGAAACACGCCGCCGTGCGGCGACCCGCGGCCTTCGCGCACCTCGCGCACGATCATCCGCGCCACGTGGTCGCGCGTCAGCAGCTCCGGCGGACGACGCGAATTCTTGTCGCCCTGCGTGTACTTCCAGCCTTCCTCGGGCGTGTCGGCCGTTTGGGACTTGTAGTTGTCGGGGATGTTCTCGAACATGAATCGCTTGCCGTCGCGATTCTTGAGCACGCCGCCTTCGCCGCGCACGCCTTCCGTCACGAGAATCCCGCGCACGCTCGGCGGCCAGATCATCCCCGTGGGATGGAATTGCACGAACTCCATGTCCTGGAGCGCCGCGCCGGCGTGATAGGCGAGCGAATGTCCGTCGCCCGTGTACTCCCAGCTGTTCGACGTGATCTTGAACGCCCGGCCCACGCCGCCGGTCGCCAGCACGACGGCCTTCGACTTGAAGACCTTGAACCGGCCGCGCTCGCGATCGTACGCGAACGCGCCGACGACTCGCTCGCCGTCCTTGAGCAGCGTGACGACCGTGCACTCCATGTGCACGTCCACGCCCTGGTGCACGCCGTGATCCTGCAGCGTGCGAATCAGCTCGAGCCCCGTGCGGTCGCCGACGTGCGCGAGCCGCGGATAGCGGTGCCCGCCGAAGTTGCGCTGGAGGATCCGTCCGTCCGGCGTGCGGTCGAACAGCGCGCCCCACGCCTCGAGCTCCTTCACGCGCTCGGGCGCTTCCTTGGCGTGCAGCTCGGCCATGCGCCAACTGTTGAGGTACTGCCCGCCGCGCATCGTGTCGGCAAAGTGGACGCGCCAGTTGTCGCGGTCGTCGACGTTCCCCATCGCCGCCGCCATGCCGCCCTCGGCCATCACCGTGTGCGCCTTGCCGAGCAGCGACTTGCACACGAGACCGACGCGCGCGCCGTTCGTCGACGCTTCGATCGCCGCGCGGAGACCCGCGCCGCCGGCGCCGATCACCAGCACGTCGTGTTCGATCGTCTGGATCTCGCTCATCGCGCGACCGCCCCGACGGACGAAGCCCGACGCATCAAAAATCCTCCAGTCGTGCCAGATCCCCATCGAGCACATGCGCACGTAGAGATCCGAGAACGCCACGCCGATGAGGCTCATCCACGCCCACTTCATGTGCCACCGGTTGAGGCAGCTCGAGCAGTCGTACGCGACCTTGCGAACCGGATGCCGCGACAGCTGGTCGAGGAATCCGCCGACGATGTGCCGCATCGAGTGGCAGCCGAGCGTGTAGCAGGTGAGAAGCGACACGTTGAGCGCCAGCACCAGCGTGCCGACGCCGATGCCGAACTTCACGCCGCCCGCGCCGTCGCTGAACCAGAGCGCCTCCCAGACGTCGCGCGCCAGGAAGAACAGGAACGCCACCGCGATATATAGGAAGTAGCGGTGGACGTTCTGGATGATGAGCGGGAAGGACCGCTCTCCCAGATAGCTCTTCCGCGGCTCGCCCACGGCGCAGTTCGGCGGATCGGCCCAGAACGCCTTGTAGTACGCGCCGCGGTAGTAGTAGCAGGTCACCCGGAACAGGCCCGGGAAACGGCAGGATGATCAGCGCCGGCGAGAACGGCGCGAACGCCGGCCACCAAGCCGGGCTTCGGGCCGAACCACGCGTGCGGCGAATCGCCGAAGATCTCGGGCGAATAGAACGGCGAGAGATACGGGCCGTACGTGTAGTGGGCGTTCTGGAACGCGGCCCACGTCGCGTACACGACGAAGCCGCCGAGGAGCGTGAAAACGACGAGGGGCTGAAGCCACCATGCGTCGCGCCGCTGCGTTTCACCGAAGCCGCGGTGAAGGAGCGGGAGCGGTGCATGCGCCATGGAGTTCCGATGGGTTGAAAGGAAAAGGAAACCACCGAGCCTGAATGTATCGCGCCAAGGGTCCGAATCGCGCGGGAAATGGACTGCCGCCGGTGCGCAGCGTCAATGGCTTTGCGACGGCTCACGGCGCGCGTGGTGGAGGTCGCTCCGTGTCGTCGAAGATGAACGGAAACTCGATGACCTGCGCCACGGGACAACCGCGGATCGTCGCCGGTCTGAATTTTTGGCTCGCCAGCGCGCGGAGCGCCGCCCGGACGAACACCAGCTCCGTCGAGCGCACGAGCTCCACCGTTTCGAGCGCTGGCTCGCCGTCGCGATCCACGACGAATCGCAGAACGACTTCCCCGTGATCGAGACTGTCGGCACGCGCCTCTTCGGGGAACGCCGGCCGATCCTTGGATATCGGCGCAGCGTCGCGAACGCGCATCGTCGGGAACGTGCCCTGGGCCAGGCGCCAAGAGCCGTCGATCGAGTCGCCGGTCAGTCGAATCTGAAGACGCCAGCGATCTCCGGGCACCGGGCGAAACGACCTCCCAACCTGGGCGGACGTGCGAATCGCCCTCACCATCGCGGAGTCGAGACCGCGCATCAGCGACGAGCGGACGACCTGGGGCTCCGCCGCCGGGCCGTCGTGCGTCACCTCGACGCGGTACGTGCCGACGATGCTCGCGGTTCTCGGAACACCGAGGCTGTCTCCCGCGGTTGAGATGCGTATACCGCGAGCGAGCGCGGGGCCCTGGAATACCGAGAGTCGAAACGGGGACGGCGGCACGAAGTTCCGGGCGATCCGCGCCGTGAGCAGGGCTCGCTGGTTTTCCGTCATCCAGGCGACGTCGATCTCCTCGACCGAGACGAACACCGCCGCCGGAACGGAGTCGACCACCGCGGCCGCGCTGCCGACGATCGAATCGCAGCGCGCGCTGTCGGTGTGCGACTGCGCGCCGGCGAGTCTCGCTCCCCCCGCGACAAGCGCGACGGCCGCGATCACTAACGCGCCGCGCATCACCGCGGCCCTCGCGATCGCCGACTCGCGCCGTCGACGCTCGGCGAAAAACAACACCGCGCCGACGACGTTCAAACCGATCACCACCGCCGAGATCTTCATCGCAAAGCTCAGCCAACTCGTCACGTCGATGATCGGGAAAATGGACAGCACCACGTACAACAACGTGACCGCGAACCCCGACACCGACGCCACGCGCAGCCACAGCGGCAAGCGCGCGTCGTTCCTCGAAACGCGATGACGGGAATCGCGAACAGCACGAGGTACGTCAACCCGTAGAAGATGCCCGCGGCGTTGTCGAGCAGCTGAAACGCTTCCTGCTCACCGACGCCGGCGATCCCCGCCGCGCCAAACACGAGGGCCACGAGCCCGACGAAGAGAATCGAATTCACGGGCGTTCGGTATTTCGGATGGAGCGTGGTGAACCACGCCGGGAGCAGGCTGTTCCACCCCGCGACCATCGGCATCCGCGACGTCGCCGTGAACACGATGCTGAAGTTGGCAACCGAGCGGCCGGTGAGAAGGAGAATCGCGACTCCCGCCATGATCGATCCGACCGCGGTCGCGCCGAAGCCGATGCTGAACACCTGCGGAATGGGTCCGATGAGGTTGATCCGGTCGACCGGAACGAACGCCAACACCGAGCTCGTTCCGAGAATGAACATCGCCGCGATCACCGGCGCCGCGATCACCGTCGCGCGGCCGATCGAACGAGCGGCATCCTTCGTCTCACCGGCGAGCACGGCGACGTACTCGAACCCGCTCAGCGCGCCGACCGCCATCTTACCGAACACGTTGAGGCTGAAGAGCGAGAGCGCCGGCAGCGCGACGGCGAACGGGTGATAGTCGGGCAGCGTGCCGCGCGCCATGTGCACGAACGGCAGCGCGATCAACACGACGAAAGAGAGCATCAGCATCACGCTGCCCGTGTTGTGCAGCCATTTGCTCACGCCCAGTCCGCGCGCGGCGAGCGTCATCAAGGCGGCGATCATGCCGACGTTCAAGAGCATGATGAACGTCTTGTTCGTGGCGAGCCACGCTCCCCTGGGGCCAACGACGTACGACAGGTTCGTCCCGAACAGCAGGCCGACCGTGGCGAGGAACACCACCGCGTACAGCCAGAGGTTCCACACAACCATGAACGCGGCCAACTCGCCGAGTCCGAGACGCGCCCATTGATAGAGCCCGCCCTCGAGCGGCATCCGCTTCGACAGCGCGATGACCACCGCCGCCTGCGGGAGATAGAAGAACGCCATCGCGGCGAGCCAGAACACGAGCTGCGAGTGTCCGAGCTTCGCCGCCGTTCCCACCCAGATCGTGCCGACGACGTACACGATCTGTTGCAGCACGAGGTCGCGAAGCCCGAGCTCTTTCTTGAGCGATGCGCTCTTCGCCTCGACGCCCGCTTCTTCGGCGGCAAGCGACGGGGGCGCTTCGGGCTCGACGGCGGTCATCGGCCGGTGGCGTTGGGCGCGCGCCACTCGCGCGTCACGCGCGCCGATTTGACGTAGTCGAGCTTGGGAAATCCGCGCGTCAGATACGCGTTCCCTTGTCGGTTGATCGAATCCTGCGACGGTCCCTGGCCGCGTCCGCCGGGCCGCGCCGCTTCGCCATACCCGGAGTACAGCGAGTCGACGACGCTCATTCCCGCGATCACCTCGGCGACCGGCGGAAATCCGAACCCGTTCAGCGTGTCGAGCCGAGCGTTGTCCTTGAGATTGATGTAGAGCTGCGTCGTGCGCGTGCCCGGACCGCCGCGCGCGTACGAGATCGTGCCGCGCGAGTTGGTGTGGTGCACCGGCTCGTCGGCGATCGCGCGCACTCGCCACGCCGCCGTTCGCCGAGGATCCGCCGCGAGCCCGAACTGCGCCACGAAATCCTTCACGACGCGAAAGAACCTCGCGTCGTCGTAGTAGCGGTCGCGCACCAGCGTGTAGAGACGATCGGTTCCGTTCGGCGCCCACGCCTTGCGCGCCATGACGTCGAACGCGCCGCGACTGGTCTCGAAGCGGACGACGAAGCTGTCGGGCACGGCGACGTCGAGATCGAAGTCGCGTGGCGACCGAACCCGTGCGAGCAGGCGCCGGCGCCGATCGACCAGCACCGCGGCGGCGGCCGCGGCCAACGATCGACCTGCTTCCGCGCGACGACGCGACGCGGTCACCGTTTCGCCGGTTGCGGTGGACCCGCGGTGAGCGCGTCGGACACCCGCTCGCGCTGGTGCGAGTTGATGCTCGTCAGCAGACCGATGAGGTTCGCGTTCTCGATCAGCGTTCGCTCGCGCTTGATCGTCTGCTCCTGCGTCGCGCCGACGAACTGCTTGCGGTCGAGATGCGACTCGTCGGCGATGCGCGCCGCGGAATCCGGATAGAGGAACACCTCGAGCCGCGCGAGCTTGCCGATATTCACGACGAAACTCGTCGCGCCCTCCGCCGATCGATTTCTCTTCGACCTTTCCGGTCGAGTCCAGATGCGGCGCCAATCCAGCACGGTCGAGTCGGTACAGCACCCCGCACTGCGCCCATAGCCCGTTCGCCGGACACGCGGAGTCGCCGGGCGTCGCGGCGACCGCCTTCGGAGCGCGCGAATCCCGCTGCTGCCGCCGACGCCGCATCCGATTTCGCACCCGCCCCCCCGTTCTCCGAGCCGGAGCATGCGGCGACGACGACCGCGGCGGCCAGCACGACGAGCTCACGCATCGTCGGATGATGCCGCCTCGGCCGGGGTCTCCGCAACTTCACGCTCCGGCGGAGCCAGGCGGCCCGCGACGATCGTCGCGGCCGCGAGATCGCTCGTCACATTCGCCGCCGTCGCGAAGAGATCGGGAATCGTGTCCGCGCCGATCAGCAGCGCGGCGCCCGACGCCGGTACGCCGAACGACGAGATCACCGTCGCCAGCATCAGCATCCCGCCCTGCGGCACGCCTGGAATCGTCAGGCTGAGCAACACCGACGTGAGCGCGATCGTGACGATCGCCCCGGCGCCGAGCGTGATTCCGTCGAGCTTGGCGAGAAACAGCGTTCCGATGAGCCACACGATCGGCGTCGTCGCCTTGAACACCGAGACCGAGAGTGGGAGGACGAACCCGGTGATCGGCGGTGGCATCTCGAGCGACTGCGCGCCCTCGATCAGCGCCGGCAGCGACGCGAGCGACGAGCTCGAGCTCAGCGCGACCGTCTGCGCCGGGAGCACCGCGCGCGTGAACCGTGGGAGCGGAATTCGCCCGGCGAGCGCGGCGATCGGATAGACCAGCAGCGCGAACAGCGCCACCGCCGCGGAGTATGCGAGGACGTAGTACACCATCGCGCCGATCAACGACGAACCCACGCGGCTCGCCGTCGCCAGGACCAGCGCGAACACGCCGATCGGCGCGGCGGCGATCACCCAGTCGACGATCGCTCGCGTCGCGCCGGCGATCGCGCTGAAGACGTCGATCAGCGACTGGCGCAGCGGCGCGTCGATTCGCCTCGCGGCCAACGCAAAGAGCAGCGTAAAGACGATGAGCGGCAGCATCGCGCCGTCGGCCGCGGACTTCATCGCGTTGGTCGGAACGAGTGACGTCAGCCACGCGGTGAATCCCGGCAGTTGGCTCAACTTCGTCGCCGTCTGCTCCGCCGCGGCGCCGGCGGAGACCCGGAGACTGTCCGCCACGACCGGCGAGAGGTGCATGTCCCGTATCAGCGGCGGCGCGATCAGCAGCGCGAACGCCGCCGCGAAGAGGAGCAGCCCGAAATACGCGGCCAACGTCGCGATCGCCACGCGGCCCATTCCATCTTCCTGCTTCGCGCTCGCCACGCCGACGAACAACATCGAGACGACCAGTGGCAGCACCGTCATGCGAATCGCGTTGAGCCAGAGCTGGCCGATCGGCTCGATGAACCCAACAACACGAAGCGCGACCGGGCTCGCCGACGAGCCGATCGCGCTTCCGACGATCAATCCTGCGATCGAGACCGATGACGACGCGGTGAACGCGCATCGGTCGACCTGGTTAGCGCTTCTTCGTTGCTTTGCCTCGCGCAGCGGGCTTGGTGGTCCTGGCGCCCGCGGCCTTCGCGGCCCTTGACTTTCGTTTTCGCGTGCGCGGCGGGTTTCGCCGTTTTTGTGCTCGCAGCTTTCCGAGCCGGGCCCTTCTTTGCCGGCGCGCGCTTCGGGGCGGCGGCCCGGGCTTTGGCTTCGTCGACCTTTTCAGGAGTCGGCTTCTTCACCGGCGACGACTACGGGCGCTGCCGCCGGCTTTGCGGCGGCGCCAGGGGGCAACGGATTCGTCCGCGGGCGCCCGCCCTTTCGAGCCAACTGCGCGTCGGCCAACATCTTGGCAAACGCATCCTTCGCCTCCTGCATCAACTGGGAGTGCGAAATCCGGCGCTCGGCCAGGGCGCGCTCCTTCTCCTGCCGATATATCGACAGGGCTGTGGAGCTGTCCATCTTTTCCGGGTTATCGGGGTTATCAGGGGTCATTTTGGTTCCCGCAATCTAGCGAATTCGGCGTCTATCAGGGAGTTCACCCGCTATTCGTGGCGCCCCGGATATGCGCCAAGCCCTTAAGACTCGCCTTTGGGCCTCGCCGCCCGACGCATCTGGTTGATCCCGTTGATCATCATCGCCAGCTCGGCCTGCTTGTCCGGATTCTCGCGGATGATCGCGTCCAGCAGCGCCGACGCGGCCTCGTCGTCCACCTCGGTCGGCTCGGCCGAAAACCGGCGGTTGTTCATGTGCTGCATCGGGACGATGTGCACCGGGTTCTCGAGAACCAGGTCGTGCCCGGCGTACTGCACGCGGACGGCGAAGAACTTCTTGCCGCTCTTTTCCATGTAGCTCACGCGGATGCCGTCGATTTTCGGCGGCCATTGCGGCAGCGGGCGCTCGTCGCCCTCGGTCGTGCGATAGGTCGTCGTACCCGGCTGAAGATTCGAGTAGTTCGACTCGAACGACCCGTTGTACATGTAGGCGTGACGCATGAAGCCTCAGTTGCGGGTGAGTGGCGCGATTTGGATTTCCACGGAACCGCGTCCGAGCGCTCGGCAAAAGATGGCCCGCCAAGGCGAGACGTGCCACCCTGCTTGTGCGTCAGTCGCCGCGCTTTCCCTCGCGATCGGCGTCGAGCCATTCCCGCGGGTTCCAGGTCACGGGCATCGCGCCGACTCTCTCGAACCGAATGCGCGGATCGTTCGACTGCACGAGCGCCAGCAGCCGGCGTCCCGTGAGCAGGAACCGCCGCGACGTCGACTCGATGCTGTCGAGAATCGTCTGCGCGAGATGCGGCTGCGACTTGGCGAAGACGTCGTAGCCGCGAAACACGATCACGAGGCCGCCTTCATCCGGCACGGACAGCTCGCCAAGGCAGTCGACCCAGGCCATGAGATTCGGCGCGTAATGCGCGGGAAACCCGAGCACGCGCTTCGCGTCGTCGTGAAACGCCTGCGGCGTGCTCCACGCCGCGGCTTCGAGCTCGCGGACGACGTACCGCTCTTGCCGAAACCAGCCGACGTCCGCCGACAGAATCGACGTCTTGTGGTACAGCGCGACGGCTCCGCGCTCCATCAGCTTCCAGTCGAGTCGCGCGGATTCGGCCGGCGCTTTTTCTTTTCGTTTGAAGAATGCCATCAAGATCTTGATGCGCGCATCGCGGACCGAACGTTGACGAGGCCGCGCAGGATGAAGACCGCGGCGAACGCCACGTCGAGGAATCGCGACGGCGTCACCGTCGAGCGCGGAGCCCAGAGCGGCCGCACGGCGACGAAGCGTCCCGAGGCCGATGAGGACGATGCCCAGGATGAGCTTGAAGACCGAGCCGGGCTTCACAGTTGTCGGATGAAGTGGAGCAGGAAGTACTGCGAGGAGACTACCGGGACCGCCAGCGGCAGCAGCTCGAGGATCCACCGCGTCGGCCACCGGCCGCGCATCGCCGTTCCGGCGAGGATCTGCAGCGTGCCGAACGCCCAGCCCGTGTAGAAATAGTAGGCGCGGAGCCGCGAGACATGTCCCACCTCGGCGCGCCAGTACACCGCGAGGAGCAAGCCCGCCGAACGTCAGCAGCAAGCCCACGGGGAGATTGGCCGCGCCGACGACGCGCTCGATCTGGCGCTTCGCCCGCTCGAGGTCCTGTTCAGCCCGGATCACGCCGACGACGTCATTGAAGCTTCCACTCCCCGGTTGTCGATTTCAGCCACTGTCGTTCGACGTAAGGGTAAGAAGGCGACACGAGGGCCCCCCCGTCGACCTTTGCCATGTTCAACCGATTGGAGAATCCGAGATGCGCTACATGATGATTGTGAGTGGGCCCGAGAACTTGGCGGCGTCCGGGCCGCCGCCGGCTTCGCTCGGCGAAGCCATCGACAAGCTGATTGAGGAAGACACGAAGAGCGGCAAGTTGGTGTCGTTCGGCGGTCTCAAGCCGACGTCCGACGGCGCGCGAATTCGCAGCAGCAAGGGGAAGCTCGTGACGACCGACGGGCCGTTCACGGAGGCGAAGGAAGTGATCGGCGGCTTCACGATCCTCAACCTCGCGTCGAAGCAGGAAGCGCTCGAGGAAGCCCGCAAGTTCATGGAGCTGCACCGAATTCACTGGCCGAGTTGGGAGGGCGAAGTCGAGATTCGGCTGATGTACGAGCAGGAGGACGACGTGAGTGCGACGCAGATCGAAGGGAGTCGTCTCCTCGAGCACGCAGGCGGCGCCCGCGGTCACGAAGCCCGTTGAGTCAGACCGCTTCCCCGACCCCGTCCCGTCGCTCGACTCGCAGCGGTACCCTCGCCACGGCGCGATCGTTGACGCGCACGTCGAACGTCCACGTGCCGGCGCGCGGGAAACCGACGGTCAGCGGAAGCACGAGATCGTAGGCGAGCGGGCAGCCCGGCGACCGACGGTGAATCGAAGGTCACCGGCGTGGCGGTGAGATTCACCATCTCGTTGCCGTCCTCGTCGACGATGTGCACAGAGATGCGCTGTTTCGCGCCGTAGTCGAGCGGCTCGATGTCGAACCGCACGGCGAGCGTCACGTCGATCTTCCCCGGCAGCTCCGACGCGTAGCGGCAATTGTAGACGCCGACCACGTCCAGCTTGCCGTCGGCCCGCACCTGCGCGCGCTCGGCGATCACGGCGATCGTCGGGATCATCGTCGCACGATCGACGGAGCGGCGCGATAGGCTTCGCGGGCGTCGGCTATTCGACCCATCCCTTGGCGCGCCACTGGTCGTAACCCTTGCGCGTGATGTCGGCCAACTCGTCGAACAGCGCCGGGATCGACCGCCGTGAAGTTGAAGCACGCTTTCCCCTGCATGCGCTTTTTCAACGCCGGCGACATCGCCGCGCCCATGCCGAAGTACACGGGCATGAAATGGTAGCTGACGTAGCTCTTACCGATCCGCGCCGCCGCGAACATGATCGGCTTCCTGTTCGCGCCGAGCGTGTGCGTGTCGAGGTAGTAGTAGTCGGACTTGTCGTGCACCGTCTTGAGGTTCGGCGCATAGGGCTTGAGGAGGGTCTTCAGCGCCTTGAAGACCGGAACGAATTCGGCGCGCGGGGGCATGGCTCGGTGGCTCGGGGAGGGTCAAAGTATCCGTTGGCTGGACAGGTGGACAGGTGGACCGGTGGACGCAATCCAACCGGTTCGCTTCACCCGGCAATTGTTCCCCCGGCGACCACAAAGAACTATTTGCCCCTTTCTGGCTGCGGTATTACTTTCGGGCGCAGCGACTCAGCAGTTTTTTGGGCGAACACGTTCCGGAACGCTTTGGGGCCTTCGCAATTCGCGACGGCCCTTTTTCGTTCGAGTCGCCGACGGTCGAACTTGACCGCTCGAACGTACCCTTCGTGAGGGAGTTCACGAACCTGTGGGTCGGTTTGTACGGCATGCCCGCTACTCCGACGACACAACAACACCTTTTTTGGAGTTTGCAATGGCACGTACGACCGGCACCGTGAAGTGGTTCAACGACGCGAAGGGCTACGGCTTCATCACGCCCGAGGGCGGGCAGAAGGACTGCTTCGTCCATCATTCCGCGATTCAGGGCGGTGGCTTCCGCACGCTGGCCGAAGGCGAGCGCGTGGAGTTCGACATCGTCCAGGGTGCCAAGGGCCCCGCTGCCGAAAACGTTACGAAGGCCGGCCGCTAAGGTCTCCTCGAAACGCGACAGCGCCGGATCGACTCAGTCGGTCCGGCGCTGTTGTTTTCGCCTCAGAGTCGTGGCGAGACGGATCACGACTGCCGCACTCTCGCCCGCCGGAGCTTTCTCATGATGCGTCGTGACAACGAGCAGCGTCAGCACGACCCAGACGCCGACGAACATCTGCTGCGTCTTCGCCGGCCGCTCGGCGATGTGCATCCCGTAGTAGACGCCGAGTACCGCCGCGTCGAGCGCCACAACGGCGACGACCAGCATGAGGAGATACTTCCGGACTTCCTGGACGTTGACGCTGGGCATTCCGGGTTCCTGTCCTCGAAGTAAACTACGTCCGTGCCCCGCCCCGCCATCCTCTTCGACCTCGACGGAACACTCCTCGACTCGATCGAGCTGATCCTCTCGTCCGCTCGATACGCCTTCGGCAAACTTGGGCGCGAGTGTCCGTCCGACCAAGAGTGGCTGCACGGCGTCGGGATTCCGCTCTTCACCATGTTCGGCCGCTACGCACGAGACGACGCCGATCGCGTCGCCCTCATCGCGGCCTACCGCGAGCACCAGTTCGCCCACCACGACCGCCTCATAAGACCGTACGACGGCGTCCACGAATTGCTCGCCACCCTTCAGTCGCGCGGGCACGAGCTGGCCGTCGTCACGAGCAAGTCCGAGTACCTCGCGATGCGCGGGCTCGCCCATGTGCGGCTCGCGCGATTCTTCGACACGATCGTCGGCTGCGACTCGACCGCGCGACACAAGCCCGATCCGGAACCCGTACGGTTGGCACTGCACCGGCTCGGCTGCGATCCCCGCGACGCGGTGTTCGTGGGCGACTCGGTGCACGACGTGATCGCGGGCAACGCGGCCGGCGTCGCCACCATCGCGGCACTATGGGGCGCGTTCGAACGACACGACCTCGAGCCCGGCGGCCCAACCGCTTGGGCCGAAAGCAGTTTCGGAAGTCATCGGCTTACTCGACAGCAGTCCGCGCGGCGGCGTCCTCCTGCGGTGACAAAACCGCCCGCCGCATTCAAACCTTCCTCGACGTGGCACCATCCAAGTGACTGCACGGATGGAGCGTCCACGCAAATGGCTGCAGTGGCCATCATCGAAGCACAGTCGGGCCCAATCGGCGGCAACGATACGGACGTCGCGCGAGCGGCGGCCGGGGACCGACGCGCGTTCGAGCGGGTCTATCACATCCACGTCAACCGGGTCTTCTCGTTGTGCGCCCGGATGACAGGGGACCGGACGCGCGCTGAGGAGCTGACTCAGGACGTCTTCGTCCGCGCGTGGGAAAAGCTGAACCTGTTTCGCGGTGAAAGCTCCTTCTCCACGTGGCTGCACCGGCTGACGGTGAACGTCGTGCTCAACGCGCGAAAGACCGACAGCCGCCAGCGGTCACGGGTCGAAGAGACCGACGACGACGACGGCGGAATCGACGCGCTACCAGGCGTCGTGGGTTCCCCGCTCGCTCCCGGCGACCTCCTCGACCTCGAGGAAGCGATCACCAAACTGCCGCCGGGCGCGCGCCGCGTGTTCGTGTTGCACGACGTGGAAGGCTACAAGCACGAAGAGATCGCCGAGATGCTCGGCGTGACATCGGGAGCCACAAAAGCGCAGTTGCATCGCGCGCGGCGCCTGTTGCGGGAGGCACTGAATCGATGACGCATCCGACAATCACCTGTGAGCGGTTCAACGAACACCTCGCCGATTTCCTCGAGCGAGCCGTGTCGGAGCCGACGCGCGCCGCGATGGAATCGCACGCCGTCGGCTGCGAGGACTGCGGGCCGCTGCTCGGCGACCTGCGCCGCCTGCGCATCGACGCCGCGAATCTGCCCGAGCTCGTTCCGAGCCGCGATCTCTGGTCGGGCATCGCCAGTCGCATCGAGGCACCGGTGCTCTCGCTCCCGGGCTCGGGTGCCGGTTCGCGCGCGCCGCTGGACGAATCCACTCGTCCTTGGCCTCGCCGCCGCGGGACTGGTCGCGATCACGGCGACGGTGACGCATTGGGTAGAGGGTGGACGCGGTGGACCGGTGGACCGGTGGACAGCCAACGGCAAACCGCGCAACGCCCGGCGCCCACGCCCACGCCGACCGTGTCTTCGCCTGCCGTCGCCGCCGGTGCTCGACTCGGTTGTTCCGGTCAACCGGCGTCTCCGGTCCACCGGTCCACCGGTCCAACCGTCGCTCAACCGGTCCACCTCGCCTCCAACAAGCCTTCCGCCGAGCAGACCTACGACCGCGAGATCGCGCGGCTGCTCGTCGTCTACAACCAGCGACGCCCCAACCTCGACTCGACGACCATCGCCGTCGTGAAGAAGAACCTCAAGATCATCGACGACGCGATCGCGCAGACGAAGATCGCGCTGCGGCGCGATCCGGCGAGCCAGTACCTGATGGAATCCCTGAACGACGCCTTCGACACCAAAGTCCAGCTGCTCCGCAAAGTGGCGATGCTGCCATCGGGAACGTGAGCATTCTCAGATGACCGTGCACGACATCCTGCGGCGATGCCGCCGCACCGCGCCAATCCTCGTCGCGTTTTGCTCGCTCGCCGCGTCCGCCGGCCAGGCCGGAGCCCAGCGACGCACCCAGCTCAGGTCCGAGCGCGAGCGCATCGACACCACGTTCGCGTTCGACAAGAGCGGCTCCGTGACGCTCACCGCGACGAGCGGCGACATCATCGTCACCGGCAGCGCCGACGCGCGAATCCACGTCGTCGCCACGAGCGAGAGCGGCAACCTCAGCCTCGATGCGTCTCCCAACCGCGTCATTCTCCAGAATCGCGCGGGCGAGTCGCACTTCGAGGTCGCGGTGCCCTATGGCGTCCAGGTCATCGCGCGCAGCCAATCGGGCGACATGAGGATCCGCGACACGCGCGGCACCATCGAAGCCCACGCCAGCTCCGGCGACCTCGAGGTCGAGGGCGTCAATGGCCACCTCGACGTCAACACGCTCTCCGGCAGCATCACAGCGCGCGACGTCACCGGCGACGCGGACGTCGCGACCACCAGCGGCGACGTCAAGATCTTCAACCTGCTCGGCAACGCCGACGTCAGCACCGTGAGCGGCGACGTCGAGCTGCGCGGCGTGACCGGCAAGACCATGCGCGCCAAGACCACCTCCGGCGACGTGCGGTTCGACGGGCTCATCGACGCGGCGGGGCGCTACGACTTCAGCGCGCACTCGGGCGACGTCGAGATGCACGTCCAGCGCGACGCGAGCGCGCAACTCACCATCTCCACCTGGAACGGCGGCATCAACAGCGATTTTCCCATCACCCTCAGGCCCGGTGATCACGCCATCGGGTCGGGAATGGGCAAGCAATACAACTTCCAGATCGGCGGCGGCGGCGCGCGCATCATAGCCGAGACGTTCAGCGGCGACGTCACGATCGCCGCCAACGGCCACGGCGCGACGCCCCGGCGGTGATGGATCGCTGGACAGCTTGTCGGCAGGACAGCGGGACGACTGTAGATCGAGATCGAGCACATCGAAGCAAGGTTGCAAACCTGTCCGGCCGTCTAGCTGTCTAGCTGTCAGGCTGTCTAGCGCGCCGTCCACCCGTCCACCCGTCCACCCGCCATGCGCCGACTACTTCCCGCCCTCTTGATCGCCGCGGCGCCTGTCGCGTCGCTCGCCGCACAGAACCCCGACTTTCACTGGGACAAGACGCTCGCCGCCGGCAATGACGTCCACGTCAACAACATCAACGGCAACGTCAAGATCACGCCGTCGACGAACGGCCACGTCGTGGTGAACGGGTTCAAGCACGGCGGCCGCGATGCCGATCGCATCAAGGCCGTGGTCGAGGAGTCGTCGCGCGGCATCGCCGTTTGCGTCGTCTATGATGATCCTGATGCCCGTTGCAGCGACGAGGGCGGCTACCACTCGCGCGATCGAGACCACAACTGGAACCACGCCAGCATCGACCTCGAGGTGTCCGTGCCCGCCAACCTCACGGTCTCCGCCGGCTCGGTGAGCGGCGACGTCTCGATCGACGGGGCGCACGGCGACGTCACCGCGTCGGCGGTGAGCGGCGACGTGCATCTCGAGCACCTCCACGCCACGTCCGTTCGCGCCAATACGGTGAGCGGCGAGATCGACGTGCGCGTCGACGAGCTCGCGGGCCGCGGCGATTTCACGTTCCACAGCGTGAGCGGCGACATTCGGCTCGAAGTGCCCAAGGGATTCGGCGCCGACCTCTCGTTGACCACGGTCAGCGGAGACATCGACAGCGACTTCCCGATCACGCTCGGCGGTTCGAACCGCTGGAGCCGCCGCCGCGTCGACGCTCGCATCGGCGACGGAGGCCGCCGCCTCGACGTCAGCACCGTGAGCGGCGACCTTAGACTCCGCATGGCGAAGTCGTAGTCGGCCGTTCCGGTCCGCCCGTCCACCTGTCCACCTGTCCACCTGGTCTCAATGCGCTTTGCACTCGGATCGCTCGCACTCGTCGCGAGCCTCGCGCTGCCCGCCGCCGGGCAGCAGCAGACCGACAACAGCTTCAAGTGGAGTGGGCCGATCGCGGCCGGAAACTGGGTCAACGTCCACGACCTCAACGGCAGCGTCACGGTCGGCGCGGCCAGCGGATCCGAAGTGCAGGTCACGGCGACCAAGCGGTGGCGCCGCGGCGATCCGGCAACCGTGCGAATCGAAGCGAAGAAGATCGGCGAGAACGTCGTCATCTGCGCACTTTGGGGCGAGCGCGCCACCTGCGACGAACGCGGCTACCACGACAACGGGAATCGCGGCAATCGCAACGACCGGAACGACGTGAGCGTCGAAATCAACGTCCTCGTTCCCAAGGGCGTGAAGATCGGCGCCGGTTCGGTGAACGGATCCGTGACGGTGGACGGCGCCACGTCGCAGGTCGATGCCGAGACGGTGAACGGCGAAGTCGACGTGTCGACGACCGGCGGCCCGGTGAACGCCGGAACGACGAACGGAAGCGTGCGCGCGCGCATGGGCCACGTCGAGACCGACGACCGCATGGCTTTCACGACGGTGAACGGCAACGTGATCGTCGAGTTCACCGGAGATTTCGGCGGCGACGTCGATCTCTCGACCGTCAACGGCTCGCTCAACACGAACTTCGAGATGACGGTCAGCGGCCGCCTGGACCCCAAGCACCTGCGCGCGCACTTCGGCAAGCCCGGCGGCCCGCGGATGAAGCTCGAGACCGTCAACGGAAGCGTCGAGCTGCGTAAGCGTTAGGCGCCCGCGCCCGGCGGCGTAACTTTCCGCCCGCCGGAGCCGTATCTTCTCCAGTCGCGCGAGCACCATTTCGACAGGGGAGCGGGCTCATGAATCGAACCGGGTTGTCGGTCCTGGCCCTGGCGGCTTTCGCCGCCGGGTGTTCACACGCCGGTTCGGACGAGCACGCGTGGGAGTGGACGAGCCAGATTCCCTCCGGCGTCCACCGTTCATTTTCGCGACGGCGTAGGTGACATCACCGTGCGCCAGGCTCCGGCCGGTCGCCTGGCGACCGTGACCGCCAGCCGGACGTGGAAGCGAAGCCGCGAGCGCGACGTCGATTTCGTCGTGACCCAACAGGGCAACGACTTCTACGTCTGTGCGATGTGGAAGGGGAGCGGCCGCTGCGGCGATAGCGGCTATCGCGGCCGGCGCACGGGCGGGATTCTCGAGACGTTCGCGCTGTTCCGTCGCTCGAGCGACGCCACGGCGAACTTCGTCGCGCAACTGCCCGGCCGACGTCTTCGTCGACGCTCGTACGATCAGCGGGTCGGTGGACGTCGAGGGTGCTGTCATCGGGCGTGACCGCCAAGAGCACGAACGGCACCGTCACCGCCGCCCACGTGTCGGGACCGATGACGCTGTCCACGGTGAACGGGAACGTTCGCCTGTCCGTGGACAACGTGTCCGCGAACGACTCGATCCACCTCAACACGACGAACGGCATGATCACCGCCGAGCTGCCGCCGAACATCGACGGCATGTTCGATCTCGCCGTGACCAACGGCGTCGTGCGGACGGACCTGCCGATCAACGGCGACAAGGCACAGCGCGCCGGACGTAGGTTGCGCGGCCAGATTGGCACGTCGAACCGGGTGGTTCGCATGCGCACGACAAACGGCACTCTGTCCGTGACGACAAAGGCCGTTTCGACGTCGCATTAAGACGCCGGCGATCCGCCCAATGGCGCGCCGCCGAGCTCCCGCGGAGCTCGGCTGGCACCGTCCGCCGAGGCAGGGGTATTATTCGAGCGTAGTTCCTGCCAGATCTCCAACGGAGTTTTCGAGACCTATGGGTTTCTCATACGCCCCCGCCCCCGCGACCACTCAGGTCCGGACCGGCGTCGAGCGCGCGACGCTGGCGCGCCGGACTTACGGCTTGGTGTTCCTCAGCGTGCTCGTCACGATGGGCGGTGTCGCGTTCGCCGGGACGCAGCCCGCCCTCAGGGACGCGGTCGCGCTCCATCCGTTCCTGTCGTTCATCGCCGTGCTGGCGCCGCTGCTTCTGGCGCAGATGAACGCGCGCAGCTTCCCGCGCAACGTGATTCTCACACTGCTCTTCACGTTCGTCGAAGGCATATTCATCTCGCCGTTCTTGTACTACATGCAGCAAACGGCGCCGGGCGCGGTGGGCCAAGCCGGGATTCTGACGTTCAGCGCGTTCGGAGCGCTTGTCGCTTTACGGACTGACGAGCCGGCGTGATTTCAGCGCGTGGGGAAGCTTCCTCACGGTCGGGCTGCTCGTGCTCATCGTTGCGCTGATCATCAATTCGTTCGTGGCGAGCGTGGGCGCGTATTTGTGGTTGTCCGCCGTCGGCGTGCTGATCTTCAGCGGCCTGCTCGTGTTCGACACGTGGCGCTTCATGCGCAGCGGCCGATTTGGCCAGGACGA
The DNA here is from genome assembly GCA_963707105.1 of uncultured Gemmatimonadaceae bacterium. GTDB lineage: Bacteria > Gemmatimonadota > Gemmatimonadetes > Gemmatimonadales > Gemmatimonadaceae > JAQBQB01. Next base: position 32,314 of record CAVPOS010000020.1, read on the forward strand.
CTACGTCTTCGCCGCGGTGCAGATCTATCTCGATCTGCTCAACATGTTCATGTTCATCCTGAGCCTCCTGGGCGGCGGCCGACGCCGATAGTTGTCCCGAGAGACTCAGCATCGGATGCATCTTCGCGCATCCTGACGACGAGACGTTCTGCGTCGGCGGCATCGTCGCGAAGTACGCGGCGGCCGGACACGAAGTCCATCTGTGGTGCGCGACGGATGGGGACGCCGGCAAGAGTGCCGGCGTCCCCGTTTCGTCTCGCGAGGAGCTGGCCGCGCTGCGCCGCCGCGAGCTGGCCGACGCCGCGCGCATCCTGGGCATTTCATCGGTCGAGCTCGGCCGCTATCGAGACGGCGAGCTCGCGCGCGCCGACGCCGCCACGCTCGTCGCCGACATCGTCGGATTCATTCGGCGCCGGCGCCCGACCGTGATTCTCACGTTCGGCCCCGAAGGGGCGCCGACCGGGCACGCCGACCACGCCGCGACGTCGCGCGTCGCCACGGCGGCATTTTTTCTTTCGGGGTTGGCCACGTCACACCCCGACCAGAATCTCCCGCCGCACCGCGCCGCGAGGCTCTATCTTTCACGCGTGGGATTTTCCGCTCGCCGAAAAGCGGTTGAAGCTCGAGAGCGTTCCCGGGACCGCCCGCATCGACGTACGGGCGTTCAAGGAGCGGAAGTCGGCGGCCTTCGCCGCTCACGCGACTCAACAGGGCTCGGCCGGCGTCTTCTTTTCGAGCGCGCTTTCCGGACGTCGAGGTCCTCGCATTCGCGGCGGGCGTGCCGCAGCCGGCGCCGATCGTCGACGACGTCTTTGCGGGGCTATGAGGGGCTATGAGGGGCATGGAGGGCTGAGGGGCTAGAGGGGCTGGACGGCTGGACGGCTGGACGGCTGGACGGCTGGACGGCTGGACGGCTGAGCTGTCTAGACGGCTGAGCTGGCTGACGCCGTCGAAGCTGTCGCAGCTGTCGAGCTGTTGAGCTGTCGAGCTGTCTAGCCGTCTAGCTGTCGAGCTGTCAGAGCTGTCAGGCGGTCGTCCCATTGACCGTCTCGATCTTCTCGGCCAGCCGCAGATCCGCCTCGGTGATCCCGCCCGCATCGTGCGTCGACAACATGACCGTGATCTTGGTGTATCGAACGTCGATGTCGGGATGGTGATTCATGTCGTCGGCGACACGCGCCAAGCGATCGACAAAGCGAATGCCGTCGGCGAATCGGTCAAAGGAGAACGTCTTCGTGAGCGCGCCGCCCCTGCGCGCCCAACCGGGAAGCCCCCCGAGCGCACGCTGAATCTCGAGATCGGAGAGTTTCTGTCGCATATCGCCTCGCGGTTACGGGTCGACCGACGCTGGAGATTCTACACCGGGCCGGCGCTTCGAGCCATCGCGCTGTCTGCGGCGCTGCTCGCGATCGGCGCGCCCTGCGGAGCGCAAGACTCGACCGTCATGAAGACGACGACTCGCGCGCGTACTGGACACGGTTCGCCGCCGGGGCGGTCTCGAGCATTCTGTTGCACGAGGCGGCGCACGTCGCGACCTCGTACGCGGTCGGCGGCCACCCGTCGTTCGGCTTCGACGAGTGCCGGCCGACGATCTTCTCCGGAATCGACTCGCACATCGATCCGCACCGGCAGTTTCTCTTCTCGGCGGCCGGGCTCACCGTCCAGTCGCTGCTCGACGAGGCGATCCTCGACATCCCGCACTCTCGCGGCGGCGTGTTCGAGCGCGGCCTGCTCGGCGGTGGGATCGGAACGACGGTCTTTTATCTCACGATCGGCCGCAGGGGCTCGGTGAGCGACGTGGACTTCATGGCGCGCACGCACGCGCTCACGAAGACCCAGATCACGCTCATCTTCGGCGGCATCGCGCTCGAGCATTCGATTCGAGTCGCGCGAGACCCGAGCTACGCGAATTTCTTCGCGCGCCCGTCGGCGGACGGGAGAGTTCGGCTGGGAGTGGAGATGAAGAGGTAGAGCTGGTCGTACCGTGACGCCCAGCTTGCAATTTCGGTGTTTGTTCGGTAGTCTGACGTCGGAGGTCAGACGTCCGATTTCTACTCGACGCAGCACGCCCAGTCCGACGCACCGCCGCCGTTCAATCCGCGCTCTTCGACCAAGAGACGCTCGGCCGCGCTCTGCCCATCGTCGGCGAGCAGAAGGACATCCGCTACATCGGCCTCACGTCCAAGTCGGTGCTCAACGATCCCGACACGACGGGCATGGGCTTCTGGTCGCTCAACCCGTACGTCGGCTGCGCGTTCGGTTGCGCCTATTGCTACGCGCGCTATACACATCGCTGGGTGCTCGACCGGCACGCCAAGGCGAATCCGGATCACGAGGAGCTGCGCACGGCGCATCGGACGCATGGCGCCTTGGCTCGCGTTCGAGCGTCGCATCTTCGTCAAGCAGAACGCTGCCGACGTGCTGCGGCGCACGCTGCGCCACGGCTCCGAGAAGCATCTCGCCCTCATCGCCGGCGAGACGATCGTCATCGGCACCGCGACCGATCCGTTTCAGCCGGCCGAGCGACGGTATCGCGTCACGCGGTCGATGCTCGAGGTGTTGGCGGAGCATCCCGGGCTTTCCGTCTGCATCATCACGAAGAGTCCGCTGATCACGCGCGACATCGACCTGTTGACGCGCATCGCGCGCATCTCGAGGCTGTCGGTCCACCTCTCGCTGATTTCGCTCGACCGCGATCTCGCGCGCCGACTCGAGCCGCGCGCTCCCACGCCCGACGCGCGCCTGCGCGCGCTCGCCCGCCTTCGCGCGGCGGACATCGAGACGGGCATCAACGTGATGCCGGTGCTGCCCGCGATCACCGACGCGCCGGAGGCACTCGAGCGGCTCGTGCAGGCTGTCGCCGAGCGCGGCGCGTCGTACTCAACGCGTGTCCGTTGCGTTTGCGATCGTCGGCCCGGATGCGATACCTGCCGTTCATCGAGAAGGAGTTTCCGCATCTCGCCGGCCGCTATCGCGCTACATACGCGAACGATCACAAGGTGAGCGAGGAGTACACCGAAGCGCTGCGTTCGCGGATGCGCGGCGCTGTGCGAGACGTACGGCGTCGCGTACGGTCACTACGGGCGTGCTCCGTACCGAGCGATCGAGGCGAAGCTGGCGCGAGACGATCAACTGGAACTGCCTGATCTGCTCGGCTGAGCCTTGCTACGACAAGTAGGCGTCGACGGGAATGAGGCGAAGCCCGGCGACGCGACGAAAATCCCGTTGGTTCAGAGTGACAAGCCCGTGTCCTCGCGCCAGCGCCGTGGCACCGATCAGCAGATCGTGCGGCCCGATCATCGCACCCTGTGTGGACCAGTTCGGCCCAGAGCTCGGCGTGCCGACGGGCGTCGGGCAGACCGAATGAGAGCACAGGAACCGCGTCGAGGATTGCTTCGACGAACGCCGATCGTCGCGCGCGGTGCCGGCGTCGGCGAGCACGATGACAGCCGTGCAGCAGTTCCGAGGCCGTGATCACGCTGATCGCGATGGGCTCATCGCCAAGGAATCGAGCAGCGCGCTCGAAACGAAACGTCCCGCGTTCGGCGGCGATGAGGACGGAGGTATCGAGGATTACTCCCAAGGGGGGCGAATTGGCGGGAGCACGTCGCGGCCGGCTTGGAGATCGCGCGCGAAGGATTCGGCCTCATCGGGCGAGAGTCGGGGCATCGAACGCCAACGGCGGAGAGATCTTTCGCCGAAAGTTGCCGTTAGCGCGATCGCTCGCCTCGGCTGTCGGTCCGAGATACCGAGCGACTGCCTCGCGGGCCATTTGGGATTTCGGAATGCCGAGCGCTCTCGCCTTTCGCGCGAGTGCGCGGGCCAGTTCGGCGGGGCAGGCGAAGCGTGAGGTGAGAGTCCTTCATGTGTTACAATGTAGTGCAGACGTAACACCCACACAAGAAGTGGCAGTGACGCTCGGGACCCCGGCCGTGGTTGAGAATGAGCGAGGAGATACGTTGATGATCCGCATCGGTTACATGGTTGCTGCCTTCACCGCGATCGGAGTCGCCGGGTGCGCCGATATGACGGTGCCCACACCGTCGGTCGCGATCCAGACCAGTCAGAGCCGGTATGTGTTGGCTCCGGCGAGGGGGCTCTTCCTCACCGCGACGGTTACGAACGTGTCCCGTGAGCCGGTTATCCTCTCGGCCTGCAACAGCTTCGTCGTTCCTGTTCCTGAGCTTCAGACGGGGAAGGACTGGACGGCATTTCCATTCATCTCCTGCGGCGACCACGATCTGAGTCCGCTTTCGCTTCAACCAGGAGAATCGATCTCCGTCGAGGCAGAGTTGCAGAGCGTCGGCACCTTCCGTCTTCGCGTGCCGCTCTACGTCGCCGATTCCGTCGACCGATTGTCGCCCGAGACGTCGCCGGAATTCGTGGTCTACTGACCGCCGCCGCCGAGGCCGCTCCGAAAATCACGTTTCTGATTCCCCGCCTAGGAGTGTGGATTCGTTCTTGCTTTCGGTTTCTGTTCGGTATAGGTTCTTCCCCCCGATCAGAACCGAATGTCCGCCTCCGTCGCCGCCCTCCGAGCCCTCATCCAGCAGCGTTTCCCCGACGCTGCTCCGCTCAGTGACGGAGCGCAGACCAGCGACGGCGTCGCGACCGGCATTGCCGCGCTCGACCGACTCCTTCCCAACCACGGTCTCCCTCGCGGCCGTCTCTCCGTCTGGACGCCGCTCGGCGCCGCCAACGCGATTCTGCGGTCGGCTTGTCATGCAGTGGTTCTGTCTGGTGAACGGGCGGCCTGGATCGACACCGACAACACCGTCGCCGGCACGTTCTGGTCTCACAGCTCGAGCAGCCTCTACCTCGTCCGCCCCAAGTCGCGGCTCGACGCGTTTCGCGCCGCCGACGAGCTCCTCCGGTCGGGCGGGTTTTCACTTCTCGTATTAGCCGGCGCTGAACCGCAGGGCACCGAGACCGTTCGGTTGACGCGCGCCGCGCGCGAAGGGGGCGCCGCCCTCGTCGCCATCGGCACGTCGGCGACGATGGCCAGCCTTCGCCTTTCGTCCCGGCTGCTCCACTACCACTGGCGTCTCACGCCGTTCGGCGATCCCGCGGCCGCCGAACGCGCCGACGTCCGCATCGACGCGCGCTCCGCCGGGTGGAACGCGCACACGACCCTTTCTCTCGCAGTGGCAAACCATGAGTTACGTCTGTCTCTGGAGTCCGAGCTGGCCGACCGGCGCGGACTTCCCCGCTGATCTCGTTGCCGGATTGCTGTCCGTGTCTCCCCGCGTCGCCGTCGGCGAGCGTGGCCTCGTGTGGGGCGACGCGCGCGGACTCATCGGCAGTCTCCTCGCCGACCAGATGCTTCGCGTCGCCGCCGACTACGGATTCGACGACGCGCACACCGGCGTCGCCGTCTCCCCCGTCGCCGCCGAAGTCGCGGCTACCGAAAGCACCACGCCGGTCGTCGTCGTACGGCCGGGGCAGGAGCGCGCGTTCATCGCGCCGTATCCGCTTCGAGTTCTTTCGCCCGACGAACGCCTCGAGCCATTGCTCAAAGGCCTCGGCATCGAGACGTGCGGCGCCTTCGCCGCGCTCGACGCCGAAGCGATCGAGGTCCGGCTCGGCGCCGAGGGCATGAAGCTCTGGCATCGTGCGCGCGCCGACGACGAGCGCTGGCTCTTTCGAGTTCCCTTGCGGGCGTTCCCCAACGCGTCGCTCGAGTGGGTCGAGTACGGGCTCAAGGATCCCGAGCGGCTGCTCTTCGTCATCAACTCGCTCGCCGGCACGGTCTGCACGGAGCTCGTCGCGCGCGGCGAGCGCGCCCGCGAGATGTCGCTCGTCTTCGCGCTCGGCAACCGCACGCACCGCACACATCTCGTCACTTCATCACGCCCGAGCGCAGATCAGAAGCGGTGGATGCGCCTCGTGCGCGAGGCGCTCGATACCATCACGCTGCCGGATGCCGTGATGGGCGTGACGCTGCGCGTCGAGTCGGTCACCGGCAACAACGGCGCGCAGGGAGATTTGTTCGACCGCGGCTTCGCCAGCGCGCCCGCCGTCGAGGGCGCGATCATCCAGCTCACCGACGATCAGGGTGACGTCGTCGTGACGCCGGACAACTCGGAGCATCCGTTGCTCGAGCTGCGCACGACGTGGCGCACCCGCGCGCCGTCCGACGACGACCGCGGCACGATGTACCTCCCGACGAACGCTCCCGCGCCCGCGCGACAGAAAACCGACGCGCCGGCCCTCACGCTCCAACTCCTGCCGACGCCGAAGACGGTCACCGTCGACACGACGCCGCGCCGCGATCACGTCGTTCCCGTCCGCTACCTCGACGACAACGAGTGGCACGACATCGTCGAAGTCGCCGGCCCCGATCGTGTGTCCGGCGGTCAATGGAGCGACGCGTATTCGAGAGAGTATTTCCGCTGCGTGCGCGAGGACGGAATGATGGTCTGGTTGTTTCGCGGAGCGCAGCAGCAGTCCGCCGACTGGTTCCTGCAGGGATGGTGGGATTGACGGCCGGCTAACGGCACTCGGCTAACGGTTTCTGAAAAACGCGAGGATGGGGCAATGGAAAGGCTGACTGGTTCGTTCATGGTGATGAATTGGGAAGAGCGTCCGTACGACGACGCCACGGGCATGCCGATGCTCGCGCACGCGACGGTGACGCACGAGCTGACGGGCGACATCGAGGGCGAGGCGTCGATCACGTATCTACTGGCGTACGATTCCAACCCGGGCACCGGCGCCTCGTACGTCGGCCTCGCTCGCATCACGGGACGGATCGGCGATCGCCAGGGTACCTTCGTCGCCCGCGACGTCGGCACATTCACCGATGGAATCGCCAAGAGCAGCTGGACGATTCTCCCCGGTCTCGCCACCGGCTCCCTCTGCGGCCTCCGCGGCGAAGGCCACTTCGCCGCCACCGACTCCGGCGCCTCGTACTCGTTCGACTATGAGCTCGACTCGTAGAGTTGGCGCCCTTGTTTGTAGAGCTCAGAGCTCACACTTGCTTCTCGTTCTCCGACGGCGCGATCTCGGCCGAGGCGCTCGCCCGCCACGCGCGCGCCCTCGGCTACTCGCATCTCGGTATCACCGACACCGCCGACCTCGGCGGCCTCGCCCGCTTCGCCACCGAAGCGATGTCGCCCCTCAAGGATCCGACGTGCCCCAGCGCGGATGAGCATGACGACACTCCCTGCCGCGTCTGTCAGTATCCCGTTCGCCCGATCGTCGGCGCGGAGCTGAACGTCGACGGTCATCCCGCGGCATTCCTCGCCCGCGATCAAACCGGCTACTGCAACCTCGCCGCGCTCGTCACGCTCGCCCGCGTCGGCCAATGGTCATCGTGGGAAAAGCCGATGCAAGCGAAGCGGCGCGGCCGCCCCAAGATCACCTGGCAGCAGCTCGCCGATCATTCACTCGGGTTGCACGCGCTCACCGGCCCCGCCACCGGCGAGATTGCGTCTCTCGTTCGCGCGGGACAAACGCACCCCGCCGAACGGGCGCTCGATCGTTGGCGCGAGGTCTTCGACAAGCGGCTATCTATAGAAGTCCAGCTCCACCACACGGGCGGACACGAAGCGGCTCTCGCGACTGAGCTCATCGAGCTCGCCGAGCGGACCGGCCTTCCCTGGTTCGCCACCCAGGATCCGCGCTACGTGGACGAGCCGGGTCGTCTCGTCCACGACATGCTCACCGCGCTGCGCTACGATCTCTCGATCGACGACGCCGCCGCGCGCGGGTTGCTCCATCCGAACGGCGAGTGGCGTCTCCTTTCGCCGGAGCAAATGGCCGAGCGATGGCAAGGACGCGAAGAAGGTCTCCGTGAGACCGTTCGCATCGCCGAGGAGTGCACCGGGTTCAAGCTCGACTGGATGCGCCCTCCTCTTCCCGACTTTCGCAAAGCCAAGCTCGCCGCTCGTCTCTCCGACGTCGACGACAACGTCGCGCTTCGGCGCTGGACCGAAGACGGGATGCGCGAGCGCTGGACCGATCCGACGCCGCAGCAGCGCGCCCAGATCGATCACGAGCTGACGCTCATCGCGCAGCTCGGCTTCGCGGGATTCTTTCTCGTGATGGCCGACGCCGTCCGCTTCGCGCGGCACAAGGGGATTCTCTGCCAGGGGCGCGGCAGCGCCGCCAACTCCACGGTGGCATTCTGCCTCGGCATCACCGCCGTCGATCCGGTGCAGCACGGCCTTCTCTTCGAGCGCTTTCTCTCCGAGGCGCGGGTCGATGGAAAAGCGGAGCCGCCGGACATCGACGTCGACTTCGAGCACAACCGTCGCGAGGAAGTGCTCGACTACATGTACGACAACTACGACCGCGCGCACGCCGCGATCACCGCGGTCACCCAGTGCTTCCACGCGCCGACCGCCGTGCAGGACGCGATGCGCGCGCTCGGCTATCCGGCCACCACCGCGTTCGAGATCTCGAAGCGCGTGCACGGCGACGAGCCGGCGACGTGCATCGACGCCGTGCGCGAAGTGGCCGCGCGCCGGGAGGTCGACCTGGAGAACCAGCGCGGCCGCGCGTTGCTCGTGGCGCTCGAAGCCTTTGACGGGTTGGCGAGACTTCGATCGACCCACGTGGGCGGCTTCGTCCTCTCGGCGGCGCCCCTCGGGAACTATCTGCCCGTCGAGCAGACGACGATGGGGCGCACGATCGTCCAGTACGACAAGGACGACCTCGACATGATCGGCGTGCCCAAGTTCGACTTCCTCGGACTCGGCGCGCTGTCGATGGTGCGCATCGCGTTCGACACGATCGAGCAGCACACCGGCGTGCGCCCGCAGATGTACGAGATCCCGATGGAAGACGCGAAGACGTATGCGCTCATCCAGACCGGTGAGACGATCGGCACGTTTCAGATCGAGAGCCGAGCGCAGATCAACTCGATCCTGCACACCGCGCCCGATCATTTGTACGACATTGTCGTCCAGGTCGCGCTCATTCGCCCCGGGCCGATTCAGGCCAACTTCGTCCATCCGTACACGGCGCGCCGGCTCGGCAAGGAGCCGGTGACGTTCCTCCATCCCGACCTCGAGGAGATCCTCGCCCGCACACAGGGAATTCCGATCTTCCAGGAGCAGGCGATGGCGATCGCCATGAAGCTCGGCGGCTACACCGGCGCGCAGGCCGACGCGCTGCGCCGCACGATGGGCAACATCCGCAAGAAGGGCCGGCTCGAGGCCGCGCTCGTCGACATGAAGAAGGCGATGCTCGCCCGCGCGGCGTCCGGCGCGATCGCTCCATTGAGCGAGGAGACGGCGGCGCACATTTGCGACGACCTCGTGAGCTTCGCCAATTACGGATTTCCTGAGTCGCACGCGTGGAGCTTCGCGCTCATCGCGTACGTGACGGCGTATCTCAAGGCGCACTATCCGACCGAGTTTTTCATCGGCGCGCTCAACGCCCAGCCGATGGGGTTCTATCCCGTCTCGACGCTCGTCCACGACGCCAAGCGGTTCGGCGTCGAGGTGCGTCCGCCCTGCCTTCTCCTTGGCAGTAGACAATGCACCTATGAGAATGGCGCGATGCGCATTGGGTGGCGATTCGTGCGCGGCATCGGGGACACGGCGCTCGATGCGTTGGAGGCGGCGCGCAAGGAAAGCTCATTCACCTCGATCCGCGACGCCGTGCGGCGGGCGAAGCTGGACCGCGACGAGGTGCTGGCGTTCGCGCAGGCGGACGCGTTCGCGGCGTGGACCCGGGATCGGCGTCACGCCGCGTGGGAAGGATTGCACGCCAGCGGCGACATCCTGCCGCTCGCCCCGGCCGCCGTGACGCAACACGACCCGGTTCCGATCACGCACGACGAGCTGGTGTTCCTCGACTATCACGCCGTGGGAATGAGCATCGCCGGCCATCCGATGGCGTCGGTGCGCGACAAGCTCGTTCGCGGCGGCGCGATCGACTCACGCGACCTCATGAAGATGCCGAACGGCCGCAAGGTGACGATCGGCGGCCTGGTGACCGTCCGCCAGCGCCCGGCCACGGCAGGTGGGACGATCTTCCTTCTACTGGAGGACGAGTGGGGCTACGCGAACATCGTCGTGCCAAAGCCGCTCGTCGCCTCCAATGAAGAAGTCGTGAAGCGGGACCCCTTCGTGTTGGTGCAAGGGCGCGTCGAGAACGACGGATCCGCGATTTCGATCGTGGGCCAGAAGTTCAAAACGCTCGACGTCGGGGCGCTGACGCATCGGGCGCACGAGTTTCGGTGAGCTCCGGCCGCCGCCCCCACAACCTTTCAGGGGTCGGGAGTGTCTAGCAGAGGTAGATTCAATACCTCGAGCCTCCGATGACCACCCCGTCCCTTCGCTCGCTCCTTCTGCTCGTCGCGATTCCGGCCACCCTACTCGGCCAGGGACGCGTCCACACGATCACCGGCCGTGTCACCACCGACAGCGGCACGGCGATCCCCGCCGCCGACGTCATCGTCACGATCGCGCCGACGACCGAATCGATCACCGACAAGACCGACGCTTCGGGCGCGTACAAGCTCGTGATCCCCGCCGAGAAGGCGACGGGCGAGTACCTGCTCTATATCGGCGCGCTCGGACGACGTCCGTTTCGCCAGCGGGTGACGATCAAGAGCCCCGACTCGACAGCCGCCGTCGACGCCAAGCTCGCTGCCGTCATCACGAATCTCGCGACCGTCCAAGTCCGCGCGACGCATCCGCGCCCGCCGCGATCGCTAGGCAGCGACAACGGGCCCGTGACCCCGGTGGACGGACTCAACCGCCGAGTCGACGGCGTCGTCAACTCACTGCCCCCGGAGCTTCAGGGCAACTTCGACGCGATGGCCACGCTGATCCCGGGCCTCGCCGTCACGAGCAACGGCATCTCGGCGTTCGGTATGGGCGGCGACGCGAACATGACGACGCTCAACGGCATGTCCGTCGGCGCGGCGTCGGTCCCGCGCGACGTGCCGGTGTCGACGACCTTTCTCACGTCGCCGTGGGATCCGACGCGCGGCGGATTCGCCGGAGCGCTGACCTCGGCCACCGTCGCGTCGGGAGACAACGTCTCGACCCGGCGCGTGCGCGCCACGCTCGACGCGCCAGCGCTGCAGGCGGACGACCCGATCGCCGCCCGCTTCGGCCAGAAGTACACGAACCTGCAGCTCGGCGACGCGGGAACCGGCGCGTTTTCGCTCGACAAGTATTTCTACGACTACGGATTCCAGGCGTCGCGCCAGACGGCCGACGTTCAGTCGTTGCTCGCGCTCGACGCCGACGCTCTACTCCACGCCGGCATCTCTCCCGATTCGGCGTTCCGCCTGACTCAGATTCTCGGCACGCAACACATTCCGGTCACGCGCGGCGGTATCCCGTCGCAGCGCACGACGACGAGCGCGAATTTCATCGAGCGCTTCGACCGACGGCTCCCCGCACCGCCGGCCGGCGCGACGCCGGCGCCAGCGTGGAACGTGCTTGTCGGCGCCGACTACACCGAGACGAGCGCCGGCTCGCTTTCGCCAACGGTTCTCCCCGCCACGACCGGCAAGAACGTGAACGGCGGCGGTTTCCTCCAGGGACTCTACTCGCGGTACTTCGGGACGTACGGCAGCTACATCAACGAGACGGCCACCGCGTTCTCCTATCGCGACACGCGCGGCACGCCGTATCTGGCGTTGCCGAGCGGGAACGTGCTGATCGCGTCGAGCGTCGCCGGATCGGATCCGACGATTGGGTCGCTCAGCTTCGGCGGCAACAGCGCGCTGGCGCGCGACACGCGGACGTGGTCGTGGGAGATCAACAACCAGACGAACTTCCTGGTGCACGACAATCTGTCGTTTCCGGGAAAGCTGTACTTCCAATCGCGCTATGAGCACTACGACCAGTCGCTCGCCGCGAACCGGCTCGGGTCGTTCAGCTTCAATTCGCTCGCCGACGTCGCCGGCAACACGCCGAGCGCGTTTTCGAGAACGCTCAACATGCCGGATCGGTCGGGCGGCGAGTGGATCGGGGCGGCGGCGGCGGGCGGGAGCTGGTCGGCGACGCACTGGATTCTCGCCGGCGGCGCTCGCGTCGACGCCAACGCCTTCACCGGATTGCCGGTGGAGAATCCGGCGCTCGAGCAGACGTTCGGCGTCCGCAACGACCGCGCGCCGAATTCCATCGCGGTGAGCCCACGCTTCGGGTTCAACTGGTATCCGACGGCGCAGAAGGGGTTGTCCTCGTTCGGCTCGAACCTGTCCACCACCTATCGCGGGGGATACCAGATTCGCGGCGGGGTCGGCGAGTTCCGCGGATTCCTTCCCTCGTCGCTGCTCTCCGACGCGATCGGCACGACGGGGCTGCCCGGAAGCAGCGAGCGATTGGTGTGCACGGGACCGGCCGCGCCGATCCCGAATTGGCAGTCCTACATGACCGATCCGTCGACCGTACCGACGACGTGCGCCGGCGGAGCGTCCGTGTTCGCCGATACCGCGCCGAACGTCTCCGCGATCGACCGCCAGTTCCGCCCCAACACCGCGTGGCGCGCGACGCTCGGGTGGACGAACACGGTCAAGAACAACTACATCGCGATCGACGGCGTGTATTCGCTCAACCTCGACCAACCGGGCACGCTCGATCTCAATTTCGGAGGCGCGCAGCGATTCACGCTGCCGGCGGAGGGCAACCGGCCGGTCTTCGTCTCGCCGACGAGCATCGTGCCGTCGACGGGAAGCGCGTCGGCGGTCGAGTCGCGCGCGTCGGCGGCGTTTGGTCGGGTGGCGGACCGTGTGTCGGATCTGCGCGGCGACGCGCGGCAGATCACGGTGTACGGCATCCCGAACATCCCGTTCCGATTCGGGATCGTGACCATCGGCTATACGTACACGGACGCACGCAGCCAGTCGCGCGGCTTCGACGGCAGCGATGCGCGGGATCCGCGCGCGATCGAGTGGTCGTCGCAGGCGTTCACGCCGCGCCATCAGGTGTTCCTCCAGACCGCGCGAGTCTTCTTCGGCGGCAAGGTCGGATTGACCGCGGCGGGCCGGGTGCAGTCGGGTCTTCGCTATACGCCGTTCGTCGCCGGCGACATCAACGGCGACGGCTCGTCGAACGACCGCGCGTTCATCTTCGACCCGTCGCGGGTCGCCGACACCGCGGTTTCGCGCGGCCTGCGCGATCTCCTGAACGGCGGTTCGGCGTCGGCGCGCGACTGTCTAAGCCGACAGATCAACACAATCGCCGGCCGCAACAGCTGCGTCGGCCCGTGGAGCGCGACGTTCAACGCCGCACTCGTGATTCCGCGTCTTCCGAAGACCAACGGCCGGATGCAGGCGACTCTCAACCTCGCGAATCCGCTCGGCGGGCTTGATCAACTGCTCCACGGCAGCGACAAGCTCCATGGTTGGGGAAGCACGCCGCTCGTCGACGGCACGTTGTATCAGGTCCGCGGCTTCGACCCGGCGACGCGGCAATTCGTCTATCAGGTGAATCCACGGTTCGGGAGCACGAATCCGTCGACGAGCACGCTCCGGTCGCCGTTCCGCATCACGCTCGACATCCGGTACGACTACGGACGCAATGGAGAAGAGCAGCGTCTCGATCTCAACCTGCGCATCAAGCCGCCGCTGGTCGGGACGCGCGCGTCGGCCGACACGATCAAGACGCGCTACCTCAAGTCAGGCTTCACCGATCTCTACGCCGTCATGCTGCGGTTCGCCGACTCGCTCGCGCTGACGCGGGCGCAAACCGAGAGCATTCAAGCCGAGGAGAAGGTTCTGCTGGCGAAGGCGGACACGATCTATGCCGGGCTCGCCGCCTATCTGGTCGGGCTGCCGCCGAGCTACGACCCGACCGAAGCCGTGAAACACGTAACCGCGGCCAACGACACGGCGTGGAAGACGATCTACGCCGAGTCGCCGTTCATCCGCGAGCTGCTGACGGCAGGGCAGTTGCGACGGCTGCCTCCACCGATCTTCTCCATGGTGACGTCGGAGCACCCGCAGGGTAGGTTCTTCTTCGGATTCTAGCGGCGGTGTAGTGTGAGACTTATCGGCAGCATTGCGGGCGTATTGCTCGCGCTGATTGGGTGCGTGTGGTTCCTGCAAGGAATCAACGTGTTGCCCGGGAGCTTCATGACCGGGCAAACGAAGTGGGCAGTCTACGGCGTGATCACGCTGGTCATCGGTCTAGCGGTAGTCTGGTTGAGTCGACGCTGACGGTCCTTCAGTCGGCGTTCCGAAGACCGTCAGCGAACGAACGACAGTTGGGTGTATCCGGAGCCGAACGTCTGCAATGGGAGCGCCGAGCTGTCGGCAACGTTCACGACCTCGTAACCCGCACCGAGGCTTCGCGCGAGGATCCACGCGCCGTCCGGGCTCCAGTCGAGCCCCGACAAATCATCGAATGTCGTGCCGACCACCCGTTGCGCCGAACCGTCGATGTTCATGACGGTCAGGGTGTTGTTGGTCAAGCAGGCGAAACGGGTACCGTCGGGCGAGTAGTGCGGCTGCACGCAGCCGAGTGGCGCCGCGACGACGTGAAACGCTTTGGAGGACACGTCAATTACTCGTACGCCGTTCGCGTCGGAAACGGCGACGAAGCGGCCATCCGGAGAGATCGATGGAGCCGCGTAGACGGTGAACGACGTGGCCAATCCCAGGCTATCCGCCTGGGTGCCGTCCGGGCGAATCCGCCAGACGGCCTGGGCGCCTGGGGGCCGCTGTCCGATGAAATACACCCACTGACCGTCGGGCGACCATCGCGGCCACTGGGTGGTGACCAAGTTGAGGCCGGGCGGCACGAGGACGTGAGGGGCCCCGCCGGGTGTCACGATCGAAACCACGGCATTCTGACCCGGGTTGCCGGTGTAGTAGACGACGTTCGGCGTGGACTTGACGGAGCTTGGCGACAACGACTGGTCGCCGCTCGCCAGGATGTCGCTCGAGGCCGAGCCGTCCGTGTTGACGAGGACGAGGACGCGCCCGGTCGGGGCGAGTCGAACGCCCACCAAGGGCAGTTGCTGAATCACGCTGACCCGCGCCGTATCGGAGCCGGACTTCCACGTGACCGCGATCTTCCCGCGCACGAACCCGGTGCCGACGGTGACTTGACCCGACGGCGACACCGATGCGATTCCGGCTCCGCCCACGAAGGTCAGCGGCTCATTGGGAACGGGGTTGTTGAGCCGGTCTATCGTCGACGCGTGAAGCGTGTACGTCGCCCCGGGTTGCACCGTCGTGTCGCGCGGCGTGATCGTCAGCTTCGTCGGGTTGCCGGGGAGCACGGTGTAGGAAACCGTGTCGACGATGCCGAATTCAGGAACGCTGACACGCAGCCGTGCCGTGCCGGCGATGTTTCCGAGAGCGATGAGCGCGGTGGCCCGCCCCTCGGCGTCAGCGCTGTCCGCGAGGAACGTCGAATACGTGTTCGACGCCAGGTTGGCCACCGTGACATTCGTCGGCGGGAGCGACTCGAATCGTACGATGCGTCCGGCGCCGGAGCCGCCGGAGGAGTCGTGCACCTCGACGACCAGGGCGGCGGTCAAGCGCGTCTGGATCGTGTCCGACAGTCCTCCACCGGAGACGATTCGTAACGGGGGGGGTCTGTTCCCCGGACCTGTGCCGTCGCTCCCACAGGCGGCCACGATCATGAGCGCGGCCACGAACGGACGGCGGGGCGTTTGCCGGGACAAGCTGGTCATCATGATGGCGGCGGGCCAGACGGCCGAAGGCGGGTTGATGAGGCTTTTTCAACCTGAGTATCGTATTGTGCCGTCATTCATTCGTCAATCGACGAATCGTTACGACTGCGCCCCCGGGGGCGCCGGCATGCTCGTGAGCTGCCGGACAAAGGCGTCGAAGTCGTCGTGCATGATCTTCATCGACGGATTCTCCATCATGCGCCGAAACGACTTTTCCTGCGCGATCTGCCACATCCGGCTGTTCCACGACGCGAAATAATCGGGCGGAAGCTGGCCGTGCTTGTGCGCGTACCAGGCGATCTCGAACAACGACAGCTGCATGAGGTTCAGGAAGTAGTCCTGCACGTCGCGGTCGGTCTCGAGATGGTCGACGTCGCGCTCGTGCACCGACGCGAGCGCCGGATTCTGCACGCGGATGTATCGCAGCTGATACTGGAGCTCGACGAGCTTGGAGAAATTCGCGACGAGCTGCGCTTTCCGCGCCTGGCGGAACTGGATCGCGGTGAAGATCAAGCCGCCGGCGATGGCGAACGACGACAGCGCCTGAAGAGTGACCTGGATGACCTGGAGCTTGAACGGCATCAGCCGACGCTCCGATGGCGATCCACCCACCACGGCCAGGCCGTCAAAGGCCAGCCGATGAGCGCCGTCCACGCCAATGCCTTTACGCTCGGCGGAGGCGGCCCGAAGCTCGCCGCGTAAAGCACGAGCAAGAAGACGACGAGCGTCCACAGTCCGAATCGGCCGATGCGATCCTTCGCCCGCGTCGTTCGTGCGTACACCAACACGCCGGCGAAGTACACAATCAGCTCGACGATGACCGTCGCGGCCGGATTGCGCCACAACCCGAGCCCGAAACGCGCCGTGCCGCCGGGATAGAGCGGCAGATCCGGTACGTGAACGAAGAGGTCGAGCAACCAGTGGCTTGGCACGAGGAGACCGACCACGATCGCTCCGCGTCCGTAGCGCGTGAGCGCGAAGTACAGCGCACCGAACGCCGCGCCGGCCATCAACTCCGTGACCAGGCTGTGCGACCACGGATAGCTGAGGAAGTCGAGGGTCAGAAACGGATTGGGGCTCGCGCGCTCGATTCGAACCTGCTCCGCGCCGGCGAGGAGAAAGATCGGCCAGAACAAGTCGGCCAGTTGCGCGGCGACGAACGTCGTGCCGAGCGAAGTCCGTGGAGCGGCGCGCTTCGCCGCGAACGCGAGACCAAAGTGGCCAATGAACATTCTATGACGAGCGCGACGAGCGGGATGGGGGAGCACCGAATCGATGAGGCGGCAGCTGGGCTGAAGCGACCGCTCCGGATGACGCCGTAATAATAGTGGGGCCGGCTCGTGCGCTCGGTCGAGCGGCCAAGGGCCCGCGGGCATGGGCCCTGAATGCTCGATGAGAATGTTTGTGCGAACAAGTTGACACAAAACGAACGAGATCGTCACAACCGCCGCGCCAACGAACGCGTAGTGTGAGCCATCGAATGTTCAGCGGTCGCGAGGGCGCGAGCGCTGACCGCTTTCGGCGCTCGAACACGTTTTCCAAGTAGCGCCGGAGCGCCCGGCTTTCCTATCACACCACCCGTTTCGGGCCTGCCGCCATGAGTCTGCCCACCGCACTCGTTCGCCGCGTCGCCGTCTCGCTTTCGCTCGTGTCGCTCTGGGCGCACGCCGGAGCCGCACAGAACTCCCAGGTCTCGCTCGCCGACGCGAGTCACAAGTTCGTCTCGCCGGGAATGCAGGGCTTCGAGGATCGCCGAAAAGCGGGAATCGGCCAGTTCATCACCGACAGCGCTCTTCGCGCGGCGTCGGGAAGCCGCCTTTCCCAATTGCTTGTCCAGCACATGCCGGGAATCGTCATCGGGAACGCCGGTTCCTACGGCGACTATCCGATTTCCTCTCGCGTATGCAGCGGCATGTCGTGCAGCGCGCCCCGATGCTACGTGCGCATGTATCTCGACGGAATGCTCGTGTTCGACGGATCGCCTCAGCAGCGCAACGCGCAGGGCATTGAACTGTCGACCTTCAAGCCCAATGACTTGAGCGGGATCGAGTATTACGCGGGCCCGGCCGGGCTACCGGCCCGGTTCGCCGGAATGAACTCGGACTGCGGGACCTTGCTGTTCTGGTCGCGGGAAAACTGACGTCGCACTCAACCGGCCCGCGACTCGTCGCGGAGCCGAGCGAGGCCGCGTAGAATTGGAGTCCGACGGAGGCGGCCATGGCGAAGTCAGTCGATCTGTACGACAACGTCTATAGCGATTTTGAAAGCAGCGCCGAAACGGCGGTGCGGCGGGCGGCGTTCGGCCAGGACATCGGCCAGAGCAGCTGGCTGACCGCCGAGGATTGGCTGCGCTTCGCCGATCTCGCCGGCGTGCACGAGAATTCGCGCGTGCTCGAGGTCGGGAGCGGTTCGGGCGGACCCGCGATCTACCTCGCCGCGGAGCGAGGCTGCCACGTCACCGGCGTCGACATCAACGAACACGGCGTCGAAAATGGCCGGAGGCTCGCCGAGGACCGCGGCCTCGCCGAGCGCGTGCGCTTTCAGACCATCGACGCGAGCAAGCCACTCCCCTTCCCCGCCGCGACATTCGACGCCGTTCTCTCGAACGACGCCATGTGCCACATCGCGAACCGGCTCGACGTGCTCCGCGATTGGCATCGCGTGGTGCGCGCCGGCGGCCGGATCCTGTTCACGGACGCCTTGATCGTCACGGGTCCGATCAGCGCCGACGAGATCGCGACGCGCAGCTCGATCGGCCTGTACATCTTCGTGCCGCCCGGCGAAAACGAGCGGCTGATCGCCGAGGCGGGGTTCGCACTGCTATCCGCCGACGACGTCACGGCCGAGGCGGAGATGGTCGCCGGGCGTTGGCACGACGCGCGGGACGCGCATCGCATCGAACTGACGGCCCGCGAGGGCGAAGCGAACTTCGCCGGTCTGCAGCGATTCCTGGCGTGCGTGCGAACGGTGTCGGCAGAGCGACGGCTCTCTCGGTTCTGCTACGTGGCGAAAAGCCGTAGCGGCTCAACCGACGCGCGCGAGGCAGCGTTCCGAATCACGCTGTCGGCCGACGGCCGCGTAGCGCACGGCCGCTTCTCGGAACAACGCCGCGGCCTGTTCTTCATTTCCCTGCGCACGCCTGTGTACACCGCGGGCCTCCCACACGGCGGCGACCCACGGACCGCCGTTCCACATGCCGGCCACGCGCTCCGCTTCGTCGAGTCGCCGTCGGGCGGCGTCGAGCTCTCCCGCCTCGGCGAGCGCGATGGACGACGTGACGCGAAAGCCCATCGAGCACGGCTGGCACATGCTCCGTTCGGCGATCCACTGGTCGCCCTGAGCGATCGCATCCGACGTTCGCTCCGGCGTGTTGGCCGTCTCCACGGCGAGCGACTGGAGGCGCAGCAACAGATGTGGCTCGAGCCAGCTCGATTCGGCGATGCGGAATCCTTTCTGGACGAGTCGGCCGTCGCGCCACAACTGACCGCGCGTGATCGCCGCCTCGGCCAGATGTTGGAGCGACATCACGTGACCGGCAACCGCATGAATGCTTTCGTAAAGCTGGCCGGCTTCGGTCAACAGTCGTTCGGCGACCTCGAGATCGCCCGAGAACAGCTCGGCCTCGCCGAGTATGAGCTTGGCGAGCGCCTGGCCGGCGACCGATCCCGTTTTCTCGGCTTCGCAGAGAAGATCGCGCGCGGCGCCGGCGATCTCGTCGTGGCCCGCCGGACCATACAGACAGAACTCCGCGAGGCAGAGGTGTCCGTCGAAGATGTGCGACGCGACCGACGTGACGGCGGGCGCGCCGCGAACCCATTCGATGAACTCCGAGCGAAAGAGTTGCGGGAACCGCCCCTGCATGTGCGCGACGAGGCCCAGGAGCGCGCTCGCTTCACCCATCTCGCGCGGCAGCCCGCCCTCGAGCGCGAGGGCGCGCGCCTCCTTGGCGATCTGCTCGGCCTTGGGGAAGTCGCCGCTGTGCAGATGGATGATTCCCCACGCCAGCGACGCGCGGACGCGATCGAGTAGACTCGCCGGCTGCGTTTCGCCGGCGAGCGCCCGCTCGTAGATGGCGACGGTCGCCTTGGACGGGCCGACGCCGAGATCGATGCGAAGCCGTTCGCGCAGTTGCTGAAAGCGCCGGATGACCTCGCCGCGATTTCCGGCGTCGAGGGCCGCCTGCATCACGGCCCGCTGAGCCTCCTCGTCGGTCGCGTCGATGTCGAGCAAGCGCTCCCAGAGCGCGCCGGCCCGCAGCACACGAACGTAGAGCTGCCGCAAGTGTTCGCGCGTCGCCTCGGCCCAGGCGGCGTAGCGGTCGTCGGGAAGCAGCTCTCCGCCGTACTGATCGGCGGCGCGAGCGCACGCGGCCGGGTCCGGACGCGGCGCCCGAAGCGCCGCCTTCGCCTCGGCTTCAAAGATCTCTGAATCGACGACGACCTCGCCGGACGGCGCGAGGGAGACGATGTCGTTGTCGAACCCGATGGCGTCGTGGTCGCCGAGCGTTCGGCGCGCGAAGTGGACCGCCTTGCGGAGACTTGCCGACGACGATTCCGGCGGCGTCTCCGGCCAGAGCGCTTCCATGGCCTGCTCGCGATGCAGACGATGTCCCGTGGCGAGCGCGAGCAGCTTCACCAGCGCGGCGCTCGCGCCGCGGCGCCACTCGGCGGCGAGAACCTCCCGGTCGTCGATGACGACGCGGAACTCGCCCAGCAGAAAGATCTGGATTCTCACGGAAGTCATTGTGAGCGAGACGACTTGGGCGCCGTCACAAGAGGGCCGCGGCGGGGAACGCCCGGGGAACATGGCGCGCGCACATTGCCTCCACAACCTCAACGCAATCGGAGACCGACCATGTCACTTCGCCTTGGCGACACCGCCCCCGACTTCACCGCCGACACGACCCACGGCTCGATCTCGTTCCACGAGTGGCTCGGGAATTCGTGGGGGATTCTCTTCTCGCACCCCAAGGACTTCACGCCGGTTTGCACGACAGAGCTCGGCTACATGGCCAAGCTCAAGCCCGAGTTCGACAAGCGAAACGTGAAGGTCATCGGCCTCTCGGTCGACACCGTCGAGAAGCATCGCCTGTGGTCAAAGGACATCGAGGAGACGCAGGGCGCGGCGCCGAACTATCCCGATGATCGGCGACTCGAATCTCGCCGTCGCGAAGCTGTACCAGATGCTTCCGGAAACGGCGGGCGACTCGTCGGAGGGACGCACGGCCGCCGACAACCAGACCGTCCGCAGCGTGTACGTCGTCGGTCCCGACAAGAAGATCAAGCTCAACATCTCATATCCGATGACGACCGGGCGCAACTTCGACGAAGTGCTGCGCGTTGTCGATTCGCTCCAACTCACGGCCGCCGAGCGCGTGTCGACGCCGGTGAACTGGAAGCCGGGCGAAGACGTGATCATCGCCGGCTCGGTGAGCAACGACGAGGCGAAGAAGATCTACCCGAACGGATGGAAGGAGCCGAAGCCGTACATCCGCATCGTGCCGCAACCCGGCGCGGCGAAGGCGGCGACGGTGCGCTACAAGAAGGATGGCATCGCCACGTTTCCCGCGCCGGCCGAGCGGGTGTTCCGCTACATGAGCGCCGGCGATCACCGCCATGCGGCGTTCAAGAGCCATCGTCTCGTCGGCGTGCAGTCCGACGTCGTCACGATCGACGCCGAGGTCTACAATCCCGACGGCTCGACGTTCCAGACGACGATCGAGCATCGACTCAATCCGCCGACGGGGATCGAGTCGCGCATGATCGGCGGCGCGTTCGATGGCGCGCGCTTCACGCACTCGTACACGCCGGCCGGCGGGGCGACGAAGGTGGACCTCGAGGGCGAATTTCCCGGCCGTCCCCGGCGTCTCGGCGGCCGATGAGCTCAAGATGATCGACGGCTTCTTCACGGCGGCGTTCACCGAAGACACGGCGACGCTGCGGACGTGGGGCTGATTCTGATCGACGAAGTCACGTTGCCGAACGCGCCCGCCCGGTTTGGTTCCCGAGCGGGCGCGTTCTCGTTTCGAATCCGTGAGGGAATGCGAAGAAGGGCCGGCTACGGCTTGCGTCCGGGAATGCTGTACAGGAATCCCGTGTACTGCATCTCCTCCCACGTCTGATCGCCCCACTGCACGTCCTTCGTCGGATCGGGATTGTGCTTGTTCGTCGCCGAGTTGTCGTACCACGCGGTGGACATGATCTTGGCGCCGGCGGGAATGTCGAGCGGCTTGTCGAACAGGTAGTACGTCTGCCAGTTGAAGTCGTAGTGCGGCATGTCGAGGATCACTTCCGACGTGCTGTCCGGCTTCACGAGCGTGTAGCGCCAGCGCGTGCCGCGCAGATGCGTGTGCGGGAAGAGCCCCCAAATGCGCACCGGCTGCCCAGCCGTGATCTCGGCCGGGACGGCGACGTCCTTCTGCCCCGCCGGAATCGTGAACGACGCCGTTCACGAACTGCGAAGCAAAGATCTCTTCCTGCGGCTTCTCGGCCGCGAAACGGAATCCGACGCGCGAGCGATCCTTCATCTCGTGGCCGTGCGCCGTGTAGTGCATCTGGAACGTCAGCACGGTGCCGGCGCGCAAGCGCAGCGCCGTTCCCGGCGTGAACTCGACGACGTTGGTGCCCGGAGCGGTCGTGCCGATGAGCGCGCCGAGCCCCTGCGCGGCGGCGCGTGAAGCGTGTCGGTGCGCGGCGCGTCACGGAGCACGGACTGCTGCCTGTTGCGAATGAAGACCGGCTCGGCGGCCGGCGATGCCGGCGGGGCGAGGCGCTGGAGCCGCGGGCGCGGCGCCCGGAGCGGGCGGCACGAGCGCGTAGACGAGCACGTGGTGCACGACCTCGCGCGCGCCCGGCTGGATCTCGATCGCCTGGACCCATTTGTCTTCGGTGAGATTCGTCGGCACGGTGAAGTACTGGTACTCGATCATGCCGGTCGGCCGGGACGACGAAATCCTCCGGCATGCTCACGACGAAGTCGGGCGTGCCGATCGACCACGTCGACGGAAAGTCGGGCTTGGGCGGCAGGTCCTTCGCGTCTCCGCGCTGCGCGCCGCCGGCGATCCAATCGAGGATGATTTGCTTGTCGGCGTCCGAGAGCCGCCGGTCGTTGCGAAAGACGCCGTGCGGACCCTCGGCGTGCCACGGCGGCATGGTATTCGACGAGACGGCGTCTTCGATCTTGTCGGTCTGGGCCTTGGCGCTGTCGTAGTCGACGAGCGAGAACGGACCGAGACCGCCCGGGTGATGGCAGCTCGCGCAGTTCTTATAGATGATCGGCGCGACGTCTTTGCTGAACGTCGGCGCGGCGTGGCGAGGTGTCGGGCCGGATTGGCGCGCGAACGCGACGGCAACGAGCGCGGCTAGGGCGACAACGGCGGGCTGCGCGACGCGAATCAGTCGTCGTGACGGCATGGCGGGGGGACCTCATCGAAGGAGAGGCGGCAACGGCTGATCAGGAAAGGAATCCGCTCGACCGCCGGGCGCGCAAGGCTGCCCACGACCGATGGCGGCGGGCCGCCCCGGCCATCTGGCCCGGCTCGCCTGGGGCGCCGTACGTTAGACGTGCCGTCCGACCCCTCCGATGGAGCCCCAATGTTCCCGCTCTCCGTCTTGCTGAATCGCGCGGCGCGCGTCGTCGCCGCGCTCGCGATCGCCTCCGCTGTCGTTGCTTCAGCCAACGCGCAGCAGCTCAAGCCGATTCACTTCGCCCGCAACGCCGGCATCGCCAACGACGGCCGCGTCGCGTTCACCTATCAGGACGACATCTGGCTCGTCGACGCGGACGGCTCGAATCCGCGCCGGCTCACGGTGAACGTCGCGCGCGACTTCTCGCCGCGCTTCTCGCCCGACGGCAAATGGATCGCGTTCACGAGCAACCGCACCGGCAACAACGACGTGTTCGTGATGCCGTCCACCGGCGGCGAGCCGAGGCAGCTCACGTGGTTCTCGGGCGCCGACGAGGCGCTTGTACTGGACGCCCGACGGCAAAGGCGATCGTCATCTCGAGCACGCGCGGGTCGAACGCCTGGGGCTCGCCGCTCTACGTCCAACCAGTCGACGGCGGACTCGCCAAGCCGCTCGGCATGGGCATCGCGCGCGCGGGGATGATCAGCCAGGACGGCGCGATGATCGCGTTCAACCGCAACCTGCCGTCCACGTGGCGCAAGGAATATCGCGGCAACGCGGCGGCGAACATCGCCGTGATGAACGTGAGCAACGGCTCGATTCAGGAGATCACGAACACGGATCTCCAGCAGTACAAGACGTTCGCGAACAACGTGTTCCCGATGTGGGGCGCCGACGGGATGCTCTACTTCGCGTCGGAGCGCGACGGCACGTTCAACCTCTGGCGCATGTCGACGAAGGGCGGCAACGCGCAACAGGTGACGAACTTCAAGAGCCCGGGCGGCGTGTTCTTCCCGTCCATCTCTCCCGACGGCAAGCACGTCGTCTTCCAGAACGAGTTCGACCTCTACACGATCGACCTCCCGAACGGCAAGGCGAAGAAGCTCGCCGCTGGCGATGTCGTTCGATCCGAAGGAGCCCGACGTCCAGGTGCTCACGGCGACGAGTCGCGCCGAAGGGATTCGGCATCTCGCCGGCCGGCGACTACATGGCGGTCGACTATCACGGAGAGATCGTGATCGTGCCGACCGAAGCGGGCGTCGGCGAGAAGACACAGATGACCAACTCGGCGTGGCGCGAGCGGAACGAGGTCTACTCGCCGGACGGCCGCAAGATCGCGTACGTCTCCGACGAGGGCGGCGAGCAGCAGGTCTGGGTCTACGACATCGCGACCGCCACGAGCAAGAAGCTCACGGCGCAGCCGGCCGAGAAGGACAACCTGGTCTGGGCGCCGAACTCGCAGAAGCTCGCGTACGGCGCGGACAACAAGGTGTTCGAGGTCGACGTCGCCGGCGGCGCGCCTCGCGAGCTCGCGCACAACGCCGCCGGAGGAATGAACGTCTCGCAGTACTCGGCGGACGGCAATTGGCTCGTCTACAGCCGGCGCGACGACGAGCAGAACGCCGACGTCTATCTCTACGACATCAAGACGAAGACCGAATACAACATCTCGCAGAGCCCGTGGAACGAGACCAACGCGCAGCTGACGCCCGACGGAAAGACGGTCGTCTTCACGTCGAATCGCGACGGCGGCGTGAACCAGCTGTTCGCCGTCTCGCTGTCGCGCATCATGGAAGATCCGAACGACCCGCTGGTGCGTGAGCGCATCCGACGCGCGTCGGCGGGCGCGGGTCGCGGCGGACGAGGCGGCGCCAACGCGGACTCGGCCGCGATCGACGCGGCGCGTTCACGTCGATCCAAAGGGGATCGATCGCCGCGCGATTCAGATCACGCGCGGCGGCACGGGCGTCGGCGCGTTCTTCCTCTCGCGCGACGGGCGCACGGTCTACTTCTCTGTCGGCGGGTTCGGCGGACGTGGTGGCGGCGGGCGCGGGCGCGGTGGCGCGCCGGCGGCCGGCGAGTCGGATGCGGGGCTCTACTCCGTCGGCATCGATGGACGCGACCGGCGGCGAATCGCCGCGGGCGCTTTCGCCGGCATGCAGCCGACGGCCGATCGTCGCGCGATCTACTTCCGCGGCGCCGTGCGCGCGCCGGCGGGCGACGATGCGCCTCCTCAGGGACGCGGCGGCGCCGGCGCGAAGTCGGCTTCCCGATCGAGCGACTGACGATCGGCGGCCGGCGGCACGGGTGCGGTGGGCGGCGGCGGTGTGCGGGGACCTACCGCTGCCGGCACGGCGGGCGGCGGCGGCCGGCGAACAGATCAACTTCACGCTTCAACGTGCGCGTCGATCGTCGCGACGAGTGGAAGCAGCTGCTCGACGAGTCGTACCGCGTCATGAAGTACCGCTACTACGACGCGACGATGCACGGCAAGGATTGGGCGGCGATCTACTGCGCGCTACTCGACGCTCCTCGCCGACGCGGGAACGAACGAGGACGTCTACGACATCGCCAACGCGATGATCGGCGAGTTGAGCACGTCGCACACAGGCGTGACCGGTCCGCCGAGCGTGACCATGCCGCCCGTCTACACGACGCGATATCTCGGATTCGAGATGGAACCGGCCGGAACCCGCTATCGCGTGAGCCACGTCTACCGCGACGGTCCGGCCGACAAGGAGTGGGTCGACATCAACGTCGGCGACTACGTCTTGTCGATCGACGGGAAGGACGTCAAGGCAGGCGACGACTACTGGAAAGTCTTGAGCCAGACCGAGAACGAGTACGTCCCGGTGAAGGTGTCGAAGTCCGCCGACGGTGCGGCCGCGAGGACGTATCGCATCGCGACGACGACCAACATGACGAACATCAAGTACGAGGAGTGGGTCGCCAACAACCGCGACTCGGTGGACAAGGCGACGAACGGCCAGATCGCCTACGTCCACATCCGCGCCATGGACCAGCCGTCGCTCGAGCGGTTCCAGAACGAGATCGACCGGTTCTGGCAGAAGAAGGGGATCATCGTCGACATCCGGAACAACGGCGGCGGCAACATCGACCAGGAGCTGCTCGACATTCTCGAGCGGCAGCCGTACGAGTTCTGGAACAACCGCAACGGGTCGCGCACGTGGGGGCGGCGCCCGCGCCAGGCGATCGTCGGGCCGAAGGTCATGATGATCAACTACCGTTCGGTGTCCGACGCCGAGGTGACCCCGCAGGGGTTCCGCACGCTCGGACTCGGGAAGCTGGTCGGCAATCCGACGTCGGCGCAGGTGATCGCGACGGGAAGCTACGCCCTCATCAACGGCGGCTCGATTCGCACGCCGGGATCGCTCGTGGTGTCGTGGGACCCCTCGAAGCCGAACAACTACGGGTTCGACCTCGAGAACCATGGCATTCCGCCCGACGTGTGGGTGAAGAACTCGCCGGACGACGACGCCAAGGGCGCCGACCGTGAGCTCAAAGTCGCGATCGACGAAGCGATGAAGATGCTCAAGGCGGGTCCGAAGGTTCAGGCGACGCAGCAGCGATGAGCCGGCGGGCCCGAAGAGAAGACTGACAAAACGGTAAACGTGCGTCAGGAATTTGCAGGTACGTCGAGGCCGAGCGACGATCGCGAGGTGCGGGCCGCGAGCCGTAGCTTGGCGGCCCGGCTCGCGGTATGTTCTTCGCGCCTGCAGGGACCTCTTCCGCTACCGAGAAAAATGACTGAGACCTCCGTCGGGCGACGCCGCCCCCGGGCCTGCGGTCGTGTCCGACCGAACTCGTCGTACGCGAGCGCGCGCGCATGAACACTCTCGAGATGCGCACCCGATTTCACGCCGCGCTCGGCGACCGCTACCACATCGAGCGAACACTCGGCGAGGGCGAACTGGCGACGGTCTATCTCGCCCGCGACCTGAAGCACGGACGCGACGTCGCCATCAAGGTTCTCAAATCAGAGATCGGCGCCGCGATCGGGGCCGAGCGATTCCGCCGAGAGATGGAGCTGGCGTCGACGCTCAGCCATCCCAACATTCTGCCGATCCTCGACTGGGGCGATTCGGAGGGCATGCTGTTCTACATGATGCCCAACATTCGCGGCCACACGCTGCGCGACGAGATCGACGCCGTCGGCCAGCTGTCGATCGAGGACGCCCTACGCATCGCCGGCGAGATCGGCGCCGCTCTCGACTACGCGCATCGCAACGGTGTCCTGCACCGCGACGTGAAACCGCAGAACCTGGTCCTGGAAGACGGACGACTGCTCGTCGCCGATTTCGGTATGGGTAACGCGCTCGCGACGATCGAAGGCGGCGCCATCGCGAAGGCCGCCATCGGCATCGGCACGCCGGCGTACATGAGCCCCGAACAGGTGGCGGGCGAGGCGGTGGACGGGCGCAGCGACGTGTATTCGCTCGCCAGCGTGCTCTATGAGATGCTCGTCGGCGAGCCGCCCTTCCCCGGTCCGGCGACGCAGGTCGTCATCTCGAAGCGCTTCATGCAGACGCCGCCCAGTGCGACCGCCGTGCGCGACGGAATCCCCCGCGCCGTCGCGTCGGCGCTTCAATCGGCGCTCGCGCGTTCGCCGGCCGATCGACCCCGCACCGCCGGCGCGTTCGTCGCGTCGCTGATCGAGGTCGAGAACGAGTCGATTTCGGCGAAGGCAGAGAGCACGTTCGCCCGGACGTGAGCGAGTAGGCCTGCCCCTCAGCGTCCCGCGCGCAGGCCACGTCCGGGGAAGGTCTTGTCGCGCACCGCGCCGTCCATCACGACGGGCACGCCGTTCACGAGCACGTACTTGAACCCGACCGACGTCAGCGCGGGCTGCTGATACGTCGACCGGTCGGCCACGGTGGCCGGATCGAACACCGCGATGTCGGCGTCCGCTCCGACCTTGATCCGCCCCTTGTTCTTGAACACCGGCGCGAGCTTCTCCAGCCGCTGCGCCGGCATGAGCGACATCTTGCGAATCGCTTCCGTGAGCGTGAGCTGCTTGGTCTCGCGCACGTAGTGCGCGAGCACGCGCGCCTCGGTGCCGGCGGTGCGCGGATGGCCCTTGCCGTGCTCGATGAGACCATCGCTCGCGATGGCCGTGAGCGGGCTCGTGATCGCCATCGCTTCCATCTCCGGCGTGTTCAGGAAGAGGATCACGCTGCCGCCCTTTTTCCGTTCGGCGTCGAATGTGCTCCTTGTCAGCCGCGCGCCGGTGCTCACGAGCATGATCCGCTGCATCACGCTATCGGGCGAGCCGACATACTGGTCGAGCAAGGCCGACCCGATCTCCGTCATCCCGGCGATGTAGGGATATGCTTCTGTCGTGACGTCGATGCCGCGATCGCGCGCGTCCTGGACGAGCGCGAGCGTCTTCGGCGTCGATTCGAGGCTCATGCTGTTCAGGTGCACGATGTGCACAGGCGCGCCGGTGACCGCGCTCGCGCCGATCACTTCCAGGAATGATTCGACCGAGCTCCCCGGCTCGCGCGTGCCGAACGAACGCACGTGAACGAATACCGGCGCGTGGTATTTGGCGGCCGCGCGGAACATCTCCAGCACTTCGTAGCGAGTAGCGGCGGGCGTGTATTGCAGCCCCATCCCAACCCCGAGCGCGCCGGCGG
This sequence comes from uncultured Gemmatimonadaceae bacterium, assembly GCA_963707105.1. Lineage (GTDB taxonomy): Bacteria > Gemmatimonadota > Gemmatimonadetes > Gemmatimonadales > Gemmatimonadaceae > JAQBQB01. Next base: position 60,989 of record CAVPOS010000020.1, read on the forward strand.
CGAGGCCGGCCGTGACCCGCTGCTTCATGTCGGCGATCTGCGCGTCGCTGGCGACCTGGTGGCCGCCCGGTCCGGTCGGGAGGAGCCCGGTCGACGGGTCCTTCATGACGGCCATCCGCGCGCGGACGTGTCCGACCGACGCGCCGTAGTTGATCAGCGCCTTCCCCTCCCGACTTCCATAGAAGCCCGGGATGTCCTCGGTCCCGACCTCGAGCTCGAGCGCGGTCGTCACGCCGTCGAGCGCGAAGATGCGATAGTTCTCGTCATCCTGTCCGTGCGCGTGCAGGTCGATGAAGCCCGGCGCGACGACGAGTCCTTTTGCATCGAAGGTGGTCTTGCCGGTGATCGGCGTCGCCGAGATCGCCTCGATCTTCCCGTTTCGAATCCCGACGAACCGCGTCGCGTCGAGTCGCGACTCGGGATCGATGACGCGACCGTTGGCGATCACGACGTCGTATTGCGGCTGTTGCGCGCCGGCGACCGCGCCCGGCGCCAGGAGTACGACCAGCATCATCGCGAGTCGGCGCATCGCATCTCCGTCGTGTTGTGCGTGAAAAGATCGGCGGCCTATCATAGTCGCGGTGCTCCAGCGTCACCAGGCTGGCGGCGCGGCTTGCCTTGCGGCGACGGAATGCGACATACTCTCGCAGTACTTGAGCCGCTTCAATGAGATTGGTGGCTGACGCGCGCGCGCCGCGCTATGTTGTGCTCGCCGTTCAATCCCCCCAAGCCACTCCTCTGTGAGCGGTTCGTTGTTGACGCAGCTTCAAAAGACGCTGGGCGACGCCTATCACCTCGAGCGAGAGCTCGGCGGCGGCGGGATGAGCCGCGTCTTCGTCGCCGACGAAAAGCGCCTCGACCGCAAGGTCGTCGTCAAAGTGCTCTCGCCAGACCTCGCTCAGGGACTCAGCGCCGAGCGGTTCGAGAGAGAGATTCGGACGGTCGCGGGACTCCAGCAGGCGAACATCGTCCCGGTGCTCACCGCCGGCGACACGGACGGCCTCCCTTTCTACACGATGCCGTTCGTCGAAGGCGAGTCGCTGCGCGCGCGTCTCGCCCGCGGGCCGCTCGCGGTGGCCGAAGTGGTGAGCGTCCTCAAAGACGTCTCGAAGGCGCTCGCCTACGCGCACCAGCGCGGTGTGGTCCACCGCGACATCAAGCCGGACAACGTGCTGATCTCCGGCGGCACCGCGGTCGTCACGGACTTCGGCATCGCGAAAGCCATCAGCGCCGCGCGGACCGGCGACGGTGGCGCGACGCTCACACAGGTCGGCACGTCGATCGGAACTCCCGCGTACATGGCGCCCGAGCAGGCGGCCGGCGACGCGGGGATCGACCATCGCGCCGACATCTACGCGCTCGGCGCAATGGCGTACGAGCTGCTGACCGGACAGTTGGTCTTTCCGGATCGCACCGCGCCGCGGATGCTCGCCGCGCACATGAGCGAAGAGCCGCGTCCGCTCGCCGCACTCCGCACCGACATCCCCGCGCCACTCGCCGAGTTGGTGATGCGGTGCCTGGCGAAGGATCCGGCGAACCGGCCGCAGAGCGCCGGCGACGTCGTGCGAGTTCTCGAAACGATCGCCAGCGGCAGCGGAGCGGCGATGCCGCCGGTGCTGCTCGGCGGCCCGGGCATGTTCCGAAAAGCGCTCGCGATCTACGCCGCCGCGTTCGTCGTCGTCGCGATCATCGCCAAGGCGGCAATCGTCGGTATCGGGTTGCCCGAGTGGGTCTTCCCCGGCTCGCTCATTCTGATGGGGCTCGGCCTGCCAGTGGTGTTGTGGACCGGCTACGTGCAGCGCGTCACGCGTCGCGCGATGACGGCCACGCCGACCTTCACGCCAGGCGGCACGCCGTCCGCCACGCACGGCACGGTCGCCACAATCGCGCTCAGGGCCGCGCCACGTATGAGCTGGTACCGAACCGCGCGAGGTGGGATCTACGCGTTCGGCCTCTTCGTCGCGGCGATCGCCCTGTTCATGGGGTTGCGTGCGTTCGGCATCGGGCCGTTCGGATCGCTGCTCGCTTCCGGACGTCTGAACCGACACAACTCGATTCTGCTGACCGACTTCCGCACGACGAACGTGGACTCGACGCTCGGCCGCGTGGTGAGCGACGCGGTCCGCGCCGGTCTCGCCGGATCGTCGGCGTTCACCCTCGTGCAGCCGGCGCAGATCGTGTCCACGCTCCGGCTCATGAAGCGTCCGCCGGACACTCGCGTCGACTCGTCGGTGGCGCGCGAGATCGCAGAGCGCGGCGGCATTAAGGCGATCGTCGACGGCGACGTCACTGGAGTGCCCGGCGGCTACATCGTGTCGATCCGGCTCGTCCGCACCGACTCGGGCGGAGAGCTGGCGTCGTTCCGCGAAACGGGCGAGGGTCCGCGCGGTTTGATCGACGCGGCCGACAAGCTCGCGCGTGAGCTGCGAAGCAAGGCCGGCGAATCGCTGCGCGCAGTGAACGCGACGCCGTCTTTGGCGCAAGCGACAACGGGCTCCCTCGACGCGCTGCGAAAGTACAGCGAGGCGGTGAGACTCAACGCACTCGGCGAGCCGCGCTCACTCGGCGTCGCGCGCGAGGCCGTCGCGTTGGACTCGACGTTCTCCACCGCTTGGAGCCTGCTCGCCGCCACGCTCTCCAACTATGGCGGGAACCAGTCAGCCATCGACTCGGCCACGACGCAGGCGTATCGCTTTCGGGATCGATTGCCGGCGCTCGAGCGCGACATGGTGGTGGCCCGCTACTACGCGCTCGGCCCGGGTCGGGACCGCGCGAAGGGCATCGCCGCGTACGAGGCCATCCTCCAGCGCGGCGACACGCTTCCGACCGTGTTGATCAATCTTGGCGAGCAGCTGCGCAGCCGGCGCGAGTTTGCGCGCGCGGAGTCGCTGAACCTCGCGGCGGCCCGAATTGATCCCACCACGGCGACGCCGCTCGGTAACGCGGTCGAGCTGGAGATCGATCAGGGAAAATTCAAGGAGGCGGCGGCAACCAACGTGCGGCTCGCGGACGTGGCCGCCCGCAATGCGAACCGCCACCGACTGGTCATCGCGTTCGCCGAACGCGACGACAAGACGATACGCTCGACAGCCGACAGCATGGCTCGGGCCGGCGGCGACGCGCGTCGATTAGTCGGGCTGCCTGCCGAGGAGGCCATCGCGCTCCAGGATGGACGGTTGCGCGATGTCGCCACAATCGCCAGGGAGCGGTTCGCCAACAACCTGACCGGCCCCGAGTTCGCGATTCGCCAGAGTTTCTTCGAGCTCGCGGTCAGGGGGCCGTCGCCCGCAATCGCGGCGCGGCTCGACACGGCCATCGCGGCCGTGCCTTTCCGCGACATGCCCATGGTGGACCGCCCATATCTCGATCTGGCGTGGCTGCTCGCAAGGATGGGCGGCCCCGAAAAGGCTCGCGCCATGATCGCGCGCTACCGCATCGAGATGACCGACACGTCGCTCCGGCGAGTGCAGGAGTCCGCGCTGCACAACGCGCTAGGGGAGATCGCGCTCGCCGAAGGCAAGCCGCTCGACGCAATCGCCGAGTACCGTCGTGGCGACGTCGCGTCCGACGGCGCGCCGGCAAGCGAATGCGCGGGATGCGTCGCGTTCGACGTGGCGCGTGCATACGACGCCGCACGGAGGCCGGACTCGGCGGCCGTGTACTTCGAGCGGTATCTCGCGACGCCGTTCTGGGGACGGACCTCCTTTGAGCTCGATCCGGTTCGCGTCCCGGCGATTCGAGAACGACTGGGGCAGCTATACGAATCGATGGGCAATACCGACAAGGCTGTCGAGAACTACCGCGCGTTCATCGAGCTCTGGAAGAACGCCGACGCGGACTTTCAGCCCCGCGTGGCCGACGCTCGCAAACGCCTCGCGCGACTGACAGCCGTCGAAAAGCCGCGACCCTGACGCGTCGGAGTCGTTACCCCAAAAAAGCGTATGTCCGGTTTGCGACACGGCCTTTCGTTTCGCTGAGCGGGCACGTGCCCCGGGATTTCCCTTTCCACTCATCACCGGGAGCCGCTGTGAAGAAAGAGTACTGGGACGTAACCGACGCGCAGATCGTCGAGAAAACAGGCCAGCCGCTCGGCCACTGGATGCGTGTGCTGGCCGCCTTCGGTGCGGCCGCAAAGCCGTCGAACGCCGTCGTCGAGCATCTGCAGTCAGAGCACGGGGTGCCTCGGTATTGGGCCCGCACTCTCACGACGAGGTACCTCAAGGCCGGGCAGTAGATCAAATGTCTGGGTTGGCGATTGGTGGCTGAGCGCCGGACGCCGGGGTATCTTCTGCCCGGCGATCGGCTCTCCCTGCCGCGTTCCCTCCGAACCCAGACGACGATGCCTGGTGGTGCCGACCTGCGCGCGCAACTGCAAGCTGCCCTGGGCGGCGCGTACGCAATCGAGCGGGAGCTGGGCGGCGGCGGGATGTCGCGCGTATTTCTCGCGACCGAGACCGGACTCACGCGCTCGGTCGTGGTGAAGATTCTCACGCCGGAGCTGGCGGCCGAGGTGAGCGCCGAGCGTTTCGCGCGCGAGGTGAAGCTCGCCGCGCGGCTTCAGCAGGCGAACATCGTCCCACTGTTGAACGCCGGGAACGCCAACGGGCTGCCGTGGTACTCCATGCCCTTCGTGCGCGGCGAATCGCTGCGTGCGAAGCTGTCGTCCGGCGCTCCCGTGCCGCTCACCGACGCGGTGCACATTCTGCGCGACGTCGCGCGCGCGCTCGCCTTCGCGCACGGCGAAGGCGTTGCGCATCGCGATATCAAGCCCGAGAACATTCTCATCTCGGGCGGCGCGGCGGTCGTCACCGACTTCGGCATCGCGAAGGCGCTGACGTCGGCGCGTACCCAAGACGGCGGCGACGCCTCGCCGACGATCACGCAGATGGGCGCGTCGATCGGCACGCCCGCTTACATGGCGCCCGAGCAAGTCGCCGGCGATCCGAACGTCGACCATCGCGCCGACATCTACTCTTGGGGCGTCGTGGCGTGGGAGCTGCTCGGCGGCAGACATCCGTTCGCAGGGAAGACGACCGCACAAGGGATGCTCGCCGCGCACTTGGGCGAAACGCCGGCCGCGCTCACGTCGACCCGCTCGGCGATTCCTCCGGCGCTCTCGGCGCTGATCTCGCGCTGTCTCGAGAAGGATCCGGCAAAGCGGCCGCAGTCGGCGAACGAGTTGCTCTCGTCGCTCGACCAGATCACGGTCACGAGTGGCGCGCGTCCGGCGATCGCCGCGCCCGCGCGCTTCCCGATCCGCTCTCTCGTGATCGGCGCGGCGGCGCTCGTCGTCATCGGGGTCGGCGCCTGGTTGGTCACGCATCGATCGACCGCGGCGGCGAGTGACGGCAGCGTGGGCAAGTCGCTCGCCGTCCTTCCCTTCGTGTCCGTCGGCGGCGACACGGCAAACCAATATTTCGCCGAGGGCATGGCCGACGAGCTCACGACCGAACTCGCAAAGGTGCCGGGCCTGAGACTCGCCGCCACGAGCTCGGCGGCTTCGTACCGCAACAAGACCCCCGACGCTCGCGAAGTCGGCAAGGCGCTCAACGTCGCCACGGTGTTGCAAGGAACCGTACGCCGCGAAGGCGCCCGGATGCGAGTGACGGCGCAGCTGTCGAACGCCTCCAACGGCATGTTGCTGTGGAGCAACAGCTACGAGCGCGAAGTGAAAGACGTGTTCGCCGTACAGGATGAGCTGACGCGCGACATCAGCAACGCACTGCGCGTGACGCTCGCCGGCGGCGCGACCGGCACCAAGCCGATCAAGGACACGACCGACATCGAGACGTACGACCTCTATCTTCGCGGCCTCCATTTTCTCAGGCAGCGCGGCAGCGGCGTGATGGGCTCGATCCCCTACTTTCGCCAGGCGCTCGCCCGGGACTCCATGTACGGGCGTGCGTGGTCGGAGGTCGGTGAGGCGTACTGCGCCCTTCCGCTCTATTCGCCCGTGGCGGCCGACTCGTCGCTCCGCCTGGGCCGCGCCGCGATCGCCAAGGCGCACACCCTCGATCCGACCGACGCCAACGCGTTTGCCGCGGAAGGGTTCTGCGACATCCTTGCGTCGCAGTTCCACGAGGCCGGTGCAGCCATCGCGCGCGCGCTGGCGCTCGATTCGAGCAACGTCATCGCCAACCGGTTAGGCTGGTCCGTACTCGCGGCGACTGGCCGCATCGACGATGCGGTGGCCACCGAGCTGCGCGCGATGCGTTTTGATCCCCTGAGTGCAACTTCCGCGTGGGTCGCCGCGCAAGTCATGTTCATCGCCAAGCGCTACGACGAGGGCGTCGTGTTCGCGCGCCGTTCCGTCGAGCTCGACTCAGCCGCCGCCTCCCCGGGCCGATGGATATACGCGCTCCTCCTGCAAGCGTCGGGCAAGACGGACGAGGCGCGCAAGCTGCTGAGCGGCTCTCCCGCCGCCACGCCGCAGTCGCAGCCGTGGATGGGTTATCTGCTCGCGGCGACCGGCGACCGTACGGGGGCAGACAAATTCATTCGACAGCTCGAGATGCAGCGCGGACGCCATTCATTCGTGAGTTTGGGAGAAGCGTGGGCGTACCTTGGGGAAAGCGATACGACCCGCGCCCTCGACGCGCTCGAGCGTGCCGCGCGGGAACATGAGCCGATCGGGTTTTCCGTACCGTTCAACATGCCGGCATACGACGCCTTGCGGCACAGCGCCCGCTTCGCGGCGGTGATCAAGGCGTATGGCCTGGAACCGGCCACGTTCGGTGTTCGAGACGCTGGACGGGCGGACCGGTAGACCGGTGGACCGGTGGACGGGAACTGAATCGAAAGGAGTCCACGGTTGCGGCACACTGGCGTGCGCGCGGGGTATTTTCCATTCTATGCGCATTCCCGCCTTCGCCTCAATGGCCGCGCTCGCCTTTGCCGCCGCCTGCGGCAGCGACACGACTCTCCCGACGTGTTGTACGACTGGCGCTCCGTCGCTTCGCGTCGTCAACGCCATCACGAGCCCAGTCGACGTCCTGATCGACGGCAACGTCGCGATCGCGTCGCTCGCTCCCGGAACCATCGGAACCGCCGCCGCGCCTTCGGGCAGCCACGCGCTGGTGCTGCGTCCGACCCAACTCGCGTCGTCCGCGTCGCGCACGATCACGACGACCGAGGGCTCTCTCGCCACCGTCGCGGTCGTGCTCTCATCGACCGGGAGCGTGCAGGGCGCGGTGCTCGACGACACGAACAGCGTCGTCCCCGCGGGCGCCACGAAGGTTCGCGTCCTTCACCTCGCGCCGAACGCCGGCACGATCCAGGTCTACCGCACGCAGCCCGATTTCCCAACGCCGGTCGACTGGCAGTTCCCGTTCACCTATCAGTCCGATCCAACCCCCATCAGCGCGCCGTTCGTTCAGAGCACACCCGGCACGTGGGAGATCCGCGTCTGGCAGACGCCGGCGGATTCGTCGGGCTGGGCGAACGCGCCGATCAAGATCCAGATCCCCCTCGCCAGCGGCGAGAAGAAGACCGTGATGATCCTCGACAAGCCCGGCGGCGGGATTCGCTACGAAGTAATGTGATCACGGCGACCTGTCAGCCGGCGATCCGGCAAACGGGTTGGAAAAACGCCAGTCACGCAGGAACACCGCGTCGGTGAACGTGCCGAGGTAGGCGACGATAGCCGCGCGCTGGTCGGCGGTGAGATGGAGTCGTTGCGGCGTGCCGTCGGGTGCGCGTAGGCGTGGATCGAGGTTCGGATCGGCGTGGACCCCCGAGTCGTAGAACGCCACCACCTCATCGAGCGTGCGAAATCGCCCGTCGTGCATGTAGGGTGGACGCACCGCGACGTTGCGGAGCGACGCGGTCTTGAATCGCCCGCCGCCGGCGCCCGTGTCCGAGGGCACGGAATCGAGCCCGATGTTGTCGGGAAGATCGAGCTCCAACCCATTGGTGCGGTGGCACCGCAAGCAACCCGCCGTGGTCCCGTTGAAGAGCGCTCTGCCCTCACGTTCCGCCGGCGTCAGCACGGCGAGATCGGGAGGTCCGCCGCCACGGAAGACCGCGTCGAGCCGCGCGTCCGTCGACACAAACGACCGGACGAATTGCGCCAACGCCAGGGCGACTCGTTCACGGCTGATCTTGGGCGTGCCGAACGCCGCCGCGAAGAGCGGCGCGTAGTATGACGTGAGCCGCAGCTTCACTTCCATGCTCTCGAGGGACAGACCCATCTCGGCCGAATCGGCGATCGGCTGGAGCACCTGTGCCTCGAGCGTCGCCGCGCGTTCGTCGCGAAAGAATCGCCCGCCACGGTAGTAGCGCGCGTTCGCCAGCGCCATCGTATGCCGCCGAGTGAGCGCGCCACCGATTCCGCGGCTGAACCGCGCCGTGTCGGCGAAGCCGAACTCCTGACGATGGCACGATGCGCACGAGATCTGATCGTTCCCCGAGAGACGCGCATCGTAGAAGAGGACGCGTCCGAGCGTCGCTCCGGCGTCGGTCACGCGATTGTCGCGCGGCGAGTTGTCCTCGGCCACCGCGGAGCCGGTGACGTCGGCGAGAAAGTGGCGCGGCGTCCTGACGCGCGCGGCGGAATATGCGCCGAGCGATTCGGGCAAGACCGGCGTTGGAAGATCGGCCCCGAAAACGACGATCGGCCAATGCAGAACCGTACGCCCTGTGGGGGCGCTGACCGCCACCGTTGCGTCGAGCACCGCGGGTCGCAGGGGAGTGCCGGTGACGATCGCGCCGACCACGCGGAGCCCGTCGGCGTCGTGCGGAAGTCGCACGGTCACCGCTGTGGGATGCAAACGGCGGACTAGCGCGATCTGCGATGCGTCGACGCGAACAGGCACTCCGGTCACGAACGCCTGCGGCGGTGCGTCGGGAGTCGCGCGCGATCCGCCGATCCCCGCGATGAGCGCCGCGCACCAGACGTATCGCACGCCGCTTGTCGCTAGCGATCGACGACCGAAATGAGCTGCAATGCCGATTCGGGCCCCGACAGAATGAAAGTCATCGCGTGGCCGGCGGTTGCCGTGACGTGAAACCGCGCGGCCTCCTTGCCGAGACCCTGGCTGGAGAACTTCCCTGTCTGGAGCACGATGTCGAAGTCGCCGGGACTTCGACCGCCGTACCCCGTGTAGCCGAACGGCCAGTCGAGGTAACACCCTGACAATGCAGGCAGCGTGGCCGACGCGCCGGGCTCGGTGAAAAAGACGTTGTGTCCGCCCGACGTGGCGAGCACGACGCGCACCAGCGAACTGTCGGCGGGAACGGCCTCGGTGCGGTCGTCGAGCCAGGCGACGTTTATGGAGCCGGAAAACGACGCGTACCCCGTATTGCTCACCGCGATGAACGTCTCGTGCGCCCCGGCGGGAAGGAAGCCGAGGAAGACTTGCGTTGCATATACGCTGGGGTCGTAGTTGGTCGTCAACGGCGGGATTCCGTCGAACGAGAGCTCCAGCGTTCCCGCAGGTACGACCTGCTCGGACACCGCGCCGTACCCCAAGGTCGCCGGAACGCCGACGTTAGGGTGCATGGTTACAGTGAAGTAGCCGTCCGCGGCGCTGATCATCCGGATTGTCGTCGTCCCGCTCGTCGGTGCCACCCGGATCGTGCGTGTCGCGGGATGTTGGACGAGGTTGGCGGTGATCGTCGCATATCCGGGCGCCGCTCCGGTCACGCGTCCGCTTTGGCTCACCGTCGCGATGGCGGGATCGCTCGACGACCACGTCACTTGGTCCGTGGACGTCGTCGGCTGGCCGGGAGCGTCGTAGTACGCGACCGCGGCGAGCTGCAACGACTGGCCCGGTGCGACCTGCACCGTGTCGCCGAACTCACCATCCGGAAGGATGGCGGACAGCAGGTGTGCACTCTTCACGCTGACGACGATCGACCCCGTGATCGCCTCGGCGGTCGCGGTGATCGTCGCCTCGCCGGGCGTGTGCACGGTGAGCTGTCCGTTCGAATTGACACTCGCCACCTCGGGTTTGCTCGAGCTCCACGTGACTTGTGGCGCGCCAAGGAACGCCCCGGTCGACGTGAACAGCCTGGCCGCGAGCTGGTACGTGCCGCCGACGAAGAGCGAGTCCGCGGCTCCCCCGATGGAGAGCACGATCTTGGCCGTGCCGACGTTCACGACGAAGTTCGCGTGCAGCGAGCCCATGGTGGCGGTGATCGTTGCCACGCCAAGACCGCGCGCCGTCGCGACCCCGTCCAAGACAGTTGCGACCGATGGCGCCGACGAGATCCAAACCACCGACGAAGGCCCGATCGGACGGCCTGCCTCGTCGATCGCGGTCAGCTGGTACGTCTCGCCCACGCTGAGCGAATCGGCCGGGCCGATCAGCGTGATCGATTTGACGATACTCGTGGCGGGTACGTCGGTTGCGGCGGACCCGCACCCGGCGACGATCATCGCGGCGAAGAAACTCCGTATCCAGCACGACAAGCGCCGGCTCGGTCTGTCCATGGTTCTGGCTTGCCTGGTCTGAGCACTACTCCGACACGAGCTCCTGACCTGCCCATAGAATGAGAACGTAGGTCCATCGCCGCAACCGACAGTTGGCCGAGGTGCTTCGATCAGTTTGTCGCCCGTCCCCCCTGACGCGGCCGCACTTCGACCGGCACGACGACTCGGTGTCCCCCGCCGTCGATCCATACCTCGAGTTGCATGTCGCCGGCCTTCGCAGGCACGTACGTAAAATCCGCCGTCTCGCCGGGACCCAGCCTGGCCAGCCCAGGCTTCGGGACTCTTAGCGCAACGGGGAGGTCAGCCCCGTCCTGCGCCAACGGTCTCCACCGCGCGGCCTGCTCCGGCGTCCCGAATCTGAAGTTCAGCACCTCGTCCGCGTGGATGCTCACGATCCGCAGGCGATTCGTATCTCCAACCGTCATCACGATCGGGCGCGGATTCATCCTGCCGTTCACGAGCAGCGTCGACGGCCCCAGCTTGTAGAACTCCATCAGCCCGCCCCCACCGGCGACGATCAGGTGATCCTTCGTCGTGTCGCGCGGCGAGTCACTCACGATGATGGCGCCGTACATCCCCGAGCTGATCTGGCGCATCTCGTGGAGATGCGAGTGGTACGGGAACGTCCCGCTCCTTGGCGGCGTGAACTCGGCGGCGAACGTTCCGCCGGGCGGAATCGGCGGCATGATCTTGCCGCCCATGCCACTGAAGTCGGCGACGCCGTCCGGATAGCTCTCGATCTCGAGCCCGTGCCAGTGGACTCCGCTCTGCTCGTTCAGGTTGTTGTGTACCAGAATTCTCACCGGCTCGCCGCGCTTGAGCTCGAGCACCGGCCCCGGAATGCTGATCGAGTCCTTCGCCGGAACTTCCGTTCCCGTCTGCAGCAAGAACCCGTAGGCGGGCTGGTTGCCGAGCAGCGCATTCTCGTGCTTTTGGATGAGAAGGTTGATGGTGCGGCGTTCGGCGACCGCCTTCTCTTTGTAGTTCGGCGACGGCGTGACGTGCATCCCGATGACAAGGCCGCGCATCGTGTGGCCGCCCGGCTTGTCGTGCGCCGGCATCGCGTGGTCGCCGCTCGACGCGAGCATGATGTTCGCGTCAGGCGAGTCGTGGAGGCTCACGATCTCGCCGATGTGGCTCGCGAAATGGCAGTGAAACACCCAGTTGCCCGGCGTCGTCGGCAAGAAAGCCAGCGAAAGCGACCCACCGATCGGAACGACGCGCATGTTCTGGAGCGGCTGCATCGAGGGCGCGACCACCGTGTCGGCGCGCGCGCCGCCGTGGCGCGCCACGCGATAGTAAAAGCCGTGCAAATGCAGCGGATGCTCGATCGCGGCGGCGTTCACGATGCGAAAATGGACGGAATCGCCCTGCGTGAACGTGAGTTGCTCGTTGTACGGCCACTCCTTGCCGTTGAACGTGAGGGCCGACTCGAACGTCTGCGTCTTCTCGACGGGATAGAACCACTCGGTGATCACCCAGACGCGCTCATTTGTCGCCGGTCCAGCGCCCGCGGCGTCGACGATGAGCCCACCGGTGAGCTGCGAGTCGAGCCAGTTGCGGTCGTCGAAGTTCGACAATCCTTTTAGTGCGGCCCAATAAAAGAAGTTGCCTGACTTGTCGAGCTTGAACGTGACTTCGCGCGTCGCGCCGGCCGCGAGGTGCACGGTGTCCCGATCCGCCGTCATCGAGCGGCGCAATCCGCCGAGCGTGAGGGCGGAATCGGAGCGGTTGTGGACGGTGAGATGCACGGTCGTGCCGACCGGCGCGCGCAGCAGCGGCGCCGGCACCGACGGCGCTTTCCCCGTCTCGGCGAACGCCAGAATGCGCACGACAGGATCGAGCTCGCCCTCGGGTTGATACGCCGCTTCGACGACGTCGAGCGACAGCGTGAGGGTGCCGCCGGAGAGCGTTCCGGCCGGGTGCCTATTGTCGTTCACTCTGGCGATCGACGCGTTCGCGACCGGATGTGGAAGCGGAACGCGCGGCGGCGGCGGAACGACCGATTCCTGCGGCGGAAGGACAGCGGAAAGCAGGAACGCGGCAACCACGGTGAAAGCCATCGTCGGCTCCGGGTGCGGGGGGGGGTGGGGTTATCCAAAGGTGGCGGCTCGTGCCGCCGTGTCAACAATCGGAGGCGCCCGTTCGGTTACGGCAACGCGAACGTGACGAGTCCGGGAAGCGTGGTGATCGCGACGTACTGCTTGCCGCCGGCGCTGAACGTCACCGGCGTGGATCGTACCCACTGCACTCCACCGGACGTCTTCGAGCGCCAGAGCCCCTCGCCGGTTGTCGCGTCGACGGCGTTGAGGTAGCCCTGCGTGTCGCCGAAAAACACGACGTCGCCGGCGGTCGCGAGCACTCCACCGCAGAGCGGCGACGCGAGCATCGGCTCCTCCGTCTTGATCTGCCACTTGATCTTGCCGCTGGCGGCGTCGATCGCGGTCGTCGTGGCGAACGCTTCGCCCCTCGCCGGCGACGCGATCCCGCCGTCGTAGCGTTCTCCGACCGTGTGCTCGCGCACCATTCTATGGTATACGCTCGGCGTGTGTTGCCCCCGCACATAGAGGAGTCCGGTGCGCGGTGAGTACGCCATCGGCTGCCAATTCGCGCCCCCGGCAATCCCCGGCGCGACGCGCGTGCCGAGCTCCGTCGGCTCGGCCCACATGTTCTCGTGCGGCACGAACTCCTGGGATCGCAGAATGCGTTGGCCGGTTCGCCGGTCGAGCACGTAGACCCAACCCGTTTTTCCCGCGTGCGCGATCGCCGGCACTCGAGCGCCGCCGATGTCGACGTCGACGAGAACCGTGGGACTCGCCGCGTCGTAGTCCCAGAGGTCGTGCGGGACCATCTGGTAGTGCCAGCGGTGCTTTCCCGTTTTGATGTCGACGGCGACGATCGAGTTGTTGTACAGATTGTCGCCGGGTCGCTCGTGGTCGTCGTAGTCGGCGCCGGGGTTCCCAGTTCCGAAATACACGAGCCCTAACGCAGGATCGTAGCTCGGCGTGGTCCACACGGGCGCGCCGCCTTTCTGCCAGCTGTTCGGGTAGCGGGCGCTGTCCGCGTGCTCGCGCTCGATGTTGCGCGGCAGCCGTTCGCCGTCCGGAGTGGTTCTGGCCCACGTCCCCCACCAGCCGCCCTCCTCGGGCGACGGTATCGTCCAGAATCGCCAGACGCGCTTCCCTGTTTTCACATCGTAGGCGTCGACGAAACCGCGGATCTCGAACTCCCCGCCGGCCACGCCGACGATGACTTTGCCATCGGCGACGAGCGGCGCCATCGTGAACGAGTAGCCGAACGCCCCGTCGGCCGCGCGCGTCTGCCACACGACCTTGCCGGTCTTTGCATTGAGCGCGATGACGCGCGCATCGAGCGTGGCGACGAAGACGAGCCCGTCGGCGACGGCGACGCCGCGGTTGTTCGGCCCGCAGCAGACGCGAACCGTCCCGTTGTCCGTCACCGCCCAGCGCCAGAGCTCTCTCCCGGTCGCGGCGTCGAGCGCGAAGACCTGCGGGCCAGGGTAGGTGTAGTACAGCACGCCGCCGACGACGACCGGACTACTCTCCTGCTTGAAGATTCCGTCGACTTCTTGGATCGGTGCGGGGCGGGTGTCGTGGGTCCAGGCGAGGCGGAGCTGGGAAACGTTCTTGGTGTTGATCTGGGCGAGCGGGGAGAAGCGCTGGTTCGTGAAGTCGTGGCCGTAAGACGGCCACCCATCGTCGACGGTCGGCATGGCCGCGGCGGCCAGGGCGACCGCAGAAAGGACCGGGACCAAGACACCGCGAAGACCACTCATTCAAGGAAGTTGCCGAGTTCGGCCGCGGCTGACAACATCGGTACGTTTTCCTCGCGGGGCGTGACCCCGGAGGCGAAACAGGCTCGCTGGCAAGGGGTCCAATGATTTGCACTTGCTAACGAGATGGCCCTTATTGGATAGACAGGTCCGGCCTTCGAGTGGCTCAGTCGACCCACCAATCATTCGAGGTGATTCATGAGATATCTATCGATCGGCATTCCCTTCGCGCTCGCCGTCGGCGTCGCCGCCCCTGCGGCCTCGCGTGCTCAGGAGCCGACCGCGTCGCGGACCGCGCCCTGCGGCGAGGCCGGAACCGCCGCCCACAGCCCGCGACTGCTCATGCTCGGCGGTCCCCTTCGCCGCGCGGCTCGGCGAGATCGCACGGAGCTAATGACTTCGCTCGTTTCGAGACGGGTGCCGGCATGACCCTGTCCGGGCTCGCGCTCGGCTTCGTGTCCTCGTCGTTCAATCGTCACGCCGCGGGCGACGCGGCGCGGGCACTCTGGTGGAACAACTCCCGCTACAGCCGTCCGTGACGATGGTCTCCGCAACTGCTTTGCGGCTTCTATTTCTCGCCGGCCTACTCGGCGCGAGACGGCTCGACGCACAGCGGGCTGCCTACTTCCAGCCCCTCGTGGTCCCCCCGCGATCCATGGGGACGTGCATGCCAGTTGAAGCGAGGCCCGTTCTCAACACGGCGTTCACCAAGTCCCGACTCGTGATGGCGAGCATCCCCCCCGGTTACCGGCGCGAGATCGCTGTCTCCGTCGATGCGAAGGGTCGGTTCGTGGGCTATGTCGAAACGACCTTCGCCTCGCTGAGCCAATTTTCCGGGGTGGGGGACGACGTTTTCGCGAGCGTCGACGCTCACGGCAACGTTCACGGCTGGCGGCTACGGACCACCTCGCACTTGTCGGACAGCGTTTCGCTAGAACTAGATTCAACGGCGTTCCGTAGGATCAAGAAGCACGTGAGTACGTCCTTCCGCGACTCGCTCGACGCCGAGTCTCAGCGTCGCGTGCTGGAGTTGGTCAAATGGCTTCGCAGCCGCTGTCCCGCCTGAGGTGATGAACGATGACCTCCACGAACGATTCGGAACTCGACCAACCGCATCCCTTTCGGGGCGTGCTGCGCATCAGCCTGACGGCCGGAGCCGTGCTCTCGGCCCTGGCCACCGGAGCGTTGGCGTTGGGACTCGCGACAGGACTCGTCCCGTCGTCGATCTTCGGAGCGCGCGAGCTCGTCGCCGTCGCTATTCGGGGCTTCGTCGCCGGTGTTGGGGCGGGCGCCCTGTTCAGCTGGTTCGTCGTACGCGAGGAGCACGGTCGGACGTTGGCGACGCTGTCGACGCGGCGTGTCGCGCTTTGGGGAGGACTCGCCACGGGAGGCGTCTTCTTGTCAGCAGGCCTCGCGGCGATCAGTCGCATTCCGATCGGCGTCCTGGCTGCGGGCAGCATTCTCGCGGGGATCGGCGGGAGCGTCGTGAGCGCGGGGATGCTCCGCGTCGCGCGACGCGCTCCGCAGCAGCTGGGTGAGCCGGACGTGAATCCCGAGCGTCTTCTTCCATAACCGGCGATCGTCGCGAAGCCCGATCGAACCGGCGATCGTCGCGAAGCCCGCTCGTCGCCTTTAGCAGCTCACAGCTCCTGCTCAGGCTCTTGCTCGAGGCAGGGCTCGGCTGACGATCCGGGAAGCCCGCCGATCGCCCGGACCCCAAACGTCTCCGCCGTTACGCCGCGCTTACGGCCGCTGCCACCCATGCGCGCTGACAGGCGCTCGCCCCGCCGGCGTCCGCTGCACCGCGTGCGCGTGGTTTCGCCTCATCCCCGGCCCGACGCGAAGATGATGACTCACCGTATCCGGAACCACGAGCCACAACATCGTCCCGATGAGCGCGTGCGCGAACGCCAGGAAAAACAGATTCCGATGCCGCTGGTACGCGAACGCCGCCACCGTCCCGCCGACGAGCGTCACTCCCATCAACAGCGGGTTCGGCACGTGCGCCGCGGCGAACATCAGGCCCGCCATCGGCGCCACGAGAAACTGATATCTCCCATCGAACGACGCCTGGAGCCGGTTCGCGAAGTAGCCATTCAATAGATACTGCTGAAAGAGCGCCCAGAAGCAGTATCCGATGAGCACGCCGGCGACTCTCCACGCCGCCACGTCTCGCACGGTATCGAACGCGAAGCCGGCGATCACTCCGGCTGCCGCGACGACCAGCACCGGAATCGCAAAACGCCGCGCGCACTCGACGAATCCTCTTCGTCTGAGGCCGAGGTCGGCCGGCGACTCGCCGCGAACGGCGTGCGACAACAGCACGACGGCCAGCAAAATCATCCACGACCAGTGGACGAGCGCTTGGAAGTACCAGATGTACGCGAGCAGGAGGACGAAGATCGTTCCCGCTTCCAGCGCGTGGACCATCGGACCGATCGGCTGAACCGCCGACCGTATGGCCAAGGACGGCGACCGCACCTGCATGGCTGCTGCTCCAAACAATGGATCCGTCCTCGCACGGGAGTCGAGGCCGGATCAGACGACGTCATCGACGCAACAAGAATCACCCAGACCGCGTCCACGAGCGCGTGCGTGATCGCGGACGCGGTCACCTTTCCCGTGCGAAGGTACACCCACCCGTAGGCGACACCGGCGATCGTCGCCAACACCGCGTAGCGCGGGTCGGGGAGGTGCGACAACCCGAAGATCACCGAGCCGACCGCGAGCCCGAGCGGAACGCCGAGCCGGCGCGATAAGAGATTCTGAATCAAGCCGCGGAAGAGAAACTCTTCGGGCACGGCCGTGACGAGATAGATGATGATGGGCTGAAGCAGCAGCCCCGGCGCGGCAGCGCGCGGATTCCATCGTGATGAAGTGCGTCGTGAACCCGATCGGCAGCGCGATCGCGGCATAGCCCAGGAACACGAGCACCGCCGTCGTCGCATCGCGCCGCGTGAGCGACCACCGATAGCCGACGCCCTCGAGCGGGCGGGCGACGAGAAAGAAGTACAGGCCGGCGACGAGCCCGACGAGACGCGACGCGTCGTAGCCACTTGGCGCGGGCACCGGCAGCGTCGGAAGCAAATGATATTTGACGCCCAAGGCCGAGGCTCGCGGCGGCGGCAAGCTCGCGCCACGGGAGTTGGCCCGGCTTGGCTTGACCGGTGGCGAAGATCAGCGACGGAATCGCGAGGTAGACCGCGAACGCAAGAGCGCGGTCTCCGACGGACAACCCGGCAGCGGCAGCGTAGAGCACGCACGCCGTCCACAACACCAAAGGTCCGGCGACGATGCGAACAGATGCGCGCGGAAACGCGTCGCTCAGCCGGCGCGCGACGTCGGGGACGCCGAGCGCGATGTATCCGCCGGCGAGCAGCGCGAAGAGAGCGAGCGGCAGAGGCCGGGCCAGCCGGGCGCCGTGCGCGTTCGCCGTGAAGTACGCGACGAGCGCCAACCCGAACAGCACCGCGGCAACCGCGGCTTCCCGGCTCCAGCTCCCCTTGGAGGGAGCCGGCGAATCCAGAACAACGACGCCTTCAGTCACTCGAGCTCCGTCGCGCTTGAACGCCTCACACGAATACAATCCTGGCGGACATCGGCGCCGGGCGCCATGGTACTACGGTACTATGGTCGTGACGCCGTTCTTCTTCAGCAGCGCGCTGAACGCCGGCGCCTCCACGTCCACGATCTTCTTGTACTCGGCGGCGATCGCCGCGAGCTCCTGTTTGAACCCGGCATTCACGGCGAGCTGCTGAGCCGTCGGCCCGAGGTCGCCGCCGCTGCTGCCGCTGCCGGGCGTGCCCACCATCGGGCCGATCATCCAACTGATGCGTTCGTAGAGCTGCACGGGTTTCCGGAACGCGTCCTCACTTCGGCCCGTGTTCCGAAGGTCGATCAGCCTGCTCTCGACAGCGCTCACCTTCGCGTCGAACGCCTTCGCGGCCTCGGCGACGGCCGCCTTCGCGGCGTCGGGTACTGCGGCCTTCGTTGCATCGCCGGCGATTGACGCCTCGGCGTCCTGCGCTTCCTTCCGCAACGCCTCCATCCGATTTCCCATCTTCGCCGCCGAGTCGATCTCGGCGAGTACTTCGCGCACGAACGCGACTTGCGCGCGAATCGTCTGCGGCGTCCCCGGCGAATGCGGATCGGGCAGCACCGTGAGCTCCGTCGTTTTTTCCGCGGCTCCCGCCTTCACGTGCACCGTGTACACGCCCGGCGGCACGATCGGTCCCGCGGGCGGAATGCGAGTGCCGTACGCCGCGTAGTTGCGGCGCGCCGGCGCCCACGGCTCGTCGAGCGGCGGCACCTGCATCACGATCGTCGAGCCGGACTCGTAGCGCAGATCCCACCACACGCGATTGAGGCCCGGGTGGCCGGCGACCGTCAGCGTGCGAATGGCGGCATTGTCCGGTCCCGTGATCGAGACCTTCACGTCGGGCGTCTCGCTCTTGAGCGAGAAGTTGATGTCCGCGCCGTACTGCGCGTTCTCGCCCGACGACGTGCGCGATCGACGTCGCCTTCGCGCGCGTCGTTCGTCTGGCGGAAGCGGTACGCCGGGCGCGTCGCGAAGAGATGGAAGTCCTCCGACTGCGCCGCGTCCCACGTGCGCAGCGGCGTCACGTCGTCGAGCACGTAGACGCCGCGGCCGTGCGTGCCGATCACGAGATCGTTGAACGTCGGCTGTACCTGCATCCAATAGATCGGCGCGGGCGGCAGGTCGTTGCGCACGTGCGTCCAGTGCTCGCCGTCGTCCCACGTCACGTACAGCGCGTTGTCGGTGCCGAGGTAGAGCATGCCGCGTGCGAACGGGGTCCTCGACGATGATGTGCGCGCTCGAGTTGACGCCCTTGGGCACTCCGCCCGAGATGAGCTTCCACGTCGCGCCGTAGTCGGTCGGTCTTGTAGACGCGCGCGTCGTAGTCGGCCTGATGCTGCAAGTTCACGACGACGTACGCCGTCGCCGGCGTCGAAGCGCGACGGCGCGACGCTCCACACCGTGCCCCACGGCGGCAGGTTCGGGATGTTCTTCGTGACGTTCGTCCAGTGCAGCCCGCCGTCCTGCGTGACGTTCACCTGTCCGTCGTCGCTGCCCGTCCAGATCACGCCGCGCCCTCTTTCGCCGGCGACTCGGCGATGGCGTACAGCGTGCCGCCGTCGAACGTCGTGAGGTTGTCGGACGAGATGCCGCCGGAATTCTGCTGGTGCGATTTCGTGTTCGTCGTGAGATCGGGGCTGATCGGCTTCCAGCTCTGGCCGCCGTCGGTCGTCATGAACACGACCTGCGAACCCGCGTAGACGCGGTTGTGGTCGTGCGGCGAGATGGCGAGCGGCGTGATCCAGTCCCATCGATACTTCATGTCGGCCGGCGCCCAGCCGTAGCTCGTGATCGGCCACGGGCTCACGTCGCGCGCCATGCCGGTTTTGTAATCCATGCGCACGATGCGTCCGTTGTCGCAGCCCGACCAGACGACGTCGGGGTTGGCCGGATCCGGCACGGCGAACGCGTCCTCGCAACCGCCGGTGTTCTGCCAGTTGCTGAGCGGAATGCCGCCTCGCCCGCCGCCGGTGCGCGATCGGTCCGCGGAACGACGACTTGTCCTGAATGTTGCCCATCACGTTGTACGGAACCGCGTTGTCGGCGATCACGTGATAGACCTGCGAGATCGGCAGCAGGAAATGCTTGTAGCTCGCCGCGCGGTTGTCGCTGATGGCGACGCCCGCATCGTTCGCGACGAGCACGCGATTGGCGTTGCCCGGGTCGATCCACACGTCGTGGTTGTCGCCGCCAGGCGCCGAGATCACCGGTCCCGCGGGCGCTCCGCCGCCGGCGCCCACGTCCGCGTCCGCCACCGCCGCCGCCGCCTCCGCCACCACCGGCCTGGAACACCGTCGTGCCGCCGTCGCGCGACATCGTGAACGCGACCGACGGGAAGTACAGCAAATTCTCATCGTCCGGCGACACCGCCATTCGCGTGTAGTACGGCGAGCGCTCGCCCGGCAGATGCGATTGATTCACCAGCTGCCACGTCTCGCCGCGATCGTTCGAGCGATAGAGTCCCGGCGCCGGCGCGTCCTGCACGAGCGCGTAGACGCGATTCGGATTGCTCGGCGCGATGGCGACGGCGATCTTGCCGAGCGCGTGGTCCGCCGGAGGAAGTCCGTGTCCCGCGATGCGCGCCCAGTTGGCGCCGCCGTCGTGCGTGACGTACACGCCGCTGCCGAGGCCGCCGCTGTGCAGATCCCAGCGGTGGATGTCGAGCTGCCACATGCCGGCGAACATCGTCTTCGAGTCGTTCGGGTCCATCGCGAGATCCGAGCAGCCGGTGCTGTCGTTGACGGCGAGCACCTGCGTCCACGTCGTGCCGCCATCGGCTCGTATGGAAGACGCCGCGCTCGCGCTGCGGACGAAACGCCTGGCCGATCGCGCACACGAAGACGGAGTTGGCGTCGCGCGGATCGATGACGACGCGCGCGATGTGGCCTGTCTCGTCGAGTCCCATGTGCTGCCACGTGCGGCCGGCGTCGGCCGACTTGTAGACGCCGTCGCCGAGCGTGTAGTACGGACGAATGAGCCAAGGCTCTCCCGTGCCGGCCCAGATCACGTCGTGCGCCGACGGAGCCACGGCCAGCGCGCCGATCGCGGAGACGTCCTTGTCGTCGAAGACCGGAGCCCAGTTGATGCCGGCGTCCGAGGTCTTCCAGATCCCGCCGTCAGCGGCGCCGATGTAGACCGTCATTCGATCGCCGGGCACGCCGGCGATCGACGGCGACGCGATTGCCTTCGGGGCCGAGTGCTCGGAAGTGAAGCGCGCCAAGCCCGTCGGGGCCGCCGTTGCTCCGGCCCGGGGCCCTGGCCGCGCCCTCGTTGTGCGTTCGCGGTTGCGCCGAGGGCGACAAGAAGCGTGAGGAGAGCGATTGACGATGAGTCTGAGGCGAGGCATCGGCTGCTCCGAGTCGGTTGGGATCGATGGCACGAGTGTGCGCCGGCGTACGCGACGGGCGCAAGTAGACTGGGCGTTTCTACGCGGCGAGATCGCGCCCCTTCGTCTCGCCCGACATTCCCAAGGCGGCGAGTCCCGGCGCGGCCATCGCCGCCGCGTAAACGACACCGGAATCGTCGACCCGTAACGGTTGAGCAGCGCGACGCCGATGAGCGGAGCCAGCGCGCCCGTGAAGACCGTCGCGAACTGATAGCCGATCGAGAAGCCGGTGTATCGCGTCTTCGTCGGAAACAGCTCGACGAAGAACGCCGACATCCCGCCGACGATGATGCCGTGGAACACGCCGCCAACCGCGGCCGCGGCCATGATCACCGTCGTGCTGCCGCTCGCCATCGCCGGAAAGAGGATGAACGACCACGCCGCCGCGCCGATCAATCCGAACGCCGTGACCGGCAGCCGTCCGACACGATCCGACAGCGCGCCCGCCGCGAAGATCGCGACGACGTCGGCGATCGAACCAACCGCCGCCGCCTCCAACGCCAGCGTCCGCGGCTGATGCAGCACGCGCGTCACGTACACGATGAAGAACGTCGTGAATACATAGAACAGCGCGTTCTCCGCCGCCTTCACCAACAGCACCGTCAAAACAGATCGCCACTGGGCGAGAAGCGTCCGGCCGAGTGCGTCGCCCTTCGTCTGCGACCGCCGCTCCGCGTACGCGCGATACAGCGGCGACTCGGCCACTCGCGTCCGCATCCAGATCCCGACGCCGATCAGCAAGCCCGACGCGAGGAACGCGACTCGCCATCCCCAATCGGCGAACGCCGCTTCGCCCAGCGACACGCCGAGCAGCGCGAGCACCGCCGCCGACAACACGTTGCCCGCCGGCCCGCCGATCATCGGCCACGCCGTCCAATATCCTCGGCGCGGCGCCGGCAGACTCTCGGCGACGAGGAGCAGCGCGCCGCCCACCTCGCCACCGACGGCGAATCCCTGAATGAGCCGCAGCACCACGAGCAACACCGGCGCCAACACTCCGATCGACGCATAGCCCGGGAGCAGTCCGACACCCATCGTCGCGACGCCCATGAGCATGAGACTCCACACGAGGATCGGCTTTCGCCCATAGCGATCGCCGAGCACGCCGAAGACCACACCGCCCAGCGGCCGCGTGACGAATCCGATGGCGTACGTCATCAGCGAGAGCAGAACGCCGTTCAGCGGGTCCGCCGCCGGGAAAAACACGCGGTCGAACACGAGCGCCGCCGCCGACGCGAAGACGAAGAAGTCGTACCACTCGACGAGCGAACCGATCGAGCTGGAGAACAGCAGCGTCCGAACGCTGGTCATCGCAGCTCGTTCAGGAACCTCATCACCTCCGGCCAGACGACCTCGGGCCGCTCGGCGTAGAGCATGTGCGCCGCGTGAGGAACGCGAACCAGATCGGCTGCCGGGAATCGTCGTCCACTCGGCGACCATGTCCATCGGGATCGCGTCCTCTTCGCCGTGCACGATCAGCGTCGGGACGTGGAGCGTGGCGAGTGCCGGCCGCAGATCCCAGTCGCCGTACGACGCCATGATCACGCCGTTCGTCGTCCTCAGTCCGTAGCGGATTCCAGCCGGATCCGACGCGCAAAGGTCCGAGTGAATGCGCGACACCGACTCCGGATCGGCCACGCGCGGACGAAGTCCGGCGGCCCAGTAGTCGCGGCACGCCTGCCGAATGTTGTCGCCCGCGGCGAGTCGTCGATTCGCGTCCGCCGCCTTCGCGCTCCACGCGCTGTCCATGCGGGTCCGCATCGTTTTTCCAAAGCGCTGCCAGAAGTCGCCGCGATGAGGCGGCACCGCACCGAGGAGGACCATCGCGCGCACGTGCTCCGGGTGCGCGATCGCGTAGGACGCGGCGAGGAGTGGGCCGTACGAATGAGCGACGAGAATGACACGATCGAGCTTGAAGTGGCGTCGAATGGCGTCGAGGTCGCTGACTTGCGCGGCGGCCGTAAGAACCGTCGTGTCGCGCGGCAGTGTTGAGCGGCCGGCGCCGCGCTGGTCGTAGAAGATCACGACATGCTTTTCGGCAAGCGGCGTGAAGTCGCCATAGATGCTCTCGAGATCGACACCTGGGCCGCCGTGCACCGCGATGATCGTGTCGCGTCCGCGGCCGACTACTCGATAGAAGAGGCGGACCGAGTCGATCGAGGCGACGTAGCCTTCGTTCGGTTTCTGAGCGCTGGCGCGCGAAACGGGAATGGCCGTCAGCGCGGCGAGCGCGGTCGCGAGAATGCTCTGTCGAGTGGTCATGTGATATAGCTAACGCGGTCACGCCGGAGGGTGCTGAAATCCTACCAATCCATGGCGTCGCTCGTGAATGGGCTGGGGCTAAGTTTGAGCGCAGCATGAAGCGCGAGCCAACCCTTCACCTCATCGTCGGCCTTCCGGGAGCGGGCAAGACGACGCTGGCCCGCCGGCTCGAGCGAGATCTTCGAGCCCTGCGCCTGACGCCTGACGATTGGATCACGACGCTGAGCGGCGCGTCGCCGAGTCAGCCGGCGCTCGACGCCGCGCGGGATCCGGTGGAGCAATTGCAGTGGGAGGTCGCGGCGAGAACGCTCGAGCTGGGGGTGAGTGTGTACCACTTCCCGGATGGCGACTCAAGCACCGAGTGGTGCCCCGCCCCGGTCGCAACTGACGAATCCTGCTGCAGGATTTTGCCCACTCGCTCGAACGGCCCGAACGGCGACGACCCGACCGCGTAGGCCACCGCGTAGTTCGGCCCCGTCCATCCGCCCTCGGACCACATGAAGTAGTACTTGCCGTCCTTGATCAACATGAACGCGCCTTCGACATAGCCGGCGGGCGTGATCTCCTTGAACGTGCTCCCGCCGGGGAGGGGGACGAAGCCCGTGAAGTCGGCGTTCAATTTCGCGATATTGCAGTGACGCCAGCCGCCGTACACGATGTAGTAGGACCCGTCGCGATCCTTGAACACCATTTGATCGATCGGCTGCGCGCCGTTGTGAAACGCGTCGATGAGCGGCTTGCCGAGATAGTCCTTGAATGGTCCCTCGGGACTGCGCGATCGAGCGACGCCGATGCCGCCCAATTGCTCGTCGTTCTGAATGTCGTTCGCGCCGAAGAACAGGTAGTACCAGCCGTCCTTCTCGACGATCGACGGCGCCCACACCGCGCGCTTGGCCCACGACACGTCCGCGACGTCGAGCACGTGCGAGTGTTTCACCCACGTGACGAGGTCGCGCGAGGAGAACGCGTCGAGGAACGTCTGTTTGTCGTACGGCGCGGAGTACGTCGGGAAAATCCAGTACTGGCCGTCGAAGACGTGGGCCTCTGGGTCGGCGTACCAGCCGGGGAGGATCGGGTTGCCAGACCTCGGCGCTTGGGCGAAGATCGGCGACGCAACGAGCGAGACAAGAAGCAAGACCAGATGGAGACTTGCCCGAATCGACGAGCGACGGTTCATGGCGTCAATCTGCGCCAAGTGGCAGGCGATCATTCATGGCTTCTCATTTGAGTCGTGGGGTCGTATTTTGGAATTTTCCCGCCTACGATTGGTTACGATGAACCGTTTCGTTGAGCGCTGCAAGGCGAGGTCGCGCTTGGGGACCAGTGTCGCCCTCATCGTTTTCTCAGGGTGTGGCGGCGCCGTCGAGTCGACGCTCGACACACCGACCAACACGGCGGCATTCCCCGATCCAAGTGTCACGAGCTTGTCGCCGAATCTCCTCTTCCTCGCGGGACAGGATACCTCGTTCAGCGTCCTCGGCAACGGTTTCGCCAACAACGCCGTGGTACGGGTCCGCGGCCATGATCGGACGACGTCGGTCGTCAGCCCCCACGAAACCCGGGTGACCATCGGCCGCGGTGACGTCGCACTCATTGACTCCCTCGACGTCGTCGTGGTGAATCCATCGAGCGGAACGGTGTCGAATGTCGCATGGCTCTACATTGGCTACCCCAAACCCCAACTCGTCTCGGTCACACCCGACACGGTCGTTCTGACGAATGCCGGGATCCGCGTGTCGATGGACGGTCCCGTTGTCCTTCGTGGAAGCGGATTCAGCCTATCCGCGATCCTGCGATGGACTGAGTTGGCGACGAACGAATCGCGTCTCCTCCTCGTGGCGTCGGCCAGCGACTCGATGATCGCCACTCAGGTTGGTGCCGGCCTCCTGTCAAATCGGGCAGGCCGCTATCGAGTGGCTGTCTCCGAGCCAACGCCCGGCGGCGGCGTAAGTCAGTCGATCGACATCGAGACGATCTATGCACCGCCAGTAGTCACGGGGGTCGAACCGGCGTCCCTCCAGCACGGCGTTGACACGACCATCGTGGTGCTCGGGTCGAACTTCGCCCCCGTGACCACGGCAACGTGGAACGGCGATCCGCGACCGACCCAGTTCCAATTTGTGAACAACCGGTTGGCTCTGGCGATCACGCTGACGGCGTCGGACGTGGCCGTCCCCGGCGAATACATGGTCGGCGCTGTGACGCCAAGTCCGGGTGGCGGGGCGTCGGGTGCGGTGCGTGTGGTGGTCCACTAGCCGCCGCGCGCGTGGCGTCCGCCGTGCCACTCGATTGCCAAGTTTCATTACAGCTTTTCGGCCTTCAATATGAGACTTCTCGCTGTGCCGCCTCGCACAGTCACTGAGCGTGGCGCGAGGCATTCTGAAGCGTCCTTGATTGGCAATCGATTGGCACGAGCCGCACACCAATCTGGAGAAGCTTCGATGAGCATATTCGCCCGCCGCCGCCGCGCTCCCGTGGCGCCCGCCGTGTCAGACGGCTATTCCGTGATCGACGCCCACCTCTCGATTCAAGGCGACATCGCCACCGACGGCACGGTCCGAGTGGACGGCCGCATCGACGGAACGCTGCACCGCGCCGACACGCTCATCATCGGCGCCGGCGGCGTGGTGATCGGCAACATCGAGGCGCGAGAGGTCGTGGTGGGCGGAGAGCTCACCGGCGATCTCTCGGTGCGTGGCCGGGTCGAGATCCAGAAGACGGCGACGGTGCGCGGCGACATCCGCGCCGCCGCGGTTGGACTCGAAGAGGGCGGTACGGTGCAAGGCCACGTCATCGTGCACTCACTCGACGCCGAGATGCCGGTGATCGGCGAACGCCGGCTCATGCTCACTCCCAGCCGCTCGGTGGCGGCGCAAGGCTAGCGCGCGGCGGCTGAACGATGCACAACAACGCGACGCCGGCGTGGACGCTGATCATCGTCCCGCCGACGCCGAGGGCCGCGCCGCGGCGCGTCGGCGTGAAGATGCGCACGGTGCGCATGTTCGCGATGCTGACCGCCGGACTCGCCGCCGTGACGCTGAGCTGGATGCTCGCGACATCCGACTCCGCTGTCGGCCTCGCCGATAGGCTCGCCGCCGAGCAGCGCCTCACCGCGGCTTTGGACGATACGGTGCAGTCGATGCGCATGGCGGCGCTCTCCGCCGAGGCGGCGAAGCTGCCGCCCGTCGGAATGATGATGCCGATCAACGGCGAGATCACGAGCCGCTTTTCACGCTCTCGCTTTCACCCGATCCTTGAAGTCTTCCGCGCGCATCGTGGAGTCGACCTCGCCGCGCCGGAGGGCACTCCGATCAGTGCTCCTGCCGCCGGCCGCGTCGCGTCCGTCGGGCGGCGGCTCGGCTACGGCCTTGTCGTCGAGATGGTTCACTCGGGCGGTGTCGTGACGCGCTTCGCGCACCTGCGCTCGTCGGTCGTCCACGCCGGCGACACGGTGACGATGGGTCAGGAGATCGCGACGGTCGGCGAAAGCGGTCTGGCGACCGCGCCGCATCTCCACTTCGAGGTGTGGGTGAAGGGGACAGCCGTCGACCCGGTGAAATTCGTCGCGGCGACGCGCCTGGCCAGTCCGCTGGCGACGGTGCACTAACCGGATAGACAGCTGGACGGCTGGACGGCTGGACGGCTGGACGGCTGGACGGAGCCCTAGCTGCTCGCTCCGGAGCGGCGCAGTTTGAGTGAATGAACGGGATTCATGGGCCGGCTCTCGTTGTCTTCGCATGCATCGCGGTCGTTCTCGGGTGTGGCCCAACAAAAGTCGCATCCATCGCGGGCAACCCCGCGCCCAACGTGCCGGTCGGCGATTGGCCGAGCTACAATCGCACGCTTGCCGGCGATCGCTTCTCGCCCCTCGCCGAGATCGACCGGTCGAACGTGGCGGCGATGAAGGAGATCTGCACCTACACGCTCCCCGAGGTCGCCGCGCTGCAGGCCGGCCAAGTCGTCGTCGCCGGCGCGATGTATTTCTCGACGGACACGATGACGTACGCGATCGACGCCGCGACGTGCGCCGAGAAATGGAAGCGATCGCGGCACGTGGCGACGCCGGGCGGCGGACCGGCGGTGAACCGCGGCGTCGCGTACATGGACGGACGCGTCTTCCGCGGGACGTCGGACACGCACGTCCTCGCGTTCGATGCCGTCGACGGCCACACGGTGTGGGACGTGCAGCTCGACGTCGCGGGTCCGGGCGTGCAACTGCCTATGGCGCCGATCGCGTGGAAAGGACTTGTGTTCATCGGGAACGCCGGCGGCGACCGCGCGGGAGTGATCGGCCACGTCTACGCCCTCGACGCGGCGATGGGTCAGGTGAAGTGGAAATTCGATGTCGTGCCGGCGAGCGGACCGGCGCGCGAGACGTGGGGGCACGGCGCCGCGGCCGCATACCCGCTCTCCGGCGGCGCCTTCTGGACGTCGTTCACGCTCGACGAGACGGCCGGCGTGCTGTACGTGTCCTCCGGAAACCCCGCGCCGGACTTCGACAGCGCGATGCGGGATGGCGAAAATCTCTATGCCAACTCTCTCATTGCCCTCGACGCGGCCTCGGGAACAATGCTGGCGTTCAACCAGCTCGTGAAGCACGACTTTCACGACTGGGACGTCGACAGTCCGTCGCCGGCCGTGACCACTCGATCGGGGCGCGCCGTCCTCGCCTCCGCCAACAAGGACGGTTTGTTCTCCGTCGTGGACCGCGGCCCGGTCGCGTCACGCGCGGCCGTCGACGCGCTCGGCGGCCGCGCGCCGTCGGAGCTTCCGCGTGCTGTACCAGGTGCCGATGACGACGCGGGAAAACGTGGAGGTGCCGCTCTCGCGCGATCGCGCGACGCGATTTTGTCCGGGAATCCTCGGCGGCGCCGAGTGGAACGGCGCGGCGTACGACCCGACGCGCAACACGTTCTTCGTCGGCGCGAACGACTGGTGCAGCACGGTGCAGCTTCAGCGCGAGAATTCCCCCGTGCCGCGGATCGGCGCGCCGTGGTTCGGCAACGCGCAGGGAGGCCAGCGCATGGATTCGGCGACGGCCGCCAAGGGCTGGCTCACCGCGTTCGACGCGGAGAACGGCAACGTGCGATGGAAGTTCCAGGCGCCGAAGCCGGTGCTCGCCGGCGTCACGCCGACCGCCGGAGGTCTCGTGTTCACGGCGGACCTCGGCGGCAACGTGTATGCGTTCGATGCCGACGACGGGCGCGTTCGCTGGCAGATTTCCACCGGACAATCGATCGGCGGCGGTGTTGTGAGTTACGTCGCCGGCGGACATCAGCGCATCGGCGTGGCCTCGGGGATGCGATCGCCGATCTGGCCGGGTGGATCGCAGTCCAGCCACATCGTCGTCTACGGCGTGAATCGCTGACCGCTCCGCCCCGCGGTGCGGGCGACCCGGCCCGCGCCCGCTATCGCTCGTGACCTGAGGCGGTAGAATTGGGCGGCATGAAACCCAAAGAGCTCACGATCCGCGGCCTGATTCTCGGCGCGCTGATCACGACCGTCTTCACCGCCGCGAACGTCTACCTGGGGCTCAAGGTCGGGCTCACGTTCGCGTCGTCGATCCCCGCCGCGGTGATTTCGATGGCCGTGCTGAGCGCGGTCAAGGACTCCTCGATCCTCGAGAACAACATCGTGCAAACCGTCGCGTCGGCGGCGGGCACGCTCTCGGCGATCATCTTCGTGCTCCCGGGCCTCGTGATCATCGGATGGTGGACGGGCTTTCCATTCTGGCAATCGTTTCTGATTTGCGTTTCTGGCGGCGTGCTCGGTGTTCTCTTCACGATTCCGCTGCGCCGCGCCCTCGTCACCAACTCCGACCTTCCGTACCCCGAAGGCGTCGCTGCCGCCGAGGTCCTCCGTGTCGGGTCGGGCACGCGCGGAGAGACGAAGGACGATACAGGTGAAGCGCGCCAGGGTCTTGTCGCGGTCATGCTCGGGTCGGTCGCGTCGGCGGGGCTCGCCATCATCACGGCGACCCGCGTCGCGGCCGCGGAAGTGACCGGGTTCTTCCGCCTCGGCGCGACGGCGTCCACCGGCTACAACATCGCCTGGTCGCTCGCGCTGCTCGGCGCGGGACACCTGGTTGGACTGTCGGTCGGCATGGCGATGCTCACGGGGCTCATCATCTCGTGGGCGATCGCCGTCCCGATACTCACGTCGATGACGCCGGCGGCCGCGGGTGTGACGCTGGCCGCGCACACAACGACGATCTGGCGTACGGAAGTCCGGTTCATAGGCGCCGGCGCGATCGCGATCGCGGCGATCTACACGTTGGCGAAGCTGGCGAAGCCTGTCGTCGGCGGTCTCGTGAGCACGCTCGTGGCGTCCAAGGCCAAAAACGTCGGGGACGATCTCGACCGCGATATCGCGCCGCAGTGGATCTACCTCCTCACCGCCGCGTGCTTGATCATTGCGGCGTACCTGGCGTACACGTTCGCCAGCTCGACCGTGCTCGCGCCGAACGCGACGACGCTCACGCTGATCGCGGTGCCCTTCGTGCTGCTCGGCGGGTTCTTGATCGCCGGCATCTGCGGCTACATGGCGGGACTGATCGGTGCGTCGAACAGCCCGATCTCCGGCGTCGGCATTCTCTCGATCGTGCTCTGCGCGTCGGCGCTCGTCGTCGCCGTGCACCCGACGGCGGAGACGCGGCCGGCGCTCGTAGCGTTCGCGCTCTTCATCACGGCGATCGTATTCGCGTGCGCGACGATCTCGAACGACAACCTACAGGACTTGAAGACGGGACAGCTCGTCGGCGCGTCGCCGATGCGACAGCAGATCGCGCTCATCGTCGGCGTGGGCGCCGGCGCGGCGGTGATTCCCTTCGTGCTCAACCTGCTGGCCAAGGCGTACGGCTTCGCCGGCGCGCCGAACGTCAACGTGGTTTCGCCGAATCCGCTTCCCGCGCCGCAGGCCACGCTGATTTCCGCGCTCGCCCAGGGCGTGATCGGCGGCAGCCTCAATTGGAAGATGCTCGGCATCGGCGCGGCGGTCGGCGTGGGACTCATTCTGCTCGACGAGGCGCTGGGCGCGGCGCACAAGCTTCGCATCCCGCCACTCGCGGTCGGCATCGGGATCTACCTGCCGATGTCCGCGACGTTCGCCGTCGTCGTCGGCGCGGTCATCTCCCACTGGTACGACAAGCGCGCGCGCACGATGCCGAACCCGGAACGGGCCGAGCGACTGGGCACGCTAGTCGCGTCCGGGTTGATCGTGGGCGAGAGCATCTGGGGCGTGATCAACGCGGGGCTGATCGTCGCGCTGTCGAAAGACGCTCCAATCGGGCTCGAGCCGGAAAACTTCGCGCCAGCGCCGTGGCTCGGGTTCCTGCTGTTCGTGGCGGCGATCGTGTGGCTGTACGGCTGGATGTTGCGAAAGTCGAGATCAGCGCCAACAACACCAACGGCGACTCCTTGACGCAGGGACGCAGAGGACGCAGGAGACGCGGAGGGGTTTCGGCTACGCGTCCGCAGGTCCGCTGGCAACGAGCCGGATTTTCATGGTGACCTCCCCTCGGTTGGCCACGAAACGCGCTCCGAGCGGCCGTTCCCAAGATTCCAGCTCGTTACGGTAGTGACCTCTGCGTCTCTGCGTCCTCTGCGTCTCTGCGTTGAGTAGTGGCGGTTGCGGTTGCGGGGCGATTGCGGTGACGCGACGGATTTGGACGCGAGTCTCGATTAGTCGGCGCGCAAGATCGCGTTTGGATCGATGCGTGTTGCGCGGCGCGCCGGCGCGAGACACGCGACGATCGCCACGACGACGAGAACGACCGCGCACACGCTCATCACTGCCGGATCGCTGGGCGAAACGCCATAGAGCCGGCTCGCAATCAGGCGCCCCGCGCCGAGCGCGATGACGATTCCGACGGCTACGCCGACGACGGTCATCGCGAGCGCGCGCCGCATGACCAGGCCGACGATCCCGCTCGCCGGAGCGCCGAGTGCCCGGCGGATTCCGATCTCGTGTGACTGTTGCGTAACGAGGTAGGACAACAGGCCGTACAGCCCGACCGCCGCGAGGCAAAGTGCGAGCACACCGAACGCGGAAAACATCGAAGCGCCGAGACGCCAGGGTCTGAGCTGCGGATCGAGCCGCCGGCTCACCGGGACGATGTCGACCCACGGGAGATCGGCAGAGATGGACAGGATCGCTTGCCGAAGGACGGGAATTAGCCTGGCGGGATCGCCGTTCGTTCGGACTTCCATCATCGACGCGGCAGAATGCGAAGAGCCTTCCATGGGGATGTAGACGATCGAGCCTTTGTTACCCGTCATTTCCCAGAGTACGGTGTTCGCCACGACGCCGACGACCTGCGTGCATTCACTTCCGCCACTGAGACTCGCGCATGCGTCGAGCGCGTCGCCGCCCGGCCATTCCTGTTTGGCGATCGCTTCGTCCACGATCGCCACGTGCGATCCCGGCACGTGGTCGGCGGCCGTGAAAAAGCGGCCCCGGACGAGGCGCGTGCCCATCGTCTCGAAATAGTCCGCGCCGACCGCGCGCCCAAACGGGACGCGAGTGCCCTCGGCGAGCGGGGGAGCGCCGCGGCGTTGCAGCGTGATCCCGAACCCGCTCGCCAACGGCTCACCGTCGGTGAGTGATGCGCTTCGCACGCCAGGGACTCGCCGGGCGCGGTCGCGCATCTCGCGATACAGCGCATCCACCGCCGCGCTCCCGTCGCGAGACTTGCGTCGCGTCGCGGCGTCGAGGCGCACGTACAGCAGATGGTCCGCGTCGATCCCGAGATCGATCGCGTGCACGTTCCTGAGGCTCGTGACGAACAGGCCGGCGCCGACGAGCAGGAGCGTCGCCAGCGCGACTTGTGCGCCGATCAGAATTCGCTGAAGCCGGAGCCGATTCGGCCCGCCGGATGCTCGGCCGCCGCCGAGCAGCGGCGCGACGTTGTGACGCGCCGTCAGGACCGCCGGAACGAGCGACGCGAGGATTCCGGTTCCCAGCGCGATCACCGCCGTGAAAGCGAGAAGCCGTGGGTCCAGCACGCTCGAACCGGGTGCATTCGGCAGCAAGAAAGTGTGCATCGCTGTCGCCGTCCAGCGGGCGAGAACGAGCGCGCACAGAGCGCCGAGAAGTACGAGGAGACCGCCTTCGACGAGGCCCTGCCGTACGAGCCGTCCGCGCGACGCTCCGAGCGAGAGCCGCACGGCGATCTCGCGCGAGCGCGCGAGGCCGCGCAACAGGAGGAGATTCGCGACGTTCGCGCAGGCGATCAGCAGCACGAGCAGCGAGACCGCCGCCACCCACACCGCGACTTTCGCGTCGTCGCTCGCCCCCGGGCCGCGCGCGGCGACGATCGGACCCAGCATGGCGCGCGACTTCGCGAACGTTTCATCGAATCGCGGCTCGTCACGGTAGCGGGCGCGATAGGCCGCCGTGGCTTGGCTCTCAGCGATCTCGAGCGAAACGGAATCCCGAACCTTGGCGACGATCGACAGCCAATAGCCGTGGCTCGTCGGATCGAGCGCGTCCAGACCCATGAACGTTTTCCCGGCACCCAGCGGCAGCCACAGGTCGACGCGATCTAGATCGACGCCGGTGAATCCCGCGGGAGCGATGCCCGCGATGAGGTACGGCGTGCCAGAAACGTCGATGCTGCGTCCGAGTACGTCGGGTTGTCCGCCGAACCACGACTGCCAGGCTTCGTAGCCGAGAACAGCGACGTGGCCGTGTTCGTCGCGCTCCTCGTCCGGCGCCAAGAAGCGGCCGAGCGCCGGACGGACACCAAGCATCGTGAAAACGCTCGGCGTCACGAGCACGGCGTGCAGGGGGCGGGCGTCGTCGCCGCGACCGCTCGAGACGGTCGTCTTCCAGAACGCGCCCACGGCCTCGAAGGCCGTCACGTTGTCGCGCAGCGCGGCGTAGGTACCGTAGCCCGTCTCCGAAAACGGGTCTCCGGTGCTGCCCGGTCCCGGCACGGAGAAATAGACGCGGCGAATGCGCGAGGCGTCGAGCGACATGCGCCGGCGTGCGAAGGAGAAGCGTGTCGATCGCGCCGAACGTCGTCGTGTTGGCGCCGATGCCGATGGCGAGCGACGCGACGGCGATCGCCGTGAACGCCGGATTGCGGCGCATCGAGCGCAGTCCGTGACGAACGTCCTGCGCGATCCATTCGAATCGGGCGGCCGGCCGGGCGTCGTGCAACTGCTCGCGCACGATGGTCGGATTTCCGAAGGCGCGGCGCGCCTCGAACGCCGCGTCGCCGGGATTCATCCCGCCGCGCACGAGGCGTTCCGTCTCCATCGCGATGTGCGACTCCACCTCGGCGGCAAAGTCGCCGTCGGAACGGCGACGCACCCATCGACCCCACCAACTCCATCGCATCGGTCTATCCTCCGCTGAGCTCCGGTCCGAGCACGAGGTGCACGGCGTCGGCGAGGCGCCGCCATTCGCCGACCTCTTTCGCCAACTGTTTGCGCCCCGCCGCCGTCAGGTCGTAGAACCGCGCCCGACGATTGTTGTCGGAGACGCCCCATTCGCCGCGCACCCATCCGGACGACTCGAGTCGCTGGAGCGCGGGATAGAGCGATCCGTGGTCGACGAGCAGCGCGCCCTGCGACGAATGCTGGATCGCGAGCGCGATGCCGTGGCCGTGGTGCGCGCCGAGCGAGAGCGTGCGCAGGATGAGGAGGTCGAGCGTCCCCTGAAGGAGCTGAGCGCGGGCCGGATCTTTCTTGGTAGACATTCTACTCGATGCTACGATCTCTCTGGTAGGATGTCAACTAGACGGCCTTCCGCGTGGCGTAATGCCTGCGTACCACCGGTTCTAGCCATTACGAGTCTGAACCAAAGATTTCGCCGACTGGAACGGAGTAGAGCGGAAAAAGCAAACGCTTTTGGAAAAACAAAAGAGCAGTTCTCCGCGGAATCCGGCTTCCTCCGCGAAATCGTTGCAGTACCAATTCGTACAGCTCTCCAGGCGCTAGCGGCTGAGCGCGCCAAGAACCGACGGCAGATTCGTCCGTTGGCACGGCATCCGCATTGGGGAAGCGCCTACATACGAACCGGGGGGACAATTGGCTGACATCATTCAGACACCAGGGCCCACGAACACGGGCGGCGGCGGATCGTCCGCCGGATGGGCCGTGGCCGTGATCATTCTGCTGGCGGTAGTCGCGTGGTTCGTCTTCGGCAGCGGAATGCTGAATCGGAACACGACCTATCGCGCCGACGTGAAAATCACGCCGCCGGCTTCACAGAGCCCTCACCCAACCCGCCAACCGGCGGTAGCGCGAGCGGCTCAGTAGCCACTCCGCCGACTCCACCGAATCCGCGGCCGTAGGGACGCGTTCGGAGTCGGAAGCGGAAATCGCGTTACGCGCGACGTCGCTTTGCGGCGCCGCGCGTTCGCGTCGTGCGCTCGAATGTCCAGCCGGTCTCGAGCAGCTCGCGGAGGGCCGCGTCGGAGATCTTGGTCAAGCGGGCGAGCACGCACGGGTAGTTCACGTAGTGCGGCTTCAGGTAGTAGACGTCGGGCTCCATCTTCACGCGCAGATCCCGCTCGACGAAGCTCATTCGAACGGCGAGCGTGTTCGGCTCGGCCGATTTGTCGACCGGGATGCACGCGAACATCTTGCCGCCGATCTTGAGCGCGGGCGAGCCGTAGCTCGTGCCTTCCTCGACGCCCTCGAGCGCGCGGGCGAGTCGTCGAACGCGATCGAACGGCGTGCGCGGGCTCATGCCCCACGCTACGTCATTTCAGACGGGCGTCAAGCGCCGCGTCGCTCGCGGAACGGGGGATCGGGCATGCGCCCCAACACCTGGACGCACACCCGACCCTACTCCGCTCGTACAACGATCTTCGCCCTTCCGTCTCCCCAATCCACTACCCCTCCCCGGAAAAACGAAGAGCCCCGAACTTCAGGGCTCTTTGAAAACGAATCCGGCGCGCGAGAACGGACATCTCACGCGAACATTTTCGGTCAATACGATCGCGTGTTCTCCCCGCCGGGTTCGCGACGCGCGGCCAGCGCTTTGCGCGCTTCGCGTACGAAGGGTTGCAGCTCCGGATCGGCGGTGCGCCACGCGGCGGCGACGACCGCGTAGCTCGCCACGGCTTCGTCGGTGCGGCCCAACTGCGTGGCGACGCGGGCGCGCGCGAGCGTCCACATCACGTCGTCGAACCCGTTGCCGCAGCCGCTCGTCCCCGGCCAGCGCCGCTCGAGCCGCGTCGACGCGTCCTTGAACCGGTGCTTCGCGATCAGCAACTGAACGAGCGTGAGGCGGTTGTCGTACCAGCACTCGTGCAGCGTGTCGCTGGCGAACATGAACTGCCGCAGCGCTGACATCGTGTCGCGCCTGGCAAGCGCGAGATACGCGTTCCCGGCGGCGACGTTGGCGCGGAGGCCGGCGACTGTCGACGGCGTGGCCGGCCGCGTCAGCCGGTCCTCGAAGTGATCGATGTACCGCTGGATCGACGCGGTGTCGCCGTCGCCGGCCCACCAGCCGTAGAGCTTCGTGAACTGGGTTCGCGGCAAGAGCTCGAGAATCCGCTTGAATTCGGCGCGCGCGCTGTCGGCGGGCAGCATGCCGGCGCGGGCCATGTTGTAACGGACCGTCGAGCGCAGCCAATGTGCGTGCGTCGTCGTCATCGCTTCGGCTTCGCGCAGATGGCCGCGGAACTGGAGTCCCTGCACGGCCTGCTCGACCGCGCACGACGGATGTTGACCCTCGGTCAAGGTCTCCGGCGGACGCTTGGACAGCTCGCGCGCGATCCGCACGATCGTCTCCGCGGAATCGGTCACGTGCCCGAGCAGGCGCGAGGCGACGCAGAGCTGATTCTCCGGGAGCGTGTCCACGAGGCGCGCGACGTCGAGCGTCGAGGAACGCTCCGGGTCGAGCAGGACGTCGGCGAGCCGGATGAAGTCCGAGCGCGGACCGGACGGCGCGAGCGAGA
The DNA here is from genome assembly GCA_963707105.1 of uncultured Gemmatimonadaceae bacterium. Lineage (GTDB taxonomy): Bacteria > Gemmatimonadota > Gemmatimonadetes > Gemmatimonadales > Gemmatimonadaceae > JAQBQB01. Next base: position 97,372 of record CAVPOS010000020.1, read on the forward strand.
GATACGCGCGCGCGTAGCGGCGTCCGACGCGCGCGCCGTCGAGGTACGTCGCGAGGCGGATCGGCGTGAGGTACGCCGGCGCGAACGAGGAGTCGAGCTCGATCGCGTGCTCGTAGTGCTCGAGGATCGATCCGCTCGTCCACCTCGCCGATCACGACGCTGCCCTGGTACCGCATCATCGCTTCCGCGTACAGAAAGCAAACTTCGGCGTCGTTCGGGTAGCGCGTGAAGGCGTCGCCCAATAACGCCAGCAGCCGGCGAGCGATCGCCTCCTCCTCGCCGTACTTGCCGGTCTGGATGGCGCTCCGCCACGCGAAATAGCCGGCGCCAAAGAGCGAGTCGGCGGTGGCGAAAAGCCGCTCTCGCGGGCCGAGACCGCGCTGAAAACGGCTCGCCTGGAGGAGCAACGTGAACGTCGTCGAGTCGGGAATCCGTCTCTGGTCGCGCCAGAAGCGAACGGTCGCGAGACGGTGGTACGCGAGCGCGAACGCCGTGTCCGTGGCGAGCGCGCTCACGAAGTGCGTTTCGGCGGAATCCCATTCCGCCGCTCGATAGAACTGTTCGCCGCGCAAATACTCCTTGAGCGCGGACAGCGACGTCGTCGGCGACGATGTCGCGTGCGCGAGGTCGATGTTGCGGGACCGGCCGATCTCGCGAAGCACGGCCACCGTCAGGGAATCGGAAAGGCGGTCCATCCGGTCGGCGGCGTCCACGTACTGGATGTCGGCGACGGTTCGGCCGCTCGCCACGTCGAGCATGCTGAGCGTGGCGCGAACGGAGTCGCCCGCGGCGAGCAGCCCGCCAAAAATCACCAGTCGCGCGTGCGTCGCACGCCCGAGGTCTCTTGCCGACTGCGGGTCCGCTCGTCCGTGCCACCGGTGAATCACCTGCGAGGCGGGCACCGCGCGAACGGGGCCGGCGCCGTCGAGACCGCGCGACAGCACGTCGACAAGTCCTTCTTTCCAGATCGACAGCGACGGCGACGCGACGTCGAGCGGCGCGACCGCGACGAGGTCCTGGTCGAGCGGGGACGCGCGCCCCGCCCTGCTCGCCGCGACGGCCACGACGCCCGCCGCGATCGCGGCCGCGACAAATCCGATGACGATCGGCGTCTTGTTCAAGCGTCCGGCGTCGCGCAGCGCCGCCGCGAGCTCGCCGGCCGTGGCAAATCGCTCCTCCCGGAGCGGCGACATCGCACGCATGACGACCGCGGCCAGCCGGCGCGACACGTAGCGGTGCAACGGCGCCGGATCCGCGCCGACTCGGCCGGCGTCGGCCTTGCCGGCGGCGGCGCGCATCGCGGGACGTTGGCCCGTGAGCATTTCATATAGAACACAGCCGAGCGAGTAGACGTCGCTGCGGCCGTCGATGTCGGGGAGTCCGACGACCTGCTCGGGGCTCATGTACGATGGCGTGCCGGCGAGCGGCGCGCCGGCGGTAGGCTCGTCGTCGCCGTTCGAGATCGCGCGCGCAATGCCGAAGTCGGCGACGAGCGCATGTCCTTCCTGGAGCAGGATGTTCGCCGGCTTTATGTCGAGGTGGACGACGCCGTGGCGGTGCGCGTAGTCGAGCGCCAGCGCGACCTCGCGGCCGAGCCGCACCGCTTCTTCGCGCAACAGCCGTCGGTCGCGCTTCAGCCGTTCGCGCAGCGATTCGCCTGTCGCGAGCGGCGACACGAAGTACACGAACGCGGGTTCCTTCTCGCCCGGGAAACACACTTCCCCGGAGTCGTGCAGCGGAAGGATGTGCGGGTGCGACAGGCTCGCGGCGATCTCGATCTCGCGCTCGAAACGCGCGCGGTCGATGGCTCGCGCGATGCTCGAGTGCACGGCCTTGACCGCGACCTGGCGCCCATGGCGCAGGTCGTCGGCGAGGTAGACGGTCCCCATTCCGCCGCGCCCGATCTCGCGGACGATGCGGTAGCGGCCCCCCAATTCTTTGGGAAGCTCGGGGTCAGCTAGGAGCGGCGCGTAAGCGACGGCCGCCGGTTCCGAGAGGAAGTCGTCGGTGAGCTCGCAAGCCGCGATGAGCGTCATCAGCTCGGCGGCGAGGTCGGCGTCGCCGCCGCAGGCGCGCTCGACCCACTCTTCCCGCTCGTCGGGGCAGATCTCCAGCGCCGCATCGAGCAATGGGTCGAGCAGGCTCCATTGCTCGCGGGACAACGGTGCGCGGCTCATCGTCCGGCGGTCGCGAAGCTCCGGTGCTGTCCGGTGTGCGACGGCGGATCGTTGAGCGCGCGATAGAGGATCGCGCGCGCCTTGGTCCAATCGCGGCGCACGGTTCGCGCGGTGATGCCGAGGCTCTCGGCCGTCTCTTCCTCGGTCATGCCGCCGAAGAAGCGGCATTCGACGACGCGAGCCAGCCGCTCGTCGATCTTCGCGAGGTCGTTGAGCGCTTCGTCGAGCTCGAGCAGCGACTCGGGATGTTGTCGCGCCGTCGACCAGCCCTTCGTCGAGCGTGATCGGCCGCTGCGTGCCGCCGCGCTTCTCGGCGGTGCGTCGGCGCGCGCGGTCGACGAGGATGTGGCGCATGGCGATGGCCGCGACGCTCAGGAAATGAGCGCGGTTCTGCCACGGCGATCCTTCGGACCGCGAGAACTTGAGGTACACCTCGTGTACGAGACCCGTCGCCGAGAGCGTGTCGCTCGGACGAACGGCGAGCTCGCGGCGCGCGGTGCGGCGGAGCTCTTCGTAGACGAGCGGGAGAATCTCGTCGAGCGCCTCGGTCCGCCCGGCACGGAGCTCATCCCGAAGCTGGGGAAGGTCGCCGGCGGCGACCACGGGGACTGCTTCGGCCTGATCACAGTATATCTATCAGAGAGTGGACAATACTTGCTTGCCCGCCGGCTTCGGCGGTTCGTCATCGACGGTTGCGTATCCTGGATCCGGGGAGACCGCGCCGGTTTACATCGCCGGCGTCTGTCGCGCGACGCTCGATTACGTCAGAGCTGTCGTGGGTCGCGACGAGGTGAAGGTCGAACCGAGCACTGAAACGTCGTCCGTCATAAATGAATAGTTGCTGCGTCGACAATCAGTGTAGACGGGTCGGGTGCGAAAATCTACTCCGTCTCTCGTGGTGGCCCACACACTTACAGAACCTGAACGGCCACCGTGACTTCCGTCACGCGTGTCCGCATATCATGCCAAATTACGTATGCGCCATCCGGCTGGATTCGACGCTCGGAACGGCGCAAGATTCCCCCTCCGCTCTGGTCGGAAATGCGCCCTCTGCGCGAACGATCTCGATCGTCGACTCCGCAGTGAGCTCGCTCGGCCTCAAGCTCGGCCGCGCGTTGCGACTCCGGTGCCCGCGCTGCGGCGCGCCGGGGATGTGGCGGTCGTGGTTGAAGATGGCTCCGCGATGCGCGACGTGCGGACTCGCCTTCGACCGCGGCGAGGCCGACCACTGGCTCGGGGCGTTCGCGATCAACTGGGTCGCCGGCGAAGGGGTCGCGGCGGTCGTCGCGATCATCGTGTTGGCGATCTGGTGGCCGAACGCGATACCCGGCATGGTGGTCGGCATCGCGCTCGCGTTGCTCATGCCACTTCTCTTCTTTCCGTTCTCGAGAACGATCTGGCTGGCGTTCGATCTCCATTTCCGCCCGGCCGAGCCGGGCGACAGCGAGCGAGACGGACGAGGGACATGACACTCACGGAGCTCTTCGACAAATCGCTTCGCGGCCGCGCGGATCGCGTCGGCATCGAATACACCGATGCGGACGGCGCGCTCCACGCGCTGACGTTCGGCGACGTCGACGCGCGCGCGAATCGGATGGCGAACGAGCTCGCGGCGCGCGGGCTCGCGCGCGGCGACCGGCTCTGCGTCCATCTTTCGAATCGCGTCGAGTTCATCGACCTGTTCCTCGCCTGCGCGCGGCTCGGCGTCGTCATGGTGCCGATCAACATTCTCTATCGTGAGCGCGAGCTTCGGCACATCGTGACGGACGCCGAGCCGAAGGCGGTCGTGGTCGAGCCGAAGAGCGACGCGACGTATCCCGATACGCGCCGGTCTGGGACGTGCTCGCGTTGAGCGCCGCGGCCGGCGTCTCGCGAGAGCGGCCGTCCGGCCGTTCCCGTGACCGGGCGCGATCCCGCGCTCATCGTCTACACATCCGGCACGACGGGGGCCGCGAAAGGCGCGGTGCTCTCGCACGACAACCTCGCGGCCAACGGCACGACGGTCACGTCGGCGTGGCAGATCACGGATGCCGACCGCTACCTCGCGATGCTGCCGCTCTTCCACGTGCACGGTCTCGCCAACGGAATTCACTGTTGGCTCATCAGCGGCTGCCGCATGCGGCTCCTCGAGCGCTTCGACCATCGCACGACGCCCGGCGTGATGGCCGACTTCAAGCCGACACTCGTGTTCGGTGTCCCGACGATCTATGTGCGGCTGCTCGATCCCGCGGTGGTGAGCGACGATCAGGCACGCGTGATCGGCGCGGCCGCACGGTTGTTCGTGTCGGGATCGGCTCCGCTGCCGGCGCACGTGCACGATGCGTTTCATGCGCGCTTCGGCCATACGATCCTCGAGCGTTACGGGATGAGCGAATCGCTCATGATCACGGGCAATCCATATCACGGGGAGCGGAGACCTGGTTCGGTCGGACCTCCGTTCCCCGGCGTCTCGGCGCGCATCGTCGGCGAGGACGGAACGGTGCTGGGGGACGACGAGGTCGGTGAAGTCGAGGTCAGATCCCCTCACCTCTTCGCCGAGTATTGGCGGCGTCCCGACGCGACCGCCGCGGCGTTCCACGACGGCTGGTTTCGGACGGGAGACGTCGGCGTGCGATCAGCCGACGGGTACTACACGCTGCGCGGCCGGCGCGGCGACCTGATCATCAGCGGCGGGTTCAACATCTACCCGCGAGAGATCGAGGACGTGCTGCTCGAGGATCCGCGCGTGCGCGAGGCGGCGGTCCTCGGTGCGCCGGACCGACGTGCGCGGCGAGGTGCCGATCGCCTACATCGTCAGCGACGCCGATCTCGACGTCGCTTCCCTCGAGGCGACGTGTCGCGCCCAGCTGGCGTCGTTCAAGGTGCCGCGCGCGTTCGTGCGGATAGACGCTCTACCGCGCACGGCCCTCGGGAAAGTACAGAAACGCCTGCTCCCGGCATGGAGTGACCATAGCTGATCCTCGGGACGGGATCTATGTTCTGACCGCCGACAACCCCTCCCGTCATATGCGACGTCTTGGATGGACGCTCGTTCTTCCGCTGGCGATCACCGTGCCGTCGCCGGCACGATCGCAAGGCTCTTTGGGCCCGACGTTCACCTTCGAAGAAGTGATGATCCCCGTGCGCGACGGCGCGCGGCTGCAAACCGTGATCATGCGCCCGGCGGGCCGCTCCGAGCCGCTGCCGATCCTGCTCAGGCGAACACCATACGGGGTGCCGAACGGGCCGCCTCCCGCCGTGGCGCTGAGCCAAAGCGAGTTCTGGACCGATGGGTACATCATCGTGATTCAGAACCTCCGCGGCCGGTTCAAGTCGGAGGGCACCTTTCTGCTCTCATCGGCGGTCAACCTGGCGGACAAGTCGCCGAAGAACGTCAACGAGACGACCGATGCGTACGACACAATCGATTGGCTCGTGAAGAATGTGCCGAACAACAACGGCAACGTCGGGATGTATGGCGTGTCGTACGACGGGCTGACAGCCGCGATGACGTTGCTCATGCCGCATCCGGCGCTCAAGGCGATCAGCGAGCAGGCGTCGCCGGCCGACGAGTGGATGAACGACGACAACCACCACTACGGCGCGCTGCGCGAGAGCTACGACTTCGAGTACGCCGTCCTGGAGCAAGCGAGCAAGACGGCCAATACACATTTCGACTTCGGCACGTACGATACCTATGAGTGGTATCTGAAGCTCGGGCCACTCTCGAACATCAACGCGAAGTACCTCCACAATTCGATTCCAGCGTGGAACGAGACGGTGGAGCACCCGAACTACGACGCCTTCAACAAACGCGAGGCCTGGTACACGCAGATCAAAGGCTCCACAGTCCCGAACCTGAACGTCGCCGGTTTCTGGGATCAGGAAGACCCGTGGGGCCCGTGGGCGATCTTCCACCAGGCCTCGAAGAACGACCCCGACCACACGAACTTCATCGTCGCGGGGCCCTGGTACCATGGCTCATGGCACTCCCCCAAGAACGACAGCATCGGGATCATTCCGCTCGGCGGGCACGCGACAGCGCAGGAATTCCGCAAGAACATCGAGGCGCCGTTCTTCCGGTACTACCTGCACGGCCAGGGAAGCAAGCCGACGTGGCGCGCGACCACGTTCCAAACGGGCTCGAACTCGTGGAAGACGTACGACTCGTGGCCGCCCACGGCGGCGAAACCGACCGACCTCTATCTCCAAACGGACGGCACGCTCTCGTTCACGAAACCGTCGTCGAGCGCGAGCGCGGCATACCGCGAGTACGTGTCCGACCCGGCGAACCCGGTTCCCTATCGGCAGCGTCCGATCTCACCGACGTATCCGGGCGGCGATTGGCGTCTCTGGGAAGTCGCCGACCAACGCTTCGTGGACGGCCGTCCTGACGTGCTCACGTACACGAGCGCGCCGCTCGACCACGACGTGACCGTCACCGGCCCGTTGTCGGCGACGCTGTTCGCGTCCACCTCGGGCACCGACGCCGACTTCGTCGTCAAGCTGATCGACGTCTACCCGGACAGCGCGCAGACGAACGCGTGGGATCCTGGTTTCGGTCCGCCGCCCAACGCGTACGCTCGATCGCTCAACGGATACGAGCTGCCGATCGCCATGGAGGTTCGTCGCGGCCGTTTTCTCCAGAGCTTCGAGACGCCGCATCCGCTCGTGCCGAACAAACCGACCGAGTGGACGATCCCGCTGCGAGAGCACGACCACGTGTTCCTCAAAGGCCATCGCATCATGGTGCAGGTGCAGTCGACGTGGTTCCCGATCATCGATCGCAATCCGCAGAAGTTCATGCCGAGCATCTTCGATGCGAAGGCGAGCGACTTCGTGAAGGCGACGCAGCGCATTTATGGGTCGACGAGTCTTGCCTTCTCACGTAACCCTTCCCGTCGTCCCGTGAACCCGTGACCGCCCGAAGCGTGGCGCTCGACGCGCCGGTCAGTCAGAACGAAGCTCAACCGCCAGCAGATCGTCGGCTTCTGGGCGGCGTGGACTGGTTGGCTGCTCGACGGCATGGACTCGGTGATCTACGCGCTCGTGCTGGCGCCGGCGCTCACGGAGCTGCTTCCGCGCTCGGGAATGGAAGCCTCTCCCGCGAGAGTCGGATTCGTCGGCTCGATTCTCTTCGCGATGTTCCTCGTCGGGTGGGGATTTTCGTTCCTCTGGGGGCCGATCGCCGACCGCTTCGGACGCACGCGCTCGCTCGCGGCGACGATCCTCGTCTACGCGCTCTTCACCGGCGCCGCCGCGTTCGCGCAGAACGTCTGGCAGCTCGGCGCGTTTCGTCTGCTCGCCGGCATCGGCGTGGGCGGCGAGTGGGCGATGGCCGGAACCTATGTTGCCGAGGCCTGGCCCGAGGATCGGAGAAAGATGGGCGCGGGGTATCTGCAGACGGGCTACTACTTCGGCTTCTTTTTCGCCGCGGCGCTCAACTATACGGTCGGCGCGCGTTTCGGCTGGCGCGCGATGTTCCTCTGCGGATTCGTGCCGGTGATCGTCTCCGTGCTCACGCTGCGCCGCGTGAAAGAACCCGAGCGCTGGAAGCGACACGAGTCCGAAGCGAAACGCGCGCACCCGCTCGCCGAGATCTTCAGTCCGACGTACCGCAAGCGCACGATCGTGAACGCGACGCTGCTCACCGTCGCGATCATAGGACTCTGGGCGGGCGCCGTCTACGAGCCAGCGGCAATCACGACGCTCGCCAAGAAGGCGGGCATCGTCGGCCCGGCCGCCGCCAAGCTCGTGTCGCTCGGCACCGGCGTCCTCTCGATCGGCACGATCCTCGGCTGCCTGTGTCTGCCGGTGTTCGCCGAGCGATGGGGACGCAAAGCGACCGTCGCCCTGTATTTCGCGGGGATGATGTTGACGATCCCGCTCGCGTTCGGTTGGGCGTTTTATCTCGACAACGGGCTCACGCCGTTCATCGTCATTCTGTTCTTCATGGGATTCGCCGGCGGGAGCTTCGCCGCGTTCAGCCTCTGGCTGCCGGAGCAGTACGACACGCGCGTGCGCGCGACGGCGTTCGCGTTCTCGACGAGCGTGGGGCGGTTCGTCGGCGCCGGAGTGAACTTCGCCATCGCGTCGATGGTGCTGCGTATGGGAACACTTGGCACGCCCGTCGCGCTCACGGCGATCGCGTTCGGTCTGGGGATCCTGATCATTCCGCTGGCGATCGAGACGACAGGGCAGACGCTGCCGGAGTGATGCGCCGCCGGACGCGGCGGCACGGGGCTTGACTTGGGTTACAGCCATGTCCGCCTCCCGTCCCCAAGCGCGCAACGCACCGTCGAGCCGCGGTCACGCCGACGCCGGCCGACGATGGGCGATTGGGCGCGCGTCGCGTTTCCGGTCGTCATTCTCGCGGGACTCGTCGTCGCCGCGTGGCAGCTCGGCTACTTCGACCTGAAGAAGCCGGATGCGCTTCACGAAGCGGCCCAACGCGCGAGCGGCATTCCCTGGCTCGCGCCGACCTTCGTCGTGGTGTACGCCGCCATGGCCGCGCTGGCGGCCCCGGTCTCGCCGCTCGCCTACGGCGCCGGCGCCGTGTTCGGGTTCGTCGAAGGATCCATCCTCGTTTGGGTCGCGTCGATGCTCGGCAGCGCCGCCGGCTACACGCTCGCGCGGACCGTGTGGTCGGAATCAGCGCTCCGCTTGCTGGGCCGCCACGAGGAGCAAGCTTCGAAGGCTGCGCGAAGGAAACACGTTCCTCAACGTGCTCCGCCTGCAGCTGGTGCCCATGATTCCGTTCGGCATGCTGAACTACGCGGCAGGAACCGCTCGGCTCCGATTTCTTCCCTATTGGTCGGCGAGCGGATTGGGAATCATTCCGTTGACGTTGGCGGCGGTCTACGTGGGAGATCGGTTGCGCGCCGGCGTGCGCGGAAGCGGCGCGCGAGCGTTCATCATCGGCGGCGCCGTCATGGTCGGGATGCTGCTGCTGTCGTTGTTGCCGACGCTGATCGCGAAACGGAACGAGCGTCGCGCCCACGAGGCTACTCCCGAAGCGCCTCCATCGGATCGACGCGAATCGCTCGGCGCGCCGGCACGAAGCACGCGGCAGCCGCAACGATGAGCAGAAGCGCCGCCGCCGCGCCAAGCATGAGCGGGTCCATGGGTCCGACGCCAAACAGCAAGGCGCGCAAGTAGCGCGTCGTCGCAAGCGCGCCGATCAGCCCGAATACCACTCCGACCGCGGCGAGGCCGAGTCCGCGCGCGAGCACCATGCGCAAGAGATCGCCGGGCGTCGCGCCGAGCGCGCTGCGCAACCCGATCTCGCGCGTTCGTTCCGCGACGCTGCCGGCCAGCACGCCGTAGATGCCCGCCGCCGAAAGCAGCAACGCGAGCGTCGCGAAGGCGGCGAACAAGGTGAGCGCGAGCGATCGCTGCGCCGCCGACGATGCTACGACGGCGTCCATCGTACGCATGTCGGTGACCGGCTGAGATGGATCGGCGGCTGCGACCGCGGCACGGATCTGCCGCATGAGCGCCGCCGACGTCGAGCGCGCGCGCACGACGAGCATCCCGCTCCCATTCGCCCAACCCCACGCCGACTCCGGCACGTAGAACGATCGACGATCGTCGGCGTCGAGCGACTCGTGGTGTACGTCGGCCGCGACGCCGACGACCGTCGACCAGTGGTGTGCCGCGTTCGGGATGTGGATCCGTTTTCCGAGCGCGCCCGCTCCGTCGCCGCCTTCGCCCCATAGCGTCGTCGCGAGCGCGAGACTGATGATGGCGACGGACGACGACGTGTCGCGCGCATCCTGGTCGGTGAAATCGCGGCCCGCGAGCAGGTGAATGCGCATCACCTTCAAGTAGTCGCCGACGACCCGATAGCCCGTCGCGTACGGCGCCAACTCAGGATTGGCGAGCGGTCTGTCCTGCGCGATGATGCTGTACTGATCGCGGTTCCCGCCGAGGGGGACCGAAGTCGTCACCGCCGCGCCGATCACGCCCGGCACGGCGCTCACCGCGTCGATCGTGCGCCGGCGGAGGTCGAGCACCGCATCGTTGGCGGCATATCGCGGCCCGGACGCCTCCACCGGCATGGTGATGAGGTTGTTCGGATCGAACCCGGGGTCGACCGCCAGCAATCGAACCAGGCTGCGGGCCAGGAGCCCGGCGCTCGCCAGCAACAGCAGCGCGAGCGCCATCTCGGCGATCACCAGCATCGAGCGCGTGCGATGATGGTCGGCGCCGCGAACACGGCTCGCGCCGCGCAGCGCGCCGGAGTACAGCACTCGCTTTCGCGCGCCCCGCGCTGGCACGACGCCGAGCACGATCGCCAGCGGGACCACGATCGCGCCGACGACCGCCAACGCGGCGAGGTCGAAGTGGATCGCGTCGATCCTCGGGAACGAGCGCGGAAGCCTGGCGACGAGAAGCGGCAGCGTCGCCCATCCGAGTGCGATGCCCAACGCGCCGCCGGCCGCGGCGATGACGAGTCCTTCGGCCGCGAGCTGCTGCGCCAACCGAGCTGCTCCGGCCCCGAGCGCCAGACGCACGCCGAACTCGGCGTCGCGTCGAACCGCACGTGCAAGCTGCAAGTTCACGACGTTTGCGACGGCGATGAGCAACACCAACACCACGGCGCCCGCGATCGCGTAGAGCGCCGGCCGAACCGCGCTCGTGACTTTCTCCTGCATCGGCTCCACGAACGTTCCGGCGGATGAATACTCCTTCGGATACGCGGCGACGATTTGAGCGGAGATCTGATCGAGCTCCGCCTTCGCTCGCTGGCGAGACACGCCCTCGCGAATGCGCGCGATGGCCGTGAGATGCCGGCAGGAGCGGCAGGCCCACGGTTGGCCCACGGCGTAGCCCAGCGGCGTGTAGATCTGCGCGCCGGATTGATGGACGTCCTCGTACGATTTGGGGAGGACTCCGACCACAGTCCAAGGCGCACTGCCGAGCTGAATCGTGTGCCCGACGATCGAGGAATCCGCCGCGAAGCGCCGCGTCCACAATCCATATGAGAGGAGGACGACCTTCGCCCCGCCGAAGCTCGTGGGCTGAATCGGCTTGTCCTCGTCGGCGACGAAGTCGCGGCCGAGCATGGGGTGCACGCCGAGGGTACGGAAGTAATTCCACGTGACGCGCGACCCGTTGAGCCGTTCGGGGGCGGTCGGGTCGGACAGCGTCGGGATCCACGATGAGACCGCCGCCAGCGACTCGAGCGTCGTAGCGCTCGCACGGATGTCCTGCACCGTGGCGAATCCGGTCGTGATCTGGTGCCCGTTCTGATCGCGCTCCCAGACGTAGACGAGTCGGTCGGGGTGGTCATACGGAAGCGACCGAATGAGCAGCGGATCGACGACGCTGAAGATCGCGGTCGTCGGTCCGATCGCGAGCGCGAGCGTCACGGCGCAGAGCGCGGCGAATCCGGGAGCCCGCCGGAGTAGCCGCGCGGCGTGACGGAGGTCGGTCAAGGAATGATGACATGAGATTCTCCTGGTGTCGTTCGCGCCGGAGGCCGGCGAGGGAACCGAAGTGACGAATGGCGACGAGCGCTTCCCACCAGAAGCGCACGCGAGCGGCCGCCGGTCCGCGCTCGATCGCGTCTCGGCGATGCCGTTCGACCAGATCCCCGACGATCGCGTCGCGCGCGTCGGGACGGATGACGCGATCGAGAAGCCGAAGCCCGATCGCCGGCGGGGCGACGTCGCGATCGTCGCTCGTCACGGCGCGTCGAGCCCGACGTCGAGTCCTGCCGCCATGCGGCGCAGAGCGAACAGGTTTTCTCGCAGCGCGCGCTTCCCCGCCGCGCTCACCGTGTAGTAGCGCTTTGCGCGCCCGCCTCGCTCGGAGGTCGGCTCACCGACGCGCGACGCGACGAGGCCCTTGGCCTCGAGGCGAGAGAGCGCCTTGTAGATCGTGCCAAGCGTGAGATCGCGCCGCGCGCGTTGCCGGACTTCCTGTTGCACCGGGACGCCATAGGCCTGGTCGCCGGACTTGGAGGACGGCAAGGAGAACGATCTGCTCGAGGTCGCCGAGGGGATCCATGTTGGTTTGTTAGACAATGCCGGGGAAATAAAGGTTGGATTGGAGTCCGGCAAGGGTTCTTGCGGGGCCTGATCGGTCGGATCCCCGGTGCCGCGACCTTGCCGAACTGGTCGGATCCCCGGTACGCGACCTTAGTGAACTGCTTTGACGCAGAGGACGCAGAGGACGCGGAGACGCAGAGGACAGCCGCTCGATCGAGCCCCTCGCCCAACGAGCCGGATTCTTTGGGGACTGCCGCTCGGGAAGCCACTCACGCCCGAGGGGCCGCGCCGACTCACCGAAGCCCCCCGAGCGGCTTTCAACAAGAAACTGGCTCGTTGCGCAGGGAGCCTCGACGCGCCCGGATGTCCTCTGCGTCTCCGCGTCCTCTGCGCCTCTGCGTCGAGTCGTTTGCAGTTGCCGTTGCGTTTGTAGTTGCAGTTGCGGTTGCGGTTGCGGTTGCAGTTGCGGTTTCAGTTGCAGTTTTCGGCGGCGCGCGCCTGGCCAAGTCGAGACGCCCGTACGTAAACTCCGCCTATGATGCGTCGGACTCCTCTTCGCTACGACTCTCCTCGCCATCGGCGGCCTGCTCTCCTTCGAGGCGTACCGGTCGCGCGGGGTCGTGGTGGCCGAGGTGAGCGACGGGGACGTGCATCGGTTCGTCGACGCGATGCATCGGCTGTCGGCGGGCGATTCGTCGTGCGCGGCGCTCGGCGACTACTTTCGCGACGCGTCGCGGGGGTTGCGGGCCTACGACGCCAAGCTGGGGATGAACCGGCGGCAGCTCTGCTCGGCGATCCGGCGGGCGCCGGCGCGCTATTCGCGGAATCGAGTTCAAGTTGGGCGGGCTCGACTCGGCGGTGACGCGGGTCGATTCGATCTTCGCGCGCTTTCGCGCGATCTATCCGCAGGGACGACAGCCCGGCGTGTACTTCGTTGTCGGCGCGGGGATGGCCGCCGGCACCACGACGCATACCAGCGATCCGGTCGTTCTCATCGGCGTCGAGCGCGCCGGCGACCCGTCGCGCCTCGCGTCCACCGTCGCGCACGAGTTCGTGCACACGCAGCAGGACTATCCGTGGATCGGGATCTTCACGGGCGGGCCCTCCTTTCTGCGCGGCACCCTGCTCCGCCAATCGATCATGGAAGGCTCGGCGAATCTCATCGCCGAGCTTGTGACGGGTGTGCCGAGCCGCGACGAGTACGCGGAGGCACACGAGGCGGAGCTGTGGGCCGACTTCTCACGCGAGATGCACGGCAAGGACTACAGCCGTTGGCTCTGGAACGGCAGCAATCCCAAGCGCGGCGACCGGCCGGCGGATCTCGGATATTGGATCGGGTACAGAATCACGAAGGCGTACTACGATCGATGCCGCCGACAAAGCGCGCGCCATCCACGATATTCTGACCATCCGGGATTTCGATCGCTTTCTTACTGCAAGCGGATACTCGGTACCGGGACCTCACTGAACTGCTTTGACGCAGAGGACGCGGAGGACGCGGAGACGCAGAGGACAGCCGCTCGATCGAGCCCCTCGCCCAACGAGCCGGGTTCTTTGGGACTGCCGCTCGGGAATCCACTCTCCCCCGGCGAACCGCGCCGCGCAGCACGCCGAAGCCTCCCGAGCGGCTCTCAACAAAAAAATCCGGCTCGTTGCGCAAAGAGCCTCGACCTACGCGGCTGTCCTCTGCGCCTCCGCGTCCTCTGCGTCCTCTGCGTCGAATCGGTTGCGGTTGCTGTTGCAGTTGCGGTTGCCCGGCCGCCGCGACAAGACGCGCGCAATCCACGATATTCTGACCATCCAGGATTTCGATCGTTTTCTTAAAGCAAGCGGATACGCCCCACGTGCTCCGGGAGCAGAATAGGTGAAGAAGCTGTTCTACGTCGGACTGCTGGCGCTCGTCCTGTTCGAGCTGGCGAACGTCTACTTCATAATGCCGCTGCCCTACAGCCAGCGCGTGCGCAGCATCGACGTCGCGTACTTTCTGCACGAGCGGCGCTGGTGGTTTCGCGGCGTGTTGGGTCTCGCGATCGTCGCCGGCGCCGTGAGCGTGTTCGCGGCGCCCGGCTGGCGGCGGTGGCTTGCCATACCCGCACTCGCGGCTGCCGGCTTTGTCGCCTACGCCGCGAACTTCGTGATGGCGGCCGATCGCATCTTCCTCCCGCCAAACCACGTCGTCCTGGCACGCGTCGACAAGAACACCGTCGAACCCGGACGACTCGTGGTCGGCGTGGACTTGGGCGGCGAGGCGCGCGCGTATCCGGTGCGTTTCATCGGCTATCACCATCAGGTGCGCGACACGGTCGACGGCATTCCGATTCTCGTCAGTTTCTGCACCGTCTGCCGAACCGGGCGCGTGTTCAGCCCGACAA